>JAHHHN010000030.1 GCA_019359325.1 Mojavia pulchra JT2-VF2 | reverse complement strand
GATCGCAGTTGGTACAAATGTGATTTTGTTTACCTCTTCGCTTTCCGTTTTTCCTAATTTCCGTAGATCCACAGTATGGACATTGCACAGTAGACAACCTCAACTCATCCCTCTATTATGCAACGCCCAATTTCTTTCGGCAGACTGCTCAGTTGATTGCGGCTGAGATAGAGCGATTGCAAGTTGACTAGTTGGACAATTTCCTTCGGCAGACTGCTCAGCTGATTGCTACTCAGGTAGAGCGATTCCAAGTTGACCAGTTGAACAATTTCGCTCGGCAGACTAGTTAAGCCATTACCCCTGAGATTGAGTGATCGCAAGTTGACTAGTTGGATAATTTCCTTCGGCAGACTGCTTAGTTGATTGCCTTCGAGGTAGAGCGATTCCAAGTTGACCAGTTGAACAATTTCGCTCGGCAGACTGCTCAGTTGATTGTATTCCAGATCGAGCGATCGCAACTTGACCAGTTGTCCGATTTCGCTTGGCAGACTGCTGAGTTGATTACCGCCCAGGTCGAGCGATTGCAAGTTCACCAGTTGGACAATTTCCGCTGGCAGACTGCTGAGTTGATTCTCGCCCAGGCCGAGCGATTGCAAGTTCACCAGTTGGACAATTTCGCTTGGCAGACTGCTGAGTTGATTACTGTAGAGGTCGAGCGATCGCAAGTTGACCAGTTGTCCGATTTCCGCTGGCAGACTAGTTAAACTATTACCAACAACCTGAAGTTCTTCAAGTTGATTGAGTAATCCAATTTCTACAGGTAAAGCGCTCAGGTTGTTACCAATAGTACCGACGAAATCACCATCTTCGTCATATAGGTATTTGCCGAGAATTAGCTTTTTTAGTTGAGTTAGCTTGCCAATCTCAGGCGGTAAAGTCGTTAACTCATTACCAGAGAGGTCAAGTTCTGTTACACCCTCTATTGCCGCTTGTTCAATTACCTGTAGCAGTTCTTTCTCAGTCATGAGCGAAATTGCTGAACTATTAGCCAAATAATATCAAGGTATTCTAAATTACGGCAATTAGTCTGTAAATAATGGCACAGCAGCGTTCCCTATGGTAGATGTGGTTCAAATACGTGAAAACTGCTGTAAAAATGTTGCGTTTGTGGTTATGAACAATGTTTAACTCATGCGATCGCGCTCCCGCTGCCATAGGCGATCGCACTTTGAGCAGCCTAAGACCTAAGTTGAGTCCAATACACTCGTAGGGGCACGGCAATGCCGTGCCCCTACACGCGACGATATAATTTGTATTGCATCCAACTGAGAACCGCTATATTTATAGATTGGCAATGCGTTAGCGGAGCTTAACGAAGTTATCGCCTAGAATCGTTGATGGTGCGTTGCGCTTGGCGACAACACACCCTACATTTACTGATAATTGCAATAACATGAATGATGCGATCGCTTCGTTAAGCTCCGCTAACGTATTTTTACACATCCTGAACAAGTGTGCGATCGCCTTCGCTATAGGTCGGGTTAAGCTAGGGAAACTCATCATTTAATACTTAAACACGACTTTGAAGTACCTCAACATGATTTTGAAGTACTTCAACATGACTTTGAAGTACCTTCGCCTAGAGTGCGATCGCTTCCCTTCGCGTAGGCGAGAGGCTTCTTACTGTTTCAGCTAAAATAAATAACACAGCCATGAGGCGCGAAGCTATGAGCATTGAAGAACTAGAGCAGCAACTCCTCAGCCTCGATTTAGCCCAAAGGATTCGCATCCTTCAACTTTTGGCTCAAAGCCTGACAGTGCCTTCAGCATCACAGCCATCCCGATCCCCTGACGAACTTGATTTAACCCGCGATCGCAACCCTGAGCATCCCCTACGCGGAATCCCCATTACTATTCCTCCAGATTTTGACGAACCCATGCCTGAATTATGGGATGCTTTGGAACAATGATTTTACTCGACACTCATGCTTGGCTTTGGTGGCTCCATACTCCAGAACAGCTTTCCCACCGTGGCCGTACCCTATTAACCATAGGCGAAAACCAAAACGCGCTCATGGTTTCTGCCATTTCTGTTTGGGAAATTGCAGTCAAGCATAGTGCAGGAAAACTACCACTCCCCCTTGCCGTCAATGAATGGTTTGCAATTGCAAAAACTCGACCTGGAATCACCATAGAACCACTTGATCCACTGGATGCAATCGCCAGCACTCAATTACCCGGCGACTTCCACAAAGATCCAGCCGATCGCATTATTGCTGCAATCGCCTACCGCCGCAATATAGAACTCATGACCTGCGATCAAAAAATTTTCAACTATCCACACATCAAAACAATTTGGTAAGTGCGATCGCCTTCGCCCAAGGTCGGGTTAAGCTAGGGAAACCCATTATTTAATACCTCAACACGACTTTGAAGCCTTTCAACACGACTTTGAAGGCTCTCAACACGACTTTGAAGTCTTTCAACACGACTTTGAAGACTCTCAACACGACTTTGAAGTCTTTCAACACGACTTTGAAGACTCTCAACACGACTTTGAAGTCTTTCAACACGACTTTGAAGTCTTTCAACACGACTTTGAAGACTCTCAACACGACTTTGAAGTCTTTCAACACGACTTTGAAGACGCTCCTTTTAAAAATTTCAGTATAACCAACTAAAAATAATCAGATTAATGTCGATTTGCAGTTAATTTTTTCCGAATTATTTCTCATAGGGTTTTATTGTTGCATTGGCTAGAGTATACGCAGTAATACTCTGATTTTCTTCAGGAGCGCATCTTATGGTAAGACCAAAACGCAGTTCACCGACTCTTGAAAAAGCTCTACGGCGAATTTCTGGAATGCGATCAATTAGCCCGACACTAGACTTTGGCAGGGGATTGAATTTGACAGACTACGACAAACGTATTCAAACTTTGCAAACTCAGCTATCAACTTACAACACTTTACTCTCTACCCTGGATGAAATGGCAGGTCGCCTCTCTCTAACTGAAGAAGAATTAAACAGCTATTCGGAAAAGATGTTAATGAGTGTCGCAACCAATTATGGCAAAGATAGTTTGCAATATGTCCAGGCGGGAGGTAAGCAACGCAAGAGTTCATCACGCCGTTCAAGCAAATCTCAATCCTCATCAGAGAGTACAGTTACACTCTTGAATGATGCAAACAACAATGGTAAGGAAAGCTCTGTTGTTTTACCATAATCGTTTAACTGCATAATGTTAGCGTAGACGCATAGCGGTGAAGCAGTGCGTTGGGCGGGTTCCCCGACTTGAAGCAACTGCTGAACCCGGAGGGCTTGCCTTTGGCATCGCTCTATTTGTAAGCAGATATAAGGAGCGATCGTCATCTGCTTAAGAGGTTGTCTGAAAAGTGGTTGGCTGTAATTTTAAGCACTGGTTTATCCCTCCAACCTCCTTTAAAAAGGCTACGGTGTAAACACAAGTCATTCGATCCTCCTAAATCCCCTTTAATATCAATTTAATGTGAAGTTGCACATATCTCGATCCCCCTAAATCCCCCTTAAAAAGGGGGACTTTGAGAGATGTTTTTCCGGTTTCCTTAAAAAGGGAGACTTTGATAGATGTTTTTTCGGTTCCCCTCTTAAAAAGGGGGACTTTAATTTTATTTCATAATTTTTTAAGGAGTTTAAAGGGATAAACGCTAGAAACTATGACAAACAACCTTAAAAGTAGCGATTTCCATTTACCTTACAATCCAAAGCTTGTAGAAAGAGCAAAAGAACTTCGCAAAAACATGACTCCAGCAGAAAAAAAGCTGTGGTGTGAGTATTTGAGGAATTTTCAATTTCGGGTTTTAAGGCAACGACCAATTAATTATTTTATAGTTGATTTCTATTGTCCTACTTTACAACTAGTGATTGAAATTGATGGGGATAGCCATTTTACAGATGAAGGTAAAGACTATGACATAGAGAGGGCAAGAATTCTAGAAGGCTATGGTTTAAAAATTATTAGGTTTACAAATAGTCAAGTTTTAAATCAGTTTGATAGTGTATGTGAGCAGATAGAGGGTTTAATCACCCCTAAACCCTAAACCTCATTTTTAAGAGGATGTCTGAGAAGTACGAAATATTGCAATCGATCCCCCCTAGCCCCCCTTAAAAAGGGGGGAACCGGAATCAAAGTCTCCCTTAAAAAGGCTACGGTGTACACACATCTGTGTACTAAACCGAAATCATTGTAGATCCGTCATTATCCTCCGATAAATTGGAGGACTTTGAGGGATTTTAGCCCCCCTTGGAAAGGGGGGTTGGGGGGATCAAAAGTCTGTGGGGCAACTCTCAAAGACTTGTGTGTACACGGTAGCCTTAAAAAGGGGGGAACCGGAATCAAAGTCCCCCTTTTTAAGGGGGATTTAGGGGGATCTAAAACGTTTTGCTACTGATAAGAGGACTTTTCAAACATCCTCTAACAACGCCTCTGTCTGATGCATCTTGACTAAAGTATTCGCACACAAAATACCAGACGCCGCCACTGCTGGCACACCAATTCCTGGCATAGTACTATCACCGACGCGATATAAACCTTGTATAGGGGTATGTGTACTGGGAAACATTCCCTTACCTGCGGCGATCGCTGGGCCATAAGTTCCCTGATATCTTCGGAGATAATGAGCATGAGTTAGGGGTGTACCAATTAGTTCCACCACGACACGTTCCCGGATATCGGGGATAATCTTCTCTAAAGCGCGATATAAAGATTGGGCTTTGTGTTGTTTCTTTTCTTCATAGCCGTCATTTCTTTCCCATCCGGCGTATGATTCGAGGGTATAGGCATGAACTACATGATGTCCTGTTGGCGCAAGAGTTGCATCCCATACGCTGGGAATTGAAATCATGCAGGTATTTCCTGGGGTAGTTATATCCTGCTGAGAATCGTGGACTACTACATGATGACCTGTGAGATTTTCTAAGCCTTCAGCACGGATACCTAAATGCAAGTGCATGAAGCTGTCAACGGCTGGTGTTTCTAAAGCTGCTTGGCGATAATTTGCAGGTAAATCTTCGGGGCGTAACAAATGATTGTAAGTATCCCAGATACTTGCATTAGAAATCACTATAGGTGCTTTGAGGATATCGCCATTACGCGACTGCACACCAATCACTTTGCCAGATTCCACCAAAATTTGCTCAACGTGGCATCCTAAACGCAACTTTCCACCCCAGCGTTCTAAACCCCGCACCAAAGCTTGAACAATTGCCCCACTACCCCCAACCGGATACTCGACTCCAGCACGGGAGCGTTCGCCTAACATAAAAGCTAACTCTGGAGCAATTGTCCCATGTGCTTTTAAACCCGACAGCAAAAAGCATTCTAAATCGATGAGTCGCCGCACCCAAGGGTCTTGTACTGTAGCATCCATAACATTGCCAGCAGAATTCTGCACCATTGGCAAGTAAGGCAACATTTTCACCAAAGATGGCAGGTAACGTTTGACTAACACCAAAATTATCTGCCAATCTGTCCTCAGAGCTAGGGTGGGAATGCCCTTCATCGCCTCATACAACCCTAACAAGCGTTCTGTAAACTGCTGGAGTTCTTTAGCACCTTGGGGCGTAATTTGATGCACCTCATGCCAGTAGCGTTCAGCATCGCTGTAAACTGCGATCGTTCCTTCGGGAAAATGGTAGTGTCCTAAAGGATCATAGGGTATAACTTGAATGGATTCACCCAGAACATCCAAAACTTGTTTTACAGGGTTTAAACTCTGGGCAGCAGTCAAACCACAATAGAAAGAAGGGCCAGAATCAAATTCAAATCCCCGTCGTTTAAAACTATGAGCAGCACCTCCAGCAATTGTATGACTCTCACACACAATCACTCGCTTGCCATAACGAGCAAGTAATCCGGCTGTACATAACCCGCCGATACCGCTACCAATTACTATGACATCACTATCTTGCATTTTTGCCGCTTTGCAAACTCCAGGGCCAAAAGTCCAAAATCCAGAGTAGCTTATTTTGGCTTTTGACTAATGACCAATGACTAATGACTAATAACCAATGAATGAACCATTAATTGAATTGAAAGGTATTTCTAAGTCCTTTGGTAGGAATAAGGTTTTAGATAATGTAGATTTGACAATTTATCGGGGAGAAGCACTAGGAGTTATTGGCCCTTCGGGGACTGGTAAATCCACCATCTTACGAATTATTGCAGGATTATTACCCCCCGACACCGGAGAAATTTATGTGCAAGGAAAGCGACGAAACGGTTTGATTGAGGATCATGCCGATCCTATTGGTATTGGGATGGTGTTTCAGCAAGCAGCATTGTTTGATTCGTTGACAGTAGAAGAGAATGTCGGGTTTTTACTGTACCAAAACTCTAAAATACCGCGATCGCGCATTCGAGAAATGGTCAATCAAAATTTGGAGATGGTAGGGTTACCAGGAACAGGAAATCTTTATCCATCTGAACTGTCTGGAGGTATGCGAAAACGAGTAAGTTTTGCCCGTGCAATTATGTCTAACCCTGATAGCGCCATTCAAGGGCAAGAACTTTTACTTTACGATGAACCTACAGCCGGACTCGATCCAATTGCCTCAACTGTGATTGAAGATTTAATCCGTCATTTGCAACAGTCGCAAGGAGTCTGTAGTACTTATGCTATTGTTACTCATCAGGACAGTACCATTAGACGTACAGCTGATAGACTTATATTTCTATATCAAGGTAGAGTGCAATGGCAGGGTACAGTGAGTGAAATAGATAGCACAGACCATCCATTGATTAGACAATTTATGAGTGGGAGTGTGCAAGGTCCGATTCAGGTCGCCGGCTAGATGGGTGGAGAAAAAAAATGCGTTCACGAACATTTAGGGAAGGTTCTGTGGGGCTGTTGCTCTTACTAGGGCTGGGAGTATTTGGGCTAATAGTTTTGTGGCTAAATAGATATACTGGTAGTCGTAATACATACAAAGCTATTGTAGAATTTGCTAACGCTGGTGGGATGCAAAGAGGCGCACCAGTCCGTTACCGTGGCGTTAAAGTAGGCAACATTTCTGCAATTCGCCCAGGGCCAAATAATGTTGAAGTAGAAATTGAAATCGCCCAACCTGATTTGATTATCCCCCGTGATGTAGTAGTGGAAGCGAATCAGAGCGGACTGATCAGTGAAAGTATTATCGACATCACACCAAAAACCGCGCTACCTGCTGGAACTGTCGTTGCGAAACCGCTAGCTCCAAATTGCGATCGCAACCTCATAATTTGTAATGGTGCTAGGTTACAAGGTCAAATTGGCATCAGTCTCGATCAATTAATTCGCAGCACAACCGAGTTAGCCACTGTATACAATGACCCCAAATTCTATCGCAGCGTCAATAGGCTACTAGAAACCTCCTCAGCAGCAGCAACTAGTGTTACTGTTCTGAGTCGGGATCTCCAGAGTTTGTCCAGAAACGCACAACAACAATTAGGTACTTTTTCTGCCACTGCTACTTCAGTACAACAAGCGTCAAATCAAGTGAGTGCATCTACAAGCCGCACGCTAGATCAACTTGGCTCAACAGCAAAGCAATTTAGTCTCACCGCAACTCAAGCAAGCCGTCTGTTGACTAATCTAGACAACCTATTGACAACAAATCGTTCTTCTTTGGTTGGTGCTTTGAATAACATTACTCAAACTAGCAACCAACTGCTCACTACAGTCAACACTTTATCACCTACGCTTAATCGCTTAACCCAAGGTGAAGTAATTAAAAACTTAGAAACTCTTTCGGCAAATGCAGCACAAGCATCAGCTAATTTACGTGATGCCACTCAAACTTTAAACGATCCAAATAACTTAGTACTAATACAAAGAACCTTAGATTCGGCACGAGTAACATTTGAAAATACGCAAAAAATTACCTCTGATTTGGATGAATTGACAGGCGATCCAGCTTTCCGGCAAAATTTGCGACAGTTGGTAAATGGTCTAAGTAATTTGGTCTCTTCTACACAACAAATGGAGCAGCAAGTGCAGGTTGCTTCTACCCTAGACTCGCTCAAATCGTCGATTAATAAACCAGAGAAGGTAGTTCCCATACAAGCTATTAAGCAACAGGCATTAACTATTAAATTTCCACCAGATGGTGTAAAAAGTGCTGAGGCAGATACTCAAAAACTTGTCAATTCATTTACTATCAAAGCATCGCAAGAAGAACTATTAAAGCAACTACGGGAGTATGAAGGCCAGCGAGATGCAGGAAATAAAGAGGGGAAAACTGAGGAGCTAGGGTTCAGGGATCAAAAATCACAGAATAAAGAAGAACTAGCTCCTAACCCATAATCTTTTGGGTATTGGGCATTGGGTATTGAATTTCATGCCCTGGTTGTGGGCAATTGCCCGTGGGGGTCTAGCTCTAAAATGGATGTAGGGAAAAGTCTGAATTTTGAATGAGTGAATTTTGAATTTTGAATTACCCAAAGGGATTGACTAATTCCAGTCTTGTTCTTCTTTTTTGCCGCGACTTTTATAAATTCCTCCCTGATTGTGAATCTGGCGAGTTTTTTCAAATAGCTCTGTTTCACTCAAACCCCAGCGCTGCAATACTTTATCTAAATCTTGTTGGATATCTCGCGCGCCTGGAAAACCTTGATAACGAATTATGAGCCTAGCCAATTCTGCTAAATTATAATCTGTCGGCTCTTGAGCTAGTAAAATATTAATAGTGGGGCGATCGCGGTTGTGAAGCGGATGTTGTTGGTCTTTACTTCCCGATGCTTCAGTCATTGTTTATACCTTTAGTCAGATTGTTAATTCATCCAGAGTCTAGAGTTAAGAATCTTCCCATCGCGCCATAATTGAAGATGACGGCAACCACACCTTAACTCTTACGGCTCTCACCACTGCTGATCAAGTTTAAATAAAGATACATTGTCTTTAAGAAAATACAAGAAACTTTAGATAAGGGTGAATTGTATTTCACCCACAGTCCAAGCAGCAAGGGAGCAAGGACCCGCTATGTTTGAACACTTCACTTCCGAAGCAATTAAAGTAATAATGCTAGCTCAGGAGGAAGCACGACGCCTGGGACACAACTTTGTAGGAACAGAGCAAATTCTCCTGGGGCTTTTGGGAGAAGGAACTGGGGTTGCTGCTAAAGTATTGGCCGAATTAGGCGTTACCCTCAAGGAAGGACGTCGAGAGGTCGAAAAAATTATTGGTAGGGGTTCTGGCTTTGTACCACCAGAAATTCCTTTTACTCCTAAGGTAAAAAGCCTCTTCGAGCAATCATTTAAAGAAGCTAATAGCCTTGGACATAATTACATTAATACTGAACACTTACTCTTAGGATTAACCGAGGCTGGTGAAGGTGTAGCCGCCAAAGTGTTGCAAAACCTGGGCGTTGACCTCAAGAGCGTTCGCACTGCTGTGATTCGTCGTTTAGGTGAAAACCCCAACGCTTTCGCTGGCGGTGGTTCAAAGCGCACGCAGCAAGCACTTAGCCTAGAAGAGTTTGGCAGAAATCTTTCTAAACTGGCAAAAGAAGGCAAGCTTGACCCGATAGTCGGTCGTGAAAAGGAAATTGAACGTGCCATTCAAATTCTCGGACGTCGGACTAAGAATAATCCAGTATTGATTGGGGAACCAGGAGTTGGTAAAACAGCGATCGCTGAAGGTCTAGCTCAACGTATTATCAACCAAGATGTTCCTGAAGTTTTGCTAGACAAGCAAGTTGTCAGCCTCGATATGGGGTCAGTGGTAGCTGGAACTCGCTTCCGGGGCGATTTTGAAGAACGCATCAAGAAAATTGTGGATGAAATCCGCTCTGTCGGTAATATCATCCTAGTGATTGACGAAATTCACACCTTAGTAGGTGCTGGTGGCACAGAAGGCGGCTTGGATGCAGCCAATATCCTCAAGCCTGCCTTGGCCAGAGGCGAACTCCAGTGCGTTGGTGCAACCACCCTAGATGAGTACCGCAAGCACATTGAGCGCGATGCAGCCTTAGAGCGTCGTTTCCAACCAATCATGGTAGGCGAACCCACAGTAGAAGAAACTATTGAGATTCTCTACGGCTTACGGGGAGCTTACGAACAACATCACAAAGTGACAATTTCCGATGCTGCTGTTTTAGCCGCCGCCCAATTGTCAGACCGCTACATTAGCGATCGCTTCTTGCCAGATAAAGCAATAGACTTGATTGATGAAGCTGGTTCTCGCGTTCGTCTGCGGAACTCTCAGATTTCGCCTAATAAAGAACTCAAACGCGAACTCGCTGGTGTTACCAAATCCAAAGAAGAAGCAGTCAGAATCCAAGATTTTGACAACGCTACTAAGCTGCGCGACCAGGAATTGGAACTGCAAAAGAAACTGCACCCCGATTCCCAAAGCGATGCACCTCTGAAAACTCCCATTGTGGATGAGGAAGACATCGCTCAAATCGTTGCTTCCTGGACTGGTGTACCAGTTAACAAGCTAACTGAATCAGAGTCAGAGTTACTGTTGCATCTGGAAGACACACTCCATCAACGGCTTATCGGCCAAGAGCAAGCAGTTACGGCTGTATCTCGTGCCATCCGTCGCGCTAGAGTCGGGTTAAAGAACCCCAATCGCCCAATTGCTAGCTTTATCTTCTCTGGCCCTACCGGAGTTGGTAAAACAGAATTAGCAAAAGCATTAGCTGCTTACTTCTTCGGTTCGGAAGAAGCCATGATTCGCCTGGATATGTCCGAATACATGGAAGGACACACCGTTTCCAAGCTCATTGGTTCGCCTCCCGGTTACGTAGGATACGACGAAGGTGGACAACTTACTGAAGCTGTGCGGCGTAAACCTTACACAGTGTTGCTATTCGACGAAATCGAAAAAGCACACCCCGATGTATTCAATATGCTGCTGCAAATCTTGGATGACGGTCACCTCACCGATGCCAAAGGTCGGAAAGTGGACTTCAAGAACACTTTGATTATTTTGACTTCTAACATTGGTTCTAAGGTGATTGAAAAAGGTGGCGGTGGTTTAGGCTTCGACTTTGACAATCAAGCCGACGCTAGTTACAACCGCATCCGTAACTTGGTTAACGAAGAACTCAAAGCTTACTTCCGTCCTGAGTTCCTCAACCGTCTTGATGAGATTATTGTGTTCACCCAGCTTTCCAAGGATGAAGTCAAGCTAATTGCTGACATCCTCTTACGTGAAGTTTCTGTCCGCTTGGCAGAAAAGGGAATCACTCTAGAAGTGAGCGATCGCTTCAAAGAACTTGTAGTGCAAGAAGGCTACAACCCCAGCTACGGTGCTAGACCATTACGCCGAGCGATTATGCGCCTGTTAGAAGATTCTCTTGCCGAAGCCATGCTGTCCGGTCAAATCACAAATGGAGACACAGCCATTGTTGATGTTGACGATGACGGTAAGGTAAAAGTCCAAAAGTCAGAACAACGCGAGTTACTCTTGGCAAATGTTAGCTAGTATTTTTACCATTTCACTTGATTGTTATCAAGTGAAATGGTAAATAATAACTTTTTTAAACCCTGGTATTTCTACCAGGGTATTTTTTTTGACACAGACGTTTGGCAATTAAGGGAACTCCAAAAAATAAATTATTCCAATTTCTGGTTCAACGCCAATACGGTTCAGTTAGTGGTATTCGATTCCAAAAGATCCCCCCAACCCCCCTTAGAAAAAGGGGGGCTTAATCCCCTCCTTTTTAAGGAGGGTTAGGGAGGATCAACTCTTATCTGAACCGTATTGGGTTCAACGCGACTGTTCCTTCCCCCTGCTCCCTGCTCCCTGCTCCCCTGCCTGCCTTCTCCAGTCGGAGACGCTACGCGAACACGAATAAATTTATTATCCGAACCGTATTGCGGGGTATCGGACTTGTGCAAATTAAAAGCACAAAAGCTTACCTTGCTAACGGCTGAGTTTTAGAAATATCCTGTAAGGGAGGTAGTGGACTATTACTAAAGTTGGAATATTTGCTATCAACTTGATAGGCTTTTCTAACAATCCGGTTAAAGAAGAAATTAACAAGCTTTAATTGTCTAAAAATCTGCTGCGGATCAGCAAGATGAGTTTTCGGTAATTGTTGCCCCATTTCTTTGAGAACCATACCGATAGGCACATTGATTTCATCCTGGAGTTTGAGAAAACGGATGAAAAGTGAACTATAAGCTGAAATGAGCGATCCCACTCCGCCTCTTGCTTGTCCCCAACCAATAAAATACAGTCCCTTGTAATCGGCGAAAAATGAGCCGCCATAACATTGAACTGCTGCTCCTTCAACGCGTTGAAGTTCTACAGGTAGAAACGGATACGAGACGTAAAACCCAGTAGCACAAATGATTAAATCAAATGTTTCTCGACTACCATCAACAAATTCCACTTCCCAACCATCCAAACGACGCACAGCAGGCTTGGGAGTAATTCGTCCATGTTTGATGTAATAAGGCACTTCGTTATTCAGAGTCGGGTGCTTTGCAAACACTTGATGGTTGGGTTTAGGTAGACCATAATTTTTATGAGTGCCGAATGTTAGGCCTATAATTCCATAAGCCACAAGCCGTTGTAACCATTCTGGCATCCACCATTTCAACAGTTCGGCAGTTGGAACTCCAGCAAATGACTTCGGAATGAACCACACTGATTCACGCATACTCAGAACAGATTTAGCTCCCACACGGGCTGCTTCTGCTGCGACATCGCAAGCTGAGTTTCCGCCACCAATAACCAGAACTCGTTTACCAGCAAGTTGATTAGGATGTTTGTAATCTTTGGAATGGATAATCTCGCCGTTAAATTCTCCCTGGAATTTGGGAAACCGTTTGCACCAGTGATGACCATTACAAATCAACACTCCTTTATAAATTCGCTGTTCCCCATTAGCAAAAGATACTTCCCAGAGATTGTTTTCGACTGGTCGCACGTAACTAATTGTACGATTCAATTCGATATGTTCACGCAAATCAAAATGATCGGCAAAGGCGTTCAAATAATCCCGCATATTCTGCGCGCTAGGGAAGTCGGGATAATGAGCCGGCATGGGGAAATGAGTAAATTGGGTAATCTTGCGTGACGAAATGATATGTGCAGTTTCGTAAACGCCGTGATACCAATTACCGCCGATATCGTCACTAGCATCGACTTGATCGTAGGGAATATCGGCAGCTTTAAGTATTTGAGCCATACCCAATCCGACAAATCCAGCCCCGATAATCAGATGTTTGTCACTAGTCTCAAACATCTTTTGAGTTTTACTAGAATTACTTACGTTGACCAACTTTCAACCTCCTGATAAATGCATCACTAATCCAGTCCAGTAGCAGAGGAGAATATCTTTTCAAAAGATGGACGTTTTTAGCAGTTGGATCGGGAAATACGTGCAGTTTATCGTGAACAATTCCTTGAATAGTTGCGCGTATTACTTTTACTGGATCGGTTGCTAAACGTTCTGGAAAGCCATCTTCGATCAGCTTACCTAAAGTTCCAAAAGTTTCTGATTGGAGAATAGGTGTACGGCTAAAAAAAGGATAAACAGCTGTAACTTTTACTTTATAATCTTTTACTTCATTGAACAGTCCTTCGCTGAAGCCACGCAAACCGAATTTGCTAGCTGCATAATGAGTTAATCCAGCTGGTGCTGACCAACCTGCTAACGATGAAATATTGACGATGTGACCTTTTTGCCGGGCAATCATATCAGCAGTAAATAGGGCACTTAACCGCATTGGGGTTAACAAGTTGATTTGCATCAGGCGCTCCCATTTCTCCATAGGAACTTCATCCATGCGACCGAACACCGCAATGCCAGCATTATTAATCAGTATGTCAATAGGAATATTAAGTGCTTTTACCTGGCTATAAAGGGTTTCACATCCCTCACGAGTAGCAAGATCAACAGCAAGGCAACTAATAATCTCTCCAGTTGAGATTACGCTTTGAATTGCTGCAACTCGCTTACACAAAACAGCTTCATCCACATCTGTTAAAATTAATCGGCTACCAGCCATTAACAATTGTCGGGTTAGTTCCTGTCCGAACCCACCAGATGCACCAGTGATCAGTACAACAGCCTTATATAGCTGGGTCATTTCTCTTTTCCAGATAAAGAATGATTGCTAAAATTATTTTATTTTATGAATTTTATTTATTAAAAAATCAAAGCCAACTCATCTAAATTATTGTGACAATAAACGATGTTTATAACTTAACAAATATTAGGTTTTTGATATTATGTGATTTGTAATAAAGTAATGAATTGAAATGTATTTAAATCAAATTTGAGGCGATTTGAGTGTTGTTAGCAGTAACAGCAACCAGGGCACTTTTATATCTGGTATCAGCCATGGATACTTTCTCAGTACAGGCAATGCCAAAGGTATCAAAAAACGCAAAGAGCGTAAAGATACAGGGCGATCGCCATTTTGATCTACAAGCTTATAATGTTGAGCTAGTTCGGCAACAATCTGCACACGTCCGGTGCGTTGCATGACATTGGGATCTGCTGCCAGCGCAGTAATTACCCGCCCTGTAAGGTAGGGAGTTTCCCAGTTGTAACGTTCAGCAAGTAATGAGTTTTTCTGGTCAGTAGGATTTGTGTCGTTCATTTGAGATGTCAGCCGGGAAATATGCTCTGTGCCTACAATACCTGGCCATAGTGAAAGTGAAGTGATATTATAAGGCTTGAGTTCAACAGCCATATCAGCAGCCAAGCGATCGCAGGCTGATTTACCAGCACCGTATGCTGCACCGAAAATATAAGACAAACCGCCCCATGAAGAAATAGTACAAATCAATCCAGAATTACGCTTGCTCATCATCCGGGCAGCAAAAACACTGGCAACATAGTGACTACGTAAACCAACATTGTTGCAACTATCCCAAAGGCTGGGTTCAAAATCCCAAAAAGGCTTTCCCTGAGCATCGCTTAAGGCTTGGACTCCTGAGTAAACATTATTTACCAGTAAATCAAGGCGTCCATTCTGCTCATCTTGAATGCGATCAAACAGCGATCGCACCTGCTCATCATTACTATGATCTACCTGAACGGGAATACATACACCACCAATTTCCTCAATGGCTGCTTGGGTTTCACTCAGGCTACCTGACACACCATTGCTGGCAATAGGGTTATCCCAGCTACGCCCAGTAAAGTATACAATTGCACCTGCTTCAGCAAGACTAATGGCAATTCCCTTACCAATTCCCCGTGTAGCACCCGTGACTAATGCCACTTTACCTTCAAGGTGTTTCATAATTGCTTGTATACAATCTACTTAATATTCGTCCGTTAGATTGAATTGAGGGCACTGTGCCAAATAGGTTGAGATATCTGACAGATATCTGAGTGTACAAAGTGCCCGTCAGATTATAACGCGAACAGCTTCACGTGTGATTTCGCTTAAGTCCAGTATAAAATTTTGGCAGCGGGAAAGCGACGTTGAATTTCGGTTTCAAAGAAGCGCTTGGCAATTTTCATCATGTCAGCATCGTAAACATACTTTGTACCGCCAAATTTATTGCGCTTGACACTGCGTTTCGCTTCATCCATATCTAGTTTTGATTGAGGATACCAAGTCTGCAATACTTCTTTTGACCCTGGCGTGAAGCGGTGCGATATCAATTCAAAAGTCAGGTCGCAATCGAAATCTAACGCTTCGCTAATCTGGTCTAGTAAACTGCCATAATGCAACTGCCAATCATCAATCAGCATAATCGGTGCAATGACTAAACCTACTGGATACCCACCACCACCGTCTTGGCGTGGTAATGCCAATCGCCGCAAAGCTGCAAGCCGAGATGCTACGGAAGCCGTACCCCCCTCAAAACGGCCGGAAACAGGCGCAGCATTCACGCTCATTCTCATGCGTGTGTGACCGTTGTGAGGTAAATCGAGTAGCTTGTCTACAGCATCGAACTTAGAAACAGCACGCAGATGTCCATCGCTACGAGTGCCAAAGTAGCGGATACATTCTGCAAGGCTACCTGTAAGATGCTCAATCCCTAACGGGTCAGTATAACAGCTAACTTCAAACGTTGTTGCTATTCCTGGTTTTTCGTAAGCTGCTAAGTTCTGCAATATTTGTGGCAAGTTAGCATAGGTACGAATTACTGGCGGCCCAGATAAACTACCTGCTAAGTAACAGTATTGACAGTGAGCCGGACAGCCTTCTGCAATATGAAATTGCCAGTCAGCGGAAGGGGGGATAGGGCTGAGTTTGAAAGAACTGGGTGGTGCAGTTACGACTGCAAGGGTGCGTTTAGCAATATTATAAGTGTCGCGATCGCTCTCACCGCGCAAACCATTTAAGCGGTTTCCAGACAATTCCTCAATGGGTAAGTTAAGCGATTTTAACTTCTCAAGTATCTGCTGACCGTAAGGCTCTTCTAAGGCTGCTTTTGTGAATACAACACGCTCTGGCATCCACAACCGCGGTTGACGCGCAACTTTATCTGATGCAACTTCGTTATCTGCAACTGTATGCATGAATAATTATTCTCCGTGTTTATCTATTTGGCGTTGCTGATTTTTCACAAAAGCAGTGCTGAATGGTGAGTGAAAAGAGTAAATAAAATTACTCCCAGAAGTTACGCACTCAGATCCCCCAACCCCCTTAAAAAGAGGCAGCCACTGCGCCCTTGCGGGTTCCCCGACTCCCTCAGTGGCGTGGCTTTAGACGTTCCCCCTTTTTTAAGGGGGGTTAGGGGGGATCAGGGTTTCAGACTTCAGTGCGTAAGTCCTAACTCCTTACTTTTGTTCAGCACTACTGAAGACAGATGGCTCACGGGCAACAGCCATTATGTTAATTAATTCTCTAAAACTTGGCGGACGCGCCGCTCCAAACGTTCAAGATCCAAACCACCTTCATCTCGGCTAATACGACGCACAGTCGAGTTGACATTTCCCAAGTCTACTAATAAATCTTGGAGAATTTCCTGCTGTTGCCGTGCTTGGGTAACTTCCCGTGGTTCCTGCACTAAGTCACGCACAATAGTATCTTCAGCCCGCGAAGCAACAATTGGATCGCTTTGCCCTTGTAGATGAACGAAGGTTCGTCGCCCTGGGCCGCGCTCTTCCTCAATTGGTACAACTGCTGTAACCTGATCTGAGCGCACATATTTACCGAATCCCAGATGAACTAGAACCGATGACTGTATTTTCATTGAGAAGAATGCTTATTTAGCGACATACTTCTATTTTAGAATCTTGCCACATAACCTAAAGCCTATAACTGGAGCGGGTTATACCCAATTAAGTGTAGTATTTTCCTATTGAAATTAAAAATCCTTTTATATCGTGTCCGGTGAAAGACTTATCATTAAGACCGCAGGGGGAAAAAGCATTTTGCGGTTTTTGCACAGATGCAAGAATTATAACTAATTAGGCAAACATAATATTACCCTTGTGGGCGAGGATTTTGTCAGTGGTCAGTAGTCATTTACGAGTCTTGATGCGTAAAGCCCGCGCGCTTCAGCCGGGGGATATAAGCGAACAGGATGAATTTATTCATCCGTGATCAGGGTCGTTGATGTACTCCAAGACTTTCTGTGTACTAACTTTTCCTGTGGTGTCAAACATATACGAGTGTGTCCACAAGCTAGGTAGTTTGATTAATTCTGGAAACTCTTGCCTTAGATATTTTGATGAGCGACCTTTGAAAGCTTTGACCACTTGAGATATTGAATGATGCGGGTCATATTCAACCAGTAAATGAACATGATCTGACGCAACCTCTAACGCTTTAATCACCCATTTATTGTCATTAGCCACAGATTGAAATATTTCAATACATCTAAGCTTAAGGGCTTCATTATTGGCAAAGACTTTTCTTCTTCGGCACGCTATCCAGACCAAATGAACAGTAGCCAAACCGATTGCGTGGTTGTAGTGATTATAGACAGTTTTCATGTAGATGAATATTGATTATCTACATAGCTAATGATATCATTAGCTCCATGAAAACATTGAAGTTTAAGCTCTACGAGCACAAAAGGAATAGACATCTCAAGCGCACAATTAATGCTTCTGGGGTGATTTATAACCATTGTATTGCTTTACACAAACGATACTATCGGATGTGGAGCAGGCATCTCAATTGTGCAAAACTTCAATCTCATATTGCCAAATTAAGGAAGCGCAATTCTTTCTGGCAATTAGTAGGCTCTCAAGCAGTGCAAGATATCTGTCAACGCATTGAGAAAGCTTACCAGTTATTCTTTAAACACAACAAAAAAGGAGTTAGACCACCGGGATTTAAAAAGGTAAAGAAATACAAATCCTTCACCCTAAAGCAAGCAGGTTATAAGTTTTTGGGTGGCAAGAGAGTGAAAATTGGTAGTCGAGTTTATCAATTTTGGAAGTCTAGAGAGATTGAGGGAGCAGTCAAAACTCTAACCATCAAACGCACCCCGTTAGGTGAATTGTTTATAGTTATTGTTGTTGATGATGGCAGCAATCCAGAAGTTGAAGTTAAGACGGGTAGAATCGCTGGCTTTGACTTTGGGTTGAAGACATTCCTCACCTGCTCAGACGGTACTAAAATTGAGTCTCCCCAGTTTTTCAAGCAGTCCCTAAACGCCATCAACAAAGCTAGTAGGCAACACTCTAAAAAACTGAAAGGCTCATCCAACAGGGAACGAGCAAGGAAGAATTTAGTACGCAAGCATGAGGATATTTCTCATCGCCGACGTGATTGGTTCTGGAAGTTAGCCCATGAGTTAACTGATAAGTTTGATGTTTTCTGCTTTGAGACTTTAAACCTCAAGGGAATGCAGCGACTTTGGGGTAGAAAAATATCAGACTTGGCGTTTGGTGAATTTCTACAAATTCTACAATGGGTTGCTAAAAAGAAAAATAAACTGGTTGTCTTCATCGACCAGTGGTATCCCAGCAGCAAGACTTGTTCTGCCTGTGGACACGTTTTAGAAAGTCTTGATTTGTCTGTAAGAGTTTGGCGTTGTCCATCCTGTCAAACAGTAAATGGCAGGGACGACAATGCATCTAGGGTAATTTGTGCAGTCGGGGCATCGACTGTTGGGTTAGGTGATGTCAGTCGGGCTTTGCCTGCAATTGCTGTTTGAGCCTAGAATCCCCGCAATTCAATTGCGGGGAGTGTGTCAAATCTTTCTCAAGCTTTACAGCTTATTTGCAGTTAATAGAAGGTTAAAATGATCTTACAACGCAGGTGACTACATTTATACCCTGCTACAATTTTTTTGACACCAAATGCTTACGTGGCAAGGCTAATTAAAAACAGCCCGAAAGATCAACCAAATTTTTGCGTTAAATCCGAATCAACTTGCATTTTAAATAGAGGTGGCTTTTATGACAAACCTGAGTACAGCTAAGAAGATTGCATTGTGGAGTCTTACAACTCTTCTGGCGGCACTTTTTGTGTTCGTCGGGGTTTTAAAGCTTACGGGTGCTGAACAACTTGTAGCCCAATTTACTAAGTTTGGTTTACCAAGCTGGTTCCGTCTGTTAGTTGGCGTGGCTGAAATTGGTGGGGCAGGACTTTTGATCGTTCCACGTACCACGACAGTAGGAGCATCAATACTTGGTGTCTTGATGATTGGTTGTGTATTGTTACATTTTAAGTCAGCTGAAGCTGCAGAAAGTATCCCGGCACTTGTGTTGATAGTTCTTTTAGCGATCGCAGGCTATGCGCGTCTTCCACATAACAGGATTTTTACCTCTAATCGTTCAGCATCATAGGGACTATTACGGACGTAAACCGAAGCTTGAGAAATTTTTCAACTGAAAGACTACATATTGCATTCCTAACAGCGATCGCTGGGGTAAATCTCCACCAATTTCTCCACAAATTAAAAATTTTGCGAGAACAGCTGATTTTATTAGTTGGTGTCAAATCTATATCGGCGAATAAAGAGGATTTCCTAGCTTATTTCAATACTATAAATACACAACTATTGGTAGAGGTAGCAATTAAAAAAGTAGATTATCCTATACCTTTGGACTAATATGGGATATTAGTAACTCATTTCTGGAGTGTAATAGGAAGTGTTTTTTTATCAATATCGGAAAAGTTAAGGAATTTTTGACGTTCTAGCCTAAGAAAAATCAACAGTTCACTCCAGAGAGGCGCAATAAGCTGAGATAGGTAAAAGTTAAATCAGCAAATAGATTTTTATTTAATTTTCTCTAGGGCTGATCAGAAAAAATTCAATTTGAGATAACACAGTATCAATCGCTAATTATTTAACAAGTATATTTAACTATTTGACAAGACTGGTACTTTTAATTTTGAATCAAATTGTTACTAATAATCCTTGCTACTTGTCATTATTATCTACAAAGTAGAACAAGTAAACATATCTTAATAGTACCTCCAAATGTACACAATGAGTTACTTGCCAAAAGTAGAAGCCTTGGAGGGGATGATGCTCACAAACGCTGACGGTACTATTTGTGCGTGTACTCCCAGCGCCGAAACCATTCTTGGATATACTGTCTCACAAATGCAAGAATGGACTTCTAGCAACAACCCCGCAAAAACTATTCATCCAGATCGAGCGCCCTTTCCTAGTAAAATGCACCCAGCAATGGTGGCATTGCAAACAGGTAAACCATGTCTAAATGTTGTAATGGAATTTTATAAGCCAAGTGGAGAATTAATTTGGCTCAGACTTAACTCCCAGCCTTTATTTAGAGCTAATGAACCTTCACCTTACGCTGTTGTCACGACATTTGTTGATATTGTGTTAGATAGCAGCGAAAACAAGCAATTAGAAGAGTTACAACATCCAGAACGAGAATTTGTAACCTTAGTGGAGAATTTACCTGATATAATTTTCCGATTGGATCGCGACCTACGCCATATTTATATCAGTCCAAAAGCACAGGACGAATCGAATATTTCAACACAACAATTCTTAGGCAAAACTGGACGCGAATTGCAATTACCCACCGATGCCTGTGACTTATTTGAAGCCAAATGTCATGAAGCGCTTGCCACCGGACAGATGACACGCGTGGAGTACAGCATAGCTGGCAAGCGCTACCTCTCACGTCTCATTCCTGAACGGGGGGTAGATGGTGCTGTTGAATCGCTCTTAGGGATTACTGAAGACATCACCGAACGCCAGCAGGTAGAAGAGGCTCTACGAGAAAGCGAAGAAAAATTTCGTCAATTAGCAGAAAATATTACCGAGGCGGTCTTCTGGATATCAGACCACAGGAAAAGTGAAAGTCAAATCATATACGTTAGCCCTGCTTACGAACGCATTTGGGGACGTTCTTGTTCTAGCTTATATGTCAATTTTCAGGAGTGGCTTGATGCAATTCATCCTGAAGATCAGCAGCGGGTAAAAACTCTATTTGTAGAGCAGGCACTAGCAGGCCGTTATGACGAGGAGTATCGAATTTTCGATGCTGATGGCAAACAACGATGGATACGTGACCGGGGATTTCCGATTGGAAAACAATCTGGTAATCCTTATCGAGTGGTGGGTCTTGCCCAGGATATCACTGAGCGCAAGCAAGCTGAGGAAAAGCTACGTCAAAATGAAGCGCGATTTCGAGGAGTAGTAGAGTCTGACCTAATTGGCATTTTTTTTTGGAATGTTGAAGGTCAAATCACCGATGCCAACGATACATTTGTCCAGATGCTAGGCTATAGCCGGGCGCAGATGCAATCGGGACAGCTATACTGCTGTGAAATTACACCGCCTGAATACCAAGAATTAGATATTAATCAATTGGCAGCCCTGCAAACACTTGGAAGCTGCGCTCCCTATGAGAAAGAATTTATTCGCCAAGATGGTAGCCGAATTCCAATTTTAATTGGCTGTACTTTTCTGCCAGGATTTAATAATCAAGGCGTTGCTTTTGTATTAGATATTAGCGATCGCAAACGCTGGGAACAAGAACGAGAAGCAATTCTAGTTCGTGAGCAAGCAGCACGAGTCCAAGCAGAACAAGCCAACCGCATCAAAGATGAGTTTCTTGGCATCATCTCTCACGAGCTTCGCAACCCACTTAACCCAATTATCGGTTGGGCTGAACTACTTCAAAGAGGAAAGTTAAATCAACAAAGCACTGCTGAAGGTGTGAAAATCATTGAGCGCAATGCCAAGGCACTGATGCAGTTGATTGAAGATTTACTGGATGTTTCCAGCATTCTCCGAGGCAAAATTAGCTTAAATATTTCTTCTGTGAATTTGAAATCAACAGTCCAGACAGTCATAGAAACAGTGCGTTTAGCTGCTGAAGTTAAATCAATTCAACTAATTACCGATATTGACCCGGATGTAGGGCTAGTATTAGGAGACGCAACCCGCTTGCAGCAAATTGTTTGGAATGTTTTGTTCAATGCTATTAAATTTACGACCGTTGGTGGAAAGGTACTAGTTCGATTATCAAAGGTTATAGAAACTGAGAATTTGCAAGAACAACATCCTGCTTATGCTCAAATCATAGTCAGTGACACTGGCATTGGTATTAGCCCAGAATTTTTACCACATATATTTGAATACTTCCGTCAGGAGAACAGCACAACGACTAGAACATTTGGCGGATTGGGGCTGGGGCTGGCGATTGTTCGTAACTTAGTAGAACTACATGGTGGCACTATTCAAGCCCAAAGCCAAGGTGTTGAGCAGGGAGCAACCTTTACAGTCCGGCTACCGCTAATGACTCCTGACCCCAAACGCATATACCAAAACCAGTCAAGCCAGGCGCTTTAAACATTGCTGTTGGGTAACTATGTATACTAAATATCTTGGGCGGCGTTGCTTATTTGCGGGATGATTTAGCAACACCAGAAAACTTCTCCCCCAGCTACCCCCAATTCATCCCACTGTTCTGCAACGCCTAAATATCTTGGGCTAACGCAAACTTCTATTTCATGAGTTTAAGGCTCTGGTCGCATCGAACCACAAAACCTCAAACTCTGATTTAGATTTGTGCTAATTACTTTCTCATCAAAACCTCTTGTCTTGTTGTGTTTAACTTACTTTTATAAAGAACTGCTAAAAAAGCGATCGCGCCCAGAACAATGCCACTTTCCGGCTCAGGAACAGCTTCTTGTACGCTCAAAGAGGTGGAGTAAGAAAGCTCATCAGTATAAGGATTGTTCTTTAAGGGTATGCTGTAGCTTGCTTCAATTGTTTTCAATCCTGACTGTGTCCATGGGATGGAAAATATCGTATCTTGATCCCCATCTTCTATTGTTTGTCCCAAATATTCGACTAAAACCTCTTGTAGTGGCACTCCCCCAAATAAAACCTGAACATCAAGCTCTTCTCCTGATTTAACTTCAAAGGGGTTCTGTAAAGGTACAATTTCAAGTTGAAGACCTAATGGCTGGGCTATAGCATCAGACCACTTATAAAGACTCTTGGGGTAATTAAGAGAACGAAAGGCTTGAGTATATTCCGTTGTTGCCTCTTTTTTAGAGAAGTTGAGATACTTATTATCCGGGGTGACAACGTAGTAGCCTCGGTCTGCAAAAGCGGTTAGTGCTGCAACGTCTTTGTTAGGAATAACAGATATACCACCTGAGAGATTTTTGATTTCGATAGGGATAGAAGCTCCAGTTATATCGTAGGCTGTGAGTTCCTTGACAGTTGTTGGAGCATACGGAATTACTGCCTCTTCACCTTCCTCTGGATGACCGAACAATAATGGGATATCGTTGCCCCGATTACCAAAGTACATAGAGTGAGCTAAAGCAGGCTGAACAATTATGGGGAAAATGGTAAGAGCCAAAAGCAACTCTGTTAACCGTCTTATAATCATTTTGCTTCTCACTAATGTGTTGTTTTCATGTCACTTTCAATGCAGTTTTTTCTGCACCAAAATTAATTTTGGTCAAGCATTGCAACGCAGGAGATGACTTGTTAATAAAGGTGGAATTCGTCAGCAGCAATAGTGTAAGTTTTAATCCTTACAAATTCATCCCAAGTATCTGCGCTCGTTAATTTCAAGACCAAGTTACTAACTAAAACTTTGCCGTTCTCTGCCACAAAATACAATGCCCCCCTTGGGCATTTATTAGGCCATTTCCCCAGGAAATAAGGAAAATTTTACCGTTTCCGTTCATTCGTAGCAAGTTAAAAGCTAGTAATTTGTGTCAATACGCCAAAGTATAGAAATCAATTTGCATAAGGATCAGCATCAGCTCATCTAATTTGGTATAGCGCGTACTTGACAAATAAATTCAGAATAAAAAAGGCGATCGCACCAGATGTGATAATTAGCTGAACCACAGTGCAGTATCGCGTAGTGCAAGCATATCGCTACGCTTCATCAATTCCTTCATTTGCTGACACAAAACCGGATTTCTATACCACTGCACACATGACAAACCGCTCTCAGTCGCTTTTACCGATTCCGGCCCAACTAAGCTGTAATTCCTCTACGTAAACTTGGTTCCTATCAGATTCCCTATATGCAAATATCCAGTTGTTTTAGCTTGTGCTGAAGCCGTCGCTTCTACATCAAGATTGAGCTTGTTCGTCCCCAAAAGCCCACCTTTCTATAGCTAGATTGCTAGTTGATTTCAGCTGATTTTTTTAATATTGATTTGTTGAATAGTATTTTCATACTATCTTTTATGCACTTATGCATCAGCTAAGAATAAAGATTATTTACTTTGTGAATTGGATAACCTGTAGTACGATACTTAACGATATTAGCCAACTCCTGTAATTGATTTATCGCTTCTGCACCCTCCAATTTCATTAATTCGCGGTCATCCTTCATTTCCGTCCAAGTAATGCCGTAGTCAGATACTAAAAACCGAATCAAGTGATTTTCACTTAGGCTAACCATAAATGAACCACTTTTCATTTGATCACCGCATGTATAACAAGAAGCAGGATATCCACACTGTTCAAGTATAATTGCCAAGGCTTGCAGGTTTATTACCAAGTCTTGGACGAATTGCCGATGTTGTTGCGCTAATCTGAGAAACACTAGTTTCCTCCATGATCGCAGTTATGCGATCGCTTTTATATTTTCTTTAGATCGATATTTGTTGTCATTTACTTGCCAAAATATAGGGTTTTCGTATATTTGTGATTAATCTTATTGTTGAAGCTAAATTCCCAAAGCCGTTCTAATGTTTTGGACAATTACCTGGGGTGGCTCTGCAATATCTATATATATAGTGTCTAACGGCTCTTCAAGCGTATTCAACTGGCTGTCAAGGAGTTTGTCACTCATGTAGTGATTCTGACGCTCTTGTAATCGCTTTTGAATCAACTGATAAGGCCCCTTGAGGTAAACTAGCTTGATGCGATCGCTATCTAATACAAGAAATTGGCGATAGCTATCTTTTAATGCTGAACACGCCAGCACAACATTTTTATTTTCTTGTAGCCAGTATTTAATCGCTGTTTGCAAATCTTGCAACCAAGGTATCCTGTCAGTTTCACTCAAGGGGATACCACAGCGCATTTTCTCAACATTCTCTGGCGAGTGAAAAGCGTCGGCGTCGCTAAATGTCCAGCCTAAAGAGTCTGCAAGTAGTTTTCCTACAGTGGTTTTGCCAGAGCCAGAAACACCCATTACCAAAATAATCATTTGACAAGTGACTAAATTTTCCTAATAATTAATATTGTAATGCACACGTGTGCATAAACTGAACTAAGATAATAAATGAGCAAACGAAAAATCTCAATTGAAGATATTGCTCGAAAAGCAGGCGTTTCTCATACCACGGTATCACGTGCTTTGCGAGATAGCCCTCTAATTAGCCCCCAAGTGCGAGAGGAAATAAAAAAAATAGCGCGGGAGATGAACTATGTCCCTAATGCTATTGCTCAAAGTTTGCAAACTCAACGTACCAACACCATTGGGGTAGTAGTAACTTCAATCGCAGATCCTTTTTACGCTGAGGTAGTAGAGGGAATCGAACAGGTAGCGAGATCGGCTGGTTTGAGTGTTTTGTTAACTGCTTCACACCGAGATTTTGAGGAGGAAATCGCAGCTATTGATAATTTTCACCGTCGGAGAGTAGACGGTATCTTAGTAACCGACTCACGAATTAGTAAACACGACAGAGCGCAAGTAGGGCAAATTGCTGTGCCAACAGTTTTGATTAATAGCCAAACTGAAGAGCAACCCGAAATGTTTCACTCAGTAACAATAGATGACTTTTTAGGTGCGCGATTGGCTGTCGAGCATCTAATAAGTTTGGGGCACACCTCTATTGGTTACATAGGTGTAGGCGATCGCAGCAAGTCAAACCAGCTGCGCTTAGAAGGATATCAAATGGCTCTGAGTGAAGCTGGTCTACCACAAAAGACTGATTGGGTTGCAATTAGTGATGAAGACTATACAAGAACCAGCGATGTTGATACCGGGCGAAAGATGCTATCTAAACTAGCCACTACTGGGTTAACGGGCATCTTTTGTTATAACGATATGGTAGCAATTGGCGCTCTCTTGACCTGCCAAGAACTAGATATTTCAGTACCGCAAGATTTAAGTATAGTCGGATTTGATGGTATTGCTCTGGGCCGTTACGTTACGCCACCATTAACGACAGTCAGCCAGCCAATGTTAGAAATTGGTGGCTGTGCTATGCGAATGTTACTTGATTTATTAGAGGGAAAAAGTGTAGAAAACCGTGTTTTAACACCTTTTTTGGTAAAACGGGGTAGTAGTGCAGCATTAAAGTAGAAGGCAGACGGCAGATGACAGAAGTGAAGAATGTTTTAGTCTCATTCATCTTTTATAAAATCGTTATCTGAGTTGTGCTTTTCTACTTATTTATAGACAGCAAAAAGAAATCGACAAATAAGTTTAGATACTTTAAACCATCAGGCATACAACATAAAACTTACTTTATTATCTTTACTTACCTTCTGCCTCCTACCTTCCATTATCTAACTTTAACCGGACAAAAATATGTTAACTAAAACATGGAGTTTATCTCGCGATCGCTGTTTTGATCCAGAACCAATTCAACGACAACTAGCTCGTCAATTTTTTGATAGCATATCTTCTCTACCGTTAGTCTGCCCACACGGCCACGTAGACCCAGCTTTGTTAGCTAATCCAGCAGCCCGTTTTGGTTCACCAACAGAATTATTTATCATCCCCGATCACTATATTTTCCGTATGCTCTATAGCCAGGGCGTGCCTTTGGAAGCTTTGGGCATACCAACCAATGATGGTTTGCCCGTAGAAACCGACCACCGCAAAATCTGGCAGCTTTTCGCTGACCATTTTTACCTATTCCGGGGTACTCCGTCAGGGTTGTGGCTGAAAGACGAATTAACTAACGTCTTTGGAGTGGATGAGCCTTTAACTTCTGGCAATGCTGGACATATTTATGATTACCTGGAAAGACAGTTGACCTTGCCTGAGTTCTCACCGCGTGCGCTGTTCAAACGTTTTCACATTGAAGTGCTTTGTACTACTGATGCGGCTAGTGATACCCTTGAATACCACCAATCCTTACACCAGGAAGGTTGGACTCAGATTAGACCTACTTTTCGTCCAGATGCAGTAGTTAACCTAGACACTCCAGGCTGGCGCGAAAATCTTGCTAAGTTGGAAAGCACTGTCGGGCGGGAAATTAGCACTTACGCCACTTTTGTACAAGTTTTAGAAGAACGTCGAACTTTCTTTAAAAAAATGGGTGCGACAGCTACCGACCACAGTGCAGCTACACCTTATACCATACGCCTTTCCGATCAGGAAGCAGAAGCTATCTTTGCTAGAGCATTAGCTGGAAAGCTCAATCTAGGTGATGCAGAGCGTTTTACTGGCCATATGTTTATGGAGATGGC
This sequence comes from Mojavia pulchra JT2-VF2, assembly GCA_019359325.1. Taxonomy (GTDB): domain Bacteria; phylum Cyanobacteriota; class Cyanobacteriia; order Cyanobacteriales; family Nostocaceae; genus Mojavia; species Mojavia pulchra. The sequence goes on along the minus strand of JAHHHN010000030.1, from coordinate 43,293 downwards.
TCGAATGAGTGTGGAAGATGGCTTGGTAATGCAAATGCATTGCGGTATCACACGCAACCATAACCCCGCAGTCTTTGAGCGGTTTGGGTCTGATAAAGGTGCAGATATTCCCTTGCAAATAGAGTGGACTCAAAATCTGCGTCCGTTGTTATCAGCCTATGGTAATAATAAACACTTCCATTTAATTCTATTTGGATTGGATGAAAGCACTTACAGCCGAGAACTAGCGCCACTAGCTGGTCATTATCCCGCTGTGTTGCTTGGGCCGCCTTGGTGGTTCCATGACAGTGTGAATGGTATGGAGCGCTACTTCAATCAGGTAATGGAAACTGCTGGACTTTACAACACCGCTGGCTTTAACGATGATACACGCGCTTTCGTTTCCATTCCCGCCCGCCACAGTGTTTGGCGGCGTGTAGCTTGCAACTGGTTAGCTGGATTGGTAGTACGTGGGTTAGTCGAGGAAGAAGAAGGCTACGAAATGGCTCAGGCTTTAGCTTACAACCTCGCCAAAGTTGCTTACAAATTAGATTAATCTTGCTCTTGCGTTCTTCTTTGCGTCTTAGTGCCTTTGCGCGAGAAAAAGAAAAACGAACCACAAAGAACGCAAAGAACGCGAAGAAAGAGTTTAAGAGAGTTTTTGCATAAGTCCCAGAGGAATCATACATGCCAGACTTATTAAATAAACCAGATTTGATTTTGCATAAACTTTTTAGCCTCAAAGACCAAGTAGCAGTAGTTACAGGCGGTTCTGGTGTGCTTGGTGGGGCTATGGCACGGGGTTTGGCTCTTGCTGGAGCGAGAGTAGCCGTTCTCGGTCGTAATGAAGCACGGGCGATCGCGGTAGTGGCTGATATTACCGCCAACGGTGGAGAAAGTATGGCGGTATTGGCAGATGTTGGCGATCGCTCTCAATTAGAAATAGCCAAAGACAGTGTTTTAAAGCATTGGGGCCAGATAGACATATTAATAAACGCCGCTGGTGGCAATATTCCTGCTGCCACAATTACTCCTGATGCAACTTTTTTTGATATGCCACACGCAGCTTTTGAGCAAGTGGTTAGCCTAAATCTAGTTGGGAGTTTACTACCCAGTCAGGTTTTTGGTCAAGCAATGGTGGAAAGAAATCAGCCTCATGGTTGCATTATCAACATTTCTTCGATGTCTGCTATTCGTGTGATTAGTCGAGTGATTGGCTACTCAGCTGCGAAAGCGGCGATAGATAACTTTACTCGTTGGCTAGCCGTAGAACTCGCCCAAAAGTATGGATCTGGGCTGCGAGTAAATGCGATCGCCCCAGGTTTTTTTATTGGGGAGCAAAATCGAGATTTACTTCTAAATCCAGATGGAAGTTTAAGCGATCGCGGGCAAAAAATTATTGATCATACCCCCGCCGGACGTTTCGGTGAACCGGAGGAATTACTCAGCACCTTAATTTGGTTATGCAGTCCTGGTTCTAGTTTCGTCAACGGGGTAGTTGTACCTGTAGACGGTGGGTTTAGTATCTACAGCGGAGTGTAAAAATGTATTCACTAGCCGTAACTAACGGGACACTTTCGGATCAGCAAGTTTCCGAACTGGTTCATCAAGCTTTGGCAGATTCTCAGTTCAATGGCCAACGCATCCTCGTGTTAATTCCAGATGGAACCCGCACTGCTCCAATCCCCCAAATGTTTCGATTACTTCATCAAGAGTTGGGTAACAGAGTTGCTGCACTAGATTTTTTAATCGCTCTGGGTACACATAATCCCATGAGTGAGGAACAAATTAATCGCTTAGTGGGGGTAACGCCGGAGGAGCGAGAGACAACTTTTAAAAAAGTTCAAATTTTTAACCACCTTTGGAATATACCAGATACCTTTATTTCTTGTGGCGTGATTTCGGCTGCGGAGATAGCAGAGATTAGTAATGGGATGCTGCATCAGTCAGTTGATGTGCGTGTTAATAAGCTCGTAACAGAATATGATTTGATAATTATTTGCGGCCCAGTCTTTCCCCATGAAGTTGTAGGTTTTTCTGGTGGAAATAAATATTTTTTTCCCGGCGTTAGTGGTCAGGAGGTAATTAATTTATCACACTGGTTGGGAGCCTTAATCACCTGTTACGAAATCATTGGTACACCGGGGATAACACCAGTTCGACGCTTGATTAACCGAGCCGCCAGCATGATTTCTACCCCGAAGCTATGTCTGGCGATGGTAGTTGCACCAGGAACGAATCAGTTAGCTGGGCTTTATATAGATAAACCAGAATCAGCCTGGGAAGCAGCTGCAAAATTATCAGCCAAAGTGCATATTAAATACGTAGATAAGCCTTTTAAACAAGTGCTTTCAGTCATGCCCCAAATGTATGACGACATTTGGACGGCGGCTAAAGGAATGTACAAATTAGAGCCAGTAGTAGCCGATGGTGGCGAGGTAATTATCTATGCTCCTCACATTACCGAGTTTAGCTATACACACGGCGAGATATTAGCCCAAGTTGGTTATCATGTGCGAGATTACTTTCTTAAACAGTGGGATAAATTTCAAGGCTATCCTGCGGGAGTACTGGCGCATAGTACTCACTTGAAAGGTATGGGCACTTTTGATTCCATCAAAGGGGAGCAAGCACGGATTCGAGCCACTCTTGCTACTGGTATTTCCCCTGAACGGTGTGCTGCTCATAACTTGAATTATCGTGACCCGACTACCATTCGACCGACAGAATGGGCTAACCGAGAGGATGAAGACATCTTGCTTGTACCGAAAGCCGGCGAGATATTGTACCGTCTAAAATAGTTATAGAAAAGTACCTGTTTCCAAAAAAAACTGTGAGTAATCAGGACAAGAAACGATTAGAAGCGGCTTTGGCGATCGCAACTTACACTGTTAGTAGCGGCACTGCCTCAGCAGCACCAACTCCTGGTGGAGAAATTCCAAAACAAGTTCTGTTAACGGCCTCTGATGTTTTAATGTACACCAGTATCTGGAAAATCTATTTTCAAGAGGATTTATCCAGCAAGCAACTTGTTGATATTCTGGCTGAGTTGGGTTTAGTCACAATTGCGGCAACCGGGACAGCTTATGTCGTCAGCAAAATAAGTACAGCAATTCTTAAAGAGATTACCAACTGGACTGGGCCATTAGGATGGGGCGTGATAGCTGCGATCGCAGGTTCGCTGAGTGGTTTATTTGGAGTTGCTTGGGCAATCTATTGTGATAACCTTTATTCTCAAAAACAGCCACAACCGAATTAATCTTTTTTAAGTGTTGTATATTGACAGGAAATTTTTCTCCATGTCCTCCTGTCTCCGTGTCAAGTTCATAGAACTTACCAAATATTTATATACTTGAAGCGCAGCTCATTTCTTACAGGAAGATAGGTGGGAATACTAAAGTAAATCGGGTTGAGCAAAGTGGTTACCTATGAGTCAGCAACTTCCTATCTCCAAGACTTGTGCTTGTCACAATGTTGCACGCTGCCGGGCTGGGGAAGCAGGCAGACTCTTTCTCTGGTTCCCCGTTCCACATACGCTGAAAAAAGTCACCTCCTACCTACAGCAGTTTGCTCTTGAGTATGAACTAATGCACGAGCGGCCAGGCCTGAGTTTAGACTGTAGAGCCGGACAAGCCCAAGAAATTGCCCATAAACTAGCCCAACTACTTGCACCGAGAGAGTTAAAAGAGACACAAGTTCTTTTCATTCGAGGCGCTACCCAACCTCAACTCCAAGATTTTAGTGATATTGCTTCATTACAACGCTTTATTAAGTTCAGTCAGTCCGATTGGCTGGTTGAAATGCTAGCAACGGAAAGATTCACCAGCCACTTCCAACCCATCGTCTCAATTCAAGATACATCCCAGATTTACGGTTATGAATCACTTTTGCGGGGGCTGGATGAACAAGGCAATCTAGTTCCACCGGGGCCAATTCTAGAGTTAGCAACCGAAGCCGGACTTCTGCCACAGCTCGACCGACTTGCTCGCCTTAGCACGATCGCTCAATTTAGCCGCCATCAAGTAAGCGGACAAATCTTTATCAATTTTGCACCAACGGCGCTTTATGATCCCGTTTCTTGCCTCCGCAGTACGGTAGAGGCCATTGATCGAGCAGGCATCTCCCATGAGCGGGTTGTCTTTGAAGTCGTGGAATCAGATAATTCTCCAGATTTAGACCATCTCAAGACCGTGCTTCAATACTATCGGGATGCTGGTTTTTTAGTAGCCTTGGACGACCTTGGTTCTGGTTATTCTGGTCTGAACTTGCTGCATCAGTTACGTCCAGACTTTATTAAATTGGACATGGGTTTAATTAGAGATGTGCATCAAGATCTGTACAAAGCTTCAATTACCGAGAAACTTCTAGAGATTGCTCAAAAGTTAAAAATCCAGACCGTCGCTGAAGGAATCGAGTACATTGAGGAACTGAACTGGCTGCAAGAACGAGGCGCAACTTTTGCTCAAGGCTATTTAATTGCTCGACCCAGCGCTGTACCTGTCACTACAACCCCTCACTTTAATACAAGCAAGTTAACCGTAGCATCGGCATATTGTCAGCAAATTGAGCAGCGCGTCCAACACCAAAGCGAGTCCGAGAAAATTGTCGCTGCTGTAACGCAGCACATCCGGCAATCGTTAGAGTTAGATGAGATTTTGCAAACCACAGCAGCCGAAGTGCGACAGCTGTTTGAGGTAGACCGAGTGGTAATCTATCAGTTTCAGCCAGACTGGAGTGGGTTAGTAGCTGTAGAATCCTTAGCAGAAGGGTGTATGTCCATTCTGGGATTTGAGGTCATGGACACGTGCTTTCAATCTACCCATGCGGCTTACTACCAACAAGGCAATACTAGAGCGATCGCAGACATCGAGACTGAAGGACTAGCGCCGTGTCATCTAGACCTTCTTCGGAGTTTGCAAATTCGGGCAAATCTTGTCGTACCCATCTTGCAGCAAGAGTGTTTGTGGGGACTATTAATCGCTCACCAATGTCATAACACTAGACAATGGCAGCAATCGGAGATTAACTTGTTTAACCAGCTAGCAGGCCAAACGGCGATCGCCATTCAGCAATCAGAACTTTACCACCAATTACAAAAAGCAAACCAAGAACTACAACGCCTTGCCTGTTCGGATGGTTTGACACAAGTGGCAAATCGACGCTGTTTTGATGATACACTCAAGGCGGAGTGGCAACGGTTGGCACGAGAGCAAGCCCCACTATCTTTAATCTTGTGTGATGTCGATTGCTTTAAGCTTTATAACGATACCCATGGACATCTGGCAGGAGATGATGCACTCAGACACGTTGCGAAGGCAATCTCTCAGGCAGTTAAACGCCCTGCTGATTTAGTTGCTCGGTATGGTGGAGAAGAGTTTGCAGTCATTTTGCCGAATACTGATGTCGAAGGGGCTATTACAGCTGCCAGAGAAATCCAGGCCAATGTTAGTGCATTACAACTGCCTCATCCAAATTCTGAAGTTAGTGAATTCATCACGCTAAGTCTTGGTGTGGCAGCCATTATTCCTGATAACCAATCATCTCCCGCAACCTTAATTGCTGCTGCTGACCAAGGACTCTACCAGGCAAAAGCACAAGGAAAGAATTGTGTTATGCAGGTGGACTGTGCAGATGCTGACGCTAGATACCTCCTTTAACAGAAACATTCAAATTCCAGGGTTTATAAATGTTGCCTGCCTTAACTAAACCGTATTGTTTTTAATTCTTGTAAAAGTTCAGTGCTAATGGGCGATGTTGCCAAAATTGGATGCTTAATGCCTCCCCAAATACTTCCATTGCGGACGCGATGCAAGGCTAACATTTCCGGGATTTGATTGGAAATTAAAACCTGTGGTGGTGCAAGTTGACCGAGCGATCGCGCACGATAATAATGATGCGATTCTGATAAAGCGTTATCTAGTTGTTGAGCAATAATTTCTGGCGCTTCTTTTGCTGAATCGAGTAACAAAACATAGTGAGGTGGATTGGCAATCGGAACCAAGCTTTTAAAAGAGGTTCCTTGCAAGTTCATGCTATTCAAAGCATTATGCACAAAAGTTTCATGCAACTTTTCACCAACTAAATCGCTAACGGCTTGATGTCGTCCTAAAAACTCTAAACAGGGAGTATTGCGATAATAATGAGTCACCCGGACGCGATCGCCTATTCGATAACGATACAAACCTCCTTTCTGCGACAATATAATAGTATATGTCTGTCCGATGTTGAGTTCGTGTAACTTATGTAGAGAACCCGCATCATCCTCAAACTCGAAAAAAACTTCATTGAGAACCGGAACATATCCCTGCGCCGCAATTAACGGAATCGTCATTGGGGCTTCGGTTGCTAGCAGTCCTTTGCCCTGAATTAACACTCCCGGAAACTGCGATCGTAGTTGTTTCGCCTGATCTGCTGCATTGGCACTATCCCAGCAAGAAATCAGCTTCAAGTTTGGCCAGAGTTGCGTCCAGGGAATATTATCTTCGCCCAGGTGTTGCAGGCGAACACGCGACATTCGGTCTTGTAATTCTGCTTGCAATGAATGCCGATTTTCCTGAATATACTTTAAGTGTACTTGCAGAAAACTCGGACTCCAAATCGAAATAATTTCTAATTTCTCAGCCTCCAATAATGCCAAAGCAAGCTGATGTTTAAAAAGCTGTGGATCGTGCAAGCGATTGAGTCCATTTGGCATCACTAACCAAGGGCGCAAAAACCAACGCAGCCAAGCATCCAAATAATCTAAGTCATCTTGTAAAGATTGAGAATCGGTTGCATTTAATTGTGGTGAAATACAAGCATAAAGTTTACCTGTGGAGAATTTAGGGCCATTTATAATCAAATCGTGCGCCCATACACAAAACATCTGATTAAACGATCGCCGCAAAGACTGAGTATAAGGAATCCATTTTACTGCGCCACTACTACCAGAAGTTTTTTCATAGAACAAAATGGGTTCGGGAGTGAGGGGGATTTGCTGGCGTTTTTGATGTCCTAAAATCCAGGTTGTAAGTCCATCGTAATCAACAATCGGGACACGCTGCCAATCTGCTATAGAACGAATTCCTAAAGCTTTGCCATATTCACTTGCAATCAGGCGATCGCAAATGTCTTTTTGCACAGATGTCTGCGTTGATTCAGGGTTATCCAATGCTTGATGAAATCGGCGGGCAGTTGGTGCAAGAAGTTGCCCAAAAAGCTGAATAATCGGACGCATCATATAAAGTAAATTAGTTGAAATTAAATACTAGATTATTAGCAAGCTTCACCTGTTCCAGTTCTGTAAACTCTTGCAATAGTTTTTGGCGATCGTACAGCCACTATTTACATACAAGAGTATCGCCTACTAATGTAGTCTAAATATATGAAAACTGCTGTAAGGTTATCTGTTGGTATCAGAGGTTTTGGGTTACTCTGAAAGTGTGATCGGTAAGGTAGCCTTGTTATGAGCGTTGTCATCTGATTGATGAGCGCCGTGGGAGAGCAGAAGCTGACCGTTTAGGAATCAAAATTACTGGGTTGCTAGGTATGTTGGTTGAGGCAAAGCGGAAGAATTTGATTGCTGCGGTCAAGCCTTTAATGGATGCCTTAATTGCTACATCAGAATTCAGAGTATCTCCAGCATTGTATAACCCAATACGGTTCAGTTAAGGACAGGACTTACCCAAAATTAAGAAAAAACGAACCACAAAGAGCGCAAAGGACACGAAGAAATAAGAGTTTCAGAGAATTATTGCACAAGTCCTGAAAGGTTTTTGGCGCTAACTGAACCGTATTGTTGTATAACCAGATTTTGGATGTAGTGAATGAAACCTAGTTTTGGAAATAACAACTGAACTAGAGGAGTTTAATCGTAGCGATCGCATGATTGCGCTGCGATCGCGCAGATCGCATTAGCATATACGTGTCTACGCACTCGTCGCAGTTTATTAATTATCAATTCACCTGCTGGTTAGGAGAAAGATTTGTCGCCATTGCCAGGAATGTACCATCCCCAATGACTACACCTGGCGCAAGAATAGATCCGGCTCCCAAAAAGACATCGTTGCCAATCTTGACTTTCTTGACATACAGCATTAAGTTTTGCTTCCGAGGCTTGATGATATGGGAAGATATACCGATACGATGCCCTACAATGACGCGATCGCCTATTTCTAACAAACCGCGATCGGCAATCTCCAATCCTGGTGTCCAGTACACATCCCGCCCCACTTTAGCACCCCACAATCGCAACCAACAGGAAAATACACCTGGAATCAGCCGCAACAAGGCCTCCAAAGCCGGAATTGCAATATAAATTACCTGGATTTGGTGACTACCCCACCAAGGGCTATATTCTTTACCGCGTAGATAACTAATACCCTCCCGTACTGGAAATACCCATTGATGTAAGCGGTAAACTAGCACTGGCAGCCCGTAAATAGAAAGCAACACAGCCAAAATGCTGAAGATACTGGGTGAATAGGCAAGGTAGACTATTGAAGCTCCAGTTAAAATTAATACACAAGTAGGAAAAAATAAAAGAATCGTACTCAGAACTGTCATGAGACGAATGAAGTTGACACAAAGACGTGGGGACGCAGGGATAATACTAATTCACAAAAATCCTGATACAGATGATTTTTCGTAGGGGTTTAGCAATGCTAAACCCAAACCCCACGTATTTGTATCATTGAATTAAAGTGAAATGGTATAAGATTCCGCATCGCAAATAAAATTGCTGAAGCGATCGCTTCAGCAGGAATAGCTATCTTTGTACTAGACTGGCATGGCTTGCCGCACTTCTATTGGTTCGCCAGTCAAACTAAAAGCGCGGACTTCGGTAATTTTTACCTTCACCAATTGCCCTTTGAGTTCGTTGATGTCGCCAGTGAAGAAGGCGAGGCGATTACCGCGTGTGCGTCCCATGACTTGGGTTTTATCTTTGGGGTTTTGGTCTTCTACCAACACTTCTTCGATGCGGCCAAAGTAACGTTGCGAACGCTCGGCTGCTTTCACGTTTACTAAATGATTTAATCGTTGCAGGCGATCGTTTTTTACTTCTTCACTTAACTGATTTGTCCACCAAGCTGCGGGTGTCCCTGGACGGGGTGAATATGCGGCGGTGTTCAACTGGTCAAAGCCGATATCATCTACCAGTTTCAAGGTATTTTCAAATTGTTCTTCTGTTTCACCAGGGAAGCCGACAATTGCATCAGCACTAATCGATGCATCTGGCATATAACGCCGAATTGTGTCGATGATCCGGCGATATTTCTCGTGGGTATAACCCCGTGCCATTGCTTTTAGAACTTCGTTATCCCCAGATTGAAAGGGAATATGAAAGTGTTCGCACACCTTCGGTAACTCGGCACAGGCTTTAATTAGACGTTCAGTAAAATAACGGGGGTGGCTGGTAGCAAAACGTAGTCTTTCAATTCCCGGCACATCATGCACGTAATAAAGTAAATCAGTGAAAGTATGCAAATGGCGACCTTCTGAAGTTACTCCTGGCAAATCACGACCATAAGCATCAATATTTTGTCCGAGTAGGGTAATTTCTTTGTAACCTTGTTGTCCTAGTTCTTCCATTTCGGCGCGTATAGCTTCTGGTGTACGCGATTGTTCCACACCACGGACATTGGGAACCACGCAATAGGTGCAGCGTTCGTTACAGCCATAAATCACATTCACCCATGCAGTAACTTTGCTATCTCGTCGCGGCTGGGTGATATCTTCCATAATGTGAACTGGTTCAGTAGCAACAACTTGGTTGCCTTCAAAGACTGATTCTAGTAAATCTTTGAGGCGGTTGGCGTGTTGTGGCCCCATCACCAAGTCTAATTCGGGAACTCGTCGCAATAGGCTTTCTCCTTCTTGTTGAGCGACGCAACCAGCCACAACAAGAGTTAAATTTGGTTGCTCGTGCTTGCGCTTGGCTTGCCTACCAAGGTAAGAATAGACCTTTTGCTCGGCATTATCTCGAATGGTGCAGGTATTATAGAGAATTACATCTGCATTATTGGGGTCTTCCGAAAATTCAAAGCCCATGTCTTCTAAAATGCCAGCCATGCGCTCTGAGTCGGCTTTATTCATTTGGCAACCGAAGGTAGTAATGTGGTAGCGGCGTTTAGAAGTGGTCATGGGTAGTTATGCTTAGTTAGCGTAAGTTATATAAGCTTTATATCTATTCTATTAAAGTATAGAAAAGTCAACCTAATGCAAGAGGCGATCGCTTTTATAGTGACTACAGCAATCTGATTTAATTCGGAGAATTTACTAGTGTAGGGAGTAACAGGGAACAAAAAACAAAGTAGGTAGAGGTATACCTAGCTTCGCAAAAATTAAATAGGAGTGTTATGTATGTTTCAAATTAACTTACATAATTGTTAATATCTTAGATTTTTTATACTAAATTTTCAGTTGTTTTTGACTGCAAATCTATAAATACTTACAATTTAGCAATAATAGGGTTATAAAAGATACTTATAAATTTAGTAAAAACAAGGTTTAAAAAATTAAAGTAAATTGTTGCGGTATCATGGCTAAGAGATACCATGCATAACTACTGAGATAGCTGACTTATTTGATATTTAAATAAATCAGAAAATCTATTTTTGAAAAGCCAGCGATTATGCTAAAAAGTCGCTAAAAATACAATTTTATTAGCAATTAAGTTAGTAATGAATTGATAGAGTGCCAGAATAATTACTGAAACAGAAGATACAATTATAAAATCGCTCGATTCACCAGTTAAAGGGTATGTAATATGTTGGAATTATACCAATGGGAGCTATCTCAATACTCGGAAAAAGTGCGGTTAATCTTGGATTATAAAGGTCTAGATTATCGCAAAATAGAGGTTACGCCCGGAATTGGACAAGTAGATTTGTTTCGGCTGACAGGTCAAAAGCAAGTGCCAGTGTTGAAGGATGGCAGTAGATATATTGTTGATTCTACAGAAATCGCTAAGTATTTAGACTTAGAATATCCTGATCGCCCATTGATACCCAAAGATGCCAAAAAAAGAGGTTTGTGCCTAATGATGGAAGAATGGGCAGATGAATCAATAGGCATCAAAGGTCGTAAAGCACTGTTTTCTGCTATTAGCCAAGATCAGAATTTTCGTAAATCCTTATTACCTACTTCTACACCAGACATATTAAAGAATCTGGTTGAAGGTGTACCCCGTGATATATTAACTGTCTTGGGTGTTGGGGTAGGTTACAGTCCAGATGTGATCAAGTCAGCGATCGCGGATTTAAAACAAGACTTGGAAGCACTAACGCTGCTATTGGCAGATAGTCCTTATTTACTAGGAGATGAACCGAGTTTAGCTGACTTGGCAGTAGCAGGTTTATCAATATTGTTGAAGTTCCCTGATGGCCCTTATTTAGATTTGCCAGCAAGTTTAAGAGGTAAAGGAGTACCAGCTTTAGCGGATAATCCAGATTATGCGCCATTCTTTAGCTGGCGCGATCGCCTCTATGCTCAATTTCGGAAACCATTAACATTTGTAGCGCCATCTGCTGGCACTGCACCAACTTCAATTCAAATTGAATAACTAGTCCCTTTCTTCCGTTAGTGGCTCTAGTACGCCGCTTTGGGACTGGGGAGTGGGAAATTATTCCAAAATTTGTCTGTGGCTAAGAGCTGGCTTCGATAATTTTCTGCTAATTACCCAGTCCCTTTTACTGTCTGTTGTCAGCCATTAGTGATAAGTAACAAAATAACTGATAACTAACAATTAACAACTGACAAATTACTAATTTGTGCTAGAATTTCGTCGCAAGCAGCATTGTACTCTACAACTAGAATTCAACATCAGTTCAGCCCAACAATCATGTAATTAATCAAATGAATTCGGGACAGCCATTAGGTTCAGTAATACAAGGCTCTCTCACTGGGGGGTTAGAAGTAAGATTACACCCTGATATTTCTGTTGAAGATATGCGGGTGGGTAAGTTTCTAGTTGTGCAAGGGATGCGATCGCGCTTTTTCTGTATGCTGACAGATGTGGCGCTAGGATCAGCTAATGCACGAATTATTGCCGATCCTCCCAATTGGGAAGATACATTTTTGCGAGAAATTTTAGCCGGGAGTAGTACATACGGCACGATTAATCTAGCGCCGATGTTGATGTTTACCCCGGAATCGGAAGAATCTTTTTCGCCAACTAACGGTAAATCTCTCAATCCTTTTATCCCAGCAATGACAGGTTTGGCATCCTTTCAGCCACAAACCAGTACCTCGATGGAATTGCTGCCTGTTAAAACTATTCCTAGCCACTTTAGCCAAGTTTACGAAGCGAGTGAAGAAGATTTTCGCAGAGTCTTTGGTTGGGAAGATGATACTCAAAGAAAAAACTTTTCCATCGGCAAACCCTTGGATATGGATGTGCCGATTTGCATTGATTTAGATCGATTTGTAGAACGAAGTAATGGAGTATTTGGGAAATCTGGGACTGGGAAATCCTTTCTCACACGCTTAGTTTTAGCCGGAATAGTCCGCAAAAACGCAGCGGTAAACTTAATTTTTGATATGCACTCCGAGTATGGCTGGCAAGCCGTATGCGAAGGAAAGCAATATAGTACAGTTAAAGGGTTAAAACAGTTATTTCCCGGTAAGGTAGAAGTTTACACCCTCGATCCAGAATCGACAAAGCGCCGGGGTGTGCGTGATGCACAAGAACTTTATCTCAGTTACGAGCAAATAGAAGTTGAAGATGTCAAATTATGTAGCCGAGATTTAGGGCTATCGGAAGCAGCCTTAGATAACGCTAACATTCTCTATGCTGAGTTTGGTAAGGCTTGGATTCTTCAGTTGTTGAACATGACTAACGAAGAAATCAAGCTGTTCTGCGAGGAGAAGCGGGGACACCAAGGCTCGATTATGTCTTTACAGCGCAAACTCCTGCGGCTGGATAATTTGAAGTATATGCGAGCAGCTTGTCCGCAAAATTACATTAATCAAATTTTGCGATCGCTAGAAGCAGGCAAGCATGTTGTGGTAGAATTTGGCTCCCAGTCAGATATGCTCTCATATATGTTGGTGACGAATATGATCACCAGGAGGATTCACAGTCATTATGTCAGTAAAGCAGAAAGGTTTTTGCACAGTGGCAATGTGAGCGATCGCCCCACCCAACTAGTCATTACTATTGAAGAAGCGCATCGCTTTCTAGACCCAAGCATTGTCCAAAGTACGATTTTTGGTACTATCGCGCGGGAGATGCGAAAATATTTCGTCACTCTGCTAGTGGTTGATCAACGTCCATCGGGCATAGATAATGAAGTTATGTCCCAGATTGGTACTCGCATCACTGCTTTGCTCAACGACGAAAAAGACATTGACGCAATTTTCACTGGAGTCTCCGGTGCTGGTAGCCTGCGCTCAGTGTTGGCAAAGCTAGATTCTAAGCAACAAGCTCTGATTTTGGGTCATGCTGTTCCTATGCCAGTCGTAGTGCGTACTCGTCCCTATGACGCAACTTTCTACACAGAAATTGGCGATCCAACTTGGGAAGAGAAACCAGATGAAGAATTATTCGCAGCTGCCGAACTAGCTAGAGCTGATCTCGGCTTCTAACCGCAGATAGGGGTAATGGAGAAAATATTTTAATTACAATCTTCATCATCCCAATTCCCAAATTCTAAATTTCGTAACATCCCACCAATCCCAGCAGCAATGAGTACGGTTATCCCGCTAATTGTTGGCAACCCCAGAGGAGGTTTTAGCGTCACTATAGATATAGTCAGCAATTTAAAGGAAATTTAATTTTCTTTGTCAAGCGAGCCATTTTACTTTATAATTGGAAGATTTATCTGATCTACTTTACTATCCGCCCGATTTATCGTACTATAAATTAAGTAGAACTCATACTGACTTCATATTTTTACAGTTACTGCCAGTGACTGCTCAAAAGAATTCTCTAAAACAACCCAGCGTGCTTCTAAGAGATTTCAAAATTTAGGAAGGGTAGGGGAACCTATCTCAGGGATGCGCCGTCCTTTCAAAAGCCATATAAGGCAATTGCTGATGGTAGCGCCCTATGTTTCGTATCCGTAATATATGTACTTCCTTTCCTTATTGATTATTAAAGATTCATTGTGTTTACGGAGTAGAGGACAACGCACCAATGCCTACTGTTAACACCCAAACCGAAAACCTGAACACCAAATTCACGGCTGATATGGTGCGAACCTATCTGCGGGAAATTGGTCGTGTGCCACTGCTAACCCGTGAGCAAGAAATTGTTTTTGGGAAGCAGGTGCAACAAATGATGACGCTACTGGACGCTAAAGAGGCCTTGGGGAAAAAGCTGCACCGCGAACCGAGTTTATCAGAGTGGGCTAATCACGTTCGCCACTCAGAAACCGAGGTGAAACAAACAGTAACCCAAGGTAAACGCGCAAAGCAAAAGATGATTGAAGCGAACCTACGCTTGGTCGTGGCGATCGCGAAGAAGTACCAGAAGCGAAACATGGAGTTTCTCGATCTAATCCAGGAAGGGACACTAGGATTAGAGAGGGGTGTAGAAAAATTCGATCCCACACGAGGTTATAAATTCTCGACCTACGCTTACTGGTGGATTCGCCAAGCAATTACGCGAGCGATCGCCCAGCAAGGTCGTACCATTCGTTTACCGATTCATATCACCGAAAAGCTGAACAAAATTAAAAAAGTACAGCGAGAACTGGCGCAAAAGTTAGGGCGATCGCCTACTCCTGCGGAAATTGCTCAAGAACTAGAGCTAGAACCTGCTCAAATTCGTGAGTACCTCAATATGGCACGTCAGCCAGTTTCTTTAGATGTACGAGTCGGTGATAACCAAGATACCGAACTGCAAGAAATGCTCGAAGATGACGGCCCATCACCAGAGTACTACACTACTCAAGAATTCTTGCGCCAAGACCTGAATACTCTGTTGGCAGAACTCACCCCCCAACAGCGAGAAGTGTTAGCCCTACGCTTTGGTTTAGAAGATGGCAATGAAATGTCTTTGGCCAAAGTAGGTGAACGGTTGAATCTTAGCCGAGAACGTGTTCGCCAATTAGAACATCAAGCTCTTGCTCATCTGCGTCGCCGTCGTAGCAATGTCAAAGAGTATGTTGCTAGCTAAAAGTTAATTGCTTTTAGTAATGCGCCTCCTGAATTCAGGGGGCGTTTTTTATATTTACAAATCTAGGATGGGCATTGCTAGAGCGATATCATGTCCGGTTGAATTGTCATTGCGAACGAAGTGTAGACGCGGAGCGGCTCCTCGTTCGCGTAGCGTCTCCGACAGGAGAAGAGTAGCAATCTCCAAAGCCTTGCGATTGCTACCCTGCGGGAAGCCACTTCGTGTCTACATTGCACTTCGTTGCATACGCAATGACATACAGAACTTACGCACTCAGATCCCCCAACCCCCTTAAAAAGGGGGGCTTTAGACGTTCCCCCTTTTTTAAGGGGGGTTAGGGGGGATCAGGGTTTCAGGCTTCAGTGCGTAAGTCCTAACATATCACAAGTAATTTGCTGGACATGATATGAAAGCATAGGAGAATAATTTTTAGCTGTAATTGAAGTAACTGCTAGCAAAAAAGCGTATCGGTTACACTCTTTAAAACAAGCATTTTTTGTAGAAAAAATCTTGAGGCATAATCCGAAATGCAGAGTATTTCTACTGTAGCTTTATATATTGCTACTAAAGTTATGGATCGAAAGTCAGATGTTACCTAATAAAATTTCAAGCTTATCTGATACCTTAAAATTCTCAAAATTTTTTATTTTTATTCCGCTTCACCCAGTCAGGTGACTCTTTTGGGTGAAGCAGGAAATGGCTAGCCAAAGGTAATCTAAAACTATATATTGCAAATTCAATAACAAATTCAGTTTTAAAAATTTCTACAGATGGACAATATATATATCAAACCTGCGGTGGAACCTTAATAATTAAGACTTAGTTAAGTTTAAGTGAGTTGCTGAGAGAGTAGTTAATTCGGTCACAGGAGAAAGCGGGTGCTTAACAACATTTATCAGTTCTGTTCATCTCGTCAGTTGAGAATTCCCTTTATGGGGTTAGTTCTTGCTCTTGGTCTTGTAGGTGAACAAACTAAACCGGTACTGAGCAACCAAATAGAAGATTTACCGAAATCTCAGGTACAGATTACAAATTATCAAAATAGTTTGGATATTTCTTTGTTGTCACGCTTAAGAGAAGTTCAAGAACACAGAAGTCAAATTCAGACGACTTCAGAACCAAGCTATTCTAAAACCTTACCAAAGAACTCGAAAAAAGTAGCTCAGACTACAGCAATGGTGACTGGCTCTCAAAAATCTGCAACACAATCAAGAACTGCGCCGATAACTAATTTACCTAAACAAGATGGCGTTTATCTTTATGGTCAGTCGCCAACACCAAACCAAATTGGGCAAGGGTATCTTGTATTTGAGAAGCGGCAAGGTGTAGTGAAAGGCGCTTTGTATATGCCCAGTTCCGAGTTTAGTTGTTTTGAGGGCACACTTGACCGATCAGGAGAGTTGGCAATGACAGTTAATGGTTCACCGGGAGAAGCTAGCTCAAATCAGATCGCCACAGCTAATAATATTCCTAGCGTGAATGAGGACGAGCCAACTAGTTATGCTTACTCGGTAGCACTGCAAGACTATCATCAGCTAAATTCGATGACTGCAAACGACCGACGCATTTTGCAGATGTGTAATCAATCTTCTGCAACTGGATACCGCAAACTAGTTAAATAATCAATTGATGAATTATAAAAAATCATATAATTCATCATTCCAAATTTATAACTAATACTCAATTCCTGGCTGCGCTTTGACACCTTGATCGCGGAAGGGATGCTTAATTAGGGTCATCTCTGTTACTAAGTCAGCTCGCTCGATTAAAGCAGGTGGTGCGCCTCTACCTGTGAGAATAACATGAGTATCAGCAGGTTTTTGTGCCAAACCTGCTAAAACTTGTTCAACTTGTAAATAACCCATTTTGAGAGCAATATTAATTTCATCCAACAGCACTAACTTAAAGTCTGGGTTACGGATGTAGTCTAAGGATTTTTGCCAAGCGGCGCTAGCTTTGTCTAGATCGCGATCGCGGTCTTGAGTTTCCCAGGTAAACCCTTCGCCCATAGCATGAAATTCTAACTGGTCTTGCCAATTGCTGAATACCCTTTTTTCTGAAGGTTCCCAGGCTCCTTTGATAAACTGGACGATCGCCACTTTATACCCATGACCAAGCGATCGCAACACCATCCCCAACGCCGCAGTCGTTTTACCTTTACCATTACCAGTATTGACAATAATTAATCCTTTTTCTGGTACAGCCTGTGCTATCCGCTTTTCTTGTACTTCTTTACGTCGTTGCATTTTTTTGCGGTACTGTTCATCACTCAAGGATGAGGACATTACCTCGTCGATTACCCGTTCAATCTCTTTATCTGAATCTAATTGCTCTGGGGTGTCGTTTTTCATTAATCTTGTCTAGCAATAACTTTTACAATTTAAAGAATCAAGTAAAATATTTTATTTATATTATTTCAACTAAAGCATTTGAGCAAATAACTACCAATTAATTTTATAGAATAAATATTGATATATTGTAATGTTGTTTACCATATTTTTTATACAAAGCTGATTGCTTGATTCTAGTTAACTAAGGGCATAATAGAAAACCCTGACCAGAGAAACTTGCTCAGGCAAAGATTTTTACCTTCTGGCTTCTGCTATCTGCCTTGTAGCTACCTATATTTATTTTAAATAAATTCAGAAATTGCATACAGCAGTGTAAGCATAAAATTTTTGAAAAATGTTGAAATTCCATTAACTCCCTATTAGGGATTGAAACTATGAAGCGATCGCCAAGCTGAAGGACGAGGGACTAATGCTGAAATTCCATTAATTCCCTATTAAAGATTGAAACGGGAGAGATGTTAGGCGATCGCCTCCAAAAGAGTTGAAATTTCATTGACTCCCTATGAGGGATAGATAAGGTAAGAAGATGAACTGATTAAAGTAAGGTGTTTTAAATCCATACAATTCTTATGAAGATACATCTAAACCATAGTTCTGATAAAGAGTTTTGATTTTATTTTGAATGAGTGCTTGCACATTTTCTGGCGATACAATCACACAATCTGGTGCATATTGCATTACTTCCCGAATAAACCAAAAGGTACTAGAGACACCCCTGACAACTCGCTTCACCCGTTGTGTGTCTGGTAGCCATTCGGCTTGGCTTGATAAGCAAAGCCTAAATTACCCAGTAGATACATTTCTACGTCTATCTGTGCCAAGACAGTACGCCACTCACAAAGAACAGGTAAAACAGCAGCGTCTTGAATACGGTCTAAACGCAAACTCCAATAATTAAATTTTCCCTATTCATGCAACAACGCCGTTGAGCGTGGCTGAGTGGGGTGTAGTGATGAACAATTTTATTAATGTTTGCACTTGTTTCTACTTTTGTTGATTTTTTGCTACAACCACTCAGCCATTCGCAACACAAGCGCCGTTTGAAGATTTCATCTTTACAAGCGTGTTACTCGCTTATTAGTCATCGTCATCATCCTCATCATCGTAGCGGTCTTTACGAGAACGGTGGTCGTTATCAGAATACTCCTCATCGTCCTCATCATCGTAGCGGTCTTCACGAGAACGGCGGGTGCTGCCAGAATACTCCTCATCGTCCTCATTATCGTACTGGTCTTTACGAGAACGGCGGGCGCTGCCAGAATACTCCTCATCGTCCTCATTATCGTACTGGTCTTCACTAGCTGGACGTACTCGCCGGGCTCGACCTTCGTGAGCATCAAAGTTTCTCTCACGTTCCTCGTCTTTTGCTTTACCAATGAAGTCCTTCGCTTTTCGCAAAAAATCATCTACCATCATTTATCTCCTATTCATCTGAAAAATCTTGCTATTTGTCTGCCTTTGCCTATGATTAGTTCTTAATAGGGCATGGATGAACTAACGTATCTTTGGGCTAAGTAATTTGAGCAAAAATTTATAGCTACGTTATTGTGCTAATAAAATATTTAATTTAATAACATTGAATGTCTGCAAAACTACGCTATTTCTAATACTGCTTTCCTTGTTACAAACATCCATCTCTCTTGAGGTATGTTTAGAATTTTATTTCAAGTCAGAGCTTTGTTGTCAACAACACCACAAAATCATCTTCGGTAATGTAATTGACAGCAAGAGCCATTGCATGGTCGAGTGATTCGGTGGTACATGCCTCACAGGAACGGAGAATTTGCTTTAGTTTTGACCAACACAGTTCTATAGGAGATAAATCTGGAGAGTAAGGGGGCAAGAACTTGACTTTTGCGCCGACGGATTCAATTGCGAGCCTTACACGTTCAGCGTGATGAATTTTGAGGTTATCCATGACCACAATGGCCCCTTTCCACAACTGAGGTGCTAAGACTTAAGTGACATAAGTGAGAAATACCTCAGTATTTATACTTCCTGGCACAGTCATTGCAGCAATGAGTCCATCCAGGTTTAAAGCACCAACCAAAGAAATGTTTCCACCCTTGCTTCCAGGTATACTACCAATCGCTCTTTCGCCATCTACTGCTCTGGCAAACAACCGTGACATTGATAAGTTTAATCCGGCTTCATCGACAAATACGAGGTTGCGGACATCAATTTTATCTAAAGTTCGGCGATAATCATGCCTTAACTCTTGCACTTGTGGGCTATCTTGCTCACTGGGCGATCGCCCCTACTGTGTCCTCGATCGGCACATTCGGATCGACAAAAAAGTTAATGGTAATTTTGGGTGATTCAATTATTTCTGCGTTCTCATGCCTGTCTTATTCCCAACAGCTGAAGAAAAAGAGTTAGGCTACTATAGGTCAGCAGTCTCAATAATCATTTAATATTAAATTTGCCAAAAGTTAATTAGCAAATTGTTGATATTAAGCCTTCATAAAGGCAAGTATTTTTGGCAGAGATATAGCTAGAAGCTTGCTGTGTATGCGTCATAAAGCTTTATTTTAACAATGAATGACTGCATAGATTTAAATTTGAAAATATCGTAATTCAATTTAAACCATCTTTATTTTTTAGCTATTATATAAAATCTGTTTTCTTTGCTATTAGATTTAATATCAATTAGCTACCAGAAAAACCTTAAACTTTCAGGCGGCTTCACAACAAGGGCAATCCTCTACTTTAGCTAACAGTATTTTGTGACATCCTCACCACATTCATCTGCTAAATACATCAAACACTTAAAACGAAGACTAACGATTTGTTCATAAAGGGGATTTAACTTGCACAAAGGCGGGATGTGAAAAAGCGTCCGTCCTAAAATTGATACAGTTCTCTCAAATGGGCAATTAGAGGGAATGATTTTACACAAAAGTCTGGCAAGCTTATTATCATGTATTTCTATAGACTCAAGCTGATACCGGATTTGGTTTAATAAGCTGTTATTTAATTGAGCTTGATTTGATAAATTCATAAATTCACTCTCCTTAAATCAATCTGCTACTCCTTTAGAATTACAACTATTGATAGAGATAAACATCGTAGAATTACGAAATTATTTTTTTGTTTTTTAAAAATTCATTAAAAACTCAGTAAATTTGCTGAGAAAGTACAACAAGTGGCTTTGTTGCGGCTAACAACAATCAGAAGCAGCCGCCAGTGTATTTGCTCCTGCGTGATTGCTACCTTGACATCTGTGCTTAGTGCGTTTGAGTAGGAGCAATAGCTGCGCCAACGTTAAAGGCGACACTGTGGTAGTTTTTCTGCGCGAATGCTTTATTATGGTTGATTGCCCGGACATCGTATAACACCATTGTCACACCAGCAACTCAACCTGTTTACAAACAATACAATTGCGAACACCCACAACATCAAGGCAGAAATGCTGGTGATGAGTGCTGATGCCTTGCTAGAGTGGAAATCCCAAATTCTTAGCTATCAGCAACAAGTAAGGCAAAGTAAACCACCACAGTAGACTGCGTTATTCGACCTCACCCCCAACCACTGCGATCCAGAGACAATTGACCCAGTGACGCTACAGCTTGTACCAATGTCATTCTATCGAGTACCAGATGATAGTCCTGGTGAGGCGTGTTTGTATTTCATTATTGATTCGGCTGCTGGACTGATTTTGTATGTGGGGGAAACTTGCAAAAGTAACAAGCGGTGGAAAGGTATTGATGATTACAAGGATTACATTGCTAGCTACCAAGACCTGCATCATCGGTACGGGATGAATACAGCAGTAAACGCAGCGTTTTGGTAGGATGCTCCGGTTGACCGACGCTCACGGCAGGAGTTGGAGTTGAGTCTGATTTTGAAGTGGCGTAGTCCGTTTAACAAGGAAAACTGGGATCTGTGAAACCCTTTAAGTAGAGGTAAAGGATATAGTTTAACTTGGATAATAACGCTTCTATATCAATGCTGAATGAGGTCTTTTCGATAGAAAAAATTTATGCCCGAAGATATTACTATGTGTCCTGGACACAACTGCCCGATACAGCAAAATTGCTACCGTTTTACGGCCCAGATTCTGGGTCGTCAAGATTTTTTTGTAGAAGCACCGTATAGTTTTAGTGATAATTACTGTGGATATTTTATTAGTAACCGCCCAGATGAAAACAAAATTCGGATGAAAGCTTACCGTATTTGGCAGTTAATGGGCTATCCAGATGGACAGGCTTTAGATCATTGGCTTCAAGCTGAGAAAAAATTGATAGAGTAAAACCTCAATTGTCTTCGGTCATTTAATTCCTGAATTTAACCGTTATTCATAAGATGTTTAGTAACAAGTATTTGTCTATAGCAATCCTAAATAGCTTGTTAACATTTATCCATAAATAAAGACCTTATTGAAGGAAAAAACTTGATGATTAACAGCAAATTCAAACAAGAACCAGCACCAGCAACATGAAGCTACTGTGGAAGTTCAGCCTATAATAAGAGTCCGTCCGCAGCGACCTTGATTTCCATCTCAATTTCGTGATTTTTATGCATGAAAGGAGTAATTGAATGGATACCCTCACGGACTATTTGACTCCCATGTGGCTCAACGATGTACTGAGAAGCCGAGGATACTTACGGCGTGGATATGTTGAGTCACTCCAGATCGTTCAAATGATGCACACACCACCCTCACAGTTAGTACAGTTCAGCGTTGCCTATTCTCCTGATACAGTTAGCACAGCCCCATCCAACTTTTTCCTGAAAATCCCTCGTCCGGCAATGCTTGAGACAGCACAGCGAGAAGCGCATTTTTACAATACTATCGCCCCGTTACTGCCAAAAAATCTACTCCTTCCCTGGTATTGTGTCGATGTGACCATTGCCCAAACTCCGGCACTGCTGCTTGGTGATGTCTCAACCACGCATATGGTCTGGCATGACCAGATCTCATCGTTGCCAGTTCTGGAATCGATGAGCGCCACACTTGCACAGCTTCACGCCTGGGCATGGGAACGCACCGATATAGAAGAATATATCGGTGAGTCATCCCAAATGACGCTGGCATCAATGTTCGTACAGGCACAAGCGCGTTATCAAGAATTGGTAGATTCGCTGGGTGACACGTTGAATACCGAACAAAGACTAATCTTGGAGGCGTATATTCGTCATGCACCCAAGTTATTTCAAACTCGCCTGCAACAAAAAAACGGCCTCACCTTATGCCACCCCGATAACCATCCCGAAAACTTTCTCTTGCCTCGGTTCGACCAACATGAGGTGTACCTGATCGATTGGCAGGTCTATCGCTGGTGGTGGGGCGGGGTAGATTTAGCCGCGTTGCTGACGCGCTCCGTTTGTTCGGCACTACAGCCGCAGCGTTATGCCTTGCTGCGCCGCTACCATACGGCTCTTCAGATGGCTGGGGTCACGAACTACCCTTGGGAAGCTTGTTGGTATGACTATCAACTAGGAGTTATTGATACTGTACGCGTCGTTCTGAGTATGCGTCAGCGACCACAATCAGCTTTGCGTGTACTCCTTGGGTTAGTTCAAGAGTGGCACTCCTGTCGCTGTTGGGAACTATGCTCTTAGCTAACTCAGGAACAAATTTAGGACAGTGTGAGTAGACGGGCAAGAAGTAGGGATATGAAGAGAGAGGATTAAAAGTTGTTGATTTTTCCGTGTAGCGAGACTTAGGCAAAAATCACCGATAAAATAGCCTCAAACCTATATTCCAAGGTACTTTGACCATTTTTTGAATTCAAAAAATGGTCAGGTGTCAAAATTGTAAACGTATCAATTGGTAGTATTTTCAGAGGTTGTTTGAAAAGTTTTTAGCTGTGATTTTAGACACTTATTGATCCCCCCTACCCCCCTTTTTAAGGGGGGAAATACAATCAAAGTCCCCCTTTTTAAAGGGGGATTTAGGGGGATCTAAAACGTTTTGCTACCAACGACAGGACTTTTAAAACATCCTCTCATCGTGCTTTGGACTATTGACTGAGAATAAAATCCAAATATAGGAGCATAATTATGAATCCGACAAATCCTCCTAAAAACGTTATTAATTGTTTGCAGACTATCTTGGATGCCATTGCTGTAGGAAATTACGAACTTTTTCTTACAGTTGGTGATTCAGATTACAAAGCAGGTATTACCTTAGATATGTTTAACTCAGTTAGCTCCCAGCTAGCTCCACGCATGTCTGTTGGTTATACAATTACTTACTTGGGTCATCTTAAACAACAATATCAGACCTACCTGTGGAAGCTGAGTTTTGTAGATGGCAAAGATGAATTTCTGGCACGTATGGCTATGAATAGGGATAAAGTCGCTGGCATTTTGATTACATGACATTTCCAAACGCTCATCAGTAGCATAATTACTGCGGTAGCTGACCCTTTTTACTCCTATTTATCCCAGAGGATGAGGAAGAGATTAACCCACAAGTAGCATAATTACTGCGGTAGCTGACCCTTTTTACTCCCCGCTGACTGAATCAGCAACCCATCACCAGAATCCACATTTTGGCATAACTACCGTTCGCAACCAATTCCATCTCCATCCCCATCCAATCTATGAGGGTCTGGTGGAATAACTCTAAATCTGCGGTAGGGAATATCAGAGCAATCCAAATCTGCCGAATTGGGCGGAATGCAAAAATCTGGGTAAGCCCGATCACATTGTTACGCTTGCTTACGCGTGTTGGCAGGCTGAGTATTTTTCTTACCTCGCCTAAAATCCGCTCGGCATGACTGGCTTAGATTGATTCCAAAATCCTAACTTCTTACCTTTGGCATCAACCTCAGCCTGAAAAGGCGTTGCTGAATAGAAATATGAATTAGAGCTTGTTTGAGTATTCATGCAGGTGGAGGCAACAGTCTTTAAATAAAATTTTAGACGGATTCGGACAGCAAACCTGACATATCTAATACTCGTTCTGACCAAGCACTAGCTTGCTCGGACATATTTGTGCGTTCGCTCTCATCAGACTAAAGACTATTCAACTTCAATTTCTATCCTGCTAGTTGAACTTGAATGTTAACCAATTCTTCAGCATATTCCGGTTCAATTTATGCTGCTGTCCATTTGATAAAACATATAGTTTCATCTGCCACACTTTCAACTGCTTCAGGGTAAGCAGTGTTACAAAATGTTCTCAGCCTAGCTAAATTAGAAGCTATATGTCCTAAGCGATGTGATATATTTTCACTTTGAAACCATGCTTGTTTTTCATCTAATTTCTGGTTCATATCCACCACTTAGCTCCTGAGTAATTTTTTTGACACGTTCTCTAATCGCTGGGTCTTGAATTAACATAGAGCGATAAGCCTGACAGCATGGCTACGCTTGCCGCCTGTATTTGCGGTGAAGTATTTATTAACTTTATTTACAATCTTTGGGTTAAAAACTAGAGCATCTTTTGGAGATCATCGCCTAAAACCCTTTTATTTAGACATTTATAACCAAATTGCGCGCCCTCTACCCCAATTTATGATTAGTTCTTGGGATGATTGTGGTCAGGTAGCAGGGCTATGTTGCTATCATCCCGCCTACGATGACCTCTGTTATCACCTTTTGTAAAACGCTAAAAGAAGAAGATGGGGATGAATACTGCCGCAAACGAAGTTGCCTTTGACTACATGAATACCACCCAAGCCCAGAAAGCAGAAGAGATCCCCCCAACCGCGCTCGATGAGCAGTATGATACTGCCGCTATAATGGGCGGACTCTACGGCGACGGGATAATTGGGTTGAAAGGTGCGTTCGAGCCGACGTGGGCAGATCGCCTGGGTGAGGATATTGAGGTTCTCTTGTGTGAATCGCTCACGCGTGCTGGTGGAGCGGTGGGGCGTGGGCCTAAGCGATATTACGTAGAGATTCACCCGGAAAGAATCAGGGGGTTTCTCGATCTCGTAACACATCCTTGGGTAGTGGCAGTCTCAAAAGCTGTTCTTGGTGAGAACTACAAAATCGTTGAGATTGGGTTTGACGTGCCTCTTCCTGGTTCCATGAATCAGCCCTGGCATCGTGACTTTCCCGCACCTGATGTCACCTTAACGGGACGGAGGCTAAACTCGCTCGCCTTCAATTTGACAACCGTGGACGTTGAAGAGGATATGGGGCCTTTCGAGATAGCATCCGGCACCCAGTGGGATCGGCCAATCGGCTTCCAACACGAAATGTTTCCGCCTAAATCTCTCTACTGCCGATACCAGGAGCGCGCTGTGAGGAAAATGCCCAAGCGTGGAGATATATCTGTGCGGTCAGCATTGACGATTCATCGGGGTACTGCTAACCAATCCCAAAAATCGCGCCCGGTGCTAGTACTCGGCGTCGATGCTCCAGATGCTAAGAACGCCCAGCGGCACGATCTCCAGTTTACTCATGCTTACTACGAGACTATCCCTGCACAGCACCGAAAGCACTTCGCCTGCCGAATCGTTGACGAACTAGAACCTATCGTACAAGCGCATACCATTGAGGGTCTCGTCATGGGGGAGGCTTAACATTACCCCAGTTCAGGTTAAAACACATGCTTATGAAAATTTCCAAAGTGCGATCGCATTGCTGCACTGGCGATCACGTACTTGCAGGCTGAGTAGAATGGCACTAAGAAAAGCAGGGGGATCTGGGGAGGCTGGGGAAGCTGGGGGAGAAAATGGTAATTTTAGTAACTCTTACTACCACGACTCCTTAAATATACTTCTTTCTTTGTCTCCCCCAGCACCCCCTACTTCCTCCGCTCAAGAACAGCTTGCCTCAACAAATAACTAAACTTAGCGCCATTCCAGGCTGAGTATTCTTTATTTTCGGCTGGAAATCGCCGCCAAAATTCCGAATTGCCAGCAAGCTCGACTGTATCTTTCATCAAAGGCGATATTCACAGACAGAACCAGACATGGCACAGATTAACGGCACAATTATGCAATATTTCCACTGGTACATCCCTAATGATGGTAACTTGTGGAGCAAAGTTGAGGTAAAAGCCGCAGAACTAGCAGATGCAGGTTTTACAGCCATCTGGCTACCACCAGCTTATAAAGGATTTGCTGGTGCATCTGATGTGGGATATGGTGTTTACGACTTATTTGATTTAGGTGAATTTGAGCAAAAAGGCTCAGTTCGCACAAAGTACGGTACACGTCAGCAATATCTTGATGCGGTTAAATCTCTTCAAACACATGGGCTGCAAGTTTATGCGGATGCTGTGTTAAATCATAAGATGGGTGGTGATCTAATAGAAACACCAAAAGCAACGCCTTTTTCTCAAGATAATCGCCTCAATCCTAAAGGTGGGTTGCAAGAAATTAAGACCTACTCTCATTATAATTTCCCTGGAAGACAAGGCAAATACTCTAACTTTGAGTGGCATTGGTGGCATTTTGATGCTGTTGATTATAACGAATATAACAGTGGCGATCGCGACACGATTTATCTGCTAGAAGAGAAAATATTTGATGACTACGTAGCTTTAGAAAAGGGCAACTTTGCGTACTTGATGGGTTGCGATATTGATTTTCAAAATGATTGGGTACGTGGTGAAATCACTCACTGGGGTAAATGGTATCTTGACACTACAAATGTCAATGGTTTTCGCTTGGATGCCATCAAACATATTTCTTCTTGGTTCTTTCCGCAATGGATAGATGAACTAGAACGCCATGCCAGAAAAGATTTATTTGTTGTCGGGGAATATTGGTATAACGATATAAATGCCCTGCTTTGGTATGTTGATTCTGTTCGTGGCAAGATGTCAGTTTTTGATGTACCACTACATTACAATTTTCATCAAGCCAGTAAATCACAAGGCAATTATGATATGCGCCGGATTTTAGATGGCACAATGATGCAACAACGTCCTACCCATGCTGTAACCTTTGTCGAGAATCATGACTCTCAACCTTTACAAGCATTGGAATCTGTAGTTGAGCCTTGGTTTAAACCCCTAGCATACGCCATTATTTTGCTACGACAAGAAGGTTATCCTTGTGTCTTTCATGCTGATTACTACGGTGCAGAATATGAAGACTGGGGTAAAGATGGCAATCGCTACAAAATTTTTATGCCCTCTCACCGTTGGATTATTGATCAGTTACTTTATGCACGTCAGCATTATGCTTATGGCCCACAATACAACTATTTCGACCATTGGAACACTATTGGCTGGACACGTTTAGGTGATGAAGATCATCCCAAAGCAATGGCTGTAATTCTCAGTGATGGCCCAGAAGGTTATAAATGGATGGAAGTTGGTAAACCCAATACTAAATTTATTGATTTAACAGAACACATCAAAGAACCTGTATACACCAATGAGTGGGGTTGGGGCAATTTTCGTTGCTTAGGCGGTTCAGTATCAGTTTGGGTTCAAGAAGAAATTTAACCCATAACTTGTGAAAATTTAGATTAGATGCCAAATTGCCAAAATGCTTATGAGATAGAGCAAGCTGCGAAGAAGTAAGTAGCTGGAGTCTAGTTAATGCCACCTTAACACTGAGAAGAATGCAAGCCGCAGCTGTTCCGGGAGATCCAAGAAATAAAATGCCTAACGTCGATGCACGACCGAAGCTCGTTTGCACCAAGATATCTTGGCTCTGGCAACAATATTGTTAATACGGTTGGGCATTTTATTATTGGCAAGTGCCTCCAATGCTGGGCGCATTTCTAACCTTGGTTGATTGCGCTTGGCTCCATGTAGATCAGTTCCCAAATGTGGCCATCTAAGTCAGCAAATCCATGTCCATACATAAAACCATGATCTTGTGGTTCATTATAGGTTGTTCCACGAGCGGTAACTGCCTGGCGAACCATTTCATCGACTTGTTCTCGGCTATCACAAGACAAACACACAAGCACTTCTGTACTTTTTGTAGCATCACAAATTTCTTTGGGAGTAAAAGTTTTAAACTTCTCATGCGTCAGGAGCATGACGAAAATGTTTTCAGACACAATCATGCAAGTGGCAGTTTCGTCAGTGAATTGAGAATTAAACTCAAAACCGAGTTGAGTAAAGAACTCGATCGATTGATTGAGGTTTTTGACTGGCAGATTGACGAAAATTTGAGTACTCATGGATTTTTCTTGTAAATTATTTTACAGTGATAAGCCAGCGAAAATGCGCTGAAGTTTGATTCTAGGGAAGATGCCCGTAAGCACCTCCCGGCAAATCAAGCAGTCTTCTGGCAATTGACCATCCACGGAATGCCGAATTGATCGACCAACATTCCAAAGCGAACAGACCAAAAAGTTTGATCAATTGCCATCTTCACTTTTCCTTTTTCTGCTAGGGCATGAAAGATGCGTTCTGCCTCTGCTGGCTCATCAACGCTGATTTGTACGTAAAAGCCTTGAGGTGTTTCAAAGTACCCAGGCGGACTGTCAGACCCCATCAAGAGGTGATCGCCTAGATCGAGGCAGACGTGCATGATTTTGTCATGCCATTGGGCTGGGATATGTTCTACTGTGGGGGCATCAGAGTGAGTGAGCATCATGACAATTTTGCCGCCTAGACATTGTTCATAGAATTTGAACGCCACTTCACAATTGCCGTTGAACATGAGATAAGAATTGATTTTCATGGTGTGCTGTTTTGATTGAGTTAATCCAACTATGGGTTGAGCGTGAATGCAGCTTGAGAGGTATGTGGATCGAATGGAACAGAGATATGTTCGTGTAGGATCTGCCATTCGCCTTGATTGCGCTGGCAGACAGCAGTGATCCGCATCCATGTCTGCATTGCCGGATGGTCTACTTCCATTGCTGTAAAGTGTGAAAGCCAGCGGGCAACCGCCAAATCGTCATTAACTGTGATATTGAGGTCTCGTGTTTCTATCTCAAAGGAGTCCGGGAAATAAGGCAAACACCCTGACCACATTTGGCGTAACGCTTCTTTCCCATCTATTTGGAATGGGGGTTTTATATCAAAGATAATAATCTCGGTAGCATAGTGAGATAGGATTCGAGCGACATCCTTAGCGCAAATTGCCTCTTGTTGATCGGTAATCAGTTGGCGAATCTGAGCTTCGTTGGTTGTGATCGTACTTTTTGTCATTTAAGTATCTCCTTTTGATTTCAGGTTGAGCGCAGGCCCTAATGCTCAGGCAAACCTGCGATTTCAATTACAGGGCGAATTTCAACGGTGCCGACTTGTGCTGCTGGAATCTCGGCCGCAATCACCATCGCTGCATCAAGGTCTTGGGCATCGATGAGAAAAAATCCGCCCAATTGTTCTCGTGTTTCTGCAAACGGCCCGTCGGTCACAAGCGGTTTGCCATCACGCACCCGAACACTAGTTGCCGTTGCGACAGGGTGGAGCGGGGCAGTGGCTAGATATTGTCCTTTTGAATTGAGTTGCTGCGCTAGCTGCGCAGATTTCAGATAACACTCTTCCCGCTCGGTTTCGCTCAGGGCATTTTCTTCCAAGTAAATCAGCAGCACATATTTCATTGGTTTACCTCCGTTGTTTCCCTTTGTGAGTAAGTCGAACGGCAATTGCTCAAATCGACACCTCTCCAAAAAATTTTTTATCATTTAGATACAATCGAGCTTTACCTGTGTTGTTTTCCTTTGCGAGTAAGTCGAACAGCAATTGCTCAAATCGACACCTCGCCAAAAAATTTGTGTCAGCTATGGCCTCAAATGCACAATCAGATGTAACCCAAGCGATCGCCTCCATTTATCGTGCCGAGTGGGGTCGGATTATCGCCACGCTCATCCGGCTGGTTGGGGATTTCGATGTGGCTGAAGAGGCGGCGCAGGAAGCCTTTAGTGTCGCCCTGAATCAGTGGCAATCCAAGGGTATTCCCGATCTCCCCTGTGCGTGGATTATCAAAACAGCTCGATACAAAGCTATTGATCGCCTCCGCCGCCGGACACGCCTGAAGGAAAAACTCTCATGGTATGCTGCATCTGGGTTAATCCCAACTAGCGAGGAGCCAACCTACGACACCGATGAAATTTCAGATGATCGGCTAAGACTGATCTTCACTTGCTGCCACCCAGCGCTGGCAATCGAGGCTCAGGTTGCTCTAACGCTACGGATGCTAGGCGGGCTTGAGACCGACGAGATCGCACGGGCGTTTCTCGTACCCACAGCGACAATGGCACAGCGGCTTGTGCGCGCCAAGCGCAAGATCCGTGATGCGGGTATTCCCTACAGAGTGCCAGACACAACCGAACTATCGGCGCGGATAGAAGCAGTGCTGACAGTAATCTATCTCATTTTTAATGAAGGGTATGCAGCGACAAAGGGAGAGGCAATGGTGAAAGCCGACCTCTGTACAGAAGCCATCCGCCTGGGTCGCCTCGTGAGGACATTGATGACACCACAGCCACCAGCAGAAGTGACTGCACTGGTGGCGCTGATGTTACTGCACGACTCACGGCGTGATGCCCGTCTTGATGAGGCTGGTGATATTGTCCTACTCGAAGATCAAGATCGTCGTCGCTGGAATCAGCAGCAAATCGATGAGGCGCTGCCGTTAGTCGAGGAAGCGCTGCGGGGCGAGATTAATTCGTTTGCACTGCAAGCAGCGATCGCGGCACTACATTGTCAGGCGGCACGGGCACAAGAAACGGACTGGTTGCAGATTGTCCGCCTCTATGATTTGCTCGAACGCTTGCAGCCCTCACCGATCGTGTCGTTGAACCGGGCGGTAGCAATCTCAATGGTAGACAGCCCTCAGACAGCACTAGGACTCATGGATGAACTTGCTTTGCAACTTGATGGCTACCATCTATTTCACGCCGCGCGTGCCGAGCTACTGCGCCGCATCGCAGCCTTTCAAGAAGCTGCACAAAGCTACGCACGAGCGCTCGTGTTGGTGACTAATGATAGCGAACGCCGTTTTCTAGAGCGTCGACTGCGCGAAGTTCAGCCTTGAGGTCTAGCATCGCCGCACGCGCTTCACCATTTTCACCATTATTGATTACCCACATCAAATAATTTTCTGCCAGTCGCTTTTGAGAATGCCATAGTCAACAATATCTACGTATTCACCCAATTTCAATCTGTGCTGACGGCGACAATCCTCGTAAACCATACCAATTTTTTGCATAACTTTTCCTGATGCCGGGTTACGGGAAAAGTGTCCAGAATGAATGCGGTGGAGTCCTAATACCTCAAAACCATATCGCAATATTTCTTTTGCTGCTTCTGTACAGTAGCCTTGCCCCCAATTCGGCATGATTATGCTCTTGATTGATTTCTAAGCCGATCGCACCACACCTTAAATACTCTATCTACCTGCAATCTGCTGTAACATATTGAACATTTATTATACATTTATTATTAATATCTGGCAGTGGAAAATAAATTTATCTAGCATTGCTATTATTATTTAATATGTTGATAGCAATTTTTAAACTATACTTCATCCGGTTAAAAGCTTCTGCCAATACCCCTATTTCATCTTTGTCTTGTTTATCAAAATTGGCATTCATATCACCGATGCTCACTCTTTCTGCAACATGAGCAATTCTTTTAATACGCTGTAGCACCATCTTTCTCAACAACAAATTAATTAAAATAACAATTGCTATAAAAATAATCCCTAAAATTCCTAAGATTAGGTAAAAAGAATTTTGAGCAGTTTTAAAAACTTCCTCAGCCGGAACATAAACAATTTGAGTAGCAACAATTTTATTAAGCTTCCACCCAAAACCATGTTCTTTCCCATAGGTTAGTAATTGACTTGTAGGAGCCTCTTCAGGATTGCTGTGACAACGCAGGCAACTTTGTTCTTGAACTCTAAAAGGTCGAGCAGTATAAAAAAATTTATCTTCAAATAAATTTCGGAAACCAGATAGACTTGTTAAGTCTGGTTGTTGATGAAATTTTTTAACAATATCGGCTTCAAATTCGTCAGCCATATCCCGCATATTTGTTGGGTTTGGCGCAGCATCTTTGTAGATAAAATTGCTAAAATTTTGGTTTTTACGTAAAATTTCAAACGTTTCTCTAACAGAAAATGTTGGTATGGCTTCTGGGACAAATTTTTCTTGACTGTCCACTATTGGTAACAAAAATGGTTGTACGCGGTCATTAGTATATTGTCTAAGCGAATTTGCAATTTGCATGGCAATTAGCGCTTGAGAAGACACCTCTTGTTCTGCTTTTTGTTCTAGAACGTTTGATAAAGCAACACCACTAACAAAAATACCACAGAGAAAAGCTGTCATTACAATTAAATTGACTTTTGTTACAATTTTCATGACTATTTTTATGTAATTAACTTCAATATACTCACTTACGATATCTTCCTACATCTTAATTATATTCGCTACCTATTCTATGAATGAACCAAGACAATTTGTTTATAATTAATATTCAATCAAACCAAAAAGCTATTTAAAAGAAACAAATCCACTTGTGGCTCATAATTTATTATTTTTGATTTTAAACTAATAGTTACCTCTAAAAAAGTAGTTTTTATTCTGAATTTTCATCAATCTCAGGTATGATATTGTATAGAAGCCATTTGACATCTTTATAAAACTGAATTAAGGTACATCCAACCCTTTAATCCATTCACCGTGACATATTCCAGCAGCCTCAATGATGCAGAATGGGAAATAGTTGAACCTCTGTTGCTCCAACTATTACCTCGGAAGAAACGGACACGACCTGCTAATTGGACAAAACGAGAGCTCCAAGGGTGGCATCCTCTATCAACTCAAGAATGATTGCAATAGGTTCTATAATGCGATAGATCATTGTAAATGGCGATCGCACTTGACCAATTTTATTCCCCGCTTCCTGAATCAGTAGCCCATCACCGAAAACCTTATTTTGGCATAATCACCGTTCGCAACCTATTCCATCCCCATCCCTATCAAACCCGTGAGGATCTGGTGGAATAACCCTAAATCTGCGGTAAGGAATATCAGAGCAATCCAAATCTGCCGAATTGGGCGGAATGCAAATATCTGGGTAAGCCCCGTCGCACTGTTGCGCTTGCTTACGCGTGTTGGCAGGCTGAGTATTTTTCTTACCTCGCCTAAAATCCGCTCGGCATGACTGGCTTAGATTGATTCCAAAATCCTAACTTCTTACCTTTGGCATCAGCTTCAGCCTGAAGAAACTGGTCTTTGGTACTGTCGCATCCTTTGAGATACTGCCGATAAACTACAGCCTGCCCTTCTTGCACCATAGCAAGGTTCACCGAGCGATTATCCCTGTTTTGTCACTCTAGGCAGAGGAAAAGTAGAAATCGGGGTGAGTCAGGAAAATAAAAATTGAACTGGTGAGGTTATAAATAATAGATTGAAGTTTAGAAAAACCACTAGACAATTGAGGAATAGGAAAAACTGTTAACAGGGGTATATCAGGTTAAATAAAGTAAAAGGTTGAAGTATTTTAAAGCTAAGGTGGAAGTTGTTTCGCACTTTTCACGATCTAAGCGCAGAATATCCGGTTTCTGGGAGGGTGTGAGCTTGTTCATGAGCCTGGGAACATCACTTTTCAAGATAGTATTATCCCCACCCAGGACTAAAGTAAACTCGTTTTAATAAAAAACTACGAGTCTCTTGAGAATTATGACCAAGCTCATCTTGATTACGGGCGTAAGCAAAGGTCTAGGTTATGCTATGACCGAGGGTTTTATCGGGCAGGGGCATACGGTGATTGGTTGTGCTCGTTCATCGCAGGCTATTGAGGAAATGAAAAAGAAGTTTAGTGCGCCCAATGATTTCACAACTGTAGACGTAGCGAATGAACATTTAGTAGAAAAATGGGCAGAACACGTACTGAACAAATATGCGCCGCCAGATATAGTCATTAATAATGCAGCAATTACGAACTACCCAGCACCATTATGGCAGGTTCCCTCAGATGAGTTTTCCCAGTTGATTGATATCAACATTAAAGGAGTAGTAAATATAATTCGCCACTTTGTACCAGCAATGGTGAAAAACAAACGAGGTATTATTGTGAACTTCAGTTCCGGCTGGGGACGTTCTACTTCACCCGAAGTTGCACCATACTGTGCTTCTAAGTGGGCAATAGAAGGATTAACTCGTTCTTTGGCACAAGAATTGCCAAGTGGTATGGCAGCAATTCCGCTGAATCCAGGCATTATTCATACAGATATGCTTTCTATTAGCTTTGGAGAAGCAGCGGCTAATTATACACCTGTGTCCGATTGGGTATTGAAAGCTGTTCCATTTATTCTCAAGTTGAAACCCAAAGATAACGGTATTCCCTTGACTATTCCTGGATAAGAGTTGTTGTTTTGAAGGAACATTATTTCTGGATTCAATAAGTTAACTTGCCTCTGCTCAATCTTTTAATGAGCTATAGCAATCCGATTTGATTCCTAAATGTACTTGCGTGGGTAGGGAGCAGGGAACAGGAAAAAGGGATAGATGTTTACCTAGCTCCGCAAAAATCAAATAGGAGTCCTATGGCATTTTATTTCTTGGATTTCCTTATAACTACTAAACTGTTTTTTCTTGATATTTATTCATAAATATTATTAAGTATTTTTACTTATAACTTTATCTAGTATAGTTTTATTCCTTTGGTAGAAGCCAAACTAATCAAAATATTTTTATATTAAGAATCAAGCAAAATTTTTTGGATATACGAAGTGAAAGTTTGCCTTTGGTAACCAATTATGCAATTTCCAAATTAATGCCTTAGCTGGACAGTAACCAAATTTGCTTGATATGTAAATAGCAATTTTCGATAACAGATGCAATATTAATTGTATAGATTAATCGGGGTAAGAGCTATGAAAATCTTTGTTATGGCTATCTAGCTAGAGATTTGAAATAGGTGAAAATCAACTTCAATAGCTATGACAACAGAAGTAGGGTTTGAAGTGAGAAAAAATAAAATTTCATCTGAGAAAAATTATCTTCATACAAAGAGGTTTTATGAAGTTATTAGATATTAATAATGGGGGAGTTGCATTATCAGTTGAAAGTAATGACAAGAATGCTTTTGACTCGAAAGAAATATCACATCCACGTCCACAGTTACAGCGATCACCTTGGCAAAGCCTAAATGGTTTGTGGAAGTTTGCATTTGATGACGAAGGAAAATGTGTTCAACCTAGTGATCTAAAGCAATGGACTCATCTGATAGAAGTTCCGTTTGCTCCTGAATCAAATAAAAGTGGGATAGGTGACAGGAATTTTCATCCGAACTGTTGGTACGAACGAGAGTTTGCAACACCAGAAGGCGATGGGAGATTGCTGTTACACTTTGGTGCGGTGGACTACTGTGCTCGTGTGTGGGTTAACGATCAATACATAGCTGAACATGAAGGCGGACACACCAATTTTTCACTCGATATTACCCACGTCTTGAATGACAGTGGCACAACAAAGGTAACACTGTGGGCGCAAGATGATCCCCAAGACCTCGCCAAACCTCGCGGTAAGCAAGATTGGCAACTGAAAGAGCATAGTATCTGGTATCCTCGCACTAGCGGTATTTGGCAGACAGTCTGGGTTGAGCGAGTAGGTAAAACTTATCTAGGGCATCTGTGTTGGAATTGCGACTTTGAACGATGGGAGGTTGGTTTTGAAGGGGCGCTGGCGGGTGATGTGCCTGTTTGTGGCATCCAAATAAAGATGAAATTGAGCATTGGCAGTACTGTATTGGTGAATGATACATACGAGGTGTTCAATGGAGAAATTAACCGCCGCATTGCTCTTGGCGATCCTGGGATTGACGACTACCGTAATGAATTATTGTGGAGTCCAGAAAAGCCAACGCTAATTGATGCTGAAATTCAATTGTGGAGCAATGAGCAGCTACTGGATGAAGTAAAATCTTACACCGCAATGCGAACCGTGAGCATACAGCGCGATCGCTTTATGCTCAATGGTCGTCCCTATTACTTACGCCTTGTTCTCGATCAAGGTTACTGGCCAGATACGCTGATGACTCCACCCAGCGATGAAGCTTTGCGACGTGATGTAGAACTGATTAAAGCAATGGGTTTCAACGGAGTACGTAAACACCAAAAAATTGAAGACCCTCGGTTTTTATATTGGGCAGACGTTTTAGGTTTATTGGTATGGGAGGAAATGCCCAGCGCCTATCGCTTTACCAGGAAAGCCGTAGAACGAATGACGCGGGAGTGGACCCAAGTCATCAAGCGAGATTCAAGCCATCCATGTATTGTTGCTTGGGTGCCTTTTAATGAATCTTGGGGAGTGCCGAATTTAGTCGAGACAGCAGCTCACCGCAACTATGTTGTAGCAATGTATCACTTAACGAAAACCCTTGACCCAACTCGTCCAGTGATTAGTAACGATGGCTGGGAAAGTACGGATACAGACATCCTTGCAATTCATGACTATGATACCAAGCCACAGCAATTAGTTCGTCGTTATGGCCCAGAGGTGAAGCTGTCGGATATGCTAAATCATAAGCGCCCCGGAGGACGTATCCTCACACTCGACAACTATCCGCATCAAGGGCAACCAGTTATGCTAACAGAGTTTGGTGGTATTGCTTATGCCCCCGATAGCAAGCTAGATGCTGTTGCAGCTTGGGGATATGAGCGCTGTTCGAGTATTTCCGAGTTAGAAATGAAATACACTGCCCTACTAGAAACCGTCAATAATATTGAACTGTTCAGTGGATTCTGTTACACACAATTTAGCGATACTTTCCAAGAAGCTAACGGTTTGTTGTACAGCGATCGCACCCCGAAATTTCCTCTTGAAGCAATCCGGGCTGCAACCCTCTCAGACGGGGGATTCTGCACTCCCAGTAGATGTTGAAGTTTGGGAAATCGCGGCCTCCTCTAGGGATTAGGGAGCGAATGGCACGCTTGTGCCATTCGGTTTGAATTGGTTGAGCAATGCAAGTAGGACTTACGCACTCAAGCCTGAAACCCCGATCCCCCCTAGCCCCCCTTAAAAAGGGGGGAACGTCTAAAGCCCCCTTTCTAAGGGGGTTGGGGGATCTGAGTGCGTAAGTTCTGGCAAGATAAATATCTTGCAATACCAATTTATGCTGTTGTATGAAATTAGAAGCTGCCATCAGCAGCACGAAAGATGTGTAAAGTAAATCGATAAAACGATTGAGGTAACTCTCGTCAGTTTGATGGATGTTCGAGAATGCTTAACCGAGTGAGATTGTTAATTTGAAAGCTTTAATTGAAAAGTTGTAGAGCATGTATGACACAAATGCCAATCGTTCGCCAGATACTATCAGATCCGGATGCCGGATTGTTACCATATCTGAGTCAGCAACTGCAAACGCATAGGTTTTCTCACTTTAAAGCCCAGTTTGGTTTTCATGTAGACGAGTATTGTACTCAAGTTATCTCGAATGATGATTTAGTAGAAATACAAACAACACTTTTATTGACTCTCAACTTCTCGATTGTTGTAGATAATCAAACGCCTTCGGATGAAGTGACGCTACACGCTCTTGAGTTTCAAGAATTGCTAGATGCACAAATTATCCTTTGGAGCCAAGAAAACTCACAATTGCTTGAACCAATTTCTGAAATCAAAGGCACACTCAGCCAGTTGTCAGAAATACCGTACCACGGTGGCTATCTTCCAGGTTTTGAAATTAGGAGCCAGTTGAGGCTAACTTACAGTGCTGGCGCTGTACAGCCCCTTCAGGCAGATGATGAACGCCCCAAAGCTTTGTATAGTCCAGGCTCACGCACTCCCGTTAGCGGACAGTACGAACTAATCAATCCTGATGGAGAAAGTACAGGGCTAGAGGTAACATCAACCGAAGGACATCCGTTTCCACCAACGCGGGAAAGGGATCAATCATATAAATTAGTTGATGCCACAAAGCATAAAGCGTGATAGATAATAGAATTTTTGGAGGAAGGCAGGACGAGACACCAGTTTTTAGTACTTTGGTTTATGCTATTGGATGTTCACTGTATGGAAAGGTCAAAAATACAGTACCTCGGTTTTGGGGCGAGATTTTTGAAAAGGTTTCTCGTGTTCTCTGATAATATTGGCAGTTTCTATCAATCAATAATTGATTTTCCGGTAAGCGTTAGTTTTGATAATGTTGGTAGACTAGCAATCTCAAAAGCTAAACCTGTGCAAGCCAAGCCAAAAATTTGGAAAAATTCAACATATATTGAGCTTTTAAGTTGAAAATTGGATGACGAATTGACACTCCCACTGCTTCAAGCAGTGGGATTCTTGTTTCATCCAGTCAACTTACTTAGAGGAGTTTCCTCACCTAAGCAGAGGTTGTTCTGTCCACAAGCTTTAGATTCCGTATGCCCTACGGTACTTTTTAATCCCTTCGCCAGTATTTGTTTAGCTGCATTGTGGTCACGATGCATCACTGTTCCGCAAGAATGGCATTTGTGGGTACGAGTGGACAAAGATTTTTTAACTCGTGTCCCACAAACAGAACAATCTTGTGATGTGTAATGAGGTGCAACTGCTATTGCCCACGTATCAAAAATTTTGGCATAGTAGTCTACCCAATCAGTGATTCCCGCATTATTCGCGTCCCCACCCCTGAAGGACGTAACAACCTGAAAATCCAAAAAATTTTCAGGCTGTTACTGATGGGCTTTCTGCTTCAATACTTGTAAAAACTTACGTAGTCCCTAAATCAGGAATAGCTAATAATACTGCCCCTGGTTAAAGTCGCGTTTCCAAATGGCATTCTCAAGAGCTTCAGCCTGTGCTTTGGCTCGTTAGTACATCACAATTTGTCAATTTCAAAAATCCAATAGGAGTCCTATATTTTAACTGGCTTAGGTCGAGGAAATTCAGAAGGCGGTTTAAATTTCATGACTGGTACATCCTTAAGCGCCTTCTGCATAAAATCGCGCCAGACGGGAGTAACCATACCTCCACCGGTCGCACCAGTGGCTAATTGTTTGTTATCATCTCGTCCTACCCAAATAGCAGTTGTCAACTGCGGTACAGAACCAATAAACCAAATATCCTTTTCTGAAGAAGTTGTACCCGTTTTACCTGCAACTGGCCTATCAAGTGCAGCACCTTTGCCAGTACCATCAGTAACTACCGATTGCATCACATCTACCAATGCGGCTGATGCCCAAGGGTCAAGAACTAGCTGAGGTTTAGGAGTATTGTCTAACAAGACATTACCACTACTATCAGTAACACGGACAATAGCCGTTGGAGGTGATTGCCAGCCATAATTAGCAAAGGTGGCATAAGCACTAGCCATTTCCAGTGGTGTCACACCAATTGCGCCTAATGGTAAAGAACTGACGGCAACCATTGGACTGTTAATTCCCAAGGTATGGCAGGTGTCGATGACTGTATTCATTCCCACAGCTTTGCCAATCTTGACCGCAGGCACATTACGAGACAATGCTAAGGCAGTACGAATCGGCATTGCTCCCATAAAGCCACCATCGTAGTTGCGTGGATAGTACCAACCATCACCATCTCTGTAGCTAACTGGAGCATCGATTACCGTTGTATTGGGTGTAAACTTACCACTAGCAAAGGCAGTGTAGTAAACAAATGGCTTAAAAGCAGAACCAGGTTGACGCTGCGCTTGAGTTGCGCGGTTAAATTCACTTTTTTTTGAATCTATACCACCGACTAAGGCTTTGATAAAGTGGGTGCGGGGATCAATAGCTACTAAAGCCATTTGATTTTTATTTAACCCCCGACCTTCGAGGGTTTTATGCCACTGCTTAATAGTTTCTTCTGCCATTAGTTGGAAGTTGGCATCTACCGTAGTTTGTACCCGCATTCCACCTTTGAGTAATGCATCACGCCCAAACTTTTTAATTATTTCCTGGGCTACGGTATTGGTTACATAAGGCAGGGCACTACCTTGAAATGACTTGATTTGACCAAGAGTGATTTCTTGCTGGAGAGCTTCATTATATTCTTGCTGGCTAATCCATTTCAGATCCAGCATCCGCCCCAGCACTTCTTTTTGTTGTTGTTTTGCCAGTTTCATGTTCACAAACGGGCTATATTCCTCTGGTGCTTGAATTAAACCCGCCATCATTGCAGATTCGCCCAGAGTCAAATTTGCTGCTGATTTGTCAAAGTAAGTTCGGGCTGCGGTTTGTACACCATAGTTATTGTGACCCCAGTACACTTGATTGAGGTACATTTCTAAAATCTGGTCTTTATCAAGAATTTGCTCTAACCGAATTGCCAGTACCCCTTCTGCTATTTTTCGAGTAAAAGCACGCTTTTTAGATAGAAATATATTTTTCACCAACTGCATGGTGATTGTAGAACCCCCCTCCCGGACACTACCTGCTGTCCAGTTGACTAATGCAGCACGTCCAACAGCGGCGGGATTAATACCGTGGTGGTTGTAAAAGTGGCTATCTTCACTTGCTAATACTGCTCGTTTTAAATTCGGGGAAATTTGATCTAGCGGTACAATCTTTCTGTTGGCTTCTCCATGTATACCTGCTAAAAGTTTACCTTTAATGTCATAGATATAAGTTGTTTCTTCTGGGAGGAAGTTTCTTAGTTGTCTAACATCTGGCAAATTACGAAAAGTAACCGCTAAACCAAACAGTCCTCCAGCAAGAACAGAACTTGCCAGCATAGTAATTGATAACAGAGTCACACCAGCGACTTGACTTACTTGTTTCAAAAACTCGAAATTAGATGCAGACTGTGTTTCTGACTGCTGCTCTACAAAAGTATTTGACGAAGACACGGCATTTGTACCCCCGCACTATAAATTAAATTAAAATTTATTCCAGAAAATTTAGTTAGATAGCTTTTGGCATCTATTATTCTGATAGTTGCAAATTTGAATAACGTGAATAAATTGTCCGTCAGTATCAAATAATCTAACTTTGTGTAGAGTTTAATGGAGAAATAATCACAAATCTTCTACTCAAAGACAGAAATGTGTAGCGTGGATCTGGGTTGTGACGGCTCGTATCTTTTTTCAGGGCTAGTGCCTCAGCTTTTCTATCTTCAAATTATGTTGCAATCTCTTAACTATTTGTTAAATTACGTAATATACAGTCATAACTGTTACAATGCAATACATTGGAGTTTTACTCATGACAGGTTTTAAAAAATCTACACTTGCTGTTTTAGATTTGGATGACCGCAATGCTGTGCGTCCTGGGTTCACTCCTCAAAGTGAAAATTGGAACGGTCGTCTTGCGATGATTGGTTTTTTATCTGTTGTTTTGATTGAAGTGTTTTCTGGTCAAGGCTTCCTCCATTTCTGGGGACTGCTTTAAATTGATGTAGGCTTTTTATCTTCCATTAATAATGCTCGGTTCCAGCATACTGAGCATTAGCCTGTTCCCCCTGGTTTTGCTTTATCGGTGGATTTAGTAGATGCGATCGCTTCTGGCGATCAGTCAAGTTATCAATTGGTACTACCTTTATTATCGGAACTTGGCGGGGTGGTGGCTGTCCGCTCTCCGGCAGTAGGAGAAGATTCTGCTAGTGCCAGTTTTGCAGGTCAACATTTAACTTGTTTAAATGTGCGATCTGACAGCCAATTACTCACAGCTATTGGGGAAGTTTGGGCATCTGGACGCAGTGAATCAGCTTTGGCTTACCGTCAACGTTTAGGCATTTCTGAACCGCCCCAAGTCGCGGTTGTTGTCCAGCAATTAGTTCACCCTGATTGTGCAGGGGTGATGTTCACTCGCAATCCTGTGACCAATGCTGATGAAATAGTCATCAAGGCTGCCTGGGGATTAGGGGAAGTGATCGTCGCAGGATTAATTACACCCGATCGCTACCGCTTAAATCGTAATGGTCAAGTGTTAGAACAAATGCCAGGTGGAAGAATTAAACCAAAAACAATCATGGACTGAACGGGCATTACTACTAACAATCGGTCTAGGAGCGATGCTAGCACCCTTAAACTCGACCATGATTGCGGTAGCTTTACCTCGTTTAATCGCCACCTTTGATACTACTGTGACGGCAGCTAGTTGGCTGGTAACTACTTATTTAATTGCCATGGCCGCGCTACAACCAGTAGCAGGTAAATTAGGCGATCGCATCGGTAGGCGCGGCTTAATTTTGGGTGGTTTTATTTGCTTTGGGGTGGTATCAATGGGCGCGGCGGTAGCACCAAATTTACCGACATTAATTTTCTTTCGGTTGTTGCAAGCAATTTCTGGAGCGATCGCTATTCCTAATGGTACTGCTTTAGTGCGAGAAGTTGTTCCCGCCCATCGTCGGGCTACGAGTTTTGGGTTGGTCAGTGCGCTGATTTCTTTAGCTGCTGCAATTGGCCCTCCCTTGGGTGGTTTATTAGTGCAATTAGCTGGCTGGCAAGCGATTTTCTATATCAACATTCCCCTAGTTATAGCCGCAGTTAGCTTAGGTTGGTGGACAATTCCGGCACGTGAGGTAGAAAGTAGTAGACAATCATTTGACTTCATCGGTGCGCTATTACTAGCAATGGCATTATCGGGAATTGCTGCCATTTTTACCCAAAGTTGCCATAGCTCTACCTTACTGCCAAACTCGATTAACTTAGTTTTAGTACTAGGATTGATTATTGTATTCTTGTGGCATGAGTTACGCCATCGCGATCCGGTGATTCAAATTCGGTTCTTTCGGCATCAAGTCTTTGCTGCGGCGAATGGGGCGATTGGTTTAAGTAACTTAGCAATGTATGTCACTATTCTTGCCTTACCTCAGCTATTAACTCAACAGGGTGGTTGGAATGACTTTCAAGTGGGATTGGTACTTTCTGCTCTCTCTGGAACCTTAATCATCAGTTCACCTTTTGGTGGCCGCTTGGCAGATCAATTTGGTCGTCGTTGGCCGACAGTTGTCGGTTTAGCTTTATTAACTATTGGTTTTGCACCATTAGCTATTACTGCCGGAAAAATCAGCCTTTTACCTTTAATTGTTTGCTTGGCAATAGCTGGGACGGGGCTAGGTGTTTCTATGACTGGGTTGCAAACATCGGCTATTGAAGCATTACCACCA
>JAHHHN010000029.1 GCA_019359325.1 Mojavia pulchra JT2-VF2 | reverse complement strand
GTTTGGTTTTCTTCTTTTGGGGCAGTAATGGCTCTATGAATTCCCACTCTTTGTCGTTTAAGCTACTGGAATATGGCATTTATTTTTGATCTTAGCTCGTCGTTAAAGAT
The DNA here is from genome assembly GCA_019359325.1 of Mojavia pulchra JT2-VF2. GTDB lineage: Bacteria > Cyanobacteriota > Cyanobacteriia > Cyanobacteriales > Nostocaceae > Mojavia > Mojavia pulchra. The sequence goes on along the minus strand of JAHHHN010000029.1, from coordinate 72,649 downwards.
CCCAAATGGATTCTATAGTTTGCTTGTGGTAAGCTAATCCGCCTTTAATTTGCCCCTTGCAACTATCGTCCCATCGCTTTGATAATCATATTTAAGGTACGTCACTAGTTGAAGCTACTGCTTTGGGAACAGAATATGTTGTCCAACTTAGTACAAATGGGGTTGAAACATTTAACTCTGGTACTCGCTTTAGCAAAACTATCTCATCACTTAACACGTCATACGTTTGCGGCTCAAAAATCACACGGGTTTGTTTTCCAGCCTGGGTGTCAGTGTAGCTCAAACTTATACCTGCTCGTCCTTGGGGATCTGTAACATTCTCGCTGCGTTTAACTCCTGGAATGTTTGCCATTACTTCAAACAATGGTCGGCGTAGCTCTGCTTTTGTTTGCAGCGTCACCAAAATACTTAAAGTTTCATCAAACATCGCTCCTTCAATCGGAATATTATTCTGTTTTGCCCGATTACGGATCGTCTGTGCCAGTGCAGTTATATCCAAAGGTAGCACTGTCGGGTCACTGAGTTCACCTGCTTTATGATCTATCGTGAAGCTTCTTGATGATAACTTTGGTTTACCAGCCGCTTCCCAAATAACACGGTCTTGAGCGCTCAAAAACTCTGGTTTACCGTCTGTTCGCTGAATACGTCCTGAGCCATCTGCCCCAAGCCACATTTGATGAGTGTATGGGGCTTGAAAACGAATCTCTTGAGGCTTGCTAGTATTTGATAATTGTACCACGTACATATTTAGCCCAAACCCCTCTATTTTTCGATACAAGAAGGAGTTAGCTTTGAGTGTACTAGCTTTGTTAGAAGCAGGTGAACTTCCATAAGCTGCACTAAAACTTGCTATTGATGAAGTTTGGAAAATGCTATAACCACAGCACACCAGCGCAACTAATACAAAGCTAAGGCTGCTTAGTTTTCGATATTTAGGCTTTGACTGGTTCATCTATTTGCGGTTCTTTCGTAAAGTAATTGAGCAACAAACAAAAACGAAATCATATAACTGTTTTAATTGATTTAATAGCGTCCTTGTAAGTTCCAGAACTGTGAATGTTAGATCAGGTATCAAATTTGGCAACAATTCGGACACTAGCTTAAAGAAGTTCTTTTGACGAAGTAATATTTTGTGGAAAATTAGGCAGTGCCATTCGTTGCGAACGCAAAGTATAGGTTTTAGTCTTCTCCAGGTTATTTCCCGCTTTGCTTGCTAAATATCTCGCACATTTAGCACTAGCAGATTGAAATTATTTACATCTAAAGTGTAGTTGAAACGATGTTCCTTGCAAGCTAATGGGAGTTAAACAGTGGCTAACACCAGTGATTTTAGGCTAGCAGCATGGGGACGGTGGATGCTCTCAACAGTAATTGGTTTTATTGTTGGTGGATGTATTGGTACTGGAGCAGCATTTGTAGCTGTTCCTTTAATGGATATATTCATCCCTTTACTGCCATTACCAGGAGCTAATACCCAAGGGGCAATCGGTTATATACTGCTAGGCTGCGCGATTGCTGGTGCTGTGGTTGCTGGTGCAGTAATTGGCGCATTTCAATGGTTTGTTTTGCAGGGGTGGTTTGAGCGATCGCGCTGGTGGATAGGAGCAACTGCTATCGGCTGGGCTGGAATTGCAGTAGCCATAACTATTTTGACTTACACTCATGTTGCCGGGCCAGTCAGTCAAGCTAATGGTAATGTTGTTCAAACAAGCCTTTGGAATAATGCTGGGGCGATCGCCCTTTCTGTCTCTGGCGTACTCATAGCTACTTTGCTTATGGGAATCTGCCAATCTTTAGCACTGAGATTTCCGTGGTCTAAAGCTCTGTTGTGGATAGTTATGAACGTTTTAGAAGATGTTGTCAGCACCATAGATGAACTCTGGCACAAATACTTACGCCGTTTCGCTCTAGAACATTGGTATCGATTTGCCAAGCAAAGGTTACATTGGACACAACCTCAATTGAGTTCTACTCAGGCAGCAGAGCGATGGAGTGACCTAATGCCCCTACTAACTTGGCAACTCTGGCTCGCTAGAGTTGCTTGTATTGATTCCCCATTGCCTTGGCAGCCAACTCAAGATAAACTATCTCCAGGACGTGTGGCACAAGCATTTCCCCTCATTTTAGCTGCTATTGGCACTCCTGCCGAACCCCCCAAAACCCGTGGTAAATCACCTGGTCGCATCCCAGGACATCAACCATCCCCTCGTCCAACTTATCCCACTGTCAAAAAACGCGCATCTAAAAAACCCAAAACCGAAGAATCACTTAACAAAGCTGACTCAACTGCTGCTTAGTTTCGGCTGATTTTCTCATGATTCAACTTGACTCAGTTTCTCCAAGAAGTTGGGTAACTTTGTCTTGCTGTTATCTTAATTGCTGGTTGGATCCAAATTAGTCCAAACTCCAGGACGCATCGTCGTAGCGTTTATCTGCGGCAGGAGGCATTGCAGGAGTGATAAGATGTCGGGCATGGGTTGATTGTGGCTTTTGATTTGTCGTTTGGGAAGACAATAACTCTACTACAGAGCGCCCTCTCTCTTCACCCTTTTATTTTGGCTAAGGTATTGTAATTAGTAATTATTATTCATTCACTTTTTTAAACCTTTATTCTCTAGGTAGTTAATAATTTACAATTAGTAATTATTATTCATTCACTTTTTTGAATCTTTTTACTGTCTCCTTAAATATCTTAACTGTCCTCTTAAATGTCTTAAATGTCTTAAATGTCTTAACTGTCTTAACTGTCCTCTTAAATTTCCACTGAATTGCTATTGCTTCTTATTAATAAAAGTGAGATTATTATTTAAATTAAGTTTATCAAGAGCTAGAATTTTAAAAAGTTAGCTTAATTCATCAAAAACAAATTTTTATGTATTAAAATCAGCTATAAACCATAGCCTAATAACAAAAATTAGGAATAAGACTAGTGAAACTTTTGCAGCAATTACTTAAAGAAAGTTTAAAAATTTCCCCCACAGAGACTAATTTTGATAGGCGGGGATTTTATAAAAATAACAGTCAGAGCGAAAAACATTTAGAAACAGTAGGACAGACGTTTCTCCTGGGCTATCATGCAGCTATTAAAGATGAAGGTTTAAAAACTCTAGAGTTTGAGCTAAATCAGGTGGAATTAGAACTTCGTGGATTTGCTTTTGAAGGTGCAGGAATGGGTTTAGCTTTATTAGATATAATAACTCCGTGGAATAAAAAGCGGCTGCAATTATATTTAGAAGGCTTTGGCTCATCTCATATATACATGGTATATGTCGGTGTTGGTTGGGTTTTAGCTAGGCTAAATCGAGGAATTGAAAAAGCTTTACAGCAATTAGATCCTCTATTAGGTTGGTTGGCGATCGATGGATATGGTTTTCATCAAGGTTACTTTCATTGGCCTCAATCTATAGAAAATCAACAGGTTCCCAAAGCGATTTCGGGGTATGCTTATCGAGTTTTTGATCAAGGATTAGGTAGAAGTCTCTGGTTTGTTAAAGGCGCTGATATTGACCAAATCTGTGAAGCTATTACTAACTTCTCCCAAAAGCGCCATGCAGATCTTTGGAGTGGTGTAGGTCTTGCCTGTGCTTATGCTGGTGGTGTAGACGTTTGGGCAATAAAATCTTTACGAGAAGTAGCAAAATCTTATCAGCCTCAATTAGCCCAAGGAGCAGCCTTTGCTGCTAAGGCGCGTCAGCGGGCTAGGAACCCAGCCAAGCATACAGAGCTTGCTTGTGAGATTCTGTGCGGTTTGTCTGCTGCTAGTGCTGCGGAAATTACTGATGCTGCTAAGGCACAAATATTCCCAAATAGTAGCGAACCAATGTATGAGGTTTGGCGAAGCCGAATTCAGGCTCAATTTACCCAGGAGGTTTAAGTATGAAGTTCTGGATAACTTTTATACAGCAACAAGCCAAGCGCCTAGTGGCGAGTTTTTTAATTTTTGTATTATTCTGGCTGGTACGATTACCAGAGTTATCTGATGTAGAGCGCAACGCACTCGCTAGCCACTTTAATTTTGCGCGAGTAGCCTTACCAGAGTTAATAGGTTACTCATCTGATACTAAACGAGCAGTTCATCCGAGTTTAAACCGTCATTCAGCTTGGACTTCTTCTGTAGGAGCATCCATAGCATTAAACGATCTGGATAAAGATGGATTATCTAATGATGTTTGTTATATAGATACAAGAATTAATCAGATTATTATTGCACCAGTTCCTAAAACACTCAATCGCTATCAGCCTTTTACTCTAGAGCCAATCTCACTTCCCTACGATCACACAACAATGGCTCCGATGGGCTGTTTGCCTGGGGATTTAAATGAGGATGGATTGATTGATATCCTTGCCTATTACTGGGGACGAACACCGATCGCATATCTGCAAAAACAAGCAGTAGATAAAAAGCAAGTGGAGTTATCCAGCGATCGCTACATAGAACGCGAACTTGTACCAGACGGCGGACGATGGTTTACTAATGCTGCTACTCTTGCCGATTTAGATGGGGATGGACATACTGACTTAATCATTGGTAATTACCACCAAGATGAGGCGCGAATTTTAGATATTAGTGCCTCTGGGCGTGAACAAATGCAACATTCAATGAGTAGAGCTAATAACGGTGGGAGTAGCCGATTTTTCTTGTGGACAGGAGCCACAACAGAAAAAGAGCCAACAGTAAAATTTCGAGAAGCTGAAGATGTTCTCGATGAGTCAATCAAACATGGTTGGACTTTAGCTATTGGAGCCGCAGATCTAGATGGAGATTTACTACCAGAAGTTTACTTTGCTAATGATTTTGGCCCCGATCGCCTGTTGTACAATCGCTCCCAACCAGGGGAACTGCGTTTTACCCTCCTAGAAGGAAAAAGAGGCCTCACCACTCCGAGATCAAAAGTTCTTGGTCGTGACAGTTTTAAAGGAATGGGGGTTGATTTTGGCGATGTCAACAATGATGGCTTACTCGATATTTATGTCAGCAACATTGGCTCTGAATATGCTCTAGAAGAGAGCCACTTCCTCTTTACCAGCACGGGCAAAACTGAGTCTATGCAGCAAGGTATTGCCCCCTATATTGACCGCAGTGAACCAATGGGTGTATCTCGTAGTGGCTGGGGTTGGGAATCAAAGTTTGGCGATTTTGATAATGATGGGACTCTAGAAGCATTGCAAGCAACAGGCTTTCTCAAAGGGACAGTCAATCGCTGGCCAGAGTTGCACGAGCTAGCAATGGGAAACGATGACCTTTTAAGAGATTCTCGTTTTTGGCCTCGTTTACAATCTGGTGATGATTTAAGCGGCCATCAACACAATCCATTTTTTGTCATGGCAGAAAATGGCCGCTACTATGACTTGGCTAAAGACTTAGGAATTGACACTACAGAAGTTAGTCGAGGTATTGCGACAGCCGATGTAGATGGTGATGGAGATTTGGATTTTGCCACAGCCAATCAGTGGGAAACGTCTTATTTCTACCAAAACAATAGTTATAAAGCTGGGGCATTTTTAGGTCTTCACCTGCTCCGCGAACTTGGTTCAACAACATTAACTGATGCGATTGTACGTTCTGGTCATCCTGGAATAGAGGTAATTGGACAGCCAGCCATTGGTGCGACTGCAACCGTTCATCTAGCGAATGGTCGGCGGTTAGTTGCTCAGGTAGATGGTGGAAATGGTCATTCTGGCGATCGTAGTCCCGACCTACATTTTGGTTTGGGTGAGTTATCGCCGCAAACTCAGATTCAAGTCGATTTGCGCTGGCGGGATCTAAATGGACGAATTCGTGAAAAAACCGTACGTGTAAAACCGGGTTGGCATACCGTGCTGCTGAGTGGATTATCCAAAGAGGAGGCTTAATGACGACAACAGTTATTTGGAGTAAAGCAAATCGCTTAGGGGGATTGCGACGGTTTGCGATCGCTATTACACTCCTTAACCTATTGGGGCATTCATTTCTAGGGTTTGAGCAATCCTGGGCGCAACCCCTGGTAGCGTTAGCAACTACATACAGCGTGGAACTTTTGCTAGAGGTAGTTGAAGCTTTAGTACAGCAGCGTATCCCCAATTTTCTTGGTGGAATACAAAAATTTATTGATTTTCTGCTACCTGCACATATAACCGGGCTAGCTGTGGCAATGCTACTTTATGCCAATGAGCAGTTGTTCCCTATTATCTTTGCATCTGCGGTGGCGATCGGCTCAAAAGCTATCTTTCAAACTGCTGCCGGTAAAACTAATCGCCATTTTTTCAACCCCTCTAACTTTGGTATTACTGTAACTCTGCTGCTCTTTCCTTGGGTGGGAATTGCACCACCCTATCAATTTACAGAGAATCTGAGTGGAATCGGAGATTGGTTATTACCAGGACTAATTGTAATTACAGGAACGTTCCTTAACGCCCGTTTTACTCGTCGATTACCTTTGATTGCTGCGTGGTTGATTGGGTTTGTCATTCAAGCATGGCTGAGAAGTTTGATTTTTAGTACACCGCTTGTTGCCGCATTAGTACCGATGACAGGTGTAGCATTTATTCTCTTTACTTTCTACATGGTGACAGACCCTGGTACAACACCCATTGATTCTAGAGAGCAAATTTTATTTGGAGCCGGAGTTGCTGCAACTTATGGAATTTTGATGGTTTCCCATATTGTCTTTGGACTTTTCTTTGCTCTAACTATTGTCTGTGCAGTTCGCGGGATTGTTCTGCAAGTGCAAACAACGATCAAACTGGAAGAACCAGTAAACATAGTTCCGGCATCAGCCACAGCAGTGGAGGTATAAGCTATGAAAGGAGCGATCGCGATCATAGGAATGGCCTGTCAATTTCCAGATGCTCGTTCACCAATTGAGCTTTGGGAAAATGTACTGGCTCAACGTCGAGCATTTCGGCGTATCCCGTCAGAGCGTTTATCACTAGAAGATTACTGGTCTGATGACCGCAACGCAGTTGATAGCACCTATGCAACCCAAGCAGCTCTAATTGAGGGCTATGAATTTGATCGCCTTCGCTTTCGAGTCGCAGGAAATACATTTCGTTCGGCTGATTTTGTCCATTGGTTAGCCTTAGATGTGGCAACTCAAGCTTTAAATGATGCTGGTTTTATTCAACATAAAATCTTACCCAATGAGCGAACGGGAGTGCTAGTCGGTAACACCCTGACAGGAGAATTTTCCCGAGCCAATACATTAAGATTGCGCTGGCCTTATGTACATCGGGTTGTAGACACCACATTAGCAAAAGCAGATTTTTCACCTCAGCAGCGTTCCGCCTTTTTACAAGAATTAGAAGCAACCTACAAAGCTCCTTTTCCCGAAATCAGTGAAGAGACTTTAGCAGGCAACCTCTCTAATACCATTGCCGGACGCATCTGTAACTATTACGACCTCAAAGGTGGTGGATATACCGTTGACGGAGCCTGTAGTTCTTCATTGCTTGCTGTTGCCAATGCTTGTACAGCCTTGGTTGTGGGTGACTTGGATGTAGCCATTGTCGGTGGTATCGATTTGAGCCTCGATCCATTTGAATTGATTGGCTTTGCCAAGGCAGGCGCACTAGCATCTGATGAGATGCGCGTGTATGATACTCGCTCTAATGGTTTCTGGCCAGGTGAAGGATGTGGCTTTGTAGTGCTAATGCGTTATGACGATGCTATAGCGCAACATCATCAAGTTTACGCTGTGATTCGCGGTTGGGGAATTTCGTCAGACGGGAAAGGCGGAATTACACGTCCTGAAGTAGAAGGGCAACTTCTAGCATTAAATCGTGCTTATCATCGGGCTGGTTTTGATGCAGCAACGGTTGCTTATTTTGAAGGGCATGGCACAGGCACGAAAGTTGGTGATGCTACAGAACTTCAAGTCCTCTCGCAAATTCGCCAATCAGTAGCTATTGATACTCCTTTGGCAGTCATTAGCTCTATCAAAGCAAACATCGGTCATACAAAAGCAGCCGCAGGCATTGCTGGCTTAATCAAAGCTACTATGGCACTCCACAGACAAATTTTGCCTCCCATGCCAAGCTGTACGCAGGTTCATCCACAACTAGCTCAACAGAGTTCTACTTTACGCGTACTCAATTGCGGTGAACTTTGGACTACTAATAGCCAATTACGCGCTGGAGTCAGTGCAATGGGTTTTGGTGGAATCAATACCCATGTTGTACTAGAAGGCATTGGCACAAGGCGGCAAGCACTTAGTACTCAAGAACACATATTATTGTCTTCTGCACAAGATGCTGAACTGCTTTTATTAGCTGCTGAAGATGCAATTAGCTTGCTCCAACAAGTAGAGCATTTGTTAACTTTAGCACCTAAGTTATCTTATTCCGAGTTAACAGATTTAGCTGCTGAGTTAGAAAGAAATCTGACTAATCATCCAGTACGGGCAGCAATTGTCACATCAACTCCCCAAGAACTCACAACCCAATTAGAGATTTTGCAATCGTGGTTGAAAGAAGAAATCACTGTTCGACTCGACAGTCGTATGGGTGTGTTTTTGGGAGTACCCATAGATAAACCTCAAATCGGATTTTTGTTTCCAGGGCAAGCATCTCCCACTTACTTTAATGGTGGAGCATGGGAACGACGATTTGAGTGTGTACAAGACCTGTATCAGTGGGCGAATCTTTCCCAGAATAGCGATGGCACAGCAACAGCAGTAGCACAACCTGCAATCGTCTCTGCTTCAATGGCAGGACTAAGAGTTTTAAACAAATTTGGCATCGAAGCCAGTGTCAGCGTTGGACACAGTTTAGGAGAGCTTTCGGCACTGCATTGGGCTGGTGCTTTTGATGAAGCTGAGTTATTACGGATTGCGACTGTGCGCGGGCAAACAATGACTAAGGTAGGTAATACCCTTGGTGCAATGGCAAGTATCCAAGCAACACAAACCGTAGTGGAAAATTTAATTAATGGTGATCGCGTTGTGATTGCGGGGTTAAACTCGCCTCAACAGACAGTCATTTCCGGTGAGGTTACTGGTGTCACCACAGTTGTGAATCGAGCGCAAGCAATGGGATTAAAAGCTGTGAGCTTACCTGTATCCCATGCTTTCCACTCACCTTTGGTAGCAGATGCAGCCCAACCATTTGCAGACTATTTAGGGCAAGAAGCATTTCAAATATTGCAGCGAACTGTGTTTTCTACGGTGACAGGAAGAGCGATTGATTACACTGAAGATTTGCGCTCGCTCCTGCAACGCCAAATCACTGCCACTGTTAGGTTTATTGAAGCAGTTACCAAAGCTGCGGCAGGAGTTAACCTGTTGATTGAAGTTGGGCCGGGTCGTGTTTTATCAGGATTAGTTACTGAATTTATAGACGTGCCGATAGTATCCTTAGACGCTAGTGGTTCTTCTTTCAAGGGCTTATTACAAGCAGTTGGCGCGGCGTTTGTCGTTGGCACACCAATTAAACACAAACAACTGTTTGGCGATCGCTTTACTCGACCATTTGATTTGAACTGGCAACCGCGATTCTTCGTCAATCCTTGTGAGTTAGCACCAAGGCTACAAGAGGCAAAGGGGCAGGGACAACGGAGCAAGGGGGAGAATGAAAAATTATCTCTTTCTCCATACTCAATGTCCCAGGCAATTGAGGGAACAACCTTATCCACTCACCAGGAGATGGAGTATCCCGGCACTTTCAATAAATCACCATTAGAATTAGTTTGCCAGCTTGTTGCACAACGAGCAGAACTTCCTGTGAGTGCGATCGCAAACGAGCATCGATTATTGAGCGATCTGCATCTTAATTCAATTACAGTTAGCCAAATTGTAGTCGAAGCAGCGCGCTCGCTCAATCTAGCCCCACCTATTGCTCCAATTAGTTATGCCGATGCCACGGTTGCTGAAGTCGCTCAGGCATTAGGAGAACTCTTACGCCTCGCGAGTTCGCAAGCTGACAGTATTGAAGAACGCTTACCTGCTGGTGTGGATGCTTGGGTAAGGACATTCACAGTTGAACTGGTGGAGCGTTCCTTGCCTCGTTGTCAGATTTCTGCTGACTTGCCTGGATCTTGGAAAGTGATTACAACTACCGCTCATCCGTTAGCAGAACCTTTGCAGCAAGCATTTCAGCATTTTGAAGGTAATGGAGTAGTCGTCTGTCTTCCTACTGAATTTAACCTTGGTACAGCATCTTTACAGGAGCTTCCTCATATCGATTTGTTGTTAAAAGGCTATAGTGCAGTGTTGGCACAAGAGAATGCTCGATTTGTGCTGGTTCAACAGGGTGGAGGTGGAGCAGGATTTGCTCGAACCCTTTATCTTGAAACACCACAGGTGACAACTTGTGTAGTTAATCTGCCAATGGATCATCCCCAAGCTGTAGAATGGATTTTAGCGGAAGCTAGAGCAGCAATAGGATACTCCCAGGCGCACTATGATCGGTTGGGAAAAAGACACGAGCCTGTACTCAAAGTTTTACCCCAGTTAGAAACATCTGCTGTTCCCCTGAAAGCAAATGATGTGTTGCTAGTTACAGGTGGTGGCAAAGGAATTACCGCAGAATGTGCGTTTGCCTTAGCCACAGAAACGGGAGTGCGGTTGGTGTTATTGGGGCGATCACAACCAGATCAAGATCCTGAACTGTTGACCAATCTTGACCGCATGACTGCTGCGGGGATTGAATTTCGTTACATTGCCACCGATATTACTGATGCAGTTGCAGTTAAATCGGCCATCCAAATAGCAGAAGCCGCATTCGGTTCCATTTCCGCCATTCTGCACGGTGCAGCCCGCAACGTTCCGCAACTGTTAAGTAACCTGGAACAACAAGATTTTCTTCACACCCTTGCTCCTAAAGTTCAGGGTTTGCAGAATGTCCTGGTCGCAGTTAATCCAGACAATTTGCAACTGTTGATTGCCTTTGGTTCGATAATTGCTCGCACAGGCTTACCAGGTGAAGCAGACTATGCGCTAGCCAATGAATGGCTAGTACATCTAGTAGAACGCTGGCAAGCAGATCATCCTCATTGTCGCTGTCTAGCTATTGAGTGGTCGCTTTGGTCTGAAGTAGGAATGGGTTCCCGTTTGGGCAGTATAGATACTCTGTTGCGGCAGGGGATTACTCCCATCCCGACAGAGCAAGGAATTACCATGCTTCGTCACCTATTGACTCAGCCATTAGCTGGTTGTGCGATCGCCACCGGGCGTTTCGGAGGACTGCCGACACTCCAACTTGAGCAACCAGAACTGCCATTCCTGCGTTTTCTAGAACAGCCACGAGTCTACTATCCTGGTGTAGAACTTATAGTTGATGCTACCCTATCCACAGGAACCGACCTCTATCTAAATGACCATCAATTTCAGGGCGAACGGGTGTTTCCCGCAGTCTTGGGGCTAGAGGCAATGGCACAGGTAGCTATGGCATTGGCAAAAACAGAGCAACTACCCGTATTTGAGCAGGTAAAGTTTGATCGCCCTGTTATTGTTGCCGAATCCACACCTTTAAAAATTCAGATTGCTGCCTTGATGCATGAGCCGGGACACATTGAAGTTACACTCAGAAGCGAGCAGACTGCATTTGCGGTAGATCACTTCCGAGCTACCTGTTGGTTTGGCAAACAAGGGTCAGAGATCGGTCAACTATCCACCCATGCACCGAATTTAGAATCTGTCGCCGATTCTGTTTCGCTGAATCCACAGCGCGACCTTTATGGGAAAATATTATTCCATCAAGGGCGATTTCAGCGATTGTCTAGTTATCGGCAACTGAGAGCGAAAGAGTGTCTGGCTGAAATTGCACCAGATCGAGGTAGTAATTGGTTTAGCTCTTATTTACCCGCACAACTGGTTTTGGGCAATCCAGCAGCACGAGATGCAGCCGTCCATGCTTTACAAGCGTGCATTCCCCAGGCAACAATTTTGCCAACTGCTGTCGAACGATTGGAATTGAGTAGTCTTTCCAGTACAGAGCCACAGTTTGTCTATGCCAAAGAGCGATCGCACGATGGCAACACCTTTATTTACGACCTAGAAATTTTTGATCGCTCAGGTCAAATTCTAGAACGCTGGCAGGGATTACAGCTAAAAGTGATTCAGTCATCACCAGCGAAAAATCCTTGGGTAGAATCATTGCTAGGCCCCTATCTGGAACGACGAATTCGAGAACGCTTTCCTTCAGCAGATATTGCTGTTATAGTTGATTGCGATTCCAATGTAGAAAGACGAGTACGCAGCGATCGCGCCATTCAACAAGCAATTGGGTCAAAAGTACCAATTTGGCGGCGAGCAGATGGCAAGCCATTCGTATTAGGCTGCCAGCAAGTTTCTGTGTCCCATGCCGAACCTTTGACCATAGCTATTGCCAGCAAAGGTGCAATTGGCTGTGATGTTGAACCCGTAGTTCCCCGTCCTGTTTCAGTTTGGCAAGACCTACTTGGGACAGAGAGATTCAAAATAGCAGAAATTATTCATCAGGAAAGGAAAGAAGACCAAAATACTGCTGCGACTCGGATTTGGACAGCAATTGAGTGTCTTAAGAAGGCTGGTGCTATAGAGAATGCACCCCTGATTCTCGCTAATTTAGCCATTAGTGGCGATGAAGTTTTGCTTCAATCAGGAGATTTCTTGATCTCCACCTTTGACATATCTGTGCAGTCCTTTGCCCACAAACTAGTTTTTACTGTGCTTCTTAAGAAACAATAATTCTCAGTTAAACCACACGAGGCTTGCTATGACAAATACCAGAAGTTTTCCAAGAAGCTCTACACCAGTAATTTTTCAATCTCTGATCCATGCCTTGAATGGACGTTGGCATAAACGAGCCATGCAGATTTTTATGCTTATTATCCTCGTTCATTTGTCTGAACATTTGTTCCAGGGATTTCAGCTTTGGGTATTGCATTGGCCCAGACCCCAATGTCTTGGAGTACTCGGACTATTTTATCCCTCTTTGGTGCATTCAGAGTGGTTGCACTACGGTCACGCCCTGTTTATGCTCCTGGGTTTAGCATTGTTGCGTCCAGCAATCACCATTGGACAGGCACTTTTCTGGTGGAATATTGCCTTTGCCATTCAGTTCTGGCATCACATTGAACACGCCTTATTATTAGGTCAGTCACTAATCCATAACAACTTATATAAATTTGCCGCGCCAGTCAGTATTGCCCAGATCGTTGCTCAATACTTTAGTGTCCTTCCCTTTACTGGACAACCCTGGCTGCCTCGAATCGAACTACATCTTTTCTACAACCTCATCGTGCTGATACCGATGTTGATCGCCCTGCGCTACCATCGTTTCCCTCCAGCCAATGATGTTGAAGTTCGTTAGTCACCATTTATACATTTGGTATTAAAAACTTAATGTTCAAGGAGAGCAAATGAAAGCATATGAATATGTACATATTGTGGGTTTTGAAGAAACAAACCTCGTCGGTAATGTGTATTATGTCAACCACTTGAAATGGCAGGGTCGTTGTCGTGAGATGTTTCTCAGGGATTATGCCCCTACAGTTTTGGCAGAGCTATCCCAAGGTCTAGCCTTGGCAACTGTTCGGGTGTCCTGTGAGTATTTTGTCGAACTTTATGCCTTCGATACCATCGCCATCCGTATGCGTCTGAAAGAACTGATCCAAAATCGAGTCACAATGCTGTTTGAGTATTGGAGATTGACAAATGGTAACGAAGAATTGATCGCTTGTGGGGAGCAGCAAATAGCCTGCATGAGACGAGAAGGAGAGCGAATGCTGCCAACACCTGTGCCAGCAGCACTGAGGGAAGCTTTACAGCCTTATGCCGACACCAGGATGGGTAGTGGTAAGCAGGGGGTGCTGGGGTAGCACTCAGCTTTCCCAACTTCCCCTACTTGCCTTCACCCAGAAATTTTGGGTTGGTCGAGTACTAAATTCACTAGGGATATATACTAAATCGCTCTCTGCGGTTATGATTCCCAGATTCAGATGATAAAAATGGAGGTTAACATTATGATGCTAGGTGGACTTTTGCCGGCGATCGGCTTGGAAATACCGTGCAGTTGCTATGCGGTCAACGTACCCCTACAAGTAAATGTCTTGGGGCTAATTACGCTGGACTTCAAGGGCGGGATCACCGTGCGAGTAGAGGGGAACCTCAGAGAAGGTCTCGGCGGTGTCAGGCTAAGGATTATCGGTCACGAGGTCTCGGCTGATAGTCCTGTGCTGGGTAGAGTTACCATCAGTCAGAGCGATATTGACGTAACACCACTCAGTCTGCTCGAACTCATCAAGACTCTCCCGCCGACCTTCCGGCAGACAATGTTTCTGGATTTCACTGCAACCATCGAGAAGCCACCTGGAGGCGGCCCGCCCTTAGTGCTGTCTAACACTAAGACAGCTGCACTGATCAACAACAACCTAATGCGGTTTCCACCGCAAGGTGAGGTTTACCAGTTGCAAGCACCCGTTGACCTCGCGCCTGTGGGTGCGCCGGATCAGGTCGTCGCCCAGCTCCAACAGTTCCCTGTCACGGTTACACACAACCCGTAACAAGCTGGACTGAGGGCTAGTGGTTTACCAACCCAATTTTGTGGTGTAGGTCGAGCTTTCTTGAGAGGTGCAGCAATCTTATCGCAGGGGGAGAGAGAACTATTTGACAAAAAGCTTTTTCTCCCCCTGCCACCCCAGCTACCTCCCAGGGCGAACGCATCTAAATATAGTACATAATTACTTAAGGAGAGATAAAGGCAGCGATTGCGCTAAAGCGCAGTGCCGGAGGCAATCGCTGATGGTATAGAGGTTGAGCAATGAGGCTTTGATGGTAAAGTCATTGTAAAAATAGTCATATTGCCCCAGTTTGCGTGAAGCTCAAACCCAAAATTACAATTGCTGACCATTTTGCTGAGATGTCAGACCCACGAATAGATCGTACAAAACGACATAAATTGATTGACATTTTAACCATTGCTTTGTGTGCAGTGATCTGTGGAGCTTCCTCGTTGGGTGGCAATTGAACTATATGGCTGCACGAAATATGAATGGTTAAAAACGTTTTTGGAGTTACCAAACGGTATTCCGTCACACGATACGGCAGTCGCCTCAACGGGGGGGAACCCCCGCACGGCGCTGCCTCACCTTTGTGCGAGTCTTTGCACAGTTAAACCCCCAACAGTTCCAAGAATGTTTTCTGTCATGGATGAGATCAATACAGAAGGTGACATCAGTGGAGATAGTAGCAATTGATGGGAAAACTTTATGTGGTTCTAACGATAAAGCATCCGGGCAAAGTGCGATTGAAATAGTTAGTGCCTGGGCAACGACAAATAGATTGGTATTAGGTCAGGTAAAAGTAGATTCTAACTCAAATGAAATTACAGCAATCCCAGAGTTATTAAAGGTGCTAGAACTGTCTGGATGTATTGTGACAATAGATGCAATAGGCTGTCAAAAAAATATTGTGAAGTTAATCGTCCAGCAAGATGCAGACTATGTAATTACCTTAAAAAAGAATCAAGGAAATCTTTATGATGAAGTAGAAAAACTAATCGATGAAGAGATAAGAGCAGGTTTCCAAGGATTAAAGCATAGCAAGTATAAAACAAAAGAATTTGGTCATGGTCGCCACGAAATTCGTCATTATCTAATGTTATCTAATATCCAAGAAAAGCTTGACCCAGATTTAGTTTGGGCAAAATTAAATAGCATAGGTATGGTGGAGTCTGTACGGGAACTAGAGATAACAATCAAGCCGAACGCTCTCTTCGTTTGGCTGTGACAAAACGTAAAGTTAGTGGTGGCTCCCGTTCGATGGCACGGTTTCAACACACTGCCAATTTGTTGACTGTGGTGCAGACTTGTCGCCGTCAAGGTCGGTCTGTGATTGATTTTTTTACACAAGCTCTAATTGCTGATTCTAATAATTATCTGTCTCGTCCTTCTTTGCTTCCGCAATATTAGACCTGAATCCTTACGATTCTGACAGCCCCCAATCTAACCCAATATGATAATAAGTGCGGTATTCTCTCCAATATTGAAGAACCATTAAAACTTGGTCTTCAATAATTAGTTTAGGACGGCGACCTGGCTTTTTTTTCTTTTTTTCATCAGCTTTAACTACATCAACCATAGAATCAAAGGTTTGACGGCTTACTCCACTCATGCGCTTAAATTTTCTCGCAGTAAGCTGTTTAGCTTTCTCTATTTTCACTGCTAATTAAGTTTCCTAATTGCAAATTGCCAAACCCTTAATTATACCACAAAACACTTTTGCAAGAGTTCTTGTAAATTGGCTAGCCACATAGGAGGCGATCGCCATTTTCCAAAGCTGTGTTAGTTTTCAAATAATCATGCACCAAACTGCAACCATAAGCCAGTGCATCTAATTTGAGAATTTGTGGTAAATTCCACAGAATCAGTGTATTGTCATCACCACCAGAAGCCAGAATTATTCCATCGCGGCTGATAGCAATTTTTCTAATAGCTGCGGTATGTCCAGTGAGAGTTGTAATTTCTGTACCATCTAGTTTCCAAAGCTTGACAGTTCCATCGCCACTCCCAGAAGCCAGTATTTTACCGTCGGGACTAAAGGCTATCCCCCAAATCGCAGCTGTGTGACCTTTAAAAGTTTGCAGCAACTTGCCCTCAAGTGTCCACAACTTAACAGTATTGTCGCCGCTTCCAGAAGCCACCATCTTACTGTCAGAACTAAAGCCGACTACCCATACTGCCGCCGAATGTCCGACAAAGGTTTTGAGTAACTTTCCCTCTAGCGTCCATAACTTCACAGTACCATCGCCACTGGCTGAGGCAACCAGTCGGCTATCGGGGCTAAATGCAACTTCCCAGATTTCGGCTTGATGTCCTTGAAGAATCTGTGGTGCAGGGCGATTTCTGTGCCATACCAAGACATTATTATCAATATTAGCAATAGCGATCGCTCGACCATCAGGACTCAACAGGGCTCCTGTCATTTTGCTATCAGGGTTTTTGTAACTAGCAATTAACTTACCATCTCGTCGTTTGAGTTTTATTGTCTCATCCTTACCAGGAAGAGCAATTAACTGATTATCTTCACTGAAAGAAACCTCAGAGACTGAGCTTTTTTGTGTCCAAGTGTCCTGTAATTTGCCTCCACAACTCCAAAATTTAACCGTATTTTCGTGGCTGGCTGTGGCAATGGTAGAACTGTCAGAAGCAATCGCTATTGACCAAATTCCGCCTCTATGGGCAATAACACGCTTTTGAAATGGATTTTCACTTTGCCAGAGTCTCACAAGGTTTTCTGCACCCGCCGACGCTATAAAGCTGCCGTCAGGACTAAAAGCCACTGCCCAAACAGATGCACTATGTCCTTTGAGTGTTCTTTGTTCTGTGCCATCAATGTTCCAAACTTTTATGGTTTTGTCGAGACTAGCGGAAGCAATCGTCTGACCATCCCGACTAAATGCTACTCTCGAAACTCCCGCACTATGACCTTTAAGAGTTTTATCAAGGCGATAACTGCTATCTGTACTATTTCGTTGCCAAAGTTTGACAGTTGCATCTTCACTCGCTGAAGCAATGGTCTGGCCATCAGGACTAAAAGCTACTCCCATCACCCAAGCTGTATGTCCTTGAAGAGGTTTTAGGGTTTTGGCATCCTGCCAGCCGGAGGTATTTTGTCTCCAAAGTTTTATTGTCCCGTCTATATTGGTAGCTGCCAGGGTTTGACTGTCAGGACTAAAAGCAACTCCCAAAAACCCAGCTTTATATCCTTGAAAAGTTCTTAGCACAGTGCCGTCTGGCTTCCAGACTCTCACCGTTGTGTCCCAACCAGCCGAGGCAATAGTTTGATTATCACGACTAAACGCTACTCCCCAGACTGAAGCAGTATGACCTTTAAATGTTCTCAAAATACGCCAGGATGCGTCTTTGGAATTGTGCTGCCAAAGTTTAACAGTACCATCCTCACTCCCTGATGCAAGTATGCGACCATCTGGGCTAAATTTAACTGATCTCACTGCTCCCTGATGACCTTTGAGAGTAGCAATTTCTTTACCGTCACGTTGCCAAAGTTTGATTGTTCTATCCATACTGGCTGAAGCAATCACAGAACTATCAGGGCTAACATCGACTGCCATCACAGCTGCTGTATGGCCGGCAAAACGATTGTATTCATCTGCACCATAAACTGCTTGCTGTAGTACATTTTCTACTCGTTGCTCTATATTTGTGTTTGGTGTACTGAGCTTTTGCAGCCTATGTTTGGCTTTAATCGCTTCTATCAGTGCATCCAATCGGCGATTTGAAGCAAATAGCCCTTCGGAAGAAGAAATTAACGCTCGAATTTCACTATTTTTGGCGGCAATTTCGCTTGTTTTGGCTTGGCGGTACAAAATGAAAGTTCCAACCCCCAAACTACTAGAGACTAGTAAGGCAATACCCCCAATGACGAGTAGAAATTTTTGCAGTGAAGCCGTTTGTTTCTCTTGTGCTAGTCTTGCTTCTACTTGTTGTGTCCGTGCTGCTTCAAATGCCGTTTGAATTTCGCGTTGTTCGTATTCGACACTGGCGACGAAAAACTTGTAATCTAAATCGCTCAGACTTTTGCCCTGTGACCAATTTTGTGCATCTTTAAGCGCTTGTCCCCGCAGTAAACGTGACTCATCTTGATAACCGGATGCTACCCAAGCATTGAACAGTTGCGAGTAAGGGCGGAGATTGTCTAATTGTCTTCTCACCCATTGCTCATTGAAAACAAGGCGATAAATCGGATTTTTAATTTTGAGATAGCCTTGGTGTCTCTCAACTAAACCAGATAACAACAGTTCTTTTTGTTCTTGAGTGTCATCTACTGCTACAGGTAGATTACTTCCTTGGGCTTGCAACACCTGCTGATAAATTCCTAATAATCTTCCGGCTCGTTGTTCGTTGAATAACAAGCGATCGCGAATTGTGCGAAGATGTTCGGGTTCATCTTTGGCTTCCCAATGCTGAATAATCTGCTTTTTTACTAGTTGTTCTACCCAATACCCTGCTGTGGCTGGCGGTAAATTAATTTGTCGGTTTGGTGTTTCTTGGGCAATTTGCACAACTAACTGACAGAGTTTTTGCGTCAAAAAAGGTTGCCCGCCTGTCCAGTCAATAATATTTTGTAATACTGCTTGCGGTTGGTTAACTACTTCTTCTAAGCCTTTAAGTAATGGTGCAGCTTCATCAAATGTAAAACCGTGCAATTGAATTGCCGTACCAATATTAAAAGGCGTGCGGCGTTTGTCAGCGATTAAATCCGATGGACTAGCTACACCAAACAGGGCAAATCCTAAGCGGTGAAATTTTGCGTCATTCGCTCTTTGGTTGTAACAATAACGAATCCAGGCAAAAAAGTCGCTTACTGAAAAACTTAAGCTCAACAAACTATCAATTTCATCAATAAAAATAAATATCCGCTCACTTGATTTTTGGGATAGTAAAATTTCTTCTAAAAACTGATTTAGTTTTTGTATAGACGAAAGACCTGCTTGCCTCTCCCACCATTGTTTAAAATTGACTTGGTGGTTTAAATTTAAGCCGTAAAACAGACTGATAATAATTCCTTTGTACCATTGTTCAGTTGTTGTATCCTCACTCCCCAAGCGTGTGACATCTATATAAATACAGCAATGACCTTCTTTTGTCAGATGAAAATTTGTCCGATGTAGTAGAGATGATTTTCCCATTTGGCGAGAATTAAAGACATAGCAAAAATTACCAGCCTTGAGTTCAGCATAGAGTTGTTTGTCCGCCTGACGGATAACATAACTCGGATCATCGC
Source organism: Mojavia pulchra JT2-VF2 (assembly GCA_019359325.1). Classification (GTDB taxonomy): domain Bacteria; phylum Cyanobacteriota; class Cyanobacteriia; order Cyanobacteriales; family Nostocaceae; genus Mojavia; species Mojavia pulchra. The sequence continues at coordinate 52,949 of JAHHHN010000029.1, read as the reverse complement.
TAGGGAGACTACCACCAACCTGATATTTCATGATACTTTAGGCATCTAACATAGAAAATCTAGCAGCAAACAGTTTTGAAAGCCTCTGGGTATAAATGTTTTATGAAATGTTTTATGATTAGTTTGTATTCTAACCCATACTTCAATTTCTCTAACTTTTAAGTTTTACTTTTTATATTCAAATCTGTAAGAATTTAGCACCTAGTCCTCAGAATTCAGGAATCAGAATAATTAAAGAATAAAAATAAATATTTGATAAATAAATTTACTAATTCTTTAAATACTTATTCATTCTGACTTCTGACTCCTGGATGCTGAATTCTTACGGTCTTAAGTGTCTTAAATTTCTTTTATCTTTGAAAAAATTCTTTAACTGTCTTAACTGTCCTTGTATTTTTAGAAAAAATCTATAATTATATTGATAGTTGTATTTTCATCAATTCTCTAGCAAGATTAATACACCAGATTGCAGGTAAATGAGGTACAAATTTTAAGAACAAAGTCTACATTAAGAGCCTTTCAACCCTATTGCCCCTTTCCTGTTCTCTGCTGCCTATGTAGTTAAGCAAATTTATGCTTAGAAAAGGGATTTATTGTAATAAATCCCTTTAACTAAATAATTTAAATTTGATTCTGAATTATTAAGAAGCCATTATAGATAGCTGCTTGGCAAAGTAAGTACGGTATAGTTCGCAACGAGGTAAAATGTGCTCGCCTTCAAAAGCAATTAATCCTAGACTTTCTAGCTTATAAACATCCATCGTGTCAAGAAGTACGCCCTGTTGGCTATTAACCACCTCAGTATATAACCTGACTAGATGGAGATTAGCTTGCAGTTTTGCCCAGTGTTGCTGTAAGTGATAACGGTAAATGCCACCATTAGCGATCGCATCTTGGATGATATCTGTTAAAGTCGTAATCCCAGAACTGAGATAATATAGTGCTAGTTGAATCAGTGCTGGATGCCCACCAACAAGAGACATCAAACGAGCCGATTCTCTGCCACAAGTCCACTGCAACCCATATCTTCTAGCTAATTCTTCTACCTGTTGCGGCGTAAATTCATGCAGACGTATAGGTAGCCCAATATTAAAAGGCGAGCGGTTAATATCTAAAGAAATATATTGCTCTGTAGAGTAAACTACTATTAGCCTTAGCTTATGCCAATTATTATTTTGTCGTGCTTCTTCGCACCAAGAACGTAATAATGCAAAAAAGTCATGAGCAATGTGAGGATACTCAAAAAAACGCTCAACATCATTCAACACTAAAACTAAGGGACTGTGGCACTGTTCAAGAATATAGTTTTGCAAATATAAACTACAACTTAACTTACTACCAATTTCTGCTTCCCAATAGTTATCAAGATTAGAGTCAATATTTAATTGTTTAGCAATTTGGCAGCAGATACAACGCAATAAGCTATTTAAGTTAGTCAAACATTGTTCATCAATTTGGTTACAATTAAGATTAACTTTGTGATATTGTTGTGTATCGGCAAAGGCTAATAAGCGTAACGCCAAAGAAGATTTACCCATTTGTCTGGGGGCGCGAATCCTAATTATGCAACCATGTTGAGTTATTTCTCTATATACTAAATCTTCTATGGGCGGACGTTCAATATAAAATGGCGAATCTAGAGGCACAGCACCATCTGGATATGACAAACATTTTCTTACTTGTTCAGTAGAAGGTTGAGATATATTTTCTTGTTGTGGAAGAGAATTCTGTGATAAAAGCACAGACATGTCGGGTTCATTCTCTCCAGTTAAAACTGTATAATCTTTTTCATCTACTTCTAAATTAAACGCACTAAAACACAATTTCAAAGTTTTATGATCTACACTTGCACTCAAAGACCACAATCGGCTTAAAGTTTTAGTGGAAATATTTATCTGTCTGCTTAATTGTTCTAGAGTTAAACGATTACCTTTATTTTCTACTATTTCCCACGATAAAATTGCTTCCTGTAATCTTTGCAATCCCGTAGGAGTTAGTATAACTCCTCGTTTTCTCTTTGTTTTAGTTTGATGTAGTTCCATAGATTTTTTAGCAGTAACTTTTGTAAATGCAAAATTTACTAGGCCGATTTCTGGAATTTAATTACGCCGATAAATTATAGGTAACTATTTAATAGACGTGCATATTTGCACTAAATAATTTACACTGATGCAGTGTTTATAAAATGTTGCAAAACAAGATTTAAAACTTCAATATTTATTAAATTGAAGTTTTACTCATCCATATTTAATAAGCAGTGCTTGGCAATATTTGAGTTATTTAAATCTTTGTTTAGCTACAATTTTTAATTTGAGTTTCATTTAGGGTAAATTCTACTCTTTGTATTAATTTTATATTTAACTATACAAGAGTCATTCTGTCTGCTCGCTAATAATTTAATACTAGCCAGTAAAGCAGTTAATAAACTATTTATAGTTTTCAACAGTTTTTCCTCAATTCCTTCCTACCACACTACCAGATAAAAATAAGAAACTTATAAGGACGTTATAAGTTTTCTGATTTATAGAGAATTCATGGAGTTAGTTGATACTCTGGCTGTGAACTGTAACTTAAGGCTTGAGTAATCTGTTGGGGTAAAACTAAGGCATTGAAGGGTTTGGCTATTGCATCAACTACTCCTAGTTGCTGAAGTTGTTGTGCTGTGAAACAATCTGCTATCACACTTAATAAAATGACGGGAATATTTTTCCATGAAGAGTGTTCATGCAATCTGTATAAAAACGAGTTAATATCCATACCAGGCATAACAACATCTAGTAAGATAACATCAGGACATACTGTTTCTAGCTGCTTCAGTCCAGACTGCGCTGAAGCAGCAGTTAAAACATTCCATCCCATCAAATCATTTAAACAGATTTGTACAAGTTCTCGAATAGTAGATTCATCATCAATTAACAGTACCGTCTTGATTATCATGATTCAAATGCTTTAAAAGCCAAAGGTGATTCATGATGTAGTTTAAATCAAAAAAATAAGAAACTCATATGAATATAGTATGAAATAGGCAACAGTTGGAGTATAATACGCTCTACCCAACCTACGAGACTAATCATTCCAACCAAGCATTTGGGCTATCTGTGTGCAAATCAGTAAAGGGTTGAATGGTTTAGTAATGATTCCGGCTATATCTAACTGAGCAAAACGCTTGTAATCATTAGGTAAGACTTTGGCAGTGAGCAAAATGAGCGGAATTTGATGCGTTTTAAGATTAGCTTTGATTTGCTGATAAAATTGAAAGCCATCCATGTCAGGCATTGATATATCCAGGAGAATGACATCCAAAACATTTTCTTGGGCTTGCAAAAGTCCTTCATGACCTGACGGGACAGAGATGACTTCCCAACCGCCCAAATCTTCTAAGCAAGTGCAGGCAAGTTCTCGTAACGATTCTTCGTCATCAATGACAAGGATGCGTTTGCTCATAGTTCTGCTGGTGGACACTATAACGTTCAATCCGGCTGGTAACACGAGTTATTAACTCCGCCCCTACCACAGGCTTGCTGATAAAGTCATTGGCTCCTGCTGCAAACACCTGTTGAATTGATTTAGTGTCTGTATGGACAGTAATTACTAATATAGGCAAATTCCCCCAATGAGAATCTTGTCTGACTACGCGGCATAAGTCAATACCAGTATATGTTGGCATTTCTAAATCTATAATTAATAGGTCAGGAGTTATTTTAGTTAGCACTTCCCAAAATTTTTGGGGGTTTTGTAATGTGTTTACCGCCAGGCCCCAAGGTTGTAATAGATTGCTTAATATATCTAGCATTACCGGATCATCGTCGACGATCATCACCTTAGCTTGGCTGGACTGACCTTGAGATATGACTTGGGTAATTGTTTGAAATACTTGAGTAATAATTGGTTTACTCAAAAATTGTTGTATTCCCAAACGAGCAACAGCTACTCTATGTTCAAGATTGTCATGGTCTGCTAATACGATAATTGGTGTAGTAGGCAACTGCTGTTTCAGTTTTTCCAGCAATTTTAAGCTTTTTTGGCTTAATTTCTCCCCGTTGAGTTGGAATAAAATTGCCTTGGGAGAGTGAGAAACATTTTGTTGAATGTTCTCCCAACTAGCAGCTACTTCTATTTGCACTCCCCAACTAGTGGCTTGCATTTTCAGTTCGTTAGCGAATGATTTATCAACAACCGCCAGCACTAAAGGTAACTCAATTGATACCAGTTGTTCCACACTTAAAGGCATTGGAGGTTGGCTTAGTAAGCCTTTGAGTTGACTAATCAGTTGCGACAGTTTAACAGCATCTTCTACAGTTAAATCTTGCTCTTTGATTAGCAGATGTTCAATTGCTTGAGCTAACTTTGAACCTATTTCGTAACCAAACGAGCCTAATGTTCCTGCTAATTTGTGTGCTTCTTCGCTCGCTTGCTGCCGTATTTGGAGCGGCAATTGTCCTGTGTGCAAAGCAACTAGTTGTGCTTGCTCTAGCAAAGTTAGGCGTTGGGCAAACGTATCTTTGTAGCGTTCTATAGTTTTGTTAATAGCAGTGATCGCTTTTTGACGTTTTGCTTGAGCTTGTTCACTATCAGGTGTAGGTGGGGTTTTTAGCCGATAACCCAATCCATAAACGGTTTCTAGTAATTCCGCCGATATGCCTATATTCTTAAGCTTGTGGCGTAAGTCTTTAATTAAATTAGTGACCGCTCCTTCACTTGGTGTAGAATCAAATGACCATAGGTGATCTATGATGTCACTCCGGCTAAAAACACGTTGTGGATTACGTAAAAATAATCCTAGCAAGCTATATTCTTTAGGACTTAAAGATATAGGTTTTCCTTCATAGGTAACTTCTGCCGACACGGTATTGACGCATAAATTTCCCCAACTCAACAAGTTAGGTGTTAGCCCGGTTGTACCTCTGCGTAGTAATGCTCGTATCCGTGCTAGTAACTGGGCGATATCGTAGGGTTTGGTAACGTAATCATCTGCACCTGCATCTAATCCTCTTACTACATCAGCACTCTGATCTTTGGCAGTCAGTAAAAGAATCGGCGTTTGAATTCCTTGTGCGCGAAGTTGCCGACAAAGGTTAATTCCATCCAGTTTAGGAATTAGTAAATCTAACAATATCAAGTCGAAGTTCGATAAAGTTGCTAATGCTAAACCGTTTTCCCCATCTGCTGCCAGTTCAACTATATAATGTTCCGCTGTGAGAACTTCACTTAGTATGGTCGCAGTTGGTACATCATCTTCTACCAGTAGAATTTTCACAACTTCTACTATTTACTAGCTAATAATTGAGACGATCTAACACAGACATAGGCGCTGAAGTCTATAAGACTTTAACCTGCACCCAGCAAGTATTGTATAAATTTTTTGTCTATATTTTTTTAGAACAAAAATATAATACATCAATTTGCTTGATCAATCAAGACTAAATTTTGAAGGAGGCTTTTAAGTAGTTGGGCAAAATTAAATTCATTCATAGAGATAGGGGATAGGGAATAGGAAATAGGGAACCGAAAAACAACGTGTATAATTAATTCTGTCTAAGTACTTATGTTTTGTTCAGCTATAGGATTCAGAACCCTCCTGAAAAAGAGCGACCAAATTTTTAATTTGGTGAGGTGTTTCACCTCTGACGGTACGAGCGTTGTGTTAGGGGCAGTTTTTCACAAGCATTGCTGCCCCCTCCTGCCTTCAACGATGACCAAGATGCGTTTGTTCATTGTCTCTTGATGGTATTGGCAAAGTGAAATAAAATGTACTTCCCTCACCAAGAATACTTTCTGCCCAAATACTCCCATCATGCTGTTGAATGATGCTTTGGCAGATTGCCAAGCCCAGACCTGTTCCTCCCTTAGCACGCGCATCAGAGACATCAACCTGCTCAAAACGTTCAAAGATGGTTTCTAATTTATCAGCGGGGATACCTCGACCTTGATCTTTGGCGGCAAAAAGCACCCATTCACCTTGAGGTTGAGCAGACAAAGTAATCATCGAGTCACGAGGAGAAAATTTGATGGCGTTGCTTAACAAATTAGTGAGGGTTTGGATAATTAAGTCGGGGTCAGCCCACACGCAAGCATTAGTAGGAGTGGAAATTGTGATTGCAGATAAGCTCGCTATTGGTTGTAATCCTTCTACGGCTCGTTGCATTAAATCTGCGGCGTTGCAAACTTCTTTAACAAGCTGTACTCGCCCGGACGACAATCGCTCCAAATCCAAGATATCATTTACCAAACGCACGAGGCGATCGCTATTAGTTAAAGCTTGCTCAACCATGCGTTTAGCTTTTTGAGGTTTGTTGTCGTAGATACCACTGTTGAGCAGTCCTAAAAATCCTTGGATTGCTGTAAGTGGAGTACGAAGTTCATGGCTGACAATCGAAATGAATTCATTTTTCATTTGCTCTATAGCTTGCTGTTCGGTAATATCTTGAAAAATTAGCAAAATCGACTGGAAATTATGGTGTTCATCGTAGAATGGTGCTGTCGATACGCTGACCACCAGTGTTGAACCATCACGCTTACAATGGTAAGTCTCTACACCCGCAAACACTTCTCCCTTGGCGAGTGCTTCTGGATCTTGGCGAAATTGGTCTTGTTTGTCCTGGGGAATTATTGGTATCGGTTGACCTAAAACTTCAGCTGCACTCCAACCAAACAATTGCTCTGCTGCTAAACTCCAAAGTTGCACCGTCATGTTTGGTTGAATTACTACAATTGGTAACGGCGAAGCATTGATCAGTGTGGTTAAAGTTTGTAGCGTTTTTTGGAGTTCTTGTTGAACTTGCTTGTGTTCTGTGATATCCATATTCACCCCTATCAAACGCTCTGAGTGACCTAACTCACAAAACATCTTTGCTCTGGTTGCTACCCAGCGAATCCTGCCATCAGGAAGCATAATCCGCAATTCGGTGTCTAAGTCGGCACCGTGCGTGATTATTCGTTGTACGCTCAGAACTGCATCAGCGCGATCATCTGGGTGTATTAGTTTTAACCAATGCTCATAGCTATCCTCAAAACTTCCTCTTTCTAGCCCATATAATGCTTCCATTTCTTCTGTCCAGATCAATTCTTTGGTTTGGGTATTCAATTCATACGTACCAATTTTCCCTACTTGTTGTGCTAATACTAGCCGCTCACGACTTGCCAGTAAAGCAACTTCCGCCCGGTATCGCTCATCAATTTCTTGTTGTAACTGCTCATTTACTCTTACTAGTTGAGCAGTTCTATCCTGTACACGCTGCTCTAGTTCCTCTTGAAGTTGTCTGAGTTGTTTTTCAACCTGCAAACGTTCTTTAATTTGTGCTTGTAATGCCTTGTTTGCTTGTTTTAATTGCAACGGACTAGGCAATGCTAGTGCTTGTGGCATTAACGCTACGAGTTCTATAGCTGTAAATAATGATACAATCGCTGTTGCAACTTTCAGGATGCCTGATAGCCAATAAGTGGGATTCCACAGTGTCCAGATCTCGGCAATGTGCGTTGTGCCACAAGAAATTATAAAAGCGGCAAACAACAAGAATATCCACGAGAACGGTAAATCTTGTCGCTGGCGAACAAAGTAGAACAACGTCAAGGGAATTGAATAATAAGCTAGCGCAATGATAGCATCAGAAATTATATGCAACCACACTAACCCAGGCTTCCACAAGTAGCAGTGACCATGAGGAATGAATGAGCCAGTGCTAAACAAATTTACTACAAAGTCGTGCATATTACACAAGATTAAACTGACAGAAAAAATCAAACTTTGACACCATTAGTGGTTAATCGTATTCTTTTTCAATCACACTCAACAGCTTCTCTTCTACAGTAGTCAAATACGGTCGCTTCAGTTCCCCTAAACATTTCAAAACCGCCTCTGTTGGTGCTTCTAAGGAGCTATTTTCTCGCAGCCTACGAATGCGATCGCTTAGTAATTGCATCTGCTGACAATCTGAATCTGAGTAATTGAGCGGCTTGAGGTGGTCGATTCTCACCGTGTACTGTCCATCCCAAGCTGTCACTGTACAACTGAAGTCCCCCACATGGCTAATGATGCACCAACAGCCACCCTTACCCCTGAGTTCGGGATTATCTTTAGGTAGAATTTGGCATACTTCCCCCATACGGTAAGGATTAGGGGCTTTGACTCGTTCCATGATGCGCTGCACAACATCTTTGACTATACGACCGGATGGGATTTTACCACCTGCCTCCTCCACTGCCTGCTGCCAACAGCTACGTTGTTCCTCCAACTTCAAGGGAACTAAGGGTCTAACTTGCCGTTCGCTCGTTGGCAGGATTTGACAACCATTGGTTGCCAAATCTTTATCCACCATATTTTGACAACCATTGGTTGTCAGATTTTCGTAAACACCAGCTGCGGCAATCAAATAATTTGACTGTTGCCGACTATGCCCAAAGCGATCGCGGCAATACTCCTCAAATGTGCGATGCGCGGATCGGTATAGTCTGCGCTCGCGCAGTTCCATTAAAGCTTTGCCTGCTTCAAAGAATGCCCTCTCTACTTTGCGTTCAAGATTCAAGCGATCGCTCTGCTCTTGCTCGGTTAGTTCAGGTACTTCAACAGCATTTATATCAATAGTTACTAAAGCTGGGTTCTTTAGAGGTTCTGGATTACTAGATGCAGCAGAGGTGGTTTTTCTGCGTTTAGGTGGTTGGTTCATGCTTCCACCCTGATTAATTGTAATTGCTGAAGCGAGAACATCAATTTACGGCTGTAGCTAGAAGCTACAAGCACTCGTAAACAAAAACTAAAGGGAAAACCAAAAGATCAGGCTTGAGGACTTAATCATCAAAATTCACCCCCAAGTTAATACCAAGGACTCGTTCAATTTTCCTCAAAGTATCTTCTGGCAAAGCATCACGTATTCGCTCTCCCTCAATGTCGTGCCAGTAAGAGCGACTAATTTCAGCTTCTGCTGCCAGAACCTCAACTGAACGACCATCAGCTTTCCTAGCTTGTTTAATTTTTTCTCCTAAACCTTGAATTTCAATATCTGTGTAGCGTCTGATTTTCACTATGTCCACCTAAACCACCTCCTTTAATGTAAAACGTCGTCCTACACTCAATATATACTGTCGTGCATCAGTTGACAACTGTAGAGCGACAGTCTACAATAATAGTGTAGAGAAAGCACCCCCGACTGTCAATCTGAAGTGCTTTCTCTTTCCCTAAAAATTAGGAGATTTCCATCATGCCACAGATCACCCCCGCCCAGCAACCGCCCGTCCGTTGCACCCTACCGCACCTCAAAAGAATTGCTGCTGTCTGCGACGAACAAGCACTCGCTCAAGACGAACTGAACCAATACGTTGTGGAACAAGCGCAAGCGGTAGCACCAGAAGAACTGCAAATAGTTGACATATCTTTTTTCGACAAAGAATATTACGCAAGCGACAAGCTAATTGCCACCGTAACGCATGACGATGACGACTTTGTAACGCAAAGGTGGGTAGTAGTCATCAACAACGCAGAAGTATTTCGTGCAGCCACCCCAATGATTTGCCATCGATTCATTTGCATACATTACAAAGATGGCACATTACCTGTGCAGGAAGAGGCAGGGGGGCAAGGGTTCGCTTGTGCAGGGGAGGAAAATTCTTGCTCTGTTGCTTCTGCCACTACCGGAAATGAAATCATGTCCCAGATTTTCGATGCTTGTGAACAGCACGGTTTGGAACTGCTTGACGATGGAATCTACCAGAATGATGTGAAATTGGGCGAAGTGGGCTGCACAAACGGTGGTTGGTGGGTCATCCGCGCTTCTTCAGAACATCAGCAGAAGGTAGCATGTGAGTCTGCATCTGAGAGCGTGCGTAGATGCGAAGCAGCTTGTCGTGAGACATCGCTGTTGGTCAATCCTGTGTGTTGCGATGAACTCTTAGACAGGGCATTTGACGAACTGACGGCTGACGAATGGTGGAGGCTGCTGGAGTCTGAAGCGCACAACAGTGAGCTAATAGCCGCATAGGGAAAGAGTGGGCATCACACAATTCGCAATTCGCAATTCGCAATTCGCAATTCGCAATTTAATATAACCACCTGCAATTGGGGCAAGCCTCAGTAATTTTGTCCCAATTGCTCAACCATCCTTTCAACCGTCAGCAGATTTATGCAACCCATAATCACGATACCCAAGAACTGGGACTATCCACGCTTTACGTTGGGTGAACGCACACAGCAAGGAATTATCGTTGGGCTTGAGTACTACGCCCAAGACACTTTTCTGGCAGAAGAATATGGACAAGGCTGGCGTTACGCTTTGGTGCCTCACAAGAATTCCCAAGACTTGCTGCATTACCAAGAGCATCAGATAAAAACGCTTTCACGACAAGAATTATTCTCGCAAATCACTGCTGAAATTGACGCTCATCAACAGCAGATAAACATTCTCAAGCAACAGTTAGCAACTGTCACGGGAGGTAATACAAATGCCTAAGCCACAGAAAAATTCTAATGATTTGTCTGCTGCTAATTTATTGCGCTCGCTGCGTTGTTGTGGGGGTTGTGCACCTTTGCATACTATCAAGTTTTCCAATGTGGCTATTCAATCTTTACTTGATAGAAACCTTGTGAAAGTGCAAAACACTGGCTGCGATTTTCTGTTGGAAATCGTTGAGGAAATGCAATAACAACTCAAAATAATTCAAAATTCAAAATGCAAAATTCAAAATTAAGACGAACAGCGCAAATTCAAGCCTTATTTAATTAAATGCCTTAGTTCCCAAATAATTTGGAGGGGCTTGTACTCAAGATGAATCAGTCCAAAATCGTTTCTTATCATTTTGAATTTTGAATTCTCAATTTTGAATTGAATTCGTAGGAGCAATAAAATGTCTCATCCTAATTTGCATACATTAATTGATGCGGCTCAATTAATTATTGAAGAGATAGCCAAGCACCCAGATTACCAAGCACTTGATTATCAGCCTGATTTAACAATCGTGGATGCTCAAACTGCACTGTGTTACTCGAAGTGCGAACTGGAGAGTAATCAACAGCCTTTAATTATACCAAAAGCTTCAATGTAAAAAAGCAAATGCCTGGATAGGGATTTTGGAATTTTATCCAGGCATTTACTAAGGGATTTAAGTAGATTTATCTACGTAACTTCAACGTATTATTGCACATTTATAAATCCTAGAGGTTAAGAATGAGTAACGAAATCAAACTAGGTCTTTGCAATCCTCCAGAACCAATTTATCTGTACGTCAAAAACGGTGAAGTCAGCGGTGAATCATTTTTGTGGTACCACTACAACATTGAGCAGGACAAAACGATCCCTGTTCAGCAGCGAGGATTAACTGGTTATTTATCAGAATTGCGTTTGACAGCGAAAGAATACAAGGGCAAGGACAACATGAAGTTAGATATTGTTGTCGCTGCTGATGAGATTTATATCATCAGAACTGGCATAGAAACCAACTTTGCGAAAACATTTCTTTTGTCTGCGTCCCTGATACAAGACTTTTCTAAACCCCTAATTATTGCTGTTACTTCTGGCGAAGAGAACACAGTCTTTTGCAGGCTTTACGATGCAATGACTAAAGTAAGAATCCGGGCAGAATGGAACCCAAATGCTGACTGGGGAGCAATCATTCACGGCATTCAAACGTTATTAGGTGGGGCGCGAACTCAACCACAGCCTACTGTAGATCCCCAAGATTTACGTGTCAGAAAAATACGCACTTTGCTTGATTATCCGCTTGATTTAGTCAAGGAATGGTTGCAATTTCAAGATGCTACTAGCCCCAGTCAATTGCACATTAGCAAAGTCAATGAACTAGTCAAAACGATGTGCTTGGCTTAGGCTGCTGATAAAACTGAACACCCGAATCATGCCGAGTTTTCATATCAATGCACAGTAGACAACCTCAACTCATCCCTCTATTATGCAACGCCTACTTACTTGTATTGGTGATGGACATGATGGCATTTGGAATATCATTGACCAACTAGCACCTGATGTCCAACGTCGAGAAGTGCTTGATTGGTTCCATTTGATAGAAAACCTTCACAAAGTTGGGGGTTCGCTAAAACGCTTGAAACAGGCACAAGCTCTCCTCTGGAAGGGTCAAGTTGAGGCGACTAAAGCTTTATTTGCTAATTGTAAAGGAAAACAAGCACAAAATTTTTGTCATTATCTCGATAAACATAGCGATCGCATTATCAACTACGAATATCATCAAGCTGAACAAATTTGTTCAATTGGTTCTGGTTCGGTTGAATCTGCCGTTAAACAGGTTGACCATCGAACAAAAATTTCCGGGGCACAATGGAAACGAGAAAATGTGCCTCAAGTCCTTGCCCATCGATGTGCCTACCTTAATGGATTATTGTCGGTTTGAGCCACTTCAAAAACTGAGATGCTCCCCAGACAATAATTGTTGTCAGTGCCAAGGTAGCCGTAACGGTAGCGAATGAAAGCAAGCCAAGCTTGGATAACATCTGAAAAATTGATTGCAGCTACAAGCTATTTACTTCTTGAGCTTAACAAATAAGATTGCGCTTTAGTGCCTGTAGTTATGTTTTACATGGGCGATACCTATGTTTCCAATGATTTAGCGAATAAGTAGTGCGATCGCTGTCATAACTGCAAAGTTTGTAACAAATGATTGCAGACATCAGCCGATTGACTAAATTTGTGTTGTCTAAACTTGAGTTTTTTAAGAGTTAAAGAGATTTCCCGGAAGTAAGAAAAAAAAGTAAGAAAAAGTTTGATGTTCTTGTTAAAACTATTGTCTAGCAAGGGTTTTAAGAGCCAATGTTGTTTAAGCCTATTGCGCGGTCGAGGCTAGTGCGGGCGATCGTCTAATCTTGCATCAAAAGATTTAGCTCCCTGTAGAACTGCTCCCGGCGCTTCGCAAGCAATAGACCTGCCTTAAAAATAGAGGCTAAAACAACGTAAAATCGTTCCAATATCATTTTCATTGTTCCTTGTGAACGCAGTTTATGGAGTCTCTTGCAAAAGTCCAAATTTGAAACTATTTCTCTGCGCCTGGTATATCTTTGCGTGAGATAAAAAATATTTATGCAAGAGGTCTAATCTCCCCCAGAAAATTTTTCCGCACCTTCTTGACAAATGTGCAATTTTCTTAACTGTCTTAACTGTCCACTTGTATCTAAATTATCTGCTTAAGTTTCTTAACTGTCCTTGCATTATCATAATATTTTGAAATAATTAAAAACTGAAGTGTGCAGAGATAGCCTTCAAAAGGCTTCCATTCTTCATACACCTTAACCAAAAAGCTTTGAGCTAAATACTGTTTACGTTGCTGCAATAGTATTATGCCTGGACTAATTTATTGAGGCGAATATTGTTGTGCGCCCGTTGTACTTTGCATTAGTAAAACGCATTCCCATCAATTTTCAAAATTTAGTAATTTAAAGGGTTTTTAATTATGACAACCACAATATCTACCGCAACACAAAGCAATTACCCCACTACAGGAACATATTACTACCTAATTGCCAAACACAGTGGTAAAGCATTAGCTGTGGATGGAGCGCAGACAAAGGATGGAGCAAATGTTCTGCAATGGCCCAACCAAAAAGCCGCTCACTTCCAATGGAAATTAGAAGATGCAGGTAATGGCTATTTCTACCTCATTGCTAAACACAGTGGCAAAGCATTAGCTGTGGATGGAGCGCAGACAAAGGATGGAGCAAATGTCCTTCAATGGCCCAACCAACAAGCTGATCACTTCAAATGGAAATTAGAAGATGCAGGTGATGGTTATTTCTATCTCATTGCCAAACACAGTGGCAAAGCATTAGCTGTGGATGGAGCGCAGACAAAGGATGGAGCAAATGTCCTTCAATGGCCCAACCAACAAGTTGATCACTTCAAATGGAAATTTGAGTCTGCTACACTACCTGCTGTAGGAAAAGACTACTACCTCATTGCCAAACACAGTGGTAAAGCTTTAAATGTAAAAGATAGTAGTACTGCTGATGGAGCTAATGCCATTCAGTATCAAAAAGAAGATTCCGATAACTCCAAATGGAAATTAGAAGATGCAGGTAATGGCTATTACTATCTCATTGCTAAACACAGTGGCAAAGCATTGGCTGTGAATGGACAGAGTACAGCAGATGGAGCAAATGCTGTGCAATGGCCTAACCAACAAGCCGATCACTTCAAATGGAAATTAGAAGATGCAGGTAATGGCTATTTCTATCTCATTGCCAAACATAGTGGCAAAGCATTAGCTGTGGATGGACAGAGTACAGCAAATGGAACCAATGTTGTGCAATGGGCTAACCAACAAGCCGATCACTTCAAATGGAAATTTGAGCTTGCTACACTACCTGCTGTAGGAAAAGACTACTACCTAATTGCCAAACACAGTGGTAAAGCATTAGCTGTGGATGGAGCGCAGACAAAGGATGGAGCAAATGTCCTTCAATGGCCCAACCAACAAGTTGATCACTTCAAATGGAAATTAGAAGATGCAGGTGATGATTATTTCTATCTCATTGCTAAACACAGTGGCAAAGCATTAGCTGTGGATGGAGCGCAGACAAAGGATGGAGCAAATGTCCTTCAATGGCCCAACCAACAAGCTGATCACTTCAAATGGAAATTAGAAGATGCAGGTGATGATTATTTCTATCTCATTGCCAAACACAGTGGCAAAGCATTAGCTGTGGATGGAGCGCAGACAAAGGATGGAGCAAATGTCCTTCAATGGCCTAACCAACAAGCTGATCACTTCAAATGGAAATTTGAGGCGGTGTAGTTAAGCCTTTTGTTCTTCTTCTCTTAAATAACAACTAACTTTTCTTTAACCGACTTCTAAATTTTTAGGAGTCGTTTTTTCTCTTGATTTCCCCTCGCAAGCGTTCATAGGTGCGAGCGAGCAAGGAAGGGGAGCGGTCGCTCCTCTCTATAACCCTTATAAACAGAGCTTTTGGGCAAGTCAATCAATTTGTGTTTCTGACTGCATTTTCTTAAAACCGCCCAGGACTCGCGTTAATTTCATCATTATTACTTGACAGCAATTCTCATTTTGAAATAAATAGAGTATTAACCCCCATCTTGAAATTCAAAATATAGTACAAAATAACTATTCTTTTGTGAGAGGCGATGCTTGTGGCGAGGGAAGCGATCGCTAAAAAAACAATTTGAGCGATTAATTAAGTATAAATACTCAGGTTATTTACGGTAATTGGCTGACAACGAAAAGGGGAAATCGAGGAAAAAAGTTCTGTTTTGAGAAAAGAAAACTCAAACGAAATAAAAATTTATAACTGTTGTCATCTCAGGTAAAATTGGTAAGTTAAAAATCCACTTCCCGCGTCAAATTATTCCAAGATGACTCAAAACCTACATTCCGCAGGTAAGTCAGGTAAGCAGATAATATTTTCGGCAAGGAGCACCAAGAAACTGGAGAATCCAACGTCGCTCATCAGTAAGATTAGCAATCTGTTTAACGTCAGCGAGCGTTAGCAGATGAATTGACATGAAACACTGAAATACCCAACGGAGAGTAGGAGTGGCAGTCGGCTTACCCAACTGATTACTGATGGTTTGTTTTGCTTTCTCCAGAGCTTGGCGCAGTGCCCTTTGCCCTAAAGTGTAAACTAATAAACACAGACCCATCACCATTGCCAATGCTGCCACCCGTTCGGGAGAGTTAAGGAAGACGCTGGCAGTAAAAAAAAGTGGGTCTTTGAGGAAACGGAAACCCCGTTCGGTAGATTGTTGAGCTTTATACTCCCTGAGCAAGTCATCACTAGTTAGCTCGTTGACATCTATGACATTGGTGGCCAAAATGAAGCGACCTGCGCGTAATTGTTCGGTAGCAATTGCTTCAGGTTTTTGTACGAGGTCAGCACGAATTTGATAACAGTAGTGAGTGGGTTGAGTATTTTTGCTAGGTCTACCTGGTTTGCGGTGACGGCAGTGTTCAAGAATTTCTAAGTCTTGGAGTTGATGAAAGCGCAGCTTGCTGCTCAATAAGTTTGCTGCTTGTAGCGCATCTGCTGCACAAGCAAACTCTTGCTGCGATAACTGTCGCAGTTGAGACTGAGCTTTATCCAGTTGCTTGGCTAGACGTTTTTCTAATTGCTTGAAATCTGCTTGCTTACGAGCCTCACTCTCGACTACTAACCAACGCTGCTTGACTCCAGCATAATCACTACAACACTCAGCAATCCGGTATCCTGTTACTCCACTGTTGACAAGTGCTTCCTGACTCATGTTGTCTAAGAGAAATTGTGCCGTCGCTAAGGTGGCTGGTACTCTTGATAGCCAACGTAAAGAATCCATCTGTTTGATATTTTCTTCACAGTAGAGAGCAGCATCTGCCACAAACAAAGTATCTATCTGCCACTGTTGCCTAAACTCTCGGAGAATCCGCGCAAATGCTGCCGAGTCAGCTTCATTACCATCTGCTACTCTCAGATATAAAGGAATATCTCCATCTCCACTGCATATCAAGTCCACAATAAATTGTTTGAGATCCGGGCGATGATCTCGTGAATAACCATAGGTAATTTCTATTGCTCTTTCCTCTTGTGCGGCTTCATCTGTTGCACTGAGGTATTCTCCATGCACATGAAATGAACTCGAGTCCAGGTGTAAACTATCTGTTTTTACCTCAAACTTTTCGGCTGCTGCTAACGCGACTGTGACGAATACTTGTGTTAGCCCCGCCTCATATAATTTGTCTAACACCCTCCCTAAACGGTCATCATTGAGATGTTCTGGACTTATTCCCTCACCCAATAGATGCTCTGTGGCTTTACCTACAAAAAACTTTTCAAACAGGTACAACGGCGCACTGACAGGCCTAAGCCATTGAGAATCATTGCTTTGACTGCTTGACCTGGTGTGACTATTTCTTGGTGATGAGTGCCTAATATTTGGTTGATTTGCTCTTGCCTTACACATTTGGTCAATGATACCTGCCACTATCCCTTACTTGGTCAATATCTTGTACTCTTATTTCTGATACTAATGGTGTCATTCATCAAAAATACCATCAATATCTTCACTTACCTGCGGAATGTGAGGTGCAAGCGATCGCTTTGCTCTTGCTCGGTCAACTCTGGTACTTCAACAGTAGTAACGTTAATTGTTGCTGAAGCTGGATCTTCTGGAACGGAGATGTCTGAGTTTGGCGATTCTGGGTTGCGAGATGGGGAGATGGTGGCTTTTTTGCGCTTGGGGAATGATTGAGACACGATTTCCCACCTCTGATAATTCAGTAATTCTTGCTCAGAGTGAAGTGCAAATAGATTCTGGGTATGGTGGATCTTTGGGATTGGTGTTTTAAAAACGCTGAAGCTGAGGAGGTAAGAGAATTGATGAATTTAGAGTCAAGCATCTTCTTCGTTTTCTCCGATCTGCTGATATCCAAACAAATCGTTAGGAGTGCATCGCAAAGCATCACACAACTTTGCGATTCTCTCAAACCATTCAACCCCACTGCGATTATTTTCCCAGTTACGAACAGTGGTTTCAGTAACCCCAACTAAATCGGCCAATTCCCGTTGTGTGAGGTCAAGTCGTTTTCTTAATTCAGCTACACGCGACATTGGTATTTTACCCATAAAGAGACTTATATCAATAGTCTAACGAAAAAGTCTTTGCGTAAATACATTGACGCGTAAAGTTCTTTACGGTAAAATTTTTATAAAGAAAGCGCCCCCGACTGCGAATCTAGAGCGCTTTCTAGTCCTTTTACAGAACTTATCAATTATGACTCATGCAATATACACTCATCAACAGCTGCACCTGAAATCTATTGCCCGTCTGAAGCAAATCTACAGCGAAATCGCCTGCACAGTCGAAGTAAGCGACAAACGCTGCAAGGATGCTTGGATTAGCGCAATCATCACTCACCAGTCCGCCCAGCTTCAGAAGGTTGACGAACAAACCATCGCCCAAGCCGAACTGAACCGCCACATCGCAGACCAAGCCCAAGTCGTAGCACCCGAAGAACTAACGATAGTCGAAATATCCTTCTACGACCAGGAATATTACACCGGGGACAAACTCATAGCTGCAATCACCCATGATGCCGATGACTTTGCGACGCAACGCTGGGTGGTGATAGTGAACGGTGCGGAAGTCCATCGTGCAGCCACCCCAATGCAGTGCCACCGCTACATCTGTACACACTACAAAGCTGGCACATTACCAGTGCAAGAAGAAGCAGGGGGGCAGGGCGCAGGGAGCAAGGGAGAACAAGATTACCAGCAATACGTAGCACCAGTACAGGACAAAGAATTAGCTACCACTGGTAACGAAATCATGGTGCAGATATTCAACCAGTGCGAAAACTACGGGTTGGAATTGCTCGTTGATGGTATTTACCGGGATGATGTGAAATTGGGCGAAGTCGGCTGCACAGAGGGCAAATGGTGGGTCATCCGCGCTTCTTCAGACATTCAGCAGAAGGTAGCGTGTAGTTCTGCAATGGAGTCAGTGCGATCGCTATTGGTGAATTTTGTGTGTTGCGATGAACTCTTGGACAGGGCATTTGACGAACTGACGACTGACGAATGGTGGAGGCTGCTGGAGTACGAGGCAGTGGCAGCGTAAGGGAAAGAGTGGGCTTTGATGCCCACTCCTTACAAAAATAACGATTTACTTGTTTTAAACATAACCAACCGGATTGGGATAAACCTCAGTAATTTTCTCCCAAAATTCCACCAATCCCTTCAATCACCAATTAAATATATGCAACCCATGATCACGATACCCAAAGGCTGGGAGTATCCCCGCTTTACGTTGGGTGAACGCACACAGCAAGGAATTATCGTTGGGCTTGAGTACTACGCCCAAGATAGTTTTTTGGCAGAAGAATATGGACAAGGCTGGCGTTACGCTTTGATGCCTCACAAGAATTCCCAAGACTTGCTGCATTACCAAGAGCATCAGATTAAAACGCTTTCACGACAAGAATTATTCTCACAAATCACTGCTGAAATTGACGCTCATCAGCAGCAAATAGACGTTCTCAAGCAACAGTTAGCAAATGTAACTGGAGGTAGCACAAATGGCTAAATCACAGAATAACTTTTCCGAATTGACTGCTGCTAATTTATTGCGCTCGTTAAGCTGCCGTGGAGGTTGTGCGCCATTGCATACTATCAAGTTTTCTAATGTGGCTATTCAATATTTGCTCGATAGAAAGCTTGTGAAAGTGCAAAACACTGGCTGCGGTTTTCTGTTGGAAATTGTTGAGGAAATGCAATAACAACTCAAACAATTCAAAATGCAAAATGCAAAATTCAAAATTAAGACGAACAGCGCAAAATCAAGCCCTTATTAATTAAATACCCCAATTTTCAAATAATTTGGAGAAGCTTGTACTCAAAATGAATCACTTCAAAATCGGTTCTTTTCATTTTGAATTTTGAATTCTCAATTTTGAATTGAATTCGTAGGAGCAATAAAATGTCTCATCCTAATTTGCATACATTAATTGATGCGGCTCAATTATTTATTGAAGAGATAGCCAAACACCCAGATTTTAAAGCCCTTGATTATCAACCTGCTTTAACAATTGGGGATGCCCAAACTGCGCTGTCTTACTTAAAGCACGAACTGAAGGTCAATCAAAAATCTTCTGTTGGATCGGAAAGTTCTGCTTAGGGAAAAGCGACTGCCTGAATGAGTGCTTTTATTCAGGCAATCGCCACTGACTTCAAGATACATTTCACCTAAATATTCCATTATGCCACACCATTCCTAAAATTAAAGAGCCATAACTGTGAAATTTGAAATCAATCAGATTGTTGAAGTCGTCGATGGTAAACCTGTTGTTCTTTCTACTGAAATCAGAGTATTAACACCATCTGATGATTTGTATTCTTTAGCTAGAGATTGCATTGAAGAACACGATGATTACGAGTTTATTCAACGCAATCAGTACTCTGGTTACAGAATTAAGAATAACAAACGCCGCAGATACACCATAGTTCTCATTCCTCAACAAGACAGATTAATTATTTGCTCCCAAATCAAGACAGACACTATCAGTAAACTATTCCCCTACTTGTGGGAGACAGCGATTACCAGCGTTGAAGAATTGCACGATTTCTTTGCAACCTGGAACAACCCTTCGGGAATTCAAAATGCAAAATTAAAAATTAAAAATTGAAGAGTCAATCTGAGTTTTGCATTTTGAATTTTCAAATTAAGGGAGCTTGTATTCAAAACAAATCATCACTACATGATGTTTCTTCCTAATTTTGCATTTTGAATTTTGAATTTTGAATTGAAAAGAGGTCAACATGAGTACTGAAATTAAACTAGGTCTTTGCAATCCTCCAGAACCAATTTATTTGTATGTTAAAAACGGTGAAGTCAGCGGTGAATCATTTTTGTGGTACCACTACAACATTGACCAGGATAGAACAATTCCTGTACAACAACGTGGTTTAACAGGTTATTTATCAGAACTGCGTTTGACAGCGAAAGAATACAAAGGGAAGGACAATATGAAGTTAGATATTGTTGTCGCTGCGGATGAGATTTATATCATCAGAACTGGCATAGAAACCAATTTTGCGAAAACATTTCTTTTGTCTGCATCACTTATACAAGACTTTTCTAAACCTTTGATTCTTGCTGTTACTTCTGGCGAAGAGAATACAGTATTTTGTCGGTTATATGATGCGGCTACTAAAGTAAGAATCAGGGCAGAATGGAACCCGAACGCTGACTGGGGAGCAATCATTCACAGCATTCAAACGTTATTAGGAGGCGCACGGAATCAACCACCGTCTACTGTAGCTCCGCAAGATTTACGAGTCAGAAAAATACGCACTTTGCTTGATTACCCACTGGATTTAGTAAAAGAGTGGTTGCAGTTTCAAGATGCCATTAGCCCCAGCCAATTGCACATTAGTAAAGTTGATGAACTAGTGAAAACAATGTGCTTTGCTTGGGCTGCTGATAAAACTGAACACCCGAATCATGCCGAGTCTTCATATCAAAAGCAAGTGGTTGATACAGTTGCTCAGGGAGTTGATGAGTTGGTGGCAATCAACGAGTGGATGCAGCAGTTACAAGGGGCAAAAGTAGGAGCAGCTTGAAGAATACAGAAGCCAGAGAGCGTTAATATTCTGGCTTCTTCTCATCAATTCATTACACAGGTTTATCCCATGAAACTCATCGTTACTGTAGTTGAAAGAATCACTAGTGAGGCTCATATCAATATTCCTGATGGGCTGAACGAATCAGCAATCAAGCAGTACATAACAGACCGATACAACACTGGGGAAATACTGACTGATTTGAACATTTTTCAGGTTGACTTTGAATCTATCAGCGCTCGGATTATTCACAAGCTCCAACAATCCCAATAAATCTCACTGTTGAATATTCTCTCTAAATGAAATATTGGAGAGTTGCAAATGACCAGACAATTTACTGGCTTAGAAAACTACACCTGCCATCAAATCGCTAATATTCTTTCGCTGAATCTATCAACTATTCGTTTGTGGGTGCATCGGGGTTGGCTCAAAGCGAATAAGCGCTATCCCAAGCATTACGAAATTAGAATCTGGCATCTCAAACAGTTCCTTGAAAATCCACCACAGCAAATCAAAAAACGCATTGCTGCTCTTGATACCGAAGCCATCAATTATCTTTTGAAGGGAAAAGCGTAATGGAAGCAATCACCGAACTAGAAAAATGCTGGTTTCTCTCGCCACCTTGGGGTCAAGAAATACCACCCGTTGAGGTCAATTTGTTGGAAAAAGTCTATCTTAAGGGACTCAGGACATTTGGTTACTGTTGCGGTGTGCAGTGGTATCGGGATTCTTGGAATTACATTATCGAGATTAAAGACGACGTTATACACGCAACAAAACATCAAATTCTTGGTACTGGTCGGCTAAAGGACACCAATCTGAAAAAACCAACTTTTATGTTGGGCGAGTGTGTGCTGTTGAGTTCTTGCGATCGCCCGACAAAGCAAAGGTTAGTTTTGGGGATTGGGCTTGTTCATACTTCCTGGTTTTATCTGGTCGAAGTGGTATCCCCTGCTATTCCTCAACCAAACACTATGCCCAGTCGCTTTTGTTTGGTGCGGGAAGAGGATTTAGTACGGGTGAATGTCTGATTTATCAACTGTTTGAGCAATACTCAAAGGATTAATTATGTTGACACATTTATGGCGTGACTCTGAAATTAATCAAATGGCTCAAGACGGGGAAGTAAGAAAGTATGCTATCCCCAAGGGTTATGTGAATGCTTCTCAAATGGCTAAAGCTAATAAGAAATTATTGGCTGATTACATGAGACTGAAGTCTACAACCGAGTATTTGCAAGCACTTGTCCACGATATGGGAATCCCCATATCGTCACTTGTCATCGAAATATCAGGGCGTGCTAGCTCTCAAGGGACTTGGGTTCATCCAGAAATCGCCATTGATATAGCTCGCTGGGTGTCTGTCGAGTTCCGCGTCTGGGCCAACAGAACCTTGACAAAAGTGATGATCGCTGAGGCACAAATACAACCAATTCCTCAACCACCTACCCCTGCCCTTCCTCCTGTTGAGCAACGCTTGCAAACTTTGGTGGACGCAATGAAAACTTTAGCTGACCTCACCGGGGGCAGACTCAATCCTTACATTGAGCAGCATTTTAAAGACTTTGCCGCAAATCTCTTGGCTGAACACAACAGAAAATTGCTAACCCCTTCAGAAGAGCGCTGGTTAGGCGTGGTCAACTTTGCAGAGAGTGAGCTTGGTAAAAAAGTCCCTCTCAGTGGTTCCCATTACCGGGGACATCTGGGGACATGGGTTCGCACGTTTTACCCCCAGTTGGGATCTCGCCAAGAAAACCGCCTCGTCAATGGCACTCAGCAATCAGTTTATATCTATGCTTGCCATGACCCAGTTGTTGCATCGGGGCTGACTAAAGCAATCGAGGAGTTTTTCGCACACCCGAACCCAACTGCGGCACTCAAGCAGGCTGGGGCTTTCACTAGCAAAAAGCAAATGACGTTGGTGAAAAAGTAAGAGCGACCGCTAGAGAGAGAATGCGATCGCAACAGACAAATGGGTGTTGTGTATGTGTTCGCTACCAAAATAACACACCTGTTTACAAAACTTAAAAGTTAACTAGGTACATGAAGTGCTGCGACAGGTTCATACATCAACAGGGGAAAAATTATGGATGCAATCACTTTCGATGAAAGTCACCCCAGTCCATTTGACCAAATTAAACAAGTTGATAGTGATGGGAGTGAGTATTGGCTAGCTACAGAATTGTTAACACTACTGGGTTATCAAACTTGGAAAAGAATCAAGGACACCGTTGAAAGGGCAAAAATCAGCGCTAAAAATTCCGGCTTAGACCAATCCCACCATCTGGTCGATGTCGTCCAAATGGCGCAAATTGGGGCTTCTCAGGCATTTCGGGAAGTGCTGAAAGATTATAAGCTCTCACGACACGCCTGTTATTTGGTGGCAATGAATGGCGACCCCCGCAAAAGTGCGATCGCTGCTGCACAAAATTACTTTGCTGTTAAAACTCGTGAAGCAGAGTTAGCCCCGCAAACCTCAGAATTACTTGCACAACTCTGGGAAAAGCTCCAACAGCAAAACACGGTAATCGAAGAACAAGGCAAGGCGCTCGCTCAGTTGCAATCCCAAATTCAAAACTTGCTACCACCATCAACTGACTTCATACCCCCTGGTTGGGATGCCGAGGTATGGCGATCGCTCCCCCCGCAGGACAAACGCCACTTCCGCTATATCTTCCGTCGTCGTAACTTCCGTCCATCAGGGCAAGGCAAAGATAAATCACTCGCCTTACCAGCTGCCATCACCCAACAGATTCAGCACAAGCAACGGACGGAAGTACGGCAGTTGATAGGTGAGGTATCGCCCGAAGAGCAAAAGCGCTTAGAAGCCGCAAAGCAAGAAGCATTGAAACAACTTTGGTCACAGGGAGAACAGTAATATGCAACAACTCAATCTGTTTGATGAACCCGCCCCAGTTTTACCAGTTACCTACTACCCTGACTTTCTGACCATCCAAGAGGCAGGCGTACTTTATCAGCACTGCAAACAACTCGAATGGCAGCAGAATCACATCAGAATGGTGGGCAAGATTATTCCCGTGCCTCGTCTTGAGTGCATTTATGGTGATAGGGGATGTGATTACCTCTATTCCAATAGCGTGTTTTTGAAGCCCCTGCCCTGGACAGAACCACTAGCCGACCTCAGAGATAGGATTACTGCTGCCACCGGCTACAGTTTCCGCATCGTCATTGGGAATCAGTACAGAAGCGGCCAAGACTCGATAGGGTGGCACAACGATAATGAATCTTCGATGGGGGTTAACCCAGCCATTGCATCTATCAGTTTGGGCGCAGCACGAAAATTTCAGATTAAACCAATCAGTGGAAAACCGACAGACTTCTGGCTGGAGCATGGCAGTTTGCTTGTGATGCACCCAGGCTGTCAGTCCACACATCTGCATCAGGTTCCAAAAACAAACAAAGTAGTTAGCACTCGAATCAATCTTACTTTCCGACCACACACCGGGGGGAGCAGGTAAAGACAAATGGTTCTGATGTGCGGTTAATCAAAAGCTTTTTCACGGACACAATAATTCGATTTATTTTACTCAGAAGGAGTCAAATCATGGGGGAAGCAAAACGCCGCCGCTTATTAGATGCCAACTACGGCAAGGCTAAAATGCCTGATTGTTTGGCAGATAAGAAAACTCAATTTTTGGATAAGCAGACTGATTTAGAGATTATGACTTTTTTTGATTGTCGTAGTTTCATCCCTGGAGAACGAACACAACATAGCTTGGTTTTCACCTCGCATCCCAAGCACAACAATGCTCGTCATGCATTTGTTGAACATCAGCAACAAGTTATGCCTGCGTTAACTCCACTGATTCAAACACACCCGAAAGGCTGGATTACTCAACATTACGATTGTCGAACAGATTCTACACAGTGGGGATATGTCAGAGCGAATAGTTTGGCATTTACCCATCTTCAAACAGAAGTGTTTTCTGGATTGATAGGAAGAATAATCAGTGATGCTATGCGAGTTGCTTTGGAATCTTGGAGTTTTGAAGAGTCAAATATATTGATTCCCGTCATCGCCATGAGCAATTATCACGAGGATTCGAGTTGGTTGTATTGCATTTGAGCTAAGGCTTACTGGGTAACTGGAGCGACGTTAAATAAGACTTCAACGTTTTCTAATTATCCAGTTTTTGGCACAAAATCAACGATTTGTAGAAAATATTCATCCGCTTGATTGTTGATTGACTTTCGCTTACCTGCTGTATAATAAACTCGCTCTTAGTTCAGGTGTACTATCAAATCCATTCAACAGTTTCCCTAACTCAGGAGAAATAGATGCTCACTACAAAAAGCCCAATGCTCGTTAATTCATAAACAAGAACTCAGAACTCAAGAGTCAGAAATCAGAATAAGCAAGTTGGAAATGCAATATCGTTACTGAATTAAACACCGCTAAATCATCCATTCACTACACTTTTCTTACTTCTTCTTCAAAGCATTTTACCCAATTCAATTCTGACTTCTGACTTCTGAATTCTGGCTTCTAGCCCTAGCACTTTGCTTTTCAGTGGTACGTATGCGCGATACTGCTTACTTTTTCATGCCTAAAAATATTGGAGGGGAAATATGGAAGCTTCAAACAATCACGCTTTAGCTCCAAATCATTGGCAAGAATGGGTTATTGATTCAGGTGTTGACCCAGATCTGGTGAGATTAAATGTCCGTTCTCTGGGTGGCGATGAAGTATACGAATATCTGTTGTATGCCCTGCCCCAAAGCGCCAGACGAAACGATGGACGGTTACGAGAAGGAGACTTGAGACGATACTCTCACATAAATAGTGCATGGTGGGCAAGTGGACTTGACCCTCATAACGATTGGCTGCCAATGGATTGGGGAAGGATGAAGCCCGACAACCCCCGTTTTGAATGGGACGAACAAACCCAACAGTACACCGAAAAGCCCATCAAGTACGAATCCCCACCTAAAACCCCCAACCGTGTCACTTATCTGCGAGTGTCGTTACACATCTGGAAGTTGGTATCCCTCCGTTATGATGTGCCGATGCCAGAACTAATCACGATCACCGAATCAGGCGAAGCATTGGGATTTTGGGCTTGGGTGATGGCACACCCCCAAATTCCTGTATTTCTTACCGAAGGAGAAAAAAAGGCTGGTTGTCTTTTATCGTTGGGCTATGTAGCGATCGCACTTCCTGGGATTTGGAATGGTCGAGTTGGCAAGTCAGATTTCGAGCGACTGCACCCTGATTTAGTCCCGATGGCACAACAGGGGCGAAAGTTCATCATTCTGTTTGATTACGAAACCAAGCCTAAAGCCAAACAACACGTTTTTCAAGCCACACGCCGCACCTGTCAAGTTATTCTCGAACTTGATTGTCAATGTGAAGTTGCAATTTTGCCAGGGCCAGAGAAAGGCATTGATGACTGGGTTGTGGCTCTGGGCAACAAAGCAGAAAAAGCAGTATCAACGATGATTGCTGATGCTCTTACCCTACAAGAATATCGGCAGAGATTTTTCGTCAATCGCTCCAGAGGACTCAACAAGTATAAGCCGAATGTGACGGTTAATACTCGTTATCTCTCGCAAGTAATCCATACATTACCAAAATCAGGAGTAGTTTGTTTAGCCTCTGATATGGGGACTGGTAAAACTGAACTCTTGGCTATTCTCAGAAAAGAAAACCCCGAACTCAGCTTTTTGAACAACGGGCATCGGGTTAATCTGTTGAAGAACCTGAGCGATCGCCTGCAAACTGCGATGTATTCTGCTATATCCTGTGGCGATTGGTCAAAAGCCAAAGCCCTCAGCATCACTGTAGATTCATTGTATAAAATGGCGAATGATTTGCAGGCTTACGACATTCTATTTATAGACGAAGCCTGTCAATATGTAGCTCACTTGCTAAAGTCCAAAACCTGCAAGGAACATCGGGGAGCTATTTTGGAGGTATTGGAGTATCTCGTCTACAACGCAAAGTTAGTAGTTCTGGCAGATGCTCACCTTGATGATTTGACGATTGATTTCTTCATGAAAATGCGATCAGAGGGCGAAAAGCCATACATCATCAAGAATGAGTATCGCTCAGGTGGTCGTCAGGTTCATTGGTATGAGGGGCCTAATAGTAGCGCAATAGTCGCTGTGTTTCACGCTCAACTGATGTTAGGTCAGAAGTTGATGCTGGTCAGTGATAGTAAACGCTTTATCAAAAAGTTAGAACGTGCTTTGAATGGACTTGAGCCATTGCTTGATGATGATACACCAGAGTCAGAATCAGACCAACAGATAAAAGTCTGGGCTATTCATTCAGACAATAGCGGTAGTGAGGAGAATGTTATCTTCATCAGGGAGATTAACGTTGCAATTAAAGATATTGATGCACTGCTGACCACTCCCAGCCTCGGCACAGGTATTGACATTTCCACGTATCATTTTGATGCCGTGTTTGGGGTGTTTCACGCTGTGTCCCAATCAGCCACAGAATGTGCTCAACAGTTATGGCGCTATCGTCATAATGTAGCATTGCACGTTTGGGTTGCACCTCGTCCCCCATTTGGTTATGCCGAAACTAATGCTCGTCACATCAAGGAACAGATTCTTCAAAAGAACGAAATGACGGCGTTTTTAATCCGCATCGATAAAGAAACGGGTAAGCGTGGAGCAGAGAAAGACTGGGCATTGGACACCAGCTGTCAGATTGAGGCACAAAGGAACTGGTCTATCAATAATTTACGGTCGGATCTGCGATCGCTTCTTGAGGAAATGGGCAATACGATTGTGTCAGCAGGTGATAGCGTTGATGAGGGAACTTCTAGGTGGATGAAGGCGGCAGGGGTTGCTATAGATGAGGAGCATTATCGCAAAGTGGCCAATGCCAAGGATATTGACAGGAGAACATATACCGCACGGCAGCACCAAGATTACCTCAAGCCAGAAGAAGCATTAGAGTGTGAGAAGTTTCGTATTCATGACACCTACGGCATGAGCGTTACCCCTGAGTTGGTCGAAAAAGACGATGGTGGGCGGTTAATTAAAAAGATTGTTGCATTGGAAGCAATCTTAGCCCAGCCAGGAGAAGCCATCAGTGACGAACATGGGCGGGAGTTCGTTACGCCGCCGGATGTAGTGGCCGAACGAGATAAGTCGGAACGCGATCGCCTTGCCGTTTGTACAGACTGGGGTAATTATTCCACGTCTTGGCTTATGCGTCATCGGCTGGGATTGAGGGCAGTGTTGACGGATTTAATCGATGGGGTTGAGATCAAAGGGGATGAGGCGATGATTGAAGCATTGGCAGATTTCTCCAAACGCAATGTACCGCACATTAAAGGTATTCTCAACTTGACCATCCCGCTTGATGAAACCCCAGTGTGGATTTTGAGCCAGTATCTTTTACAACTTGGGTTGTCTACTGAGTCGAGGCGGCCTGTTGAGGATGGCAAACGAGTTAGGTACTATCGACTGAATACTGATGATGTGGTGTTTGCAAAGCAGGTTTTGGAGTATCGGCAACGGCAGAGGGAGGAGAAACAAAAGAGGCGGCAGCAAGAACAGGACAAACACGCGGCTCATGCAGCTAGGATGCAGTCTATGTATGGCATTAACACTCCGTCCAACCCCCCTACTAATGAAGATGGAAGTAATAATTGGGGGGGTGTGGACGCGGCACTTGAAGCTGGGGAAGCTGGGGAAGCTGGGGAAGAAAGAGAGTTGTTAAACGACTTTTCTCTCCCCCCGCTGCACCTCTCCCCCTGCTTCCCCTGCTCTTTTTTATTGGGGGGTGTGGACGGACAAGATAGCCTAAGTGATTCTTGGTGGCAGCAGGTTAAATATTATGCCCAATTAGTGATTCAGAGGGTGGAGTATGGGGTGGAATCGGTTAAAGAGTTCCTTAGTACCCTAACGAGTGATGAACGTTGGGGCACGATGCTGGAGTTTGATGAGGTTGAGCCTCTTAAATTTGGCCAGTTGGTTGCAGATGCTCCCGATTGGGTGCAATGGATGGGGTGATTTGTTGGGTTATGAAGGCGATCGCGCTTTTGTCAAAGATGTAATCGTACTCAGACTGGTATAACAATTCAACTAGTTTGTTTATCAATGTCATTTCCCCTTGGGGCTAAGGGAAATGGTATCAAGAGTGTGCGCGTTATTTGTTGAGGCAAGCTGTTTTTGAGCAATCTTATCGCGCTCTTGTGCAGGGAAAGACAAATAAGTAAATGTATTCGAGGTGGCTTAGTAGTAATAAATACTCGTAACTCCTCTGAACTTCCCCTGCACAAGAGCTTGATTTGGTCAGCCGAAGTCTACAATGGAGCCGTAGACTTTAGCCGAATGGCACTAAGTTAAGCGCAAACTCCTGATCTAACTGGCTTGGAGGGTGTGGGAAAGCAAGAAGATGTGGAACTCCTTGAGCAACTAAAGTTTAATTGTCTTAAACACTACACCCAGCACACTACACCCAACACCTTGCCCAGACGAGGTTTCACGTTTTCTTAGTGCCATTCGACTTTAGCCTCTGAGATGTAATCAAATGATTGCACTTTAGAGAGGAGCGCAATCGCTCTCGACATGGTGCGTATTTTCGTTGAATTCCAGACGAGTGCCTTTTTTGTTTCTTTTTCAAAGCGTCGAGATCACCTTAAACAAGAGTCACACCACCAGATAAGATATGTTCAATACCGCTGACTGTCAAAACATTTGTACTGGCAGTATTCTTAATCTGGAAGAAGCCATTGACATCAGGTGTTCCAATGGTGTAACTGCCACTACCGAGAACCGGAAGCAGTAAGGTATCGTAGCCTTGACCACCACTTAACTTGGCAGTTCCGAATCCAACGTCAAAGATATCCTTTCCTTTGCCTCCATTAATGAAGATATTAGAAACAGATCCATTTTGATTGGCACTTTCAATCGGATTGCCTTGAGCGTTTAAACCGCTAATTTTCCTTGCTTTGAACAAGTCGTCACCAGTCCCACCATCAATGCCAACGACATTGACACCATTGCCCTCGATTCCTACAGTAGTACCGTAGCCGATAATTTGGTCATTGCCGTTACCTGCACTGATGCGCCCGGCAGTATTGGAGATGCCGACTCCATGCCCGTTTGCCCCATAACCCCCTTTTCCACCAATACCGATTCCCGTCAGGACATCGCTTCCATCGCTACCACCCAGGTCGGAGGTGTTAGCAATACCTATACCATCGCCACCGATGCCGCCGCTGTTGCTTCCTTTGCCAATACCAGTAATTAAATCATCTTCTGAACCACCACTGATACTGCCAGTGTTTTGGATACCGATTCCTTTGCCGCCGTTCCCAGGGCCATCACCGCCTGTTCCAGTCCCAATAATATCGTCTTTCCCTGCATTCCCATTAATCTTGCCTGTATTAGAGATGCCGATTCCCTGACCACCTACGCCACCATAGACAATAGTATTACCACTACCAGTGCCGATGAGTGAGTCATTTCCCGTACCACCATCAACACTACCACTGCTTAAGATCCCAATCCCATCTCCTGAATACATCCCTCCTGTACCGATGCCTTTGATATTATCGTTGCCTGCATCTGTACTAATCTTGCCTTGATTTGAGATACCTATACCTTTACTGTCATCGTTATCGCTACCGCCCTCACCTGTGCCTGTAATCGTATCATTTCCTAACCCAGCACTAATAATACCTGTAGTACTGTTGAAGATGCCGATTCCTGGATAGATGTATTTAGGGAAACTAGCGCCTTCACCTGTGCCTGCGATCGTATCATTTCCTAAACCAGTCTTTATAGTGCCGTCATTAGAGATACCAATTGCACTAGAATAAAACCCTTGACCTTCACCAGTGATCGTGTCGTTTCCTAAACGAGTATCGATAATGCCATTAATTAAAACTTCAATACCG
The DNA here is from genome assembly GCA_019359325.1 of Mojavia pulchra JT2-VF2. Lineage (GTDB taxonomy): Bacteria > Cyanobacteriota > Cyanobacteriia > Cyanobacteriales > Nostocaceae > Mojavia > Mojavia pulchra. The sequence continues at coordinate 22,008 of JAHHHN010000029.1, read as the reverse complement.
ATGCTAGGTATACCACCCTTATCAACTCCCTGAACAAGATCGGACTGATTTGTACCGATAATATTAGGAGGAACTATCAGTTTACTCATACGAATTCATCCTTATATTTAATGTTGTGTAAAGCTTGAGCAAAAGTTTCAAAGCATCAGCTACACCTAATTCCACTTTGATAAAATACAGGCTTACCAAATGAAGAAAATTGACTCATAGGCTTTTTTACTTCATTTAAAATTTTGTTATCTGCTAGCGTCAAAACAATTTGCAGTTACAATTCTAGGGAGCTTGAACTCGCCACCCATTGAAGACTACTGACTCAAAGATTAGTGACGGCTTGAAATCCACAAATTATCCAACTATTCAAGTGGATGGAAGTGTATTTAATTGTGAATTGCGAGCGGGAGCAGCCTTAGCGATGTACTCCTATGTCTAAGCAAGCTACGCGTAGACTACGTTGACAGAAGAACTATCACTGCGCTCTTGAAATTGTTTTGCTCAACTTCAACAGTTATTTTTGTGCTTGATGGGAATAAAGCTATAAAAGTAAAAAACTTTACTTTCAACTGATGTTAGCTGTATGCACTAGATTTATTCTACTTATTTAACTTGAGCAATTCTCAGCTTTTCATGAAAATATTTGTTGTACCCTGACGAAGCTTTGACTTCAGCATTTGTTAATATTTATTAGTTAAAGAATAGATATAGCTTCCTCTGGGGAGGCTATCACATTGGAAAACGGGCAAGAATTGGTTACGCCGCCTGATGTGGTAACGGAACGAGATAAGTCGGAACGCGTTAGCGAAGCTGGGCGGTACGCACCTCGCTTGCCCATCTGCACTGACTGGGGCAATCATTCCACATCCTGGCTTATGCGTCATCGGTTGGGACTGCGGGCAGTGTTGACCGACTTGATGGATGGCGTTGAAATCAAAGGGGATGAAGTGATGATTGAAGCGTTAGCGGATTTCTCCAAACGCAATGTGCCGCATATCAAGGGTATTCTCAACTTGACCATCCCGCTTGATGAAACCCCAGTGTGGATTTTGAGCCAGTATCTTTCGCAACTTGGATTATCAACTGAGTCGAGGCGGCCTGTTGAGGATGGCAAACGGGTTCGGTACTATCGGCTCAATCCCGATGATGTTGCATTTGCTCAGAAGGTATTGGATTATCGGCAACGGCAGCGGGAGGAGAGGGAGAGAAGGCGGCAGGAAGAACGGGAACATCAGGCGGCTTATACAGCTAGAATGCAGTCTATGTATGGCATTAACACGCCGTCCACCCCCCCTATTAATGAAGATGGGAGTAATAATTGGGGGGGTATGGACGGACAAGACAATTCTATAGATTCATGGTGGCAGCAAGTTAAATCCTATACTGCAATGTTCATGGAACAGGTAAAAATTGGGGTTGATGCAGTCAAAGAGTTTTTGAGTTCCCTAACAAGTGATGAGCGATGGGGAGTAATGGTGCAGTTTGATGAGGTTGAGCCTCTTAAATTTGGCCAGTTGGTTGCAGATGCTCCCGATTGGGTGGAGTGGATGGGGTAATTTGTTGGGTTTTGGCAGTGTTTGTCTAGCTGTTTCCACAGTCAGTAAAAGCACCCAAGTTTCTCTGAGGAAAAATGAGTGCTAATAACAATATTACAAAAATCATCTATCTGCCCTGATAGACCGAAGTAGCTATAACAGTAACAGCTATTGTTTAAATAGACTGCAAGCAAAGTGACAAATGTTTTGTTAATGATACTACTTACAAAAGAAAAAGATGTTAGCTGTGCAGTATCGACCAGTCCAATACAAACAGCAAAAACTTATAGATCTGTTAGCAATCTAGCTTTTCTAAGAATAAATGTAAGTATTGTCTCTTCTCTAGAAATGATATCTGCTGTAATTTCCATACCTGGTTGGATAGGATATTGATAATTATCCTTGATTAAATAAGCTTTTTCTGGCTGTATTGTTACTTCATAGTAAGATGTAGTTACTCCAGTATTAACTTCATTGCTTTGAGGTGTAATAGCATCTGGAGATATCTCTCTAACAGCAGCTTTCAGCGTTCCATAATCTGGATAAGGATAAGCAGAAACCCTTAGTTGAACTTTGCCTTGAGTACAGTCTGAAACTTTTTCTTCTTTGCAAAGTTGAACTTTGGTGATGTCTTGAGCCAGAACACGAGCTTTCACTACTAAGGGGGTGCTGCTGGGAGCAATTTCCGCAACTGTTTCTCCAGAGCGTAACACCTGAGCGTTATTTCGCAAATTTAATTTTAGAATAATGCCTGTTGCTGGAGCCTTAACTATGCTTTTTTTTAGGTCACGTTCAATCTGTAGAAGTCCTTTGCGATCTCGATTAAGTTGGTTTTGAATTTCAACTCGACGTTGAATTAATTCGTTACGCTGTCTATCTAAAGTAGCCAGGGTCGATTCACCCCTAGCGCGTTCTTGAGCAATTTGCTCTTGTGCCATTGTTATCGGTGCATTACTAGGATTAAGAGCAGCTTTAGTACGTTGTAGCCTAGCTTGGGCAGCTTTAAGAGCTTGTTCTTTTTCCTTGATTTGTAACAGGGCAATAGCGCCTGTATTGGCTAACTGCTGATATCGCTTCATCTCCTCTTTTGCTAGCTCTAAAGAAGCTTCTGCCTCTTGTACTTGTGTTTGAGCCGTAATTTGCCGCTCTTTATAATCGCGCTGATTGCGAATCAGATCCGCTTGAGCAGATGCCACTAAACGATTGCTCAATCTGAATTCAGAATTACGTTGAGAGTAGAGAGCGTTCATCTGAGCAGTAATCTGAACCAGTTGCATCTGGTTCTGTTGAATATTACCGCTTAACTGACTTTTCTGGGTTTGGAGTTGGGAATTGTCAATAATAGCGATTTCATCGCCTTCCCGGACGAATTGATTTTCTTTGACTTTGATGGACTTAATTGTTCCTTCAGCAGCAGCTTGAACAATTCGTAATTCACCTACAGGACGGACGGTTGCTACTGCTTTAACAGTAACATTGTATTTGGTTACAGAGGCAAGAATAATGGCTATTCCTACAGAACTAACTATGAACATTCCACCAAGATTAGTCCAACGGCTAATTGGCGGAAGAAAGTCATTGTCTTGAAGTTGGGGTAGAAAATCTTGTTGTGGCGTGCTGACCATAATGCTTAATAAATACTATTTTTTAGGGAATTAAGAAGTCTAAATGATCTCCAGCTTGCAAACTTAAATCTTCAACAGAACCTTGCAATTTTAATCTTCCTTGCTCCAATAAAATAATCCAATCTGCTCGCCCAATAATTCTAGGACGATGGCTGATCAGGATAGTAGTTTTACCGCGCCGATGATACAGAATTTTGTCTAGGACTTGAGATTCGCTTACGGGGTCTAGACCAGCTGTAGATTCATCCATAATCAATATCGGTGGGTCATTTACAATTGCTCTGGCAAGTGCTAGTCTTTGACGTTGCCCACCAGATATATTTGCACCAAATTCACCTAAAATAGTTTGGTATTTTTCAGGTAGTTTACTTATAAATTCATCAGCCTTGGCAATTTTACAAGCCTGAACAATTTGCTCAAACGTTATTTGAGGATTGCCTAAACGGAAATTTTCAATAATGGAGCGACTCCAAAAGTGAGGCTCTTGGGGAACTAGAATAACTTGTTGACGAAAGCAATCTAGTGACAAATCTTGTTGATTATAAATTCCAATGCGAATGTTACCTGATTGCAAAGTGTATAAACCTGCAATTAGTTTCGCTAATGTACTTTTACCACAGCCAGATTCTCCAATTAGAGCGGTAACTTTACCACCAGGAATATTTAAAGAGAAGTTTTCTAATAAATCGATCCTGCCTATGTGATGAAAGTTAAGATTAGTACAAATAATATCAGCCTTACTAGAAACTTTAGCAAAGGGCTTTTTGCTATCGTCTTGATTCTCTGGTGTCGAGTCAATAACTTCTGTAAGGCGTTGGGTAGCTGTTTTAACGCGAATGAATTCATCCACAAATCCAATCACAGCCCCAATAAAGGCAGAAAAGCTACCATTCATGCTATTAAAAGCTAATAGCTGACCTATGCTTAATTCTTTGCTAATTACAAGAGTACTACCAAACCAAAGCAAGGCAACGCTACCGATGTTAGAAATTAATCCAGAAAATACATTATTAATAATCCCAATTTGGATCGTACTAAACATTAAATTTGCAAAACGACTAAAACGGCTCTGGAATTCATCCCAGAATTGAGGTGCGGCTGTGGTTGTCTTGAGAGTGAGTGCGCCTTTAAAAGTTTCGACTAATACACCTTGGTTTTCTGCATCTGTAACCAAAGCATTGCGAGTCTTTTGCTGTAACGAAGGTAGGAAAATAACTGTAGATACAGTCATTATTACGGCAATGATAAGAGCTACTATAGTTAGTTTTTGGCTATAAAACAGCATGAAGCCAAAGGAGACTAGCGCAATAAAAAACTGGCTTGGGAAACTAGCGACGACTTGGGAAACTAGCTGATTAATCTGTTGAATATCTCCCAGGCGGCTGACAATTTCGCCACTGCGACGGGTTTCATAGTACGTCAGCGGCAAGCGTAAAACTTGTCGCCCAAATTCTAAAACCAAGCCTAACTCTAGGCGTTGAGCAAAGTGGGTAATTAAGTTAGACTGCACAAATTGGAGGCTACTGCTGACCAGATGCATTACTACAACGGCAATAACTACACCTGTAAGCAGTTTAGTATCTCCCCGAACGAGTACATCATCGGTGAGGATTTGCAGTAGGAAAGGCGAACCTAAGGAAAGTAAACCTAAGACGAGGTTAATTACAAATGCTTGAGACAGAATACCTCGATAAGGCCAGACACGCTTTAGAAAGCGACTAAATCCACTAACTTTATCTTCAGGTTGCTCAGAAAAGCGAACTGGGTCTGGTTCCACTATTAGCATAATTCCATCTGTCCATGCCTCCATTAACCACTTTTTAGTAAGGTAACGAATGCCTACAGCTGGGTCAGCAATTATGTACTTTCTGCCTCGCTTACCATACAAAACTACCCAGTGATAGCCTTTCCAATGAATAATAGCTGGAAGTGGTACTTCACTTTTTTTAGTTAAAGTTTCAGCTGAGGCTTTAACTCCTCGTGCCTTAAAACCTAGTACTTCAGATCCTCGCTTCAATCCTAATAAGCTGGTTCCTTGTTGACCAGTGCCGACCGCTTCCCGAATACGGTTGATTGTAAAAGTGCGTCCGTAATATTTTGCAATAGTAGCAAGACAAGCAGCACCGCAATCTTCTTCACTGTGTTGTTGAACAAGCTGGTACATGATGGATGAATGAACTAATTTTTAATGTCATTAACGTAGGTAATCCCCACCCTATAAAGTGGTTGAGTTTTTATCTAGCACTTGCCTCAACAAAGGCTTTCACAATGGGGATATTTAGAGGTGGCTCAAGTACCAGCACGGAGGGAACTCGTGTCGGTTCTGCTAGGCGTAGTAGTCCATAGCCAATGCCTGCCAACCCCGTCATCAGCCCCGGTGTTTCAACTCCCAAGGGAACTCCACAAAGCCACCCATGTTGATTGATGCTTTCAAGAATGATGGCGGTAAGGCGAGCAATTTGAGTTTTCCACTGGGGATCACCAAGGGTTAGACTGGCTTGCAACAGTAATTCTAGATTGCCTAAGTCACCATGACATAGCGAGTGGTTGCTACCAAATCCATGAGCTAGAGTAGTTTTGAGCGCGGTATCAATTTCTGTACGAATTTTCGCATTATCAACGTATGGGAGTGAGCGCAACCTCCCTAACCCAATCCCCGGCGCACCATGACACCAAGCAGTCATACAAATAGGTTGGGTATCGTCTTTGTCTCCCACAACTGAACTGTAAAAATCGCGTAAGTCGGGCCAATTTCCCACTTCAGGACGGAAGAGACTACGCTCATATTCAATAGCAGCTAGAGCTGTTGTATGAAAGCGTGGATCACCTGTGAGAGCAGACAATTCTAGCAGTGCTGATGCTATCCCTGCTGCACCATGAGAGAAGCCAGTTAATGGTAATTTTCTACCCCAAAGGCTTACCCAACCAATACCCTGCTCCATCGCTTTTGCCTGGCAAATAATCTGTTCACCACACTGAATAGCTGCACTGAGTGTCCGTTGAGAGGGTCGGCAATGGTACAGGCTAATTAGGCTCTTAAGACATCCAGCAGCACCACCAACAATGTCTAAATGTTCATCTTTGACAATTAAATCAGGGAGTAATTCAACCAGCGTTTCAGCCTCAGCTAATAAGGCGGATTCATTCCACAAAATCCCCAGATGAGTTAGGGTATAAATTACTCCGCCCCATCCCTCAAACCCACCAATAGCTTTAATGAAAGATTTGCCACTCTCTAGCTGAAATTGCATCATTGAAAATGCTGATTTTGCCAGTGCAGTGTAGTGGTTTTCATCAGTGACAGCCCCTAAATAGGCAAGGAAAAGGATAACTCCTGGTAGACCATCATAGAGACCTATTCCCAAGGGAGCAAGAGTCCAGTGCTTTTCTTTGATAAGAGTTAAGCCAATCCAAGAAACATCTTTTTCGCCATGTAACGCCAGCGCTTCCAAATGCTCGCCTACGGCTTGTGCTGCTGCCAACAGTTGTTCGTGACTAGCATTGTTTTGCGGTTCTATCACATGGTAACTGGAGAATTGCACTCTATCCCCTGCCATTGCCAATGTGGTGAGAGAGGCATGGATAAACCAAAGTTGTCGTGTGAGGTCAGCATCACTGAGTTGTTGCAAACGACGTTGCACTAGAGCCATGCCTGATTCACTAGAAAAATCAGGAATTTGCTGATTAGAACTACTCCAAATAGCACGGGAATTAGGACGAGTTGTGAACATGGGAATATCACCTTGCCACAAGTCATCGCGTTCAGCAGCAATTACCTTAGCTAGATAGGGTTGCTGTTCGATGTCCAACCAAAGGCGGTCAAAAAAGTAATCGCGTTCCAAGGCGTTGCGTAACAAATCTGGGTGATAACTTTCATGTAGTAACAGAGCATAGGTGTAAGTAGGGCGAAGGATAAAGCGTACCTCATCTTCGGCAAAGACGGCTAAAGGGCTATTTTTAGATAGCAATTCATTCCGATATTGCAGTAGTAACTGATAGATAGTAGTAAAGCCAGTGATGATTGCTTCTGCATAATCCAACACATTCACTTCCACATCATTCAAAGTAGGCCTATTATTACTTCCTGATATAGGCATACGCTCGCGAGCTACTCGCATTTCATCTGTACCCATTGCTTCTAAGTAGGGGACGGTATGGAGTGTCATTTGACCCGATTTTCCTCCTAAGCCGCTCATCTCGATTCCCTCAGATTCAGCATTTGCCCAGAGGCGTTGGGGAAGTAAGCCAACGCGCAAAACGGAGTAACCGATTGTTTTGAAGGCAAGCTGGTCTGATTTGTTTATCTCAATGTCTGAAATTTGGGGATGAAATAGGGATTCTAGGTCAACTAAAATGGGATGTTCGCCAGATGCAATTAAGTTTTCCATGTGAAAGTCAGTAGCTTCAATGGCATATAGTAGTGCCAAGTAACCACCCTGACGTTCATAAAAACGCTGGAGTTCTTCTGGATTAATACAACCCTGAGCAGTAACGAATTCCACCCAGCCATAAGTACCCTGATTCAAAATTTTCAGGGTGCGAAATGGCGGATGATTGCCCCGTTGGTTAAGCCATTCTAAGAGCTGCTGAAAATGCACGTCAACAGCTAGAGATTTAGGCTTATAGACTACTTGGAAACCAGAGCTAAATTTGGCAATTAGCACAGCACGCCCACCACGATGGGTGTCGCCAATACCGCCATCTATTTGCACCAGTACACCTGGATTGACATCGGGACTGAATGTGGTGCAAATATCTGACCAATCAGTACAGAGGTGTTGGAGAAATTCTAGACTGAAGCTTACCCAGCGATTAATGCTAATTAAGAGTTGACGGGCTAGGACTGGATACTCTTGAAGGAGAGAAATCACAATCTCAGGCTGGCGTAAGCGTTGTAAAAAACTCTGAAATCGCTCCTGTGATGTGTCACCTTGTAATAGCCCTCGCAGACGCGCCACGTTGAGTTCTAAAACCATTGTGCGACTCAACACCCTGAGTAGTTGCTCTGGGAGATTAGCAAATAATAAGGCTTCAACTGTGCTAGGATCAAAGGGTAAACAAGGATGTGTCTGGATTAAAGTTTGGAGTCCTTGGCGGAGTTGAGCTAGTCCTTGGTTCATCAGGGGGGCAATGGCATCTAAAAAACCAGCTACCTCTTCCCCTTGCAATTCTTCTGGAAGCGGGCTTGAACTGAAGTCAGAATGAGCAAATGCCTGAGAAATTTCTATTAACCACTCTGGGGTGTTGGAAAAACGACTTTGAACAGCCTCAATTGGCTCATTTAGTAGGTAAATAAATTCCTCTTCGGTAATGCTATCTATTGCTAGACGTTGAGCAAACTTAGAGTCAGTGGTGAAAGGTGACTGCGATTTCCAACGCTGTATTCGTCGTTGGGCTATATCAGCATTAATTACTAAATTGGAAGTTTGGTTATTGACTGACTTAAGTGAAGTAATACGCTCGGATAAAGTGATAGCACGATACCAGTCAGACAAGCCAATATCTGCCTTATTCATAAAATTTAACTCCTAATTCCTAATTAAATCATTAGTAATCAATAGGCCACTGCATATTTGCAGGATGATTTTTTGTTTCTTTCTTTGTGAAAACTCCTTCTTCGCGTACTTCGCGTCTACCCTTCGAGAATGCCTTCGGCGCATCCGGTTCGTTATTTCATCGCTATTTTGTGCAACGCGATCAATAGCTTGTAAAATCAGATATTTAAGTTACAGTAAGTTGCAAGCATTACTACGAATTCACCTGGTATTCCAAACACAGATTGTACTGTTGCAAATAGTGAAAATTTGGGTAAGTATTGGAATGTAGCACTTGAAGGTGCAAATATCCAAAACTAGATTACTAGTATTGGATTGTACGCCATCATAGTCAAAGATGCTAAGGAAGCCGCCCCACAATATTCTGCATAGCTTCATTTGACATTTCCAATATACTAGCTGGATTTTCAGGCAGATGTGGGTTGTTCCTCGCTCAAGCTGTTATGGTACTCTTCATCCTTCTAAGAGCGAATGATATGATGACATTTTTGTTGTTTGATAATTTAAGGTTAAGCGTTGTTTTAAGGTCAAAAATGGTGACGGACTGTTTGAGAAACTCTTGCTGTCCGTCACATTTCGTATGGAGGATAAAAGTTATCCTTTATCGCTATTGATTACTAAATCAATAGCCTGTAATATTCAGTTAGCTAAATTAGAGTAAGTTGCAAGCATTAAATTTACCAACTTTGGCTGTACTGCAAGTTAAACCAACTGTTTTGGCGCATAAACCCAAAACTGGATTACCAGTGTTGCCGCCGCCAATACACGTAACGCCACCTGTGTTGAAGCATAAACCCAAAACTGGATTACTGGTGTTGCCTCCTGGTTTCCCGCAGCCAAAAAGACTAAGGAAGCCGCCTCCACCAACATTCTGCATAGCTTCATCTGATAGTTCAACTATCCCAGCCGGGTTTTCAGGCAACTGTGCCCGTTGTTCCTCACTCAAGCTGTTCCGATATTCCTCATCCTTCCAAGCGCGAATGATATCTTCGTGTTGCATAAAGTCCTCCTAATTGGACAATTTAAATTTCAATGTTGTTTTTAGAGCCAAAAGCTGTGATAGAACGCTAGAGAAACTCACGTTGTTCGTCTCGCTTTTTGCCTCTATTTTGATATCGTTTCAGAAATCAAAATTTTCGCGGGATTTGAGATTATTAAACAACTTAATCTTCTGGATAAAAGACTGAGTTGAAGGTGACAAAGAACGAAATTCCATATCCATAGGGCGCTCTACCTGGTTTTAGCAGTTAAAAATTATTTTGAAAATTAATTTGAAGAAATTTTTTTATCGATTTCCGCGAAAAATTTGAAATTGAGTTTGATAACTAGGTAGTAGACCCTACTTATTGAGACATTAAACATCAAGTTATGAATTCGATTGTTGTGACTTCAACTAGCCAGGGGAATCTCCAGAATACTTTTGTAAGTGTTCAAAAAGGAGATTGTTGATGATAAAGATGCATACTGTACACGATCTCAATCAACAACTATCTCAACTCGTTGCCGAAGCCTGTTCGTATCCAGCAAGGAGTTTGATGCGGCGACAAAAACTTAGTGAGATAGTTAGACTTGTGATGAAATCGGGCAAACTATGGAAGGAGAACACACCTTACTATAATGATGCTCTGCAACAAACTTGGTTGTATTTCTGCCGCAATCCAGAGCAGTATAATCCAGAACGTTGTAGCGTAATCACTTGGCTCGATAATTGCCTGAAGTGGCGATTGCAAGATTTTCGCACTTGGGAGGCGAAGAATCAAGCTAAAAATGTTTCTAGCTCCACGTTAGAAATTGAGGAAATAACAAACACCATTGAAAATCTGCCAGCAGACCCAGAGATTCCACCAATTTTAGAAGAAACTTATCAATGGGCTACAACAGATCCAGATGGAGAGTTAGCCAGTACTCATGTCAAAGGACGGTCTGAGATAACTTGTCAAATTTTAATTCTGCGCCGCTTGCCTCCAGAAACGCCTTGGAAAAACATTGCTCAGGAGTTTAACTTACCCCCATCAACCGCACCGAATTTTTATAAACGCGAATGTCTGCCACGCTTACGGAATTTTGCACTCAAACAGGGATATCACGAAATTTGATATTCAAACACAGATAACTCAAAGAAGGAATATTTGGAACAAGGGAAACCATTATGATTTATAGCACTGAGAATATCAAAGAAAAATCGATTCCGGTGTCTATTACGCAGACAGCGCTGAAAATAGCACGCCAATTTGCCCAGCAACAGCCAACAACAGAAAAGAAAAAGCAGGTTTATCTCAATACTCTAGCTGTATGTGTTGTGAATGACTACATGGAAATGATGGACATTGCTACTGACTTAAAAGCTAGCGACAGTTGGAATCAGGCGATGCGGCTTTATGGTGATGTTGCAGACTTGAAGTTGGCTAAATTGGGCTACTTAGAATGTCGGCCCCTCAAGCCTGGTGAAGAAATTTGTTACATTCCACCAGAAGTGCCGGACGATAGAATCGGTGTAGTTGCAGTTGAGCTAGACACAGAGCTTCAAAAAGCAACTCTGGTGGGTTTTACTAAAACAGTAAAATCTGGTGAGGTATCCATTAATCAACTGCAAAACATTGACGATTTACTTGCACACTTGGATAATCTTGAACGTGACCAAAGCGAAGTCAACCTAAGTCAGTGGTTGCAGAATATTTTTGAGGTGGGTTGGCAGTCAATTGAAGAAATTTTATCTCCAAAAGTACCACAACAAGCTTTCCGTTACAAAAGCAGAGTTACGCGAGGTAAGCTAGTTGACTTGGGAATACAATTGCCAGGTCAATCAGTAGCGCTGATTGTTACCCTAACCCCAAAAAACTCGGTAGAAATCCAACTGAAGTTGCAGGTGCAGCCCACTGGTGTACAAACCTACTTACCTGAAAATCTGATTGTGAAAGTGCTAGATTTCAAGGGAGTTGCTGTTATGGAAGCTCATGCTAAAAGTGCCAATGCTCATGTAACACTAGAGTTTAATGCTCAAATTGGAGAACGCTTTAGCGTTAGGTTAGAACTGGGGGATACTAATATTACTGAGAACTTTATTGTTTAAGTAGATGAATTCATTGGTTGCTGACCATGCAAAAGTTGGTTGTCTTAAAGCTAGATGGTAACTTAAGCGAGGGTGTAAAAGTCACGCTGGAGATTGGGGCAGAAGCAGATCGTGCGACCACAGAAATTCGAGGCTACCTGCCGCCAAAACCAGAAATAATTACACACTACGACGAGTGGCAAACAACCTACCGCAGCTTGGAAAATTTTCGCATTACGCCTATAAGTATTAGTATTGGGGGTTCTCGTACCGAGCAAATTAACGACTGCCGCCAATTAGGTGAGAATTTAAGCGAACAAATGAATAGCTGGCTCAACTGCCAGTCATTTCGTCCAGTTAAGGAGAAATTACTTAAACAACTAAAATCTGATGATACGGTACGGGTACTGTTTAAAACTGACGATATTTGGTTACGACGGCTCCCCTGGCAGCTATGGGATTTCTTTGAGGATTATTCTCAAGCCGAAGCCGCATTGAGCGCTCCAGAGTACGAAAACTTGCCAAAGCCAAAGACAGCCGCTGTTAAAGAGAAAGTAAAAATCTTAGCTATTTTAGGAAATAGTGAAGGGATTTTTGTCGAGAAAGATCGAGAAATTCTAGAAAAACTACCAAATGCAAAAATAACTTTTCTGGTAGAGCCACAACGTTGCCAGTTGAATCAGCAACTATGGGAACAGGACTGGGATATCTTATTTTTTGCTGGTCATAGCTCCAGTCAAGACGATGGTAGAAGTGGTAAAATCTACATTAATGAAACCGATTGCTTAACAATTGAGGAGTTGAGATACGCCCTCAAGAAAGCTATTGGCAGAGGATTGCAGTTAGCTATTTTCAATTCTTGTGATGGCTTGGGATTAGCGCATCAATTAGAAGATTTGCACATCCCACAAATTATTGTTATGCGCGAGCCAGTGCAAGATTTGGTAGCCCAAGAATTCTTAAAGAATTTTCTCAAGAAATTTTCAACAGGAGAATCTCTTTACTTAGCAGTCCGAGAATCAAGGGAAAGGTTGCATGGCATTGAGGATGAATATCCTTGTGCTACTTGGTTACCCGTACTCTGCCAAAATCCAGCAGTAGTGCCACCAACTTGGAACCAACTGCTCTCGCCGGAATTAAAAACAGAAGGACTGCCACCAAAAAATTACAGAACTCAACGCCAGTTTGAATGGCGTAGCGTTCAGGTAGTGCTGTTGTCAAGTTTGATTATTACCAGTTTATTCATGGGAACCAGAGCGCTTGGTCTATTGCAGGCATCAGAATTAAGGGCTTTTGACTACCTCATGGGGCTGCGCCCAGAAGAACAATCAGATTCACGTTTTTTGATAGTTACTGTTGATGAAGCAGATATCCAGTATCAAAACCGAATGAAGATGAATATGCGATGGTCTCTGTCAGACCAAGCACTTGCACAACTATTGAAAAAACTGGAGCGGTACCAACCAAGAGCTATTGGATTAGATATCTATCGTGATTTTTCTGTAGATCCCAACTATGCAGATTTAGCAACTCGTTTACATACAGATAAGCGTCTTTATGCAGTATGCAAAGTTTCTGCTGCTGAAGATGGTGCCCCGGATGGCACTCCTCCCCCTCCGGAAGTTCCCAAACAACGTCTCAGCTTTAGTGATTTTGTAGCAGACGATAATGACATTGCTCGCCGACAGCTTTTACATTTGACTCCTCCTGTGACATCTGACTGTGCTGCGGAATATGCTTTTAGTCTCCAGCTTGCACTTCATTATTTAGAAGCAAAAGGTATCAAGTCAGATTTTACCTCAGAAGGTAACTTGCAGATTGGCACTGCTATATTTAAGCAATTAAAAGCTTATAGCAGCGGTTATCAAGGAGTAGATGCAAAAGGTTACCAAATCCTGCTCAATTATCGTTCGCTTCGGTCTTTGCAAAATATTGCTCAACAAGTACCTCTTAGAGATGTCCTTAACGACCAGATAAACCCTGAATTAATAAAGTTATTTCAGGATCGTATTATTCTTATTGGTGTTACAGCCCCTAGTACTACTGACTATTGGAAAACTCCCTACAGTGCGAAAGCGCTAACTAATCAAAAGCAAATACCAGGGGTGTTCGTGCAGGCGCACATGATCAGCCAAATTATCAGTGCTGTTCTGGATCGTAGACCTCTACTTTGGTGGTGGCCCACCTGGGTTGAAGCGCTATGGATATGGGGTTGGTCATTAATGGGAGGAACTCTAGCATGGTTTATTCGGCAACCGCTATATCTTGGACTTGCTGGAGTAATAATGCTATTGGCACTGTTTGGGGTTTGTTATGGCATTTTTACACAAGCAGGCTGGATACCATTGATTCCCGCAGCATTAGCGTTGGTGGCTACTCAAGCAGTCGTTGTATCTAAAGGTATTCAGAATCGCCAACTTTCTTAGCATCTCCGCGCTCATAAGTTGGTCAGGCTTTGCGACGACCTCCGGTCGTCGCAGCCCTCGCGCTTGGGTGATAATCACCACTTGAATAATAAAGCCTGACCAACTTATTTTTGCTTAACCCTTAGGCAACTTTTTATCTATTAAATTCGTCATGTCCTTATGCAGTGGTTATGATGTTAATAATAGTACAAAAGATTATGCCAATTTCCAGTCAAACATATATTTTGTCATTCTGAGCGAAACAAATACTTTTAAAGTTTTTTGCTTCGCTCAGAATGACATCTTTGTATGTAATTTCATATGACGCATTTTTGCTAATTTTATATATCGTAGTTTTATCCGATTTTATAGCTATTAAAATTACTAACTTACTACGAAATACAAAAATACGGCAATTTCTTTCACATTTGCTCATAAAGCTTCAGTTTGTTCTAAATTCATTGTCATTGCAAGGCTAAAGATAATTCATCCATTCTCCATTAGATTCCTTTCGCAAAAGTGACATGTCTCCGATGAAACTTGCTGGCATTATCCCGCTATTACTCGTTAGTCTGACAAGTTACTCTTCGCTAGTTTGGGCACAGTCTCCCGAATCAGCTAACAGAGCGCAAGCCCCTAACCCAAGCCACTCTCCCCGTCCAAAGTTTCCAGATAACGGTGCGCCTACTGGTCGCCGTAAAGGAGGAACAAGCCGTGATGGTTGCTTACCATTGAATGCGCCTGTTATTGCCCTAGTGCCTGGTAAGGAAATTGCAGAGGAGTCAACATCGTTTTTGACTTACACAATTTCTGAATATCCGACTTTTTGGGTTTATGTACCTGAATTACCTATAAACGCTCGCTTAGGTGAGTTTCTACTTCAAGATGAAAATGACGACAACATCTATCGGACATCTTTATCATTACCAGATAAGGCTGGTGTTGTCGGCATTACCTTGCCGCAAAATCCACAATATGCTTTAAAAACCAATAAGAATTATCAATGGTATTTTAAAGTTTTCTGCGGCAATCCTCAAAATAGCTTAGATTATTTTTATGTGAAAGCGTGGGTACAACGTGTGCCCTTAAGTCAAGACTTACAAAATCAATTGAGAATATCACAGTCAGGTGAATACACTACCTATGTTGTCAACCAGCTTTGGCAAGACGCTATTACTAATTTAGCTAATCTTCGTCGTACTAATCCAAATTCACTTATCTTCATACAGGATTGGACACTTCTATTAAAAAAGATGGGATTACCAGAAATTGCAACAGCATCGATTGTAGAACTTCATAACCCACAAAAAGGCGTTGCTCAATCAAATTCATCTTTGGAATAAATATGGCAAGAAAACAGCGTATCTTATTCCGTCTGTTACAATCTTTTTCGAGACTTTTGTTCTTCTCTTCCTTAGCGCTAGTAACATCCTTACTATGTATTTTTAGTCCACCTGTTTTAGCAAGCCTTACTTACACCAACCTAAAACAGCCACAAGCCGAAATTCAAAAATTAGTTACTCAAACTGAAAGCTTAGTAGAGCGAGGTAAAGCTTACTATGAAGCAGGACAATTTACTGAAGCGCTCAAGGTCTTAGAACAGGCTGCTATTGACTTTGAAAATACTGGAGATAAATTGAACCAAGCTCTGGTGTTGAGCAATCTTTCCCTGACTTATCAGCAGCTTGGCAAGACAACGCAAGCACAAACAGCAATTATTCAAAGCCTAAATTTGCTACAAGCTTTAAATTCTTCAAAAGACGGTCTGGCAATTCTAGCACAAGCTTTGGATGTACAGGGGCGGTTACAATTAACACAAGGTCAAACTGAAGCTGCCTTGTCTAGTTGGCAAAAAGCCGCTGGCATTTATCAGCAAATAAACGAGCAAGAAATGTTAATTCGTAACCGAATTAATTCTGCTCAAGCTATGCAAGCCTTAGGGCTTTACCGTCAAGCACAAAAGACCTTAACTGACCTTCAGCAAACCCTTACTCAGGTTCCAGAATTATCAATTAAAGGAGCTGGACTTCAAGGCCTTGGAAATGTTCTACGGGGTGTTGGTGATTT
Source organism: Mojavia pulchra JT2-VF2 (assembly GCA_019359325.1). Taxonomy (GTDB): domain Bacteria; phylum Cyanobacteriota; class Cyanobacteriia; order Cyanobacteriales; family Nostocaceae; genus Mojavia; species Mojavia pulchra. The sequence continues at coordinate 5,781 of JAHHHN010000029.1, read as the reverse complement.
AGATACATCTAGAACTGTTCTAGAACAAAGTTTAGCTGTAGCAAAGCAAGTACAATCTTCAAGAGCTATAGGTGATGCGTTGCTTAGTTTAGGTAACACAGCCTTAGCTCAAGGAAAAAGCCAACAAAGCATAGGCCATATAAAACTTGCTGAACAACATTTTCAAGCTGCTTTGGCATTTTATCAGGAGGCAGCTACAGTTGCACCAGTTACTACGCGCCTGCTCACACAGCTAAATCAGCTAAGTCTATTTCTAGAAATTTTTAACAACAAGCCAGACACTAATACGTTAAAACAAGCATTAACCTTGTCTTCCCAAATCTTACCTGAAATTAACAAATTAGTTCCTAGCCGGAATTCAGTATATGCTCGGATTCAGTTGGCATCAATTTTAAAAAATTTTACACACAAAACAACTACAAGTGGTATTTCAAACTTAGATATTGCTCAACTACTATCTACCGCTGTGCAGCAAGCTCAGAACTTGAAAGACCAGCGAGCCGAATCTTATGCCCTTGGATTTCTTGGCGGACTGTATGAAGATAGTAAACAGTTATCTGATGCTTTAGCTTTAACCCAAAAAGCTTTATTTATAGCCCTAAGTATTGATGCGTCAGATATTACTTATCAATGGCAATGGCAGCAGGGACGTCTACTCAAGCAAAAAGGAGATATAAAAGGTGCAATCTCTGCGTATGATACAGCTTACAAAACTCTCGAATCTTTGCGCGGCGATTTAGTTGCCGCTAGCCCAGACGTTCAGTTCTCTTTTCGTGAAAGTGTGGAACCAGTGTATCGGGAGTTAGTTGAATTGCAGTTACGAGCAGAAAACACACAAGGAGGCACACAACAGAGTAATCAATACAAACTCAAACAAGCTCGTCAGGTAGTGGAATCGCTTCAGCTAGCAGAACTGAACAACTTCTTTCGTTCACCTTGTTTAGAACCAATTGTAGAGATTGACAAAGTGGTTACTCAAGACAAAAAAGCAGCAGTTATTTACTCAATTATTTTGCCAGACCGCTTAGAGGTTATTTTAACCTTGCCAAATCAACAATTGCATCACTACACAAGCAATGTATCCCAACAGACTTTGGAAACTACCGTAGCTCTACTACGGCAATCTTTACCGGATGTCGCCGCGACTTCTCAAGTTAAACAACAGTCACAAAAGATATATGATTGGCTAGTCCAACCAGCACAAGCAGAATTGTCTAATAGTGACATTACTACATTAGTTTTTGTGTTAGACGGCGAATTACGTAATATTCCAATGGGAGTTCTCTATGATTCCCAGCACAAGAAATATCTCATAGAGAAATATGCGATCGCTCTAGCTCCGAGTTTACAACTTCTCGACCCCAAACCACTGCAAAAGGTGCCCTTAAATGCTTTAACTGCCGGAGTAGGAGAAGCACGCTCTATAGAAGGTCGAAAATTCTCAGCGCTGAAAAATGTAGAACGTGAATTAAAACAAATCCAGGTGGAAATACCTCAAAATCAAGAACTATTAAATCAAAAGTTTATCGACAGTAATTTACGAAAGCAACTACAAACATCTCCTTTTTCTGTGGTTCACTTCGCAACTCATGGAGAATTTAGCTCTGATCCAGAAAGAACCTTTATTCTCACTTGGGATAAACTATTAAAAGTTAAGCAATTTGACACTTTACTTCGAGTTAGCGATCGCAATAGGTCTAAGGATATAGAGCTACTTGTTTTGAGTGCTTGCAAAACGGCTCAAGGTGATAAGCGAGCTGCTTTGGGATTAGCTGGGATAGCTGTGCGAGCAGGCGCACGTAGTACATTAGCAAGCTTGTGGTCAGTGGATGACCAAATTACTGCTCAACTTATGAGTGAATTTTATCATGAGTTAAAGGCTGGAACGAATAAAGCTACTGCGCTCCAGCGTGCTCAACTAGCTGTGTTTACTAAAGAAAAAAGCCCTTATTTTTGGGCACCTTATATATTGGTAGGCAATTGGCTTTAGTAAAGTTATTTACACGAATTTTTACGATATTGCTTAATATTCAAGCTGGTTTCTACTTGTTGGCGTGAGGAATATTGCAAGCTATAGCGTTTTGCCATGAACCACGAGTTTTTGCAGTAGATACATTAGCTGTGAGTACCACTTCTCCCTTCTTATTCACTGACCACCCACTTGCTTCTACAATACGTTCTGGCATATTGCTAATTGGCTGATTAATAACCGATGAACTGTTGCGTAGGCGTAGCCCGTCTTTGGCATTGCCTCTGGGTTTGAGTGATACCCAACCCACCTCTACTCCATCAGGAGTGGCAACATCTTTCATAGGATTGGAAGGTAAACCACCGCGTCCGGTGATGATAAAACTGCTTTGAGCATAACCAGGAGTATCGCAGACTTGGGCTACTTCAGGGTCTAAGGCTATTGTGGGTAACTCCACTAAACCACTGTTGGGGTCAATACCAGGTGTGTTGAGTTCTACAGAACCACTGAACTCAGGACTTGCCCCAGTAGCAGTAATGTCACTTTCTGGGGTAAGAGCATCCCGAAATTTTGCACCAAATATGCCCATAGCATTGATTTTCACCCGACCTCCACGAAAATTAGTAGAATTTGCACTGATGTCACTATTTTCTACACCAACAAGGAAATCGGTATTGATGTCAATATTACCGCCGATGACATTACTTCCAGTGGCGTTAGTGGTAATATTGCTGCCACGACGAAGCAACAATAAATCTGCCACACGTAAGTAGACATTTGCCTGCTCTCGATTGGAATTAGTGTCTGTGCTGCGAGTGTCAGCGGTAAGGGTAGCGTTGTTGTCCAAAATAATAGATCGAGCAGTTACTTTCAGATTGCCTCCATTTCCTGTTCCTAGGCTTCCTACAGATACTCTAGCTCCATCTTGAACCACCAACTGACGAGTATTTATCGTTAAGTCTCCCGCATCTCCTACTGCATTTGAGTTAGCTTGAGCAGATAACAGGCTAACAAAGTGACCATTAGCGGAACGACCAATCACTTGTACAGAATCAGTGGCATTGACGGTCAAATTTCCCCCCTTACCAATGCCAGAAGTGCCAGCACTCACCTGTGCTCCTCTAATAAATAACTCACGAGTGTTAATCGTTAGTTCTCCCGCATCTCCTGTTGCATTTGATCTAGATGATGAAGTAAACAAGCCACTAGGAAACTGACCACTGGCTGATTCTCCAATTACTTGCACAGAGTCAGTGGCATTGACAGCCAAATTTCCTCCTTTACCCGTACCACGAGTACTAGCACTAACCTGTGCTCCATCCCGCACCAGCAACTGACGGGTGTTAATCGTCAGGTCTCCCGCATCTCCTGTTGTATTTGATTGAGATGATGAAGTAATCAAGGCTCCACCAAACTGACCATTAACTGATTCTCCAATCACTTGCACAGAGTCAGTGGCATTGACAGTCAAATTCCCCCCTTTGCCTGCACCAAAAGTGCCGGCACCGACCGCTGCCCCATCCCGCACGAGTAGCTGACGGGTGTTGATCGTCAGGTTCCCCGCATCTCCTGTTGCCGAGCCAGTTTGCACAGACAAGGCGCTGGCAAAGCGATCATTGGCCGAGCGACCAATCACTTGCACAGAGTCAGTAGCATTGACAGTTAAATTTCCCCCTTTACCCGCACCAATAGTGCTAGCACTGATCGCTGCCCCATCCCGCACGAGTAGCTGACGGGTGTTGATCGTCAGGTTCCCCGCATCTCCTACTATGTTTGAGTTAGCTAAGTTAGCTTGAGCAGATAAGAGGCTGACAAAGCGATCATTGGCCGAGCGACCAATCACTTGCACAGAGTCAGTAGCATTGACAGTTAAATTTCCCCCTTTACCCGCACCAAAAGTGCTGGCACTGACCGTTGCCCCATCCCGCACGAGTAGCTGATGGGTGTTGATCGTCAGGTTCCCCGCAGTCCCTGTTGTACCTGAGTAAGTTTTAGTAGTCAAGAGACTAGCAAAGCGATCATTGCTTGAGTGACCAATTAGCTCTACCAACTCAATAGCGTTCACTACTAAAGCTCCTCCAGGCTCTGCCCCCAAAGTACTTCCCTCTATCTGCGAACCCTTTTTTAGAGTGACATACCTGCCCCAAATCTGTATATCACCACCGCCAGCACCACTAGCATCAACTGTAGCCTGTTGTGTTAATTGAATGTTTCCAAAGTTTTGCACACCATTATAACCAAAGGTAAACCCTTTGCTTACAGGATTGAGGCTGACTAAACCTTCTTTGGCGACACTACCTAACTCTATCCTACCGCCTGCCGTTTTCAGCGTTCCGCCTTCCAGTATAAGATCACCCCCTAGCAAAGCTAAGGTTTGATTGGGCTGTACGTGCAGACCAAAAGTGGTGTCAATCAGGTCTTTTGTTGTCCTTATACCCTGACCATTTCCTAGCAGAAGAATCTTTCCCGGATTTGCCCCATATTGCAAGCCAATTGGGACACTCACAGTCAGCAGTGATTGTGTTTGAGGTACAGTTGCACTAAACTTTGTACCATCATTAAAGTTCAAACTACTCGCTGTACTTGCTAAAAATGATCCACCTATTTCCAAACGTGCATTTTGCCCCAAGATAATACCATTCGGATTAATCAGAAACAAGTTAGCAGCACCATTTGTTTTGATTAAACCATCAATACTAGAGATTGATCCACCTGTCACTCGGCTAAAAATGTTTTGAATATTTATAATATTATTAAATGAAGCAGTATCGCCAGTAGGAATAGAAAATTCTTTAAAGCTATGAAATAGATTTTCACCTACTTGTGTTCCTCCAGTAATGTTAAAGGTATCACCTTGTTTATTAACGTTAGAGTTAATAGGCAAAGTGCTATCCGAGCTAATTTGAGCGTTCACACAATTTGCACCATAAATGCTGGCACACATTGCAATACCTAAGACACTACCCCAATTATTTAACCTGCAACCAGACATTGCAATACTCCACGAATAATAATAGAGCTTAGTCAATCACAAATTATGTTAATAGCTATTTGTTATTTAACAATTAGACATAATGTGGTTTATGAAAAACTTGGTAATTTTCTACATTAGTGTCAGTAAATTCTATTGGGTTATTAACTCGGAACATGAAAATCTTCATGTGCATGACTTTGCGTCGGGTCTTCTATTTGATAATTATTTTTATTAGCGAGGTATTTTGGAGATACAAAAGATTTTGAAAAATTTTCAAATCTTTGAGTATTAAATTGGGTTTGGAAGTATAGACCCAGCAGCCTTAACTAAAACGTATTAAATAACGCCATTAAACTTTACAAAAGTATTCTCCTCATTAGAAGCTGTACATATCTATGTACTATGACATCAATTCAAAACTTAGATTTTTCGTGAAAATCTCAAATTATTACAAAAATTTATAAAGCCGCGGATGTTACTGCGATCGCACCTGCGGAAAAAGGCTCAATCTATCGGTCTTGAACTTGTTCAATTTGACCAAGATACACAAAATACTTCATCCTCTCTAAGCCATGCTACATAAGCTTTACGAAAAGTGTTTCTTTAGAGCAGCCTCACTGGAAGCGATCGCTACCCGCGATGAATGAAAGAAACAGTAAATCGATGACGTGACAAGTTTAAAGATTTACTTTATAAATAGCCTCTTATATCCAATACCTTAGCCAAAAGAAGAGTATGAAGAGAGAGGGCGCTTTGTAGTAGAGTTGTTGTCTTCCCAAACGACAACTCAAAAGCTACAATTCGCCCATGTTCGATATCCTATCACTGTTACAATGCC
>JAHHHN010000028.1 GCA_019359325.1 Mojavia pulchra JT2-VF2 | reverse complement strand
CTAACCAAGCACAACCTAAATAGGATGAATAATACCCTAAACACAAAGTTCATCCCTTCAGTCATCCCAGGTCGGTCGAGATTGATGCTGAGGCTTTCAAACCTTCACTTGGTTCAAGTCAAGCCCAAGTGTGGTAGAACCTACCATTAACAGGTTCGGTTCTGCCCACAGGCTCGTCACCAGAAAGTTAGTACATTAGTATTAATAGTGAATGAGTCAGGTAGATCGAACTTCAAGGGTAGTGATAAAAACTTACATGAAAAAGTTCGGTTTTCACCACTGATGATCTGCTCTCCGAGTAGTACATTAGTATTAATGGGGAATGAGCCAAGTAAATGAAACTTCTTCAGCACCTTATCTAGTAGAGCTAGAGAGAATGCTGGATGAGTAATCCAGACAGAACCTTGAAAATTACATAGCAACTTGTCAGGTAGAAACAGTTAACAGTGAGCAGTAAACAGTTATCAGTGAAAAACGTGATAACTGGTGATTGACAACTGATAACTGAATCACAGACACCAATGTAGAAATTGTGGTCAAGCTAATAAGGGCTTACGGTGGATACCTTGGCACACAGAGGCGAAGAAGGACGTGATTACCGACGAAATGCTCCGGGGAGTTGGAAGTAAACGTAAGATCCGGAGATGTCCGAATGGGGCAACCCCAAGTACAGCCTGTTGAATATATAGACAGGTATGAGCCAACCCAGCGAACTGAAACATCTTAGTAGCTGGAGGAAGAGAAATCAAAAGAGATTCCCCTAGTAGCGGCGAGCGAAGCGGGAACAGCCCAAACCAGTTGTTATTACAACTGGGGTTGTGGGACAGCGATATGGAATCTATTAACTAGACAAAGCAGTTAAAAGCTGCACCAGAGAGAGTGATAGTCTCGTAGTCGAAAGTGAAAGGATACTAGCTGCATCCCAAGTAGCACGGAGAGAGTGGAATCCCGTGTGAATCAGCGAGAACCATCTCGTAAGGCTAAATACTACTGTGTGACCGATAGTGAACAAGTACCGCGAGGGAAAGGTGAAAAGAACCCCGCAAGGGGAGTGAAATAGAACATGAAACCGTAAGCTTACAAGCAGTGGGAGGACGATTCAACGTCTGACCGCGTGCCTGTTGAAGAATGAGCCGGCGAGTTATAGGCACTGGCAGATTAAGACGATAATGTCGAAGTCACAGCGAAAGCGAGTCCGAAATGGGCGCAAATATTTTATTACGTCAGTGTTTATAGACCCGAACCTGGGTGATCTAACCATGTCCAGGATGAAGCTTGGGTAACACCAAGTGGAGGTCCGAACCGACCGATGTTGAAAAATCGGCGGATGAGGTGTGGTTAGGGGTGAAATGCCAATCGAACCCAGAGCTAGCTGGTTCTCCCCGAAATGTGTTGAGGCGCAGCGGTTGTGATTATAGTTGGGGGGTAAAGCACTGTTGAGGTGCGGGCTGCGAGAGCGGTACCAAATCTCGACAAACTCTGAATACCCAATGTACACACAGCCAGTGAGACGGTGAGGGATAAGCTTCATCGTCGAAAGGGAAACAGCCCAGACCATCAGCTAAGGCCCCCAAATTGTCACTCAGTGATAAAGGAGGTGGGAGTGCAAAAACAACCAGGAGGTTTGCCTAGAAGCAGCCAACCTTAAAAGAGTGCGTAATAGCTCACTGGTCAAGCGCTCCTGCACCGAAAATGAATGGGGCTAAGTGACGTGCCGAAGCTATGGGATATTAACAATATCGGTAGGGGAGCGTTCCGTCGTAGGAAGAAGCAGTAGCGGTGAGCAGCTGTGGACGAAACGGAAGTGAGAATGTCGGCTTGAGTAGCGAAAACATTGGTGAGAATCCAATGCCCCGAAACCCTAAGGGTTCCTCCGCTAGGTTCGTCCACGGAGGGTTAGTCAGGTCCTAAGGCGAGAGCGAACGCTGTAGTCGATGGATAACGGGTTAACATTCCCGTACTGATTTAGGTTTGTGCAGAGGGACAAAGAAGGCAATTGTCAGCCAGCGATTGGTAGTGCTGGTTCAACTGTCCGAGGTGATGAGAGGTGGTGAAAACACCTTGAGCTAAGGCAGGAGTACGAGAGGATACGTCCTCGAAGTGGCATAGTCATACTTTCAAGAAAAGCTCTACACACGTTAAACCTAAGTCACCTGTACCCGAAACCGACACAGGTAGGGAGGTTGAGAATACCAAGGGGCGCGAGATAACTCTCTCTAAGGAACTCGGCAAAATGACCCCGTAACTTCGGAAGAAGGGGTGCCCACGAAAGTGGGTCGCAGTGAAGAGATCCAGGCGACTGTTTACCAAAAACACAGGTCTCCGCAAACTCGTAAGAGGACGTATGGGGGCTGACGCCTGCCCAGTGCTGGAAGGTTAAGGAAGTCGGTTAGCTAAAGCAAAGCTGGCAACCGAAGCCCCAGTGAACGGCGGCCGTAACTATAACGGTCCTAAGGTAGCGAAATTCCTTGTCGGGTAAGTTCCGACCCGCACGAAAGGCGTAACGATCTGGATGGTGTCTCGGAGAGAGACTCGGCGAAATAGAATTGTCTGTGAAGATGCGGACTACCTACACCAGGACAGAAAGACCCTATGAAGCTTTACTGTAGCCTGTAATTGACAACTAGCTCTGACTACGCAGGATAGGTGGGAGGCGTTGAAGTTGCCCTTTTGGGGGTAATGGAGCCAATGGTGAGATACCACTTTGTCAGAACTGGGAGTCTAACCAGTCGCCGTTATCCGGCACTGGAACAGTTTCAGGTGGGCAGTTTGACTGGGGCGGTCGCCTCCTAAAAGGTAACGGAGGCGCACAAAGGTTCCCTCAGCACGGTTGGAAATCGTGCGACGAGTGTAAAGGCATAAAGGGAGCTTGACTGCAAGAGTGACAACTCAAGCAGGTAGGAAACTAGGTCTTAGTGATCCGACGGTTCAGAGTGGAATGGCCGTCGCTCAACGGATAAAAGTTACTCTAGGGATAACAGGCTGATCTCCGCCAAGAGTTCACATCGACGCGGAGGTTTGGCACCTCGATGTCGGCTCATCGCAACCTGGGGCAGTAGTATGTCCCAAGGGTTGGGCTGTTCGCCCATTAAAGCGGTACGTGAGCTGGGTTCAGAACGTCGTGAGACAGTTCGGTCCATATCCGGTGTAGGCGCAAGAGTATTGAGAGGAGCCTTCCTTAGTACGAGAGGACCGGGAAGGACGCACCGCTGGTGTACCAGTTATTCCGCCAGGAGTAAACGCTGGGTAGCCAAGTGCGGAGCGGATAACCGCTGAAAGCATCTAAGTGGGAAGCCCACCTCAAGATGAGTACTCTCATGACAAAAGTCAGTAAGGTCACCTGTAGAATACAGGTTCATAGGCGGTAGGTGCAAGTGCAGTAATGTATGCAGCCGAGCCGTGCTAACAGACCGAGGGCTTGACCTCATCAAAACATTGGTATTAAACAAGTTGCTATGTAATGTTTAAGGTTTTAAGTCAGATATTAGTAAACAGTCTTTAACCACTTGGACTATTAACTGATAACTGTTCACTCACTACATAAATATTTAGCCAAAAAGCCTCTTTTAATTTATAAAAGGAGGCTTTTGCTTTATTGGGCTACAAAGCTCAAATTGGTGACAGAATCCCCCAGTAAATATTCGGATTGCTTACTATTTTATTACTTAATCATTGCTATTCTAGAAGTAGAAAATAATCAGACAATCCTCAAAATAGGAATACATCAAAACCTGAGAAATAATCTTATTCAATTTAATAATTAGATTTCTAACTTTTTGGCTCTAGTCACATTTAAAGAAAACTTTGTTTTTTGCAAATCTCCAAGCTCAACAAATTCTGGCAATTATAACACTATAAGCAAACGCGCATTCGGCATTGCTGTTTAAGCTAGAGCCAATCATGCTAACAGCAATTACATTCTTTCATTTTGAATTGCTTACCACTATATATAACTCATGTTTATGACAGATGACCTCCAGAAACTACTGGATATATTGCCTCAAGAAATTAGACAGCACCTATATCAGCACCCACAAACAGAGAATTTAATTGAAGTTGTTTTAGATTTGGGTCGTCGTCCTGAAGCTCGATTTCCAGGTAAATCAGAATATTTATCTTCTACCCCCGTTACTCAAAACCAACTCGACGATTGCATCGCAAAAGTCGGAACATTTGGCGGCGATAATCGCGCTGGGATTGAGCAAACTTTACACCGCATTAGTGCCATTCGCAACCGCAATGGCAAGATTATTGGTTTGACCTGTCGGGTTGGTCGGGCAATTTACGGCACGATCGCCATGATTCGTGATTTGGTAGAAACTGGTCAATCAATTTTGATGCTGGGTCGTCCTGGTGTGGGCAAAACTACCGCTTTACGCGAAATTGCTCGTGTTTTAGCGGATGATTTTCACAAGCGTGTAGTCATTATTGATACTTCCAACGAAATTGCTGGGGATGGTGATGTTCCTCACCCTGCTATTGGTCGCGCTCGACGAATGCAAGTGGCGCGTCCAGAATTACAGCATCAGGTAATGATTGAGGCTGTAGAAAACCACATGCCAGAGGTCATTGTCATTGATGAAATTGGCACGGAACTTGAAGCTTTAGCTGCTCGTACCATTGCTGAACGCGGGGTGCAATTAGTAGGTACTGCTCACGGTAACGAAATTGAAAACTTAATTAAAAACCCCACTCTGTCGGATTTAGTTGGTGGTATTCAAAGTGTCACTTTAGGGGATGAGGAAGCCAGGCGGCGGCGCACTCAAAAGACGGTTTTGGAACGCAAAGCACCTCCAACATTTGATATTGCAGTGGAAATGTGGGAGCGTCAACGTTGGATTGTGCATGAAAATGTTGCTGATACGGTTGATGCTTTACTGCGAGGTCATCAGCCTCACCCACAAGTGAGAACTATCAATGATTTGGGTGAGATAACGATTACACGCAAGATTCCCAGTTTCCAAAATCCGATGCCATTGGCAGACTCTGCATCACCTAAATTTACTCAACCATCGCTGTCTTGGCGTGGTTCTGAGCGGATAATACCGTTTCCAGAAAAACACGATGCTCGCAACAAAGCCGAAGCATCAGATTCTCATCAACCCAAGGGCTTATATAACGCAGATTCACCTCTACACGTTTACCCTTATGGTGTTAGTCGCCACCTTTTAGAAGAGGTCATTCGCCTTCTTAATTTACCAGTGGTGGTTGTTGGGGATATTGATGATGCAGGGGCGATTTTGGTGTTGCGATCGCACGCACGCAAACACGCGAATTTTCAGCGCATGGTAGCAGACCATCTATCCCCTGTTTACTCTCTGACGGCTAATGCGATCGCAAATATTACTCATGCCTTGCAGCAAGCTTTGGGAATGGAGTCACCTAATACTAGCGATGCAGGAGAACTTAACCAATTAACACAAGGTAGCAAACACTCGGACATTGATGCTCTGGAAGAGGCGAGACTGGCCGTGGAACAGATTGTCATTCCTAAAGGAATTCCTGTAGAATTACTACCTCGTTGTGCCAAAGTGCGTTCTATGCAGCATGAATTGGTTGAACGCTACCGTCTCAAGTCTCAAAGCTTTGGTGAAGAACCTATGAGGCGCTTAAGAATTTACCCCAATTAATCACATCAACGAAGAAGCGAAGATTTTGTCTTCGTGCGCTACCACACACATTAACAGGAATACATTTTTTATGCTTAAAGATAAGCAGCAAGAGCAGAACAGGCGGGCTGCCGCATTGGGCAAGCTGCTTGCACGACCAATGCAGCCACAGCAAAAGTCAACAACAGTCGGTCTGCAATCACTGGGATTGGATAGCGAGCGCGACGCTTTACTTTACGTCCCTAAAAGCTACCAAGCAGATAAACCTGCACCATTAATAGTGATGTTACACGGTGCTGGTGGCGATGCACGTGGCGGTCTGACTCCATTTTTACACCAGGCTGATGATGCTGGACTAATTTTACTTGCGCCTGCTTCGCGTCTCAAAACGTGGGATATGCTCTACGGTGAGTACGGTGCTGATATTGCTTTCATCAATCAAGCATTGATGCAAACATTCAACCGCTACGCTGTAGACCCGGCACACATCGCGGTTGAAGGTTTTTCTGATGGTGCTTCTTATGCTCTGAGTGTTGGCATTACTAATGGTGATTTGTTTTCACACATTATTGCCTTCTCTCCTGGGTTTATGGCACCACAAATGCAGCAAGGAAAACCGCAAATCTTTATTTCACATGGTACTTGGGACAATGTTTTGCCGATTAAGCGATGTAGCTGTAAAATTGTGCCGCAACTGCAACGTGCTGACTACGATGTAGTTTATCAAGAGTTTCATGGTTTTCATACTGTTCCCACAGAGATTGCCAATTCTGCACTCAAGTGGTTTGGTAAGTAAAGTATCAAATAGCACTCCCATACAATCACATTGAAATTAGGTGGTATACATTTTGTTTACAAAATGTATACAGAAGAGTAGCCTCTTCTGAGCAAGAAAGGTGCGAGATAATGGTGACTGTAATCCTTTATAGGTAAAGCTTTGAACTCAGTAAGAACTACCATTGCTTAATTTTTGCTTACTGTGGCTAAATTCCATAAGGAAAACCCTCATAAAAACTATGAGGGCATTCGTTTCTATCTATGTCAGTTTTCAAGTGCGGAAACGTCTTTTACCCTGCTTTTGCAAGGCAAGTTTTTTGCGCTTGGATTTTTCTGTCTTGTGTTTCAAAGTGACGATGTTTCCTCATGTCTTGAAAAATTCCGGCTTTGGAAACTTCTCGCTTAAATCGGCGCGTCTGCTGACTCAAGGTGTTCATTTTCACCCACTATTATTTGGGTCATTCTCTCTCCTACTAAATTGAATTCCTCAATGGCCTAAAAATTGGCTCTCTCTTTCTTTCCGGTTTCAAATCTTAGTAGCGTCCGCGTCCACCGCCGCCACTATATCCACCCCGTCCACCACCGCCACCATATCCGCCACGGGAGCCACCAGAAGAACCTCTGTCTTCTCTGGGTTTGGCTTTGTTAACTTTCAGGTCACGACCCATCCATTCAGCACCATCAAGAGCTTCAATCGCAGCAGTTTCTTCTGCATCTGTTCCCATTTCCACGAAAGCGAAACCTCTCGGACGGCCTGTTTCGCGGTCTTGCGGTACTTGAACCCGGTTTACCGTACCATATTCAGCAAAAATACCCTTAATATCCTCTTCCGTAACTTGGTAAGAGAGGTTGCCTACATAAATTGACATTGATTTTCTCCAAAATCATAAATGTGTAGAGATTTAAATTTCGGAGAAAAGTCTGTCAATACCAAAAGGGAAAAGCCTGTCAATACTAAAAACAAAAATACTCACCGAATTAACTCTCGTTTTCTAGGATGACATAGAAACCAATTAGGCGCATCCAGTAAAAGGTTAATAGATGGTTAACCCTGATGTGATAAGGCAGTGATCGCTCAAGACTCAAAAACCCAGTCAGGATGACTGGGCTTTGTTGGGGTTATATTCCCCAAGAGCTTGTTATATCCGTTATTTATAAGGTACTTTTCTTTCCATGACTACAAAAGCTAGATTGCGAATTCCTGAAAACAGTGGACACGAATTTCAATTACCCTGTCAATTCACTCACGCTTTGGTTTCTCCGAACTTGTATATCTGCCGCATTGAGTCCATTTACTAAATAAGGTAGCCTGAGTAAAAGGAGATTCTGAACTGATGTCATAGATGCAGCTACCGCCAGAAGAAGCCGACTATTTTTTTAGCCTTTTTAAACCTCTATTGGTTTACACCAATCAAAAATTCCAGATAAACCCTGACATCAGAAAGCCGGAGGACATAGAAAAATGTCCTTTTGAGACAACAGTAAAAATTCGATATACGCTTTACGAGAATCCCGAATTATTCGATAATTTTATTCACGAAAATTCTGACAATTTATCAAGGGAAGATATTTCTATTATTCAAAGTTGGAAAGACTTTTTACTGGAGGAATTTTTTGTTTTTCGCTACTTGAAGAAGTATACAATTTTTCTGACAAGTGATGAGCCGACTAAAGCTTATGGAGTTCTGTCCCTGTATAGTCCATTTGAAGAAATAGTTGGTTCAGACCTTCCTAAATTAGTTGAAACAGTGCTACTACCTTTCAAAGATAAAATTGTCTCGGATGGGATATTTAAGTCTTCTAATATCTTTTTTGGCAGTGGTATACGGGGTAGACTGAAAGAAAGTTATGAGTTAGCCAAGACAAGATTTGGTATCATAACTTCCTTAACCAACTCGGTGTCAGAGATTGAAACAGCAGATATTGCCAAGTTAAAAACTTATTTAAAAAGTCAAAATAATCTAGTAAAACACTGGAACGAGATTCAGATTCTTAAGGATAAAAGTCTTGAATTAAAGCAGCTTTACTATCAAGAGATAGGGAAGATATATGCAAATAAATATAGCAAACAATGGCGAGAAATAGGTTTAAATAACGTCTGGTTTGCTCTATTTGAAGATATGCCGATTGCTAGCGGTAAAACCCAAGCTGATGTAGAACGAACAGTAAAACAGATTCTGACTAATCCACAAAAAAAATTTGTGTACTATTTTCATCTCAAAGGGAAATGATTTTGATAGAAGAGATGCTCTAGCACTCAAAAGCCCAGTCATAAAGGCTGGGTTTTTGTTGGACAAATTAAGTTCATGAGAAGACAGGTAATTGATGAAAAATAAAGGTATTTTGAAAAGTTAGTGATAGCTCAAGACATCAAGATTTTCTCATGGTAATATGGGCAGCCTCTACGGAAAGTCTTATACTGAACCACAATTAATCTCTTGTGTCCTTTGGGAACATGAAGGACATTATTGACCCCAACTAGTACATTTAGTTGGGGTGATTTTTTTGTGGTAGTGATAGGTGTGATTGCTGCTAGACATTTAACGGCTACAGGACTTAATTAAGAGTGAGTGTTTGTTTGAGCCATGCTGTTGCCTTAACAGCCGCTTCCTCCACAACTTCTTGTTGGTCGTAAAAGGCAATGTGATTTTCTGTACTCATCCAGTGTAAATTTTTCTGATTGGTTGGTATGCTCTGGAAGAAGCGACGCGCACCATCAGGAACTAAAGCGGTATCTGAATGAATGACCAAAGTAGGAGCCTTGATATCACGACCAGCATCAATAGCATTGAATTGTAAGAAAGGTTCAAAGAACATTACTGCTGAACGATTGACCCAGCCAGAACGCAAACCACGTTGGGTTCCATAATAATCATAGGCTTCTTGACCAGGCATAGCTACGTTAAGGTTTTTTGGGTCTACGTTGGTCATGTAATCAACTTGACCAGTTTTTTCATATTTAATACGTGCCTCTCTACCCATGTTGAGACGAGCTTCGTAGTTCTCACCCAACCATTGACGCATTACCTGGGGGTCATGATAGAAGCCAGCTACGGTAACAAGGGCGTTAATTGAAGAGTCCATTGCCGCCGCTTTTGCAGAGTATCCACCACCTGAACAAATGCCCATTAAAGCAACTGCATCAGGCTTAACTTCCGGTAATGCCCGTAAAAAAGTTACTGCACTGTGAATATCCTCAACTTTCATTTGTGGGTTTTCAAACTGGCGGGGTGCGCCACCACTTTCACCAAAGGTGCGATGATCAAAAGTCAAAGCCACAAATCCTTGTGCTGCTAATTGACGGGCGTAAACTTGACTTACTTGCTCTTTAACGCTCGACTGCGGCCCTACCACAACCACAGAAGCCTGTGGTGCTTTGATGTTCGCTGGTAGATAGAGATTACCTGCTACCTTCGTACCCTGGCTGAGAAATTGAACTTTACGAACTGAGATCTTATTCGCTGCAACAGTTTTGCTTTGGGTAGGCATAGATTTGGCTTCAACAGTTTGTAAGTCAGCAGTAGCGGTTAATGGTAGAGCTAGTAAACCAAAAGAAGCGAGGAAGAGTGTTTTTACAGCAATTTTTTTCACAGACAGCATGATGTAGGCTCCTTGAGTTTGGGTATAACTGGATTTGCGGCTGTTGTGGTTGTGTTCCCTTGCCGATAGTTAAATACTCGCAGAACTCACTACTGGAAAAATTGGAAATTCTTGCTCAATTTTTAAACTGTTTTAGCGAAAGCGCGTGGAGTGACACCAAAAGCACGTTTAAATACATTATTAAAATGAGACTGGTCAAAAAAACCCACAGCTAATGCTACTTCCGAAAGGGACAGTTGGCTTGTGAGCAGTAATTTTTTCGCTCGCTCTAGTCGTAGGCGCAGGACAAACTGATGCGGTGCTAAACCTATGGTGTTCTTAAACTGGCGGGAAAAATAATAGTCGGAAACTTGGGCGGCACAAGCAAGTTGGCTGAGGCTCAATTCTGTACCAAGTTGTGTTTGTGCGGTTTCAATTACGTCTTTTAGTTGCTTCGATGATAGTTTCCCTTTTGGATTTAAAGGTTTTTTGGCATTGCGCTGATGTTTGCTCAACAGGTGCAATGTGAAAGACAGAGATAGAGTTTGTGCATACAAGGGTTCCCCCGGTTGGGCCAACTCTTTTGATAAAGCTCTAGCATAGTTGTATGCCAACTCATCTGTGATGCAACGACGTTCAGCAAAGGTATCAATGGCAGTTGGGGCGCGGTCTTCGAGAATGGCATTGATCAAATCCGGTGAGAGTGCAATGGCTGCTACTGTCAGTTCATCCTGCCAGAAAGGAGCGTTGGTTTCGCCATCTGATTGAAGGCAAAACCCCCCAGGCGGCAAAATGGCTTCATGGGTTCTTCCGCCGCTACGCCAACCAAAACGTACACAGCCGCCTAAATTGATGATCAGTCGATGCCCTTCAATATAATGTTCTGGAAGTTCCATCGGCTTGAGCCTTTGTACTTCTAGGGTGAAGTTGTGATGCCATCCTGCTTGAAAACTAGACAGAACAACCGAACTATCTGGGGCAGATGGAAAACGCTGCCCTGTGTGCGGATTAATTAAATTAATACTGCTGTGCAACGTCACGGCTAGGTCTTCAATTTCAAGAACTTATCCTAATTGATTCTGGTTGTTGTCATTATCTCTAATTTTCTTGAGCCAAGGTGACTCTCAGCAGTATTTTTACTCAGTCATGTGATGAGGTGGCGATCGCCTTGCATCAATCAAAAATTAAGAAAAGCAATAGTTAAAAGATAAGTTCGGCTGGGAGCAACACGATTGTCCGAAGTTGGACAAAAAACAAGCGATTGCAATTATGCAACCGCTTGTTTTCGGTTTACTGAATTTATTAGAAGGAGATCAAATTAAAATTTTATAAATTTTTAAACAATTTTATTTTTACATACACTGTTATTACTTCATTAAAATTACTGGTTTCCAATAATATATTTTTCTCAGTGTAATCAACCAGTTTTATTTGAGTTTTTAGTTAGATGAGAGAATAACTAGTGCATCAATCTCAAAAGTTAAATTTATGCCTCTATTAATCTGCTAAATACTTTTTTTAACTTAAACGTTGTTATCTGCATTGCTAAATATTTTACCACTAGATTTATTTTATTAGCAGCATCTAGATGTCTATTAGGATGTTATTAGCTATTTAAAATCAGAATTGAAGATAAATTTCTGATGAAGAAAGCATTTATTGTGCTAGAAAATTTGAGTTTTATGCGTGAATAAATATCTAGAGTTGCAATTATTGGAAACTAAGTAATTTTTAGTTAACCATACTTTAATAAACCCTTAACCAAAAGTTTCAAAACACAGCAACAATACCAAGTTCATCAGCTTTTAATCTTTTTTCTCAAATTAATCATTTGAGGTATTTATTACGCAAATTTTGTCACTGTACTCTTTGATTATTGAGATTATACCCAATGATAGATGATAAAGCTAATTTTTTCGTGAAAATCCCATCTGGAAATTTACAAATTTCTGAGTTAGCGCTTACTGATGACAGTAATATTAGTCAATTGCGATTCTCTACAGAGCTATTGGTGCAATTCACTCAAAGTATGAATTTTCCGATTGGTCGATTTATGCGCTTTGGTTTAGTGGGACTGAGCGAGGTATTTGTAGATATGGCGGTTCTTTACTTATTGAGTGACCCGACAACACTAGGTTTGCCTCTAACTCGCAGTAAAATCATTGCGGCAGAAATTGCTATTATCAATAATTTCCTGTGGAATGACGCTTAGACTTTTGCAGATGTTGTTATGCAGCAGCAACAATGGCGTCAGCGTTTAAAACGGTTTTTAAAATTCAATATTATATGTCTAGCCGGACTTGTATTGAATGTGCTGGTCTTAAATGTTGTATTTAATTTCATGGTTCTTAACCGCTATATTGCGAATTTGATTGCGATCGCCATTGCAACTATCTGGAACTTTTGGGTGAACTTGAAACTTAGCTGGCACGTAACAGAAGTGAAATAAATAAATTTAATATTCCATACTTACCCAAATCAAAAAATTACCAACAGCAAATATGTTGATTTTTTATCTCTAATTTATTTAATTTTTAGATTTTTAATTTTCTCTAAAAGAAATAACGTCTTGCGATCTTCAATCTTATCAGGAGCTACTGTATGGGGACTTTTATCAACAACTATTACAGAGATTTTTAGTTTAGGTAAATTACTAACATTGTTATGAAAATTATTGCACAACAGTCAAATAACGTTGCAGTCAGCCCCAAGACGCGCTGGGTGCTGCTGATTGGCATGGTCAGCGGTGTACTATATTTGCTCGTCTATTTTACCCAGCGTGCCATTTACCTTAACGGACTGTCTCTGGATATTGCAAACATTGCTGTACGGGGTACATTAGCCGATCATACATACTTGCTATGGTCAGTTGCAAGCTATTATGCTGGCACAGTTGCTCTGTTTGCACTTTACCTATGGCTGATCGTACTCTGCTATCGTGGACAGTTGCGTGACAGACGTGCTAGCACGCTCGCGCTGCTTTTTCCCGTTCTTTTCAATATTGGGCTACTGTTCGGTCGACCATACCTTTCGATTGATATCTTTTCATACATTGCTCATGGCTACCTTGGCACTACGCCCGGCAGTAACCCTTATATTGATGCAGCAAGTGAGGTGGTGAATACCCCCTTCGGTCGGCAATTGGTGCCTTGGGGCTGGCAACCAGTTCACGGAATATCGCCATATGGGCCGTTGTGGACTCAGTTTGAGATCGCCGTCGTACACTTAACTAAGGACGTTCCGTCCGCAATCCTGCTAATTAAGAGCCTGATAGTCAGTTCTAGTCTGCTATGTGCTGCACTCATTTGGCGCATTTTGGGCCATGTCCGTCCAAAAGACCAATTGCTCGGAACGCTCGTCTATCTGTGGAATCCAGTGGTCATTGTTGAGTTTGCAGCTGAAGGACACAACGATGCGCTGATGATTTTCTTCATACTGCTATCCTTGCTATTAGCCCTTCAAACGTACCCAGCCAAGTCTTTAGTGATGCTATTACTGGGTGTACTCACGAAGTACCTACCGCTAATTTTGCTGCCAGCACAAGTAATCTACTTCTGGCGCACACAAAGTACACGATGGAACCAAGGCAAACTCTTGCTGCGGCTCCTGCTTGGTCTGGCGACGGGGCTTGGTCTGGCAATGCTGTTGTATCTACCACTTTGGGTTGGGGCAGAAACATTTCAAGGAGTGCGCGAATCTAGTCAGCAGCAAAACCTTCCTTCTTTGCAGCTACCCTTACGCTACATTTTCCAACATTGGCTATCTAAGGCGGAAGCAGCTAAGTGGGCATCCATCATCGTCAAAGGTATATTTGGCATATACGTACTCATTGCTAGCTTAAAAGTACGCAACAAGCAAAGCCTACTGAAAGCTTGTGGTAACATCGCATTAGTTTACGTGCTTGTAGCTTCGCCTGCCTACTGGCCTTGGTATGTTAGTACACCCCTTGCACTCATGACCTTATCACCGCACAGCAACTTCTGGACGCTCTTCGTGTTTACCTTCTGTTCGCGCTTGGTTGCCCCGATAGATCTGATGCGAGTTAACGGATTTACCACCTGGAAGTATCAAGCATTAATTACTACCTTGATCGCGCTTATGTTGCCATTTTTGAATTTCCTAATGCTGTCAGCAGGGTCAAGGGTAGGTTGGTGGCGTAGGAGTTCGAGTGTGAAATAAAGATGGGAGCGTAACCAATACGGTTCGGTTAACTCCTACTACTACTTCGCCACGCAAATTATGACAGGTGAAACTGGTGAAACTAAGGTAAGAGCATAAAAAGTAGAGGAACTGAAGAATAATCACACCTGTCATAATCGTTCTCAGCAACAAAAAATCAACCTTTTTCAAAACATCTTACAGGCTCTCGGTGCAATACCCTATTGGGAATTAATAGACCTACGTAAACCAACTAAAAAGCCCCGACTGTGCAAAAAAGGTGCGAAATAATAGCTCTCAAAAGCATTGCCTTTATTGATTTTCAGCTAGTTCAGAAAATTCCATTCTTACTTTTTGATTACTTGTGTTGATTTCCATAAGTAAAGCCCTCATAAAATATCTGAAGGCATTGATTAATATCTATGTCATTTATCAAGTATGGCTAAAGTTCAGGCGGTGCTTGATGAGCTGCATTCGTGGAAAGATAAAAAAATCGTGCGTTATGTGGGAGTCACAACTCACAACCGACCTATCGCCAAACAGTTAATTGAAGCCCATCAGTGTGAAGTGCTGATGCACCGCTACAATATGGCACATCGAAAAGCTGAAGAGGATGTTCTGCCCTATGCTTGTGTGGCAGGTGTTCCAGTAGTAGCGTTTACCTGTACTCGTTGGGGGTCATTACTTAAGGGGCATCCCAACTGGCAACAACAACCACCACTAGCAACAGACTGTTACCGCTATGCACTAACTCATCCAGCTGTGCGTCTGGCACTTACTGCCCCAAAATCTAGGCAGCAATTACAGGAAAATCTTTCTGTCTTGCACTCAGCTCAACTTTCCACGCAAGAAGTAACCCATTGGCAGGAATATGGCGACTTAATTTACGGTAATGGACAAGACTCATTTGATACTCAATGGATTTAAAAAATCAACAGATTGTCTCTTTAGCCAACGTGATTACCTGTAATCGATGCTTTGCGCTATCGCAAATCGCACAGGCATAAGCCTTGACTAAGGATTATCACCTTCAAGTAAGTTTTCTATTTGAGATAACAATTTATCTAATTGTTTTTGCTTTTTTGGATTTGACCAGACCTTAGTTTTTTGAACTCGACTCAAAATAGATGTAACGCGTTCTTTAAAAGTGTTGCTCGCGTCCTGATTAGACTCAGTATCATTGAGACTGCGAACACGCTCTCTAATTTGAGTTAGAGATAGTTCATTAGCAATTGCTTCTGCCAGTATATCTTTCCTTTGCTGTTCGTTCTTTACCCGTGCAATGGCTTTAGCCTTGGTGTATTCAATCTGACCTTGGCGGAGTGCTGATAAAATATCTTCAGGTAGTTTCAATAGTGGAAGACGATTACTCACAAAAGACTCCCACCCCATCATCCCTAATTCAGTAAACAATGCTTTTATAGACTGAGCTTCAGGTTGACTGATAACGTTATCGGTCAACCGAATCACATCATTTTGCATCCGGTAAAGTAGAGAAATCACCTCATGGAGAGAGCATTGCAGGCGTAATGCTAATAGCTGTAAGATGCCTTCTGTTTCTTCTACTGGATTTAGGTCTTCCCTTTGGAGATTTTCTACTAGAGCAATGGCAAGAGCTTGTTCATCAGTCAATTCACGGATAGCGATAGGAACCTCTGCTAGCTTGGCCGCTTGGGCTGATAGGTAGCGTCTTTCTCCGGCTACTAACTCATAATGTCCTGGTTTATTCGGTATGGGTCTGACTATAAGATTTTCTAAAATGCCATGCTCTTTTACTGATTGAATCAGCTGTTCCATCTTGAGCGGGTCAAAGTAGCGCCGTGGCTGCTGGGATGGAAGAGAAATAGCAGATAATGGCACCATTGTTACTGGTGGCGGCGAATTGCTTGGAGGCTCAGTGTTTTCAAATACAAAATCTTTCAGGTTTCGCCTTTTAGTGGACATTTAGTATCTCCAAAGCTTCTTTAAACAGTAACTCGTAATCTGCTGCGGCTTCGGTTGCTGCTTTTGCGGATATTTGAAATACCGTACACCCTTGACCAGGAGCATCAGCAATACACTGCCTTTGGTAGATAGCAGCTTTCATTAAGCGTGTTCCTGTGGCACTGAGAGCTTCCCTTGCTTCTCGCTCTAGCACTGTTCCCTTAGTGGCTCGGCTCAAAAATAAAGCGGATTTGGGATAACCTGAGCGCAATTCAGTGGCGTGTTTGATAAAACGCAAAATTTTATGACTGCTATGTAAATCCAAACCGGAAGGCTGACAAGGCACTAAAGCTAGGTCACAGCGAGCCAGGATCGCTTTAGTAGTTTCAGAAAGTGAGCCAGGGCCATCAATGACCACAGATGAATATTGAGTTGCTAATTCGGGAATCTTTTCAAATAAATCTTCAGGGTCTTGAATTACTTGATAGGCAAGACCTAAAGATTTAACCCAGACTGAGCTACTTTGTTGGGCATCGGCATCAACTATTAGTGTTTTTTGGCGTTGACTTAGCCAGTACGCCAGATGAACAGCAGCAGTTGACTTCCCCACCCCCCCTTTTTGATTAGTAAAAGCGATAATCATGATAATTGATATATATGTCAGCTTTGTATTGTCGCCATAAATGCGTCAGCATGGCTATTATCTATCAATTGTCCCGCCTTGCACATTATTACTCTTGAAAAACCAAAAGACTTCTCTGAAGTGTAGCTGAGAGCGAGTTTTTCATGGATGCAGCTAGCTAGCTGGCTGCGCTTATACTGTACCTAATTCAGCAGATTCCGGCAATATTTATTGACTGATAACGTTATCAGTCAAAGAGTCCATCTGCTCGCCTACCAAAGGTGTTGAGTAAATTGTGCAGCAGGCTGCTGCACAATTTCTATGTTTTTATAGCTGTGTAATTTTAGATAAAGTTAAAAATAATTTTGAGCGGGAAGTGTTAAAAAGACTTCAGAGAGTGAATCTTATCTTGAGGTGACAGGATATGGATGAAGTCGTCAAAAAAGTAGCTGCATTGGGTTTGCCTGGAGTGATTTTAGTAATCACAATGGCAACCACAGGTTTTACAGGTGCTGCTGCTATCACCGCCGCTTTAGCCTTTCGGGGTGGGCCTGCGGGGATGCTGGGTGGAATTGCTGTTTTGGGACTGACAGGTTTGATTACTGATGCTTTGGCGAAAGTCGGTTTAGAAGATTTTCTGACCTCTATTTACTGCCAGCGCCGACAGACTGAGCCACATGGTAAATTGCTAGAAGAGATTGAGTCTTTATCGCTGTTTGACGGAGACATTAGAGATAGGCTCAAGACGACTGTAACGGACGGATGCGGTTGTGCAACGGTGGTTAATACTAGTACAACAAATGATGCAAATGGAGCGATCGCGATTTTAGAGAATGTCCCTGGCATGACTCGCGCACACCACAGAGATTTTGTAAGTTCTCATCCCATTATGAGGCTTAGGGATGGAACAGTGGTAAGAACATGGAAAAACCTTGTTGGTGTTGACCATGTTTTTTTAAGCGATCGCAATGACAGAATGATTTATGGCGGGTTTGTTGGTTGGATTCACAGTGAAGGTTTACAACAGGCGTTAACTCGTATTAGAAGAGACTTTACTTAAGGGAGTAATAATTAGTGCCGCGTGGTCAGAAAAAAAACCGAACCGAAAAACGGTAACGGAGCTAGCTATCTTCGCCGAATGTTTGCTGCACCATGCACAATTCCTAACACTGCACCGATGTAAAGTCCAATATGGACTCCCCAAAACAATATAAACTTAGGAATTTCTACTGGCTTAACGACTGGCGTAATCTGCTGTTTTATCGGGACTTACAAGGCGTGATGCGTAAAGCCCCCGTGTTTCTAACCGGGGGATATAAGCGAATAGGATGAATTTATTCATCCGTGATGTGGATCGTTGATGTACTCTAAAACTTTCTGAGTGCTAATTTTCCCTGTAGTGTCAAACATATAAGAATGTGTCCACAGGCTAGGAAGTTTCATTAATTCTGGAAATTCTTCTCTCAAGTATCTAGATGAACGTCCTTTAAACGCCTTCACTACTTGAGATATTGAATGGTGAGGGTCGTATTCGACCAATAAATGAATATGGTCTGGTGCGATTTCTAGTGCTTTGATAACCCATTTTTTCTCATTGGCGACAGACTGAAATATCTGAATACATCGAAGCTTTAGCGACTCATTATTAGCAAAGATTTTCCTGCGCCTACAAGGTATCCAAACTAGATGGATTGTAGCCAACCCGATTGCGTGATTGTAGTGATTATATACAGTTCTCATGTAGATGAATTTTTGTTATCTACAAAAATATGATATCATGACCACATGAAAACACTGAAGTTTAAGTTGTACGAACACAAGCGGAATAGATATCTCAAGCGCATGATTAATGCTGCTGGTGTTATTTATAACCATTGTATTGCTCTCCACAAAAGATATTTTCGGATGTGGGGCAAGCATTTGAGTTGTGCAAAGCTTCAGTCCCATATTGCCAAGTTGAGAAAACGTAATTCATTTTGGCAGTTAGTAGGTTCTCAAGCAGTGCAGGATATTTGCCAACGCATTGAGAAAGCCTACCAACTATTTTTTAAGCACAACAAGAAGGGGGTTAGACCACCAGGATTCAAGAAGGTCAAGAAGTACAAATCATTCACACTCAAACAAGCAGGATACAAGTTTTTAGGTGCTAATCGAATCAAGATTGGGCAGAAAGTTTATCAGTTCTGGAAGTCCAGAGAAATTGAGGGAACGGTCAAGACATTAACTATTAAACGCACACCGCTAGGTGAGTTATTTATGGTTGTCGTAGTTGATAGTTGTCCTGACACCCAAAATAAAATCACGACTAGTAACATAGCGGGTTTTGATTTTGGACTCAAGGTGCGAATCGTTGGCTAGAAACCAATCATTAGGATTAGGGGGATTAGCCGCAAGGTACTGAACCTTGATAACTGAATGACCATGTAGGTGAAAGACATTATCCTAGAAATCTTAAATCCTACCCCGCAAGGTGCTGCGGTGAAAGCATCACCCCCAGGTTTGAGACTAGCTATCAAAGCCTGAAGCGGGGTGAAAAGGTGTTATTACTGACAGCCTAAGTTGGTAAGCACCGAGCAAAGTACCCATGAGTAAAGCAAGAGCTTGAAGATGCGTTTGAGTCGTCGTTACGAAGAACCAGCGAAATAAGGCTTAATGCGCTGGAGCCAAAAGGCACAGGATAAGGAGTTGGCAAGATTTTAGTTGACCAACAAGCACTTCCAATAAACCCGGCGAATAGCATCACTCTAAAGGTAAATAGTATGGTCATTCGGAACGAGATAACCTCTCGTCTGCTCTCAGGAGGTCGAATACTTGAGTAGGTGCTAACCGTATGCAGCGAGTAGGAGAGATAAAGTCAGAAGCGAAAGTCTGGGGTAATGCCCAGAATATGCAGACAGACTTACGGTGATTTGGATGATAAAGTCCCAAGTAGTGAGTATATATGTCTAATACACAGTCTAAACAACTGATGGTGGAATGGCACTCTATTAACTGGCGCAAGCTAGAGCGTAGCGTGTATAAGCTCCAAAAGAGAATTTATCAAGCCTCTGCCCGTGGTGATGTGAAAGCATATCGCAGACTCCAGCATACGCTGATGAAGTCATGGTCAGCAAGAGCTTTAGCGGTTCGTAGAGTTACCCAGGATAACCAGGGAAAAAAGACGGCAGGAGTTGACGGTGTTAAATCGCTAACTCCAAAGCAACGTGTAGAACTCACTGATAACTTAAACCTGGGAACAAAGGTCAGCCCAACCAGGCGGGTATGGATTCCTAAGCCGGGAACGGAAGAGAAGCGACCTTTGGGCATACCGACGGTGTATCCATATTGCACCTTGATTCAATGAAGTTTAGGGATATTCTCCTCTTTATGATTATTCTCCACTCAATGCGCTGCAATTGGGTATAGATTTTTTCACAAGTGAATGAGCCTCCCCAAGGCAAGAGTTCGCTAAGGTGAAAAAAGTAGTGGTTAGTGAGCTAATAGTGAGCTACTAATAGGGTAGGCTAGAGTTGTATCAAGTGTGGAAATCTACCAAACAATGGCAACAAAAAATCCCCGTATAGCAGCCTACCCACCACCCAAAGTCTATGAACTGTTGGTTGAATTTAAGCGCTCTCAAGGATTAAAGTCAGATTCTGCGGCTATCGTGGCAATTCTGGAGACTTATCTATGCGGTAGCATACCCAATGTGCTACCAAGTGAGCTATCAAATACGCCAAAGCGAATTGAGGATTTAGAGGTGAAGGTGAGTAGTCTACTTTCTGATGTAGCAGTACTTAAGCAGGCAATGAGTCAGTATACTTGTCAAGCATCTGATGAAGATCTATCGCACAACAAATATCTGCATCAACCTGATAACTACGAGGCATTAAGTGAGCCACCAAACGAATCTGTAGTTACGTCCGGGAGTACATCTAGAAGTGAGCCACCAATAACTGGGGCAGATGTTGACACTGAATTATTGAAGTCATCTGTTATTGAAACCGTATCCGCTGACAGTGAGCTATCAAATGAGTCACTATTGGTAACACCAACTGCTGAATCTATCTTAAATTCCACACTAATTGAGGAGAACACGCCTCCCTATAATGAGCTACTAAGTGAGCCAGCATCAAATGAGTTACTAGAGACCGTCATTGGTGAGCCATTTCATAACTCACTTGACGATCTACCAATGCTCGAAGAAAATAATCATCCCAAAGTATCATCTGCCAATAGTGAGCTAGTTAACGACTTACCTGATAGCTCACTAGAGAAATCCGAAAGTAAAAATTCCCTGGAAGTTCCATCTCACCTGACTGGTGCAGCTTTAGCCAGAAGACTAAATGTTTCTGGCAGCACCCTTCGTCATAAAAAAAATGCTGCCAATTTTGGGCAATGGACTTCTCTTCATGATCCAGATGGAATTGCTTGGCATTTTGATGGTAAAAAATTTATTGAAAAGCCCTCAACCGATAGACAGTAAAACCCCTTGAGTACAAAATTACTCAAAGGGGTTAACGATATTCAAACTATTGTTTGCCGCTCACTATCAAACTAGTATTATTCAGATTTAACTGGTACGCGGCGGATTTTTTCACGTAAAGTCTCTAAAACTTCGGGCGTGACTATATACCACCAAGGACTTCTAGGAGTTTCTTGGAATGCCTGAATAATTCCTTTGTCACGCCAGTAATAGACGGTATGAATTCCAACACCAAGTTTTTCAGCCAGAGCACTTGTGGAATAATAACCTTCTGGACTAACCCCTAAGTGTGCTACTTGTGGGTTACTTAAGGGCTTTTCAATCCCAAACTTCCAACGAATCCAAGCGACACCTTTTTTTGTAAAAGAACGCCCAGTACCACCCACCAAACCTCGGTGATTGAGTTCATGAGCAATTTCGCTATCAGTTCGACCCACAGCTAATTCTTCAATGAGTTGAATGACTTGGTTGGGTGTTCGGAATTTTTCTGCATTTGTTGGGCGTGTCGCAATCAATTCACTTGTAACTCCTGTATGCCAGAGTATCTGGACACGAGTGGAACGTTCTGGAGCATCAATTGGGGTGATAGCAACTTGTTTTACTAACAACCCTAATATCTCTTTACGCTCAAGGTTCGTAGTAGTACTGGCGTGCCAAAGTGTGGGAATATCGTTGGCTAAGTGTAAAATTTGTTGCCGTTGCACTGCTGTTAATTCCAGCCGTTGTACAAGACGTGCTTTTTGGTATGCCTCTTCTAACTCTGCTAACTGTTGTAATTTTTCATTCCATCTCTTTTCTAGTGTACGGGCTACTAAACGATTTTCTGGCTCAGTTGCATCATATTGCCGAAAAGCTCTTTCAGCTTCGTAACGTGCCCTTTCCAGTCGCAGTTGCCATGTTTTATCTGCCTCATCTGCAATATTTTCAAGTTCAGATAGGACAGCAAGGGAAATGTCTAGTTGCTCGTCCGTAAAAGCTGACAGCACATGAGCGGAAACGGCTGTATCAATTGCTGCTCCTGCAACGCTCCAGCAAGCACCAACGCTACCATCTTGTTTACGAGCTTGGGTACATTCGTAAGCTGCTCTACAACCACCAGTACCGTGGTAGCGAGGACTCATACGACGACCGCATTTACCACAAATTACTAAACCTTGGAGGAGAGCAAAGCCTTCTCTAGGTGTGCCTGGACATCCATCTGATAAAGAAATTGGGCAATTGCGTCTGAGTCGCTCACAATTAGACAAATATTCTGCCCAACTAATGTAAGCTTCATGAGCGTTGTGGATGATTACTTTCCATTCTTCTTGGGGTAGTTGCTGGATTTTAACCTTCTTTATTTGCCCAGCCTCAATTACATTAAAACTGCGTCGTCTACCATATACGTATGTTCCTGTGTAAGTTGGGTTGTGCAGTAGGGCAGTTATACGACTAAGGTTGGCTGGGGCCCAATAAAGTGTACCAATATCCCCAGGTCGCCAACGCCTTCTTGGGAAAGGAATTTGGTTTATACAAAAGTAGCGCATCACCTTAAATGCTGTTCTAAGTTCGCGGAACTTTTGAAAGGCTAACTGTATTGCGGCAACTACACCTTCATCTGGGTCTAGCACCAATTTCCCTTCGGGGTCGTAGACGTAGCCAGTAGGGGGAGAACAGCGCAACTCTCCTTTTTTAGCTTTATTGAGTTTGGCTCCTTGTAACCGTAAGCGCATACCATGTAGTTCCGTGTGGCTCCAAGTTCCCTTAAACCCCAGTATCACTCGGTCATTAAAATCATTTGGGTCGTAAATCCCATCGTGATCAATTACCAAGGTGTCTGTAAGGGCACAGATATCTAAAAGTTTATGCCAATCTGCTTGGGAACGAGAAAATCTTGAGGCTTCCAAAGCCAAAACAGCCCCCACTTCCCCTAAACCAACAGCAGCCATTAGTCGATGAAAATCTTCGCGTCCTGTTGTAGTTTGACCACTTTTACCAAGGTCACTATCCAATACGGATATTTGACTCTTGTCCCAACCCAAGGTTAATGCACGGTCAGCTAGGGCATATTGTCTTTCCGTACTTTCACGGTTAAATTCTACCTGAGTGGGTGTTGACTGTCTTAAATACACAACAGCACGGCGTTCCAGATGGGTTGAACTAATTTTATTATTCATCTGGCTCACTCCTAGTTATCGCGTTCTGTGTCTGTTGAGTGGAGAGTATTTTGTCCACTAACCGTGCTGTTAGCTTTATAAGGCGACTTAGCCTTTCTTCGTTTTTGGCTTGAGCGGTTGCTAGTAGATGCTTTTTTCTCATTTTTTTTCTTGTGTTTGACTTCAATATCATCAAGAACACAAGAAGATTCGGACGTTATAATTTGCGATCGCCCTGCTACCCATTCGCTTAATCGCAGTAATTTCTCAGGTAAAAACTTCCCGACTGTTTGGACTGTGAAAGCTTGCTGTGGCCATAGGTCGGTTTCCGTTGCTGGTAAAGACAAAAATCCTCCCAAAGGACTTTCTACAGTTACTTTAGTCTCTTGCCCAACTTTACGAATTTGCTGTATTACAACAAACTGACCACATAACGGGTGGATGGGATTGATGATGGTGACACAACTTCCCACAAGTGACTTGAAGTTATGTGCAGTCTTACTGTACTGTTCCTACAATGAAAGACCGAGCCTTGCAAGCGCTTGTCAAATTGGCTCTTGAGCCAGAATGGGAAGCGCGATTTGAGCCTAACTCATACGGGTTCAGACCAGGACGCTCATGCCAAGATTCGATAGAAGCAATATTTGGGAGTATCTATCTCAAGCCCAAATACGTTTTGGATGCAGATATTTCCAAATGCTTCGACCGTATCAACCAGGAAGCACTGTTAAGAAAATTAAATACATTCCCCACCATCCGCCGACAAGTTCGAGCTTGGTTAAAAGCGGGAGTGATGGATGGTAAGCAGTTGTTTCCAACATCTGAGGGTACGCCACAGGGCGGGGTAATTTCTCCGTTACTAGCAAATATTGCCCTCCACGGAATGGAAGAACGGATAAAGCAATTTGCCGAAACTATCGACCTCAAAGATTACAGGGGTAGACAACAGGGCAAAAGGGACAAAAGAACAAGCCTTAGTCTCATCCGCTACGCCGATGACTTCGTTATTCTCCACGAAGACCTAACCGTTATCCAAAGATGCAGAAACATTATCTCTGAATGGTTACATGGCATGGGTTTGGAACTAAAACCTAGCAAAACGAGGCTTGCTCATACCCACATAAAGTATGAACAAGAACAGCCGGGGTTCGACTTCCTTGGCTTTAATATACGCCAATTCCCGGCTGGAAAATACTCATCTTCCAAATCAACAAAAGGAAAAATACTAGGTTTTAAAACAATCATCACCCCAAGCAAACAGAAGCAAAAGGTACATTACGACCAAATCGCTAGTGTTATTGAGGCTCATAAGGCTGCACCGCAAGCGTCGCTAATCAGCCATTTAAACCCAATCATTAGGGGGTGGGCTAACTACTACGCGACTGTAGTAAGTAAGGTAGCTTACTCAGATATCGATGACCTCACGTACCAAAAGTTAAGCGCTTGGGCAAAACGCCGCCACCCTAAAAAGAGTAGGGAATGGGTGTCAAAAAGGTACTGGCAATCCATAGGCGGTGATAACTGGGTATTCGCAACCAAGAAGGAAGGGTCAACCCCACTTCGGTTACTAAACCATGCTGACACCCCAATAGTGCGCCATGTGAAAGTTAAAGGCGAATCGTCACCATACGACGGAAATCTGGTTTATTGGAGTTCAAGAATGGGTAATAACCCAGAAATGCCAAATAGGATTTCAAAACTCCTGAAAAAGCAAAAAGGGAAGTGTACCCACTGCGAAATGTTCTTCCGCGAAGACGATGTGATGGAAGTTGACCATATCATCCCGAAATCAAAAGGTGGAAAGGATGAGTATAAAAATATTCAACTTCTACACCGACATTGCCACGACACAAAGACAGCCAATGATGGCAGTCCTGGCACAAAATCTGGCTGTAATAGTGCCGAGCCTAAGCCCACCAGAAAACTTGAAAAAGTCGCGGATAAATGGGTAATGAGGTATGCGTGACAAGCACCAAATTATTGAGGAGCCGTGTGAGGTGAAAGTCTCATGCACGGTTTTGAAGACCAACGGGGTTGGTGACAACCTCGTTGAGTTTACTACATTTCTCACTTGCTCAGATGGTTCCAAAATTGAATCACCCCAGTTTTTCAAGCAGTCCCTAAACATTATTAAAAAAGCCAGCAGATATCATTCCAGAAAGCTAAAAGGTTCTGCTAAGCGAGAACGGGCAAGGAAAAATCTAGTACGTAGATACGAGGATATTTATAACCGAAGACGCGATTGGTTTTGGAAATTAGCACATGAATTAACTAATAAGTTCGATGTCTTATGCTTTGAAACATTGAATCTTAGGGGAATGCAACGCTTATGGGGCCGCAAAGTATCTGACTTAGCTTTTGGTGAATTCTTGCAAATTCTAGAATGGGTTGCTAAAAAGAAAGATAAGCAATTGGTATTTGTGGATCAGTGGTATCCTTCCACAAAAACTTGTTCTAGTTGTGGATACGTTTTAGAAACTCTTGATTTGTCTATTAGAGAGTGGCGTTGCCTATCCTGTGAATCTGTGAACGGACGCGATGAAAACGCCGCTCGGAATATTTGTGCAGTCGGGGCATCGACTGTTAGGTTAGGTGATGTAAGACGGGCTAATCCTGCTATCGCTGTCTGATCCCAGAATCCCCGCAATTCAATTGCGGGGAGTATGTCAAGAACATAATTTCAACAGTTCAGGGGGCGAGAAGCCTTCTTGCTGGAGTAGATATAGCGGCGGCTCGTTAGGGATTATCGTCCCAAAACGGGCAAGATGTACGTTTTCCACGCCAACAGCATTTTGAAAGTTGACCAAGAAATAAAAAATTAAAACCTCAGAATTTAAGGCTTCTGAGGTCATAAATAGCTTTAAATAGGAGAAAAATCATGGACTTAATATTACCCGTTCTCTCCACGAAAAAAACAGTAAAACTACGGATAAATTACCCTATTGAACATCTAGAAGCAGGGAATGGAACCATCTCAACCAATCACTTTTATTTTTGCTCAACCCCTTACGTCACTCAATGATCATCGTTTCATGTGGTAGTGACTTTGAGCGAAAATAAAAGTCAGTAAATTTTCTTTGGAGAGTTGGGTTTAGATAAAACGGGCTTAATCGTAACCTAAAAACCATAATGCCCCAACTCGCGTTGATGAAATCAATACCACTCCTTCATCCCAGCAACAGCCCACTTTGAATACAGAGAACCCTGTTGCTTTTGAAATCACAGGGTAAGGAGGCTCAGACTCCATTGGCAAGTTCCTGTGCCACTTCACATTAGTTAAGAAGTAGCAGGGTTCTCCAAAGCATTGAAATAGTCTTTGCGTGAATTTGAGCGCTTGTTCAATGTTGTCGAAGACAGAAGGTTCTCCCATAGCACCTTGGTTCAGCAATTTTACTATCACCATAGATGCCTCTTGAAGGTTTAATATTTCCCAGTTCTGAGTTAAATAACCACTAGATAAATAACGACTATAAGGTTCATTGAGGCTATCAAGAAACAAAAGGGTGAGGACAACTGGATCTGATATGTCTTGCAAACTTGTGTTTGCTTGTATATCTCTCATGATTAGGAAGGCCGTAGCGAGATCCAAAGTGTCATCAGCAGATGTTGCCTCATTTTCAATCATCTGTTGAAGCTGGTAGCATTCTTCAGATAAGCATGGATGAAACTCAACCCACTTTTCTAAAAACTCTTGTTCGACACTCATCAAAATTCACCCGCTCAAGTTCTTCATTAAAAGTTTTGTTACTCCATTGTCCACGCATAATAAGGATACGCTCGCCTGTCATGCCAGAGGTAAACTACAAGTCTGGAATATTAGGCTACTTACCATTGAGGGTATTAATTTTTGGTTGATTGCCAAGGGCACTGCCCGAAGCGCGCAATCGCTTTCGGGCAGAGTCTGCCAGTATTGTTGTGCTGTCAATTTTGCTGTTGTTGATTCAAGTTAATCAGGATAGTATATACCCCGATTAAGAACAGGAAACTTCAAATGAGAATTTTTGTGACAGGCCGTCTTTGTTTGTTCGGAGAACACAGCGATTGGGCAGGAGAATATCGCAGAGTTAATCCTAAGATCGATTTGGGCTACACCTTAATTGTTGGTACTAATCAAGGAATTTATGCCGATATCAAGCCTAATTCTACTGAGTTAATTATTCGTGGTTCTCTCTATGATGGCAGGCGTTATGAACCGCTCAGATTACCTATGGAATCTAATACCCTCAAGTGCGTAGCCAAAGAGGGTGGTTTTTTTAGTTATGCTGCTGGTACAGCTTATCAATTTCTGACTCACTATGGTGTTGGCGGACTTGAGGTTGATAATTATTTAACCGACTTACCCATCCAAAAGGGATTATCTTCAAGTGCTGCCTTTTGCGTTCTCATGGCTCGCGGATTTAATCGTCTGTATGACTTGAAGATGACAATTCGTGAAGAAATGGAGTTGGCCTACCTTGGAGAAAGAACCACTCCTAGTCTTTGTGGTCGTATGGATCAGGCTTGTGCTTATGGAAATCGCCCAATCTTGATGATATTTGATGGTGAACAAATCGACATTATTGAGCTGAAAGTTAGCAAAGATTTATTTTTTGTGATTGTCGATCTCGGTGGCAGTAAAAACACACAAGAAATTCTCAGACGATTGAATGAGTGTTATCCAATAGCTACTAATCCAATAGAGCAAAATGTCCAAAAATATTTGGGTTCTATTAGCTCGGAAATTACCCGTTCGGCAGTAAAAGCAATACAAAAGGGAGATGCTCAACTTCTTGGAGCTTTAATGACAAAAGCCCAAGCTGAATTTGATCGGTATGTAGTTCCGGCTTGTCCAGAACAATTAACTGCAAATCAACTGCATCGACTTCTCCATCACGAGCCTCTGAAGCCTTATATCTTTGGAGGAAAAGGCGTGGGTTCTCAGGGTGATGGCACTGCACAACTGATTGTTAAAAATCAATCAAGTCAAAGAAAAGCTATCGAAATTATTCAGCGCGATTTCCCTCAAATGCAACTCTTAGAGTTAACTATTTCAAAACTACCTGTATGATTGACTTAATTAACTGAGGAGAAAAAGCATTAAGCTTGTCTTGTAATTTCTAATTTCATGGATATTAACCAACAAAAAGAACAATTTAGCATCACGTATATTAGAGCCATCGCTGCCGTTGCAGGTTATTCTTTATATAGACCAGAAGTAGATAACGACAGCGTAGATTTAGGCATAGTTAGCAGAGGTGGTACAGGTAAAATCCTTTCTCCTAGACTAGAACTACAACTAAAATGTACAGCCAGAGATATTCTTGAAGAAAACTATATTAAATATCCCCTTTCTATCAAAAATTATAATGAATTGAAAATCAATGCCCTTGTACCTCGAATTTTAGTAGTTGTTTTGGTTCCAGAAAAGATAACAGACTGGATAAAACAAACCGAAGATGAACTTTGTATTAGACATTGTGCTTACTGGGTATCCTTGCGTGGAATGCCAAACACCGAAAATACAACCAATGTTACTATTGAAATACCCCGTAATAATCAGTTTACGCCTGATGCACTCCAATCCATCATTCAACGCATTAGTTTTGGAGAAAGCCCGTGAAAGTTACTATTAAAGATAGCCAAATCCTCAAAACCGTTAACCCTGAAGTGATACAGGCACATTTGCAAGCAACAGGCTGGCAGGAGACAGGGCGTATATATAATGATGCTGGGGCAATTTGGCGGCTGAAAAAAGATGCGGCTCCTGAATATGAAATTTTGTTACCCCTCCAACATGATTTAGGAGATTACGCCGAAAGAATCAGCGACATATTAAAAACATTATCAGCGGTAGAAAATCGTTCGCAAGTTGATATTTTAAGCGAATTTATTACTAACTATCCCAACTTCACGGTTCTTGGTATAGTCATGCAAATTGCTACTCCATCAATTGATAAATTGAGTGGAGAAATTACTTTACTATGTACAATTTTTGAGAAATTGCAATCAATTAAAACTGAACTAGCAGACCATGATTATATCTTAGCTATTAAAGCTTATCAGGAACGTTTACCAATTCGCTGCACAGGTGATTTAGTCAAAGTTGACAATCATTTTATTCTGAGAAATCCTCAAAATTTCCAAATTGACAATATCTAAATTTTTAGTCTTTCCTAAATCAATTCTGATATCGAGTCGCTCATCTGCTTTTGCAAACGCTGGCGGTTATCATCATATTTCAATACCGTTTGAACTTGGGCGTGTCTGCTGAATCGCTGAGTAGCGCGGTAGTTGCCATTGTTCAGATCCAATACAGTAGTAATCGCACTGTGGCGGACACGATGCGGCGACATCTTTTTAGTAATTCCGGCTTGCTTACATAGCCCATCCACCAGTCGCCTGATTGCCTCCCCGGTTAATCTCGCTCCATTCTTGTGGTAGGACAGCACCGTAAAAAGCGGGTCATCGCCACGTTTTTTCTTACTCGCTTTAATCCAACTGGCGAGAGCGTCGGCGGTTTTATCCGATAGGTCAAGCACTTCCTTCTGGCTACCCTTGCCTTTACCTAGAATAGAGAGCGTTTTCTCCTTGGGGTTAAAGTCATGCACATTTAAATTAACAATCTCATTGCGGCGCAAGCCATTATCCCAAAGTAACCGCAGAATCGCATAATCGCGCTTACCTTTTAAAGTGTTCTGGTCAACTAACGCTATAACGATGGCATAGTCACTAGCGGCAATACCTGTAGTGTCGCGGTAAGTTTCGACCCTTTCACCTTTGACATCATCGACATAGAAATTGCACACACCCAAGCGCCGCCCCATTGCAACCATCGACTTGATAGCACTGAGCCGACGATTCACCGTAGCTTCAGCCAGTTTTTTCTTGATGAGGTGTGCTTTGTACTTGAGAACCACAGCGACAGCATGACGTTGTTCCAGGTGAAGAAACTCTAGAACCAAATCCCGGCTGGGTTCTTTCTTGGCGACGAACTTGAAGAAATCTTTCAGGTCTTTTTGGTATTCGCGCTTAGTGTTGGGCGATCGCTTATCACCAATTAACTGCTGAATAACGTCAGGGTCATTCTCTAGGGAAAAATCCTCACCGATCGCTAAGGCGAGTGAGTTTTCTAAGACACTAAGATTTTCCGGGTGAATGGGTGTCATTGGTGATAGCGCAGCAGAGATTGGGAAGTTGAATACTTAAGCTATATCTTAGTTGAAGAGAGGTGTTTTTTCTTATAAGTAGTGTGAAAAGCAATATTGTCGCACTATCTCGTGACACAGCTGGGGGAGGGGTTTGAAGAGTATTTGTTAGATGATTGACATTTACTGAGGGCGAATCAGAGAAATTTTCTGCGATAAAAGTGTAAGGATTGACTTATAAATACGTGATCTGACGGTACATGAATCGGGCGAATATCATTTCATTTGGGGGGTCTAAGAAACCGCCTACAATAGCGATATCAGTCAAGATATCGAGTAAGATATCGCCATGTCCACAAAGAAAAGTCAGACCAAAAAACAGCCGCCAAGCGAGATGATCCGCGTCCCCGTTCCTTTAATAGAGGCTGTACGCTCTTTGTCTCGGTTGCACAGGCAAGGGCGCACCAACGAGGTGCTACAAGGCATCCAAGAATTAGTAATCAAACTAGATAGCATTGCTGATATCGATTACTTTGTTGATATTAAACAGTTGGCGCAACGGGTAGCCCAACTAGAATCACGCTTGGAGTCAGGCTCTAGTAATGAGTTTAATGAAGAACTGGCGGACATGAGTTTACGCCTAGAGCAGCTAGAGACGGCGTATAACCAACTGATTATCTACCTCAATAGCAAGAGTAAACCCAGGCAATCTTCATCACGGTACTATACTGGTCAAGGTGAGGTAAAGATAGATACTTATACACCACAAAACTTAGCAAAGCGTTTGGGGGTTGAGCTGGCGACTCTAGAGCGTATTCGAGTGAATGCAAAAAAGCCGGAGGAGTTTGTTAGTTGGAGTAGGGGACGTGACCCCAGTAGTTTGGGTTGGAGGTATAACCCAGAAAGTGGACTTTACCATCCGGTGAGATAGCGTGCGCGGACGCGTTTGACTTCCTTGTTCGTAATATGAATTTTGTTCAGAATATAACCAAAGAATGCTCTTGAGTATGAGTAATGAGCAAACACCATTCGCTGTGGGAAAAACCTTGCGGGGCGGCAACAAGCTACTCTCATTGCCATTTACCGTGCTGACCAAATTGAATGAATTAATCTATTAGCTCTTTCATCTGAAAACAGTGCTGATGAGGATAATTCAAGTAGTAGACAAATTAAACTGATAAACTTGTTCACAAGATGTTGCTCCCCTTGAAATCATGAAATTTTCAGATTTAGCTCTAGGAGATTTATTTCAATTTTTAGAAGGAAAATATACTTACAAAAAAGTAGGCTCAGAAGCTGGAATGCCCATGTGTTCTCGAATGAACCACATTGCTGAGGTAAAACCAGAAACAGAGATAATTAGCGTCGAACCAAGCACCTACTCACGCGAATTAGAAGAGAATGTACCTGACTTTAAACAGTTAGCTTGGGAACTCGAATGCGAAATGGCAGAGTTAGATGCCCACTATGCTGACCTATAACCCCTCCAAGTATTAATCGCTGTTTTTTAGTTATCTTCTTAAGTAAGGTCGTTACTATCCTTAAGTTGCGTTCCACAGTTTTAGAACCAGTCCATGCCTAAAAAATCAAGAGAACGTTATCCCCAAAATTGGTCAGATATCGCATTCGTTGTCAAACAAGAAGTGAACTGGCGATGTTCTAAGTGTGGGTTGCAGTGCATTCGCCCAGGCGATGATACCTCCAAACTTACCCGTTCTCAAAGAACCGCATTAACATTAACAGTGCATCACTATAATTTCTTGCCGGAGGATAATCGTCGGTCAAACTTATGTGCGTTATGCACAGCTTGTCACTTGAGTTTTCATACGCGACGCAGGGGGAATTTATCGCCGGGGCAACTGTCTTTGTTTTGAGCATTCAGATTTATTATTTTCAAGCGAACAGAACATATCACACTCAAAAGTGGAATTGGGATATTGCAACGATTCGAGAAAAAATCCGCCATTTGGCGTGAAATGCTGGCTTTAAATATCTTGTTCATCAAAAATCGTCAATACATCAGGAAGGCAGCGTTTCACGAGGACTTTTATCTCCCTTGCTCCCTCGCTTCTTAGGTCTTCAACGTATCCGGGGTAGGCAGCTTGAGCCGACTCAAAAGTTTTAAACGGCCCAAAATAGTAGATACAATCAGGGGTAGTGGTGGTAATTTCTGCCCAGTAATTACTCTTCAGTCCTTGGACAGTTCCTATAACCAAAGTTTTGATTCTGTTAAACAGACACGACTCCAAGTTAATTTGATTAAATCTAAGACGTAATCAACAGAGTTATCTATATATTCTGATGTTTCATCATTCATCAGCCACAATTTCCCACCAGTAATATAAATTTGGTTTGGTTCTTTGTAGTAAGCTTTATGACGGCTGATCCATCCTGGTTTATCTCCAGTAGTTTCTATTTTGTCTATTTTCAATGTGTGGCAATGTAACCGATAAACCGGAGTTTCATAATATATTCTTGCATCTACATATCCTAAATTACCAATAATATAGATGTCTTCTCCAACTAATGTTGCCGAATGGAAATCAGTTGGCGGGAATACATCTTCTGGATACCCAAAAATCTGGAAATTCCCATCACCTTGATAAACTACAACATCGTTATAAATACAAAAATCAGGGTCATAGTAGTCTTCATGTTCACCGGCAATTTCGATAACTCTACCGTCTGGTAATTGTGTAATGGTTCTGCCAAATCGCTGATAGCACCATGCTAAGTCTTGCCAATTTTCTGTATCGTCAAAAAGCTGTTTGGCTGTATAAGCAGAACAACCTTCTCTAATCATCGCTTGCCAAAACGGGATTTCCATCAACTCTGGATTAGTTCGGCCAAAGCGCGGATGTTTGTCAGCAAAATACTGCTCTGGTGATAATTTTGAGAGTGAGAATGTGCTGCGGTTAATTCCGGTGAGCAATCGCCGCATATCATCGTTAATATCACTCAAATCTTCACCAGCTGCAACTAGCATTCTCACAATTTCCAAATTAGTCGCCATCTTAATGGCTCTGTTATCGTAATTATCAGCTCTGCCAGCATTTGCACCAGCCTCTAATAAAATTCTGACGCAATCAGTTGCACCACGCTCTGCGGCCATCATTAACGCAGTGTTGCCAAAATCATCAGTAGCTTCAACATCACATCCCTCTGCAATTAGCCACTGTAGGACTTCGACCCTATTATTTCCTATCGCATACATTAACGGCGTTTGTCCACAGTTTCCGCGCTCGTTGTAATTTGCTCCCGCCGCCAAGAGTAATTTAACTTTAGGTAGTTCACCCACCTGAATACTCAATAACCAAGGCGTTCTATTCCAACAATCACGCACATTTTGATCTGCACCTTGTTCTAGTAATGATTGGACTTGCTCTAAACCCTCAAAAACTATCGCGTACATTAATTGAGTCCATCCCAGTTGCTCTAGGTTAGCACCTGCATTCAGTAATAATTGGACAGCATCAAATCTTCCAACATGAGCCGCTACTTTAATTGCAGTCTCACCATAGCTACTCATCCCATTCACACTCGCACCTCTAGAGATGAGTAAACTTAAAGTCTCTATCAAGTTTTCATCCTGCAAAATATCTCGACCAGACATAGCATCAATCAAGACATCATATTCTCCTCGTCTGCGATAGTTAATATCTGCTCCAGTATCCAGAATCAATCCCACTTTCTCTACATTCCCCGACTGCACCGCCAACTCAAGGACAGTATGTTCTGGTTCTGGTTCAACAGCATTCACATTCGCGCCATGTTGCAACAGGAAGCGAATCATATCACTACCTGCATTAGGGCTGTTT
The DNA here is from genome assembly GCA_019359325.1 of Mojavia pulchra JT2-VF2. Classification (GTDB taxonomy): domain Bacteria; phylum Cyanobacteriota; class Cyanobacteriia; order Cyanobacteriales; family Nostocaceae; genus Mojavia; species Mojavia pulchra. Next base: position 51,433 of record JAHHHN010000028.1, on the reverse strand, counting down.
AGGGCGTACATTAATGGTGTTTGCCAATTATCTTCTTCTAAACAATCAATATCAACACCATTAGCTATCTCACGCGCAACTCCAGCAATATCTCCTTGCTGTGCATAAATATGAATTTGCATAATTTTTCTGAGTTAACTCCTGTTATCAAATTGGTATTGAGCAACCCCGGCAAGGCGTTTTATGGGTATTGAGCAAAAAAAAGTTGAAATAATTCACAATAAAGACATAAAAATCAATAGAAAACAATATCCAGATCATGAAAGCCAAGTATGCCATCAATCTCAGCAAAGGACTAACATTCTTTTTTATACTGCTCCTGATGTTTGTTTACCAGAACTTCACTCTAGGCCCGTGGGTGTATTTAGCACTTCACGGTACTTATGGCTTTCTGTGGCTACTAAAAGACCGCATATTCCCAGACAAACAATGGGAGCAACAAGTTTCTATTCCACAGGGCATTTTCATCTTTATTCTGGTGAACTTCTATTGGATAGCACCCTTTATTCTGATTAGTAGTGGCACAGTACCACCACTACCCCTAGTGGCAGTAGCTATTTCCTTGAACATTTTTGGTGTGTTTCTACACTTTGTTAGCGATGCCCAGAAGTACTATACCCTTAAATATCAAAAGGGACTAATAACAGAAGGATTCTTTGCTCGTTGTCGCAACACCAATTATCTAGGAGAAATATTGATTTATAGTGCCTTTGCTATGCTGACTCAACACTGGTTCCCCTTCTTGATTCTAGGAGGTTTTATCAGCATGATATTTATTCCAAATATGCTTAAGAAAGACCTTTCTTTATCTCGTTACTCCGAGTTTGATGACTACAAAAATCGTTCTGGGCTTTTGTTGCCAAAACTGTTTTTCATAAAAAATAATTCAGGAGTCAGTAATCAGAATTCAGTATGAATTCTGTACGACTGGCAGATTTTCATACGCGACGCAGGGGGAATTTATCACCAGGGCAACTGTCTTTGTTTTGACCTGCTCCCCCGACGAGAGCGTTAGATAGATTTATCGGCTGCAAAATTATTGGTACTTCTGCCGTGGAGGTCTGCGCTACCGTAGCAATGCCGTAGGCTACAACCTATACATGATATGGCTTGCCGTGATTGTGCCGTATGCCGTAGACACATCAAAAAGCCAGTAAAATATCCCTTATTATGACCACGGCATCACGGCAGGACTTTCACCAATCAGGCAGGGAGTAGCTATCATTGCCGTCATAATTTATCTTCTCACTTTCAACTAATTCAGATAATCCATTCATTAATTCCTGGTCTGAGTAGCCTGATAACCTGTCAGCCTTCTTCAAATCGCGTAATGTTTTTGGCGTTTTATTCTTGACATTCTGGAAGTATTCATAAATCTTTCTCGCTACCTCTGATAATGGTTTCGTGTGGTTAGGGTGAGCAGCATTTAAATTAAATTCAAGCTCATATACTCTATCTAGATATTCATGAGCATCTGAAATTGACTTGGCTTGATTAGATAGATTCGGCATTAATGCAACTACAAAACCACCAACGGAAGCAATCATCACTGGACGGAAGTTTTGATAAGAGACTGCTTTAACTTCCAGGTACTTAGATTTAATTAGCTCTCGTGATTGTTTACCTGGGATAATGTCACCTCTATTTAAAATTAGTTCCAATACCCCATAAGATTCTTGCTCTCTAGAGTTCTTAATGTACTTGTTGCCTAACAGCAGTAAGTTGAGGCACATCCGGGTTTGAGCATCCATCTTTTCAATACCCAAAGCTGCCAAATTAAAAGACTGTAGAGAAGCAATGAATTTAGTATTAAACTCTCGACCAATCAGCAGAACATCAAGTAATTTACTGCCATAATTCCAATCAGAATAAAGCTTACTCAAAGAGTCAGCAATTACTAACCAATCATCCAAAATTAGAATCAATGGTGGTAAAGATTCGCGCCTTTGTTCTGGTAGCTGTTTTCTTAGTTTGTAGCTCTGGTAAAAGTTATCAATTACATCTTTAGCTAGGTCTGGGTTTTCCCCGTCAAAGACAATTACTCTTTCTTTCTCTCGTAAACCGCAGAAACTATCATTCTTAGCACTAATCACCCAAATATCAGCACTTGGGCAATCTGCAAGGATTTTCTCAATCAAATAATTGAGGGTGACAGATTTACCGCTTCCGGGTGCAGCGACTAAAGCAGTAGAACTATCGGCTTTGGCTAGGGCTTGCAAAGTATTTAGGGCAAGAGATTCTGATGGGTGAAGACTTTCACCGCTATTGTGTTGTAACGCCTGCTGTTGTCCCCCAGTCACTTTATCGTCACCCCTGGCAACATCCTGCATTGACTGCCCTGGTAAAGCTCCGGCAGGTTGTCCGGTTGCTTGCTGAAGTTGCGCCCGTGCCTCAGCCTCTGCCTTCAAACGTACCTGCTCCTGAAAGATGGCTAACTCTTGCGGTGTCATTTGAGACAATTGTGCTGCCCTTGCCCGTCGATTCTCAGTCCATTGGTGGAACTCGTAGTCTAGTTGTGCAGTGTAACTTTCTTTGTGGAGCCTTAGCCCTTCACGAAGCTTGCTAATCAGCCAGTTGGCTTTTAGCTCATTCCTAACTTCGGGTAGCAACTGCATCAATCGCCATTCCCTAGCTTTGGACAATGCGAAAGCACCACCAGTAGTCACAACGGAGGCTAGACCCCAAAGCGGTTTATTCGGGTTGCTGGGTGGAATAATCCTTAATCTGGTTGCTTTGGTAGGCAGAAAATTATCACGTTGAAACGAGGGGTTAGCTGGTGCGTAAGCTTCAGCATAAAACTCAGACTCCGGCATTATGTAACGCAAGTCTTGTGTGCAGTATTTAGCGCGGTTATCTGGTGAGGTCAGTGTTTCGGGGATGAAGCAATATTCAACTAAGCTGATTTGAGTTCCAGTGAATGACTTAGCCCCACAAATTAAACCGATGCTTGCCAGCACCCCCACAGTTATATTGTTGGCTGTCCCTGAACTTCTATATAACTCAAACTGCTTACGTTTCATCACTTTCTACCTCCTCTGCCCAGATAATCAGTCCCCGTTGATCTAATTCATCCAAAGTTGCTGCGTTCAACGACTCTACAACCGCATCTGGCAGGATTCGCACCAAAATTTTTAAGAGCCAATTCATTTCCTACCTCCTATTGCTGCAATCGCCAACACTCCCAAAGCAGCCAACCCAAGCAATAACCAAGGTGTTTCAGTTTGGGGAGTTGGTTTAACTTCGTACTGTCTTACTTCCTCATAAAACCTTGTCTTACCTGCCTTAGTTGCTCCCCTTACAACCCGATACTCATCAAAGGCTATCCACAGCGAAGCCCCTACACTGGCAGAGGAGACACTCGCCACCATGAAGTCTTTGCCAATGTGGATTCTGCCGTCGTATTGAATCTTGGTCAGGGTGTTGGCGAAGAATAACCCCAGTACAATGCTGCCGAGTGTCCCAGAAGCGATCGCTCCAATTCCTAAACTCGTTAGTAGGCTGACTCCAGTGTTAGCGGTGAATACGCCTAAAAATGTAGCCAGTGCTTTGTTGAGGAGTTGCTTGTTATTGAAAACATCCCTAATAGATTGCTCTAGTCGTTCGCTGTCGTCATCCTCTGGGGTTGCCTTTGCTTTTGGCTGTTCACTCCAATGGGGAGAGGGAGCCGAATCATTAGTGGAGTGAAATTGAGATAACAAAGCGTCTAATTCATTCATTTTTACTCCTAACCATATAAACTGGCATGAAAGCCAGAGTTTCTCATCCTCTGGCTTTTTCACTGACTATGGTTTAGATGCCCATAAAATTCCTGAACCACTGCCCTACACGGCTAATTCCAGCAGTCCGGCTGTAGTTCGGCTTGGGTATGCGGTCAGTCTTCGCTTCACTGCCGTTTGTCCACAGTGCGCTAGTTACCGCCGTCTCATAAGCGCGATCTGCTGCGTCTTGGGCTTCTGGGACTTTGTTAGAAGCTTTGATTAAATCAGCCTCATATTTTGCGATCGCCATGAGGTCGGCTGTGGCCCCAGATATCTGAATTAAGGATGAGCGCTGCGCGTGACGGGTGGCCTCCGCAGTGGTGGCGTTGACGTGTTCTGCCTGCATCTCGGACATCTCATTTTTGAAACGCTGCTCTCCTGTCTTACTAGTGTTGATAGCTTTCAGGGTTTGCGTACCGTGTTTTTGGGTCAATTGCACCAGTTCGGCATAGGCTTGGTTTACATCCCCAGTTGTTTCAATAATCTTCCGATATGCTTCCAAAGCCTTGGGTAAATTGGCTTTTGCAGTGTCAGACAGTCGCGCCATGTCTGCAATTTTGGTGATTACCGTTTGATCTCCCTGTAAGGCTTTATTGAACTCTTCAGTCGACACATCAAACAGTCTCCCCATTGCTCCTAACGTACCGGGGGCATTATTGGGAATATGGTTTTTGAGTTTCGCTCCTCCAAAATTACGTGCCATTTAATCTCCTAATAAGGTATGTTGTCGTAGTCGATATTTATCGGCTCTTGGGGCACTTCATCCCAGTAACCCATCTCTTCAAATCGGCTATAAATTCTCGTTGCCAGTTGCCTTACGGGGTCGTCCAAATCTTCAGAGATTAAATCAAATCTGTTCTCACCAAACGCCAAAATATTTGCAATGTCCGGGTCAATCCCATTACCCAAGAATTGACCAAATGCAGCAGAGTATGGATGGTCATCGATGGTTGAATGAGTTGCTAGAAATTCAGTTCCGGTGAAAGGTGGGTAATCTTCACTTTCTTCTAACGGTGTGGAGAGTGCCTGAATATCTGCTGAGATCATTGCTGCCCATTCTTCAGGATTTTCTACTTTGAATTGCTCTAATCTCAGGGCGCGGTCAGTTAGCGGTGAACGTCCCCAATCGTTGGGATTTCTGTAGTCAAGTGTCATTTGTTAGAATCCTTAATGTCTAATGTGTACTCACGATGCACAGATGGGCGATCGCCAAGCTTGCCGGCAAATGCGATCGCTTCATCATCAGTTCTCACAAAACTCAACAAGTTCCAAAACCTCCCTCTGCACTTGGTTTTGGTTTAATTCTTTTCGTCTACCTTTCGAGTCATTGAAAATGAAAGGTGCATTGGCTCGACAATTAGAGCGGTGGCTGTAGCGCAGTTGTTGACCACGGAATTGGTACAGATGATTACGCTGTAAGGTTGTTGTTTCTAACATTTGCTTGTCTCTCGACTTGGGAATAAAACTCGATATTTAGGATTGCTTCGTGAATCTCCATCAAAGCTTGGACAGCATCACCCATTTTTAGGTCATTCGATGTACTGAACCTTTCGGACGCTTCAATTTGTTTGTAATTTGGGGATACTTGCACAAATCTGAGAGTCTGTTCGCAACCAAGGATAATGGTCATGATTTCGGTTGTTGTTAAGCTTGGTTGTCTCTGCACGGTGTCTTGGTCGCTCATGATTTGTTTCTTCTCCTTTGGGTTTTGATTGGTGCGGTTGGTGCTTCTGGCTCACTGTTTGGCACTTGTGGCTGGTTCGGTTTCTGAAGTACATAGCTGATTGCACCAGCACCACCCACGGCTGCGGCGATAGGAAACAGTGTGTTTCTGCCAAGCTGCTGGACTCCGAAGTAGCCAAGGGCTAACGCTGCTGCTGCTGCACCAATGCCTAAAACCGTGTTTCTAAATCTGGATTTGGTCATGCTGCCCCCTTGAAATTAGTGACCATTGCGCTAAGTGCTGATTTATTGGGCTGTGTAGATTGCGGTGTTTCAACTTTGGGCGATGGTTGTACATTGCCGTGTTGAAAAATCAGCTTCTCTACACCTGCTGATAATGCTTGTGTTGGCGCATCTTGAGGTAAATCAAAAATCTTGCACAATTCAATTACTGCTAAGTAAGAGATGGTTATACGCCGAGATTCGTAGTTCATTAATTAAGCTCCTGTTGCAATTTCAGTTAATAGCTTTAAGCCAAAAGCATTGATGAATTGGGGATTTTGCAATACCACAAATCCCAAGTCGGCAAGATTCTGATCCACTACTGGCATAGCCACACCACCACCCCAGGCGACAAGGTATTTCGCTCTGTCTAGGTAATTGCCATTCGTTACAAAGTTGGCGAATTTCTCAATTCTGCTGCTCCACCATTCGTCCAGACATTGGCTGTACTCTGTCTCAAAGTTTTTACCTGTGAGGTGATTACCTCCATAAGTGAAGGTTCTTGACACAATCCCCTGGTTAACCAAGGTGGGTGAATGTTTTACGTCTCTGGAAATTAAGCTGATATGGTCGTTGAGTTTGTCGAGTGCTTCTGCAATCATGCTGTGCAGTTCACCGGCTCCACCTTCAATTAGATGGCGGTCTATGACTGCACCATTGCCGTTAAACACAGTGCAAAGCCAAGTCGATGAACCGATATCTAGGGCGATAGCAATCTCTGACTCTTCTAGGGCTAGGGTTGCTTCACCAAATAGGCAGTGAGCGATACTTCCATAGCCTTCGGGATAAATGCCTGTAACTACAATTTCAATCGTTTTAGTGACAATGGAACGATTTACGGGATGTTTGTGTTGGAAGGTGTGAATACCTTGAACTCTGCGTTTAATCTCCTCTCCCCAGCGTTCTGGGTTGTGGTTACTCAAACTAATTTCTAGTTTCATGCCCGAAGGAATATTCAGAACTGCCAAGTCTGCAAGGATGCTTTCTAGCGCCAGTTCTGCTTTTTTGCCTTTGTCGTCATGCAACAGGGTATGGTCAGCTTGGGAAAGCGCTGCACTGCCCCAAAAGAATTGCGTGTCTTTCAAGTCCAGACGCTTTCCTCCGACATAATGCACCCATGCCCCATCTTTAGAAATGGTTTCGTGGTGGCGAATGTTGCGGTTGCGAACTAGTGAGTATGCAGATGGCATCGTGACAGAAAAATCACTGTAAATTGCCTTGCCATACCCAGCACCGGGGTCTTTACCTGCAATTAAGGCAGTTAGCCCGGAATTGGCAACGTTGGCAGCTTGAGTAAGCCAATTTGCGGCATTGGTGTATGTGGTTGTCATGGTTCTGATGATTGGTAAAAGTCTTATTTATTCTGGCTTTGGAGAATTTATCGGCTGAATCACCTTAAATCCACACATCCAGTTTTTGGCAAGCCTAAACTTCACTTTCTGGCTTCTATTGCCTTTGTTGGGTGACTGTTTTTGGTTTGGATAATGCTATGTTAGCATAGAATTGCATGAATTTTGAATGCGATAGCATGAAAAAAAGCTAAGTTAACTACTACATGAGGCTAGAATCGATGAATACAGAAGCTTTCATCGACATGACTAAAAGAACAACTATTGTTTTACCTGATGCAGTTTATGAAGATTTGCAAATATGGGCTGATGAAGAAGGTAGAGCTACAGCTAATCTCGTAGCGTTTCTTGTGGAGCAGGCCATAAGGGCTAAATTCCCCTCAAAATATCCTCCTGCTTACAAAAGAGTAGAGGCAAGCGATCGCCAAGCATAACGCTAATAGATAGCTATTTGTTCAAAAATGCAGTGTCAAGCATTACTATCAGTAAAGGAAGTGCTGATTTCACATCATCGTTAATCATTAAAGTCTCCAATGACTACTGTGAAAGACCCACAAACCGATTTTCAACTCCCACCGCACAACGAAGCGGCATTAGAGTGGCTTAGGGAGGCGAAAGACTATCAGTCCACTGTTGCTCTAGCGGCTAGTGGTGCTGCACTTGGTACAGGGGGCATAGTTCATCCGTTAGGCTGGTTACTTTTTGGATTGGCTTACAAGCCGTTGGTAGCAACTCAAAAATTTGCGCGGTTGGAAAAATTAACAGCCCTACTTTTGGATGAGTTTAAAAGCGAGGGTATACAAGTCTTTCCGGTAGTTAAGGTAGAAGACAAGAACCCTATCGACTTGTTTATCAGGTTTCCGCGAAAGGCACACCTATTTATCTCCATTCGTTCGCGGGGAGATAGTGAGGTTGTCTACAACGAAACCAGAGAAATTCTACAGGTTAAAAAGAAGAATAAGAGTGGTTTAACCACGTGGAAACCCTGTCCACTAGTTGAGCTATCGGATTATGAGAGATGGCTGACTAAAAATAGAGCTTTGTTCGGAATGTCCTCGAAAGAGGTGACAAAAACGCCGACAGTAAAAGTTTTGGTCTTATGTCCTCCTACCAAGGCGGCTGATGACCACAATCCACATCTTTATTCTGAGATGGGAAGTATGAGACTTCTAGCTCTCAGAAGAAAAGGCACTGCGTTTGTTATTCAACAGGAGGAAGTAACCGAGTTTGTCAGGGCTTGGTTAGCCAAGTACGAATAGGCTAAAAGCTGAAAACCCCACGTCTCGACGAGACAGCAGGGTTTTCAAAGTTGATTCCATTGGAATTGGGGTATCGGGTTGGACGCCTGATTAATATCCCTAATAGTAATTTTATCTTACATGATTGAAGTGTTAAGCCATTGTAACGCTTACAAGCAAGATAAGAATGGCAACTTAGGAATTTTATAAGATTATATTTCCGACTGTTGTATAAAAAATTACTAAAAAGGGATAGCTCCAATTCCTCCACTACACATACTGGAGGATGGGCTAAATGCCACAATTACAACAATTTAATAACTCGCTTGATCTGTCTAGACCCTGTGATCTAGAAGCCAACCACTGGAATGAATGGTTAGCCAGTGCAGTAGATCCAGCCTTAACCGCTCTCAATATTCGTTCTTTATCTGGGGCAGTAACCTATGAATATCTACTATATGCCCTACCCCAAACCGCCAGACGCAACGATGGGCGATTGCGAGATGGGTATTTAAAACGTTATGCCCACACCGTATTTGGGGGATGGTGGGTAAGTGGACTAGACCCACTCAACAACTGGCAACCGATGGACTGGGGACGGTTGAAGCCAGATGACCCCAGGCGAGAATGGGACAAACGCACCCACAAATATACCGAAAAAACGGTCAAGTACGAATCGCCACCCCAAACACCCAACCGTGTTACGTATCTGAGAGTATCGTTGCACATATGGTATTTGGTAGCCCAACGCCATAACCTACACATGCCAGAAAACATCACGATTACTGAGCAGGGAGAGGCGTTAGGGTTTTGGGCTTGGGTTTTAGCTCACCCAGAAATCCCCATCATTTTGACGGAGGGCGAGAAGAAAACTGGCTGTTTGTTAAGTCTGGGATTTGTGGCGCTCGCGCTGCCGGGAATCTGGAACGGGCGAATCGGACAGGAGGATTTAGAACGACTGCACCCTGATTTAATGCCAATGGCACAGCAAGGGCGGAAATTTATCATCCTGTTTGACTACGAAATTAAGCCCAAAACCAAACGCCACGTTTTTCTAGCTACACGCCGTACAGCCTGGGCGATCCAAAAGCAAGGTTGTTATTGTGAAGTCGCACTACTACCCGGCCCAGAGAAAGGTATTGACGATTGGGTTGTGGCTTTAGATAAAAAGGCTGATAAGGCAGTCACGGCGATGATTGCTGATACTATCACTTTAAGTGAGTACCAAAAATCATTTTTCATCAGTCGTACCAGGGGAATTCGCAAGCACAAGCCCAATGTTACCGTCAACAGCCGTTTTTTATCAAAAGTGATCAACTCCTTACCGCAATCTGGTCTGGTGGCTTTACTTTCAGACATGGGAACAGGTAAAACTGAGTTGCTGGCCAGGGTAAGAACAACCCAACCAGAGTTAAGTTTTTTAAACAATGGTCATCGCGTCAACCTGCTCAAAAACCTCAGTGAGCGGTTAAAGACCGAGATTTATTCAGCTATGGCTTGTGGAGACTGGGCTAAAGTTCATGCTCTCAGTATCACGATTGATTCCTTGTATAAAATGGCAAGTAATTTACAGGCTTATGATTGCCTTTTCATAGATGAAGCTTGTCAATATGTCGCTCACCTGCTGAAGTCCAAAACTTGTAAAGAACATCGTTCGGAAATTTTAGAAGTTTTAGAATACCTAGTTTATAACGCCAAGCTGGTAGTATTAGCAGATGCCCACTTGGATGACTTGACCATTGATTTCTTTATGGCAATGCGACCAGCGGGAGAAAAACCCTACATTATCAAAAACGAATATCGCTCTGGCGGTCGCAAAGTTTACTGGTACGAGGGTCGAAACAGCAGCAATCTAGTGGCAGATTTTCACGCTCAACTGATGACAGGTAGAAACCTGATGTTAGTTAGCGATAGCAAGCGTTTTATCAAGAAACTAGAGAAAGCTTTAAATGGTCTTGTATCGTTAGATGCCCCTGATGAAGACAATACACCAGAACCTGTTGAAGACCGCCAGTTAAAAATCTGGTCAATTCACTCCGAAAATAGCGGTAGCGAAGAGAATGTGATATTGATCAAGGAAATCAACGTTGCAATTAAAGATATTAATGCGCTGTTGACTACCCCCAGCCTGGGTACAGGTGTAGATATTTCAACGTATCATTTTGATGCAGTGTTTGGCGTATTTCACGCTGTCAGCCAATCAGCGACCGAATGCGCCCAGCAGCTTTGGCGGTATCGTCCTAATGTGCCGATGTACGTTTGGGTAGCTCCTCGTCCTCCCTTCGGTTATGCCGAAACCAATGCCCGACACATCAAAGAAAAAATTCTCCAGAAAAACGAGATGACTGCGTTTTTAATTCGCATTGACAAAGAAACAGGCAAACGGGGGGCGGAGAAGGATTGGGCTTTGGATGCTAGTTGTGAGATTGAAGCACAAAGGAACTGGTCAATTAATAATTTGCGTTCTGATTTGCGATCGCTCCTTGAGGAGATGGGCAATACTATTATTCCAATGGGCGATGGTATTGATGAGGGGGCTTCTCGATGGATTAAGGCGGCGGGTATTGCCCTGGACTGGGAGCATTACACCAACGTTGCTAACGCCAAAGATATTGACAAGAGAACTTACACAGCAAGACTGCATCAAGACTACCTTAAGCCCGAAGAAATCCTAGAGTGTGAGAAGTTCCGCATACAGGATACTTACGGCATGAGCGTTACCCCTTCCTTAGTCGAAAAAGATGACTCTGGAAGGCTGATTCGTAAGATTGTGGCATTGGAGGCGATACTAGCACCACCAGGGTCAACTATCACTGATGACCAGGGACGAGAATTCATTACGCCGCCATCTGTCGTGGTCGAGCGAGATAAGTCTGAGCGCGAGCGTCTAGCAATCTGTACTGATTGGAGCAATCATTCCACATCATGGTTAATGCGTCATCAAATCGGATTGAGAGAGATTCTCACAGAGTTAATGGCTGGAGCAGAGGTAACAGGAAATGAGTCTAACCTTATATCTGTGGCGCATTTGTCCAAACGCTATGCCAGCCACATTAAAGCCATCCTCAACATTACCATACCCATTGATGAGTCGCCGATGTGGATTTTGGGGCAATACCTAGAGCAACTGGGACTGTCTACCGGATGTCGGCGGCCTGTGGAGAATGGGAAACGAGTGAGGTATTATCGCTTACATTCCGATGATGTTAAGTTTGCCCAACAGGTGTTGTCATATCGGCAAAGGCAGCGTGAACTCAAAGAGCAGCAGCGTCAATCCCAACGAGAACGAAACGCGGCTTATGCGGCTAGAATGCAGGCTCTATATGGTATTGAACCGACTAAGAAAGAGCAGGGGGGGCAGGGGGAGAGGTGCAGCAGGGGGGGAGAAGAACCATTGAACAATAACGCTCTTTGCTCCCCAGCCTCCCCAGCCTCCCCAGCTTCCCCTGCTTCCCCAACCCCGTCCACACCCCCCCCTAATTTAAATGGAGAGATTAATCGGGGGGGTATGGACGGACAATCTCAACAAGTAGAAATACTCAATGATGACTGGTGGCAGAGAGTGAAAAACTATACTCAATTAGTGGTAGAGCAACTAGAATACGGGGTTGATAGAGTTAGAGAACTGCTCAGTACACTTACCACTGATGAGCGCTGGGGGGTGATTCTGGAATTTGACTCAGCTAACCCCGATATGTTTTCTCAACTGGTGTCCAATGCACCTAATTGGGTGGAGTGGATGTGATTTGTTAATGGTGAATTAAATAAAACTAATTTTTTAGGAGCGTGCTTGAATGTGTATTTGAACGCGCTCCCGCCAAGGCTGCTGATCGATCCAATCCTCAATGGTTTTTCGTGCCTTGATTGGGGTTCCTCTGTCGCCATTTGTAAATATAAGGACAACTGTTTGTCCTGGTAGGGCTGAGTTAATTTTGGTCATAGCTCCTGCTATGAATGCTTGAAAATTTTTCAGAATACTCTCATTAGATTCACTTTGTTGAAGTGATTTAAGTTCTTTGAGGTGTCGTTTCATAAACGATTTTTGGATAACAAACCTAAATCATATTTTACCTACAAACACAGCACTACTCTCGCTACTTGCTCAGTGTGGTCAATTTCAGTCGCAAAACACACCAGTATGACTGGCAAGCTTTTGTGTAATTTCTCTGATAATTGTCAGTCCAAGTAGTGGAAATAATCAGATAAATCTGTGTATTTTTTGTGTAAATTTAGAGGCGTTCTCAGAACTTCTTATAACTGTTGATTATCAAATTTTCATGGTTAGTATATGGAGACTATATGGCTTATATATGGCAATTTAGCGGAATTCTAATTTCTTATTACTGGAGTTTGATGACGCACAGTACGCCATCTTTGGCGGAAAGTTTTTGAAATCAAAAATGATTGATTTTAAGAGTAATTTCCGAAAACCGACTACTAAAAACTACATTACCACTACAAAATTGCTTTTAAAGACTTAAATCATCTTCTTCGTGCTGCTGTTGCTGGTGCTGTTGCCTTAACTGCCGCCCATAATCGAGTAGCTGCTGGTTCCAATCAACCGCCTTGCATTTGAGTCTCTTAGCCTGTGGGAGTAGTTCCATGAGTGCCCGTGCAGCAACTTCTCCTGCTTGATCTGGGTCAAATGCCACTTGCACATTAGGGATTTGTCGCAATTGCTCTACTGGTAAGCTGTTAGGGCTATCAACTGCCATGTATAGCGTTCTTTTTGGTGGCACATCGCCTCTAACTTGATACTCCAGCATTGCAAAGGAAATTGCATCAATGGGCGACTTCAAAAGCACAACTTTTTCTACAGTTGCATCGCGCTGGCCACCCCAGTGAAAGTGAAACCAGCCATTACGCCTAGTGGTTCCTTTTTGGTAGCCCTTAAATGTGTTGTTCTCGCCTCCGAAGTTCAGCTCGGCTACAGCCGCCGCTCCGACTTCTCTCCGTGTCCCCCGCAGGAATGCACCGTTAGGTTGCAAGTCTAGATTCCGCATCACGAACACAGCGTTTTGTTGCTCATCAGCGTAAACCAGACCTTTGCTGTGTAGAAGTTGCACAAAATCTTGGGGTATGCCCCGGTTTTGGGTCAGGTAACGTTCAACTGCTGGCCAGTGGGCTTGATTCTCAACAGGTAGCTGGAATTGGGGGCGTGGTTCAGTCTGGATAATAAGAGCAGTCGCTTTTCGAGCGTGGGCGATCGCTGCTTTTTCTGCTCCCGCTTCCCCAAAGCGGTCATGAAGCCACGCGATCGCTTGTCGGAAATTACAGTTGTTAACGTGCATCACCAAATCAATCGCACCACCGCCGCCCTTTTGCTGTTCGGGTGAAAAATCGTAGAACTTCGACCCATCTATATTAATGATGTGACCGTGACCTTTCCATCGCTCTAGATCATGATGCAGCCCCAACTCCCAAGCGACATCTTCCAAGGGTAAATCGCGCAGTTGTTGAGTCTGGGATTCCAACAGTTGCACCCGTTTTTCAAGTCGCTGCCGTTGCTTAGAGCTATAGAAAGCCCGTTGCTCTGCACGGGATAATCGCTCAAGCATGAAAGCGCGGTCAGCCAATTGGTGGTTAATGGCTTGGAAATTTTCATGCTGCTGAATCCGGGCAATATAAGTCCTGGCTGATTCAAAGGGTGTCGGTGCTAATTGGTAATTCTCCCAGACTGCGGTGAATGGTTCGCTGTTGACCGCTTGGTAATACTCCTTTACTTTCGTGTGAGTTGCCTTACTCCCCTTCACCCCCCGTTCAATGCCTAATGGTGCAAGTGCTTCTGCATAACTATCTTGAAGTAGGGATAACTTCTTCCTCCCCTGTCCACCTCTGCCGCCGAACATCGCATCATGGCTGACCCTCCCGGTTTTATCGTTCAATGGCACGATGTAGGCGTGGATGTGTGGGGTACTTTCATCTAGGTGCAGTTCTGCCCTGACGCAAAGGGAACCATAGTTTTCTAAGAGCCAGTCACGGGAAGCACTGGCCCACTGCTGCATTCTTTCATCAGACCAATGCCCGGATTGAGATGGGTCATGAGGACGAAAATAGAGAGGTGATGCCGAGAGAAACATCTCGGTGCATAACACCGCATCCTTTCGTGGGCGATGCGGTAGCGTAGAGATTTTTTCCTTAACTATCTCCTCTAAAGAGCGTGAGTCTTCTGTCCCAATCAACCGTCTATTATTTTTAGTTGGATCTGCATTGGGTGTTTCTCTATTCCTGGTAACATGGTCATCACTTCCGGCAACGTTGCCAAATGTTTTTAGTTTCTCAATTCTGAGAATAGTTAGTGGCGACATAAAAGATTTATGTTACAAGTGCAGTACTTTGTAGTACTCAAACCCCCCTCCGGGCGAACGACGGTTTCATGTCATGAGCGCAGCGAGAGATGGCGCAGCCACCCGCAGGGCATGAAACCATAGTGAGTATGGTTATAACTATAACTCAGCCTGAAATCGATTTTTGGGGGAGTTTAGCCCAACAAGTAGGTCGCCAAAACACCCCCAATTGACTCATTTTTGGGTCAATTGACAGTCGTTTGACTGTCGCTGCTGTTAGAGGATTTGACTGTCGTTTGACTGTCATTTGGTACATTAAAGGGTGAATTGGGGGTAAAAAGGTGGTGTTTTGGCATCAAAACATTTTTAGTATCAATCAACACAATCGCTTACACAAAAACTACACTAATTCGATAGGGTTATAGTTTATGAGTGAACAGCATCTGGAAGTGCTTTCGATTAAACGCAGTCACGACAGTAGTGATGGCCAGCTACTGCAATTTTTACGAGAGCATGAGCGTCAAATTTCTGGCAGAGGTCTCAATACGGTTCGGATAAGCTCTTTAGGCTGGGGAGGCTCTTTAGGCTGGGGAGGCTGGGGGGGAGAAATTACTGTTCAATGGCTCTTCTCTCCCCCTGCTCCCCCTGCTCCCCCCGCTCCCCCTGCTCACCTCAACAGATAACTTTGTTAACCGAACAGTATTGGCAGAGGTCTGACTAAAATTGTTTTGAACACTTTAGGGATGTATTGGTGGCCAAATGTTCTTAAGCGCCAGGGTGCTGATAAGAAGGATTTAGAAATTGCTGTGATGTACTCTATCTCACATTTAGAAATACAGATTTCTCTGCTTAAGCAGTTACTTAAGTAGACACTTGCTTTGATGGTGAGAGCTAAAAGCTTGCTTGCAGCGAAAGCTGGGTTGGCAGGTTGAAACTAGTCAGAGTCATTTTTGAAGTACGTTTGCAACACAATAAGATTACGCATTATCAATAAGTTCCAGGTTTATTGAGAATGGGCAACCATCTCACTTAGTGAATAACATGAGTGCAACATCCACGCTCCCGGCAGGGCGAACTACTTTTGCGTTTTGAGCGAAGCGAAAAATGGCGCAGCCACCCTTTGGGGCGCGAAAGTAAAGTGAGTACACCTTTAAAATAACCTACCCGAAAACCCCTCTTTTCCAGCCGCAACTGACCGCAACTGGCCGCAATCAGCCGCAACTGGGCGCAACTAGCCGCAAACGAAATTACTGACTTTTCTGATTTCCAGCCGCAAACAGCCGCAACTGGCCGCAACTAGCCGCAAACAGCCGCAAACAGCCGCAAATTTTCGTAGACCATTTAGAGGTGTATTTTAATACAGACGCAGTCCCGCTTGATATTACAAATGTAGTGTTTTAGTAGTTTTTTTGAGGGCTGTGACTGTATTAGGGATTTAATCACCACTAATTACATAGACTTAGTGGTGATTATAAATGTGTTGCTAGTGTTCACTAATGATGAGCAAACCTGAGAAGAAGGCAATAACGGTTTGATAAATATAGAACCGCTTTATGGTAGGTAGCTAGTCGGACTGCCTGATAAAATTCAGTAGCGAAAAATTTGAGTCTCAGATGAGCTAGGGAGCGAGGTATGCAAGTCAAAAGCGAAGTCACAATTAAATTTAGCGGTGAACTACCAACAGCCACACCAGCAGCGAACAAGAAAGTTGAAGTCTCGCTGACAGATCAGAACGGCTACGTGTTTACTGCTCAAGTTAATGCAAAAAGCTGGCGGAAGGCTGAAACTAACACGTCTGAGTTTGCTGACTGGGCAGGAGCTATATCGGGTAAGCTTGGTCAGCGAACAGATTCAGGTTTTGAAATCGTTGACGCAGGAATCCAAATTTTTGAGAAGAAGGTGAAGGAGCCTAAACCAGAAGAAGGTGCTGTTGTAGCTGAAGCTGGTGCAAGTTAATAGACTTGTCTCAAGCATTCATGAGCAAATATAAAAGGCTAGTTGAGTGAACAGATATTAGCCTTTGCTCATACTAGTAGCGCTTAGGTGGCGATTATTTCTTTCGCTCACAAGTTCCTCAAATTGTTTCTCTATCTTCAAAGTGAACTAACCCCAATTCACTCATATAAGATGGAATACCTCTGCTATCTGGCGAATGCCAGCCTGACACTACGGTTGGTTGAATATCTACTTGGGTCTTCTCAACTGGGAGTCAGCTTCGTCACCGTGATTAATACTATTGACGGCTGGGTGATTAGAGTCAGACTAAAGCATCAACTTTGCCCTCAAGAAGATGGTAATTTCAGGTCAATCTTAAGTGAATTAGGAATTAATTACTCACCATCAAAGCTCTTACAATTGGCACTAATGAGTTTAGCAGGTGGACAGTCTCCTGTTGATGTTATGCGTCGCTATCAAGTTGCTGTAGTTTCTCATGGTCAGCCAAACAAAGAGGAGATAGAAGCATTCCGGCAACAGTTCATCAACGGATTGGGTTACTGTCCACAAACCCTAGCTTGACCTAACAGCCATTTCTCATACTAAATGCTATTGACGCGGTTGTTGATAAAAAATTGCTATATTCACTTTGCTAAAACAGTGAAGGGAGCATGAAAATTTCTAACACTTCAAAACTGAAGTCTCACTAGTGACGATACTATTACAAACTAAGCAGTTTTATTGATAAAGACTGCACCGGAAAATAGCAGAGGTAAAAGCAATGGATGAGCGTCATCGTTACTTAAAAATCGCTCTCATTATTGTCGGGATTGCCTTTTTACTTATTTATCCGCTGACTAAAATCTGGCCATCAGGCTGGTTATGGCAACCTGGTCAGTACGAATATGAACAAATGATCATTGGTGTTTATGCAACGCTTGGTGTCTTTTTGCTGTTGGCTTCTCGACAACCAGAAGCGAACATCAGTTTAATCTGGTTCACTGTTTGGTCAAGTTTAGTGCATGGGCTAATTATGGCGGTACACGCACTAATTGATCCGGCTGAACGTGGACACCTGTTTGGTGATGTTCCAGCATTGTTATTAGTGGCAATTGTCCTTGCCGTCCTTACCCCGCGCAAAGTAGTGTCTAGTTTAATTGATGACAGAACCGCCCCAAAGCTTAATTTATAGTGAAAAATACACTGGTTCTGCCGAGCAGTTAATCATGTTTACCTGCCTCTGTGTTTGTAATCCAGGGTGTGAATCTATTTATCAGCTATGACATCATCTGGAGACGCAATTTCTACCTCTGCAATGAGATATTGCAGAGGTAGAAGCACTTTCAGTTGCAGATTCCACTTTTTCCTAATTATGTGTAATCTCCGTCAGCATCAATCAAAAATTAAGAAAAGCTTGTGTTCTCAAAACCGTAGATGGGTTACTACAAGCATTTTTGATAGGTGCGACCGCGAAACACTTTTGTGCGGTCGTAGCTTATTGCCATCTTGAGCTTGATTTGAGATACAGCCGAGAACGGAAATAGGAGTACTAATATGCTTCATTTTCCGTTACATACAATTCCAGTTACATTCAAGTAGCACATTATCAAAATTCAGAAGAGCAACCATTTTAAGCCTTAATTTCCGAAAATGCAGCTATCTCGGTTCTATGCCATTTAGGCCTTTGGTTGCGATCGCCCAAGATTGTCCTTGTCGTCCTTGCGGATTGCCGCATTCTGTATTGCAGTACTGTCGCGCAAATAAAGCACTTCCAGCACCGTGTCTTCCTTCCGTGTTACTGCCAAACACGAAAATCTGGCCTTTTGCTAGTTTGGTAATTCTGTCAGGAATAATTTTGTAGGGATGATTATTTGACATTTGGTTCTTTTACCCAAAAGAAAAGATTGGGATATCTGTGATTAAATTTTTTTACTTCTGCTTGAGCAGCAGTTAGGTTATCCCACAATTCCATCTCTCCATAATCACCTCTTATCATTGCTTCTTGTCTAGAATTTGGATGAGTGAAAATTAAGGGTGATGCGTCCTTACTAGAATTTTTTCTTCGCCAATAAATACAGTACTTGTCCATTTTATATAAACTAATAATAGAATGAATTACTATCAGTTTATATTTTTATTATGCTGACTGTTTAATTTGGCTTAAGGCTATTAACATTTCTTCTCGGTTGAGATGTCGTTTCTTGCCTGTTTTAGTTTCTTGGATAGCGTAACTCCATTTATTCCAACTTGTGAGCATTTCTTTCTTAACTGTTAAACAGTCATCTGTTTGGTTGTAGATACTTGATGTTTGTTTTTGGTAGATATCCGAATTTTGGATTTTTCAGTTAAGGTTTCGGTTTGAATTACAGTGGGTTTTCTAGATGTAGTGCAGTTGCAGTGTTTTTCAAAAGCGATAGATATCTCTAGCAATAATTGAAAAATAAAGAGAGTAGAAAATCCGTAAATAATAACGGAGAAGCTCTGTTAACATTACTGTGCTAATTGCATTGTTTTAACTCCTGTTGATATAACTAGTAACTGGCTATCTATGAAGCGGTTAGCTAGCTTTCTATTTACATCAATGCGTTAGCATCTGTGATATTTAAAATGATTTTTGACTATACTATAGCAACAATGTATGTAATTAATTCTGTCTAAGTACTTACCCTAAACTCTCACGGTTGATCGCTGGGTAATCTGTATACCCTCGTTCACCGCTGCTGTAAAACGTACTACGATCGTGCCGATTCAGTGGGGCATTGAGTGCAAAACGTTTTGGTAAATCTGGATTTGCTAGAAATAAGCGACCGAAAGCAACGAAGTCAACACCATTATCTTGCAAGATGGCTTCGCCCGTTTCGCGGGTATAACCACCTGCTGCGATCATCGAACCTTGAAAAATAGAACGGAAAAACTTTGTATCTAACCCCTTGCCCTCATCAGCGATTGTTACATTTCCTTGAATGCGCGGTTCAATGACATGGAGATAGGCTAGCCCAAATTGATTTAACACATCGGCGACGTAGCTAAAAGTCGCGGTTGGATTTGAGTCCCTCATATCATTAAAAGAACTGCTTGGTGATAATCGCACACCTACTTTTGTTTGTCCCCAAACTTCAACCACTGCTTGAACAACTTCCAGTAGTAGGCGTGTTCGGTTTTCGACAGAACCTCCATATTCATCTGATCGCTGATTGGAGTTATCTTGCAGAAATTGATCGAGTAGATACCCGTTGGCGCTATGAATCTCAACACCATCAAATCCAGCGGCTAGAGCATTTCTTGCGCCCTGCTGGAACTGTGACACAATCGGTGGAATTTCTTCTAATGCTAAAGCTCTAGGCGTAACGTGGGGTTGCTGCCCTAGGGCGGTATCTGCCATGCAGTTCGCTGGAATTGCACTGGGAGCGATCAGGATTTCATTGGGTGGCAATAATGAAGGATGGGCAACTCGTCCAGCGTGCCACAGTTGGAGAAAAATCCGTCCACCTTGAGCATGAACGGCATTTGTCACTTGCTTCCAACCTTCGACTTGCTCTGATGTATAAATTCCGGGTGTATTGGGATAGCCAATACCATTGGGAGCAACTTGAGTGGCTTCACTGATGATCAGTCCGGCGGATGCTCTTTGAGCGTAGTAAGTTGCGTTAATTGGTTGAGGGACATACCCATTACCAGCACGGCATCGGGTTAACGGTGCCATAATCATCCGATTAGGAAGTTCCAAAGTACCAAGAGTTGCTGGAGAAAGCAATTTCAGATCCGGCATGAGTTTTATCCTCACAATTACAAAACAATGAATCACAGGGGTTGAACCACCAATTAGGCTGAATTTCACTTAATTCTGGGCAACCAAAACCAGATTGCCGCAACTCCAATCAAGAACAACCCAGCAATGCAAACTCCCGACCATTGCAGTAGGCTCCAACCGTAGGTTCCAATAACCGATCCGAGCGAAGCACCAAGAAAGGTTGCGACCATAAACACGGTATTGAGACGACTCCGAGCGTCCGGATCGAGACTATAAACTTTGACTTGATTCGCAACTAGTGCACCTTGGCTACTCAAGTTCAGTAAGACACTGCCAACAATCAAGCCCCAAAGTTGCGTGCCGAATTGCCAAAACATTAGATATGCAATGGTCGCCCCTACAATTGCCATCCCCACCATCAAGCGTAGGATTTTCGCTGTGACTCGATCTGCCATCTTCCCCAGTAGGGGTGCTGCCAAAATGCCAGCAATACCCACCAAACCAAATAAACCAACAGCATTGCTGCCGTAGGAATAGGGTGGGCGGGTGAGTAAAAATGCCAGTGTTGACCAAAATGCGCTAAATGCCCCAAACAGCATGGCTTGAATCAAACTAGCTGTACGTAATGCAGACTGAGATTCGATCAAATCCCACAGAGAACGCAGCAATTGTTCATAACTCAACTTCAACGTGGGTTGATACTTTGGAAGTAACTGAGCCGAAGCGATCGCCAGCAGTAGCATCACACCGCCTGCCAACCAGTAGATCGCCCGCCAGTTGAATTGTTCGCCAACCCAACCGCCAATTGGTCTTGCCAGTAAAATGCCCACAAACAGAGCACTCATCAAGTTGCCGATAATTTTGCCTTGTTCGCTGGATGAAGCTAATTGAGTCGAAAAGGGTAAGAGGATTTGAGCGACGATCGTCGTAGCACCAATGCCATAACTTGCCAGAATTAATGTTTTAAGATTGGGCGATAATGCCGCAGTGAATAAGTTAATAGCGGTGATCAACAGCATAATCACGATTAATCGTCGTTGTTCAAACCGATCGCCCAAGGGAACAAACAACAGCAATCCAGAAGCGTATCCCAACTGTGTCATTGTGGGAATCCAGCCAGCTTCCGCTACGCTTGCATGAAAACTGTGGGCGATCGCAGCTAGAATCGGCTGATTGTAATAAAGATTAGCGACCGCAAACGCGCAAATAATCGCCATCAGCCAAAAGATTTGAGGTTTCATGAGATTCGTTAGCCCCAGTTCTTGCTGGATTAGTTCAGATGTGGGATTCGATAGATCGGCGACGC
Organism: Mojavia pulchra JT2-VF2; assembly: GCA_019359325.1. Classification (GTDB taxonomy): domain Bacteria; phylum Cyanobacteriota; class Cyanobacteriia; order Cyanobacteriales; family Nostocaceae; genus Mojavia; species Mojavia pulchra. Next base: position 29,865 of record JAHHHN010000028.1, on the reverse strand, counting down.
GAATTTTAAGGGCCAAAAGCGTGGCGGCGAAGCTCTTTGGGAGCCGCTTTGCTAACGCTCCATCACTAAACGCTTGAAAACGGCTGAGGCTCATGAGGGAGGTTAACTGATTTGGAGCTTGAAACATAAACTTTTAAGCTTGTTGCACAATGGGTTCATCAAACCGATCCGTGCCATACATGGACTGAGAACGCTCACCAAGATCCTGTCCAGTTTTCCATAAATGCATTCCCAATCTCAGCTGATCGGTTTCCCAGGCATTCAGCGCACTAGGAACATGATGATTCTGAGCAACTAAGGCATCCGCAAGGGCGATCGCATTGGCAGCCCCTTTAGATACACTCGCTGCTGTATGCGGTCGAGGAATAAATGCCGCATCCCCAAGTAGCGCAATCCGACCAAATGCCATTTGCGGGACACCCAGATCCAAAATGGCTTGCACGAACGGCTCTTTTGTCGCCGCAACCAACTTTTGAAACGGAGTCACCAGCACGCGGTTTGCATAAGAGCGCATTTCTTGTTCAACGGCAAAAGCCATCATTCCCGGCGGAATGGAGTAGTCTCGCTGTTTGCCATGCTTGTCTGTCAGAATGCTAGGCAGTTCCGTTTTTTCATCGTAATTGACATACCAAACCCAGTTAAATCGCCGTTCTCCCGACACCAATGACTCATTCTCTCCTGGAATTACATATTGCAGAATATGAGAATTGCGAAACTGATAGAACACAAATCGCTCCGTGAAAATTGCCGCCGTTTCTGGGTCTAAATCTGGTTCGTTGACCAAACCTCGATAGCCAACATAGCCAGCATATAGTGGGCTGTAGGTCGGCAACAACAGTTGGCGCATGGTGGAATTCGCTCCATCTGCACCTATTAGTAGATCGCTGATTTCACGAGTACCATCAGCAAAAATTGCGACAATCTGTTCGCCTTCTAGTTGAAAATTTGTCAGTACTTTTCCTTGATGGTAGTGAGCATCTGGAAAATGTCGCCGCAGGTTGCCATAAAGCAAATTCCAAGAGGTTAAAGTTTGACGCATCGGCATTCTTTGGATGCTGCCATCCCGTTGTAGATAGTAGCGCTCGTGTGCTGGCACACCTAAAGCCTCATGGGGAATTCCTGCGCGTTGAAATGCCTCTACTACATCTGGCTGCAAAACGACACCGCCCCCACGACTATCGAGTGTGTGAGGCGATCGCTCATAAATATCTACCTGCCAACCTATGGAACGCAGAAGTGTGCCAGCAAATAGCCCTGCTAGTGAGCCACCAATGACAATGGCACGATTACCTGACAAATTCATCGCGTTTCCTCCAGATATTTATGGACAAACGTCACTGCCATTGCTCCCTCGCCTACTGCTGAAGCAACTCGTTTAATCGACCCGTGCCGGACATCCCCAGCTGCAAACGAACCAGGGACACTGGTTTCCAAAAAGAACGGATTGCGATCAAGTGTCCAATGTTGGAGCAGATATCCCGAATCGAGCAAGTCTGAACCTGTAATTAAATAGCCCGCGCGATCGCGAATGATGTTTGTATCCTTTGCCCATTCTGTGTTTGGCACACCACCAATACACACAAACAGGCGTTGCGTATCAACTTGCTGCACTGAACCATCACGGCTGTTGCTAATCTCAATTTGTTGCAGCGTTGTATCCCCAGCTAGCCCTGTCACTTGGGTATTGAAAAGTACCTCAATATTGCTGGTGTTCGTAATCCGGTTAATCAGGTACTGGGATAGGGTTGCTGCCAAATTATCACCTCGAACCAACATAGTTACCTTTTCGGCATGATCGGAGAAATAGATTGCAGCTTGGCCGGCTGAGTTACCACCACCCACAACAAAAATATGTTTTCCCTGACACATTAGGGCTTCGCTGGCACCTGCACCATAAAACAACCCGACATTGAGAAATCGGTCTTCATTAGCAAGATTGAGCCGTTGATACTCAACCCCTGTGGCACAAATGTTGGCACGGGCAATCATTTTGCTCCTATCTGCCATGTCTACATAAATTCGGTTGTTTTTGAATTCGGCTTTAATCCCTTCGCGCAAGAGCAGCAATTCAACTCCGAATTTAACTGCCTGCTGACGCGCTCGTTCTGCTAAGTCAGCACCACTAATTCCTTCGGGAAATCCCATATAATTCTCAATCAATGAACTGGTGCCAGCCTGTCCGCCGACTGCGTGTCGTTCAATTAAAACCGTGCGTAATCCTTCAGATGCAGCATAAACCGCAGCACTTAACCCAGCAGGCCCCGCTCCATAAATTGAGAGATCGTATTCTTTAAACTTGGGTTGTGTCACCCAACCCAGGCGCTGGGCAATCTCCAGAATAGTGGGAGCAAATATTTGCGTACCATCGGGAAATTCTACAACTGGTAATCGAATATCACTCAACGTTGCTAGACCGAGTGCTTGATAACAATCTTCATTACAAGAAAGCTCAATCCAATCAAACTCAACAACGCTACGATTGAGAAAATCTCGAATTTTGTAAGCTTCTGCTGAGTTTGGTTGTCCGTAGAGCCTGACTTTTCTGGGTTGAGAGGATAAGCTTGTTTGCTCTGCTATGGATGCCATGACTACAGGGATTTGTGGCAATTACGGTTAAATTCAACTGTTATACTGTCTGCAATTGTTTGATCGCAGTCTGCAATGCAGCTACAAATACCTCAACAGGTTGTGCCCCCGATAAAATTTCCCCTCCAATGCGAATCGCCGGGACACCGTAAATCCCTTGGGCGATCGCCTGCTGTTCCAATTCTTTGACTGACTGAATGCCTTGAGCAGATAGCAAGAATGCTTTGGCTTTGCCTGCATCAATGCCAACCTCAACCGCGAGATTGACTAAGATTTCAATTTCACCAATATTCTGCCCTTTGGTGAAGTAGGCGGCTAGGATACCTTCAGCTATCTGGGCCGCTTTACCTTCCCCAGCTGCAAACCAAGTCAATCGATGAGCATTAAGCGTGTTGGGTGTCACTTGCATCAAGTCATAGCGAAACTCAATCCCATCCGCAAGAGTAGCCTGTATCGTTTTTGCATCCAACAGTTGTGAATGTTCCCAACTGCCAAATTTTTGAGAACGATAGGTTTTGCGATCCATACCGATAGCAGGCATGTCAGGGTTTAGCTCAAAGGGATACCAGATTCGTTGTATGGCAATAGGAGAGCTAAGTTGTGCAATTGCTTGCTTGAGCCGCACATCTGCAACCAAACACCAGGGGCAAATAAAATCTGAGGTGATTGCGATCGTTAAAGTCATTGACAGATAAATTACTCCAGTTAATACATCTAATTATGTAAATTAAATTTGCCAAAATACATATATAAAGTAATTAATAAATGCTCTAACGCTTAAAATAAAAAGGAATTTTACAATCCAGACCTTATTTATTTAATCAAGTGATGTATAATGCTCAAAAGCTACTAGATGAAACAAGTTGGCAGATTCTCACGATCCTGCAAGAAGATGCCCGCATTCCTTTCAAAGAATTGGGGAAACGAGTGGGATTATCCGCACCAGCAGTCGCAGAACGAGTCCGCCGACTCGAAGAATCAGGGATAATTACTGGGTATCAAGCCAAGCTGAATTTAGACAAGCTAGGGTTAACCATCACAGCTTTCATCACAATCAAAGCATTTGGAGAGGGATGCTACAGGATGCGATCGCTGCTGCATGAATGTCCTGAAGTCCTATCTTGCTATCGAGTGGCGGGTAATGACCATTATTTAGTTGAGGTGGCTGTTACATCTGTCAGTCACCTGGAGCAAGTCGTTGATCGCTTTATCCCTTACGCGACAGTCACAACTTCCATTGTGCTTTCAGTTCCAATTGCTGAACGCACCATCAGCGATGCAATCTTCCCAAAAGCACCTCAAACAGACTAATGCGATCGCCCACAGTTTTTTGAATTATCAAAAAAATTTCCAGTTGAAGAACGGTATTCATTAACCGATCAAATCCGCCGCTCGCCGCGCTCTGTATGTGCAAATTTTGCAGAGGCTTGGAGAAAGAGACGATATGAAGCGGCATTTGTAGCCAAACTTAACGACTGCGAAGCAGAAGCAGCAGAAACTCAGACATGGATTAAATTTGCAGTTAAATGTAATTACATTGATGTTGAGAAAGGTAGAGAAATTTATGGGACTTACAACCAAGTTTTGGCAGGTTTTGTAAGTATGATAAATAATCCATCACCTTGGCTGATGCAACATTAAGTTGACTATGCGTTACCTCTACAACTTCTGCTTTATCGCATAATTATGGGAGAAAAATGCTCAATGTATTAAGTATATTTGAAAACTTCTTTCTCCAAGAGCCTCAAGAGCTTCCCCAGATCCAAGAGCTTCAACGGCGCAAGAATCGTGCGAAGTAATGGCTCTCATAACCATTGATGTGACTTGCTTGTGGCAAATAAAGTAAGAAATTAAGTTAAGACGTTTCTTACTTGGTGGTTTTTGAAAGCATTTTTAGCATCTGCTCTTGGGCGACGATCACCTACTGCAATGGTAGATTGTGAATTAATTGCCGTAAGTTTTAAAAACAGTGGACTGTCCGATTACAAAAGTCTGTGGACACTGGCTCTATCACATCGACTTAGTGCCAATGCCAATCGTATGCGAACCTTTTCATTATTCTCTGGAAGTAATAGATGGGTCAGGCAAGCATTATCACTGCATGTGGCTGTTTCCCAATATAGATAGTGCGGAAAAATTTGTTTACCTCAACTACTGGTTAGTTTGTGCTGCGGTTGAAAAAGGACGCAAGTTTCCTTCCAGGTTAAGTAGAAAGCGATATCAAATCTCAGAAATTAACTATCCAGTGTGGTTGCAATATTTAGATTGGATTGATTACTATAAGCGTTGGCTTGAAACCCAATCAGTATACTTCTGCCCCTTGCTGACGCAAGTACGCTACATCAATGGCTTTTACAATTGGACAAAACGAGCTTTAAGTTATTATGGACTGAAATAAAAATTTCAAAACTTAGTAGCGGTAACGAGAACTTGTAACGGATTGTAAAAAAAATGTAACTAAAAGTTTGCTTAAAAATTTAATAATTGCAGCTTATAAGTAACACAGTGGCTGTGCAGTGGACAAATAGATACTACAAATGTATTATTAAACTATTGTCGATTACAAATACTACAAGCATTCAATGAGCCGCAGATTTTCCTCAATGTTAAGTAGCGCGATACATTGCCGACCCAGCTGGGGTTTAGGCAGAGTAATCGCGCTATTTGCATTTGAGGTCAGAACATATCAGGTGAAGGGCGGTAAATCTGTAAACACTGGCGTGCAGAAAGCGATTTCCAGATGGCTAAATCCAGATCAGCTTATCCAGAGCGGGAGGTGCAAGTGTTGTCTAGCACCGACATAGGGCAAAAAGTATCAACGAAGAGACCCCCGCACCTGATGACCAGAGGCGGGGGTTATTTTTTGAGGAGTAAATCAACTTATGGAAGCTCAACCACCTTTTCAGCAATCACAAATATTACAAAATTCAGTAGTAGTGTTCTCCAAGAACTACCTACCACTGGCACGCATCAATATTAAACGCGCTGTTGTACTATTAGTCACGGGTCAGGCAGAATCGTTGGATTTGAGCAGCACCAAGCCTTGGGAAATTCGCTCTCCCAGCGTTGTACTACAAGTACCATCACACATCCGCTTGACTGTTGGCAATCCCGAACGGCACTGGAAAGTCCCGCCTGTAAACCGTCGTGAAGTGTTGAGACGAGACAACCACACCTGCCAATACTGCGGTAGTACTAAGCATCTAACGCTTGACCATGTAATTCCCAGATCCAAAGGCGGACAACACAGTTGGGACAACGTTGTAACAGCGTGCGAAAAATGCAACTCAACCAAGAGAGATCGCCTGCCACATGAAGCGGGAATGATACTGAAAACCAAGCCCAAAGCACCGATTCATCCAGCAGTTGCATTTGCCGAACAATTTTGGAACACACAACGCCTGAATGAAGCTGAGTAATTTACTCAATCCTAGCCAGAGAGGGCAATACCGCGATTACATCACAATGTCCTCTCACTTCTCAAAAAAATTTTTTAGTATGCCCTTGACACCTTGTAATACATTATGTAGTGTATATGTAGTAAAGCACTACAGCCTCTCAACAAGGCATAGAGCAAACACCTCAGAACCATGAAAACTGAATAATTGCCACCCAACGTGGGGGTGTAGCTTAGTCCGGTTTAAAGCAGTCGCCTGTCGAGCGAAAGATCGTGGGTTCAAATCCCATCATCCCCGTGTAGCCTTGTGGACAAATAGATAAGTCGCTGTGCCTCTCAAGCACGGAGGAGCGGGTGCAACTCCCGTCGAGGCTTCCAAATGTGTCCAGGTCGCCTAATGGTAGGGTATTGGTCTGCTTGCACCGACTGTGCGAGTTCAATTCTCGCCCTGGACTCCAGACGTTGCAGCGTCACCTAACGGCAAGGTACTCGGCTCATAACCGAGAGTATATGGATTCAACTCCCATCGCTGCGACCAAATGCACAGATGGTGTAATGGCAGCATCAGGGTCTCCAAAACCTTTGGTCAGGGTTCAAATCCAAGTCTTTGGCGTTGCCGTGTCCTAATCGAAAAAGCTTACATACTCGCCTAATGGTAAGGCAACTGTCTCTAAAACAGTCGTGAGCAGGTTCAATTCCTGTGTGTGAATCAACAGCTTTTTCAACTTACACGGCATACATGGTGCAGAAGCGAAGTGGCCGAGCGGCACGTCTTTCAAGCGTGTAATTAGCGGGTTCAAGTCCCGTCTGCACTGCCTCATGGGGTGACGAATGGTGATCGACAGCAACGAAACCAACAAACGGACGCTTGCTGGATAGGGGTTCGATTCCCCTTCACTCCATCTCTTGTGGATGTATTTCTACAAAGTGAACGTTGATTTGGGTCGGTATCCAAGTCCGGTTGAAGGAAAGCCGTCTGTAAAACGGATGCCTATGTGCTTCGTAGGTTCAAATCCTACCCGGCCCATTATGGAGAGATTGCTATTGGCAGGACAAGCTGTTTGCGCTCACAGTCGTGAGATTTATCATCTCACTGTGGGTTCAACTCCCTCTCTCTCCGCTGCGTGAGAACGTGGTGTAACTGGATAACATCTCAGATTACGAACCTTCAGGTTGGGGGTTCAAGTCCCTCCGTTCTCGCCTTATCCCCTGGTAGCTCAGTTGGTAGTAGCGCCTGTCTGAAGAACAGGAGGTCATCCGTTCAATCCGGATCTGGGGGACTGGCACATTGCCCCATAGCTCAATGGCAGAGCGACGCGCTGAAGGGCGCGGGGGTTGTAGGTTCGAGTCCTACTGGGGCAGCCATTTATTGGGAAGTAGGCAAACAGGCAAAGCCGTCGCACGAAGAGATGCGAAGTTTGAGGGTTCAATTCCTTCCTTAAGAGCCTATATATACTCCTGTAGCCCAATTGGAAGAGGCGGCTGTCTCAAAAACAGTCTGTGTGTGGGTTCAAATCCCACGCCTGAGTACCAATATCGGGATGTAATTCAGTGGTCTAGAAGCCTTGTTTTGGGGACAAGGAGCCGTAGGTTCAAATCCTACCATCCCGACCATTTGCCCTTGTGACGAAACTGGCAAACGTGCTGGTCTTAGAAACCAGATTTTGTGGGTTCGACTCCCACCAAGGGTACTGATACTCCCGTGGCGAAATTGGTAAACGCTTCCGTTTGAGGGACGGAATTTTTGCAGGTTCAATTCCTGCCAGGGCTACCAATTTATGGGAGTGTCGCTTAATGGATAAGGCATCGATCTTCTAAATCGACCGATGTAGGTTCAAATCCTACCACTCCTGCTGTATGGGGTCATAGCTCAACTGGCTAGAGCGTCCGCCTTGCAAGCGGAAGGTTAGGGGTTCAAATCCCCTTGATTCCACTGTGGTGTCTGAAGTCAAAGTGGTCGAGACGCTGGTTTGTGGAACCAGTCATAACGGGTTCGAGTCCCGTCAGACACCCCTTTAAGGAAGATGCCGCTAAATGGTCGGCAACCGGTCTTGAAAACCGGGGTGGGCGCAGACCCAGGGGTTCGATTCCTCCATCTTCCGCCTTCCACCTGAAGCCGAAAAGTGAGGCACTGTGCTGATAACACAGTGAAAGGAGGGGCAGTACCTCTAAGAGTGGATTTGTTTAAGAACTGAGCGCCTGTGCAATCTAAAATATGAAAACAGGCGCTCGCAAACTTATCTTTTAAAGTTTGTCCCGGCTTTTCTGTCTTGACATCAATACATCTATCAAAGAGGTACGCGAGGAGTTAAACGACTCTAAAAGTTGTACTATAGCTTCTTCTACAATCACTTCTTTATAAGGAGCATGAGCTTTTCCTAGCTCTAACTGGAGTGTAAGGTGCAGTTTGTCTAGCTGATGCAGTACATCTTCACTGATTTGAAACGTAGATTTACGCAATGAAACTTTTTCTATATTAACTTGTTGACTGGTTGACTTGTTAGCTTCCTTACTGGTTGACAGTTCATCTTGCAGACTTGCTGACTTGTCAGATTGTTGACTGGTTGACTTGTTAGCTTCCTTACTGGTTGACAGTTCATCTTGCAGGCTTGTTGACTTGTTGGATTTACCACTGGTTGATGGTTTATCTGGTTGACTGGTTAACTTGTCAGCTTCCTTACTGGTTGGCAATTTATCTTGCTGACTTGTTGACTTGCTAATTTGCTCAAACCCAGCTAAAACTTTATCGGTCGAAGACAACGGATCATTATCGTCATTTAATCTGGCGCGTCGTTTTGTCATCTGTCTTTTCACCTTAATTAGATTGCAGCAATTAAATTAGCGATTAACTGGTAAGGCTGCACCAGTTTGGGGTCTTTAGCATAGATGTGGATAGGTTCGCCAGCCAGATTTGACTCAGAAAACTTGATTGACTTCGGAACGGGTTCAAATATCCGAATGTTTTGTAGTCTCTTATTTAAGGAGGCTAAGACATCTTGAGTCATAACCGTATTTTCAGCCATTGTTGGCAATACTCCCAGTATTTGTAACTGGGGATTAAGACGTTTCTGGACACTTGCAACTGTTTCTAACAATGCAGCCAGCCCTTTTAAAGCAAAAAATTGACACTGCACTGGAATAAGAACTGCATCCGCAGCTGCCAAGGCATTAACCGTTAACAATCCCAAAGAAGGTGGACAGTCAATTAAGATGTGATGGAATTGCTTAAGTACAGGAGTCAGTCGCTCTTTAAGGATGGAGAAGTTACCTACCTTCATAAGCATTTCGGTTTCTCCCTTAGCTAAGTTGATGTCAGCAGGCAATAAGCTGAGTCCAAATTTAGTAGAAACTACTCCATCGATGACTTCTGCTTTTTCTGTAATAACGTCGTAGCAGCTAATCTGGTCATCAGCCACTTCTACTCCCAGCCCTGTAGTGAGATTACCTTGAGGGTCAAGGTCAACAGCCAAGACAGTATCTTGTTCAGCCAGCAGTCCTCCTAAAGAGATAGTAGAGGTAGTTTTGGCGACCCCTCCTTTCTGGTTTGCCAATGCGATAATCATTGAATTTTAACCAAGCATTTTGCTTACGAGATTACTGGCAAGTCATGAATATGGCAAGTTAGGTTGATAACCAGCCGAATTGTTAACAAGTTGGGTTGCCAACCAGCCAACTTGTTGACAAGTTAGAAAGTTATACTCCTGCCCTGTATGCTGGATGTAGAAGAGTACATTATTGTTCAAGGCTTGTTCTTGCTAGAACTTTTGCCAATCAAACTTAAGCGTAAGGATTTCAAATAGTGTTGGTGACAATATATCTAACTCTATTGGTTCACCAGTGTAGATGACATCTGGAAAATCTTGAGGGGTGAAAACTCCATGAGGGATACACTCTCCCACAAGCCACATCTTAGCTCGATAATCGATGCGCTCACCTGATGGTAAATCAATCCAAAAATGCGGCTCAATTTCTTGATTTTGCAGAGTCAAAACCCCAATCATCGGTTGATGCTCAATGCCATGATTAGTTAGTACAGTGTGGCAGATGCGAGTCATACCATCGCACTCTGTTTGAGAAGAATCATAGGGGTCAAGGAGTTGCTGAATTTTTTCCCTTAGTATCACCTCATACTCCTTAATCAATTTCTTCGGACACGGCTAAGTTTTGCTCTTGCATGATTGGCGTAATCAAATGGAATACCTTTGTTAAACCCTGGTGCAATGATTCTTGAGAAAAGTTATAGCCACACTCGGCAGCCATAGCCATGATTGCAGCTTTATCTTTTGCACCCATTGCTTCCATCAGTCGACCTAACAACACTTTATCTTGGAGAGCTGCTGCAAAAAAGTCCATAACTTGTAGTTCGCTTTGAGCGGCATTTAATGACTCATTCATTTTCGGACTCCTCTTGCCGAATCTCTACTACAGTGACATTGAAACTTTCCCACTCCTGCACAGTAAACCCCGCTTCGGTTTCATCTGGATACCGCCGTGCCATTTCCTGCCATGCAGCTTCTTCGTTGATTGCCCAGATATAATGCCCCTGGCGTTCTCTTAGGTCATTTTTACCAGTGGAGTCGTGTGAGTATAATGCGTTACGTGTACATCGATATTCGCGCATATTTTTTAGAAACTTGACTTTGCACCTGCTATTTTAAAACGTTGCTGGGTATTCAAACCCTGCTTTCCAACCATCATTACGTCCGCTTCCTAAAAGTCTTTGTGCTGTATTGTACATGGACTGCAAAAAATATCGTCGTTTTTGTTCCGTGTTGCCTGTTTGTTGAATAAGTGTTTCACGTAGCGGGTGGTGGCTGGTAATTAAAAATTCGTTACGCTTGTGCAGGCGATCCAAATATTTGGTGTTAGGGAGCCTATCAAATTTTCCTCCTTCGCCCCGGTTGCATTCTTGCGATGCTAAAACCAAGTTCCACACACCATCTATATTTTTTATACATTTGTTCAAAGAATGCGGAAAAAAGTGGTCTACATCTGCCAAATTCTCTGACCCTGGCTCAATTGAAATATCTGCAAATGAGTAGAAGCATTTACCTTTTTGGTAGCCGTTGAGGGCATCACGGCATGAGGTAACATCTACCCGCCGCCTGCGATCGCTCATTGATAGAGGCTACCAACAGGTGACATATAACTTGCATCCCGGCCACCCACTGTTTTATTGCAAAGATGTAATGCCTTATACACCAATAACTACTGCTAAAGCGGTTATTTTAAACGATAAAATTGCTCTAGCTCTAGTTGAGTAAATCAGTAAGAATTTGTGGCAGATGGCAAACGACCTATACAGTTATGTGAATTAGGTGTACATCTGTATTGTTTCATAGTTGTAATGATCAAAAATCTCGCCTACTACGTCAATAAGTTTGCCAATCTCAGGGTATCCCGTTCCAGTGGGGTTGCACCGAATAAACCCATTTTGCTGCTGTCAATTATCGAGATGATCAGCCAAGGGCAAATTAGGCTCAACCAAATTCCCCTGTCGGCTGAACTGATAGCCACCTTTCTCAAACTGTGGAGCCACTTAGAACCAGTACGCAAACCGGATATTGGAATGCCGTTTTTTCACCTCACCAGTGATGGATTTTGGCATTACCGAATGAAACCAGGATTTGAATCACTGATTGCAGCCAAGGTCAAGATCAGGACAGTCAGTACTATCAGCCAAACTGTAGAGTATGCCTACTTGGATGAGGAACTGTTTGAGATTCTGCAAAACTCAGAGGAACGAAGTATTTTGACCCACGTTCTAATTGACTCTTGGTTTAAGGAGCAAACCCAAGAGATTGAACAGTTACTTCAGGTCAATGCTTTTGCTGAATTACAGGAGCAGCTGCAACGCTCCGGCGGCAAAGTCTACCAACCAGAGGAACTGGAGGATGAACAGACAACAATTGTCAGGGATGCAGCTTTTCGCAAAATTGTAGTTTCAACTTATAACTGGCGTTGTGCATTCTGCGGGTTGCAGATACTCGACTCACTCGGACAGAACATTGTAGACGGGTCGCACATCAAACCATTCTCCCAGTTCTATGACGACCGCATCGATAACGGGGTTTCATTCTGTAAAAATCATCATTGGGCATTTGACCGCTTTTGGTTCACCATTGATGATGATTACACCATTATTGTTGCTGACAAGTTGCGGGAAGATTCACCCAATGCTAAACCGATGCGCGAGTTTAACGGAGATCGCATCATCTTACCCGCCCAAGTGCAGTATTATCCAAGACAAGATTCTCTAAAATGGCATCGAGAGGAATTTTTAAGGCGTGCTGCATGAGTAAAAAACCCAAAGGTTGGTATAAAGAAATTGTTATTCGTCCCGTTATTCATGTAGACGGTTACGAGAGCTATGAGAAAATGTGCGGTGTTGTTGCTGATATTTACTACTCAGCGGAAGAAGAAAAGCTACAGCGCGGATTAAGAACTAATCCCGCAGAATCGATGTATATCACCGTATATACCTTATTTAAAGTCGGTCAAGCTAAATGTCCAGCATATTGGGTGAACAAAGATTTACTCGAAGCACTCATGCAATCTGTTTTAACCGTTGAAATTGACAGTTTAAACTGGGCAATGAAAACGGGAATGTTTATGTTACCTAAAGGTGTAATTCTTTCTCCTGAAAATAAGAGTTCAATGCTATTTTTTGGCATTACGATAGTGAAGCTGATATTCTTTATTGGACAGCAACCGATGGGTCTAGTTTCTTTTGTCGCCGATTTAAATTTGATGCACAAAAACTTACCTATACCGGCTCTGAAGATATTGACCCTAAAGTAGTTGCAGGATTTAATGAATACTTGCACTCAATTTTCCTGCGATTAATTTTGTTAATGGAAGTCCGCCCCGAACTTGTAGATAAAACAAGCGAGGTAATTAGGGTTAATAAAGGATTTGGGAAGTCCCAAGCGCAAGATTTTTATCAACCACTTTGGCTCGGACAAAGATATATACTCAAACGTGAAGAGACGCAAAGCAATGAAGGTAGTAGTGGTTCACATGGTACTAAGAGCATCCATTGGCGCAGAGGCTTCTTACGTAATCAACCTTATGGACAAGGCAGGCAGCAACGAAAGCTAGTTTGGATTGAGCCAGTTCTAGTAATGGGTGGAAAAGAATTATAATCAGCAGATGGAATCTTTAGAAACGATACAAGCACTTCATTTAGCAGTCCAAACATTAAGTGAGATTGAAAATTTGTCGATTGATGATGATATCAAAGAGCAATTAACTAATAAAGTTTTAGCAACTATTGGGATAGAAATAAATCAAGATAAACAATATGAACCTGGAAGTCAAGAGAAGATTATTAGAACTATTAGAAAACTAGGTGGTAGTGCTACTCGTGCTGAGATTGCATCAAATACAGGTATGAATCCTAACTCAATTAGTTCATTGCTAAATCAACTGACTAAAAAACGTACAGTTGAAAAAATTCAACTTAAGAAATCACCCGTTAGAAATCGTAGAGGGCTAGAACCTGAATATATTTATAAGCTTTTGGAAAATGAATAATTGCATCCTAAGTTTCATGAACGGCGGCTGGGTCTTTCAACTTAACCGGCGTTGCTATGGATACAATTTTGTTAGCGGGGCTTAAACAAAACTGAAAGACGAAAAAGGATATAATGCTTAATTAGCATAGCTTTCACATTGAAAGAAGCTCATGAAAGAAACCACTACCGCAGCCATGCCCCCGTGCTTTGAAAGATGGTGTCAAAGATTTGATGATGTGTTTAGTCATAAAGCCCAAAAAAGAGAATTTAGACACTATTTAGGGGGATTATTAGGTGAAAGTGAGAGAAAGAACCTGTTTCAAATGGCTTCTAATGCTGTAGAGGTTACTTACCACCGATTACACCACTTTTTAACCGAAGCACCCTGGTGTAGCGATCGGGTGAATGAGCGTCGGTTAGAAATTATGAACAAGTGTAGTCAGACGAGAATCAGTAGAGGCTTTAGCCTCATAATTGATGATTCTGGGCATAGGAAAAGTGGAAATTTTACGGATGGAGTGGGGAGGCAATATATAGGAGAAATAGGTAAAACAGATAATGGAATAGTAGTGGTAACAACGCATCTATATGATGGACGAAAAAGCTTACCATTAGATATAGAGTTATATCAGCACGCAGATTCTTTAGCCGAAGGAAAACAAGACGCAGAGTTTGAGAAGAAACCAGAATTAGCAATTAAATTAATAGACCAGACTTTAAATCGTGGTTATCAACCAGGAATAGTCATTGTAGATGCTGGATATGGCAACAACACATCCTTCTTATTAAAATTAGAAAAGCGGGGATTGAAGTATTTAGGTGGATTCGCTAAGAATCGCAAAGTCACAGTCAAGGAAAAAGAGAATCTTCCACAAACAATTAGAATAGACGAATTAGCGCAGAGTTTATCCAAAGAGGCTTTTACAGAAATTCAACTTAACTTAGATAAGCCCAAAAAATTATGGGTTGTAACTAAAGAAGTAGAAATATCAGGTCTAAGTGGAAAGCGAAATATTGCTATCGTTATGAATGCTGCGACATTTTCACTTGCTACTGATATTGACTATTTTATCACCAATATTTCCTCATCAATTGTCACACCACAATGGATAGTTGATACTTATGGTGATAGAAATTGGGTAGAGGTTTTCTATCGAGAAGCCAAGGGATGGTTAGGACTAAAAGAATATCAAGTCCGTGATAAAAGGAGTCTAATTCGGCATTTTATCTTAGTTTTCTGTGCCTATACTTTTATTCTTTGGCATCAGTTAACTGGGGGATTAAGACGAAGGTGGGCGAGCATTCCTTTGAATACTTTTACTGAAGCTTTAGAGGCCTTTAGAACGGCTATGTCTTATCGATTTTTCGATTGGTTAACACTGAATCGTGACCTGTTTGCCTCTTATAAAGCCACTCTCGGCTACATTTGGGCTTGATTTTTGTTTAAGTCCCGTTAGCTAAGGAATCATCATGATGACAGACGATGAACTCAATGCCAAATATGAATCTGGTCAAAACCGAGTAATTCAAGAAGTTGACAGGATAAAACTACCTGCATTATTTGAAAATATTAGGTCGAATCCTAACTACATGAAGATTAATAATGATAGTCAATCTGGTGTTAATTGGGATGAAGTTAAAAAATCCCAACTAATTGAATCTTTCATTATTAATTTTCCTGTCATGCCGATTGTCGTCTACAAAAAGTTAGATTATACATACGAAGTTATTGATGGCAAGCAAAGGTTGAAAGCAATTGTAGATTTTTACAGTAATAAATTAGCTTTAAACGGACTAGAAATTAAGACAGAATTAAACGGATGCACCTATGCTACCCTTCCGCTCAAAGTAAAGACAGAACTTAATCGCCATTCTCTATCTTTGATAACTATTATCCCTGAATGGGATAGTAGTGCTGAAGAAATAGCAAAATTAATAGAGGTTGTTGCAAATCGTCTTAATTAAAGGGTGGTGATCACATCAGGACAAAAACATATTGACACCACAATGTACATCCGTCACTACATCGATTGAGTTTGGTTTCTAATAGAAAAATATGAACACACTACAACTAAACCCAGGGGATAAAATTGGAGTATTTTTCTATGACGACAAGCGAGGCACTAAAGCAGTAATTGAAGAAATTGCTAAAGTATCACCAACTGGTATAGTTACTTTAAAATCAGGTACTCGCTACACTTCAATAGGAAAAGAAATTGGCGCTCTTGGCGACCCGACTTATTTATGCACCGTAGAAAAAGCTCAAGCTGTCATAGATAAAGCAGCACAACGTAAGCAACAAAAAGAAGAAGAATATAAGGCATACTTAGCATCACCGGAAGGCAGGCGTGATAAAGCTGCGGCTTTGGCAGTACAGGCTGCTATTAAAGCAATCAATCAGTACGGTTGGTATGCCGATGTTGACGGTCACATGGATGTAATGGAAACAGAAATTGAGCAAATTATTAAAAAATATCTTAGTGAACACGAACCTATTAATTAAATTATTATGTCTCATACTTTTAAACATACATTTCAAGGTAAAGAATATCGTGTTCTCCTTGAGGTAACAGACTGGCGTATATTTGGACATGAAGAACTATGGACGATTGAAGAAAAACAAAGACTATATAAGGATAAAATAACTATCTCAGCTTACGCTTTACCTCAAACCATGCCTTCTAAAACACGTTTTAAAAGAATTGGTGAAAGTAATACGTGTATTTTCTGGCAACAAACTAATAGTGAGCAATGTCAAGAACTTTTTACTGAAGCTTGGGAAAAAGTGAAACAGTGGACTGGGCTATCAGATGATAATTTACCTAAGAGATTTAAGCAGTATTTAAGTTAAATTTTTTACTTAAATAAAAATCAATATTAATGGTTAATTGAAGCAATAAGTAATAAGCAGAGGTAAATCATGAATAAAGAAGAGCGGCTAAGGCAAGAAAACGAAATCCTAAGAGCAATAGCTATTCAAGCTAAACGACTATTGTTAAGCGATGAAATACCAGATGCTACACCAGAAGTAATGAATCTGTGCGAACTGATTGAACGCTATGAACAAGAAAATGGTGAACTTGCGCCTCAACTGAAACTTTATGGTAAAAAGCCTTGGTATGCAAGGTTTGATGAAAAAGGACAAGTTGCTGACTTGCAAGAAATATTGGCTTTGTCTGGTGAAAAATAGTTGGGTGTTAAATACTATGTCTTGGTTATATGTGCCATACAAAGCTCCAGAAGAAGTAAAGCAAGATGACAGTCTTTTGGAATTGAATTTTGATAAAGTTTTTTTTGAAGAACAGGAAGATGGTTCAGTTTATTTTGAATACGAAGCTGTATCAACAAGGGGGGATGGTAGCTATTCCTCCGCTGGTAGTGGCTGGGATAATTTTTCTGTAAAAGTAACTAAAAATGGTGCAATCACTGGACTTGGTTCTCGCAGGCATAGAAAATGGATTGTCCATGTTTTCACTTGGTACAAGATAGCTAAGAAAGAAATTAATACGAATTTATCAAGTAATTTTGTTGACACTTTAATTTTTGAACCACTCTCTTAATCAATTATATTAAGTAGTTGCTCTCATCAGTACAATGTACTACGGATATCGTTGTTATACAAAAGAAGATGAGCCTTTAGGTTGGCTATACACATTTAGTTGTGATACTGAATATGCTTGGACTAATAGAGATTTACATTGGTGCAAGCGTTGGAAGACAGAACGAGGTGCAAAAAAACATTTTGATAGTTACAACAAACGCTGGCAGTTCAAAAGTCAAGGGGGCTATCTCAAAATTGAGGTAATGCCAGAAATTATTGAGAGTGAAAAATCACCTCAGCAGCGTTGGAATGAAGCCAATCGTGATGCACTTTACCAAGCTCAAGAAAATTACAACCAGAAGCGACCTATAATGTCATTTCGTCCAAAAGCTGAACTATTGGAATGGCTGGAACAGGAGCGCAGGTCAGATGAAGATGGTGAACCTGAGACTGATGCAGCACTTCTAAATCGGAAGTTAGAAAAGTTGAAAAATTTAGAACAGCAAGGATTATAGTTTGATGACTAATAATGAAGTGATAAGCAATGTGTTTAAAAATCAGCAATACATGACTCCAGAACAACTAAGTATTGCTCATGAATTTCAAAATCTGATAGAGGCTGAATATGCGCTTTGTACTGTAGAAATGAAAAGAGCTAATCAAGCGGCAGCATCTAAAGCCACCTCAACAAACCCAGATGAAAAGCAATCAGTAAACTATGCCTGTTCGGAAATTGATGCCATTCGCAAATATTGGTATAACAGATTACTCCATCTGATTCAATTAATAGAATATAGAGATCCTCATTTGACTGAAGAATTAGCAAGTAAGTATTTAAATAATGAGTAGTAACTTAGACCGTCTGCTGGCAATACTAAAACAGCAAGCCGACTTAATCGATAACCTTAACACTCGTTCCGATTTCCGCTACAAAAGTACACAAAAGTTAGTTTTGGATTATGGTAAGCCTTTTTTAAAAAGTGTTAAGTCACCATTTAAGGGTCAACCAAAATCATGCTTTGAGAATTGCTTAAAAGCACTGATCAATTTTCCACAACTCAATTACTGCGAGGGATTTGCTATTAGTGATTATGTTGATATAGCCGTATCCCATGCTTGGCTGGTCAATAATGAGGGAGAATTGATTGATCCAACTTGGATAGGAAAAAACTTTAAGGGCAGCACTTACTTTGGTGTAGTGTTCAATAATGATTTTGTGGTGGAAATGGCACAAAAGAATAAATGTTATAATGGTCTAGTTAGTCGCTTTAAAGCTGACCCTGATGCTTGGCGTGAAACTCTAAAACTCTGGTGTGGAATAGCTTCTGATAGTACAAATTTAATTACAGAAGTCTGTAGAGTAAATTCAGTTGTTGCATTTGAATGTTTGGCTGATGTTCAAAAGGTTGATTCGGTATTAGCTGATGAAATTATTAATAGCTTTAAATCCGAGCTATGAGTAGATGGAAACGAGGACATAGTAAATCATGCCTTTGCTTCTGTTGCGGCAGATGATAGAAGACGTACAGATGTATTCACATTCTTAAAAGAAACCCTTAATAACACAAGTGAAACAGATGCTCGTCGTAAGGGAGCAGCAAATGCTTTATCATTGACTAACTTACTGAGTGCAGCAGAAGTATTAACTAAACAGTATATAAATATAGAGAAAATAGAATTTCGCCAAATACTAGATCAGGCACTGATACGTATGGGCGATATAGCTGTACCTGAAATTGAAAAAGCTGTAATCAATGAATCAATCAATCAGGTAATGGATGCTCTAGTGGATATTGGTACTCCAAGTGCGTTACAAGCTTTAGTTAATTGTCTTTGGAATCAAAACGAGAATGTAGCTTTGCGTGCTGCATTGCTTTTAGCTTCTGTACTACAACAAGAAAAACATGAGAAAATACTTGGTAATTGTCAACTACCTCAAAGGTATTCTCGACAAAAAAACTTTGACTGGATTTGGCAACCTTTTGAAGAACCTGCTTATTCAAAGCTTACTATAATTGCCGGACAAATAGCTTACCTTCTTAGTAAGAATTTAGAACTTTCAATAGCTGATGAAAGTATTAATTACTTATCGGTTCATCAATTAGATTATCGAATAGTTATACCTTTGTGCCTTATTCAAGCAGAAAATCAAATTAAATCGTTATTTTCACAACGAATGCAAGATAAGCCGTTGCCGAAAATTGATGTTCAAAGTTTTAAAATAAATCAAAATAATTATAAACAATGGCTTTTAGAACTTTTGGACGATAATGCTTTTACATTATGGGGGTTTATTTTATTTAATCTCTCTCCTTTTGCTTGTTTTTTCTTATATTACAACAGAGGGTATTTGTTAAATAACTTACAAAAAGAATGGGTTAACAGAGCTTGGAGTTTAAGTTTTCAAAAAATAATTGATGATTATCCTTATATAAAAAAATCGAAAATATCCAAACTAATCCAAGAAAAAAAGATGACTTTTTGGAAACATGAAATATTACTTATAAGCAAAAAAATCAAAAACTTTTATATTTTTAAAAACAATAGAATAAATAACATAATAAACAATATGATAGAAATACTTATAAAAAAAATAATAGAAAATATAGGGAAAACAAATAACTTATCCCTTGATAATAATATCTCATTTAAAAAAATAAGATTTTTTATATTTATTTGGAGCTTTATTCAGATAATAGTTCTACCTTTAAGCTTTGTTTTCTTTGCAGCTTTATCACTATATGTAACATATTTAACTAGTATAATAAATAGTAAATTAACTAACTATTTACTAATGTTTATATTTGCAATTTATTTACTTTCTATATTATTAGGGTTATTTACGACTGTTATTCTAGAATTAGAGTTGCAAATAGGGGGATTAGGCACGTATATACTACTTTTAATGAGTGTAATAGGGGAGAAAGAGGAGGCATGGGGGTGGGACGTATGGGAAGAAAAAGGAATGAGATTAGATGATTTAAAAAAGCTAAAAAAACAACATAAATAGAATAAATGGTTCAATTAAAATTCTCGGTTATTGCAATCCTTAGTATTTAATTCAAAAATCCAAAGCAGAGATAGCGTTTTGCTTCTGCTTTTCAGTTACCCCCAGATATCGCTCCAAAGCTGCCAAAGTCCGGCCTAAATCAATTCTGATATCGAGTCGCTCATCTGCTTTTGCAAACGCTGGCGGTTATCATCATATTTCAGTACCGTCTGCACTTGGGCGTGTCTGCTGAATCGCTGAGTTGGCCAGTAGTTGCCATTAAAAAACGTTTTATCGCATTTTTTCAGGACTAGTATAGAAACTGGTACAGACGGGCGTATATATACAAACTCACTCAAAGCACGTAAAGACTACGGCGCGAGATTGCTGTTGCTCTTGCAGTCTGGTGGATGATCAACTGGCTTGCTCCACTGCTGCACCACACCCGCTATCAATTTTGATATCAAAACCGGAAATTACAGACCTAGCATGACCAATTGACACCTTATCACTTCCGCAAAACGGATTTGGCTGTTCACGGATTGTAAATATTAATGCACGCTGTAAGTGACCTACAATAGACGTTATTGGAAAATTGTATTATCAATAACGACCATGTGAGTAGTTATGCCTAACGAGCCAGTTTGGGGAAGCAGAGGGGCAGGGGGGCAGGGGAGCAGGGGGGAAAGAGATAGCAAATGGAAAAAAATGCAATTACTTTTCATCGAGACTTGAAAGTCTATCAGATGGCTTTTGATGCAGCTATGAAGATATTTGAGGTATCTAAAAAGTTTCCAGTCGAGGAACGTTATTCACTCACAGACCAAATTCGTCGTTGCTCTCGTTCTGTATGTGCGAATTTAGCAGAAGCATGGAGGAAACGTAGATACGTAGCAGCATTTGTGGCTAAATTAAATGATTGTGAAGCGGAAGCTGCTGAAACCCAGACGTGGATTGAATTTGCCGTCAAGTGTAACTATTTGGATATTGATACAGGTAGAGAGATTTACGGTACTTATAATAAGGTTCTAGGTAGTTTAGTAAGCATGATTAATAATCCTACCCCTTGGCTGATAAAGAAAACAGTCGGACATCCAGGCAGAAAAACAGACTCTTAGTGTCTTTCATCTCCCCTGCTCCCCTGCTCCCCTGCCCCCCTGCTTATTCTTATTGAACGCGAGTCAGCACTTATGTCAAATCCAAATTCAGGAGAAATTGTCTTTGCTTCGTTAGAGGCGTGTTTGTCTGCGCCGATCGCTCGGTACTTTGATGCACAGCTTGACCAAGATCCAGATGTGTTGGCCCAACTGCTGGCAGATAAGCGCAACCCCAATACTCGACGTGCTTATGAGAAAGATTTGCGCGATTTCTTTTTGAAGATGACGGGCTTACCGCCAACTGGGGATAGTGTGTTGGAGTTTTTGCACTTGCAGCGAGAGCAAGCGGTGATGGTGGTGTTGAAGTACAAGGCGAAACTTATTGCATCCTCTTTGCGGGAGGCGACAATTAATCGGCGGTTGGCGGCGATTAAGTCGTTGGCGAAGATGGGGCGTTCGCTTGGTGTATGCAACTATTCCCTGGAAGATGTGGAAGGGGAGAAGGTTAAGGCTTATCGAGATACGCGGGGGGTTGATAGCAAAGCGATAGCACTGGTTTTACAGCAATTTGACAGGGAGACTTTGATTGGTAAACGCAACTATGCAATCTTTCTGGTGCTGTGGGGTTTGGCTTTGCGTCGTCAGGAGGTATGTCAATTAAATGTGGGGGACTTTGATTTTTATGGTCGCAAGTTGAGGGTTTTGGGTAAGGGAAAGGGAACGAATGAAGAATATTTAGATATGTCTTCTGCTGTGGCGGCGGCTCTTGCTGATTGGTTAATTGCCAGGGGGAATTTGAATGCAGATTTACCAATTTTTACGGCGTTAGATTTCCATAATTGTGGGCATAGATTGACTACGGATGCTATCTATAAAATTGTGTCGGCAGCTTTTAAGTCCGCAGGGGTGAAGAAACCGATGTCACCGCACAGGGTCAGGCATTCAGCGATTACGGCGGCACTTGATGCAACTGATGGGAATATCAGAAAGGTGCAGAAGTTGAGCCGTCATGCTGACCCCAGAACGCTGATGATTTATGACGATAACAGAAATAAAGATTTGTGGGAGATGTCGGAGTTGTTAACGGGAATGTTGAAGAATGCGGATGAATAAAAATTAAAAATTGTTAACAAGATACTTTAGATGGTGGAAATTTAAATATGAATATCAATTTAATAGAAGCGCGAGTAGAGGAATTAGATGAAAATCTAGAATTAACTACAGATGAGATTTTTGAGATTGTGTGTCGGGAACATCACCTAAATGCTGATTCACTTGAAAAAGAATTAAGTTGTAAATGTCCCTTTGCATTAACTGGCTTTTTAAGTGAGTTAGAACCGACAAAAATTGCTGATTATTCAACAATTGCATAGAGCCACCAATGTTCAACCCTATCCCTAATATCAAGGCTATCTTAATGCCTACAATAGCGATATCACTCAAGATATCGAGTAAGATATCTTTATGCCGGGAAAGAAAAGCCAGACCAAAAAACCGCCGCCAAGCGAGATGATCCGCGTCCCTGTTGCCTTGAAAGAGACAGTACGGGAGTTGTCACGGTTGCACAGGCAGGGGCGCACAACCGAGTTACTGCAAGGAATCCAAGAATTAGTCAGCAAACTTGATAGCAGCAGTGCTATCGATAGCAATACTTCAATACAGCAGTTGGCACAACGGGTAGCTCAACTAGAATCACGCTCCCAGTCAGACTCGACTAATGAGTTAGAAGAAGAACTGGCGGACATGAGCTTACGCCTAGAGCAGCTAGAGACGGCGTATAACCAACTGATTATCTACCTCAATAGCAAGAGTAAACCCAGACAATCATCCTCACGGCACTATCAAGGTCAAGGTGAGGTAAAGATAGATACTTATACCCCACAAAACTTAGCAAAGCGTTTGGGGGTTGAGCTGGCGACTCTAGAGCGTATTCGAGTGAATGCAAAAAAGCCGGAGGAGTTTGTTAGTTGGAGTAGGGGACGTGACCCCAGTAGTTTGGGTTGGAGGTATAACCCAGAAAGTGGACTTTACCATCCGGTGCGGTAAGCGAACTTTATTTTGAGTTTTGGATTGGGTATTGAGCAAAAAAAGTTGAAAGAATTGAGAATCGATAGTATTAATTTTTAACTAATTTTTGGTTATCTTCTTAAGTAAGCTAGTTACTACCCTTGAGTTGCGTTCTACAGTTTTTAGAATCAGGTAATGCCAAGAAGCTCACAGCAACGTTATCCCCAAAATTGGTCAGATATCGCTTTATTAGTGAAGCAATCAGTGGACTGGCGATGTTCTAAATGTCAGTTGCAATGTATTCGCCCCGGTGATGATACATCCAAGCTTACTCGTTCTCAAAGAATGGCATTAACATTAACAGTGCATCACTCTAATTTTGTGCCAGAGGATAATCGTCGGTCAAACTTGTGTGCGTTATGCACAGCTTGTCACCTCAGTTTTCATACGCGACGCAGGGGGAATGTATCGCCGGGGCAACTGTCTTTATTTTGAGCGCAGGCGTTGCATACTAGACTTGCGCTACAACTCCCTGATTTGGCAACTCGAAAGAAGCCGCTGTAACGACAGGCGCATTTGGAGCAGACACTGTAATTCCGGTAGGTTGAGACTGAGGCAGCAGTCGGTAGTCTGTACGCCAGCGTTCGCGGTTAAGATCGCAGCGAACATAACCGCGCAGTCTACCATTGAAATATTTCACCCACGGGTTCTGTGGCAATGCTGCTTCTACGTCGAATGTCCAGGGACAACTTGAACTGATCGAAGTACCAACAAACTCAGTCGCTACTGTTTGTGAGTAGGGGTCGTCGAAGTTAGCCTTCAGGTCATTAACCCAGCTAGAATGCCAGTCACCAGTAATGACTACGGGATTTGAGGGGCGGCGTTGCTGGATGAAGCCGAGAATGCGATTGCGAGAGGCAACATAACCGTCCCACTGGTCAAGGTTGAAGGCTTCTGCCGCTCCAGTATCGTAGTCAAACTGAGCCATGATAGTCTGTTGAGCAATGACGTTCCAGCGAGCGCCAGAGCGATCCAGTCCTTCAAACAGCCACCGCTCCTGCTCGGAACCAGTCATTGTGGCAGTTGGGTCAGTAGCAAGAGCGCATCGCGGCTTACGTCCGTCACCACAGGGCTGATCGGTACGGTACTGGCGGGTATCTAGGACATTGAATTCAACGAGATCGCCAAAAGTCAACCGTCGGAACAGCTGCATATCAATGTTTCTAGGTTTTGAGAAGTCCCGCAGTGGCATATGTTCGTAGTATGCCTGAAAAGCAGCAGCACGGCGGGCAAGGAACACCAAGCGTGATTGGACTTCGGGGTCTTGAGGAATTTCGTCGGCCCAGTTATTGTCAACTTCGTGGTCGTCCCAAGTGACTAGCCAAGGAAATGCAGCATGAGTTGCTTGTAGGTTTGGATCAGTCTTGTACAGAGCGTGGCGGTTACGATACTCCTCCAAGGTAAATGGCTCACCATTGCCATCATGCTGGCGCAGCGCAGTTGTACTGGGTGCGCCTTCATAAATATAATCACCCAGATGAACCACTAGGTCTAAATCCTCTTGAGCCATGTTTTTGTAGGCGGCATAATAACCGCTTTGCCAGTTTTGACAGGAAGCGAAGGCAAAGCGGAAGCGATTAACGCGATCGCGGGGGTTAGGAGCAGTGCGAGTTCGTCCAATAGGACTGACTTGATTACCTACTCGGAAGCGATACCAGTACCAACGGGCGGGTTGTAGTCCCTGCACTTCTACATGCACAGAGTGTCCCAATTCTGGAGTAGCCATCTGTGTGCCACTGCGGACAACTTGCCGCATCTTTTCGTCGGTAGCAATCTGCCACTGCACTGGAACATTATATGGTGGCATCCCACCACCATTGAGCGGATCGGGGGCTAAACGCGTCCACAGCACTACATTATCTGGAAGTGGTTCACCGGAAGCGACACCCAGACTAAAGAGATAATTAGAGAATCGGGGTTGGGCGAGAACTTTGTTAGACCATTGATTGGCGATCGCTACACCAGTTAAGGCTCCAGTCCCAATCAAAAATTGTCGCCGTCTATGCCGACTCGATAGCAAGCGCTCGAAGTTGAAGCTCTGCATACACTCCCCTTATTGTCGCAGTTGAACCACAGCGAAGTTTAACAGCGCAACTTTAATGCCTCTTTGCAGTCAGGTTAAGTGTTGATTATTGCAACACAACCCGGCGTTGTTTAACCTGAACTAATAGTGCGACAATTCATGTCATTGTCGCTTCAAGGGGCGACAATCGCCTATAAACCCGGACAGATAAAGGTTTAAGAGGCACAGACTCCTTAAAAAATTTGGGTGCTTATTGAGAATGAAGTGTATAGAAGTAGCAGACTCTTCTGTGGGGGGCGGTTTCGTGGTAGAAAAGAACGGTCTCGTAATTTGACCAAGACCGTCGTCATAATGCTGGCATCATTCTACCAAACCTTTTTAGAAAAATACCTAAATAAAGCACAGTTAATCACCCTGAAGATGTTGGTGTGGTTGTTACAAACTCAGAAACAGGTGAGGATAGAAAGGCTGGCAGCAACCCTACCTTTACCCATACAACAAAACAGTCGTAGACGGCATATCCAAAGGTTTTTAACACTAAATGCCTTGAGTGTAGTGTTGTTGTGGTTCCCTATCATTGAAGCAATAATTAACCAACATTTTAAAGTAGAGTCACAATTGATCATTGCGATGGATAGAACGCAATGGAGAGAAAATAATGTGTTAATGGTGAGTGTGATTTACCAAAAAAGAGCGTGCCCCATATATTGGTGCTTGTTAGAGAAAGATGGTAGCAGTAACCTAGAAGAACAGCAAAAAGTATTACGCCCAGTAATTCGTTTATTAAAAAAGTACAAATTAGCCATTATTGGGGATAGAGAATTTCATAGCATCGAACTGGGAAGTTGGCTACACAAGCAGAATATAGGTTTTGTACTCCGTCAAAAGAAGGACACCACTTTCCGGGAAAAATGGCAAAAATTTCAGCCTTTAAGTAACATTGAGATTTATCCTGGTGTCCGTCAATTTTACACCAACGTCAAGGTTACTCAAAGACGTGGCTTTGGTCGCTTCAACTTAGCAGTCTACTGGAAAAGAAAGTATAGAGGTAAACAAGAAAAATCCGCTTGGTATTTATTAACTAATTTACCTGACTTAAACACTGCTCTCAATATATATGCTCAACGTTTTGGGATTGAGGCGATGTTCAAAGATTGTAAAACTGGCGGCTACAATTTGGAAAGTTCTCAAGCTAGCCCTGATAGACTTGTACGTTTGATTTTTTTAATTGCTTTGGCTATGACCAGTGCTTGGTTACATGGGCAAAGAACTAAATTTCAAAAACTTGATTCTTATATTTGTCGCCAAGAAGAAAAAAATAGAACTGAGAAACGTCACAGTAATTTCTGGATAGGTTTATATGGTGAGTCAGCGCTGCGGGAGGGTTTCCCTCCGCAGGCGACTGCGAACCCGAAGGGTTTCAATTGGATAGAAGCTTTGCATGGGTGTCAAGCTTGGGTCGAGGAAATGGTCGGTTCGATTCGCAATAAGCAGGCATATTATCAGCGAGGTTTAAGGGCTATGAAGCTTATACAGCAATCACTTTAGCTCGATTGTCGCCCCTTGAACATTGTCGCACTATGTGTGGAAACAGGGGGTAAATAGATTAACTAATTATACTAGAGTAATATTATTGAAAAACTTGTATTGTAATTAAATCTGTTTAAAAACCTACGTTTACTAGAAAATTAAGTTTAACTGGCTGTTATTTTACTCTGGGGATTATTTGAGAATCTAGAAGAGATTATTAGTTATATTTATTAAAATACTTAGTTGCTATGGAGTTTTGTATGGATATGCTTGATGGTCTTTATGTACTGGATGAAAATAAACAACCTATTGCTCCAAAAAGTCTTGAGCAATGGTCTAAGTGGCGTCAAGATGAGAACAATGTACAAGTAGCTTTAAATACTTTTTCTTGGGGAAGGGTATCTACAATTTTTTTAGGAAAGGATTATTCCAATTTCCCTAATCAAGAGCCACAGCTTTTTGAAACTATGGTTTTTGGAGGTGAATACAGTGGTAAATTCTGGAGATATTCAACTTGGGAGCAAGCCGTAGCCGGACAGAAAGAGGTTTGTATTTTAGTTAGTTGATACTCGAAGAGCATTTCAGGATATTATTCGTAGGCTCCTAAAGCAGAGCAAAAAGACAAGTGAAGATTACGTTTAAAAAGAAGAGGAGAGGAAAAAATGACGGTTACTAAAGTCCAGAAGCTAATAATCGCTTCGGAAACCGAAATTTCCTCTCCAGCCGGAGAGCTAATTCACTTAATAGAAGTGCGAGTAGGGGAATTAGATGAAAATCTAGAATTAACCACAGAAGATATTTTTGAGATTGTGTGTAGAGAATATCACCTAAATGCTGAACTTCTAGAAAAAGAACTAAATTGTAAATGTCCATTTGCCTTAACTGGCTTTTTAAGTGAGTTGGAACGGATATAAATTTCTGATTATTTAAGAATTGAATGAATTAATCTCTTACCTATTTAATCAAGTAAAACCAACAATAACCCTTTACCAAAAAGAGATTAAAATGCCTACTCAGTCATGTAATAATAAACAGTTTGACTCCTTTTAATTTCGCCAATTTGATTTCGATTAAGCTTAAAGTAAGGACTGGTGTGTCACACTGTCTAATAATCTGATTAACAGATTTTTAAAAATACATAACATAGAGTAAGCTGTAATTTCCATAACTGGTTTAATGATTGTTTTTTAACTTCCTAACCTGCTGAATGAGCAGCCGCCAAGCTGTCTCGCTGATTGCTGCTAATCTAACTTCAGGTAAGGGAACTTTTGTATCTACATACTGGCTGTTCACTGACATTCCCATTAAACAAGGTGTTCGATTTTTAATTCCCCAAATTTGGCGGCAATCTAAATCTTCAACATCTGCTAAACCAAACCCAGTCAGCAAAATTTTTCTTCCATCAATTTCCATGACTCCAGGGTAAGGAATAGTTTCACCTACTCCAGCTATTATTTCACTGTTAAAAGCAGGGTAAGCAACTTCCATAATTTCCAGAACTTCTAACGCTGCCAGTTCACACCATTTTTTCGCACTCTTAACAGTATCAAATCTAACTGTTGGTGATAACTCTTGATATTTAAATTCTGGCTCACAATGAGGATCACTCAACTGTATTTCCGCTTTTATACCCTCTAGACCATGCTCTAAAATTCCCTTCACGCTTCGTCCTGACTTAACAGACTTATAAAAATAGCAAAGTAATAACTGCTGATAAATGCGTTCGCTCTGTGGTTTATCTGCTTCTAAGTCTCGCCATTTAATCTCTTGAATATTATTTCTCTCAGCACTGACCCAGCTATGGATTCCATCTCCGGCTGGGGAAGAAATACAGTAAGCAGAAGCGATTGTTAAGTCAGTTACTTTAGTAACTGTCATTTTTAACTCCCCTTCGTTGGTGATTAAGTGTCTTTGTTTTGAACGGCTCCCCCGAAGAGAGCGTTAGATAGATTTATCTATAAAAAGCGTCCTCAACAGACGCTGGTTCTCACTAGCATGAAGCGTGATAACTTTCTAATAATAAATGACTGTTTATCGGATGATTTATTATTGGTGCTTCTGCCGTGAGGGTCGGCACTGCCGTAGCAATGCCGTAGGCTACGACTTATACAGGGTATGGATTGCCGTGATTGAGCCTCCTGCCGTAGATACTCACTAAAGCCTGTAAAACATCCCTTCTTATCACTACGGCAGTACGGCAACACGCTCACCAATCGGGTAGGAAGTAGCTATCATTGCCGTCATGATTTATCTTTTGAACCTTAACTAATTCAGCTAACCCATCAATTAATTCTTGCTCTGAATAGCCAGATAATCTGTCAGCCTTCTTCAAATCGCGTAATGTTTTTGGCGTTTTATTCTTGACATTCTGGAAGTATTCATAAATCTTTTTAGCCACATCGGATAATGGTTTTGGGTGGTGATGAGTAGTACTGCTAACATTAAATTCAAGCTCATATACTCTATCAAGATATTCATGAGCATCTGCAATCTTATTGGCTTGATTAGATAGATTCGGCATTAATGCCACGACAAAACCGCCAACGGAAGCAATCATCACTGGGCGGAAGTTTTGATAGGAGACTGCTTTAACTTCCAGATATTTAGATTTAATTTGCTCTCGTGATTGTTTACCTGGGATAATGTCACCTCTATTTAAAATCAATTCCAAGACTCCATAAGATTCTTGCTCTCTAGAGTTCTTCATGTACTTGTTACCTAACAGCAGCAAGTTGAGGCACATCCGGGTTTGAGCATCCATTTTTTCAATGCCCAAAGCTGCCAGATTAAAAGACTGTAGAGAAGCAATAAACTTAGTATTAAACTCTCGACCAATCAGTAAAACATCAAGTAATTTACTCCCATAATTCCAATCAGAGTAAAGCTTGCTTAAGGAGTCAGCAATTACTAACCAATCATCCAAAATTAGAATCAATGGCGGTAAGGAATCGCGCCTTTGTTCTGGTAGTTGCTTACGCTGTTTGTACGAGGTGTAAAAGTTGTCAATTACCTCTTTGGCTTCGTCTGGGTTTTCCTGATCAAAGACAATTACCCGCCCCTTCTCGCGTAAACCACAGAAACTATCATTCTTAGCACTAATCACCCAGATATCCGCATT
>JAHHHN010000027.1 GCA_019359325.1 Mojavia pulchra JT2-VF2 | reverse complement strand
ACTCTCCACAGAAAAGTCTACTATCCCTATACAGTTCATTCTCAATAAACACCCAAATTTTTTAAGGGGTCTGTAAGCCCAAAACCTTTAGCTGGCTTGGTTTACAGGCGATTGTCGCCCCTTGAACAAAATTACAGTGCCGCCTAGAAAGATATAGGCGGCACTATTGTTAGTTAGGTTTGGAAAGAAAAAAGATTCTGCTGACTTTTTTAATTTTTCAGTCTTTATCGTCCAACACCTACATATTGGAATCCAGCTCTTACCAAAGTTTCAGGGTCAAGGAAGTTGCGACCATCGATAATCACCGGGTTATTCATCAATTTTGCCATCTTCGCGTAGTCCAAATGGCTAAACTGCTGCCATTCAGTCACGAGTACCAAAGCATCACAAGCGTCGGCAAGCCGTTCGGCATCGGTTTCGACTAGCACGCCCGAAAGACCATGACGCATACCTGTTTGAGAAATAATCGGGTCGTAAGCTTTAACTTTAGCGCCGAGTCGGTTGAGTTGCTCAATTAGGTTGAGTGCTGGTGCGTCGCGCAAATCGTCGGTATCGGGTTTGAAGGTCAGTCCGAGTAGCCCCACGGTTTTGCCTTTGAGGATTTTCAGTGCTTGTTGAAGTTTTTCTAGAGCAATCAGGCGCTGGCGTTCGTTAACACTAACAGCAGCTTTCATAAGCTGGGCTTCATAGCCATAGTCATCAGCAGTGTGAATGAGGGCTGCGACATCTTTGGGGAAGCAGGAACCACCCCAACCAATGCCAGCCTGTAAGAACTTCTTACCTATACGGGAGTCTAAACCGATACCTTTTGCTACCTGAGTGACATCAGCACCAACGCGATCGCAAATATTGGCAACTTCGTTAATAAAACTAATTTTGGTTGCTAAGAAGGCATTAGCAGCGTATTTGATCATTTCTGCTGAACTAAGGTCTGTTACCAGCACTGGCACAGGTGGTAAAGATTTGTCAGCAGCGTACTGGCGTTCGATAATTGGAGTATACAGTTCTTGCATTAAAGCGATCGCTCTTTGACTGTTACCTCCTAGCACAATCCGGTCAGGGTTAAAGGTGTCGTAAACCGCCGAACCTTCGCGCAAAAATTCTGGATTGCTGACAATATCAAACTGAGCTGTAATCTCAGGTAGTTTTTCAGGAATAGCTCCACCACCAGCCGGTACTAGTGCTTTTTGACGTTCAGCGATGCCATCCAAAACAAGCATCCGTACCCAATCACCAGAACCAATTGGTACTGTAGATTTATTGACGATTACCTTATAGCCACCATTGAGATTAGCTCCGATACCACGGGCTACAGCTTCAACGTAACGTGTATCACTTTCACCAGTTGGTAAAGGTGGTGTTCCTACAGCAATAAATAGAATTTCCCCGTGAGCAACTCCGGCAGCGATATCCGTAGAAAACTCGATTTTTCCAGTATGAATGGCAGACTGCATAATTTCCGAGAGTCCTGGCTCGAAAATAGGCGACTGCCCAGACTTCATTAACTTGACTTTTTCTTCGTTGTTATCTACGCAAATGACATCATGCCCGATGTGAGCCAAGCAAGCACCTGTAACCAAACCGACGTAGCCAGTACCAATTACACAAACACGCATTTTGTTTAACTCCTCGCTTTTTTCCGGGTACTTCTTTAGGTAAGAAGTTTTCAGAACGAAATTTATTTATATATGGGTGGAAAATCCGCCACAAAAGTACGGGCTACAAATAAGGTAAGCCTGCACCAAAGTTTAAAGCACTGTTAGCACTTCTTAGGAGACTAACTCCTTGACTTCACTTTGAATACGATTGCGGAAATCTTCTATTGTCAGTTTTAACCCCTGTTGCAGAGGAACGGTAGGTTCCCAATTTAATAAAGTTTTTGCCTTTGTAATATCGGGACGGCGACGGCGAGGATCATCAGAGGGCAGTGGTTCAAACTGAATTTCTGCATCTGGGTTGATCAGGTTTTGCACTGCCTGAGCCAATTCTAAAATAGTGTATTCATCAGGATTTCCTATATTCACAGGGCCAACATAATCGCTATTCATTAGCCTGATAAATCCTTCTACTAAGTCGGAGACATAGCAGAAACTACGGGTTTGCGAACCATCACCGTAGACTGTTAA
Source organism: Mojavia pulchra JT2-VF2 (assembly GCA_019359325.1). Taxonomy (GTDB): domain Bacteria; phylum Cyanobacteriota; class Cyanobacteriia; order Cyanobacteriales; family Nostocaceae; genus Mojavia; species Mojavia pulchra. The sequence continues at coordinate 86,102 of JAHHHN010000027.1, read as the reverse complement.
AGGCTTACCTCGCAGGGATTGAACTATAAAGTTGCTAACTACCCGACCATCGTTTTCTAACATCCGTGGGCCATAAGTATTGAAAATACGCACAACCCGAATATCAACTTTATTTTGTCTGTAATAGTCAAATGCTAGAGTCTCAGCAATTCGTTTGCCTTCGTCGTAGCATGAACGCAGCCCAATAGGATTGACACTACCCCTATACTCTTCTGTTTGGGGATGAACTTCTGGATCGCCGTATACTTCGCTGGTGGAGGCTAAGAAAAATCTCGCTTTCACACGTTTAGCCAATCCCAACATATTCAGTGTCCCCATCACATTAGTTTTGACAGTTTTGACGGGGTTGTACTGGTAATGTACTGGAGAAGCAGGACAAGCTAAATGATAAATTTGATCAACTTCTAGGCGAATAGGTTCGGTGATATCGTGGCGGATGAGTTCAAACGATGGATGATTTAGCCATTTTAGTACATTGCGCTTGTGACCTGTATAAAAATTATCCAAACAAATGATCTCATGCCCATCACCTATTAGTCGGTCGATGAGATGGGAACCAATAAACCCGGCACCGCCCGTCACTAAAATTCTCATAGTTTCCCGGTTGTTTACAGAATATTGTCAGCAGCTATTGTGCGTGTTTGGGATTACCCTGTCTAGGTAAAAAATCCTACGGGTGTAATTTGTTAGATTGCGTCTAGATTTTTCTACAATTCCATTAGCAAAATAACAAACATCGCCTGGAGATTGTAGATTGTAATTCTACAATTCATCAAATCTTCAACAATATTAAATGTTTTTATCACAAAATATTTCAAAATTCTTAATTCATAAAAAAAGATATAAAGCAATGCCTCTAGAGGAAGATAAACAAAAACGCTTCAGGTCTTAAAGATTTTAATTAACCGTATTTTCATATAACAGATGTAGTGCTGGGAACTCCTGTTGGCATAATTACGGTTTGAGTGCGTTGCGGTTCACCGAGCATGACAATAGAGCAGGTGAGTTGTTTAGCTAACTGAGTAGTAACATCACTAATGGCTAACCCACCGGGACTAGTACGATTACGTATAAAAGGTAATACGACTAAATCATATAATCGCGCTGCCTGTAAAACTGCTTGGGCAACATTTTCATGGGCAATGATTTGAATTTCTGGTGGATTTGGCAGAGCCAATTTAGATACTAGTAAGGAGAGATGCGATCGCCTGGCAGCAATTTTGCTGGAACTGGTACGGCGATCGCACACATTGAGTACAGTAACTTGGGCTTGATTGGACTCTGCCAACATCTGAGCAAATTGCACAGGCTGCAATATTGGTGCCATTAAATTTTCTACTGGCACTAAAATCCGCTGAATTTTCTTCGGTGATTCTACTAAACGGGTTACCGCTACAGGACAATGAGATGCCCAAAGAACGTTATCGATGACATTACCAAATAAACGCGCTCTCAACCCTGTACGTTTTCCCCAACCCATGACAATCAAACTAGCTTTTTGTTCACGAGCTGAACGGCTGATTCCCTGAGCAAAATCATCATCGATTCTGAGCAGTGGTTCTGCTACTACGCCCAAGCCTTGGCTGTGTGTTGTGGCTTTTGCCAGTAAGCGCTCACTTCGCTGCAAAGACGCTTCTAGCTGTGGTGCATCCATGTGAGCAGCAGCAGTTGCGATCGCTAACGGTACAATTTTGCCATTTGCCTGACCTGCTAACAATGCCGACAATTCAATTAGATACTGCTGAGTATGGGGATTATAAATAGGTACAACTATAGTCAAAGCGGTGTTAGTTTCTTCTATTTTCTGCTCAGATATGCTTGTTGAGGCTGGCTCCGTAGCATTTGATGCAGCTAATCCAACTGCTACCCGTTCGGTAATTAATGGCCCAAAGGTTGATGTCACGAGCATTAAAACAACGACGCTGTTTAATACTTCAGATGGCAGCAACCCAGCCCGATACCCGATTAACGTTGCTGCTAATGTTACCCCTACCTGGGGTACTGACAGCGACCACATCGTTAGCATTTCCTGCCAGTTATAGCGGTACACTAGTTTAGCCAATAAAGCTGCTATAAATTTGCTGGCAATCAAACCGCATACAACAAAGAGTGTTAACTTGAGACTGAGAATGCTGTTGAAAAAAGCGGGCAAATTTATCAGCAAGCCAAGGTTAACAAAGAAAATCGGAATAAATAGCACACTGCCAACAAATACTACTTTTTCTTTAACTGGCCCTTCACCTACAACTTCATTGACTGCTAAACCAGCTAAAAAGGCTCCGATAATTTTTTCTACCCCGATCAATTGAGCACCTACAGCAACGAGAAACACAGTCAGCAGCACAAATAAAAACTGGTTTCCTTCATTACCTCCAGAACGGCGAAAAAATTCTTTACCTACCCAATCAAAGCCCACTAAAACGACGATAGAGTAAATAGTTAACCAAACCAACAAAGTTAGTAGCTTTGTTAGGCTGAATACTCCTGCTTCAGTAGAACCTATACAAAGAGCTAATAATAGCAGAGTACCAATATCAGTAAAAAGCTTGGCTCCAATTGTGATAGTGACGGCTTCATTGTTGACAACTCCTAGACGACTAATAATCGGATAAGCCAAAAGAGTATGGGAAGCTAATAGAGAGCCAATTAATATTGATGTAATCCAACCAAAGCCCAAAATTTGCCCTATTAAAATTCCCATCACTAAGGGCAGACTGAAGGTGAAGCTGCCAAACCCTAAAGAGCGATTTTTTTTACGGCGAAATTTCTCTATGTCAACTTCTAGCCCTGCTACAAATATTAAGTAAACTAACCCAATATCTGCTAATAGGTTAATTACTGCTGATTCTGTCTGAAATAAATTCCAGCCTGACGGGCCAAGTACTACCCCAGAGAAAACCAAACCAACTAGTCCTGGTAGTCTGAGCCGCTCAAACAGAATGGGAACCACTAAGATAACCACTAGCAAAATAGCAAAGGAAACAATTGGCTCCTTGCCCAGAACTTGGGAGGTTGGTTCCATTGCAAGAACTTGTGATAGGAGTTCCATAGATAGGACTTGAAAGGGCAATAGTGAAGCTGCGATTACCTTAGAGGGCAACCGCCCGATCAATATAACTGTAAAAACCAGCTTGAGAAAAAATTAAAAAAATCTTTACTTATACTATCTAGGCAATTGTCTAGGAACTAACTACCTATGGGTGAACCTGACTCAAAATAAACCGCAAGCGATCGTAGTCATCTTTGAGCAGCAAGCTCAGGGTTCGCCCGGCTTTGATTAGCCATTTGCGGTCAGCTTTACGTAACTGGTAAACTTCTCGAATGGCAGCAGCAGCTAAAGACTCTATTGGCGCACCTTTGACAGAAAGTAGTGTCTGCAGAAAATCCAGTTCTTCGGTAAATTTAATGATCGTTTCTGCCTCACAGCGATAAACAGCTTGATGAATTTGTGGCGGGCGTGGTGGTAAATACTGATACACCCTTTGATTATTTTCTCTGGTATGGGATGAGTATTCAAATCCGACGATCGCGGCCCGAAATTCAGTTTTGAGCATGGCAAATATCTGGGGTTGTTCCTCTCGTAAGTCTTGTAAGGACAACCCCAAGGCTACTGCACGGTGTACAGAATCTATAGGCATAGTGGTGGCATGATACACCACTGCATAAATTTGGTTGCCCGATTCTTCATCTCTAGAACAAACCCAACTACCAAAAGGTGGCATTGGCGGAAAACTCAAGTCTTCCGGTTCCAAACATTGTGCCAAAAATTCGGTGGTAGTAGTTTCGATCACCTCCGCAATATGGTTGGGGTGGCGATCGCCTGTGGCAAACTGTGGCAGAGGAAGGCGCATAGTAGTGCTGAGTGATGAGTAATGGTGAAGAGTTTACAGGTTGTCTAAACTCCTCACCCTTAACTTTTTACTCCGAAAAGAATCTATTTCCCTTTTTTCTTGGCTGTGGTTTCTACGAGTTCCAATTCGCTCAGGCGGAAGGTAATTAATTTATCCCAATTCCCACCTTCAAACAAGACGGCTATTTTGCCATCGCTTACTCGTTGCACGAGTCCTTCATAGCGATAATAGATATCTGTAGGATTCTTGACGCGAACAGTTGCTCCAGGCAGGATCATGATTTTTATCCTCGCTTATTTCCTGTTAATAGCTTAATACTTGTCAGATGTAGTCGGGTGTCTCATGATTTGAGCTATTTCAAAGCCCAGAGTAGATTTGACTGTTGACTTATGAATAATACTTCTGCCGCTGTCGAAAATTTGCTACCGATTCTACTATTCCCAAAGAAATGAAGTTTGTCAGCATCGCAGAACGTCCGTAACTCATCCAAGGTAAAGGAATTCCTGCCACAGGTGCTAAACCAACGGTCATACCCACATTAACAATTAGCTGGAACACAATCATAGACAAAACACCAATAGCCAACAACGAACCAAAATTGTCTTTGGCGGTTTGAGCTACGTGCAAGAGGCGGAAACAAATTAAGCAGAAGGCAAACAACACTACCAAACAACCAACAAAACCGAATTCTTCACCTACTGCCGAGAAAATAAAGTCTGTGTGCTGTTCGGGCACAAAATTCAGTTGAGTCATGGGCCCTTTGAACAGACCCCATCCCCAAATTTCGCCAGCACCGATCGCAATGCGAGATTGAATGAGGTGATATCCTGCGCCAAGGGGGTCATGCTCAGGGTTCATAAATACACTCAATCGGTCTTTTTGATACGGTTTCAGCACATGATTCCAGGCGAATACTCCTAATTCACCACCCAGCATATTCAGTGCCCATGCACCTATAGCACCAAGACCAAATCTGCGCCAGGGGAGAGTCTGCCAACCAACAACACCCATGGCGACTGCCCACAATAATCCTAAAGGCCCAAAAGTTATTTCTTTAAATAAAACTATCGGCTCGGATAAGGGCCAAGATATACTAAAAAGAATAGCGGCAATTATAGGAGAAATCAGTAGTATCAACCAGCCTGGGTTAGCATTTGCCCAGTAAAGCATCCCAACGAAAATAGCACCAAATACCATTGATGTTGCTAAATCTGGTTGCAAAAATACCAAAATCCAAGGAATGGCAGTGATTGCCAAAGCTTTGAAAAAACTATCCAGGGTGGAAGCTGTGCGCTTGTGTAATAAAGCTGCTAGAGTGATAATCATGCCTACTTTGGCAAATTCCGAAGGTTGTACGTTAAAGCCTGCAATATTAATCCACCTCTGCGCTCCTTTGGCACTCGTACCAGCTATCATCACAGCGATTAGGCTGAAGTTTGTTAGAGCATATGTGACCCAGTGCCACTGAATCAGGTTTTCGTAACGGCAGCGAGCTAAAATTAATGTGATCAATGCACCAATACTAGCTACGAGCCAATGCCACCACCAGTCAGTTAGTGGCTGCTTCAGCTCCGTGCTTAAAATCATGACGCCGCCAAAGATACTGACACCAAAAGCCAAAAAAAACAGTAACCAGTCTACTTGCTGCCAAGGTTTAACCCAAGACTTCCAGCGGATTTTGGGGAGCGAACGTTTTAATAACATTGTGTGAGTTTAGACTTGAACTGTGAAATTTCAATTCACTGACTACTATAAATCTGTATTCCCAGGCGATGACCTAGGAACCAGACGAACAAGAAAATTACTTATGTCAAGGCAGCAACTGATACTTTACCAGCAATATTGAGAGCGATCGCAGTTAATGCTATGGCAGAAGCTGAATCTGGCTCGGCAACAACTATGGGCACACCGCTATCACCACCTACTCTTGTGGAAATTTCTAGAGGCACTCGCCCTAATAATGGCACTCCCAACTCCGCTGCTGTTTTCTCGCCACCACCAGAACCAAAGATGTCATACTGCTTATCTGGCATATCTGGTGGAATAAAATAGCTCATATTTTCTACTATTCCCAAGACTGGTACGTTCATTTGCTGGAACATCCGCAATCCCTTACGAGAGTCTAGTAATGCTACGGTTTGCGGTGTAGTCACGATTACTGCTCCTGCCATCGGTACTGCTTGAGTTAAGGTTAATTGAGCATCTCCCGTCCCTGGTGGCATATCTACAATTAAATAATCCAAGTCTCCCCACTGCACTTGATAGAGGAACTGTCGAATCACACCGTTGAGCATTGGGCCACGCCAAATCACTGGCTGATCTCGGTCAATCAAAAAGCCCATTGAGACTAATTTCACGCCGTGATTAAAAGCAGGTTCTAATATTTCACCTTTTTCGCCAGAGCGGACATTAATCTGAGCGTCAGCCAGCCCCAGCATGGTGGGATCGTTGGGGCCATAAATATCGGCATCTAGTAAACCAACTTTTGCTCCTGTTTGTGCTAGAGCAACTGCTATATTAACTGCTACCGTACTTTTACCGACGCCACCTTTGCCACTGGAAACAGCAATAATATTTTTCACCCCAATTACACCAGTGCGATCGGGCAAACTTTTTTGCTGGGGTGTTTCTGCTGTCACCTCTACGCTGACATCAGTAACACCAGGGAGCTTTTTGACAGCCTTTTGACAGTCTTCGACGATAAACTCACGCAGAGGACAGGCGGGTGTGGTCAACACTAAAGTGAAACTAACCTTACCACCGTCAATTTTGACGTTGCGGATCATATTCAGTTCTACCAGGCTTTTCTGGAGTTCTGGGTCTTGCACTGGTCGCAACACTTCTAGGATAGAGCGGGAGTCGATTATATCGTACATAGTGTTTTTACCGTTGCGGCCGTAATAAAATTTTAAAAATTTTCATGATTACCTACATAGAATCTTAACTTTTGCTAAATGCTAATTAACCATTAAGTTTGTATTAAGTAATAGAAAAAACTATTACCTAATTGCCGATCGCCTATCATCTATTGCCTAAAAATCAAAACAACTGTCGTTGAGAGATTTTTTCTTCCTTGATACAGCTTGCAATCCTGCTTTTTCTACCGCCTCGACTAAGGAACGAGCCACGCGATCGGCATAAGGACGAGACAAAGACCATATTAGAGGTGATAACCAACCGCGTAGTGTCACAGAATATGATAAACAAGTGCCACAAACTGTTGATTCAACTCGGTAGGTTACTCGTTCTTCAATGCCAGGAATTGCCAACACTCGGATACTGATCATTTCTCTGGGATTGACGCGCTCCACAAAAATCCGGATGGGGATTGGCGAAAAGCGTGTTACAGCCTGGAAAATCAATCCAGGTTTAGGCACTAATCCGTAAGGGACATTAGTACTCTTAAGTAGTGGATGCCAGGAAACATCTGTGAAGTCAACTACCTGTTGCCAAAGTTCATCTACAGAAGCCGAACTAATTTCCCGATACGTCCGTACCAGAGAAGCGCAAAATCGACGACGTTTGCGTTGGATAAATTTGGATAACCAACCTTGCATTTGCCTAATCCTCCTAGCTACACACTTGCTGGTAACTCTGGCATAATGGGCAACTGTGGTTAGCGTCTGAATAAAACTTCTCAAAATTGCCCTAAATATAGTAATCCCGATTCGGCGCAGATGCTAGTACGATTGGAAGTTTATCCCTCCGGCTCGTGGAACACCATCATCAATACAACACCAAATTATTGAGTAGTCCATTCATGACCCTGATACCTCAACACTGAGAGTGCTTGTAACTAATTTGCCAGAGTCTGGTGTTGGCACCAAAATCTTTTTATCAAGAAATTCAAAAAAAAACTTAGTCAATATACAAGCCTATACGCATTTGAGGGAAAATAACTCTAGTCATGCCCATCAATTATATAAATGCTTGACAAGTTAAGAAAAAAGCAACTTTGGGCAAGTTGAGCCTAATTGTTGGCTCGTGTTGCTCAGAAATTTTTTAATCAAAAATTTCTGGCTTTTGGGAAATTGTAATTTAGGTTCGGGAATCTATGTTGATCAACTCGCAAACCCCAACTCTAGCAGTAGAATCATCGAAGTTTCTACCACCAACTGACGCTAAGGTGAGAGTCAGTCAGTTTATGCAAAATTTACAAGACGAAATTACCCAAGCCTTAGCGGATCTGGATGGTGTCGCTAAGTTTCACGAAGATAGTTGGGAACGCCCAGAAGGGGGCGGAGGGCGATCGCGTGTTCTGCGCGATGGCAAAATATTTGAACAAGCGGGTGTAAATTTTTCTGAAGTTTGGGGTTCCCATTTACCACCTTCAATTTTGGCCCAACGCCCGGAAGCAGCAGGACATAAATTTTATGCTACAGGTACTTCATTAGTATTACATCCTCGGAATCCCTACGTTCCAACCGTACACTTGAATTACCGTTATTTTGAGGCTGGACCAGTGTGGTGGTTTGGTGGTGGTGCTGATTTAACACCTTATTACCCCTTTGCCGAAGATGCAATTCATTTTCATCAAACACTAAAAGAAGCTTGTGACCAACACCATCCAGAATATTATCCAGTCTTTAAGCGTTGGTGTGATGAATATTTCTACCTCAAGCATCGTGGCGAAACCAGAGGAGTTGGTGGCCTGTTTTTAGATTATCAAGATGGGCAAGGTAGTTTATATCGTGGCCCCGACCCAAATGGGGAAGCAGCTAGTTATAGTAACCAAGTTGGAAACCTACCACAACGGACTTGGGAAGAGTTGTTCGCTTTGGTGAACGACTGTGGTCATGCCTTTTTGCCAGCCTACTTGCCAATAGTAGAACGGCGTAAAGATACAGAATATGGCGATCGCCAACGGGATTTCCAACTCTACCGTCGGGGAAGGTATGTAGAATTTAACTTGGTTTACGACCGAGGGACAATTTTTGGGCTGCAAACCAACGGACGCACAGAATCAATTCTCATGTCCTTACCACCCTTGGTGCGTTGGGAGTATGGGTATCAGCCAGCACCAAATACTCCTGAAGCCGATTTATATGAAACTTTCCTCAAGCCTCAAGATTGGATCAACTGGAAACTGAGTAATAATGCAGAGTAATGTGTGTAAGTGTTGAGTAAACTCCTAAAACTCAATCTGGAAGAAGAAAACACGAAATTTTTGTCTTGGGTGCTTGGCATTCCCATGCATGATTTTTTCGTTTTCTTTATTCAACATTTATACCTAAGCACTAAGCACTATTTTGGTGAGTTAAATTACTAAAAGTAACCACTTAGCAAAAAAAGGTGACATTTTTAGCTGTAGCTTGTTAATCTCAATTATCAGCACTGGATCATTCTGTTAGTGGTGAGTCAATTAATTTACTAACTCAGTGGATATCACCCTAGCGATGGGATTAGTATCCCTAGAAAAGCAAGTCTTTTGGCTCACCACTAACAGCCTAAATACAGTAGCAGTTAATCTTGAGAGGAGCGCCATAGGGAGGCTTAGTGATTCAGATAGAGCAAAAAACCTATACAACTCAGGATAATAATACCGTTATTATCTTGGCACCTACAGGACGCCTGGACATCACCACCGCTTGGCAATTTCGCCTGAAGTTACAAGAATGTGTTTCCAAACTCAGTCGTCATGTAGTGGTAAATCTTGGTCAAGTAAATTTTATTGATAGTTCTGGTCTGACTTCTTTGGTTGCTGGGATGCGCGACGCTGATAAACTCAAAGGCAGTTTCCGCATCTGTAATGTACATACAGAAGCAAAGCTTGTGTTTGAAGTCACAATGATGGATACAGTCTTTGAAATATTTGAAACTGAGGAGGAAGCTTTAGAGGGTGTGCCTCGTAGCATTGCTAGCTAGTAATCAAAAATGTTGAGTCATAAGTTAGGAGTCCTGAGTGCCGGCAAACAACAGAAAAAGAGGATTTGAAACGTCTTCATTTTCTTAGCCATACTCAGCACTCAATATTGTTCTCGCTTGGTGTAGCGATAAGGGCCTAAAATCGCTCCCCAAGTGGCTTTTCCAGTGGCTGAATCAATTCCTTTGTCATAACTATGAAATTCAGCCGTAGTAGCTTCAAAGCCCAAAGAAACTTGTATGCTATTGCCTAGATAAGTGAATCGGCAACTAGTATTTGGTAATGGGGTAGCGACAAACTTATAGCTGTTAGAAATTAATGTTTGCTGAGTGACGGTGAGAAAGCAGCCAGGGAGTAAATCTAATTGATCGGGTGTTAGGTTATTCAGTAAAGCTGGATCGCGGCCTGCCCCTTTTAAAGCACTGGGATCTTTAGGCATATAGTATTGCACTTGCAGGTGTGCATCAAAATCTAAGCCTGTCTGTAACCGCATAATTCGCTGGCGGTAAGGATTATTGAGATTGATGATATTTGCTTGTTCCGCAAACAGAGTAATACTGTCTTCGGAAAACAGATTCACTGGCCTTTGCCATAAACGCAGGTGAACATACCAAACAGGATCAGCCATAGCTTGTTCTTGATTGTCGAATTCACCAGCCAGGTACTCACCTAGAGCGATTAATTGTGGGGAGAAGCTCATAAATTGTGATGTACCTCATGAAACAGCGATTTTGGGCTAATGCTTGAGGAAAATAGCCTTCCTAATTTTTACAAATGCAAAAATATTGTAAATCACCTATCTACAACTTGAAACCTGAACTTGGCAAAGTAGCCTTTAAGCGCGAGAATAAAGATACGTCGCCCTTAACATTTTCTTTGTGAATAACGTCCGTACTGTCTCTGATACAAAGCGAACTTTCTACGCTGCTCACACCCGTCCGATAAATACGATTTATCGTCGGGTAGTGGAGGAGTTGATGGTGGAAATGCATCTGCTATCAGTAAATGTTGATTTTAGCTACAATCCAATTTATGCCTTGGGCGTCGTCACGACTTTTGACCGCTTTATGCAAGGCTACCAACCAGAACGCGATAAAGAATCGATTTTTAGCGCTCTATGCCAAGCTGTAGAGCAAGAAGCGCGACGCTACAGGCAGGATGCAGAACGATTGCAAGCGTTAGCTAAAAGTTTGCCAGTCAATGATTTAATTGCATGGCTCAGTCAAACCAGTCAATTAGATCGGGATGCTGATTTGCAAACACAACTGCAAGCGATCGCCAATAATCCTAACTTTAAATACAGCCGCTTGTTTGCAATTGGTTTATTTTCTTTATTGGAACAGTCAGATCCAGAATTAGTCAAAGACGAAAAGCAACGCAACGAAGCTCTGAAAACTATTGCTAAAGGCCTGCACCTATCTGATGAAAAACTCAGCAAGGATTTGGATTTATACCGATCTAACCTGGACAAAATAGCACAAGCACTAGTAGTTATGGCAGATATGCTCTCCGCCGATCGCAAAAAACGCGAACAGCGCAAACAACAATCAACTACTTCAGTTGCACCACCCAGTTCCAATGAATAGTCAAAAGTAGTCAATAGTCAATAGTTGATAATGCTTATACTATCGGCTTAGACTATCGACTGCTGATTGAAGGGTTTTATGTTTATGTCTACCGGATTGTCTAGTACAAGAAGGCAGAAGGTAGTCCCATGCCTTCTCATACAGAGTTGCGTTAATTTTTAAAGGCTTCACCGGATTGATGGGGTGAAAGTTTCTTCATCTCACCCCACCTCTTCAAATCCCTGTGCTTTAATTACTTCCATTAAAAAGCAATTTTGTATTACCTTTTGGGAGCAGGATTAGCTTTTCCTGGCGCTACAGGTTTTTTAGGCGCTGTTGCGTTGGGAACAACAGGAGAAGTCTCAGGATTGGCAGGATAAAGACCTTGCTCTGTTGGAGGTTGAGCAGGAGCAGGTGCTGTAGGGAGAACTGGATTAGGGTTTAAAGGCAAATTTGGATTGAGATTATCTTGAGGATTGATACCAGGCAATGGTGCGGTGTTCGGTACAGGATTAGCACCAGGATTAATGGGGAAAGTTGGTATACCAGGCAGGTTTGAGTTAATGGGTATTTGAGATGGGCCTGGTATAATTCCTAAAGATACGCGATCGCCTCCTACTTGCCGTAGTAAGTCTAATGTTTCGATGACATCGTTGTAAGTTGCAGTCCGCGATGCATTCAGTACTAAAATGCCATTAGGATTTTCTTGGATATACCTTTTTAAAATTGCTGCCAACTGATCTCGTCTAACGATCTGTTTTTCAACATAGGTCTGACCAACAGCATCAATAGTAACAGGCAATATATTACTATTAGCCTGTAATGAAGACGTAGGTGCTGTGCCTGTACTGGCTTTGGGCAAATCAATATTAATTGCTTGTTGCCGAGTAAATTGCAAAGCTGCCAATAGAAAAAATGTCAGGATACAAAAAACGACATCTATTAAGGGAATGAGTTGAATTTGGACTTCTTCAACTGGAGTATGCAAATTAACTTTCATTATCGTACTCTTGATTTATGTATGCCTGGTTCAGGGATTGAATTCTTAACTATTGCTCAGGCTCCAAAGAATCAGGCTCATCTGGAAGTTCAGGTGAACCAGAAAACTTATTTATGCCTCGCTTACGTGGAGGAGTAAAATTTTCCCTCACTGATTCGCGCACAATTATCGATGTATTGCTAAAGTCAGGTGGCGACTGGCGATAGAGTAGTTCTAAATCATTTCCTGCCTTGCGAAAAACTTTGACTTGGTTGACTACAAAACTTTGAAACAAGCGGTAGAATACCAAACTAACGATCGCAACTATTAATCCAGTTGCAGTACTAATTAAGGATTCCCCAATACCAGTAGTCACCCCAGCTGTAGATTCGGTTCCCAAGTCACCGATGCGAATTGATCGCAGAGACTGGATCAAACCTAAAACCGTACCCAACAATCCTAATAGTGGCGCAAGAGCAATTACAGATTCCAAAAGTTTTTCGCCTCGCCGCATTCCAGCCAACTCGTCTTCTGCTGTTGCCTCCAACGCTAATCGAAAGGTTTCCGCATCGTTTTTTTGCAGGCGTAACGGGGCATAGAGAAACCGTCCAATAGGCTGATTAGTTGCTCGTTTGGCAATTACCGCAGCTTCTTGCCAATTATCAATAGCAGCATCTAAAACGCGATCAACTATTTGCTTTTCTTGAGTTAAAATTCGCAGCCAGAACCACAGACGTTCAAAAATCACACTAAAAGATAAGATCGACAGAGCCAGCAAAGGCCACATTGCTGGCCCGCCCTTTTGAAACAAATCTAAAATATCCACTGTTTAAGTCTCCTCCCTCCGCATCTAGAACAACTTTTCTAAAGCATTTTTATTTTAAAGATTAATGCACAATTACCATACTCAAGTGCAAAACACAGATTAGATATTTAGCGATAGATTATGAGTAGCATCTTCCAGACTAACTTGGGCGGTTATTCCCACCGGAAGTTTAAAGGATAATTTGTCAAAATTAAAGATAACTGGAGGATTAAAACATGAATTTCTCAATCCAATCACTTTATACTTGGTATCGCAATTCGCTTCGGAACCCAAAGTACCGTTGGTGGGTAATTTTAGGAACGCTAGTTTATTTGCTTAGTCCAATTGATATTGCCCCAGACTTTATACCCATTGTGGGACAAATTGATGATGTTTTACTTTTGTCCTTACTAGTTAGTGAGGTGTCTGGGCTGGTGATTGAAGGTTGGAAAGCTCGTAAGGGTGTTGCAGACACCAAAGCATCCAATACCTCAGAGGATTCTACTTCTACCAACAAGACAATCGAAGTTGATGCTGTCTCTGTCAAGTAATTTTTTAAACCGAATAAAATTTAACAAACCCCCTACTTTTGCTTGCTGGCGATCGCCGCAGTTCCGAAGTAGGGGATATTTTTTGTCAAGTGTCAAAATTAGCTGCGTTTAATTTCAGTATTTTTCTCTTTACTGTAAATTTCTATTTTCCGTTCTAGGAAATTAAATATTTAGCTCTAAAAATTACTGAATAATCTAAATTTTTATCTATTTATAAATCAGCGATCGCTACTGTATTTTTTAGTAAAAATTAACAATTATTAAATATAAAAATCGTTTCTATATTCAATCTACCTCAGCAATATTACAATAAATGTAATAATTATTACCTGCATATCCAACATTGCGCCAAAATTTTTTAGTACTTATATACACAAAGTTTGTATTTGCTAAGGTCAGAAGTTTTCTCAAGGTCTACATTATTGTTAAAGGCGATACTAATATAAAAAATATAAATTTCTCCAATACGATTGACTACGGTCGTGTAAATATACGTACTTAAAAGCTTAAGTTAGACTAAGCACATAAGCAAGTAAATTGATACGTAAATAATTATATTTACGTATATACACGTTTATAAAATTCAAAAAGTTGGATTATATAATTACTCATATTATTTATTTTCGATAGTGGTAAGTGAATTAGTTGAGCGCTACTTGCAAGCTTACCAACAGATTGAATCGCAGTGAAAAACTAGCGTTGCTCAAAGGTGACAATATGCCGAAAGCGCCAACTTTCGGCCAAGTTTTTGTGCTTAAAAGCAATACCCGTAGGTTGACATTCAAAAATTTCCGAAAAGGTTTATTAAAGCAGGTACAAGTTATGGCAATTTTCAATGGTACTGAAGGTAACGATACCCTTAATGGCTTAACAAGCAAGGATGTACTCTACGGTAACGCAGGCAATGATGCACTCTACGGTAACGCGGGTAACGACACCCTAGATGGCGGTACTGGTAACGACACACTCAAGGGTGGTAAAGGCAATGATACTTATATTGTTGATAGCACTAAGGATGTAGCCAGCGAGGATAATTGCTCAGGTGGCATTGATACTGTTAAATCCTCTGTTGATTGGACGTTGGGTAATCATTTTGAGAACCTGATCCTAATCGGGACAACGGCAGTTAAAGGCTATGGAAATAAGCTGAGTAATATCATTACAGGCAATAGTATCGGTAACGAACTCCGCGGCGGAGATGGTCACGACACCCTCAAAGGTCTTCTGGGGTCAGATACTCTCAATGGAGGTGCAGGAAACGACAAACTTTATGGTGGCGAGGATGATGACTACCTGTCCGACTCTGAAGGAAATAACAGTTTATATGGTGAGGAAGGCAATGATTCCCTAAATGTTGACTTCTCGCTTGGGAACAACCTCTTAGAGGGTGGCTCTGGAGTTAATAGCCTTTCTGCTTCCCATAGCGTTGGCAACAACATCCTCATAGGGGGAGCTGAAGGTGATAGCTTTTATATTTCCGGCTCGTCTGGCAATAACACCCTCAACGGTGGCGGCAGTCCTGATGATGGTATTGATTATTATGTTATTTCCGACTCGTCTGGCAATAACGTTGTGAATGGAGGCGATGGTATCGATAGGATATTAGCCTATCGAGTTACGGGTGCTAACACTCTTAATGGCGGGAATGGAGATGACTACTACTATATCAGCACCCCATCTAATGCCCCCTCTGACTTGGTAACTCAGACAGTAGATGGAGGGACAGGTAAGGATTATTTGGCTGTCAATTACAGCAACTATGCTACCGAGGGAATCACCTCGACCTTTAATCCAATCACTAATGAAGGCTTGATCGTGTCTGGTACAAATCAGGTTAGTTACAGCAATATCGAAGAATTAAGTATTTTTGGTACACCCTACGATGACAATCTTGTAGGGGGCAATGGTGACGATGGACTCTACGCAGATAATGCTGGTAATGATACTCTTTCTGGGGGGGCAGGTAATGATTATCTATCTGCTTACTTTAATTCTGGTAATAAGACCCTCAATGGTGGCGATGGTAACGATTTCATCACTGGAAGTTCTAGCAATGATACCCTTGATGGTGGCAATGATGATGATTACCTCTTTGGCGCTGGGGGCAATGATATCGTGATTGGTGGAAGTGGTAATGATTCCCTACTTGGAGATAGTGGCATTGATAGTCTGACAGGTGGGAGTGGCAATGATATCTTAATTGGTGGAAGTGGTAATGATAGTCTGACTGGTGAAAGTGGCAATGATATCTTTGCCTTTGATAGTTACAATGAAGGCGTTGATACTATTGGGGACTTCAACCCGGCTGATGACCGCATTCAAGTATCATCTACCGGTTTCGGCGGTGGGTTATCAATAGGTTCACTGTTGACTAGTCAATTTACCATTGGTACAGCTGCAACGACGAGCGATCAGCGATTTATTTACAGCAGTCGTACAGGCGCACTGTACTTTGATCAAGATGGCAGCGCTGGTGGATTTACCAAGGTGCAATTCGCACAATTAAGTAGTGGGCTGTCATTAAGCGCAAGCAATTTTGATATTGTACTATCTTTAGGTTAATTACCCATAGTTTCTTTAAACTCTGTTCACCCCTTACTCTGGTCTCTTTTTTTACGGAAGAGTACGGGGTTTTTAAGGGCAGAGTTTTTATATTACTGAAGATTTCTTGAGAAAATTCTCAATTTTTGATGTCAATTTCTTTGATAATTATGACCTTTTGAAAATTTACTATTTCACAAATTCTGTTAGGAATCGAACGGCTTTGAGGATATAACTAGCGCAATCTCTAGGTGATCTATTGTAAAACGATCGCCACGCACTGGCTTTATCTTCATCATAGCGATCGCCTCTCTCTGGATGTGCATCTAACCATGCTAGTCTGACAGCATGACCAATTAATACATCCAATACAATATATTCTTCAATTTGCAGGTTAGGGTTGTTAGTGGCGATCGCACCTAGTTCAATCAAAGCTTCAATATTAACTTGACGATATTCTGGAGCCTCAATTTTATTTAACAGATGCTCGACTAGCAAGGCAAAATTCCTTTCTCCTGCTGTCATTTCTGACAACATCAATTCACTATCTAAACGATTGCGACGCTCTAGCTTATCGCCAATCACTAGACCCTTGCAATGTTTCAGCAATCGCCAAACTTGTTGAAAAAAGTCTTTGGGTACGCGTCCTGTTGCTCCCTCAGCTTGTCGGTAACGTCGCCATCCGCCTACTGGTACTTCGATTTCGGCTTCAATTGGTGGTGCTAATACCCAATCAATATCACTTTCTTTTTGTTTGACGTGCAGTGATTCTTGCTGACGCAATAAGTTACTCATCCCAGCATATTCGGTTAATACTTTTTGCAAGCGTGTTTTCACTTCAAAGGGTGAAAGTTGCATTAAATATTCGTAGGCTTCATCTTGAGTTACACGTAATTCCGTTGCTAATTTGCTGGTAATTAACAAGATGAGATAGCCAACTTTCAGCGTTAGCAGTCCTTGAAACAGTTGGGGTTCTGTTTTGATGAGGATACCAAGATAGATTAAAATCTCTTGAGTCAAGACGCGATCGCGTATATCCTCACGACAGAAATGATTAATCTTCTCAGCAATTTCATTGTGAGACATCGGTACTGCAATCAAAGATGCTTCACTATAAGCTTTACCTACAGAAATTTGCTTACCCCGTACCAAAATACTTGTAACTACATCCGATAAGCCGATATCAACCATCTGACGCAACCCAGCCGCACGCCGCACAATGGCCCAAAGACCTAAATCTCCAGCTTTGGCATATACTTCATTGAGCAGATAGTCTACTGTTACAGGATATCTTGGGCCGCCAAAACCCGTATCAAACTCTAGTCCCTGCAAGCGAGTTAAAGTCTGCAATAACTCGATTTGCTCGTAAATATTCTCTGATGCACGTAAATAAGACAGCAACAACCCCAAGTTCGTTTCGCACTCCATTTGAAATTCTTGGGTATGTTCTAAGGGCCAATTTTTCGCAGGATGATATGCCAAGTAATAGCAATGTAGCGCCGCATTTTTAACTGCTGGTTGCGAAAATTCTTCATCCTGAAGAAAATCAATTCTTTGGATACCAGCTGTTAGCATCAGTTGATTTAATCGCCCTAATTTTACTCGTACACCATTACAAATACCATCTTTAAGTTCTTGCATTAATTCTAATAATGCTTCCGAACCGATTTCTAACATGGTATGCGTTAACATTAAAGTTAGGGTAGGACGACCCAAATCGCTCCAATATTTTTGAATGTAGGCGAGTTCGCTCCTAATTTGATCTAACAAGAAATGATAATCAAGGGTTAAATAAAATTGCTGAGAATCTAAAAATGAAGGTAAAAATACAATTGTCTGGTCACGAATCCGAAAGATTCGGGATGTTGTTAAACTCCGCAACCGTCGCACGGGCCGTCCGGTTAAACCGAGTTTATCGTTGCGTCCAATTTGAGTGTAAATAGCTGAAAGTTCCCCGGCTTTTCTCACCTGAATTGGTTCTAGTTGTTTTGGTGTTTGCGTTTCAATACCGTGAACTTCTAGTTTCTGTTGTAAATCTTCATCTTCTGCTAGCAAGGCAATTTGTACTATTGCTTCTCGGTTTTTTCCTACACACAGGTGTCTTCCCAATGGGTCAATATCGCCAACTGCTAGCAGTCCTTCACTTAACATTTGCCCAAGAAAATATAAACTTTGGGCCCATACTAAAGGAACATTTTCATTAGGTAAACGTGGCTGACTCTGGGGTGCTAACTTTTCTGCCTCTATGTTTTCTTCTGCAACGTAATAAAGTTCTGGTAATAGACGCAAACCATCACGTTCTACAAGTAATGGTTCTAAACGTTCTTGGTAGTTTTTAACTTTTTCTTGATCGCCACAAAATAACCCATCTAGAACTAAATAAGTAAAAAATAAAGGCCATTCGCACTCAATATGCTCAAACTGCTTCAGTTCCCAAGGTTCGTAATGTAAACGTTGGGTATCTTCTAAAACAGTTTGATGTCCATCTCTGAGGAAACGCTTACAGCCGTATTTACCTTGGAGTTTGTTAATAATATCGTTAAGAGTGCGATCGCGTAACTGTAAATCTTCTACTGCAAAGGCAGGATAACTAATAATACTCAACAGGGCGGCATCAATTTCTTTTGACCCAGATTCTCTTGGCAATAAGGATTCTAAAGTAATTCGGGCACGGGCGATTTCATCTGGCAAAACATGAATAACTGATGTTTGACTCCCACGCACACCAAACAAATCCAGCCCATTGATAGCTTCTAAGGCGGCTTTTGCCATGCCTACAGAACTAGCATTTAACTCGGCATTACCACGATTAATTTTGTTACCGCGTTCCCAAATGCCGTAATCTGGTGTACGATAAGCTCGCCCAATGTAGTAAACCAAATTTTGGACGAAATTCACCTCATCAATTGTATAAATTATTTGTAATCCTGAAGCGGTCATTTGCGCCAACATCAGTAAAAATATGGATGTGGCATCAAGTTGCAAATGTCCCCATTCATCATCGCCTACTACAATATCACCAGTAGCAGTATTGTATTTAGCGTGTAAACCATCTAATGGTGACTGAGTATCTTTAAATCGCTCTACTTTAGCTGCTTGTCGCATCATTGCAAACAGCAAACCGCGCATCAGCTTGATCACACTGTGTTCTAGTTCATAAGTGTGTCCCTTATCTTCATCAATCTTGCGGTATGCAAGTGCTAAACCCCAAACTGCCAAAATGCTATAAACGTTGTCTCGCACCCAAGCATCTGTATAATCGCCGTGGGCGGTTATAGCTGTACTCGCAGGTAGCAAACCAGTAATTGGATTCTGACGCGTAAGGATGATTGTCTTAATTTGCTGGTAGTAGTTCTCCAGGCGAGGGTGCAATTCAGTGGCCGTTTTCATGATTTTATTTCAGCAACTTGCGGAACTCGACCCTTTAGCTGTGAACTGAAAGATGTCAGCCAAGCCAGAACTTGTTCTGTAATCGGCGAGGATATTACAGCTTAGGGCAGTGTAGGTTTCTTATTATCTCTTGTTCGTCGTCCTCTGGTTAGAGGATTGCTAGTGAACCATAGGTTAAATTTAAAACTTGTTCAAATCTTTATTTTTACATAGGTCTACTTATAGATATCTTTAATTTTTTTAAATAGTTCTAAAGTATGATCATTGATCACTCAAAAGACGCAATGATACTCAATAAAAAATTGAGTAAATTAAAGGTATTGAAACCTCTTAACACAACTAACTAATGAAGGGAGGGATTAATTATGTCTCTGCGTTATAACCAAAATAATGCTCCTTTAGTGAAAGTGGTTTACTCTCAAATTAAAGTGAATGGCAAAATTGAACTGGTACCATTAGAGCTATACGCTGATGGTTCGCTCAAGCGATGTATTAGTTAAAATTCAAAATCAATAGTAAGGTTGAGTATGGGCATGGGAATAAGCAAAAATTTACCTCCCATGCTCCCAAGCCAATTAAATTTTTTAAGCTATAAAAACTTAGATTATAAATCTGCATTTATCCTGTTTGAATAGCCTTAATTTTAGATAAGACTGGTGGAATCATTTCAGATTTCGTTCAACTAATATAGCGATCTTCGTAAGCTGTCATCAGAGGATGTCTGAGAAGTATTAAATATTTCGTTTGATCCCCCCTAGCCCCCCTTTACAAGGGGGGAAATATATCAAAGTCCCCCTTTACAAGGAGGATTTAGGGGGATCTATAAGTTTCAAATACAACATCAAAAAGTTTTCAGACATCCTCTCAAGCAATGACATATTTTTGACGCAACTTTACCTTTAGGGCTTATGTAAATATGCGCTCAGATTGTTTTTTTTGAATAAAATATTGCCAACAAACCTAAAATATGATTTTTCAATATTTCCTAGTTTTGAAGCATAACTTAAAGATTTAACCCGGTCTGACATCTGCTTTATTGCTGAGATTACGTCATAACTAGTTGTGAATAGTCGTAATATTTCTGTTTCAATTAGCTATAAAGTAGGAGATTAGTTTTAATAAACGTAAAGAATTGCTATCTTGTTACGTAAGCAATATATTTGCTAATTATGATAATTTAGCTAGGTATTCATATTTACTTTGCTAATTTGATCAAAACGCCAGGAAAACTAACTTCATCTCAGTGGAGGTCAATTTTAAGCTTTTTCTGATTTTGCCCCCTAAAGCATAAGTATAGAGAAACTTGTTGCTTGTTGTCTCTAAGATTAAAAAGTTGTTTTGCTCAAAGGGCTAGTAAAATACTACTTAATATTTTGTCAGGATAAAATATTAAAAATCGCCTTAAATTTGTTAATAGCATACTCAATCAAGGTGTATTGAGAAGTTGCTATAAACTCACCCAACAGATAATCCGAGTCTAAATTCAATTAATCTAACAGCTTAATAACCATCTCATGAAGCTGAAGCTGGTCTTTTATGGAATTAGTGGGACTGAAACTACTAGTAATGCAGAATTAGGTTATTAATTTTAGGTGAGATTACACAAACTTGTGTTGCGTTAAAAGATAAATTCTACTACTTTAGTTGTAAATATTTTAACTGTGTAAAGTTTACTAGGAAATTCTATTATTAGCTTGACACAGATGGTGGCAGTAGTAGAATCTACTCTTATTAAACGAAACATCAGGGGAATGACTTAGTTACTTGTGTGGAAGGTGATAGTTGCAGCACACTGTACTCTGCATCTACCGCATAAAACCATTCCGGGTTAGGATTATAACTTAGCGATGCCTAATTGGATATCGATATTGAGTTGTTGAATTTTATGGACCATAGTCCACAAGATGGCAGTATTAACCTCCTCTAAGCTGGTGAGGCAGTCTCCCAGCGCGGGGGAGACCATAGGAGGGAGGTATTATGCTCATGCAAGATGTTCGCAATTCACTTGGTGAGGTTGCTGACTTAAACCAACTCAAATGGGATTTGAATAATTTACAACCCGTTGATGTTGGCGAGTACATAACAGAATTACCCAAAAATCAGCGCGCGATCGCATTTCGGCTGCTCAACAAACCTCAAGCAATTGATGTTTTTGAATATCTACCTACTGATGTACAGGAAGAATTGATCAACTCTCTGCATGATGTGCAAGTAGTGCAACTTGTAGAAGCAATGAGTCCTGATGAACGAGCAGTATTATTTGACGAATTACCTGCTGGGGTAATCAAAAGGCTATTGCAGGAATTGAGTCCAGAACAAAGGCAAGCAACAGCAACAATTCTTGGTTATCCCGAAGGCACAGCTGGACGTGTAATGACAACAGAATATGTGCGGTTGCGAGAAGGATTAACTGTAGGCGAAGCCTTGAGCAAAATCCGCCGTCAGGACGAAGATAAAGAGACAATTTACTATGCATACGTCACAGATGATAACCGCACTTTGGTGAGAGTGGTTTCACTGCGCCAATTGTTGTTTACCTTTCCCGATGTCTTAATTAGAGATATTGCCAGCGATCGCGTCATTAAAGTCAGAACTGAAACTTCCCAAGAAGAAGTTGCTCAAATTATGAAGCGCTATGACTTAATCGCTATCCCTGTGGTTGACCGGGAAGACCGATTGGTTGGCATCATCACAATTGATGATGTAATGGATATTTTGGAGGAAGAAGCAACAGAAGATATTCAAAAATTAGCGGGTGTCAGTGGCGATGAAGCAGCTTTATCTTCTCCGCAAATCACTATTCGCAAACGCTTGCCTTGGCTATTAGGAATTATGGCATTGTATATTGGCGCAGCCAGCGCGATCGCTCCTTTCCAATCTGTAATTGCCGCAGTGCCAGTTTTAGCTGTGATCATGCCGATTTTCTCTAATACTGGTGGTACTGTCGGGATTCAAGCATTAACGGTAACAATCCGGGGTTTGGGTGTTGGTGAAGTTACACCTAAAGACACTCTCAAAATACTCCGTAAAGAACTTTTTGCAGGGTTAGGCACAGCGTTAGCTTTATCCATTACCATGATTATGCTTTCGTTGATTTGGGCGCAACCTCAAGAACGCTGGGTAGCTTTAGTTGCAGGGCTTGTAATGGCAACCAATACAATTGTGGCTGTTACGCTTGGCACTTTACTGCCAATGGGTTTGAAGCGGTTGAAGCTAGATCCCGCCTTAGTTAGTGGGCCGTTAGTAACGACAATGTTAGATACGATTGGGTTTTTAACGTTCCTATCTCTAATTTCTCTGGCTTTGAAAGTCTTGCATTTACCAACTTAAGTTTCTTCCTGAAGTTAATCTAAAAACTAGTATTTTTTACTCAAAACTCAGGACTCAGAACTCAGCACTTTTTTAAGTCAGCTATTTTGATAGAAGGCAGCTGGTATCATTAGCTCTGCATATGTAAATTAAAAGGCCTAGAGATTACTCAGTCGTGTCTCTACGTAAAACATTGATAGCTATTTATGCCTACTGCTACCTGGAATCGCCATCACATTCTCTCCCTCGCAGACTTTTCTGCTGTTGAATACGATGCTGTTTTGCAAACTGCTGCCAGTTTTCAAGAAGTACTATCACGGCGGACAAAGAAAGTACCAACCTTGCAGGGACAGGTGGTGGCGAATTTATTTTTTGAATCGTCTACCCGCACTCGTAGCAGTTTTGAACTCGCTGCTAAACGCCTAAGTGCGGATACGCTGAACTTTGCCGCAGCAACTTCTTCTATGACGAAGGGAGAAACAATTCTCGATACGGCAAAGACTTATTTAGCGATGGGAACTGATATTATGGTGATTCGCCATCGGGAAGCAGGAGTACCGAATGCGATCGCTCAGGAAATGGATCGTCTGGGTGTAAGGGTGTGTGTTCTGAATGCTGGCGATGGTCAACATGAGCATCCTTCCCAAGCACTGCTAGACTTATTTACCATCTGTACTCTCATTGACCCAACTCGCCCCCGCATAGAATTATTAAAAGGTAAAAAGATTGCGATTGTTGGGGATATTCTGCATTCTCGTGTAGCGCGATCGAATATTTGGAGTTTAACTGCAAGTGGTGCAGAAGTGCATTTAGCAGCGCCACCAACTCTCTTACCCAAATTATTTGCCGAGTATTTCTCTGAAGAGACAGCAGGAGAATTTCAGCCCTCAATCCCCAAGCGTCAGTTATTTTTACATTGGCAGCTTGAACCTGCATTGCGTGATGCAGATTTTGTGATGACTTTGCGCCTGCAAAAGGAACGCATGACTGCTCATTTGCTGCCCAGTTTACGAGAATATCATCAATTATTTGGCATTACACGCGCTAAACTGCAACTTTGCAAGCCTAACGTCAAAGTTTTGCATCCAGGCCCAGTCAACCGTGGTGTCGAAATTAGCTCTGATTTGATGGATGACCCAGAATTTAGCCTCATTCAAGCCCAAGTTACTAGTGGTGTAGCTGTACGCATGGCATTGCTGTATTTGATTGGTAGTGGCAAAGTTTAAGGAATTCTACAAAAAATTACCTTAGTTACAGTCGCCAGAGGTCATCTACCATATTCACATTGCAACAATTAGTTAGACTTCATATATTGAGCGACTTAGTGGTGCGAAACCTCCAAGACTATAAGGGCTATTTCAAGTATCCGTTGACTGTATGCCTATTCAACCGAATTCAGGTGGAAACGAAACGAATTGGCTGTCCGCGCATAGTACCTTTTCCAGCGGTGGAGAAATGGGTGCGCTCATGCGTACTATCGACTGGGGTAAAACTCCTGTTGGCCCTGTTGAGAGTTGGCCTGGGAGTTTAAAGACTGCCATCCGCATCCTGCTTGAATGTCGGCTGCCCATGTACATTGCTTGGGGGAAAGAATTCACACAGTTTTATAACGATGCTTATCGTCCGATTCTAGGTAATAAGCACCCGGCAGCTATGGGGATTAGTGCCCAGGAAACCTGGATAGAAATTTGGAACACGATAGGCCCTATGTGGGCAGAAGTGTGGCAAGGCAAGTCATTTGGGTTTGATAATTTCAAGCTTACTATTGAGCGCTTTGGCTATCGAGAGGATTGCTACTTCAATTTTTCTTATAGTCCTGTTCCAGATGATGTCGGTAACGTCGCCGGAGTTTTAGTCACGTTTATTGAGACTACCCAAACAGTCCTCACCCAGAAACAGTTGCAAGCTAATGCGGATCAGCTAGCGCGAATTTTTGAAAATGCACCCGTTGGTATTACCGTATTGCGAGGACTCGAGCTCGTCTATGAGTTTGCTAATGACCGTTATTTAGAATTGGTCGATCATAGACCCGTTATGGGTAAGCCACTCCGCGTAGCTTTACCTGAACTTGCTGGTCAGGGCATCTATGAACTGCTAGAGCAAGCATACACAACGGGTATACCATACGTCGGCAGACCGCAGATGATGTTGTATCGCGGACAGCCACCGACGCTTCAGGAGTGTTCTTTCGAGGTAGTTTATCAGCCGCTTGCGGATGAGCAAGGAAAGATAGACGGCATCGTTGTGATTGCCTTTGAGGTCACAGAAATCGTCAATGCAAAGCGTGAGGCTGAGTTGGCAAACCGAGCTAAAGACGAATTCCTGGCGATGCTCGGACACGAACTGAGAAATCCACTTGCACCGATAGTGACCGCCTTAAACCTGATGCGACGGCGGGGTATCTTGGAGGTGGACAAGGAACGTACAGTTATTGAGCGGCAAGTGCGCCACCTTGTCGGTCTGGTTGACGATCTACTTGATGTATCGCGCCTAGCGCAGGGCAAACTCACGCTCAAGAAGGAACGCTTTGAATTAGCCCAGGCAATTGCGGCAGCGGTCGAGCAATGCAGCCCCTTGCTTGAACAACAGCACCACAAGCTCAATATCCAGGTTGCTAGCACGGGTCTAATTGTTGAAGCAGATCCTAGACGATTGGCGCAAGTCATTGCCAACTTGCTTAATAATGCCGCCAAGTATACCGAGCCAGGTGGGGACATTGCGATCGCAGCCGCGTCCGTCAAAGACGAAGTATTGCTGCGCGTGAGCGATACTGGCAAGGGTATTCCCCCCGATCTCCTGCCCAGAGTATTCGATGTGTTTTACCAGGAGCAGCAATCTTTTGATAGATCACAGGGAGGTCTCGGCCTGGGGCTGGCGATCGTGAAAAATCTTGTGGCGCTACATGGAGGGCGAGTATCGGCAGCAAGTGCGGGCAGAGGCTGTGGCAGCGAATTCACGGTCTGGCTGCCCTTAGCGGCTGAAGCTTTGCATAACGAGGAAAAGCTTGAAACAATCTGTAATCCAACCCAACACAATCAACGCCGTATATTAATCGTTGATGACAATGTGGATGGAGCCGAGATGCTGGCGACCTTACTTAGTTTTTATGGTCATATAATCCGAGTTGCCCACGACGGGCCGGAAGGTCTTGAAGCTGCGCGGTCTTTTCTCCCAGATATCGCAGTCCTCGATATTGGACTCCCCGCGATGGATGGCTATGAACTCGCTCGCCGCATCCGACAGTTGCCAGGGTTGAGTGAGATCAGACTTTTGGCGGTCAGCGGGTACGGCCAGCAAGAAGACCGCAAGCGTTCCCGTGAGGCTGGCTTCGATGTGCATTTGGTCAAGCCAGTCGATATTGATGAGTTAAACGCCAGCTTGTCCGAGGAGTAACCTTGAGTAGAAGCCCGTTTGTCATTCTCTTATTGACAAAATATTTATTTCGATTATTCTAGAAATATGGCAGTAAATCATGAAGATACGGCTCGTTATGCAGATATCTTTGCTGCACTAGGGTCGGAGCCACGGCTGGAAATTATGCGGTTGCTGTTTGCAGCTTATCCAGAGGGAATGATTGTAGGGGAGATTCAGGAAAAGCTAAAGATTCCGAACTCAACCTTATCGCACCATTTAGAAAAGCTACGGATTGAGGGGTTAGTTAATAGCCGAAAAGAGAAGCAATTTTTGTGGTACTCAGCGAATGCGGAGACTATGGAAGATTTGCTGGCTTTTTTATACACAGGAAGAACTAAAGGCGATCGCTCCCTTGATCCGATCAATAATACTTATACGGGGGAAGGCTTTATGTTTGAAAGATTTTTTGAGTCCATCTTAGATAGACTATTGGGATTTATGCCTCAAAGATTTTATCTGAGAGGTTATGAAAAATTCACTCAAAAAGCCATTACAGTCATCACTTTGGCTCAAGGAGAATCTCGTCGTCTAGGACATAAATATCTTGGAACAGAACAACTGTTGCTGGGACTGTTAGCTGAAGGTAATAGTATTGCATCACAATTTCTCGGCTCTGTAGGTGTGAACTTAGAAACCGCTCAGATTGAAGTGCAAAAAATTATCGGTAGAGGTAAAGGATTAACGCCTGTGGATATTCCCTTCACATCAAGAGCCAAGCGGGTCTTAGAACTATCGGTAGAAGAGTCTCAGCAGTTAGGACATAACGAAATTGGTACAGAGCATCTATTATTAGGTATCCTCGGCGAAGGAGCGGGAGCTATAGAACAGGGAGTAGCAATTAAAGTTTTGCAAAATCTTAGCGTAGATATAATTTCACTGGAACAACGACTGCGAACAGCTTTAACTTAGAATGATGGGCTATTTTGGCTTCGTGCAGAGGTATTTATCTCTGCCATACATCCTATCTATATGCTTTTTACTCCAAAATTTATAACTTTTGGTTTTACAAAAAAAATCTCAAGGTAGATATTTAATTTTTACTGAGATAGATATTTAATCTTTAACTTTTAAGTTTTAATAGCAACTTTCGCTTTCTAACCAAAAAATTTCTGTTATACAAAGTATCGAATTCCCTTGTTATAACTCAGTTAGGAGTACTTAGAACTAACTTAATTCGTGAATTCCCCCGATTGTATGAGGACAGGATTCTGAAATTTGCGACAATGGAATTGTAGAAGTAAATTAGATCGGTGCAAATAAATATAAATATCCAAAGTCAAGAATTTGCAACCCAAAGTCCCTATTTGAATAGTGTTTGACTATCGGCTAGTGAATCATTGCTTGGATTTTTGTCAACCTACTTAGTCAATAACTTCTAAAAGTTTGGGAGAGAATAAATATGAAACCGATATTTTTGACAGCAGCCGCTTTACTCAGTACGCTATCTTTAGCTGTTTCTATTCCCACTCAAGCTGCTGAAAACCAAGCGCAAGTAAAGCGCTTACTAGAAACTAGAGTATGTTCTGGATGTGATTTAAGAGGTGTAAATCTCAGCGGCGCTCACTTAATTGGTGCTGATTTGAGAAATGCTAATTTAAAAGGTGCTAATTTAAAAGGCGCTAATTTAGAAGGTGCTGATTTAGAAGGTGCTAATTTGGAGGCTGCTAATTTAACAGATGTCTTAGCCAGTGGTACTACCTTCAATAATGCTAATCTTACTAATGCTAATTTAAGCGATGCTAATTTACATAACGCTCAAGTAGATGGTGCCGTGATGATTGGAACCAATCTCAGTGGTGCTGATGGATTTGATATCAATCTTGGTGTTGGCGGTGGAGAATGAGAGTCAAGAGTTATGAATTAGGAGTTTATAAGTGAAAACTCTAATTTATAACTCCTAACTCTTAAGTTTTATTCCCCAGTAATCGATAGTTCATTAACCCAGATTCTCGGACAAACTCCTCCTGGTGTTAACTCTACTTCTTTTTCTACACAGATAATCGACTTGAGGAGTTCTAGGAAATCGCCAGCAACTGTTGCTGATTCAATACTCGTCTTGACACCTTTGTTAATCAACCAACCATCAAAGGGTAAAGAAAACGAGCCTTGCAAAGCCTTAACTCCGGCATGGAGAGCTTGTAAATCATCAATCAAAATTACATTTTCAGCAGTTTCCAAACTTAATTCTTGTTCAGGATCTGCGGCTCTGAAGACATGATAAAAGTTAGGGCTAATACTGACTTTTGCGCCAATACTTGCATTCCCTGTTGGCTGGGTATTCATTCGTTTGGCAGTTCCTGCACTGTGAAGAAAGCTGCTTAACACACCTTTTTCAATTAAGGAAACCTGACGCGTAGGAGTTCCTTCACCATCAAATGTTTCTGCACCTACGTTAGCTGGATGTAGTGCATCATCAACTACTGAAAGGAGAGGGGAAGCAATTTGCTTACCTAAATCACCAGGAGTAGATAAGCTTTGGTTATCCAGAATACTTTGAGCATTGAACAAATTAGAAAAAGCACCCAAGAGACTTAAGAAAGCTTCTGGTGAGAACACAACTAAATATTTGCCAGTCTTGACTTTTTCATAGTTCAAGTGGCTGATGGTTTTCTCAGCAGTTTCTTGGATACAAGCGTTAATATCTAGATTATCTAAACTGCGGTTAATTCTAAAAGCGCCAGCACTACGCGGTTTTTTCCCTTCTTCTTCAGTTTTGCTGTAAAGATATACCGATGCTAAAGAGTGAGATTCTGTTCTAACTGCACCCTCACTATTAAGATAAAATCGATCAATATCTCGTTGCGCCAAGCCGTTGTAAGGAACTCCTTTAATCGCTGGGTGTGCTGATAGTAGTTCTTTTTCAGCTACTATTAACTTTTCTATGAGTTCAGCAACAGGTGCTTGGGGTGCTTTATCGTGAGGGATATTAGGGATAGGAATAGTCGCTTCCGGACTAAAATCGGGAACATTTTCTTTTACACCAAAAAAACTAGCTTCGTAAGCAGTTTTCAAAGCTAATTCTAATCCCTTGGGGTCTACATCTGTGGTGCTGGTCACACCCATTGTATTGTCTTCATTCCAGACCCGAACTGTAACACCAGAGCGATTAGAGGCTTTAACTTGTTTTGGCTCACCTTGATCTACTTGTACGCTAGTTTCATCTACCGTTGAGCCATAAATGTCAAATTTCTTAATGCCAAGCTTGTCAGCATTATCCTTGGCATAACTGGCAATTTCTTGGATATTTGGCATAGTTAATTTTGGATTTTGGATTTTAAACTGCTGATGGGTGCAGATGAATGCGGATGGATAATATCTTTATCTGTGGCTCTAATAAATTGTTATTACTCCTGTCTCACTGCAAGAATACCTCAATTTTTCTCTGACGAACCGCAAAGACGAGCCAGTGCGTTGGGCGGCTCCGCCGACTTGAAGCAACTGGCGTGCAAAGGACACGAAGAAGAGAAGAAATAAGTAATTTTATAGCGAGAAAGGAGTAGCTGTTAGCGTCCGCCTACGGTAATAGAATCAACCTTGATATGTGGTTGTCCTACTGTGGTGTAGATACTGCCACTGACGGAACCACAGAATCCTGGTGCAAGTTCTAAATCTTGAGAACACATGGAAATTTTATTCATAATTTCCTTAGCTTCACCAATTAGAATTGCTCCTTTTAAAGGCTTGGTAATTTTGCCATTTTCAATCAAGTAAGCTTCATCCACACCAAAGTTAAATTGACCTGTAGCACCAACACTACCACCGCCCATTTTTTTGCAGTAAATACCTTTATCAATGGAGGCAAATAAATCATCAATGCTGTATTCACCGGAATCGATATAAGTATTACGCATCCGGCTAGCAGCAGCAAAGGTATAATTTTGGCGGCGTCCACTGCCTGTTCTGGGGTGTCCGGTGCGCCAAGAACCAGTTCTGTCTGCTAAAAAGTTCTTGAGAACGCCTTTTTCAATCAATAGGGTTCTTTGAGCAGGCATACCTTCGTCATCCATGTCAATTGTCCCGAAGGCATTCTCGGCTCGTCCTTCATCCCAAGCTGTGAGGCTTTCGTGGGCAATTTTCTCGCCTTTTTTATCAGCAAAGGGAGAAGTATTACGTTCAATTTGAGTAGTTTCTAAAAGGTGTCCGCAAGCTTCGTGGAAGATTACCCCGCCAAAGTGATTGGCCATGATAATGGGATAAGTACCTGACTCTACATAATCTGCGTAGAGCATCTTACCAGCGGATTCGGCTATGTGTTCGGCAGCTTGTTGATAATCCCAGGTTCTGAGGAAGTTGGCATCGCTAGTATTGCCAGCACGTTCACCGATGGATGCACGATTAGCCCCATCTGCACAGAGAAGGTTAAATCCTACTGACTGAGTGAGGCGAATGTCACGGGCAAAAGTACCATCGCTGGCGGCGACTAAAACTTCTTGCCAATCCCGGAAATAGGTAGCACGGCGGGATTGCACATGGCTGGCTTTTCTCTGCAATTGGGCAGTACCATCAAGTAGGACTTCTCCCATTTCTCTGATGGAGCTACACACAGGTAACCAACCATCTTTACCTCTTTTTGTGGCGTAGTCTCTCAGTAATTCTAGATTGATTTCTGGGATGAAAGCGTTAGGTGCAGGTAATTGCAATCCTAAGATAGAAAGACCTTTTTCTAAGGCTGCTTTCAACCCGGAAAATGAAAGGTTATTGGTGCTGACGTAGCAATCGGCTTTGCCGCGAAATACTCTAACTCCCGCACCTGTAGCTAGGCTTGGTGAAATACTGGTAATAGCGTCATCCTCGGCAAGGCAACTGATATAGTTGCGACGCTCTAAATAAAATTCGATGAAGTCGGCTCCAGCGGCACGTCCTAGCCCTAGAAGGGTAGCCAAAGGAGCTTCCCAAGTATCATCGAATCGTTCCGATGTGGAGGAGTATTGCAGGGTGGGGAGTTGATTTGAGAGAAGTAGCGTACTTGTAAGCATGGATAGCCTCGTCTGCTGGCGTATTCAGAGATTTGACTGAAAAATCCTGGTGTGTTTAGTCTAACAAATCGGTGAAAGCCGCAGTCCGCAGTTGGGCTGTAGGGGTTTCCTCACCTGGAAATTTTAAACCCTGACTCTAAGTAACAGTGGTAACAAAACTTAGATAGCGATCGCCATCATGCACAAGTAGAGATAAAATATAGGTTACTAATATAATGAACTAGTTTGTATTCAAAAATTGCGCGATCGCAAACTCTAAGGAGATTCGTAGCTACGAATATGATCGCTAATCCTCAGCCAAAACCTAGAAGGGTAATTATTTAGGAGATATTTTCTAATCGCTATAAATTTTGAAGGGAGCGATCGCCTTTGGCGCTGCGCTCCGCGCAATCGCTGTTGCTTAAAAGATGTACCTTAACAATTTTAATAAAACTGTTTCCAAATGTCTTTGACCTGAATACGTAGGTTTGGCAACAATACTTAACCTATGTTTGGTAGATGACACATCAATACCTACGTATAGCTAGTTCGTCAAAGTTGCGCTCAGAAAAACATTAATTCGGCACAGCGAATCTCATCTGGTTTTTCATAGTTGTTTCCTGACAGCATTAGTAATTGGCATTGATTATTTTGCCAACAGTTTATTAGTAGTGAAAAGCACAACAATTAACAGTAATGACTGGATCTGCCACGGTGCTAAAATTAAACTCAAAATGAAGCAGACACATCCAAAAACACCAGCGATGTATGCTATTTCGTCAGTAGTTTGTTTAACTAAATAGCCAGTTATTAAAGCTGTACAAAGTGGAACTAAAAAAAACAAAGCCATTCTAACTAACCTCTGAAATCAGAGTTATAACGTTGCTATAAACAGATGCAAACTGTTTTGGGCATTGTAGTTAATTTTACATCCCAGTTGGAACTACTCACAACGGGCTATGTAGAATAACGGTAGTAAAAATCAAGATTTTATAATCATCTGGTAAATTAGCTTAACACTTTACGCTTGCATTGGGATAAGGATTTAGCATATTACCTTGAGAGTAACGTTTTCAACTTAGTCACCCGATGCTGAACATTGCTCAACTACTGGCAACTGAATTAGACCTCAAACCTTATCAGGTGCAAAATGCGCTGGAACTTTTCGCTGAGGGTGCGACAATTCCTTTTATCGCACGTTACCGTAAAGAGCGCACCGGCGAAATGGATGAAGTCCAGCTACGCGACCTATCCGATAGGTATACCTACTTAAGCGAACTGGAAGAGCGAAAAGCAACGATTATAAAGGCGATCGCTACACAAGGTAAACTCACTGATGAACTCAATGAGAAAATCACATCCTGTTTACAAAAAACTGAGCTTGAGGATTTATACTTACCCTATCGACCAAAGCGGCGTACTCGCGCTACAATCGCCAGAGAAAAAGGATTAGAACCACTGGCAGAGTTTATCAAGTCGCTAAATGTCAAAAGTCCTGGATCGGCTTCATTAGAGGCGGAAGCAGCCAAGTATATTTCAGATCAAGGAGTCAAGTCTTCAGAAGAGGCGCTGAAAGGTGCTGCTGACATCTTAGCGGAGGAAGTGGCAGAAACAGCAGAGCTACGTGCATATATCCGCGATTATCTTTTAGAGTCGGGGGTATTCATCTCTCGGATTAAAGATGAACATCCTGAAGGAACGACGAAATTTGAGATGTACCGCAACTATCAAGCTAAGGTGAAAAGCATTGCACCCCATAATATTTTGGCCTTGTGTCGCGGTGAAGCGGAGGGAGTGTTAACCTTTGAAATTGCTTTTGATGAGGATGTCGTACTTTCCTATTTAGAGTCCCAAGAAATTAAAACCAAAGTCCGCGCTATTCGAGATTTTTATCAAGCAATGCTGAAGGATGCATTTAACCGCTTGATGAAAACTTCTCTGATGGGGGAGGTAATTGCTGAGAAGAAAACCTACGCTGATTTTGAATCCATCAAAACCTTTGAAACTAATTTGCGGGAGTTGCTACTATCTGCACCTGCAGGTATGAAACCAACCTTGGCAATAGATCCTGGGTTTAGAACTGGGTGTAAAGTAGCAGTAATCGACCAAACAGGGAAATTTTTAGAATACCAGGCGGTATTTCCCCACCAAGCGGCTGAACAACGCACTAAAGCTGCACAAACAATCAAAAATCTGATTGAAAAGTACAAAATTGAGTTAATTGCTATTGGTAACGGTACAGCTTCCCGCGAGACTGAAGAGTTTGTCTCGCAAGTACTACAAGCTATAGAACGCAAACCGACAAAGGTAATGGTAAATGAGTCTGGTGCATCTATATATTCTGCCAGCAAAGTTGCATTGGAAGAGTTTCCCGATTTAGATATTACCGTGCGCGGTGCGATTAGTATTGGTCGCCGTTTGCAAGATCCCCTAGCGGAACTGGTGAAAATCGATCCCAAATCAATTGGCGTGGGACAATACCAGCATGACGTTGACCAAAAGTTGCTGAAGAAAAAGTTGGATGAAACTGTAGAAAGCTGCGTCAACTATGTAGGTGTGGATTTGAACACCGCTTCTAAGGAACTTTTGACCTTTGTTTCGGGAATTACACCAACAGTTGCCAATAACATTGTTGCCTATCGGAACCAGTACGGAGCTTTTAAAAATCGTCGTCAACTCTTAAAAGTACCGAAGTTGGGGCCAAAAGCGTTTGAACAAGCAGCCGGTTTTCTGCGGATTCGCAACGGTGAAAATCCTTTAGATAATACCGCAGTGCATCCAGAAAGTTACTCTTTAGTAGAAGCGATCGCATCCGATTTAAGTGTGCCATTAAATCAGGTGACACAAATTGCCGAAAAACTTAAAAAGACCAACTTGAAAAAATATGTCACCGATAGCGTAGGCGAACCCACACTGCGCGACATCCTCAGCGAACTAGAAAAACCAGGCAGAGATCCCCGTGCTGAGTTTAAATATGCCACCTTCAAAGAGGGAATTACAGAAATTAAGGATTTGCAGGTAGGAATGGAATTAGAAGGTATCATCACGAACGTCGCCAACTTCGGTGCATTTGTTGATATTGGTGTGCATCAGGATGGCTTAGTACATATCTCCCAACTTGCTGACAGATTTGTAGATGATCCAAAGAAAATTGTTAAAGTTGGGCAAGTCGTGAAGGTACGGGTACTAGAAATTAATGAGAAGCTGAAGCGGATTAGTTTGTCGATGAAATCACTTAGACAGTAAATATAATGTCTTCACTCTGCAAAAGAGGCGACTATAGAAACAAAGCCTGCGTAGGTAGGCTTTGCTCATATAGCGATACCCTATAGAGTATTTAATACTTCGCGTGAAACTTCCCCAAAAGTAGAAAATAACAACAGTTAACTCTTGTATCCGTAATCACAGATGGTAGTTTATCAAGTTCGACTCATCAATCCTGCAATCGGGTTAGATCGCACCATTGAAGTACCAGATGATCAATATATCCTCGATATAGCAGAAGACTTTGGTATCCGCCTTCCCTCTGGGTGTAAACAAGGCGAATGTTCTGCTTGTGTTGCTAAACTTATCAGTGGTGAAGTTGATCAAAGTGAGCAAAAGTTTCTTAGTCCCAAGGAAATTCAAGCTAGTTATGTTATCACTTGTGTGACTTACCCGGTATCTGATTGCACCTTAGAAACCCATCAAGAACAAGTCTTATATAAATCGTCGCTTTACTACAAGCAATAAATTTTAGGAATTTGATATCTCTCAATATCAAATTCCATCAGGGTGATGAAATGGCAATATCAAGCAGCCTAAAAATTTAAGATTTTCTTTATAAAGAACTTCTCAAGCTCTCACAATAAAAGATGAAATAGTAAAATTAAAAACTAATTTTTCAGCTTGCTCATTTCTCAGCCAAATGGTAGAAGCAGAATCTACCCTGCTATTGAGGTTCAGACAGATTGAATAGGTAAAAATAGTATAAATAAGTTCACTCGTTCGAGAATCTGTTTCTGAGGTAAAAATAATGTTGGGACCCTTGTTAACAGCAATAGCTACAGCTTTGAGCCTGCTAATAGTTGATTTAGTTGTTCCAGGCGTTAATATTGCTAATTTTCCCGCTGCTATGATCGCAGCGTTAGTTATTGGTTTAATCAATGGTTCAGTAAAACCAATTCTTTCTACCTTATCTTTACCACTTAATTTCTTAAGCTTTGGAGCATTTTCGCTAGTTGTTAACGGTATTTGTTTCGCATTAGCAGCAGCGCTAGTTCCGGGCTTTTCAGCTAGGGGAATTATTGCTTTCCTTCTTGGGCCAGTGATTCTATCTTTTGCTAACACCTTCATTAACAACTACTTTGTTGAAAAAAATCTGGCTTTAGGCAGTGGAGATGTTAATAACAAGGGAGAATTACCTTCCAGCTAAATAACATTCAGGGTATAGATACTAGTTCCATTATGTATCTGTGCTAAATATCAGTCGTCGAATAAATATAATTCTTTAGGTGGATTTTATAATTCGGTGACCTTCATACAAATGTAAGTAAACCAATCAAACATTAGAATCGAAACCATGAAATTAACCCGTTTGCTTCTTGGCCTGTTGTTACCTCCGGTAGGAGTTTTTCTAGAAGTTGGTTTTGGCCCAACACTGTTCATCAATATTTTGCTCACACTGTTAGGTTGGCTTCCTGGCAGCATTCATGCAGTTTGGGTTATTGCCAAACATGAAGAGCAACTTAGAAGCTATTAAGTTTAGTTCCATAACTCCTCTTAAGCAAGACTTAATAGGGTGGTAATAACCATCCTATTTTTATTAGGTTTGATGAAAATATAACGACAGATTTAGTTCAAGATCAACTAATCATTAAGAGTTGATGTGGTAAGTAGAACAACGTTAAAAAGAATGAAAATAACCTGCTCTTCTTCCCGTATCAATACATAATAAAAATTAAGACCTCTCATAAAAAAAGAGAGGTCTTAATTTAGTTGAATTATTTATCTGTGGGTATCAAGAACCTAGAAAGAAAGAGACTTTAGAAACTATCTTCTAGGATTAATCGGTTGCTTATCACTGTGGTCTTTGTCTTTAAACCAGTCAGATGCTGTTAGCAGTAACTCTCGTAAAGATTGTTTTAGCTGGCGTTCTCTTCTAGCGATCGCACCTCCTGCTTCACCCAGTTTTTCATCGAGTTGCGATCGCTTCTGTTCTACTTGTATAGCCAGATTTTCTGCTTGGGGACGAGTTTTATCATACCAGTTTTTAGCTTCATCAAGGTAATTTTTTACCTCTTCAGAACGTCCACCGTAGCGTGCAGCTAAGTTAGCTCGCACAATAGCTAGTTGCGCTTGCAGTTGAGCATAACGTTTCTTCAGCAAGGCTGCTTCTTCACTATCTTTGATGGAATTGATAGCAGAGTCAATGACAGTTTTATTACTAGGTGACGTTTGATGATCTGTCTCTTCAATTTCTGCCAAAATTACATCCACATCTTGTTGAAGTTGTTCCTCTTCGCTATCTAGTTGAGCCTGTAGCTTTTGAAGTTCTGTCTGGGTTTTAATAATATTTTCATGTCTTTTGCTATTAACGCCTTCCAGCGCTCCTTCAATTGAAGCTGTCACTTCTTCTTTGATTTCGCTACCTTTTTCTTGGACGTTTTCAATTACCGCAGAAACAGCATCTCTAACAATGCTACGTAGTTCGGTAGAACCTGCTTTAAACTCAGAAGCTACCTGAGAAACTGCGGCTTTAACAATTTCTCGAATCCTGTCAGTTCTTAATTGCCCAGTTTCTTTAGCTTGTTGCAAGTCTGCTTGAATTTTCTCTTTGATATTGTTAGCCATGTTCAATTCTTGGTATTTAACTAATTTGGATATAATTTTCAAGACTCGCTCCTCTATTGCTATTATGTACCAGCCTTTTTGGGTAAGGTACTTCCTTTAGATAGAAAATCACTGCAATTGGACTTACTTTATCCTTCTGTTTCGCTGATATAGCTGTTAATGTGTAATCTATTTACACTTTGTGAGATGATTAATATTTATTGGTACAAAATGAGAGTTTCTTATGTGGCAGGTAAATATTAGTTGTTCTGAAGAAGCTTGGAAACTTTCTGGGGCTGAATTTAAAGCGTTAGCAGATAAATACCAAGGTGATTGCATTACTTCTAAAAAGATGCCAGATGGCAGGCGAATTATGGGATATAAAATTGACGATGTTAGCGATGCTGAGTCATTTCAAGAAGAGTGTCAAAGATTTTCTGGTTTTATAGCAGACTTTGAATCTTTGTAGTATTAGTAAGGCAAAAGGCAGATGGCAGGAGGCATAAGGTAAGAAAGTTTATTAAATAAGTTTTGTTTGATTTGTAAGTGCAAACTTATTTTTATATGAATGTAAGATAATTTACTGACAAATAAATGAACTAAAGTTAGGAGACATAAAGTGAATAAATTAATACAAATAATATTAGTTTTGTTTTTAATATTTATAAATATTCTTACCCCGTCTGCTAGTGCAGCAGAGATAGATAACGGGGCACAAATATTCGAGATTCATTGTGCTGGTTGTCATGTGAATGGTGGTAATATTGTCAGACGAGGCAAGACTTTGAAGAAAAAAGCGCTCAAGAAATATGGTATGGATTCTTTAGAGGCGATCGCATCCATTGTTATCAACGGTAAAAGTAATATGCCAGCTTATAAAGACAGGTTCACTACACAGCAAATTCAAGATGTCGCTGCTTATGTTTTAGACCAAGCTGAAAAAGACTGGCGTTAAATAATTCAAAATCCAAAATTCACCCATTTAAAATGAATTTACCCACAGTAAGCCGTTTACAATTTACTCCTGATTTAAACATTTGCCGCATCTTAAATGGAATGTGGCAAGTGTCTGGTGGACACGGAGGTATTGATCCCAAAGCCGCCATTCAAGCTATGTTCAAATATGTGGATGCAGGTTTTACTACTTGGGATTTAGCAGACCACTATGGCCCCGCGGAAGATTTAATTGGTGAGTTTCGCCGTCAAGTAATTGCTACTCGTGGCAAAGAAGCGTTAGCTAATGTGCAAGCCTTTACAAAGTGGGTTCCACGTCCTGGCAGAATGACTAAAAAAATCGTTGAGGAGAATATTAATATTTCTCTGAGAAGAATGGATGTCGAATCATTAGATTTGATGCAGTTTCACTGGTGGGAATATCAAGATAAAAACTACCTTGATGCCCTTAAATATATGGCAGAACTGCAAACTGAGGGCAAAATTAAGCATTTGGCTTTGACTAACTTTGATACTGAACACCTAAAAATTATTGTTGACGCAGGCATCAAAATAGTTTCTAACCAAGTACAATTTTCGCTCGTTGACCGTCGTCCTGAAGTAAATATGATTCAGTTCTGCCAACAGCAGGACATCAAACTTTTGACTTACGGTACAGTTTGTGGCGGTTTGCTATCAGAAAAGTATTTGGGTAAACCAGAACCGCGAGGATTTGACCTAGCTACAGTCAGCTTGAAAAAATATAAAAATATGGTCGATGCTTGGGGCGGTTGGCAATTATTTCAAGAATTGCTTTCTACCCTCAAATCTATTGCCGATAAGCATGGAGTTAGCATTTCTAACGTAGCAATGCGTTATATCTTAGATAAGCCTGCTGTCGGGGGTGTGATTGTTGGTGCGAGGCTTGGCATATCTGAACATTTAGAAGATAACGCCAAAATATTTAGTTTTACCCTAGATGCTGAAGATTTAAATCAGATAGATGCAGTATCTCAACAGTCACGAGATTTGTATCAGTTAATCGGCGATTGTGGCGACGAATATCGGCGGTAAAATCTCTACCGCCTAGCCAGTGTCGGGATTTAAAAGTAGTTGAACAAATATATTTTCTGTCATCCTAAACATAAAGAAAATTGGTATGAACTCATCTTAATTCCCAAATTTAACGTGAGTTCGACGGCTTTTTTTGTTGCGAAATCGAGAGGGTATAGCTAAACTTCCCTTTTGATAGTTCGCCTACATAAAGTGAGTATTCTCCCGCTTGCCAATAACCAGAAAGTTCTGGTTTGCCTCCAGAGTAACTATCTGCCAAGACACAGAAGCGTCCTCCAGGCCCTTCAATCAGTAGCGTTGGCTGTCCTTGGCTTTCTACTGTTACTCGCAAGTAAGGCAATGACTCTGTAACTCGAATAACTTGATTGGGTGCAGCAGGAATATTACCACAGTTGCTTTGGATCGAACCTCCAGAATTACCATTAAAAACCATTGGATCTGGATTAAAATTCGGATTAATTAAGCTTGGAGGCGTCTTCGCCAAATTAACATTGGTAATCGCCAAGCTCATCGCTAAAGCCGTGGGAATAACCGTAAATAGTGTACGCATTTTCATCTCAACTTAATGCTTCCAGCTGATTTTAGAGCCATATATCTAAGTTTTGAGACGATAATCATACGTCTTTGTTCCAATATGTAAGGTATAAATTTATATTTTATCTGTAAATAACTATATAGCTAAATATAAAATAAGCATGAAGTCACAGATGCTAGAAACTTAAGAACAGACTCCACTTGCTAGCAAACTATAGACAGAAATTTGCAGTCTGACGTTTCTAAAGTCAATGTAGCAGGCAATGGCAACGCCAATATATTAGGGAATGTCCGGATTTGAAATTATTGATGATGAAATCCCTGCCATGAAGCTGTGTGAAAAATTTATCTGTGTATTTTATGTGTGTATATTTTAATCAAATAATCAAAATGATACGGAAGCTTACCAGCAACAAACGTGATTTTGTCTCATATAAAAATGCCCTGCAACACAGACATTAGCTAAAATCACAGACAAAACCGCTTAAAAGCTGAGGCAGAAAAAATTAATGAATCCTCAACCTGAAGAAGACTTGCAGCGTCGCCTCCAAAAGCTTGAGGCAGAGATTAATTCT
The DNA here is from genome assembly GCA_019359325.1 of Mojavia pulchra JT2-VF2. GTDB lineage: Bacteria > Cyanobacteriota > Cyanobacteriia > Cyanobacteriales > Nostocaceae > Mojavia > Mojavia pulchra. The sequence goes on along the minus strand of JAHHHN010000027.1, from coordinate 45,952 downwards.
CTGTCAGGAGAAATTACGCAGCCAGAAGAGAAAAGACAGACATCTCAGTCTGGTTTTGTAAGCTTAAACTCGCAGCTAACACGATTGCGAACCTGGTTTAACGGACTGTCTGGAACACGAAAGCTTGTATTTTTAGGCGTAACGGTACTATTAGGTTTTGCAATTTTGCAAGCAGTCTTGAAACTCGTTGCGTCTGCCATCAGTCTGGCACTGTTAGCAGTGTTAGTGTATCTTGGATACAAATTTTTTGTGTCTAATAGCTTCCAACATAAAAAATAAGCTATTTTAACCACGCCGGGAACGGCGTAGAAATAAAGTTAAAGGAAATTATGCAATGGCGACCCCACTTGTCAGGAGAAATGATAATCAATCTAGTCAGTCAAAAGGCCCGGAAAAAGCCAAATCAGCGCCCTTAGTAACTAGGCGCTTTAGCGCTTGGGTAGTGGAAATCACATTAGTGGTTACCAGTGGGTTAGTTCCTTTCGGTTTGGGCGTGTATGCCAATTCTAGAAGCGATCTCAATCGAGTGCCGCTCAACCCTATGCTGGTAGTAACAGAAAGAGCGATCGCCCGACCATTAGCTTTGCCTGTCAGCTATGGTATTCGTAACGTAGCATGGCCGACTAATATTTTATGGACGATAGCTTTATTCGCACCCATGACAATCTCGTCGTGGCAATTATATTTACTAGCTAAAACAGGTAGTACAATTCCCAAGCGTCGGTTTGGTGTGCGCGTTGTGAGCGAGCAAGGTAAACCGCCTGGTTTGGGAGCAGTTGTAGTCCGAGAAGGAATTGGTCGTTTGACTGTGCCCTTATCTGTAGCTTATCTTCTTTGGCGCTACAGTTTAGCCTTTCCTAACTTAGGAATTTTCACAGCTTTAGCTCTATTGATGGTGTTGGGAGAAAGCATCGGTTTACCATCACGGCAGGGGCGACGTGCAATTCACGATATTTTAGCAGGTACTTACACAATAGATGCTACTCGCCCTTTGCCATCGTTCCTCTCAGCTGGTAATAAGCAAAATCAGTCAAGTCAGAGCAGTAGCACTGAGCAATCACCAGAAGGAAATCAGGAAGTAGCGATCGCGCCAGAAACTAAACGGATGCTGAATCCCTTGACACTAATACGGCGTAATCCTAGTCTAGCCCTCATAGGAGCGGCATTAGTCAGCATGGCTGCTGTATTAGCAACTTTAGTAGGTACTCAAGTCTACATCCAAACTCAAGAAACCCAGCGTAAATCTCAGCAAATAAACAGCCAACAATTTCTTGAATTAGTAAAACAGCTCAACGCCAGCTCCGGTGCTACTGATGAAGAGCGGCGGAGTGCAATTATGGCTATGGGTACTCTCAATGATCCGCAAGCAATTCAATTTCTTGTAGATTTTCTAGTCAAGGAAACCAATCCTGCCTTAGTAGATACGACTCAACAAGCTTTAGCCAATGTTGGTGTTAAAGCCCTTCCTGAACTAAAAAATAAGAATCAGTTTCTCGCAGGTGAATTAGAATCTGTAAACAATAATGCACTTCAAGCACAGGAAGTACAACAAAAGCTAAAACTCAACCAAAAAGCCATTAATAAGATTCTGGCTGTTTACAGTGGTCAAAGCAACCGCATTGACCTAAGCCGCACTCAATTGGGGCCAAGTGGTTCTGGTGATAATTCCCTCTTCAACTTGGTATTAGATAATGTTGATTTATCTGGAATTAAGTTAAAGTCTGCAAATCTTAACCAAGCCAGTTTTCGGGGTAGTCGCTTTCGGAGCGCGGGTGAGGATGGACGTTGGGATACCTACGATGATGTGATTGCTGATTTGAGCCAGGTTCAGATGAAGCAAGCCAATCTGACTGATGCCAACCTCAGCCGAGTTTTGATGAATCGTAGCGACTTGAGCCGCTCTACTCTAAACAGAGCTAACTTATCCAATACACGTCTAATTGGCGCTAACCTTAGCAGCACACAGCTAGTAGGAGCCGATCTGCGTGGTGCAGTTTTGGAGAATGCCAGTTTGACAGGAGCAGATTTAGGTGATGCAAAATTGCACGAAGCCGATTTGTACGCTGCTCGTTTAGGTCGTGTAATAGCGATCGGTACACAAATGCCTCATGCCAATTTAATCAAAACAGATTGGCAAGGAGCAGACTTATCCGGTGCTGATTTAGAACGTGCCAATCTCAGCAATGCTAACTTGAGTGCGACTCGGCTCACTGGTGCAGTTTTACGCTCTGCTCAGATGGAAAATGTTAATTTGGAAAATGCTGATCTAAGCCTTGTAGATTTACGAGGGGCGAATGTAGCAGGCGCTAATTTTCGGGGTGCGGTTCTCTCACCTACTAAACAAGATCCAGCAGATCAATTTGTCCAAACACCATCCCAAGGCTCAGTATCTGCGGTAGTGCAAGGAGTTGATTTCTCTCAAGCCAAAAACTTAGATCCGAAACAACTGGCTTACATTTGTACTCAAGGAGGGATTCATCCCCGTTGCCCATAGCTAATTTGAGATTTTGCGGAAATTTGAGCCAGTCGCTTACTAGCAACGCTGGACTCACCGCAGTTGCAGTTTAGTAGTTCCAACATTTAAAATTGCTTGACTATTACCGATCACCAACAACAGGGATAACATAGGTATAGGTATTAAAAGAAACCTTTACAAACCACGATGGTGTGAGGAAACGGGTAATGAAGTATCTTCCGTCTTTGGTTGTACTCCTGGGGGCTGGTGCGATGTTGAGTGTTGGTATGAGCACTCAACCAGCACAAGCTCAAGTAGCCTATGGCAGTTATGTTGGTATAGGTCCAGTGGTTGGGCTTAGTGACGGCCCCCAGCTTGGTGGGGTTATTGCGTTTCGCTATAAGCTTTTAGAATCACCGATTTCTTTCCGCGCTCAAGCTTTAATAGCTGACAGTACAGCAATTGTACCTACAGTTTCTTACGATGTTCCCCTAAATTGGCAAACTGATATCTACTTAGGCGCTGGTTTGGCGTTGGCTAGTGGTGAGAACTCTTCGCCTGTAGGTAATAAAATCAGTTTTGCCTTGCAACCAGGAATTGATTACGTCGTACCCAATAGCAACACTGTTCTTTTTGGCAACGCCATTATTGCTTTTGATGCTTACCGTGATGGCAGTGGTACTGCTCTTTCCTTACAAGGTGGTGTAGGTTTGAGATTTTAATTAGTAAATATAGTGTAAAACTGAGATTCCCAAGTCTTTTAGGCATGGGATTTTTTATTGTTTATAGGTTTTGCAGAATGCTAGCAGCCTCTGTCTTAGATTGTTCTGGATAATAATATCTGTTTCCTGAATGGAGCTAGTGTATGATCAAACAAGTCATGCGGTTCTGGTGGGGATCAGCCACCAGAGGTAACGGGGAAAGTTCGGTGCAAATCCGGCGCTGTCCCGCAACTGTAAACCAGTTTAAGATTTTAGATTAGCGAACTAAGTAATCAAAATCCAAACTTGAGTAAGTCAGGATGCCCACCGAAGTTGGCTTAATTTGTTCTACACATCTGCGAGGTACAGATGACTACAGCCAATATTTCCACAATCAGTACTAGTAGTGATTCTTGCCATACTTTATTTGTTTGTAAAACCTGTGCTAGCGTTTGGCAAGATGGAAAACGTTTAGGTGAAAGTGGCGGTCAAAAACTACTACAACAGCTTCAAGGCCTTGCACAAAATTGGCATTTGCGAGATGAATTCCCAATTCAAGAAGTAGAATGCATGAGTGCTTGTAATCGTTCTTGTGTAGTCGCCTTTGCAGCATCAGGTAAAATTACGTATCTCTTCGGTGATTTAGCTGTTGATGACAGTGCATCTGCTGTTTTAGAATGTGCTAGTCAATATTACAGCAAACCTGATGGTCTCCTGCCTTGGTCAGAACGGCCGGAAGCACTGAAAAAAGGTATTTTGGCAAAGATTCCACCCATACCTCTAAATTAACCACTAGCTGACTGCGAATTTTGTGGTGGAGTACTTAGCTATGATGCGCGTTTTGATTTTGGGTGGGACAGGAGATGCAGCAGAACTAGCCGCCAGAGTTGCAACAATCGCAGGAATAGAGGCGATCACTTCTTTAGCAGGGCGTACCCGCCAACCATCAGTCCCATTGGGTGAGTTCAGGATTGGCGGATTTGGTGGTGTAGCTGGACTAGCTAGCTATCTTCGTCAAATGAAAATTAACTTACTCATTGATGCCACTCATCCCTTTGCTACTCAGATATCTTTCAATGCGTTTGCTGCTGCCACTGAAGTCGGTATACCTTATTTAATGTTGAGCCGCCCCCCTTGGCAAAAAGTGAGTAGCGATCGCTGGATCGAGGTTGACAGCATTGAAGCCGCAGCCGCAGCATTGCCAAACAAGGCACAGCGGGTATTTTTAACTGTTGGTAGGCAAGAACTCGCTGCTTTTGCTCACCTAGAAGGAATCTGGTTTTTAATGCGGATGATTGATCCTCCTGCTCCTAATACTTTGATACCATCGGGTTTGATATTGTGCGATCGTGGGCCTTTTGCCCTCAATAACGAGAGAGAAATTCTCCTTCAACATAATATTGATACCATAGTCAGCAAAAATAGTGGTGGTGACGCGACTTATGCCAAGATTATTGCAGCGCGAGAAATGGATTTACAGGTTGTAATGGTGAACCGTCCAGCTACACCATCAGGGAAACAAGTGACCAACGTTGAAGATGCTGTAGCTTGGTTGCTTAAGAAGTTACACAGTTAGTTGCTGAACTACACAATAGTAATTCAAACTAAATAAGATGAAAGTGTTAACCCTACCTGGAGGGACGCTACATGGTGACACAACAGCAACCACAGCAACCGTATACAAACGAAACTCCTCCAGCTTTGATTCCATCTTTGGAAAGTGGGGATAGATTGTCTCGCCACGAATTTGAGCGTCGCTATCAAGCTATGCCCAAACACAAGAAAGCTGAATTAATTGAAGGAGTGGTCTACTTGGCATCACCTTTACGTTTTGAACGTCATGCAGAACCACATGGAAAAATAGTTATTTGGTTGGGAAATTATCAAATTGCTACTCCAGGCATAAAGTTAGGCATTGAACCAACAATACGGCTAGATCAAGACAATTAACCACAACCGGATGGAGTCTTGTTAATTGATCAAAAGCTGGGGGGAAAATGGCGTTTAACAGAGGATGACTACATTGAAGGCGCACCAGAGTTAGTTGCAGAAATTGCCGCCAGCAGTGCAGCTTACGATTTGCATGACAAAAAAAAAGCTTATCGGCGCAATGGAATTCAAGAGTATATTGTTTGGCAGATTTTGGAAAATCGCCTGGATTGGTTCCGATTAAGTGAAAGTGAATATGTGCCTCTAGAACCAGATGCAGAGGGCATTGTGAAAAGTCAGGTAATGCCAGGATTATGGTTAGCGGTGTCGGCGTTGCTTGCAGGTGATATGCCTGAAGTTCTAGCTGTGTTGCAAGCAGGGCTGAATTCGCCAGAACATACAGAATTTGTGAAGCGGTTCTCCCAGTAAAAGTATGGGATTATCAGTGTAATCTTAATTACTTAAAAAATTTACCTTAACGCACACCCCCGGTAGAAGAATAATTTTCTGCGGCGGAGGAACATTTGTAAGAACCAAAATTCATGATTAAATCTCTAGCTGTAACGCAACTAGAGATTTTTTGTGCAAAGCGATTGCACCTATCGGAATTCTATCCTCTGTCGGTAGAACGCCCCATGCACGGCTGATTTGATTATCAACGCATACGTTATAAAGGATTACCTTTTTATGAATCCAAAGCAACTGAGCCACGAACTGCGTCAAGGAAAGAACCCAGACATGACCCGTCGGCGATGGATTATTGGCTTGTCTATGCTGGGAGGCTCGATGGGACAACTCGTCACACTCTACCAAACCGGGATTGTTAGCCACTTACCCGATCCGCCAGTACCGTTTTTTGACGCAGACCGCGTTGACGCATCTGACTACGCTTACAGCCGACTCAACTCACCCGATGGCCCGTTAATGGTAGCTAATTACGCTCTTACTGCTTGGCTGGCTTCAGCTGGTGGTCTGGATCGGGCACGGCGCAACCCGCTCATACCAATTGCAATGGGCATCAAGCTCGTGATCGACTCAGCTGTTGCCGCAGAACTGGCTCGTGAGGAGTGGGCTGAGAACAAAGCGTTTTGCGAGTACTGCCAAGTTGCGACAGTTTGCTCGTTAGCGTCATTGGTACTCGCGTTACCTGAGGTGACCAGCGCTATCCGCACCCTGCTCGGACGTGGCGATAAGAACACCGCAACAGGCGGCAGCACCGGTAGGACTTAAACCTAAATGGGCAAGGTTTTAAGGCAGTTTCTAAACTCAGTATTGAGGAGCTACTGCGTTGCGGTGAGGAGTGCGTTCGGTCGCCAGACTTGAAGCAACTGCGAACCCGTAGACGCGTTCGCGGAGCATTGCCGCAGGCTAGCGGCTTCTCGCAGAGTAGGGGAGTTGTCCCCGTTGTAGTAACTGGCGTTATTGAGTTCTGAGTAAAAAGTAAGGTTTTCTCCCCAATTCCTCAAGTCTTTTTGTGTCTTTTTCATCATCATGCATGAAAATTTTTTATTGGGGCTGCCTTGCCAGAGAAGGCTGATAAAGCCAGTAAAATTGTTTCTAACCCTTTCGGTTTGAACACTTCTACCGCTATGAGTCGGGTGATTCATTTTATAAAATTCTTCTGGCGTTGCCTGAACCAGCCCTTAAAGGATTTATGAATTGGGCAGTCCTCAATACTGGAGCAGATTGCCAGAATTTATGGTGTTGAGGATTGAGCAATGTCCTTAAACTCTGGCAGCGAGTCAATCAATTTTGGATTTTAGATTGCTCCACACATCAATGATGCTGTGGTCTAGTTAGCATCATCTATTGCGGTGGAATGAAACTGGCACGTTTGGCTGCACTATCCCAAACTATCCAGCCACAAGAATTGTCTACATCAGCTGGATTATTTGTAACTTTAAAATACAACTTGTTTGCATTTTTGGGTTCAATAGCAAAGTCGGCATTTTGGGCATAAATTACTTTAAAACCTTTGTCTCGCAAGCAATACATTGCCCAAGCTTTCAAGGACTGCTTGTATGCTTCGTGAGGAATTGGGGGTTTTGTAATCGCCTCTTCAATTACTTTATATATCTGCATTAATTTCTTACTCAAACTAGGTATGTTTACTGTCATCCTTATTTATGCGACTTCTGGATCGCAACGAATCTCAATCATTAAGCCATCAGGATCGTAGAAGTACACACCTCTACCAGTAGGACGGCTGACTGGGCCATGAGCGATCGCTATCTGATTGTCTCTGATTACTGTCACCGCTTGCTCAAATAATTGTGGTTCTATATCAAAGGCCAAGTGATATGCTCTGGTAAAACTCCGTTCTGGATCTGCATCTGGTGGTGTTAGATCAGGTGTCCAAAATAAATCCAGAATTGTACCATCTGGAGTAATAAAGTTGGCTACTTTCCCAACTGCGACAAGTTCAACCAAGGTTGCTGGCACTTCATCGCCTGTGAGTTCATGCAAACCCAGGATAGTCCCATAAAAGTGTCGGGAAGCTTGCATATCTTTAACGTTGAGAGCAATGTGATGCACTTTACGCAAAGTACCTAGAGCCAAGACACTATTCACACAGGAGCTAGATAACATGGCAGAATAAACTTTCCCTACAAGGATAGAAGTTAAACTTTTTGTTTAAAGTTTAATATTCAAAATAAAAACTTACCATGTCTTTTGATTATTCTTTAGACTTTGCAAATATCAATTTCCGGCAACATCCTGAACTTTATCGTGTTGGTAAAGGTGAACAGGGTGTACTTTTGGTAGAACCATATAAATCGGAAATTCTCCCCTACTGGCGGTTTAAAACTCCTGATATTGCTAAAGAGTCGAGTGAAAAAATTTACAATATTTTTCTTATTTATTTAGAGCAAGATGATTTTGTCGGCGCAGATATGGCGCGTAAATTTTTACAAATGGGCTATACTCGCTCCCGCCGCTATGCAAATCATAAAAGTGGGAGAAAATACAAAGCTGGTTTGCCAGAATTAGGTCAGAAAAAAGAAATTCTACCTTATGAAATAGACGCAGTTAAAGCAGAATCAGCAGCAATATTTAAAGCTAAGTGGATACAAGCAAAAACCAATGAAAAATATCTCCAGCTTTTAGCTGCACATAAACATATCCATGAGGTAAACTAGTAACCCAAGGTGCTAACAGTTAGTTGGGCTGTGGAAGCCGTTGCTCGTCTTGGCGGCTACCTAGAACACTGAAGCAAAAAACCTATTGGCATCCAAGTTCTGTGGCGAAGTTGGTTAAAATTGCATAACCTCTATGAGGGTTGGCAGCTTGCAAAAGAGACTTAACGGGAAAAGTCAGATATTAAATCAAGTTATAGATCAGATTTAACTCCAGCTAGAAATACTTGATTTTGATGGGTAATTAATTTAAATCTTATACTCACTTATTTATTTCACTTGCGTGACTCGCCAGCTAAGTTTCAAGTTAACCCAGAAATTCCATATCGTAGCAATGGCGATCGCAATCAAGTTGGCGATGTAGCGATTGGGAACAAGGAAATTAAATACCAGATTTAATACCAATACATTCAACACCAATCCAGCAAGGCAAATTATATTGAATTTCAAAAAGCGCTTTAAGCGCTGACGCCATTCTTGCTGCTGCATAGAGATATCAGCAAATGTCCAAGCATCATTCCACAAGAAGTTATTAAAAATTGCAATTTCACCGGCGATGATTTTGCTACGAGTTAGAGGCAAAGCTAGGGTTGTAGGATCGCTAAGTAAGTACAGCAATGCCATATCTACAAATACTCCACTTAACCCCACCAAACCAAAGCGGAGGAACCGACCAATCGGGAAATTTACTTGCTGAGTGAATTTTCCTAAACGTCCTGTGGAAAGCCGCAACCGTATTAGGTGGTGTAAATAATCCACATATTGCTTCCATGTCACTTTGCTTTCGCCCTCTTTGCGTTCGCAGAACACATAGCCGACTTCAGCAATTTTATCTACCTTGCCCCGCCCAATTACCTCTAGCAGAATTTTGTATCCTACTGGATTGAGAGTTGCCCCAGCGATCGCATTTCGACACACCATAAAATAACCACTCATCGGGTCGGAAACTCTCCCCAATACCCCTGGCAGAATAACTAATCCCAAAACCTGAGCGCCACGAGACAAGAAACGCCTAACAACACTCCAACTACTAACGCCGCCTCCTTCCACATGACGGCTGGCTACTGCCAAATCCGCTCCTTGTTGAATTGCAAACAACAATTGCGTCAATACCTCTGGTGGATGCTGTAGATCTCCGTCAATCACTCCTAATACATGCCCTCTTGCTGCCTGCCATCCACGAATCACCGCTGAGGATAACCCACGCTCTTGTTGGCGTCGCATCACTCGCAGCTGAGGGTATTGTTCTGTTAAAGATTGCGCTACTTCCCAAGTCCGATCTGGACTATCATCGTCTACTACAATCAATTCGTATTCTCCTGGAATAGATTCATCCAGTAACTGGCTCAATATCCTGACAACATTTTTAATATTGTCCCGCTCTTTGTAAGTAGGAATGACCAGAGACAACAGCAGATTCTGACTAATAACACCTGCATCGGTAAGTGCCAAGTCTGAAACCTTTAAATCACCTAATGGTACTGTCAGTAATGAATTAGCTTTATTATCCATCATTGGGTAAATTCCAGAAATAAAAAAGTACACTCACGAAAAAGTTTAATTCATACTCATTAGCATATAAATTTCGTAGTCTTGCTTCTCATCTTTATATTGAGACGGATAAGTCTGCTTTCCTGTAACCGCGCAGATATTAAGAGGTATCGCGCTCTACGTCTTTGGGTCTTCTTAGCCAAATTTATTATTTTTATAGCTTGTCCCTAAAACTCTAAATTATACAATTTGAAAACAGAATGCTACAAATAGATAGCTTAGGGGCACAAAACTTTGCGCCCCTAAAGTTGATTGATGTGTTGCTAATATTTTTTGAATTGAGCTTTTTTGTCAAATCTTCAAATTTATAACTATTTAATTGAAATATTCAAAACAACATTAGCTCACTCCTATTAAATAATTTAGAGAATAAGCAATAATACTAATGCTCCATGCCTGTTTATATATGTAACCTGTGACTTACCGCACGACAATTTCTGTTTGAAGTCAAAAAATGAGCTTAATTTCGCCAAGCTATATTAGTTTCTTTGGCTACTCTTTCACTAGTAACATATTCCCTACTTTGATAGGAATCAATGCTAGACTCATTTTTTTCAACTAAACCATTAACCAACAAACCTAAAACGTTGTGACCGGAACGCTCTAACATATCTTTCGCATCGCTGGCACTGCTAGAATCAATTACCCCAGGGCGAGCCACTAACAAAATTCCATCGGTCATATGACTTAAAGTCAGAGCATCAGCGGCAAGAAGCAAGGAAGGAGCATCAATAATTACGAAGTCATATTGAGATGAAAATTTGTCAATTAGTGATGCCATGCGTTTAGAGTCAAGCAAAGCTAGTGGATTCGGTGGTCTAACTCCCGCAGTTAAGACATCAAGATTATCCATTACCCTAAACGCAGCAGTTTCAACTTCAGTCTGACCAACAAGTACTTCGCTCAATCCCCCTGCATTAGTGATTTGCCAGATATGATGCTGAGAAGGAACTCGCATATCTGCATCAATTAGTAAAACACGACGTCCTAATTGGGCGATCGCTGCTGCTAAATTAGCAGAGACTGTAGATTTGCCTTCTTTAGGAACTGCACTAGTTACCACTATAGTTTTTAGTACCTTATCTGAACTCAGAAATCTCAGATTGGCTTGAATCATACGGTACATTTCGCTAGTTAAGGAGTGTGGAATATCTCTAACAGCAATTTCTGGAGTTGTTAATTCGACATCTCGATTCCGGGAGCGAACTTTTTTAGTAGAAGAGGGAACTATACCCAATAAAGTATATCCAAAGATCTCTCTAACTTCCTTAAGTGTTTTTAGAGATCTATCTCTTGTTTCTAGAAAGACAACAGCAGTTGTGGCCAAAAAGGCACCGAACATAACTCCTAGTAGCAGGACTATAGGTTTCATCCCTAATACTGGCTTTTTAGGAATTAAAGCCTTAGCAATTATGCGGGCATTAGACGTATTATTATTTTCCGCCAACTGCAATTCTTGAACTTTTTGCAAAAGAGTTTGGTAGGTAGATTGGGCAACTTGAAGTCTCCGGTCAAGTTCGCGCTGTTTTTGCTCTAATTGCGGTAATATCTTCACCCGCTGTGCATAGGCAGTTCTTGAGTTATACAAAGAACTTAGCCTTTGGGCCAAACCAAGGCGCTGAACTTCTGATTGTAAAAAATCTCTGATCAGGTTTTGTTTGAGTTCTCCAATCTGCAATAATCCCTGTTGAACTCTTGTTTGTCCGCCACTAGTCTGCTCAACTTCCTTATCTAGAAGCTCTTTTAAGTTGGCTTTTCTCGCTTCTAAATTAACAATTACTGGATTGTCATCTAAAAAGCGGCTGCGTTCAGTTGCTAATTGCCGCTCTATATCTTGAAGTTGTGTGAGAATTCCTTGTACAGCGGGTGACTGGCTAAGGGCACTCGCAGACATCGCCTCTTGGGAATTTAGATCTACTTTCTGGCGAAGTTCATTACTTTGAGCGTTCGCCTCGTCTAGTTGAGCTTTAATATTATTAATTTCGTTATCTAAATTCCCAATAATTCCAACTGCTGACCTTGTCTCCTCTAGTAAATCTACAACATTATTTTTCTGTTTAAATATGCGTAGAGCTACTTCTGCTTCCTGAACTGCGGCTTTATGTTTAGGAAGTTGCCTGGCCATAAATTGGCGGGTTGCTTCTGCCTCAGAGCGGTTTGTGAGAATATCATTTTCTAAGTAAAGATTCATAATTGTGTTAACTACTCTTGCCGCTTCTTCGGGTTCACGGCTTTTATAGTTCAGCAGCAACACATCTGTACCACCAATAATTTTTAGAGTTAGGGCCTTTTCCAGGGCTTCAACTTCTAGTGCTTCGCCTTTATCATCTTTGAGTTGCAGTTCATCTATTGTGCGTTGCAATAAAACAGGGGAAGAAATAACTTCTATCTGTGTACTAATAGGATTTTGAGTCGCTACCAGCGATTTTAAATCTCCTGTATCTGCTCCTTCCAAGCTATTGGGCAACAGATTAGACCCTACTACATTAAAAGATGGAATTTTGAATAGTAGTTTTCCTTCTGATTCATAAGATGGCTTCATAAATGTTGTAGCTAAAGCACTCAGAGCAACTGTAGCTGCAAAGATAGTTGTAGCAGGTAGCCAATGCCGCTTCAGCATCGATAAGTAACGACCCAAGTCTAAATCAATAGATTCTCGAGATTCCATATTTCTTCCCAACATAAAGCTTCAAAAGTACAGGTTTTAGGCGAGAAACTACAAAAATGACTTACTTAAGGCTGGAATACTGCATTCTTGTTAAAATTATTGATGTTATTTGAAATAGTATAGACTAGCGAGGTTACAAAACTCTACAACTATACACAGACTTTAAGTTCATTAGCCTAAAAATAAAAGTATTATTAACGTCTGGGAGCTTTATCAAAAGCACGAGCGATCGCATTCCATGCTAATTTAGGTCTGAAGTTGCTATCTAGTGGTAAAGGTCTGACGGCAGCACCATCAGAACGGGGTTGAAACTTGGAAAGCCATGTATAGCGATCGCTTATTCCCCAAGTCATTACTGCTGTAACTGCTGGCTCATTCAATACTACTGAAAGATAATTTTGATAAACTGCCGCAACCATGCGATCGCGCACAACAGGATTGCGAGGTAACTTTTTATCTGTCACATCCATTTCAGTAATCATGATTTTCAAACCAAGATCGGCAACATTAGCCAGAAAATTTTGCAACTTTTTCGGATTAAAGCGCTTTTCATTGCCATCCATGTGAGATTGCATACCAAGGGCATGAATTGGTACTCCTCTGGATTTCAAACGCTCTAGTAACTTTAAAACAGCTTTTCTTTTTGCTTCATGATGAGAGGTGTCGTATTCCAGCCCATAGTCGTTATATACTAACAAAGCTTTGGGATCAAACTCCGCAGCAAGGCGAAAAGCAAGGTCAATGTAATCTGTACCTAAAAACTCTAACCAAGGTGTTTTGCGTAAACCGTCAGACCTGCCATCTTTAACTTCAATTGCCTCATTTACCACATCCCAGGAGTGCATTTGCCCAGCATAATGTGTAACCACAGTCTGGATATGTTTCACTAAAAATTGTTCCGCATTTTGGCGATTGACGGTTTCTTTAAACCAAGTGGGTAAAGATTCGTGCCAGACTAAGGTGTGTCCTCGCAGAAGCATCCTGTGTGTGCGGGCAAATTTAGCCATCCAATCTCCAGCAGTAAAGTCAAAAGTGTCTGGACTAGGGCGCAGAGGTTTGTGTCCGGCAGACCACTTAAGTTCCCATTCTGGGGTCAGTATGCCACACTCTTGAGCAAGACGAGCAGCTAGTTTTTGATCGGAAGAGAGGTAGAGCCGTGGAATTGCTGCTCCGTAAATCAATCCCTTTGCTGCCGCACGTTGCTTCAGCGAAGCTTTCCCAGCGATGCTGAAGTTATTTTTTGCCAACTCAAAGTCTTGAGTTTTGTGACTCGAATACATCGCTTTACCTTTAGCTAAAGCGCCTATGGCTCCCAAAGTTCCCAAGCCCAACCACAGAGCATACCTTCTATTCATCAACATATTTTTGAGCATTTAGAACCAGCAATCTTCACTGAAACTTTAAAATTCCCAAACGTTGCTTCAATACCAACCAAATAAAGAGAGGATTGCCAATGATATAACGTTTCCACAAACGACTTGGCTCTACTATTAAACGAAATAACCACTCTAGCCCCATTTTCTGCATCCAGACTGGCGCTCTTGTCACCATATTAGCAACCAGCTCGAAACTGACCCCAATACCAACAGAAATTGGCACTCCTAATTCTTGATAATTTGCAGCTATCCACTTTTCTTGTTTAGGCGCACCCAAACCTACAAACAACAGATCAGGATTAGCCGCTTTTATTTTGGAATTAATTAGTTCTAATTCTGCTTTTTGAAACTCAAAATTATAGGGAGGACAGTACGTACCGACAATTTTAAGTTCTGGATGCCTAGCTTCGAGGGTTTCCTTTGCTTTCTCGGCTGCTCCCGGGCGGCCTCCTAACAAAAAAACCTTGAGTCCTTTTTGTGAGGCAATAGCACAAAGCTTTTCAAACAAATCTGTGCCATTTACTCGACCATTGAGAGGAGTGTTCAAAAACTTGGCTGACCAAAGCAGTGAAACTCCATCTGGTACAACTAAAAAAGCTTGGCGATAAATCTCTCGAAAGTGAGCATCTTTTTGTAAGGTAAGAATGTGCATCGCATTGGGTGTAACGACATATTCTGGTGCCTTACCTGACAATGCATGGCCTACGATGCGTTCTACAACTTCATCAAAACTGTATTTATCAATCTTGATACCACCTATGTCAACTCTCATAAATGACCTTTCAATTCATTTAATTTAAAAAATTATAAATCTGAATGAACAATATGTTTTATTTTGGCAAAATTGATTTTATTTCTGAGACAACCTTGCCTATGACTTTATATCCAAATATAGATTCTAGCAATTCATGTTTAGTTAATATATTATTAGATGTTGACAAAGCTTTAATTACTTCTAAGCTAAAAGACTGAGAATCTTTAGCGATGCTAAAATATTTTTTCACAGCTTCAGGTAGACCAGATACTCCTTCCAAAGTCGAAACAATTGGTTTCCCAAATTTTAACATTTCTATAGATTTTATCTTAACACCGCTGCCAGTGAGAATCGGATTAATTAATACTCTTCCAGATTTATAAATAGAATTTGCTGAGGGGGGATTGACGCTCAAAAAGACACCTTCAGATACTTCACAAATTTGTATAATCTTACTAACAGGATTCAAGCCTGCTATTAATACGGTCACTTGAGGCATTTGAATGCGAATACTGGGTAATACTTCAGTCAAGAACCAAACAACCCCAGCCACATTATTTTCTAAAGATAAATTGCCTAAAAATACAATATCGTAACTCTGTTTTGATTCATTTTTCTGATTAACTCTGTTTTCCTCCTGATTATCTTGGAACTCCATCAGTGGTGGAAGCAAACGACCATTAGTAAATCCTTGACTTTGCCAGAATTTTAAATCATCAGCGGAAATGTCATAAAATAAAGCACTCTTTTTTAAGAGTTTTTTTTCATATTTTTCTAGATGAATAACAGATAAATACCGTTTTAACTTATTTTTTAAGCCGGTTGCTGATGACAACATCCGACGATAATATAAATGTTCTATATTATGAGAACGAGTAACTAGAGGTATATGCAATAATTCGCTGAGATTATTAGCAAGCGCTCCACCATGAATTCCATCTAAAAAGATGACATCAGGATTAAACTTCTGGACTTCTAAGAGTAATTTTTTTAATTCGTTTCTTTTCGGAATTCTAGATGTAACTTCAAGAGGATAACGTAATAAATCAACTACTCTCTTTACCTGAAAATTCCAGGTGCGTTTAATCTGTATGAGATGTACTTTCTGAGCGTATTTATGAATTTCAGTTATTTCCTCCGGAGTTGGGCTATTATTAAACCACCAAGCTATGATTTGTAGCTCTACACCTTGTGCAGATAAAGCCTTTATCCTTCGCCACATATCTATACGACCACCGTGAATTGGTGGGTATGGTATTTCATGACATACTAAAGTTATCTTCATAGTAGAGAGCCTTTTTAATTGTGGTATAGATATATTTAATTAAAAAAAATTTACCACTATTTAGCTATGGGTATTAGTGGTATCACTTGACAAGACACTATTTAAGGGATGATTGAACGTATTTTTTGAAGTAATTTATTTAGAAATTTAGGACGTGATTCAGAATTGACCAGCCAATATATAGCTGGTTTAATTAGAGGTTGGGGCATTAAACCTACCCAAAGAAACCAAGTACTCAGGAGTAACTTCCTTTTCCAAGGAAAGTCTGTATATTTCCAAATTGCCCAATAGCCTTTGCCAGCCAAGTCTAAGGGTGAATCGGAAGAGACTGGATGATTTTGAGCATCCAAACGCAAAGAAGCGAGCCTATATGTCAAGTGGAAGTAATCGCGGCAGCCCAGATTATGGGAGATTGTATATCCTAATTCAGTAGCTTGCTTCTGTAAAAATTTATACTTTTGAAAGTCATGCTTGATTGACTTGCGTAATCTTTCAGCTTGAACTCCTTCACCAGAGATAGCCCAAGAATTACTTCCGTGAACGCGACCAATTGCTAAAGGCTGATCTATCGAGACTACCCGACCATAAAAGGGCGCAAGAGTAACCAAATAACCATCAGCGGAAATGCGAAACTCAGATTCTGGGATCGGAAGAATTTGAGCCAAAGTACAACGGTTGAAGGCATTGCCACTGGTCACTGCCGTTGTGTACCATCCCCTGTTCAGCAAAACTGGTAGAACTTCTTCACCAGCAAAAGGCAATTCGGGGCCGGGATAGATACAGATAAAGTTATCGGACGCATCAACCACCTTAATTCGATATTGCACCTTTGCTATATCACTTTTCCAACCTATAACTACTTCCTCAACGGTGTTTGAGAACAAGTAATCATCAGCATCTAAAAAGATTATGATTTCTCCTTTGCTTACAGCAAAACCTGCATTAAGCGCTGATGCTTGCCCACCGTTTTGCTTGATTACAGGTAAAATTCGGGAACCGTAGCTAGTAATTATCTCCTGAGAGTTGTCAGTGGAACCGTCATCTACGACAATCACCTCAATATTTGGGTAAGTTTGGTTCAAGGCACTGTCAACAGCCTCAGGCAAGAACTGAGCATAATTGTAGTTGTTGACAATGATGCTTACTAGCTGATTCATATTATTAACTTGTGAATGTGCGAATTTTTTTGAGTAGCCAATCTATACTTTGAGGACGGGTTTGAGTATTGAGTAGCCAATTAACAGCTGGTATGACTAGAGGCTTGGGCATCAGACCTACCCATATAAACCAGGAACTTAGGATTAGTTTTCTTTTACGAGGAAACTCTGTATATTTCCAAATCGCCCAATATCCGTTGTAAGTTAAGTTTAAGGGCGAATCCCCGGCAAGAGGATGATTTTGAGGGTCTAAGCGCAAAGAAACGAGCCGAGATATCAAGTGGAGGTAATCGCAAGACCCTAGTTCAGGAGATATTTTATGCCCAAATTTAATAGCTGTGTCTAGCAAAAATTTATGTTTCAGCAAGTCGTGTTCTATTGACTTGTGAAACTTGTCAACGAACAATTCTTGGCTAGCTGTAGACCAAACATTACTTCCATGTTTGCGGTATATTCCAAGAGGTTCTTCTAGAGCTAAAATCTTCCCATAAAAAGGCACTACAGTATTTAAATAGCCATCAGCACAGATACGAAATTCTGCTTCTGGGATCGGAAGAATTTGAGCTAAAGCAGAGCGACTGAAAGCATTGCCGCTAGTTACTTGAGTTGTGTAACAGCCCTTTTCCAACAGAATAGGTAATACATCGTCGCTATCGAAAGGCACTTCAGGAGGTGGAGCGATATCTAAGAAGTTTCCCACAGCATCCACTAATTCCAGACGATAATGCATTTTGGCTACATCGGGTTTCCAAGATGCGACCACTTGCTCAACTGCGTAGGCAAACAGATAATCATCAGCATCTAAAAAAATCACGATTTCGCCTCGACTGGCGGCAAAACCTATGTTAAATGCAGATGCTTGTCCGCCATTTTGCTTAAGTATCGGAACAATTTGGGAACCGTAGCTAGTGATGATATCCTGAGATTTATCGGTCGAACCATCATCTACCACGATGACTTCAGTATTTGCGTAAGTCTGACTTAAAGCGCTTTCAATAGCTTCGCGCAGATATTTGGCGTAGTTGTAGTTGTTGATGATAATGCTGACGAGTGGCTGATCCATAAAATGTGTAAATTTTATAACCTTAAATAGGGAGCAGTCTCTTGATGAGACGTCTACGCCAGTATTTCTTCTGCAAAGCCATTCGGGCATCTGTCCAGTCTATTAAGCAGTCATTAAGATCGTAATCTCCACGTTGCGCTTCAGGAATATTGCCAGTTTCAATTCGTTGAATTATTTCGGGGAGTTTTTGATAAAACAGATCTGAGCGGTAAGGAGGATGAATAGACCACATTCCAGGTTCGTGACCCAAAAAGTCAACTCGAAACAGCCCATGTTTTGACATAGCTTGGCTGAAAAGTATTTCTGGCAATTCGTAGGCTGGATTTCCCTCGAACCAAGCTTTGACGATATTGCTTATAGAAGGAGGGTTTAAAGGCAGTTGTTTAATTTTAGAGGCAAAACGCTGCTTGTCTAGCAAAAAGAGCCTCGAACTAAAATGGGAAAAACGAAAAGCCAAAGAGTTATAAGATTCTAATTCAGCAGTTTGTGTTTTCAATTGCCCGTCAGAAGTTGGTGGCCCAGGTAGGGGACTGCAAGTTAAAATGTCAGTTTTCTCAATTAAAAGTTGTACAGCCTCAGCAATCCAAGTTGAACTACCACCGCCAAACATGAGGTCTGAGTCCATGTGAAATACATAATTATGCTTGGCAGCATACAAGCCAAAGAAGTATGAATAGAAGGGACCACCCCGGAAGTCTTTTGTCGGGACTGACTGTTGACCAAAAAATAAGGAGCCAACACTAGCCATAGCTTCAGGAGAGTAATCTACTTCTCGCAGATATGTGTTTGGATAATCGGCACAACATTTGTCTAATAAAAGCCGCATTTTGGGAAGCCTTTCCTCCCAACCCTCGGCAAAACGCCCACGGCTTCGATGTGTATCCAATATCAGCACAACTTCATTCACCTGTGCTGCCCATTGCCGAAGCTGATGCGGTAATATATGCACTGCATGGGGTAAATCGGTGGGAGCTAGGTTAATTTGCAAACTGACGCAGCAATCTTTCATTAAATTATCCTCCTTGAGAATTTGAGCTATGTTGTCGGTGCATAAAAGCTAACAGCGCCCATATCAAAAGCATTAGCAGCCCATCAGAAGCCAAACTAGACCAGGCGGCTCCCTTCCATGAATAAAGGGGAATTAGCCACAGGTTGAGCAGGATATTGAATAAAGCTATGATTACTTGTACGGCACTGCGCAAACCCTGGTATCCTGCACCGCTAAGTGCATCAGCACCAAAACACTGTACAGCTCTAAAAAAGGGAATCGGTGCCAACCAACGTAAGGCTTCCACTGCGATCGCATATTCATTTCCTAACACATAAGGCACCACTGGAGCGAATAATAGCAACCCTATGCCTGCGATTAATCCGTAAGAACCTGCAATTTTTACTAGTTGCTTGGCAAGAGTTAAAGCGCTACTAATACCATTTTTCCCCTCTCGAAAGAAATGTGCATAAGCTGCGGCTGTTATAGAACGCACTGGTACAAATGCCACGTCAATCAAGCGGTAAGCTGCTGCATATATGCCTGTAGCCTCTAAAGTTGAAAGGCGTGCCAGCATTGTCTTGTCAATGTCATTATAAATCGTATAGGAAGAAGCACCGATGGCAAAGAAAAAACCATCGGCAAGCTCAGGTTTGATACGGGATAGTGCCAGTTTTGGAGTTCCTAGCAAGCGATTAACAACTAAAATCGCTAGCAATGCTGAAACTGCGCTGCTGGCTAAGTACAAATAAGCCCAGTCTATGGTGCTGGCTTGAGTATAAAAATGCATTAGGGCGATCGCAGCAAGAACTTTAGTCAACATCGCAAATGTACTTATCTGAGCTGTTAGACTTAGGCGATCAACAGCTTGAAAAGATTGAGTAGATACAAAGACAATACTTGTAAAAAATAAATCACTCAGAGCAACTAACAATAGTAATAAAGGAGAGATTGTTCTAGGTAAGAAGATTGGAGCAAGCAGTATTAATAAAACCATCAATCCCAGCCCCGTAACAGAAATCATAAACAGGGCATTTCCCCAGTAATCCCTAAATAAAGCTCTATTTCTTGCTACATTTTTGAGAAGAAGAGTATCGCTGCCTAAACCAGCAAAAGGAGATAGAATCGCTACTAGTGCTGTTGCTCCAACAAACTCCCCATATTGTTCTACTCCTAAGGCACGAGCAATAATTACGAAGTAGAGGGCTTGCAAAACTATACGTAGCCCTTGAGCAATCAGAATCCACAAAGTGCCCCGCACCATAGGTTTCTGAAATAAGCTAGCAAGGCGCGATCGCAAAGCATTTAAATTCGTCATTTTTAATTTAAATTATAATTCTTAGTTCATTTGCCTCAAATTTCCCTGTACCATAGGTTGTTAGAATATGCAACTAGGCACGCTAAAGAGCATTTAAATCGCTCATTTTTGATCCAAACAATTGTTTATCTGGCCTTCTTGTCAAGAATTTTGCTTGTTGTTTAGGCAATATATATAAAGAAAGTGCGACTGCTACGTAGAGTACCCAAAAAATATCGTTGCGGATCATCAGAGAGCTTTCACTTAAGTTTGCCTGGAACAGGTATGTTAAGTACAATAATGGCCAAAAACCCTCTGAGGATTTGTTCAGACGTAACCAGGCTAGTCCATTGGCTAAAGTTGTTGCAAATCCAACCAAAAATACTAATACTCCTAACAACCCCAAATCGAGCCAAAGATCTAAAAGTCCATTATGGGAATTGGGTGGTGACCACCTCGCTGCACGCCAGACATAGGCAGCCGGACTATCCCAGCCTTGCCAGAATCCATTATACCCATAACCCAACCAAGGCTGCTTCCAAATCATATCCATCATGTAAGGCCACATATCTGCACGGCCAGTTAGTGTTGTATCCTTACCAAGCGCGTTCAGTAAATTTGCGGCATTAGAACTTAACCATAGAGACAAACTACCACCAATTGTAATTATGGCAATAACGGCAGGAATCATCAAGTGATAACGCCATCGGAAAGTTTGGTAAATAGGTACTAAGGTGAGGAGCGTTACTACGTTTATCAGAGATGTTGTTGACTTTGAAAGTAATAACAAGCAAATTGACAATGCCAAACCAAACCACGACAACCAACGCTTTCGTTTGGCCTCCATAGCTAAAAGCAAAAAGATTAAGGAACTCAGCACCATTATTTTGCCGAAAACATTTTTGTGTACGTAGATTCCCCGCCAAGCTCCTGCGTGAATTCCACCCATAATCCCATATTTGGGTAATGCCACGGCAAATATCAGACTCAATGCAAGTACTATGCCAAATGTCCAAACCAGTAACTTTAGTTGCTCTCTAATGCTGTATCGGGAAGCTAGGTAAAGTCCAAATAAGCTTGTGCCAACTAAAGCTATACCACGAGTTCTGGTCATTGTTGGGGTAAATGACCAAAATACCGATGCTACGGCAATCCCTACTAATAACCAGATAAATTTATCTTTACTAAAGACATAAATCACCTTTTTCCATCGCATAACGAGGAGGATAAATGTCAGTAAATAATTTAAAAAGAAGAGTATCTGAATTAGGGGAAACTCAGTTGGGCCTCCTGGTGTTACATCTCCTTCGCTAGAACCTCCTGAAAGAATTACAGTTAGAGGCCCCCCGGAATAAAGTACCAAGGACACAATTGTGAATACTTGTTCAGCCAATACTAGAATTTTTTTCATTTTTGCCTCTTAAATCGCAACAGCCGATTTAGCGGCGAAAAATGGTAACAAAGATTTCCCATCAAAGTAATCGGGAATCGGCGCACCCATTAATTCCAAAATAGTCGGAGCCAAATCTAAAATTTGACCTTCTGGCAAACTAGAACCAGGAGCAATGTTCGGCCCCTTTGCCATTAAAAATCCTCTTGGTCTGTGACCACCAGGGCGATAGTAAATGATCGGGCCTATACGTCCAATATCAGGACTATCAACGATATCAGTTGGGCGATCGTGCCACATTACTACTAAATCGGCATCTGGTAATTTAGGGTCATTTTCGGTAGGAGAATGCCGCGTCCGAACCACATCTTTTACTAATAGCTCTCCTGTCCTAGCATCCTTGAGACGATAGAGCATTTCTGTCAGTTCAGTGCAGAGACCGTCATATTCGCAAGGACTAACAATACCTTCTGGTTCTCGTCCTTGCAGGTTAATCCGGATATGTCCGTCTGAGAAGTTTGGCAGAGCAAACGCTTTCATTTGAGGCCAAAGGGGAGCGTACCATCTAGCCGGCATGTAAGCCAAATCATCTTGCTGCTGTGCTAGCTGGTAAGGCGAGATTAAGTCATTTGGGCCAGAGTGTAAAAACCTGCAAGGAGTCAAAGGTTTCAAGAAGCGCTTAAGCGTATTGGCTTCATACTTTTGCCGCCAAACTTCCCCTAACCAGTACTTTCTTATGGGATTAGTCCGCAATGGCGGCGGAGTTTCTCCTAATTTGCCAGGAGCAAGACCGACTTTTCCAGGAAAGTTATAGCGATAGAGTATTTCCGGGAGAAATGTCATACTCAACATATCAGTGATGTTGACTCCCATACCGTGTACAGAAAATAAAACGACATAGGCGTGGTCGGGAATTTCAGCTAGAATATCTCCGATCGCCTGGTCTACTTGTTCAAAAGCGTTAAGTATAGGGTCTCCAGCAACGCCTTTTCTCAGCTTCTTGTAAGAGTAGAGGGGGTGATCCGGCTGGCTTAAGTGCCAAAAGTCGTGACCCGCCGAATGAGTTTCGCTAAATACTGTCAAAAACAAGTCCCAGTCTTCGCGCTTGAGCAAATCACGGCAAATAGCCGAGCGAGTGTTAATAGTTTGCTTGAGTTCTTTCTGAAGCCATTCAATATAATGGCGATCCCACCAAATCCCTGTGTCGTTATGGAGAATAGTGCTTTTGCCATACTTATCGTTCAAGCTTGGCAAGAGGCCACTTGGCAGAGAATGGCTAGGGGTAAAAGGAAAATGTCCTCCCCAGCCTAAAACTTGCAAACCATTTATTTGCTCAGATAGCGTTGTTACAGGAACATCAAAGGTTGCTACCCGGTAGTGATCGCCTAAAGCATAAAAAGGTGGATATTCTTTGTAGTCATATCCGCCGTTAATGATGTCACAGCTAGTTTTATAATTACTCGCCTCATATTTGATCGTGTCCCAATATCCTGTTTTATTAGGTAAGCAACCCGTCAAAAACGCCACCCACGATGGCTCAGTTGCTGAAAACTCTGTAGAAACGCCATTGTAATTGACGAAGTTGTTGAGCCGTCCGTAAATCCCTTGTTGGCGGATTTGACTGATATTTTTAAGATGTCCTTGGGACATCCAGTTTTCTAACAACACTGGATCTGCCGCATCTAATCCAATAGCAATTACAGGTGTCTTCATCGGTTATCAAAATAAATAGTTGATTTATGTCGCTATAATCTTGTTTAAATGGGCAATTTTTCTCAGCTAACTCCAGATTGGATGCAATTTTTTCCGGTACGCTCCCATTAAGTCAGGCGGCGTTTTTGAGTGGCAGAGACAGTCTCAAAAGCCAAGCTCTGCATCCGACTGTATAGAGGTTTTGGTAACATCAAGAGTAAATAGGCAGCCACGAGGGTGAGCAGTGTGCGGCGCGGCTCCTCTAATATGATGCGCCAATAAGAAGCTAATGCTCGGTGGTTTAGTTCTACTGCTATCCCACCCGCTCCCTGATTAACGGCTCTGCGAGCTATGGCAGTGAGCTGATAAGCTCTAGCAGCATTTTCCCATTGCTCCATTAGTTCTGGAGCATAGGTGTGGGCTTTTTCCAGAAGTTTATCCCAGGATGCTGCCTTCTTAGAGAACTGATGAGAATATCCCCCTGAATGCATTCGATACTGAATCAAAACTTCAGGAATTCCCTCAAATTTCAGATCAGACTTCATAGTCATCCGCAGCCAACACTCAGTATCTTCTGAGGGGTGCAATTGCCGATCTTCATCGAAATAAAAGTCTTTTACAGTACTGTCAAGATTGCTTTTAAATTTAATTGCTTCAAAAACTTCTCGACGAGCAACCAAATTCGACCCGCTGCCAATAGGATCGCGCAAAAGTATGTGAAGAGGCGTAATATTTTTTGTCTTAGGCAGCTGATAAAGACCGAGAGGTTGACCCTCGGCATTAATGAAAGCAGCGTAACTATAGCTAACTCCCACGTCTGGCAAGTTATCTAAATGATTGACGTGCTTTTCTAGTTTTGTCGGTTTCCAGAGATCGTCAGCGTCTAGAAAAGCAATATATTGACCTTCAGATGCACAAATTCCCTGATTCCTTGCTGCGGCTACACCCCGATTTTCTTGGCGGATAATTTTAATCCTGGGGTCTGTAAATTGTTGGCAAATCTCTACGCTTTTGTCGGGGGAACCATCATCAATAATTAGCAACTCAAAATTTTTATAGGTTTGGTCAAGAACAGATTGCACCGTAGCCGCAATATATTTTTCAGCTCGATAAACTGGAATAATGACAGAAACTAGTTTCATGTTAAATCATCTACACCAGATAATAAGGAACAATTTGTTCTGCTAGTAAGCACCTTCTTTTGTCACAACCACTTTAACTGTTTTGAGCAAAATTTCAAAATCTAGCCAAAGTGACCAATTTTCGATGTAGCTAAGATCAAGTTGTATCACTTGTTCAAAATCTACAACGTTAGAACGTCCTGAAACTTGCCAAAGTCCAGTAATCCCAGGTAAAACTTCATGTCGAATAAAATGGTGTTCGGAAAATCTATCGACATCTCTAGTTGGTAGAGGACGAGGCCCAACTAAACTCATTTCTCCACACAGAACGTTAAAAAGCTGCGGTAACTCGTCTAAGCTATAACGACGGAGAAATGCACCTACACGGGTGATGCGAGGATCACTTTTGATTTTGAAGATAATACCATCTCTAGTTTCATTTAATGCTTCTAACTCTCTTTGCAGTTTTTCTGCATCTGCCCTCATAGTTCGGAACTTCCACACTTTAAAGGGTTGCCCACGTAGACCTATACGGGTCTGTCTGTAAAATACTGGGCCTGGGGAGTCTAGTTTGATAGCTATAGCAATGATTATATAGATAGGAAGTGTTAACAATACAAATGTTGCAGCTACGCAGAAATCTAAACTCCGCTTTATCCAAAAGTCTTTACCTGTAATTATTGGACAATCTAAACTTAGACAAGTAACCCCCCCGATTTGATTAAATTCTACATTTCTGTAAATTGGTTTCAGATCCATCGACAAGAGATGTACCGTTATGCCAGATGCCTGAAATAGCCAACGCAAAAACATTCTATTCTTTATGGCATTCCAGGCAACAAAAACTTCTGTTACTCCTAATTGATTAAGCTTTTCTAAGGTCTCCTGACGACGATATCTATCCAAGCATTTAGCACTTGCAGTGCCACGGATCATGTAACGCTTTTCTTTGTTAATGAAGCTAATGAACTTTTCGTTTTCTTCAGGATCGCAAATGATAAAAACAGAAGAACGTCCTAATATTTGTTGCTGACGAAGGTATTCAAGGGTAATATTTGCTACAAGTCTACCAGCACAAATAAAAGATGTGCTGAGCAACCATGACCATATTAATGTTGAGCGTGTAATTTCTACAATTGGTTGATATAAAAAACATACAACCAGTATTAGTCCATGGGCAAAAGTCAGCGTTTTGATAATATTCAAATAGTCATAACGCTTTTTACCTGGTTGATAATTGCCTTGGATAGCTAGCGCTCCTATTTGAATAGCAATGGTGATTAACAGCGATGAAAAGCTACTAGGTGTATGCCAAGGAAATACTACAGCATTAGTATGATATTTAGCTAACGTCCAAGCTACGAATAGAAGAATACAGTCTCCAGAAATTAGTGTGATTAATCGTAGCCACCATAAGCCCTTCCGCATTCTGCCAAATACAGACGCACGCAAATCTATAGGCGCTTCTCTTAATTGGGTAGTTGTTACAGTTTTAGTTGTCATAACTTTTGCTTCGATTAGTTAAGTTATCAACGACATTTGGGGTGTCTGATTGCACATTGAGGTGATTTGATATAAAATCTATCTTTAGGAATATATCGTTAGGTAGAGGTATAACCTGAGAGCGATTCACTATCAGTTGAAATGTGTGAGCAAGTTATATCTGCACAGAAATCTCGGCCTCGTCAAATTTTTGATAGTTCATAACCAAAGAGTTATACATATTCTGTTCTACTACTTCGTGATTGTTGGATTCCGTAGTGAAGAGTTGCAATTACTAGGGGTTGTTCTCTTAATTTGGGTAGCTAATTATTTATTTCCCTAGCTTGGTAATTGCAAGTTACTTCGCCATTTTGCCTTTTGACTACAGCTACAGCAGCTTTTATGTACTTCCTTAGGCTCTACTTCTCTAATCTCTGAAAAGCTTATCATACATAAATTTCCGAGCTTGCCTTCCCTAATATGACTTGTTTTTCAGGATTTGCTCAATAAATGATACTTGTTGGAGTCATCTTTATAGAGCAAGGAAGTTCAGGAAGTAGATTTCTCAATAGATTTAGTCCGATTTTCCTCATCTAACTTAACTTTAGTGTTTAATAAAAGACCCTTCCTTGTAAGAAGTTAACATTTCTTGGTTTCAAAACTACGTAATTCATCGCATCTTTACCGAGTATTTAATTTTTATGTCTAAACTAAATTGAGTTTGTGTTGATAATATAAAGAAAATATTTAATTACGTATTTGTGATAGAATTACCGCGCAAGTACGGAGACGGAACATAAATTTTACCTAATCGCTAGTTCCCATTGCCTGTCCAGCTAAATGGGCGGTAGTCCAAGCACTTTGAAAGTTAAACCCACCAGTCACGCCATCAATATCTAATACTTCTCCAGCAAAGTATAGCCCTGGAACCAACTTACTTTCCATGGTTTTAAAGTTGACTTCTTTGAGCTTAACTCCCCCACAAGTGACAAATTCTTCTTTAAAGACACCTTTACCTGCAATTAAGTATTCTCCCTGAGTTAGTTCTTGGACTAGGCTATTTAAAGTTTTGTTGGCTAGTCCTGCCCAGCGGTCTTCTGTAGTTATATCGACACGGGTGATAATGTATTGCCAGAGGCGGTGGGGTAAGTCAACACCACGATGCAATATTATTGGGCGCTTTGCCCATTCATTCTTGACATCTAAAATTTTTTGCCGCACTTGTTCTTGCTGTAAATGAGGCAGCCAATTAATTAATAATTTGGCTTGATAGCGGCTTTCATGCAAAACTCTTGCACCCCAAGCCGAAAGCTTGAGGACAGATGGGCCACTTAAACCCCAGTGAGTCATGAGTAATGGCCCAGTTTGTTCTAGTGGAGATTTGCCATTAACAAGCAACCGCAACTTTACAGGATTAACACTCACTCCAGCTAGTGCCCTCAGCTTTGGATCGAGAATGTTAAAGGTAAATAATGAAGGGACGGGCGGTTCAATTTGATGACCTAACTCCTGAGCTATTTTATAACCTACAAGGCTGCTTCCTGTTGCTAGCAGCAAGCGATCGCACTCATACTTTTCTCCTGACTTGAGAAAAATCTCAAATCCAGGCGTTTCGCTTTTTCGTTTAACTGCGACAACTGGTGTTCCAATGTGGACTTCTACTCCAGATGCTTTTGCCGTGTTCATCAGACAGTCAACAATTGTGGCTGAATTATCGGTGATAGGAAACATCCGCCCATCAGCTTCTGTTTTTAGCTTTACTCCGTGGGCAGCAAACCAAGCTACGGTATCTTGAGCTTGAAAGCGAGTGAAAGCACCCCGCAAGGCTTTTCCACCTCTGGGGTAATTCTGCACTAGTCTATCGGCTTCAAAGCAAGCATGAGTGACATTACAGCGTCCCCCACCAGAAATGCGAACTTTCGCCAATGGTTGACGGCTGGCTTCGAGTAACGTGATTTGGGCATGAGGATTGACTGTAGCACAGGCGATCGCGCCAAAAAAACCCGATGCCCCCCCTCCAATAACTACAATTTTTAACGGCAACAATTTCAAAACTATCTCAGTAACACTTACTTTCTAGACTAACTGTTATCTTGACTATTATTCTTCTGGTGCAAATTCCTCTTTACCTGCGCCGCAAACCGGACATACCCAATCTTCTGGCAAATCTTCAAAGGCTTTCCCCGGTTCTATTCCTCCATCTGGATCGCCTATTTCTGGGTCATATGTATAGCCACAGACATTACATATATAAGTTGGCATTTTCCTTTCCCTAGTGAACTGCTGATTTTGCTTCACTATATAAATATTACTGGCAGCACGTGAGCATGGATCGACGATAACGAATAACTACGCCTACCAGATTAAAAACGCCACCAGGTCTTTTGCGCGTAACTGAGAATTCCGATCGCGATCGCTCCTAGCAATAATAGCCAAATAATGCCGCCAGGAATAAAAGTGAGAATGCCAAAGCCTCTCAGTATCCACACGGCTATTCCAATTCCCAGCAGGATACCAAAAATCTGGGTTAATCTGCGATTTAAAGAAGATTGCCTCACTTATTTTTCCTCTTGTCTGGATCTTCACTGAATGCAAGTTGCATATTGATGATGTTTGTGCCATTCTATCTGTTAGAAACGCAGTTTTTCATTCATAAAGTCTTGCTCGTCTAAAAGCAGCTAAGTATTTTATTTTAATAATTGTAATCATCAATACATATTTTTAAAGTTTTTTACTAAATATTTACTGGAAATGACTGTTTGCGGAAAATTCATATAGTTAATTGGAACTAGAATCTAATCGGTTCGTCTCGATCCAGTTAAGTGGTTTGCAGTTTAAACCCGTCAAGTGGTGAGTTGAGGAGTAATTAAATTAAATATGTCTGCATCTCGTATCTCAGACTCAATTATTGCAGGTTCGGATATGGCTTGGAGTCAAGAAAAACAAAAGTTGCTAATGCAGGGTGAAATTTTTGTACAATCAGAACCGCATACAGCGTGGGGCGGTGCTGTTACTGCATGGATGTATGTGCCACTGGTGCGATCGCATGTATGGCAGCAACTAACTGATTATCCGCGTTGGGTACACTATTTTCCTGACATCACCAAAAGTGAGGTTTTGTCTAGAGGCGAGGCCAAACGGCTATATCAAGCAGCACAAAAAGCATTTTTGTTTTTCACGGCTCAAGTCGAAATTTATCTCAATGTTGTGGAAGTTCTTGGTCAGCAAATTCAATTTCGCATGGAAAAAGGGTCTTTTGAAGACTTTAGCGCCAATTTGGAGCTAAAAGATTGTGACAATGGCACCATACTTGCTTATAAAGTGCAAGCTACCCCTAATATCCTTATTCCCTCTATTTTTATTCAACAAGCAATGAATTTTGAGCTGCCTGCCAATATGCGTAAAATGCGGCAAGTGCTTTGTAAAGGCCAATAAAAGCAATGTCACAGGCAAAAGCTACTTTGAGGTTCTGGTTTGCTGAACCTGATGAACCAGGTTATAGCAAACCAAAGCCTTTTTGGTTTAGCAAACAACCTGATTTTGATTGGGAGTTGGAAATCAGCGTAAGCGTTGAGGGAGAATATTTTGAAAATTGCGTTGTGCTAAATGCCTTGCATATTTTTGCGGTCTAATATCAGTTCTGCATTTTACCTGCTTATTTGCCTCTTTCTTAAATACCTACCCTTGAAAGAATTCCCCCTTTCGCTCCCTTAAATTCTTTGCTGGTTTTACCACCGACCAACGGAATGTGCAAATGAGTTTATCTCCTGATGGTTTGGAATTGTTATTAGACCAAGTTGTACCACAAACAACTCCTGCCGCATCGCCAAACGCTCAAGTTTTGGCAACCGATGATGGGCAAGCGCGCAACCAGTAGCTTGTGGTTAATGCCCTTGTTGCCCTTCGCCGATGCCCAAGCAAGTGCACAACTCAAGCCAGAACAGTTGCCCTTAATTGGATTTCATCCCCGTTGGCTAACGTGATTACGCGCGAAAGTAAAAGCCTCGATACAAAACATCTTCTCGTTGATGGGGAATCCCAACTTTTCGGAGGTGCAAAACCGAACCTAGCCTGACTGCCAGCGATCGTAAATAAAATATTAGAAGAAAAATATTAGAAGAGGTGTGCAAAGTTAACCTCTCAAACCTCTTAGTGTCATGACTATAAATTGACAGAACAAGGAGGTAACGATTATGGCTTTAGTTCGTTGGCAACCTTTCCAAAAATGAACCGCGTGTTTGACAACTTGATGACGATGGATGGAGATAGGTTGAGTAAAACCTTTACCCCAACTGCTGAGATGCAAGAAACACCCGATGCTATTCATCTGAAACTGGAAGTTCCAGGGTTGGAAGTTAAGGATATTGAGGTGCAAGTCTCCGCAGAAGTTGTCATCGTATGAAATCCCTTACCAACGACAAAGTTTTAGGTAATACTCCCTCTGCGTTTGCAGTGAAGGCAAGTGCTACTCCAAAAATTATCGAATTGGAAAATAATTAGGTTTTCTCTTATTAAGCGCCGTTCTATAGCTATGAGAGCTGAATCTTTTTTGAAAACGCTAAGGAAATCCTGGTTTATGCGAGACACCATTGTCCGCAATCTGGAGTTATTCCAGAACTTCATTATCGTTTCCCTGTGCGTTGGCTTATTTTGCGTGATGTTAATTCGATTAGGAGAAATGTATATCTCCCTACTCAAGCCTCTAAATTTTCAGCTCATCACCTCTGATATCTTATTCATTCTGATATTGGTCGAGCTATTCCGACTCTTGATTATCTATCTACAAGAGCAGCGCATTTCCGTGGGAGCAGCAGTGGAAGTCTCCTTGGTTTCTGCACTGCGCGAAGTCATCTTACAGGGAGTGTTAAATATTCCAATTGGCCGCCTTCTAGGAGTTTGTGCTTTTTTGGTTGTTCTGGCTGGACTTTTGTTAGTGCGAGTTTGGATGTTCCGAAATTTCAGTAGTGTGAATCTGACTAATCCTGACCCAGTTAACGGCAATGCTGAATCATCTGAATATCAAGCCTTGACGGGAGAGCGTTACTCCTTTTAAAACTTGATTCATTTTTGATTTTTCAGTAGCGATCGCTTTTCCCGTTACTCTATTCGTGTTCGTTGCTCTGTGTAGTTTATTGGCTTTGCTTTTGGACTGAGTAAATCTAATTTCATTTGCCTAAAACTTTAGAGGAGGAAAACTATGATTAGTGTAGTTCGTCGCAGTCAAGTGGTAGGCTTGAGAGCAATGGATAGTTCTACTGCCACCAATTTCAATACCGTTGAAGAAGTTTGGATTGATGACGCAGGACGGGTGAGTTACTTTGCTGGAACCCAGGGATACACGCCGGTAGAACAGGTATCTGTCGTGGGGCCGGATGCTATCCTGACCTATAGTGCTATGCTCGAAGAGCCGCTACTGACAAATCTTCGTCGCTTGCACCGCCTGGGTGTTCGTTCTTCCATGACAGATGCCTTCGGTTGGGTCGATGATTTTATCTTTGATTGGGAAACTGGAGAGATTGCTGCTTATATTTTGGCAGGTGATATTGCTGCGCCCTTTGGCGGACGAGCGGTATTATTCCCTGAAGATGTGGAAACAATCGAAGCGGAAGCTATTGTCATCAAAGAAGGGGCAAACAAACGCCTCAAGAGTGAATCAGAGGGACTCAAAGGCTTTCTGAGCGAGAAGTCCCAGCAGGTAAAGAATTTAGTGAACCGGATGGGCGATCGCCTTAAATCTTTGGTTTCACCCCACGATAAGCCAGAAGCCGTGCGAGTGAAGATTAAACAAGTGCGTGACGAACTCGAAGCTTCTGGACAGCACGACAAAAACGCCTTACAACAAGCCACAGAGTTTCTGCTTTTGGAGTGGGAAAGCTTTCAGCAGAATCTCAACCGAGCAGGCGAGCGCCTCAAGAAAGCCTTTGATTCGGCTTGGAAACATCTCACTGGCAAAAAATTATAAAAGCTATTAGCTCAATAGCACGAAGATCGCGTCAGGTTGCCGCCTGCAACCCCAGTAAACTAAAGCGATCGCCAGTGCCAAGTCTCAACGGGTGGATAGCCATAGACCCAATACGGTTCGGTTAACAAAGTTATCTGTTAAGGCAAGCTGGGTAGGCTGGGGAAGTGAAGAAGTTGAATTTAACAATCTTTCTTTCCCAGATCAAGAACAGCTTATCCGAACCGTATTGGCAATGAGGGTATTGATGATAAATCGAGTTGTTGCTAGTGAATCGTTGTCACAAAAATTCAGTTAATTTAGTACATTTATACTGCTATGATGCAGTTGAATTGCTAAACTTTTAGCTAAAAAGTCAGCGAAGCGAATGGAGAATTTAGGTATGGATAATCCCAGTATTCTCTCGCATGTCTCGATCGGCACGAATGACTTTGAACGGGCGATCGCGTTCTACGACAAAGTTCTGCCAATGCTAGGCTGCAAGCGGATTATGGAGCATCCATGTGCCGTTGCCTATGGAAAGCAGTATCCAGAATTTTGGGTACAAACACCAATTGATGGTCAACCCGCAACAGTCGGGAATGGTACCCATATTGGCTTTGTTGCTCCAACCAAAGAATCAGTTCATGCGTTTTATCAAGCAGCGTTAGCGGCTGGAGGCGTGGACGATGGTGCCCCTGGCCCTAGACCGGATTATGGCGAACCCTACTATGGTTGCTTTGTCCGCGATCCAGATGGTCACAAGGTTGAAGCATCCTATTGGGATATGCAACTGATTCAGGAACTGTACCTGGATCGGTCTGAATAACTTTACCTCCAGCTAATACCATTTCACGAAATGCCTGATACAAATGATTGCTCTTTAATTCTTTCCCCCTGCCCACTGCTCCCTGCCACGCCAGTCGCTACAAGTCGCTTAACCCTTTCGGCAGTCGCTCATGGGCAGCCACTGCGTTGCGCGGGTTTCCCGCGTTGTAGCAAGTGGCGTGGAAACCCCCTGCGTACCCGTCGCTGCCTCACCAACGCACTGGCTCCCCCTGCTGCCTATTTGTATCAATCTTAAAGTGACACGGTATAACAATCCATATGCAGGTAGGTTCCACAATTAATTCCCTATTGAAACGATTAAAAAGGTGGATACCATCTGGCTCCACCTCGCAATTACACTTGAATCAAATTCCGAACATGTCCATTTTGTGCAAAACGCTCTGCTAGGATTTGTTGATAAACTGCTTCGTAACCATCAACCATGCGTTGCACGCTGAAGTTTTTCACCACATGCTCTCGACAAGCAAGGCGATTCAACTGAGGCACTTTATCGATCGCTGCTATACATTCGTCAACAGTGCGACACAAAAAGCCTGTATGTCCGTGGGCAATTACCTCTGGTGTCGAACCAAGTTCCATTGCAATCACTGGCGTTCCCGTTGCCATTGACTCAATCATTACCAATCCAAACGGTTCGCGCCAGGTAATCGGGAACAGGGTTGCTACTGCTCCTCCCATCAATTCACATTTTTGAGCGTGGTTCGCCTCTCCTAAATATTCAATTTGTTTACCATCAATGTGAGGTTTGATTTCTTGCTCAAAATAGTCGCGATCGACGATATCCACCTTACCTGCCATTTTCAAGCGCCATCCAGAACGCTTGGCAATTTCGATCGCTAAGTGCGGCCCTTTTTCAGGAGACAGTCGTCCCAGAAATGCCAAGTAACGGGGGTCTTGTGGTTGAGAGGAGAATTCATAGTTGCTCGTGTCAATCCCGTTGTAAACTGTAGCAACGCAGTTCAAGTTTAATCTGGGTTCCCGCTGGGCGTCAGAGATACTTACGAAGGACTGACGCCGGGCGTGCATAAATAACTTCTCATTATCGGGGGTAAAAACGCCATGAAGCGTGTGGACGGTGGGCGTTTGCACCAGATTGGCGTAAGGCAAAGCTGCATGACCCATGTGGGAGTGAACGATGTCAAACTCCGAGGCTCGCTCGTAAACTTGACTCAGTTGCAGCATTGCATAGATGTCGTATTCCTTGACGGTGGTATCTAGACGCAAAGCCTTGGGATGAACGGATTGTAGTTTGGACAGGGTAATCGAATCCCCACTAGCAAACAGAGTGACTTCATGTCCACGCTTAACCAGCTCATCTGTGAGGAGTCCGACAACTAGTTCAATTCCTCCATAAGCTGGGGGTGGGACTCGCTCCCACAACGGCGCTATTTGAGCAATCCGCATTGCACATTCCTCCTGTTGCAAATATGGTAAAAGCTAAATAAATGAACGCTCTTTAGTTACTCTTCACCGCTTAGAAGCTCTCATAAGACCATTTGATGAAACCTTACAGTTAAATTTAAAAAAAACTTTATAGTTTTGAAAATTCCCCAGCAGTACGGAGAACCGAAAAATTCCTGTTCGGCAAACTATATAAGAAGGTGGGTTGCCTTTCCCCAGATTTCTTCGCTAAATTAGCGCTTAGATATAGAGAGTGCTAACCTATTTATGTCTCAATGCAGGTGAGATGACAGGCTCCGATGCTTGTCCCAGGAATTTCTCCACCAGACAACTTGAAAAGGTGGGGTTTTCTCCTCCAAAGGGTAAGTGCATCAATTCCCACAACATAGATGTCGGAAAGTGGCAACTTAATTTGCCTTTCAATCCCACTTTTTAGTATTCAACTCATCCTGTCGCAATTGTTGAATTGTCAAATTTCAAACCAACTAAACCTACTAATTCACTTGAAACTCAAGATTGTTGTAGAGGTGATAAATCTATGATGATCCAGCGTTGGCAACCAATTGAAGCAATGGAAATCCTTCGTCGCCAAATTGACCAAGTGTTTGGTGAGTTCAAAGACTTAAGTAGCGATCGCTCCCCAACCTGGGCACCAGCAATTGAGTTACAAGATACCCCAGAAAACTTGCTTTTACGTGTCCTACTTCCTGGTATTGATCGCAACGAAATCGATATCCACGTAAGCCGCGAAGCTGTCTCGATTGCAGGTGAGCGTCACTACCCAAATGGCGCTAAAGATCCAGGCTACTACCGTTGTGAATTTTCCTACGGCAAGTTCTATCGGGTGGTGCCCTTGCCTTTACCCGTACAGCACGAACGGGCTAGCGCAGAGTTCTGTGATGGTATCCTGACCCTAACTTTGCCCAAATCGCAAGAGTATCACCATCGGCTTGTCAAAATCAACCTGGGTGAGATGGCATCGGCAACACCAGCTACCACTCTGGAAGCTGCCAGTGAGCCAGTGGAGAATGAAAGTAGCGCCACTGTAGCAACCGCCGCTTGATGCTAAAGGATATGGCCACGATTTGGACGTTTTCCTCATCGGACAATTAGGATTTTAGGACGCATCTCAACTCTAGAAGAAAAGGAGTTTTTAAAACAGCCAGATTCATTCTTTTAACATAATTTACTTATAAGACGCTTTCTTATTTGGGAAGGCGTCTTTATTGTGAAGTCATATCAAAAACTAATTTTAAGCCTTAATTAATATGGTGAGTCTAAAATCACCACAATTTCAATGCATTTACGATCAAAGCTGATATATTGTTAAGTTCAACGACTAGCCGAAAGACTTGACTCGCTTTCAAACCATATTTGATCTAGTTCCCTTTCACTAAAGCTGTAACCAAGAGTAGCAGCAAAACTGACAATCTTAGTTTTGTCCCAATGGCAACTACCGAAAAAGCCCTGACTACAGCAATTCTTATAATACTGCTCATAAATCGCTGGCTCCGACATGAGAAGTTCGTAAAAAGCATTAACCTGTTCTAATGGCATAAAATTTATCTGTTTTTATCTCTTATGGTTGTAATTTTTTAGTTTAATAAAAACTACATTTCCTTACAAGATAATTCCAGGTTGAATAATCAGCCTTTTGCAATCTTCATTCTTTGCTTCACTAAATTTTAAAGGATTTTTATATTCATACATTGAGTATATAGTCAACTAACTAAAGAAAATTTTATTAAATATTTAAATGTCTTTCTAGCTCGCTGAATAGAATATCCGTTGTAACAATAATTAGACTTCTTGTAAAATCTGAATAATATTAATGTAAACAAATAACAATTTTCCTGCTAAACTAGCTGCAACTAAACTGTTAATTGCTGTAATTAATATTGATACTTAAACTGAGGATAGATAGTTTAAAGGCAGAGATTCGTAACACCCTCTTGCTAAACGCAAAAACGCAAAGACGCAATACAGCGTCTTTGCGTGCGGAGATTATTGAGAAACCGATTAACTAGTGAACACTTCAACGGGTAAGCGGCTGAAGGAAAGACGTTCATTTTGCACATCCACAAAGATGGTGTCGCCATCGGTGAATTCGCCGCGTAATATAGCTTTGGCAATTTGAGTCTCTAATTCTCGCTGAATTGCTCGCTTCAGTGGGCGCGCTCCAAATACTGGGTCGTATCCTACTTCGGCTAAAAAGTCAAGAGCAGCATCGGTTAACCTAAGAGACATTTTGCGATCGCTGAGGCGTTGCCGTAATCTATCTGTTTGCAATTGCACAATTTTCCGCAGTTCTTGCTTGTGCAAGCTATGGAAGATAATAATTTCGTCAATCCGGTTGAGAAACTCTGGACGGAAGCTATTTCGCATTGCCTCCATTACGCGATGCCGCATTTCATCGTACCGTAAATCATCTCCTGCCAAATCAAGAATGTACTGCGAACCGATGTTACTGGTCATGATAATGATTGCATTCTTGAAATCCACTGTATGACCTTGAGCATCAGTAACACGACCATCATCAAGAATTTGCAAGAAGATGTTGAAGACATCGGGGTGTGCTTTCTCGATTTCGTCGAAGAGAATCACAGCATAAGGACGACGCCGAATCGCTTCTGTTAGCTGTCCGCCTTCTTCATAACCAACATATCCGGGAGGCGCACCGATCAGCCGGGAAACAGCGTGTTTTTCCATATACTCCGACATATCAATCCGCACTAAGGCATCTTCAGTGTCGAACATATATGCCGCCAACGCTTTTGCTAACTCGGTTTTGCCTACACCCGTAGGGCCAAGGAAAATAAAGCTAGCAATCGGACGATTAGGATCGGCCAGTCCAGCACGCGATCGCTGAATAGCATCTGCTACAGCTGTGACGGCTTCATCTTGTCCAATCACTCGCTGGTGCAATTCATCTTCTAAATGCAGTAGTTTCTCTTTTTCAGATTCCACTAACTTACTGATGGGAATTCCTGTCCATTTAGAAATGATTTCGGCAATATCAGCTTCTGTGACTTCTTCCCGTAATAAAGATTTACCAGTTCCTTGGGCGTGTGCTAGTTCGCGTTCTATCGCTTCCAATCGGCGATGCAAATCAGTTAACTTGCCGTATTTCAATTCCGCAGCGCGATTGAGGTCGTAATTTCTTTCAGCTTGTTGAATTTCTAAGTTAATTCGGTCAATTTCTTCTTTGACAGACTGAATTTTGTTGATGATATCTTTTTCAGACTGCCATTGGGTATTGAGTGTTCTTTGTTCTTCTTTGAGGTCTGCAAGTTCTTTGTCAAGTCTTTCTAAACGTTCTCTAGAAGCTAAATCACTTTCTTTTTGCAGAGATAGCTTCTCCATTTCCAGCTGCAAAATCTTGCGGTCGATTTCGTCGAGTTCTTCCGGTTTGGAGGTAATCTCCATTTTCAGCCTAGCGGCAGCTTCATCTACCAAGTCTATGGCTTTATCTGGTAAGAAGCGATCGCTGATATAGCGACTGGATAATGTCGCTGCTGCAACTAAAGAACTATCAGAAATCCTTACCCCGTGGTGAACTTCATAGCGTTCTTTCAACCCTCTTAAGATAGAGATTGTATCTTCCACGCTGGGCTGATCGACATAAACTTGCTGGAAGCGTCTCTCTAAGGCTGCATCTTTTTCGATGTACTTGCGGTATTCATCTAAGGTGGTCGCCCCAATACAGCGCAATTCACCCCGTGCCAACATTGGTTTTAACAAGTTGCCGGCATCCATTGCCCCTTGAGTTGCACCAGCACCAACAACGGTATGGATTTCATCAATAAATAAAACAATATTGCCGCCGGATTCGGTGACTTCTTTTAATACTGCTTTCAGGCGTTCTTCAAATTCACCGCGGAATTTTGCCCCTGCAATCAAAGCACCCATATCTAAAGCTATGAGTTTGCGGTCTTTGAGCGACTGGGGCACATCACCAGCCACAATCCGCTGCGCTAGCCCTTCGGCGATCGCAGTTTTACCGACACCCGGTTCACCAATGAGGACGGGGTTATTCTTGGTACGGCGAGAGAGAATTTGGACAGTACGACGAATCTCATCATCGCGCCCAATCACAGGGTCAAGTTGACCTTTACGGGCAGCTTCTGTGAGATCGCGTCCATATTTTTCCAGTGATTGGTATTTACCTTCTGGATTTTGGTCGGTCACTTTCTGGCTTCCTCGAATTTCTTTAATGATATTTTTTAGCTTGCCTTCGTCTAAACCAAACTCTTGGAATAAACTTTTGCCAAAGCGGTCATCTTTGGCATAAGCCAGTAATAAATGTTCAATTGAGATGTACTCGTCTTTAAAGTCCTTGCGATAACCGTCAGCCCGATCCAAAAGTGTATCTAAGCTGCGTCCCAAGTAGACAGAAGTGCTGCTACCGGATACCTTTGGCTGACGTTGGATAAATTGTTCGGCGCGATCGCGGATTTTTTGGAGATTCACACCCGCTTTGGTCAAAACACCGCTAGCTAGACCTTCTTGTTCCAGCAGTGCTTTCATCAGGTGTTCACTTTCTATCTGTTGTTGCTGATATTGTTTAACAATATCTGGGGTGTGAGCGATCGCTTCCCAGGCTTTTTCTGTAAATTGATTAGGATTAGTTGGTTGCATAGGCTTATTGAGAAACCACTCCAGACACAGAGAGGATAACACTCGCAATACGGCTATTTCTTTGCCTCTGCGAAGTGTTCATGGCACAGTAAATTCAAATTTGTTCTGATAAAGTCATTGTAAGAAGAGCGTCGTAAGCAGATGGATCGGTCTTCACGTCTTTTTTAAGTAGTAGTATTACCTGCTCAATAGAACTTATCGAAAACAAACAAAGCTACGTACAGCGTTGATTGCTGCGCTATTTGGGGCAACAGGTTACTAGCCTCTAATTCATCCAACCCTAGTTTGGTAGATTCATGCTAGCTGGCATTGTGGTTGAAATATATTGCCTAGAAATGCTTTGGTTAAATTTGTGACACATCTGTAGATAACCGAGGTTGGCAATTCTGTATCTCAGTATTGACAAAATACCTGAATTTCAAAAAGCCGTACAAATTATTGGCACACTCGGCTGATTTGAAAGTATTTACCATAACTATACTATTCAAATCAAATTGATAAATTGCTAATTAGACAAACAATATATAACTCAGTAAATTTATACAAGCAAGTGAATTATCGAATGCCAATTTCTGAAAAAATTCAAAATTTTATAAACTGGATACAAAGTTTTGACTATAGTGTTTTACAAAATGCAGATGATGTAGCAACAAAGTTGATTTCACCGATGTTTCGTTATCTTGGCTATCCTGATAGCTATCGCCGTTGTAAATTTGCTTTGCACGGAGCTAAATCAACTATCGAAGGAAAAGTATTAGAAATTGCTCAGATTTACTTTGCCACAGATGACATTAACCAACAAGCCACATTGGAAATGTCGCCCTTTTTTGAAGCAAATAGACGAAAATGCTTTTGAAATATATTTAGGTAATACAACAGTAATTTTATCTGAATTAGAAACTAAAGATTTATGTTTATGTATTGATGAAGTTTGCCAACAATACAAAAACTCTATAATTGAATTTGAAAATAACTTAGAAACATGGAAATTTGAACTTGTATCTTTAGCAAACTTTCGAGGAATTAAAATTTTATCTGTAAAAAATGAATTATGGAACTTAATGTATAAATTTGCTTGTGAATTTGATTATATTAAAGGGAAATCAGAATGGCACTTATTTCATCAAGAAGATATATCAATTAGAATAAGTCGTGGGATTCGTGACCATGTTTTTATTGTGCCTCAAGCTAGCAATTCTTGGACTTTAAGACATAATAGCGAAATAAATATTATTTATTTTATAAATGAAGTTCATTTACAATCCCTGGAAACAGGAAAATTAAATTCATGGAAGCAAGATATAGGGCCACGGGGAACCTGGACTGCTAAATATACTCAACAGTGGTTATTAAAAAAGTATATTCCCAAAGTTATTGATTATTACTCACAGAAAAGTGAGTTATTAGCAGCAGAGTTACTGTCACTAATAACAAACTATAAATCTCAGCGTCCAGATATTCAAGAAATTAATAATCTTAACGACTTGGTATCTTACCTACGTGATATCCAGTCTTGGCTACATTTATATGTAGACAATATAGCTGCTACGCTCTTTCGCTCATATTACACAGCATTTACAGATTTAGTACGTAATACTGATTCTGCCATAAATGGTATGGATTATATTATGGGAAATTTGCATAGTATTGACTGGCAGAAAACACCGGATAATATGACTAGCAAATTGATAGACTCGAAAAACTGGAATTTTAAAATTGCTTTAGATGGTTTAGAAAAACAAGTGGCAAGGATAAATATTTGTCAATATGAGAATAGTTATAATGCAGATTTAATAACTCGTACATTTATCTGGATTATAGAAAACGGAAAAATCAGCTTCTCACAATCTCAGCTTAATGCTGCAAAGCAGGCTTTATTACCACTTTGGGAACAGAGTCGCTTTGAAATGCGCCATGTGTACCCTAATCGTTAATATCAGGAATAAAGTAGGCGATCGCAGTTTGAGTAAGCTACATAATCTGCTGTAAATGCAACACAAATCCAGGTAGTACATTTTCTCCTGATAAACTAACAGGATTATCTAAAATCTCTACATCTTTACCTGGACGATAAATTTCTACCCGCTTGTTTTTCCTATCAATTAACCAGCCTAATTGAGCGCCATTTTCGATATACTCCTGCATTTTCTCCTGCAAGTCTTTGAGGGAATCACTAGCAGAACGCAACTCGACTACAAAATCAGGACAAATGGGGGCGAATTTTTCTTGTTGTTCTGAGCTTAAAGCATTCCATTGCTCAATTCTTACCCAAGAAGCATCGGGAGAACGTTCTGCACCATTGGGTAGGGTAAAGCCAGTTGAAGAGTCAAAAACTTCACCTAAATTACTCTTAGAGTTCCAAATATCCAGTTGGGTGGTAATTTTAACATTACGTCTGCCAGTATCGCTACCTGTAGGTGGCATAATTAATAGTTCCCCTGACGCTGTACGCTCAAATCGATAATCGCGGTTTTTCTGACACAGATGAAAAAACTGCTCGTCAGTCAAGTCGATTTTCAATTTCAGGGTAGGAGGTAAAGTGTTTGTAGCGATGTTCATGAGCTTACCCCAAGTTGCTACTTTCTAGTTTAGTAGTTTGTGGGGTGCGATCGCGTGATGAGATGATGGAGAGCAATTGCGTTTTATTTCAATCTTTATTTTTTCTTAATAGGTGCAGCTTTACCCAAGTAAATTGTGTTGTCGCCTGGAGGAAGAATAATCCAATTCAGCTGTATTAAACGAACTTTAAGATTAGTTATTGTTACACCCAAATCTTTTTGCATTGCATAAAGGTGAGACCATTTTGTTAAATCATGTTCTGCTGCCATCTGTTCTAAAATATAACGAGGCATAAGCAAATAACTAGCGAAACGTTGAGCTTGCCATTCCATCTTTTGCAGTTGGCCACTAACAGCACGGCACAAAAAAGGTTGCATATCTATTTCACCTTTACCACCCTGCTTTATCAGTTGTTCAAACTGGCTAGCAGTACTCTGGTCAATATGTAGCTCCCAGTGTCCCAGTTCATGAGCTAGCGTTGATTCTTCAAACCCTTTGGGAAGTTCCAAAATATCTTCATTGATTTCAATTAAATGCTCCAACGGCAAAATCCTCGCTGCTATTTGTCCCTCAGCATCGGGCGGTATCCTATCCCAAACAACATCCAACCCCAGAAACTCTGCCACACGAGTTGCATCTAAAGGCCACTTGGGAATATATTTGGGTGTTTCCTGCATACGCTTGAGAATATTATTAGCCCTAGCCTCAATTTCGCTATCAGGAATATAGCGATACCGCTTGATGATACTCAACCTTGCTTCTCCTCATTTTCTGGTTGTGTAGCTTCTCGAAAGACTCTTTTAGCAAAATCAGGATTCTCCTGCATTCGACGGAACAAAGCAGGCATTCCCTTGTAGTTTTGCTTGATAAAATCCTCGTCACGCTGGGGAATACGGCCAGCCGAAAAAATTAACTCTTCCTCATTTAAATCAAGATGCTGTGCCAGAGAACGAATGACATCTTCTTTTGGAGGATAGTCCGCGCGATCATTCTCTAATTTAGACAGATAAGTGAAATCTAGCCCTATTAGTTTTGCTAGCTCACGCTGACTAAATCCCTTATCTTTGCGGGCTTCACGAATAAGCTGACCAAAACTTTGATTCACTTTTTTTCCTACTTAACTAAACATGATAACAGAGTGTTGACTAAAAAATCAATACACGTTAGGGTGTAGTTGAAGAAAAAATCAACAAAGCTAAAAAGGATACAAATTATGGTGTGGCGGCCGTATGTGAGCTTTAACATTTGGTCACAGTTCGCTTCATCTGTTGGGCAAGAATATTGGCATTGTGATATGAAACGAGGTTTTTCCAGAGCGCGAAAAAAAGAATCATTAGTTAAAGCACTGTTGGAGCAAGACACTATTCCTCAACATATCGGTTTGCAGGCACAGAAGGGCATTTACGAATTTCACCAAAATATTCAACTATTGCACCAATTAGATGGTGTAGAGATAGTAGCA
Organism: Mojavia pulchra JT2-VF2; assembly: GCA_019359325.1. Classification (GTDB taxonomy): domain Bacteria; phylum Cyanobacteriota; class Cyanobacteriia; order Cyanobacteriales; family Nostocaceae; genus Mojavia; species Mojavia pulchra. Next base: position 3,059 of record JAHHHN010000027.1, on the reverse strand, counting down.
GAGAAGCTGAAATTAGACCAAGAGCCTATAGAAGTTAAGCAGCGAGTTATTAAAATTTTGACCAACTACCATCAGGAACCAATTCTCTGTGAAAAAAATATCATCAAACTTAGTCGAGGTGATGAAGGAATTCCAGAGCCAATCCTGATTCAGCAAGGTAATTATTTTTTTAACTTGTTTGTAGCTCTTGACTGCATTTTTATTGAATCAGACAACAGACTGCACATTTTAGATTTCAAAACAGGCACATCTAATTTTGATAGGCGACAAGCGTTTGTCTACCTGTTGGCAGCTACTTATATGTTCCCTGGACAAAAAGCTGTTGCTTCATTTTATAACTTGGAAACTAGTAAATGGTCTGAGCCAATTACCACCACTGATGCTCAACTCAAGGCAATTCAATCTAAATTAGCTCAAATAGCTCAAGAACATCAAAAAGAATTGGGTCGTTACAAGCAAAATCCATCTGCATTTGCTGAAATATTTCCTGCTAATCCTGGAATACCCTGTCGAAATTGTCAATTCACATCAATTTGTAAATTCCCTTTATTGGAGGTTTCCGCATGACTGTTGCTATTGCACCTACCCAAACTTATACCTCTTTTAGTGAAGTTTTTCCAATCAAAATTTTACAGCTTAAGTTAATGTGTTTTCGGCTAACACCTGAAATTGACAAAAAAGATGGCAACCGATTGAGCTATCATTTTAGTCGAAAATTACCTGAGACTGTTGTTATATGGTACAAGCCTTACTTTTGGATTTTGGCAGCATCTCATAAAGATTTACCTAGCAAAGAAGAATTACAAGATGCACTGAAAAGCATTCAAAATGAAGTAGAAGATTTTAAGGAACGCTTATTCGGTTTTCAATCAGTACGTCAGCCTCAACCTACACCTTTTATTTATTCTATGTTAGCTATTCAGGTTTTGAATAAAACCAAATTTAATTCTCCAATTGTTCTGTCTGATAATGGAGTTATGGTCAAAAGAGAACCAGATTTTTGGTCAGAAATTATCGAATTACAAGGTGAGTTTCAACCTGCTCTTAGTTTGACAGTGTGCAGTAGCATTGTGTTTCGTGATAATTTGGCTGATTTCTACGAAAAACATCCTCAACGACAAAATTCAGAACAGCTTTTAATTGGTTTAAAAGTTCAAGAAATTGAACGAGGTAGTAACGCAACAATTGTCGGTATTATTGGAACTATCGAAGAGCATAGAGATGAACTCTTAGCAAAAGCTACTGGTTCAACCAGTAAACAAGCACTACGAGATGCCCCAAAAGATCAACCTGTTGTTGCTGTACAGTTCGGTAAAGATACAAAACAGTTTCACTATGCTATGGCAGCTTTACGTCCCAGTATTACATCTGCCACAGCCGATCAATTTGAAGTTGAATACGGAAAGCTACTTAAGGCTACTAAAATCTCGCATCAAGACAGAACAAGCCTCTTGGCATCTTATAAAAAAATAGCAACAGACGCTTTAAGTACTTATGGAATTCAACTAGAACGTAGTATCAATAGTATTCAACATCCAAATTTATTCTGGAAACCTGAATTTCCTATAGAGGAAACTCCTCTAATTTTTGGTAATAACTTTATAACCAAAAGAAGTGATGTTCTAAATGGTCTTAAAAAAGGTGGAGTTTATCGCCGTCACCCTGATTTTAAAGATAAATCCAAAGTGATTCATATTGCAGCACTCAAACTTTGTGATTTAAAAGTAGATCCGTTCCTGAAATTACTTAAGCAGCGTCTGGAACTATATGGCTTTAAAAGTGAAGTTATTACTAAGCAACCTTTGTCACTGGATAACCTGACTAAGACTGAGGCAAGAGCAGATATTGAAAAGAAAGTTAATGAATTAATTGAGATACCACACGACATTATTGTAACTTTTTTACCTCAAAGCGATCGTCTTGATGATGATACAAATGAGGGAAGTTTTTACCATCAAATATACTCTTTATTACTCCGCCGTCAAATTGCTAGCCAAATGATTTATGAAGATACTTTGAATAAGCCTGGAAATTATCAGTATATCTTGAATCAGGTAATTCCTGGAATTCTAGCAAAGTTAGGTAATTTGCCTTTCGTTCTAGCCGAAAACTTAAAAGATGCTGATTATTTTATTGGCTTGGATGTTTCTAGAATTTCCAAAAAAAAGCAAGCAGGGACAAGAAATGCCTGTGCTAGTATACGTCTCTATGGCAAACAAGGGGAGTTTGTTCGTTATCAACTAGAAGATGATTTAATTGATGGTGAAGAAATACCACCTAAACTATTGGAGCGATTATTACCTGCTGCTGAATTAGCAAACAAAACAGTCTTAATTTATCGTGATGGTTCCTTTGTTGGGAATGAAGCTGATTATTTAGTAGATAGAGCTAAGGCAATAGGAGCTAAGTTTATTTTGGTGGAATGTAAAAAGTCTGGTATTCCTCGACTGTATAACTTAAAACAAAAAGTTGCCATAGCACCTTCACAAGGCTTAGGACTTCGTTTATCATCTCGTGAAGCAATTCTGGTAACAACTAAAGTTCCTGATAAAGTTGGTTTGGCTCGTCCTATACGTTTAACAATTCATGAGAAAGGACACCAAATCTTAATAGAAAGTGTTTTAGAAACTACTCTAAAACTTACGTTATTGCATCATGGAGCTTTAAAAGAACCTCGCTTACCTATGCCATTATATGGATCTGATCGCATGGCTTATCTACGTTTGCAAGGTATTCGTCCTAGCCAGATGGAAGGCGATCGCCAGTTTTGGCTGTAATAATTAACGCCAATGTTACAAATATTTTGTGATCGCCTCTTAAAACTACTACCAAATAAACACGAAAAAGCGCCCTTCCAATTGGAAGAGCGCTTATCATTGACATAGAAGCTATTGATTTTGCTTCAAAAGATTAACCGTTGATAGCAGGAGCACTGATTGCAACAGGAGCTTGCTCACCGCTAGCCAAATCTAGAGGGAAGTTGTGAGCATTACGCTCGTGCATAACTTCCATACCCAAGTTAGCGCGGTTGATCACATCAGCCCAAGTACCGATGACGC
>JAHHHN010000025.1 GCA_019359325.1 Mojavia pulchra JT2-VF2 | reverse complement strand
TCATTAGGACGCCGAACCAGCCGATGTAGAGGCGGTTTTGGGTGCTGGTGATCCAGTTGCAGAACCGCTCCCATACGTTGGCGCTAGCGCGCTGCTGTAAGGTTGCTGTCATTGTTTTATGATTGCTTGTTTGTATGAATACGGTAAGTAAAGTTGCTTACCTGTATCTACATTAAATTTAATATTTAGATTTGTAAAGCAAAATTAATTAAGTATAAGTTATGACAGTTATTTGCATTTCTTATCAATGGTAAACGCATTAAGTGCTGAGTCGTGAGTTGTGAGTGAATAGAGTAATGAATCTTTCACTCAGCACTCAAGACTCAGTACAACTTCATCAACCAGGGGGCCATCCCAAGGCCCGCCCTCCTAAAATATGTAAATGTAAGTGGTAAACAGTTTGGCCTCCATCATCGCCAGTGTTGATGACAACCCGATAACCATTTTCTAGTCCAGCTTGTTCAGCAACACGCTTGACAGTTAATAAAAGATGCCCCAAAAGAGCATGATCCTGAGATTCGGCATCAGCTAATTTGGCAATAGGCTTTTTGGGAATCACAAGGATGTGAACTGGTGCTTGGGGGTTAACATCTTTAAACGCTAAGGCTAAATCATCTTCATAAACAATGTCTGCGGGAATTTCCCGACGAATGATTTTGCTGAAAATCGTCTCTGTGGTTTCACTCATGCCAATCTACTTACTCATCTGCTAGAGATTCTAAAGGGTTACTGTCATAGAATAAATGCTTGCTAGAGTCTGGAGTGCATCTATTGTGGGCATCGATGCCGTCAAAGTAGGCGTGGAAGTCGATGTATCAGGGGGATTGCCGGGAATTGTTGTTTTGGGCCTACCAGATTCAGCTATTCAGGAATCAAAAGAACGAGTCAAAGCGACACTAAAAAATGCTGGTTTTGCCTTTCCGATGCGAAAAATTGTGATCAACCTGACTCCGGCTGATTTACGCAAGGAAGGCCCCAGTTTCGATTTGCCAATCAGTATAGGAATTTTGGCAGCTTCTGAGCAAGTTAACGCCGATTTGTTAGGTGATTATCTATTTTTAGGCGAAGTCTCCCTTGATGGCAGTTTGCGTCCTGTTGCTGGTGTCCTACCCATCGCTGCTACTGCCCAAAAAATGGGAATTACAGGTTTAATTGTCCCAGCTGATAATGCTCAAGAAGCCGCAGTGGTGCAAGGTTTAGCTGTTTATGGTTGCAAAAATCTATCTGAAGTGGTTGATTTTTTAAATAATCCAGGACTTTACAAACCTGTGCAGCTAAATGAGACAGAGGAGTTGCCACACTCATTCTATTCCGGCGCAGATTTGAAGGATGTGAAAGGACAAGCTCATGGTCGCCGTGCTTTAGAAATTGCGGCGGCTGGCGGACATAATTTAGTGTTTGTCGGGCCGCCTGGTAGTGGTAAAACGATGTTAGCACGACGTTTACCAGGGATTTTGCCACCATTAGAGTTTTTTGAATCATTGGAAGTTACGCGTATTCACTCAGTAGCAGGGTTATTAAAAAATCGCGGTTCATTGGTACGCGATCGCCCTTTCCGCAGTCCTCACCACTCAGCTTCTGGCCCTTCTCTCGTTGGTGGCGGTAGCTTCCCCCGTCCTGGTGAAATTTCTTTAGCACACAGGGGGATTTTGTTTCTTGACGAATTAACAGAATTTAAACGAGATGTCTTAGAATTTCTGCGTCAACCTTTGGAAGATGGCTATGTAACGATTTCCCGCACTAAACAATCTGTAATGTTTCCGGCACAGTTTACTTTGGTAGCGAGTACCAATCCCTGCCCTTGCGGTTTTTATGGCGATACTATCCAACAGTGTACTTGTTCGCCACGGCAACGAGAGCAATATTGGGCGAAGCTTTCTGGGCCGTTAATGGATCGGATTGATTTACAAGTTGCGGTAAATCGCTTGAAACCAGAGGAAATTACCCAGCAACCCACGGGAGAAGCATCAATATCAGTAGCAAAACGAGTACAGCAAGCACGCGATCGCGCCACTAATCGCTTCCAAAAAGAACCAAATCTGCGTTGCAATGCCCAAATGCAGAGTTCTCATCTCCAGAAATGGTGCAAACTAGATGATGCTAGCCGCAATTTATTAGAAGCAGCAATTAGAAAATTAGGTTTATCAGCAAGAGCAAGCGATCGCATTCTCAAAGTTGCACGAACAATTGCAGATTTGGCCGGAGAGGATGAGCTAAAAGCCAATCATGTAGCAGAGGCGATTCAGTATCGCACGATAGATAGAATGCAGTAAGGGCACAAATAATGTTGTGAAGCGATTGCGCCAAGCGCAGCGCCAGAGGCGATCGCAATACTAATTGTGTCTTCAAATGCTAATTACTGAGCGATATTACCGTACAGGAAGCTATCGGCTCAACCTGCTACTTCTAGCTAAATAATGAATTCTTCCTCAAGAAACTCTGTAAAGCGTCCTTGGGAAGATGCCGCCAGCTATGAAATCATTATCCAATATATCAGAGGTAAGCAATATCCTGAAGATAAGGAGACTGATTGAATGAGTTTGCAAGCGATTTGGAGGTTATTTAAAGAGACTTTTCAGGAATGGAGTGATGATAAAGCCTCACGGTTAGCAGCGGCATTAGCTTATTACACAATTTTTTCTATAGCACCGTTACTGATTATTGTAATTGCGATCGTCGGAGCAGTCTTTGGAGAAGAAGCCGCAAGGGGTGAAATTGTCCGACAAATTCAAGGTTTAGTTGGCAAACCAGGCGCACAAGTGATTGAAACAGCCATCAGAAATGCCAATCAACCACAAGCAGGAACTATCGCCTCAATTATTAGTATTTTAGTTTTGCTATTGGGTGCAACTGGTTTATTTACCGAGTTGCAAGATGCTCTCAACACAATTTGGGAGGTGAAGCCAAAACCAGGACAAGGCGTGAATAATATGGTGCGCCAACGCTTTTTGTCGTTTGCAATGGTGTTAGGAATTGGCTTTTTACTTCTAGTTTCTCTAGTAATTAGTGCGGCATTAACAGCATTAGTGACTTACTTTAGTAACCTTGTACCAGGTATTGATTTCATTTGGCAAATTGTTAATTTCATACTTAGTTTTACTATCACTACAGTTTTGTTTGGACTCATTTTCAAAGTCCTGCCAGATGCCAAAATCACTTGGGGAGATGTTTTAATTGGGGCTTCTATTACTTCAATTTTGTTCTCAATTGGTAGGTATTTATTAGGGCAATATTTAGGTAACGGTAGTTTTGGGTCTACCTATGGTGCGGCTGGTTCACTAGTAGTTATTTTAGCTTGGATTTATTATGCTGCTCAGATACTGTTTTTTGGTGCTGAGTTTACCCAAGTTTATGCTAGAAGATACGGAAGCGGTATTGTCCCAACTAAAAATGCTATGCCTCTGAATAACAACGATTCTACTAATCAAGGCAGGCAAAGAAATGGCAACACTGAAAGGGGACAATCTTCTAATCCGAAGAAGTCACCCTCTAACGTAATTAATCGCATCATGCGGAGCTTTACCAAACCCAAGGGGTTGAAACAAAGAAGAAGAAATTAATTTTATTGCACGATACAAGAAATCTATGTCAAAAAAATAAAAATTTTAAACTATTTCCTACTAATACTAAGTTGCGTTCTGTTGTAGTAATCTTTCGTTAAGGGAGGTTGCTTCGCTCCACTTTGTTTCGCTTGCAATAACAGTTGCTACTTTTGATTGCAACTTGGTATAAATATGTTTGAAATTTTTAAGAGGAATAGAGCAAAAACTTCGTAGGGTGGGCAATGCCACCCTACATGATTACTACATTAGTTAGGTGTCTACATACGAATTTCGTTAGAAGTCGTTCAACTGGTCGCGGCAAGAAGTCCCCCACCATATGTATTCGTTGGTGGGGGAGGAATGCTGCTCCGGGATTGGGTACTGGTGACTGGGAAAATGCCCCAAAATTTGGGAGGGTTAAAGCAGAATTCCATAATTTTTCGTTTGATAACCCAATCCCCAATCCCTAATCCCCAATCCCTAATCCCTTTTACTTCTGAAATGTTTCTACCTATTCTGGCTTTTTGTGCCAGTGTCCATCGTCTCCTTTTTCGTAATCGCGTTTTACTGCACTCCAAGCAACACGAAAGGCAGTTTCTTCTTCATTATATTCTTCTAAAGCATTGTTAAATGCAGCCCGAAAAATCTCTTGGGCGTGCTTGGGTAAGTGTTCTTTGACTGAATCTGGTAAGTCTTCAATCTGTTTGTAAGGCATATATTTCACTTCCTTACTTAGCTTCAATTACAAACTAATTGATTGTGCTTCAAAGCTGGAGTGACTATCCCAATAATCAGCCCTGTTAATTTTCACCTTGAGCAAAGCAATATCGGGTTCATCAAGTCCTTGGCTAAACCAAGCTTGAAGTTCCGGCTTCCACAACTCTTGCATCTTGTTGCGGTCTTTTACTAGTTCTGCGATACCCGATATAGAGATATATCGCTGCTGATTGGGTGATGTAAAACTGACATTAACTTGCTGACGATGCTCAATCTCAAACACCTTATGAGAACTAGCGTTGGTAAAAAACCAGAGCGTACCATCAGATTGGATTTCAGTACTCTGTGCCATAGGGCGACTGTGCAAGCTGCCATGCTCATCGATTGTGGTTAGCATTCCAGATTCAATGTCTTTAATCAGTCCACGCAGCTTATAAATATCTTGATTTTTGTCGGTAGAAGTTGTCATTTACCGTACTCTTGTATTGATATCTTCTTCAGCAATGAAAATTTTGATGACAAGCAGCTTATATGGCTAGTCAAGTTCTTTATAAGTATCAACCCATTTGAGTTTTAATTGCGTGAGCCTAAAGGTAGAATTCTGTTTAAATTAGCTTTTAATTTTATACCCATAGATATATTTGGTTAGAGATTACCCTTGGTGAGCAAGAATTGTGCCTATATCGGTTGACGAGTATTTAAGCTATAAAATGACATAACCAGCCAGCAGTGTTGAGTTGAGGAAGTGAAAACGTAGAAAATTAAAAATTGCAGATTTAAGCTAATATTGAATGATGTTCTGGCTTTTTTACATAATTTAGAATCAGTGGTTTGAAAAATTTAAAATTCTTCTAAACCTAGTGTGAGAAAGCGTTCAATTATAGGATCAATTTCTGCCATGAATTCGTTACTAAAATAAGGTTCAACAGGCTCATTCTGATGTTCAATATGGCGCTCAATATTTTGTTCAATCGGTTGATCAATTGGTTGTATTACCTGTGGTTCCTGGGTAACAGAAATTGCAGAAGAAGATGATGATATTGATTGCTTTGCCCGTTGGAGTCGAGATTTTGATTTGAGTTGCGTAATTTGTGCGCTAGGAATTGCAGAAGAAGAGCGTGATATTGATTGCTTTGCCCGTTGGAGCCGAGATTTTGGCTTGAGTTGCGTAATTTGTGCGCTAGGAATTGCAGAAGAAGAGGATGATATTGGTTGCTTTGACGGTTGGAATTGAGATTTTGGCTTGAGTTGCGTAATTTGTGCAGTTGCACCAAGCCCCAGCATTGCACCAGCAACTGTATACATAGTGTTCTTATTAAAGTATTGAGCGCCCAGATATCCAAGTGCTATTGCAGATACTGTCGCGGTGATGCTTCCCAAGATAACTTGCTGTTGTTTCAATTTTTTATCCTTAACTTCGCTAGTAGTTTACACCTAGTTTATTTTCTGGCTTCTAGTAGGTTTAATCACAGTTGTGCTGAACCATTACCTTAATTGCAAATAATCCTGACAGTCAAGCAGTTCCACCTATACGGATTTGTTAAGGAATGTTATTTCTCAAGCCAAGCAAGTGTGTTGCAGATGCGCTTATAAAGAAGAGAGCAACAGAGCTTTTGAGATTCATTAACAGAAAGCCGACTTAGGGCATTGGGCAAACGAGTGGGATGAGCTTAATTTATTGCGATCGCATGATTGCGCTGCTACTGTCCATCACTATCAATTACTTTTAACGGGGAGGTTCTTCATATGTGCTGGTGTGGTGTACGTAGCTCATGACAGCGACCTATTAGACCTGCCTTAAAAATAGGGCAGAAGGCAGGCCTATTATTGTTTTTAAGATTTAAAGTATAAAGAATGACTTAAAACTTGGGTATTATTCACGGTTTCACTCTTGGTAATAAAAATCGGATACAATTTTAAACCTCAAGCAGGAAGGAAATTGAGGGTTTTATTGTCTAAAATTATGGAGAAAATCATCGTTTTTTGGTAAAAATTTTGTGCAGTAAGAATTATAGTTTTTTATCTAGAAACAACAATTAAAAAACAATCAGTACTTGAAAATAAGTATTTGTACAAAATGAAATTCAGTGATGAAGAGAGGGAACGAAGGATAAAGATACAAAGTGTATTATTAATTATATTTAAGTACTTAGGTGTTTGGAAAAGCTATATCGCTGTACATAGTTTGATACCTACATTTTCAGCCTTTAGGTAGGGGAAACAAATCATTCTGCTATTAGTAACGTTACAATCTTAGCCAGGGCGATGAAGACAATAACCTCTCTTTTTAACGAAGAACGCAACCAACTCCAGATAGATATCGACAATACAATCAACGTTGAGCAGGTAGTTAAGCTCGTTCAGAACCGACTTGATAATCTCGAAAGAATTTACATTAGTGAGCTAAACATTACACAAGTACGTCTAGCTTCCTTTTTCTTGGATTTACTGCGGCAATCTCTTAGCACTCTCACAGCGGTTCACCAGACTCAAGTTACTTTACAAAAGCCACAGCCAATTATTAACCCAACTATAAAATCTTCCCCCAACAGGTTAATTCTGAAACTGCTAAAGGCACTGATATATATAGGTATTTTAAGTTGGTTGTTTTATTTAAGTGAAACTAGCCCAGGTGCGTGGATGGCTATTTTACTAGCGTCTGTGCTGATAGGGTTGGAAGTTGTACTTCAGCTCGACAAGAATAATCAAGAAAACAATTCCCCAACTCTTGGGCTATCAGAATTACCTCAGCCTATCTTAAAAGTTAATAGCAAAATTATTTTAGACAACGTTGCCGATGCGCTCAACACGATAGACTCAGCAGTCGCTAGATTTGAAGAAGGAAATAAACATAAGGATGACCGTGGCGTAGAAGAACTACCAGAACTATTAAATTTTCTGCAAAGGCTGATAGGTGCATCGTTTCTGAATAAACCCCAAATGGTCATCGAACTAACGAAACTGCTACCACAAATTTTAATGGAGCAAGGAATTAGGACTCAAATTTACCGAGGAAAAGACCGTGATAGCGATCGCGGCTATTTTGACTTTGAACCAAGTATCGATCCTAACACCGAAGATTACATAACTATAACTCCTGCCTTGTTAAAAGGCGATCGCTTGCTCAGACGCGGCCGGGTAATTGAGCCAGTGTATTCCGAAGCTAGAGAATAATACACAATAAGAATATGGATATTTTAGAAACAATCGGTTTTGATTTAGGGCATGGCGAAACAGCTGTAGCTAAAGCAATAGTGGAGAGTATCGAACCTCCCCAAATGCTGGAAATTAATAATAGAAAGAACCAAATCACGGCTCTAGGTTGGCATCCCAAACTTGGTTATCTGGTTGGTGAGCAAGCATTAATCCAAGCTGGTGTTACCCAGTTGACAATCTCTTTTAAGCAAAAACCGAACAACGATCCAAAATATCAAGAAATAATTAGCACTTTTGTTGCAACTTACTATCGGCTTCTGAAAGAAAGTAGACAAATTGAAGGTGGGGAAAGTAGCTATTTTTATGTCGGTTGCCCTTCAGGATGGTCAGTTAATGAACGTGAGGAATATCAAAAGCTACTTCAAGCATCTGGGATTGCTCAACTCAGTGTTGTACCTGAATCACGGGCTGCTTTCATGCAAGCCAAGGAAGCTGGTAAGCTGGAGTATGAAAAACTGCTTTCGTCGGTTTTAATTGTTGATATTGGCTCTTCAACCACAGATTTTACATTAGTTAAAAGCTTACAAGAAATCCCGATAGATTTTGGTAGTAACGCTTTAGGTGCATCCTTAATTGACAAGGCGATTTTTGAGCGTACTCTTAGCAACCACGAACAAAAAGCATTACTCGAAAAAGTATTTTTAGATTATCCGCATCACCAAGCTCGTTGTGAACTTGCTTGTCGCAAAACGAAAGAAGATTATTTTTCTAATGAACAGCTATATAGCGATTCACAATCTTTTGCACGTGGCTTTGAGTCAATTAACGAACAGATTTATTTTATCCCCCAAGTCAACAAATTGATTATGGAGGAAATTTTAAACCAACCTGTAGCCGAATTGGGGCAAAAGAGTTGGATGCGATCGTTTCGTGAAGCTTTAAGCGAGGCTAAAAAAAAGCTATATCAGCAAAGTATTGTACCGAAACTGGTGCTGATGACTGGCGGTGCATCCCGAATGGCATTTACGCGTCTTATTTGTCAGGAAATGTTTCCTGAGCCAGAAACACAGATCCGCCCCGATCCTGAGCCTGAAAGGTGCATTGCACTGGGATTAGCGCGAGTAGGACGATGGGATTTGCGTGCTACGGCCTTCAAACAAGAAATCAATCAATTGTTTTATTCAAACAAACTCAAAGAATTGATTGAGAAACATATCCCGGAGTTGGTCGAATTGCTGACTAAGCCACTGGCAGATAATTTAATTGAAAATGCAGTTAGACCAGGGGTAAAAGATTGGCAAAAAAATCGAATACGAACTTTAGCCGATTTGGAAATTTCTATGAAGGATCGGGCGGAGCAGTGGTTGAAAAGCAATATTGCTCAACAGATAATTAACAATCAATGTATTAATTGGTTTAACAATAAAATCCAACCCGACTTAGCCGCACAAAGCGACCCAATATGTCGAAAGTATCAAATACCTAGAAGTAGTTTAAGGTTTGAAGATAGCATCGATCCAGCTTTTGTTAATCCCGAACTGCGTATTGGAGACGCTATACTTGCCGATACTGTAGCGTTTATCGTCAATATAGTAATTGGCGGAGGTACTGTCGCTAGCATCATCACTTTGATATTAACTGGACACTTAACTTGGCCGATTGCATTGGTCTATGGGGCTTCAGTTATGGCAGCAGGAATGGAGCTAAATCGCAAGAGTTTCCAAGAGACAATCAAAACAAATATGGATCTTCCCAGTTGGATTCGTTCTAGTTTTTTAAATGACGGAAAAATTGACGATATGTGTGAACAAATAAAGCCTGAGTTAGAAAAGGTGCTTCGAGAACAACTAACAGCAAATCAAGAGGCTTTTGACAAATTGATCGGCAAGGTTGAGCAAGGGCTGCAAAAAGCTCTTTCTACCAAAGTTCAAGAAGCAATAATTCTGATCCAATAACGGTTGAGAGGCTACTTATAAATTAACTTGTGACAAGACAACTCAAAGAATTGATAATTTCTTACGTTAGGGGTTATGCTTAGTGGTTGTATTGTATTTTATATTACGTTAAGCATAAATTGTCTTGACATAACAATTTTATCAAGATAAAATTTCTTTTCTAATTTTATGCTATACTTAAATAAGGGTTTTAGTGTTAAAAAAGCCAATCATAGCAGTATGTTTAGCTAAACCAACTTATTAATGAGGTTGAATATAAATTGAAAATCAAAGCGTTGGATATCAAGGCTGGTGATCAAATCATTGCCTACTGCAAAAACAAAAGGCAAACCTGTAAGGTGCAACAAATTTTAGATCCGGGTCAGAGCAATATCACGCTTTCAGTATTTACAACTGAATATTACCGTGGCTGCTCAGTCTCATGCGTAGTTCGGTTTCAAGGGGATGCTTTAGTTGAATTAGTAAGCTAAAAACTCTCCCAATTCAAACCATGACTGATATCAAAAATCTGAAGATAGAGTTTCCTTGGAGTAAGAAAAAGTCACTCCCGCCAAAGCTTATTATCAAACTGGGTAAGTTTGTTTGGACAACTCTTTGGCAGATGATGATGTCGAAACTTGCCCCCCGCAATCAGTTGGGAGAGTATATTCGTCCCAGCAGTCAGTTTAGAAACTTTGTTGGCACGCAAAAAGACAATTTGTACCAGCCAGCTGCGGGGCGCTATAAGCTTTATGTTGGACTTAGTTGTCCTTGGGCACATCGCACCTTGATTGTACGATCGCTCAAAGGACTCGAAGAAGCTATATCAGTATCGATTGTTTCTCCTTCTCCTATTGCCGGTGGTTGGGTACTTAACCAACAAGAGCAAGGTTGCAGCACTCTTGCCCAATTGTATGAGCTTGCTCAACCTGGCTACAGTGGGCGTTCTACAGTTCCAGTGTTATGGGACACGCAAACCAAGACTATCGTTAATAACGAGAGTGCAGAGATTATTGTAATGCTGAACTCAGAATTTAACGAGTTTGCGGAAAACCCCACACTAAATCTATATCCAGAGGAACTAAAAGAAAAAATTGACTGGTGGAATGAGAAGATTTACGCAAGTGTAAACAACGGCGTGTATCGTTGCGGCTTTGCCCAAACTCAAGAAGCTTACAATAAAGCTTGTGATGAATTGTTCGCCACTCTGGATGAGATTGACGCAGCACTTGAGACAAATCGATATCTGTGTGGGAATAATATCACGCTTGCTGATGTTCGCCTGTTTACAACATTATTCCGCTTTGATATTGCATACTACGGACTGTTCAAGTGTAACCGTCGCCGAATCCAAGACTATCAAAACCTGGGGGCGTATCTCAGTGATATGTATCAGACCAGAGGTGTTGCTGATACCTGCGATTTGGAGAGTGTAAAGCAGGACTACTATGGCAACTTATTCCCACTCAATCCGGGGGGTATTATTCCCTGTGGCCCCGATATCAACTATTTGCTAAAACCGCACGTTCGCGGCAAAATAACTAACAACCTAGATCTAAAAGCATGAGATGCAAGAAGCGATCGCAGTAAGCTAAACTAACCATATTTTCATATAGTGCGATTGGGAAACAGGGCGCGCTACGCGATCGCCCCGTATAATTACACTATAAAACCACAGTATTAAGTAGCGCTGGGAGCTTGGTCAGGAGAATTAAAGGGAGTACGCCCACTTAACGACAACATCACTCGTGAAATGCCGGTGAATAGAATACTAACACCAAGTAGCGTTCCAATCAGCCAAGGTGCATTGAAGGGCCACTGGAACCAAATCATTGCGCCCAAAATTAGAGTAATAATGCCGTCACCCAACACCCATGTCCAGTTCTGTTGCGGACGTACCCGGAATGCGAGAATTAACTCAAATACGCCTTCAGTTAATAAAAAGCTGCCAAGCAACAAAGTCAGCGTCAGAACACCCTTTAACGGGTTAGTAAACAGCATTACACCTGTGGCAATGTAGAGTATGCCTAACAAAATTTGCCAAACAAAGCCTTTGGAATCACGGTTTTGGAACCCATAGATCAGTTTGGCAAAACCAGCAGAAGCCAGGATCACTGCAACCCAAGTCTCAGCAAAAATTGTTGAGAGAGCAGGCATTGCGATCGCAATAATCCCTAAAACAATCAAGAGAGCGCCCATTAATAGCGACCTATTACCACTCTTGTTAATATCACCAGAAACATTCGCTGTCATACAAATTCCTTCTGCCTAATTGAACTATACGATTAGGTTAAGTAATTTGTTAATGACAAAGTATCACCCTAAGGTAGACTCATGAGTATTATCTTCAGCTTGTCTATGAACAAGCTGACAGCCTTAATATCACCGTTACTGAATACGCCTAATGGTTAGCTCAAGGTTATACTCTCAAGTTAAAATAACATCTTATAAGCTGCTTGGTGAAGACCCTATAGTTGTCTAGAAGCTAACAAAAATCATTAGGCTTACTAAGGCTTACTAAAGTCAAGCGGCCAAAGATATATCAATAGTAATAAAACTGATAATCGTTTAAAAAAGTTATAAAAATTACTCTAATATGAGTTACTTATTGGTAGGGATGGTATCAACTCGCCCGTTAAGTTCTCGAAGTTGTTGGTTTAACTCCCTCTGCCGTTTAAGTAAAATTTCCAAGTCTTCTTTTGTTGCCAAATTCGCTCTGTTAGCCGGAATAATTTCATTTAGCTGATTGAGACACCCATTCAACCCCGCAGCAAACTCATAGCGTGTTACTGGGCGATTTCCTTGATATGTGCCATTAGGATAGCCAGATAAGCAACCTTGTTGAGGAGTTAAGTTGCGATCGCTTGGTGTTTGTGACAGCGTTGTTGATGGATAAGCAACAATTGTTGCCAGTGCTAACGTAGTTGCCAAGGTGGTTGGATTGAGCAAGCTAATAATTGATGACATCTTAAACATTGGTCGTAGCTACAAGCTCTCTACTCTTCCACCTTATCAAAATTAAACACGAAAAGTAGCTACAAAACTTTACACCTTATCTATTTTCTTTCTTTTAGTAAAATCACCTAAAAAGCAGTACGTGATTTCAAAAAATTATAAATAGCAATAGCGATCGCCATAAGTAGCAATACATGAATGAGATTACCTAAAATGTGTAATGCAACCCTAACGCCCAAAAGACAAAAAGTACAACTGCAACTGTCCAAAGTAAACTAACTATACTTTTTTACTACCTAAATAACTTAAGTAAAAATTTAATTATTTTATTAAAATTTTGATAACTACCTTGTGGATGAATTAGCACTAATGCCAAAATAAGTAAAGGGTAGCAATTATACTCTTCCTTGTGGTTAATAGAGTTAATTCTGTTGGTAGATTGAATATCAAGCTTGAATTTACTAAACTATATATAGAATCAAAGAAAAGTTTCTTGTTAATAACCATGAACATTCTTGCTTGGATTGTTTTAGGTCTAATTGCTGGTGCTATTGCTAAGGCTATCTACCCCGGTCATCAAGGCGGCGGAATTTTAGGAACAATCTTGCTAGGAATCATCGGTGCTTTTATTGGCGGTAGTCTGGGTGTATACTTCAGTACGGGAACCTTTGCATTAGCCGCGCCTACCCTCAGCATCACTGGTATCTTAGTCGCAGTTCTAGGTGCAATTATCGCCGTATTATTGTGGAACTTACTAACCCGTCGCAGCGCTGTGTAAGAAGTTAAATTGCGACAATTATTAGTAAACTTCAGGGAAATAACCGTAACTATTCTTTCTCCCTGTTTTAAATTTAAGAAATAGCGCTTGTCTTTTAAAAGGTAAGCGCTATTATTATGCATTTTGCTTTCATAGCTATTTAGAATTGCTATTACCACCGATAAGTGTTTGGAACACATTCCCTACTAAAGATAAAAATGCTGCACTTAACACCACAAGCATTAAACTAGCAAGGGCAGCAAATGGCGAGACAATAAACAAGAATAAGAAGAAAAACGTCAAAATCGCTATCAATGTCCTATTCATTCATTCACCTTTAATAGTTGCTAATATTAAGCTAACCAGCTAGTTTATGAATTAGACTACATCCGCTAGAAGGAATTAGATTTAGTTCTCTAGTAGCAATTTGAATCACAGCTAACTTTAAAAATTTACTTGCGCCACTACCACTCATAGAATTCTCAGCCAATAAAAAAGCCCAGCTGCTAACCAAGCAACCAGGCTAGAATTTACCTAACACTATCTAAACAATGACAATTCAATTAGCACCACACCAACAGCTTAGAAAAAGGTAGTTATCAAATCAATACAACCTGTTAAGCGGTAGGTTGTTCTAAATTGATTTTGACAACTTTATTTTTCTCTTTTTGCGTTTTGGGCAATGTCAAATTCAAGATACCGTCTTTGTAGTCTGCCGTAACGTTAGTATTTTGAATTTGAGCAGATAACGGAATTACACGCTGGAATTTTCCATAGTGAAATTCGCTTTTGATAACGCCGTTTTCTTCGCTTTTAGTTTCAGATTTACGTTCAGCGCTAACGTAAACGGCATTCTCTGTAACTTGAACATCTACATCTTTAGCTTCTACTCCTGGGAGTTCTAGCCTCAGATGAAGCGCATCTTCAGTTTCTTGCAACTCAGCCGCAGGAACTTTAACTAAATCATTATTCAATAATGCGGATGGTGCCTTTGTATCTTCAAACAGACGATTGATTTGACGTTGTAGAGTATTAAATTCTTGCCAGGGGTTGTAACGAACTAGCATATTTAATTTATCCCTTGTACCAGTAGACTTGATTTACCCAACCAATTCAGGATTTAATCCTTGCTTTGATTACTATAATATTGAGAATTACAAAGCCTGGAAATTCGGTTTTTTCACTCAATCAGTTGTGATTACCGACAACAAAATTGGCTGATTAAAAGGTGATAAAAACCGTAAAAATATTTGTTCGGTAAACCCTATAACGCTGAATGGATGAACTTTTTATGTAGGTAAATTATATAGGAGGAAAGTATATTGTGCCCTCTACAATCACGTAGTATTCTAAGGATTTGAAAAACGCTTTAAAAATTCGGATGAGCTAAAGTTCCCTAGTTTTCCTTAACCAATAAAACCGATTTTACTGGTCGTTTAATAGAGTTTCCTTGCAAATTAACTTTTCCGTAAAATGTCTGATCTTTGTAATAAAGCGAAGACGAACTCCCCCCATCCAGATTTACTGCTTTTTCAACACCGAGGGTTTTCATCACATCTGCCAGTTCTGCCAAAGTCATCCCAGAGTTAACGGGATCTGAGGATTTTTGCGCCACCATTACTAAAACAATACTGCGATCGCCTTTGGCGCTGCACTCCGTGCAATCGCGGGTAATACCAATAGCACTTCTGGCGTTAGGTTGATTGCCGCCGATCGCATCGCGGCGGTGGGTATGATCTACAAAGCCTTCTTGTACTGAGCCTAGTTCTGGTAATAA
Organism: Mojavia pulchra JT2-VF2; assembly: GCA_019359325.1. GTDB lineage: Bacteria > Cyanobacteriota > Cyanobacteriia > Cyanobacteriales > Nostocaceae > Mojavia > Mojavia pulchra. Next base: position 74,755 of record JAHHHN010000025.1, on the reverse strand, counting down.
GCGCGGGCCACCACCTATAGCATCAGCTAACTCGCAGCCTGCTGGTGATGGCTCACTGTGCAGAGATATATCATAGCGGACAGTTTCTCCACAGATATAACGACGAAATTCTGTGCGATTTAAGATTTTGCTGAGATAAGGCTTTAATTTCGGATTATTCACCAACCGTTCGTTTTCTTTAGGGTCAGCTACCAACTGACCAGAGATAACTACATAAGATGTAGATTTTTGGTTAACTGGGTCAAAAAAGCCTGCGTTTAAGATCGCCTGTGCGCGATGTTTCTGAGCAAATTCCTCTATAGTGGTTACTTTTGGTGATACAGCAGGAGTTACCAAAAATTTGCTATTGCTTGGCACTCGCAGGATGTGAACTATGCTATGCGGCAAAATACGTTGTTCATAGTGGATGTTTTTTGGTGGTGAAGGCGCAATCGTTGGCGTTGTTGGTATAGACCCTGGCGAGGAACTAAATTTAAATACCAGAGGCATTCCTAAACTAAATATTGTCAAACCGAGTAGCCAGCCTTTTCTCACCTGTTTTCCTCAACATCCTCTGGGGTTAGCTCATAACCTGCAATTAGACTATTCCAAGTTTGTGATAATATCACCTGCGTTAGGTAACTCAGCTTTACAGAAATCTTTGCCTTTCGCAAGCTAGAGTTGCTTCACCTAATTGAATTACTACTATGTAGCATTTTTTGTCAAATCCGCTTGACTCTATGTAACAAATCCGTTACATTACTTTACATGACGAAATAATATAAAAAACTAAATACTATTATTTCTAATCATCATTTGGTTTCCTCCTCTACCTCGGTTAGTTTCGCCGGGGTTTTTTGTTGCTGTTGGTTGCGTAGTGGCAAAGCCGTAAATTTTCCAATTTCCAACAATACCCACTCTTTACAACTTGTGATTACCTACATTTTTACAACAGTCAAATTGTCGTGCTTACCTACATTCCCAATACAGTTCGGATTTCGCTATCAGCCTGGGAATTCATTCCCAGGCGGTTGTTGGGACTGATGCAAGATGTTATTTTTGCATAAGTCCTGAAGGCTGTTGCGCCACTCTCGCTTGGTCTAAATAGCCATACACAAGCCGGGAAACCTGGCTGATAAAATACCTAGCTTTTAAATCATTGAAAGGTCTTCTTACCAAAATTCCTGCTAAATAACGTTTACCGGATGGCATCTCAATAATACCGGCGTCTCCTAAAATAATTCCCAAGGTTCCGGTTTTGTGAGCAATTACTGCACCTTTACCAAGACCAGAAGGTAATAATCTTTTGTTCTCAACACGACGCATGATATTTAAAACTTGGCTACGACTGGAATTACTCAGCACTTGATTATTCACAACTAACGCTGAAAGTCTTACTAAGTCTTTAGCGCTGGTTGTGTTAGTACCCTTGAAGTCACCTAAAAGATTCCGAATAACAGTGTTTTGCAATCCCCAACTGCGGAAACGCTGATTTAACTTAGCTTTACCACCTAAACGGTCAATTATCATATTTGTAGCAGTATTGTCGCTGATGGTAATCATCTTAGTGGCGGTTGCTAAAAGACTAGACCGAGTTCCAGTACGTTGATATTGCATTGTTCCAGAACCTCCAGTTATTAAGTCGCGCCGCATTGCCAAAGTTTCATTGAGCTTGACTCTACCTGCATCAATTTCTTGAAACAGAGCCACCAAAACCGGAAATTTAATCGTGCTAGCGGCTGGAAATACTTTCTCCCCGTTGAAGTCTATATAATTGCCTGTGTCCAAATCTAAGAAAAACATTCCCGGTTGCAGAAAACTGTAGCGAGCTAGCAACGATTTCACTTTTGAACTGAGTTGCGTAATTTCTTTTCCTAAAGGAACAACTCCAGCAAAGGGAGAAACCTCACCGATTTGAATAGGAATCTTTTCTTCGCTAGGAGGCAAACTATTGTTGTTGATGCGCTCAAACGATGCAAAGTTTACTATCCAGTGAGAGGAAGAGTCACCTTTAATTAGCAATTTTTCGGGAGAAACAGTATACCCTGGTGCTATTTCAATCACTAGTCTAGTGGTCTTGGCATCAAGTTTGCCCAAACGGATTTCTCTGACTGCTGACCCAAAGCGTTGACGAACTGTATTACCGTCAAGTTTGGTTCCAGGAAGGTCAATAACAAGTCGTGTCGGGTTATTAATTAAAAATGCTTTTGGTTGAACTCCAGAGTCTGTAGTGAGGTTGAGTTGGTTTTTTGCCGAGTCAAAGTACCAAGATTGTAACCGAGAAGCTTTTGCTGGGGAACAGAGCAGCATAATGCTGACGACGCTAAGTAGAAAAAAGCGTAATCTCATCCGTGTTATTTATAAGCTACAGCAGGATTTACTTGCACAAATTTTCCTAGTTCTCCCGGACGATCCGAAGAAAAACTGCATGAGAATTTGTGGTAATTCCTTAGACAAGACAATTAACTCACAAAATAGTTCCGCTGGAGAATAAAAATTTTTGAGTGAAATCAGCTTATTAGGACTAATTGCTGAAAACGCAAGATTTTCAGGCAACTATCGAACTTTATACCTGGCCTGGCGATCGCTCTTTCTCTCTGCCTCCTGCTCCCCTGCGGTCTTAATGATAAGTCTTTCACCGAACACAATATTACCTCTCTAGCCCAATCCATTCTCGCCCTGCCTTTTCCGCCGCTTCGGGAGTATAGTAGAGTCTACGCTCACCGAATACTGTACCGCCAGGGCTAACCACCCGGAACTGCCAGCTATTTTCTTCTGTGTAGAACACCAGCAGGATAAAGTTCTGGATGTCAGTAACAAGATGAACTATTGTTTGATTCATAGTGCCACCTCTGCCTGTTGCTTCAACGTCAGCACTTGTTTATTATGTGCAGAGTCGTCCTGCAAAATATAATAGATATTTATGAAAACCTTCATTTCTTCTATTGTTCTCCTTGGACTTGGTGTCGCCTTATTGTCCATGAATAGCAATAGTTTTGTTGTTGCGGAAACTGCCAATAGTGAAGAATTTATCGCTAGGGGAACCGAACCTTTTTGGAGCATTACCGTCAGCAAACGCGGAATTATCTACTCTTCGCCAGATGTGAAAAAGCAAACTTTTCCTTATGTCACACCTCTGAAGGCAGAAGGACGTCCTGCCAACTTGTTGCGAGTATACCGATTAAGAGGCAGAAGCAATAGTCTGTTAATTATTAAGCAAGTTAACAGCTGTAGCGATGGAATGTCAGACAAAGTTTATCCCTACTCAGCAACTGTCATCTTAGACAAGAGAGTTTTGGAAGGTTGCGCCGAGAAAAAATAATGCCTAAGCTCCTGGCGGAGCGCAGCGCAATCATAAATTTTTGAAGTTTTAAACTTAGGTTCATATCGACAATTAGCTATAAGATTTCTATCAAAAGCCAGGTAAAGATAAAAGGGGCGGACTTTTCTTTCCTTTCCCCTTTAACCATTTGTCATCAATATTGTATATTTACCAGATACTAATGAGATACAGCTAATTTCTCATCAGTTACTTGAGTATGTTCGGCAACAATTTTGCGGAATAGTTCGCCTTCAATTGTCTCTTGGTCTGATAACAAATCTACGAGACGCTCCAAAGCGATGCGGTTTTCTTGCAGTATTTCTTTTGCTGTTTGGTAGCAATGACTGATAATTTCCCGAACTTGCATATCAATCTTGGAAGCAATTTCTTCAGAATATTCTGATTTATTCATCCAATCGCGTCCTAAAAATACCTCTCCACTCTGCTGATTCTCTAAAGATAATGGGCCTAAATCGGACATTCCAAATCGTGTTACCATTTGTCGCGCCATATTAGTAACTTTTTGCAAGTCGTCCCCTGCGCCTGTAGTTACTTCTGGCTTACCGAAAACAATTTCCTCAGCAGCACGACCACCCAAAGTAGCAGCAATTCTAGCTTTAATTTGGGAACGGGAAATTAATCCTTGTTCTTCGTTAGGAGTAAACCAAGTTAAACCGAGTGCTTGTCCCCGTGGGATAAGTGTAACTTTCTGTACTGGATCGTGGTCTTTAAGCAAAGTGCCTATCAAAGCGTGTCCGACTTCATGATAGGCAATCAAGCGCTTGCTCTTACTGTCCACCAAGGCGGTTCCTTCCATACCTGCAACTACCCGATCCACGGCATCATCAATTTCTAGGATGGTAACTGCATCTTTTCTTCTTCTAGCAGTGAGAATCGCTGCTTCGTTGAGCAAGTTCGCTAAATCTGCGCCTGTAAATCCAGGAGTGCGGCGAGCGATCGCATCTAAAGAAACGCTAGGATCGATTTTCTTATTGCGCGCATGAACTTTTAAAATTTCTAGCCGCCCTTTGAGATCTGGTGCATCAACCATTACTTGGCGGTCAAAGCGGCCAGGTCGGAGTAAGGCGGCATCAAGAACATCTGGGCGGTTGGTAGCAGCAATAATAATGATGCCTGTGTTACCTTCAAAACCATCCATTTCGGTGAGTAGTTGGTTGAGGGTTTGTTCTCTTTCGTCGTTACCGCCACCAATACCAGCACCTCTTTGCCTGCCTACAGCATCGATTTCATCGATAAATATTAGACAAGGGGCATTTTCTTTAGCTTTCTTAAACAAGTCGCGCACACGCGATGCACCCACACCGACAAACATTTCTACAAATTCCGAGCCAGAAATGCTGAAGAATGGTACACCAGCTTCCCCGGCGATCGCTTTTGCTAATAAGGTTTTACCTGTACCGGGAGGGCCAATTAACAGTACTCCTTTAGGAATACGTGCGCCTACTGCGGTAAACCTTTCTGGCTGTTTGAGGAAAGTGACGACTTCTTGTAATTCTTCTTTCGCTTCTTCAACTCCGGCTACGTCTTCAAATTTTACTCCCGTTTTTGCTTCCATTTGGAAGCGAGCTCTAGATTTGCCAAAGTTCATCGCTTGGCTAGAAGCATTAGTGGAGCGGCGCAAAAACAATAGCATTAAAGCTACCAGTGGCAAAATCCACATCAGGTTGATCAATAAACCCACAGCAGCTCTACTGTTAGCGGAGGAAACCTCGGCAAAATCAACATTGTTTTCTTTGAGTTTATTGATCAACTCTGTGTTTTGCTCCAAAAGTCTCACCTGTATCGGTGAATCTGGCTTTTGCCCTTTTAAATATACCTTTGCTATATTTTCGGCTTCGTCAAGCTCAACTTTTGCGACTTCTCCGTTATCTGTTCTTTTAATCAACTCGCCATAAGTTAAGGTGTCGCGCTCTGCTTTTTGTGCTAAAGCAGGATTGCCCCCCAAAATCCCTGGCAATAAGATTACACTGGCTGCTAATGCGCCAGCCCAAGGAACACGCTTTGCCGATTGCTGTTTATTCAATGCCGTTTTCCTTAAAATTGTCATAATAATTACCCTTTGTCTGCTGGCAAAAGCTGAGCGCTGTTTTTATGCCTATTCTTCTAGCAAAAATCGCAATAACTGGAAATAACTATTTTCTAATCTAGTCTAACTTTCACACAAAAGCATTCCCCAGTCTCTCCCCATAAGCTTTTAGGAATACACCCTATCACTTTTACTTCTTGGTGACATGAAAATGAGACTTGGTTTATAGCTTGAGGATAAGTCAGTGGTTACATTCATGATCAGGCAGTGTCCATAAGCAATTTAAAATTTAAATATAGTAAAATCCTCTGTCGGCAATTTTTATGACTACATAGCAGCTCGCTTTGTGCCATTTAAATGCATAACAGCTTATTAACTATTCTGACAAAAATCTGTCTTAGCTGTGTTTTTCACTCATTAATCGTTAAATTTTCTAGTGAACTGTAATTTGACATATTACGCAACAAATCGCTAAGATAAGCATAATCGTAATGATTCCGTTTTTCAACAAGTTTGGTGATGTAGCTAATTGTAAATTGCGTTATTAGTTTGTGGGTGAATTTATGGTCAGAATTATTGGCATTGGTGGTAGTTTAAGACCCAACTCCTATACCCAAATTGCTTTACAAATAGCCGCGCAAAGGGTAGAAGCGCTAGGTGCAGAAGTAGAAATTCTTGATTTGCGTCAGTTGCAGCTACCGTTTTGCAATGGTGGCAAGGAATATCCAGAGTACCCGGATGTTCAACGGTTGCGGGATAAAGTTACTCAGGCTGATGGTTTAATTTTGGCAACGCCTGAATATCATGGTGGCGTTAGTGGTGTGTTGAAAAATACACTAGATTTGTTGAGCTTTGATGAGCTGTCTGATAAAGTTACAGGACTGGTTAGCGTATTGGGGGGACAGTCTAATAGCAATGCCCTAAATGAACTCCGGCTAATTATTCGGTGGGTGCATGGTTGGGTGATTCCAGAACAAATTGCTATTGGACAAGCCTGGGGTGCTTTCAGTCCTGAAGGTAAACTACTAGATGAAAAACTCTCCCAACGGTTTGATCAATTTGCTCAGAGTTTAGTTGATAATACTCGCAAGCTGCGAGGAGTTAATTAGAAACAAAATATCAGGGAAAGAGATATTACTTTTTCCCTTTCTTTGTTTTGAGTGCTGAGTGCTGAGTAAAAAATACTAGTTTTTATTCCCCAGCTCCTATGCTCTTGTAGTACGTTTATAAGATATTTTAGGTAAATTTATTGATTAACTTAAAGGCTGAATTCTTGCCCGATAAGCGGTTTTATTTAAACCACCACCTACATTAGCTTTTTGAGGATTAATATTACGTCTTAGTGCAGCAATGCGATCGCTCGTTGCTGGGTGAGTACTCAAAAATGTCGGCACCGATCGCTGATTGACTAACTTTTGCATAAAAGCAATCATCGCCGACTGAGCATAGCCAGCCCGTCCTAACATTTGCAGTCCTGTTCGATCAGCTTCCAATTCATCTTGACGGCTATTAGGACGTCGCAGTGCCAGATCTACACCGATTTGAACTGCTGCACTGCGGTCTAAACCAGCCGCGCTAGCAACACCACGAGCGATCGCTGTTTGTCGCATCTGTTCTAATGCATGGCGGTTGACGATATGACCGATTTCGTGAGCTATAACGCTTGCTAATTGAGCTTCATTATCTGCGGCTCTCAGCAATCCGGTAGTAACATAAACATAGCCTCCCATTGTCGCAAAGGCATTAACACTATTATCTCTAACTACCTGAAACTTGTAAGGAATATTAGAGCGAGTGCTATTTGCCGCCAACTTCTGACCAATTTGATTGACGTAGCGATTAACATTAGGATTGGTATAAAGTTGAATCTCATTCCTAACTAGTTGCTGATTAATCTCCCTGCCCAGTTGGACTTCCTGTTTATCGGAAACATTAGATAACTGTAATATCTGCGCTCCCTGGATGAGGATGTCAAACACCGGAATTGCTTGTGCTTTGTGCGGTAAACCTACACCAATGCCAAGTGAAACCGAAGCTGACAGACACAAATACAAGCATCGGCGTTGGAAACGAGGGGAAATCAGAGTTAAAGGATTTAACATAACTCAGTTGCAGTTAACTATGGTGTTCATGATTGCAGAACACTCTGCTGATGCATCTACTTAGAGATTTATTTTTGTGAGAAATTCCCTCAAAGCTGCGGTAAACTGTTCAGGACGTTCGAGCGGTGGGATATGACCGCAATCAGGAATTAACCTCAAATATGCCTGTGGTATACGTTCGACAGCAGCTTGAGCTTGCTGTTTCGGAAAAATCAGGTCATCTGCACCCCACACAATCAACGTCGGCATCTGTAATTGTGGAAGTACATCAACCATCACTGCATGTTGTTTTAAGGGGGTAAGTTGAGCGCGTAAAGAAGATAGAGTCGCTTCTAGAAATCCAGGCATTTGTGATAAATGTTCCTGTTCGGCAATCCAAGCAGAATGAATCTGTCCGGGATGGGCGAACTGTAGGGCGGCACGCGATCGCGTACGTAAGCTAGCACCGATAGGTGTTTTACAGCCTGCAAGGGCAATCTCTCCGTACAATGGGATAGTCAGGTGGGATAGAAGAGGATTGACAGCTTCTCCCAGTCCAGCACTATCGACTAAACCCAAGGCGGCAACTCGTTGAGGGTGCGATGAAGCAATTCGCAGGGCAATCAAACCACCCAAGGAGTTTCCTACCAGCACGGCTTGTTCGATCGCCAGTGCGTTTAAGAAATTGATTGCGAACTGGGTGAAAAATTCTAGAGAATATTCACGGGTAGGTTTAGTACTACCGCCACTGCCTGGAAAGTCGGGAGCGTAAACCCGATAGTTATCCGCCAAATTGGGAATTACCCAAGACCAATCGATCGCACTTTCTCCAGTTCCATGCAACAGCACTAAAGGAAAGCCATCCTGACCTGCTTGCAAGTAGCGGATGGATAAACCATCAATGTTAATTTGTCGCTCTTCAACTGTTGTTACCACGTTCTGCTCCAGGTTAATTTAAGCTTGATTCTGACTTGATAAGACGCTTTAAGTGTGATGAGCGCCGTTAACTCGCAACACTGTACCTGTGACGTAGCTACTAGCGATCGGAGAAAGCAGGAATGCTACCGCCCAAGCCACTTCATCCGGTTTACCAAAGCGACGGAACGGAATTTCTGACACAATTCGTTCTTTGACTTTATCGGGAATAGACTTCACCATATCGGTCTCAATGAATCCCGGCGAGACAGCATTTGCGCGTACCCCATACCGCGCTGCCTCCCTTGCCAAAGACTTGATCAATCCAATCACAGCTGCTTTGGATGCTGCATAGTTCGTCTGACCAAGATTGCCCCGTTCTCCAGAAATGGATGTGATGCCAACGAGTGAGCCTTCTCCCTGCTCATACAATTTGGGGAGGATAGGCAGCAATGTGTTGTAGATACCCTTAAGGTTTGTGTCGATGACGCTATCCCAATCTTGACTGTTTAGCTTGTGGAACAAGTTATCACGAGTAATTCCCGCATTCGCCACTACCCCATAAATAGGCCCTAATTTTTGCTCTATCAGGTCTGTAGCAGCTGCCATTGCATCGGAGTCAGTGACATCTGCCTGAATTGCTAATGCGCCACTTTGGTAATTTGGTTCGCTGCGGTAAGTATAGGCGACTCTGGCTCCCAATTGCTCCAGAAGGCTGACGATCGCTGCCCCAATGCCGCGATTACCGCCTGTCACCAACACGACTTTCTCCTCTAGTCCCAAGAATGCCATTACTTATGCTCCTATCCTTTCGAGTGCGATCGCTGTTCCCCCACCCGTACCATGACAAACAGATGCCAGCCCTAGCGGTCTGTTTTGCTGTTGGAGGGCATTGAGTAACGTGACAATAATTCTGGCTCCCGATGCGCCAATGGGATGACCCAAGGCGATTGCCCCACCGTGGACATTCAACTTATCGCTAGGAATGCCTAATACCCGATGAAATAGCACGCTGCTGAGAGCGAATGCTTCATTATTCTCGAACAAATCAAAATCGTAGATTCTCAGCTTGAGCTTGTCCAGCAGCTTGTTCACGGCTTGAATCGGCACTTCGGGGAACCGCCACGCCTCTCCTCCAACCCAAGTCCCCCCCATGATTCGTGCTAGAGGCTTGAGTCCATATTGTTCTACTGCTGCTTGACTCGCTAAGACGATCGCTGCTGCGCCATCGGAAATTTGGCTACTGTTGCCTGCGGTAAATACGCCATCTTCCCTAAAGGCGGGTTTGAGTTTAGCAAGGCTTTCTAAAGTCGTTTCCGGGCGGATTCCTTCATCTTGAGCTAGTAATCGCGTCCCTTTTTTATCGGTGATTTCAATTGGCACAATTTCCGACTCAAACCAACCTTTTTCTGTGGCGATCGCTGCCCGTTGCTGGGAATATAACGCCACTTCATCTAACTCAGCTCGTGTGATTTGGTAGGCGATCGCTAGCCGTTCGGCTTGTTCTCCCATCACTTCAGCCGTTGTGGGATCGGTGAGTCCGTCATGCAACAAAATATCAGTTAGTTGCTCTGGCGCTCCCAGCAGTGCTTTGTATCCCCAGCGAGCGCGATGCGATAAGAAAAAACCCGTTTGCGACATCGATTCCATGCCACCCGCCAACACAATATCGGCTTCACCGGAACGAATAGCGATCGCTGCATTCATCAGGCTCATCATGCCAGAGGAGCAAACCATATCTACGGCATAGCCATTAACAGTTTCTGGAATTCCAGCTTTGAATGCTGCCTGCCGAGGTAAGGATTGCCCATGTCCTGCCCCAAGCACATTACCAAAAATGTATAAATCAATTGCCTCTTTTGGAACTCCTGCTTTCTCTAGCGCAGCTTGCATGGCGATCGCGCCCAAGTCCACCGGAGAGAAATTGGCAAGCGCACCACCAAACCGACCAAGTGGTGTCCTAATTGCTGAAACAATATATGCTTCTTGCATTTACCCTCATCATATTTGAAACAATAACTGCCTGGGATTCAAATCACTAATCTTGATTTTTTGGTGATTAACTAAATCATCAAATTAGCTTTTTAATGTTCAGTAACTTACATTATTTATCAATTACTATTGAGTAAGGTTGTAAACAGGATTAATATTCAATAACAAAATTGGAGAAAAGCTAATGAATGCCATGAATAACTTCGAGCAAATTCTTAATCAAGTCACTGAGGCACAACGGCGTTTTTTCTCAAATTGGACTTCCATGATGCCAGGGATGGAAAATTTCAATATTTCCAATGCTCGTCAGAGTTTTGATGATGTACTAAAATTTCAAGAAGATATAGTAAAAGGCTCACTGGAGCTACAAACTTCTTTGTCCCGCCTTTCGATTGAGACACAAAGAAAATTATGGGATAATTATTTCACTATGATGCGTCGGGGGTAATTTGAATAATTGAGCTTCAATAATAATCCCCAAGATTCCAACTTGGGGAATCTTTTAATTATAGAAATTTTTGTTAGAGCATTTGGAAATTCCTTTCTAAGCAATGATTTACTTTACATAACTTTACCAACTAAAATTTAATTTTGTTACTTTTATTTTCCCTATTCATCTATCCAAAGAAAGAGCACTTCTTAAGAAAATTGTGTAATTCAACTTACAAACTAAGAATTAATTAGATGATCTTGTCTTTAACCAATCTGCGATCGCAAGTGGTAAATCTCGCTGTACTTTACTGCTGACGTACATCCCAATATGTCCTACGGGAAATGATCGCACTGTATAATCCTGGCTACCAACATACTGCTCAAGAGCCAAAGAAGAAGCTGGTGGAACAATATGATCGTGTTCCGCGTAGATATTTAGAATGGGGATGGAAATTTTTCTTAAATCTACTGGCTTTCCGCCAAGCTCAAACGTGCCTTGAATGAGTTTGTTTTGCTGGTAAAAGTCTTTAATAAATTGACGGTACACCTCCCCTGGTTGATCGGGACTGTCGAAAATCCACTTTTCCATACGCAAGAAGTTGAGAATTTTCTCCTCAGAGTTAGCTATGTCTAGAAGATCGACATACTTTTGAATGCCTAACGCAAAGGGTTTGAGCATCAAAAATTCCAGGTTTAAAAAGTCACCGGGAATATTGCCGAGTGTATCCACCATCAGATCCACATCGAATGCCTTAATGCCTAAGGTGCATCCACTCCAGAGATTTAGCAACCCTTCTTGGATGTGAAAATCAACTGGAGTCACCATTGCGATCAAAGTTTTGACTTTCTCTGGATGGAGAGCGGCATAAGATAAGCTAAACGTACCGCCTTGGCAAATTCCTAGCAGATTAATTTGCTCAATGTTAAGGCGATCGCGGATTGCTTCAACACAATTGTCGAGATAGCCATTAATGTAATCATCCAGCGTTAACCAGCGATCGGCGCGAGTAGCATATCCCCAATCAATTAGGTAAACATCCAAACCTAAGTTTAGTAGATTGGCAACGAGCGATCGCTTCTCCTGCAAATCAACTATGTAAGGCCGATTCACCAAAGCGTAAACAATCAGAATCGGAATATTTAACTGCTGTTGTACGGTCGGCGTAAATCGGTACAATACAACTTTGTCTTCTTGGTAGATCGTTTCCTTGGGCGTTACTCCGATGGTAATTTCTTCTTCTCGGAAGCGGCTAGCAATCTCAATGCCTGTAATCAGTTTTTGGGTTAGTTCAGTCACTTGTTGCATTCAAGCTGTTTCTTCAAACTTTTAAGTTCCTTACGCAAGTCATAAATACTACGGTGAATTTCGTCTACTTCGTTGCGAGTGGGTAAATCATTTAATTTAAGCAATATTTCCATCAATTGTTGTTGACGGAGTTTGTTAGCCATGCTTGCAGACAAAAATTTTCCGCGAATTTGCAGCGTATCCTCATAAGCAAATTTTTGTGCAAATTCTCGATCAAAAATACTACTCCAAAGTTGTAAAAGCTGTTGCCACTGGTGCAGTGTTTGATGGTTTTCTTCAGACGTTGCCAACGTCAACAGCAGTTTTTCAAAGGCATTCGCCCAGACATCCAGTAGCACTAGTTGATAGTCAATACTTGCTCTTTGAAGATTAATCCAGGCATCAATACCTTGAAACAGCTGATGAGTAAACTCACGGCTATATCCCAACTTTGGGCTTTGCAAAACGTTTTCTAAAGTTGAAGGGGTGAGCAACTCAATCCATGCACTCAGATCGCCTGTTGGCTGCCGGCTTAAGGATTCTACCGATTCCCAAAGTGGTTCTAGCCAAAGTTGACTTAACTTTTGCAGCCCCTTTGCGTAGAGTTGCCACACTTCAGATTGCTGCATCTTAGTGGCTCTCTCCGCTTTGTAAAGTTTGAATTAGCACTAATGCTAAGGCGGCTACACTGCCAATCGATCCCCACTTCAAAATTGGATTCTTATCCAACCAATCTAAAAAGGTTGGGATCACCAAATGGCTGTAATCTCCGTCCACTCTTGTATGCTGTGGCACAGGCTCATATAAGTTGTTTGGTGCATCCTCTGACTTTGGCTCATCCGATCGCTGGAGAGGAAAGCCGATGAGTTGCAATAGAGAATCGGCTAATGGAGGAGAAACTCGCTGCAACATATCCAACACCCTAGCGGAATCTCCTACAAAGAAATCACGGGTGGGATGGGTGGCAGTGTAGAGGATAGCGTCAGCCACTAATCTGGGGTCGTAGTACGGTGGTATCCCGCCTGGCTTCACCCCGATTCTCGTCAGGGCATTGTTCCAGAAGGGGGTGTTAATCACCGATGGTCTGATACTCGTTACACTGATGGGAATGCCCTCATGCTGTAACTCAACCCGCAGCGAGTCTAAAAAGCCCTCGATCCCATGCTTTGCTGAACAGTAAGAACTTTGCAAAGGCAGCGATCGGATTCCCGCAATTGAGGAAAGATGAATCAACGCTCCCCGTCCCTCGCGTTTTAAGTGAGGAAGTGCCGCCATTGCTCCATAAACCTGTCCCAATAAGCTCACTTCAATGACACGCTTAAACTCCTCTGGGGCCGTTTGGTCGAATGGAGCAAAGACCACAGTTGCAGGAGCATGAACCCACGTATCCAAGCGTCCATAAGTTTCTACAGCTTTGTCTGCGATCGCTTTTACTTGCTCAAATACTGCCACTTCAGCAATGACTGGCGTAACCTTACCTGCAAATGAGCGAATCTCATCCACCAAAGACGCTAGTTTCGCCTCACTGCGGCCGGAAGCCACTACTTTTGCCCCTCGTTTGGCAAACTCAATAGCTGTCTCACGCCCAATCCCGCTAGAAGCGCCAACGACCACAACAACCTGCTGATTGATCGGCTTCAACTGCATGAATTATTACTCCATTCTTAAGTATTTTCAGTAACGATTAGCAATAAAATTTAAAAAAGCTTTACTTCATCCAGTATCTCTGTGTCAGCAACCCTTAGCATCTGTCGCAAGATAGGGCTAATATTATATCCAGTTGAAGACTTATCATTAGGACTGTATATATCTCTGCGTTAATTGAGATGAATTATACAAACTAACTTTTTTAATGAGGGTTCTAGGGTGTGTTTTCAAACTCCTCATATCCTAAGAAATAGGCGATCGCTCGTTGTCTTAGATATTATTGAAATAGCAATTAGGAATTAGTGAGTTGAGGTTAAACTATCTGTTTCCATAAAGGATAAAAATGATAGGGGCTGACTCATATTAGCAGCAAAGCCCAGAATTCCTGGATCTCGATGTTCGTAAAGTAACTGGCCTTTAGTATCAAACAGAAAAGTTCCACCACGCTGAGTTAAGTAGGCAGAATTAGGTACATAAGTATGCCAATTGCTCAGAACTTCCACCATATTCCGTAGCCGTAGAGTAGCTAATTCAAAGGGACGTTGAAATCCACTTCCGCCAGCTAATCGGAAAAACGAGCCACCAAAAGCAGGTAGAGGAGTACCTTGAATAATTTCATCATCTTCAATGAGTTGAGGGGCTTGACGATCTCCCCTGTATCCTCGAAAAACTTCTCTTAGCGTTCCAGGACTTCCAAAACCTGCACACATTAACAGTAGATTTAGCCAAGCTTTCTGAGACTGAGAAATTCCAGGTAGAGAAAGATTCAGACCTGAATAAAGTTTGAGTTGGTGATGTAATTCTGCATTAGGTTCAACAAATAAATTTTGGGGTGGAAATCCTGTATATTCACAGAATCTTGTTCCAGAGGCGCGATCGCCAATTCCCACTGCACGAATAGCAAGTTTTTCATCTGACAATTTTTTAGCTTGGCGCTGTAACCACCACGCATATTCAAGACTATCAAAATCCCCAAGTTGTGGCCAGACTAAAATAAGGATATGTGAGGCAGTCTCGCAATTTTCTAGTAGGGGTCGGGTCATGCCATCACTAACACGCTGAAGTTCGGTCTGATTAAGGATAGTGTAGGGATTCATTACACAAGAGATTAACTGCTATTTAGCTATCCAATTTTAGTTTAATTTGAAAGTATAGATGCAATTGCCTTTTCTATACGTTGCCATCCGGTCGGTGAACTAAAATCAATTCCTAAGAATGTATCGCTGACTTTGGTACGCATCACCAGATAAACAATTCCAGCAATCAAAACTGCGCTGATGGCAGGGATATCTTGATCTGGGGGGAAGGAATACTTCTGCTTGAGAAATTCTAAACTCTCAATCGCCACTTGATCGCGCACAGTTGCCAACTCACGCGTTAACTCATTGGCTTGAAGTAATTCCCAACGCATAATTTCTTGCGTAATAGGTCGTTTTTGCAAGTCATACAGGAAGTGCGTAAGTAACAAAACCATGCAATCAGCCAAAGATTCAGCATCAATGACTGTTTCATCTGCAATTAACTCTTGGGTTGTAATCCAGTAGTTACCTTCCTTGCCAAAGGTTTGTAGCAGTGAGGGAAGATTCTCAAAATAGCGATAAATCAACACTTTATCAACTCCAGCTTCACGGGCGATCGCATTTATCCCTAGTTGTTGAAAGCCTGATTCTGCCAAGAGTTTAGCAACTGCTGCCAGAATTCGTGCTTTCGTTTCTTCTTTGTCTCTGTCTCGCGCCATAAATTGTTCTTATCTACTTGTCACCGACTAGTGACTATGATACTTTGTCACTAGTCGGTGACAAACAGGACTAAAAATGCTAAAAATTGCTGTTGAGTTACAGGTGTATCCCTTTCACATCGATTTTATTGGACACGTAAACAACAGTGTCTATATTCAGTGGATGGAAATTGGACGCACAAAACTGCTCCAAGCGATTGGAATGCCAATGCAAGAAATTGTTCAGCATGGATTTGCACCAGTGCTAGTTGAAACCAACATCGTCTATAAAACACCACTATATTTAGGTGAATGTGTGCAGCTAGAAATGTGGATTTCACAATTGAATAAGGCCTCTGCAATTATGCATTTTTGTTTTTATAACCAACAGAGAATACTAGCAGCGCAGGGATGGCAGAAAGGATTATTTGTAGATAAACAAACGATGCGTCCAAAGCGATTAAGCCCAGAAGAAAGGTCTTTATTCTTGCCCTATGTGCATTCAGCGGGGGAGACTCAAAGTGCTAACTCACTGATTAGTGCGTCATAAAACAGTAATTATTTTTGGGATATTGTTTGGTTTAGTAAGTGCAGTTTCGTTTCTTACCCTCGCCCGAATTCGACCAAACCAAGAATCACTTTTCCTAGCAGTTGGGCTTGTGGTTGCACTTGCTTTATTGGGACTGTGTTATTCAAAATGGTGGCTAATATGAGGTTGGATGGCTCATCCGTTCTGGGACATCGGACTGCACATATTTAATCAAAGTGCAGCATTTAGTCCCGTAGGGTATGCGATCGCTTGTGTCAGCTTCGATTTAGTTGTAGCAATGTATAGCCGTAGTCACATAGGTTAGGACATAATGACAAGCGTGAATGCTAGGGATAGTAATAGTTCTACCTCCTGCCTCCTGCCTCCTGCCTTCTGCCTTCTGCTATATATCGCTGGTGTGCAGTTAGGAATATTCAATTTGAGGAAACCTGATTATGAATCTTGAGGTTAAGGGTCAAAGATTATTGAAAATTCTACTAATTGCCAGCATCATTTCTACAGGCATTCATTTTACAGATAATTATCTATTTATTGAGCGATACCCACAGCCCAACTGGATTACTGCGCCTTCAATTTATCAATCATGGCTCATTCTGACAGGTGTGGGAATTATTGCCTATTGGTTATATAAATATCGAAAGTTTTGGCTGTGTTATGGCTGTTTGTTAGCCTACTCACTAACAGGTCTAGCAAGCCCAGGACATTATCTTTATGGAAGCTTTTCACAATTCTCTGCGAAAATGCATCTTTTTATTTGGACTGATGGGATGACTGGTTTAGCGATATTAGGATTTATCATCTGGTCAGCGCTAATCCTCAAACAGTGGCGGCGAGAACCTAGCCCAACTGAATAATATCCAATACTTAAAGTAGTTGTGCAAAATGTGCAATCTATCGCAAAGAAGATTGCAAAATCAGCATTTTAAGGCAGTCTAAATAGAGCAGGTAATTAAAACTGACACCAAAGAAGGCAGCTATTACTCAAAGACCCTATTATTAGAGGATGAGAGATGACACGCTCTCCTAATTCCAGCAAACAACCAGAACTAAATTCGCATCGCCGTTTATGGCTTGTGTTATTAACTCGTACTGGTATTGCTCTGGGTTTAATTTTGCTAGCTGGAATTATAGGGGGCGTTTGGTGGGCTAGTATTTTTGTTCGTGAAGATTTAGCGCCGCTAATTGAAACTAATCTTTTGCAGTTGCTAGGGCGACCTGTAAAGTTAGGCGAAGTCCAACGTTTTTCGCCTAGTAGTCTGCGTTTTGGTTCAGCATCAGTACCTGCAACCGCAACAGATCCAGACCGACTGACAGCACAAGCAGTAGAAGTAGGATTTGATCCCTGGCAGTTAGTTTTTAATCGAACTTTAAAGCTAAAGGTTACCTTAGTTCAGCCAGATGTTTACATTGAACAGGATCAAAAGGGGCGCTGGGTTTCAACTAGAATTAATAATGCAACTGAAGAACGCGCTGGTTTTATTAAAACTGAACTAGAGACGCTTGGGGTGCGAAATGCTGTTCTAGTGTTGTCGCCATCTCTTCAACTAGGCAAACCTAGAGTCACAGTTGGATTCAATCAAGTTAATGGTATTGCGCGTTTTTTGGAGCAAAATCAACGAATTAACTTTGATGCTAGCGCTCAAGCTCTTACTGGGGGGAGTTTACAGATTGCTGGAGAGTCGCTTCCCAAAACATCACAAACAACACTCAAAATTCGCACTAATGATTTGCTAGCGTCTAATCTGTCGCAATTAGTGCAGACACCAGTTAGTTTACAAGCTGGAACTATAGATGGCGATTTAACAGTTAATTTACGACGAAATCAGCAGGAAACAACGATTTTTGGGACGGTTGGTATTAATCAAGTAGCAGCACAAATTAATAATTTTCCGACGAAAATAACTAACACTATCGGTAAATTACAATTCCAGGGTGAGCAGGTTGCACTGGAAAATGTTTCTACACGCTTGGGAAACATTCCAGTGCAAATCAACGGGGCGATAAATACTCAAACTGGTTATAACGTTACAGCTAATGTCAAAGCTGTTACCATCCAAAACCTTTTACAAACTTTCAATGCTAAACTACCGATCGCCACTGCTGGAGAATTCACTGCAAATATCAAGTTGCAAGGTGCAATCAGACAGCCGAGAGTAACAGGTGCGGTAAGTACGATTAAGCCTGCTGTTATTGACCGCGTTAATTTTGAGAAAATTAGCACTCAGTTTCGAGGAACACCCCAGGAAATTGTTATTTCCCAAATTCAAGCTACGCCAACATTAGGTGGACAAATTACTGGTAGCGGTCGAGTTGGGTTAGGAAAGCAGGGGAAAGTTGCAGTAAATTTGCAAGCAAAGAATGTACCAGGAGATGCGATCGCTCAAACTTATAACGCTAGTCTTCCTAACATTCGCATTGGTACTGTCTCAGCAAATACCCAAATTTCGGGAAATCTCAATAATTTACAAACTCTGGTGCAAATTCAAGCACCACAAGCGACTTATCCCGGTAAAGTCGAATTAGCAGTTAATAAGGGAAATATCCAGATTCAAGATACTGTATTTCAGGTGGCGGGGGGTACAGTTGCAGCACGTGGAAAAGTTGTAGGCGATCGCTGGCAAGCTTTTGTTGATGCTTCCCAAGTTCCATTGAATAGTTTAGCTCAAGCTACGCGCAATCCAGAAAACCCTGGTACAACGTTACCGCCTCAGTTTCAAGGCAATTTAAACGGCGAATTCAATTTATCAGGAACTACAAAATCTTTTGCTCTGCCTAACATTCAAGCTTCAGGGCAGGCGAATTTAAATCTGGCAGGAGGTAGAATCAACCTCAGAAATATTCGCCTCAATAATGGTCTTTGGCAAGCTGTAGCAAATGCTTCTCAAATCCAGCTTGATCGTTTTGCTAACAATGTGCCAGGACAGATTGTTAGTAGTAATGTGCAGATTTCAGGGAATACGCAATCTTTTGATTTGGCTAACATTCAAGCTGCGGGACAGGCAAATCTGCGTTTGGCGCAAGGTGTAGTTAACCTCAACAATATCAGCTTGGATGATGGTCGTTGGCGAGCTGTAGCTGATATTTCTCAAGTTCAACTAAATAAATTATCAGAAAATTTGCGTGGGCGGCTCAACGGCAATGTAACCGTTGCGGGAACTACTGCTTCATTTCAACCACAAAATATTCAAGCCGCAGGTAATGTGAGATTTTCTCAAGGTTTAGCGGTACTTTCACAACCATTAACTGCCCAATTTCAATGGAATGGCGATCGCCTACAAATTTCACAAGCAACTGCACCGGGTTTGAGGGCGGCTGGTAATATTGCTGTAGCGTTGCAACCGAATCCACAAATCACAGGGTTAGACCTGAATATACAGGCACAAGATTATAATTTGCAAAATTTGCCATTTAATCTTCCAGGTAATATTGCCTTGGCGGGTACAGTTGATTTTGCAGGACAAGTATCGGGTACGCCTACTAGCCCGATTGCTAACGGAAATATTCAGTTGCAAAATCTAGCGGTAAATGGTTTAGGATTTGACCCTGTGTTAACAGGAAATGTGAGTTATCAGCCAGGACAAGGAACACAACTTCAAGTTACGGGTAAACAAGACTTAATTTCTGTTTCCCTTGGTGCAAATAATCGCCCAACTGCATTTAATATCAGACGCGATCGCGCTGTAGCTAGTGGTAGAACTGTCGGTGAAAATCTGTTGGTAAACTTCCAAGATTTTCCGATATCTCTAGCTGAAAATTTCTTACCTGCTAATGCTAATTTAGGACGCGTTTCTGGACAATTATCAGGAAACTTAGCAATTAATTTAAATGATTATAGTCTGGCAGGAGATGTAGCGATCGCTCAACCAAGAATTGGCAGAATAGCAGCAGATGAGTTTCGTGGTAGCATCAGTTTTAGAGACGGTACAGCTACTTTAACTAATGGTGAATTACGGCAAGGTGAAAGTCGTTATTTATTCAGTGGTAATTTACCAACTAGAGGCAATAATCCATTTCAATTTGAAGTTAGCTTCGATCAAGCTAGAATTCAAAACCTGTTACAAGCATTAAGTGTCTATAATTTTCGAGATCTCAACACTGGATTGCAGCCTCCACAATTGGCTGACGCTGAGGCATTGCAAACTCAGCCTGTAAGCTTACCAAATACAAACTTACTTGCTCAATTGGATTTCTTCTCAAAAATCCAATCTTTAGTTGTACAACAAAGAATGCAGGAGCAAAAGCAAGCATCTCGCATACCTACCCTGGCAGAATTGCAAGGCATAATCAGCGGTAAGTTGGCTGTAACAGGCAGTTTGCGATCGGGCTTGAATGTTGGATTTAATTTTACAGGGTCTAACTGGGTATGGGGCAATTATAATATTAATCAAGTTGTCGCTAGTGGCAATTATGAAAATGGAGTTTTAAGCTTACAACCCCTGCGGTTGAATGTTAACAATTCACTCCTTGCTTTTAATGGGCAGTTAAGCGAAGAAACAATTTCTGGACAAGCGCAGATTCGAGATTTAAGTATTGCAGATGTCAAACCTTTCTTACCAAAATTACCTATAGATGTTGCAGGTAATTTGGATGCGAATGTTACTTTAGCGGGTAGTTTGGAAAATCCTCAAGCTACAGGTGAATTAGCATTATTAAATGCTAGTTTAAATAATCAATCTGTGCAGTCAGCACAATTGGATTTTAACTATAATAATGCTCGGTTGAATTTTGGCAGCAATATTTTAGTTAGGGGTACACAACCTATACAAATTAGTGGTAATATCCCCGTTGAGTTGCCATTTGCTTCAGTCGAGCCAGATAGCAATCAAATTAGCATCCAAGCTAACGTGCAAGATGAAGGTTTGGCATTAGTAAACTTATTGACCAATCAAGTTAGTTGGGTAGATGGCCAGGGACAAGTCAACGTGCAAGTCGAGGGAACATTAGACCGACCGGTGACAACTGGTATTGCCACGGTGAATAATGCCACAATCAATGTCCAAAGCCTCTCAGAACCGTTAACAAATGTTACAGGAACAGCGCGGTTTGCAGGCGATCGGCTGATTGTCGAGAATCTGCAAGGGCAATACAGTCGGGGACAATTAACTGCGGCGGGAATTCTACCAATTTTTGCCACTCAAAATGCTCAACAACAAGCAGCCACAAATCCTCTGACTGTCGCATTAGATAACTTGAGGCTCAATTTTCAAGGACTATATCAAGGCGGAGTTAGCGGTAACGCTGTAATTACCGGAACAGCATTTGCTCCTCAACTTGGTGGCGAAATTAGGCTAAATAATGGAGAGGTATCGCTAGGACAAGCTACTGCTGCTACTTCTGGCAGAAGACGTACAACAAGAACAACTTCGCAACAAACAGTACTAAGAACAGTAGAACCTGTGACTGGTAACACTTCTGTGACTGGTGACACTTCTATTACAACAGAGAGTCCAGCAACTCCCCCAGCAAATGCAACGAGAACACCTATAGAATTTGCCAATTTACAGTTAATTTTAGATAACGATGTTCGTGTTACACGTCAGCCATTATTCAGCTTTGTCGCGGAGGGTGATATCACTCTCAATGGAACCTTGGCTAAACCTCGCCCCCAAGGAGAGATTCGGCTGCGGGGGGGTCAAGTAAATTTATTTACTACCCAGTTTACATTAGCCCGTGGTTACGAACAAACCGCAACATTTATCCCCAGCCAAGGTTTTGACCCAAATTTAGATGTCCGGCTAGTAACAATTGTCCCAGAAGTCAGGGGTAGCCTCGCTCGAACTTCACCTATATCTAGCGAGATTGAAGATATTTCTGCAATCAACTTCGGTACTTTAAACACGGTTCGTATTCAAGCAACAGCAAAAGGGCCAGCCAGTAAATTATCTGATAATCTCGACTTGACTAGTGAGCCGCGTCGCAGTGAAGCGGAAATCGTTGCTTTAATAGGAGGCTCCTTTATTAATAATTTGGGGCAAGGTGATGCAGGCTTAGGGCTAGTTAACTTGGCTGGTTCGGCAATTTTCTCTAACTTGCAAGGCACTATTAGTCAAATTGGTGAAACTATCGGCTTGAGTGAACTACGGTTATTCCCGACTATTGTAACTAATGCCACCAGGAGTACTTCGGTACTTGGTTTAGCAGCAGAGGCTGTGTTTGATGTATCGAATGCTTTTTCTGTCTCTTTATCGCGGGTTTTTGCTAGCGATGAACCTTTCCGTTACAACGTCATTT
Organism: Mojavia pulchra JT2-VF2; assembly: GCA_019359325.1. Classification (GTDB taxonomy): domain Bacteria; phylum Cyanobacteriota; class Cyanobacteriia; order Cyanobacteriales; family Nostocaceae; genus Mojavia; species Mojavia pulchra. The sequence goes on along the minus strand of JAHHHN010000025.1, from coordinate 52,557 downwards.
ATCGTGTCAATGATGAAATCCTGGTGCGCGGTTCTACCAATTTAGGAGATGAAAGCCGCGCTGTTGTTGAGTATGAAACACGATTTTAATTGTATTGCTTTGATTATAGGGAACTCAAAAAAATAAATTATCCAATTTTACTCCTTCAAAACGGCTTTCCCTCCCCCTGCTCTCCGAAGTTGCTTCACTTGGAGAGACCCCTGCGTACCCGTCACTTCTCTCGTGCTCCGCTGCCATCCAAGCAATGTAATATTTTTTACTTAGAAGCCCCTTGCATAGGCGATCGCTCTCTCCAGCTAGAAGGATGCAATTTCAATTTCGTTACTGCTAGCTCAATACTTTTCGGCTAAGAGAAAAGATCAGAACTTACGCACTCAGATCCCCCAACCCCCTTAAAAAGGGGCAGCCCTGCGCCCTTGCGGGTTCCCCGACTCCCTCAGTGGCGTGGCTTTAGACGTTCCCCCCTTTTTTAAGGGGGGTTAGGGGGGATCAGGGTTTCAGACTTCAGTGCGTAAGTCCTAAAGATTATTTCTTGAGACAAGCTGGGGGGAGAAGAGTTACTGTAAATAAGTTTTCTCTTCCGCTGCTCCCCGTTGTCCGTTAAAAGTTCCCTCTTAAATTTATTCCTGGCTGCAACTGTCAACCACAGGCTTAACCTTGAGCATTAAGGCAGAATAAACCCATACTTCTGAAGTACAGCCTTGGCTTGGCTACCAGTTAAAAACTGGGCAAACTCCTTGGCAGCACTAGCATTTTTGCTACTTTTTACCACAGCTAGCGGATAAATAATTGCTGAGTGGTATTTTTCGTCAGATGCAACGACGATTTTTACCTTGTTGGAGATTTTGGCATCAGTGGCGTAAACTAAACCTGCATCAGCGTTGCCACTTTCTACAGAGGCCAAAACTTGACGTACATTGTTAGCGTAGACCAATTTCGACTTGACCTGTGGTAAAAGTTTCAACTGCTGAAGTACTTGTTCGCCATATTGTCCTGCGGGTACACTTCTGGGTTCACCAATGGCGATTTTTTTGATACTCGCGTCTCTTAAGTTGTAGAAGCTGTTAATACCTACAGCATTCTTAGGTACAATCAAGACTAGACGATTCTTGGCCAAAATGGTACGAGTACCTGGAAGCAGAAGCCCTTTTCCCTCTAATGCATCCACTTGCTTTTTAGCAGCAGAAACAAAGATATCTGCGGGCGCACCTTGCTCAATCTGTTGCTGCAATGCACCAGAAGCCCCAAAGTTATAATTAATATTGACGTTTGGCTTACTTTGTTGGTAAAGAAGTTTAATTTCTTCTAATGCATCTTTTAAGCTAGCGGCAGCAGACACGAGTAGGTTGGTATTAGATTGTGCTATTACTGGGGGGTCAAGCTTCGGCAAAGTAACTGTTAGTAGCAAGCTAGCAATTGCCGTACCAATCAAAGCTAGGATTCGTCTTCTGTTCATAGAAAAACTGCACTCAGAAAATTTATTGCAGAGAATTGACGCTTGGTAGAATCGTACCAAGATAAACACATTTATACCAAATAAATTGGTAATTTTATGCCAAGAAAAGAACAAGGTTGGGTCACATTTCAAACGTCGGAAGAAGAACGCAAGATTCTAGAAGAGTTCTGCCAGCAGTCTCAGCGCACCAAAACCGAGATTCTACGAGAACTTGTACGTGGTCTGAATCAGGACTCCTCACCACCGCTATCATTACCAACCAAGCAGGAAAAAAGGGAAGACATCTATACTCAAAAGCCTATAGAGGAGTCCGAAATAATGACTCACAGAATACCCCTAAAGGTTAGCTCACGTAATATCCTCAAAGGAGTCGTCAAACGAGTGATTACCGGGGCTGTTAATAGCGAAGTGACTCTAGAGATTGTGCATAAAGTTGAGTTAACTTCAATGATTACTAGAACCTCAGCAGAGGAGTTGGGATTATCTGAGGGTAAAGAAGCCTATGCAGTTATAAAATCCAACGATATAGTAATCGCTATGGATTAAAGATAGATTTTGTTCAATAGAAGCATGAATAGAATTAGGATAAGCTCTGCACAAGAAAAGGTTTGTCCCTTAAATTAACCATATCCTTGCGTTATCTTGCCAGAAAACCTGATTTTAGCGTAGTTGTCTACTCAGGGAAACTTTACATGAGATGAATACACGACCAAGGTATTATCTCAGTGCTTAACTGCATTAAAATTTCTTAATATTCAAAGTATTGTGCTTGATTTTAATTAGGCGATCGCTATTATCTTGTCATTAAAAGCACCCACAATTCACCGAAAATCGCTGATAGCAACGCCAAGGCAAATATCAACTAAAAGCGTATTAACTTACCAGCTTCTCCTCCGGCTTTACAAATTTATATTCAGTGGAGCTAAAACTGGCGGGGGAGTCGTAAGCTACACCTCTGATACTTTATATGAGGAGGTAGCTTTTATTGCTTCTCACTTCCATTGGTCACAAAATGATATTTTAAATTTAGAATATAAAACCCGTCAGCACTGGGTAGTAGAAATTAATAAAATTAACGAAAAATTAATATGAAAGTAAAAGTTAACTACTTACCAACACTAAATGAAGTTAACGAACTTGACCTAACATTAGCAACTACACCGAAGGGAGAATGTATGGTAGGCCGTTCTCCTGATTCCGATTTAGTTTTGGATAGCCCTGATGTCAGTCGGATACATGGCAAGTTCTTTGTTCAAAGTAGAAATTATTATTTCTGTGACCTTGGCAGTAGAAATGGCTCAATAATTAACGGTAAACTGGTTGAAAAAAATATACCAGTCATTTTGAAGGATAAAGACGTTATCCGCATTGGTGATTACGTTTTAACAGTAGAAGAAATTACTTCTTTGGCGGCAGAATTACCAGAGACAGTATTTAGGGTTATAGATCCTTCGCTATTTTCTGGTAAGCGAACAACTGAAAATGTCAACAATATTAATGTTGTTAATCAAACACCAGAAGTATTTAACCAAATTCCAGAGCAATTTAGTCAAACTAAAGACGAGGTAGAAACCCCAGAAGTTGTGAATGTTGTCTCCCCAAATTTAGAAGAGGCAATCAATGCGCTAGAAGACAGTATTCAAAATCTTCAAACAACAAGCGAAGTTGTAGAAGAAGATAGTTTCGTGCAACCAGATGATTTAATCAGTCCGTCGCCAGAAGTGATGAGTGTAGCACCAGAAGCCGCCAATGAGGAAAGTATATATTTGAACACGCCAGTGGTAGAAGAATATACCTTCGTGCAACCAAATGATTTAATCAACCCGTCGCCAGAAGTGATGAGTGTAGCACCAGAAGCCGCTAATGAGGAAAGTATATATTTGAACACGCCAGTGGCAGAAGAATTTAGCTTGGTGCAACCAGATGATTCAATTAGTCCATCGCCAGAAGCCGCCAATGAGGAAAGTATATATTTAAATACGCCAGTGGTAGAAGAAGATACCTTCGTGCAACCAAATGATTTAATCAGCCCGTCGCCAGAAGCGATGAGTACAGCACCAGAAGCCGCTAATGAGGAAAGTATATATTTGAATACACCAGTAGCAGAAGAATTTAGCTTGGTGCAACCAGATTATTTAATCAGCCCAATACCAGAAGCTGTCAGTGATGAAGATATAGATTTAGATTCAGAAATTTGGCAGGAATTCACTACCGTTCAGCCACGTGATATGATTGGGCGATCGCCCGCAGAATTGAGCGAAACTCCAGAAGCTGTCAGTGATGAAGATATAGATTTAGATTTACCAGTTCAGCAAGAATTCACTATCGTGCAGCCACGGGATATAGTGAGTCAGCTATCTGAGGTAACAAGCCAAGTTCCAGATGAAGATATAGATTTAGAAATTCTGCAAGATTACACTATCGTTCAGGCGCGTGATGTGGTGAACGAAGTACCAGCATTTGTTAGCAACGAAGTTAAAGCAGATATTGCAGAGGTTGAAGCGCCGGAAGACGCTAGTGAAGTGACTCTAGAAGATACGAACATTGAACTAAGTGATACAGTTAGCCAACCGACTGAGGTCAGCGAAGTTGTTGACTTGAAAATAACTAATGTAGAAATAGTTGAACCAGTTGCAGAAGCAGCTAGTGTGTCTGAAATTGGGAATCAAACATCTGTAGAATTTAGTCAATTTCTTGAAGAAACATTAATTGATTTAAGCACTAGCGACACAGAAGACATTAGTGTAATTGCTGGCGATTTAGAAGCTCTAGCTTTAGAAATCACAGCAGCAGAATTAGATGCCATATATACTCCAGAAAACACAGAACTAGAATTTTTAAATGTACCTGAAATAGCAATTTCCGCACCTGAGTCAAGCGGTGAAGTTCCTGAGTTAACTAGCCAAACTCTTGAAGAAGTTTCTGAAACAGCACAACTTAGTGACATTGCAGAAGTAACTGTAAGTGAGCCTCACCCAATGCTCACTCAAAAAAACATAGTCCTTATAGCTCACGAAACTAAAAAAACAGAACTTGCTGAGTTTGTTAATCAGCATCAAGAGTTTTTCTCACAAAGTCACACAGTTACTTGGCCATCTATTAGCGAAGTATTACGTCAACAAACAGGTATAACTATCACTCAGCAAATCCCAGCAGCTACATCTGGAGGATATCAAACAATTAATTCATTAGTTAACTCAGGTGATATTTTAGCAGTTATTTTCTTGAGAGACTTTCTAGTATCTCAGCATGGGCAGCCAAATGAAGAAGCACTGTTGAGAAGCTGCAACATTAACCAAGTTCTACTAGCAACTAATGTACCAACAGCAGAAGCAATTATCTATTATATTCAACACGCATTAGTGTAGTAATAAATTATCTCTATGATGCAATGAGGTGTGAGGCTGCTATGGCGATCGCACTTACAGCATTTTTCAGCTAAATGAAGTACACGGGTAGGGGAGCCACTCCGTTCGGCCGCCAGACTTGTAGACACCCTCCGGGTGTCTTCCCGCAGGGTAGGAAGTGGCGTTGCACAACGCCCGTTGTGCCCTTTATAATCTGTGGAAAGGAAAGAGTTTGTTTAGAGAAAGAATGAGCGATCGCCTCTTTCACATTAAACAAGAATAACGTAATAAAAACGGCAGTCGCTCATAGAGAGCGGCTGCCTTGAATAAACTTCGTACCCCTTCAGGGATGACGGCTACTGTTAACTGAACCTTATTGACAAAACCCTTTATACAACTGCGAACTTAGCCTGGACAGTCATATCGTTGAAGTCCAGGTCACCACCACCATATAAATCCTCAAAGCCAAAGGTATTAGCCCCTAGCAAGCGGATGTGATCTACTTTGTCTGAGTTCCCTTGTATAAAAGGAAGGTAAACCTTACTAAAATCATCGTTGAGAGTAGCAGGATTAGCATTAGCAATTAAGAAAGGAGCATAGAGAGATCCTCCCTTCAAAGTATCTTCAAAGGTAGCTTGACCAAATTTTGCGACGCTTAAATTAACTCCAGGCTCACGCTGTTGGACTGCTAGCTGTGTATAACCTGCATCTGTTGGTTTCAATTGATTGCCCGTTACAGGATCAGTAATAGTTCCTTGTGCATCTTGAACCTTGTAGAAACCAACAAAGTTATTATAGGCAGCTTCACGATTCACGGTGAAAGTGACTTTAACATCTTTACCAGTGTAGGGTTCTAAGTTGAGTAATTCTCCGTCATCAGTATTGCTAGATGGGAGTATGACGAAATCTTTAGCCGACAATTCAGCGTACAAAACGCCCGTTACATTTGCTAAAGAAATTTCTTTACCATCAAGTGTAGCGATGATGCTGGTGCTACGAATATCGCCAAAGGCAGGCAGTAGTTTCAAGTCGTCAAAACTAGATATACCGTTGATACCGCTAATCTTAATCTTGTCAACACCAAGTTGAAAGTCCACAATTGTGTTTTGCGTATCTACTAACGGTAGTAGACCGAAATAGGTTGGTTGTCTAGGATCATTCACTGTATCAGGTAATTTACCATCAGCAATCCAGAACTGATCAGCCCCAGCACCACCATAGAGAAGATTATTGCCGCCACTGGCAATTTTGAGTGTATCGTTTCCTCCTTTCCCAAGCACTTTAGTCTTGCTACCAGCAACGAGAGAATCTTGAGTCTCGCTGCCTTCAATCAGGGTGTAACCCCTATCATCAGGGATGATTGGCTTAATCTCTTCTGGTATCACTGAGACTGCCAATGACTTGACTGCGGTTGCTCCAAAGTTACCAATTGAATATTTAGTTCCAGGTGCAATAGTGACAAAAGTATTCGGTTCAACAAGCCTAACTTCATCACCAATTTTGAAAGATAATTGTCCTTCTTTTACATAGAAAGCTTCATAGTTATCACTTTCAACCTGGTCAACAAAATCATTAGTATTGTAAGCAATTTGACCACGAATCTCGCCTGTCGGATGACCTTTCGTATCAACCTCAAAATAGAAGCCACTCTCTTGCCCCGGTAAGCCACTATTTTTAAGAAAATTACTTAGAGCATCTGGAATTTTTTCCTCTTTTTCATCCCAGATGCCTTTAATAGTGGCAGAGCCATCCTTATCCAACCGGATATTGAAATCATCTTTATCATGATGTTTGAGATCGAAAATAGTAAACACTTCTGAATCATTGCTGCCCCGTTTACCTGAATGGATCTCGATAGAGGTGACATCATCTAACTCATTATTAGGAGTTTGGAAATGGCCAGAGTTTGATAATAGTCCAAAGTCCAAACCTTTAACTGTCAAGCTATAGTTAACATCACCATTATTTTTTAATTCCACATTGGCAACGCCAGTTGCCTGCGATTTAGTAGGAGCCACCACTTGTTTGCCATTTAAGTTGGCTTGAACAAATGTATCTGTAGCTTGGGGTTGTAGGGAAAACTGATTGTACGAAAGTCGATTGTTGCTTAAATTATCTGTTGACTCTTCAAAGCTAGTTAAAGAAGTGTACTCGATTCCAAAAGGCCCAGTAAATTTCGGTCTTTCGCTAGCATTCCAAATGCTAAAACCTTCTACCCCAGCTACCTGGGCTTTTATCTTCTCCTTTAGCCCTTGAGGTGCGTCATCTGGCAGTACCAAGACATATTTAGGAGTACCTGCTGGCGGTTGATACCCAGGAAATGCAGCGCCTTGAGGAAATGATGGGCCGCGGTAAGCAGTTCGCAATGCAAATTCTATAAATCCAGGGGTAAATCCTCCTTGTGGTGGAGGCGGGATCGGGTTATTCCTATTTTCGACTGGTTCGCCTGCATATTCAAATAAGTAATCTAGTCCGCCAGGAGTCGTAATCGAAAGAATTCTTGCCCCTGGATTGTCCCCCGATGTGGCTGCTGTAGAGTCAATGTTTTTAAAACCATGTGGTCTCAATCTTGGCCCAAAAACCAAAGTTCCGGTAGGCACTCCTTCTAAGACAAATTCTTGTGGGCTTCCTGTAATCCCAGCTTCGTTACCTAAGAAGAAATTTACTTTACCTTCTGCAACATAAAATGCCTCGTGTTCGTAATTGTGAATATGTGGTACTGGCCCACCTCCTGGTGGAACGAAGAAGTCGAAGGCATTAAAAACAAAATTTGTCTCTTTCGATGTTGTCAAAAAGGTATAGAGATCACCGGAACTATAGAAGGCTGGACGTTCATTTAATGGAGCATCTTGGGTTGCAATCAGGTAATCATCAATAACTGGAAGGTCTTGGATACTGAGAAAGTCAGCATCTGTTTCAGTATCGTGGTCATGAGTGTGATCTGAATAATCTAATTGCCCTGAAGAAGTGGGTGGCAAAGTATTAATTGGATGTGTCATATAAGACTATCTCCTTGAGTAATACTGCTATTTAATATGTATGTGTTTGACAAGTTAAAAAAGTCACAAAAAAGGCTAAGACTGAAATTGGAATTAAAAAAATGGCAGTCTCAGCGATACAAACAATTGCGTCGCGCTTCAACCTGACACAAATTTTTTGCGATACCAATGATTTCTTACAATAATGGGAAGGATTGTAACAACAAGGAAACTTGTTGCAAAAATTTTTAGTCAATGTTGCATACATTCACAGAAGCACATGAGTGAGATGATAACAATCATGATTGCATTTCACGGTGTTGAATACCATACATTTAAGACTTTTATAAGCTGTAAGGACTACCTCGCTGGCGTCAAGCATTTCTAAACTTGCTTAAACTCAACATAGTTTGTCGAGTTGACGCTCTTTTAGCAGCACTTTGATTTGTTGCGGAAAATTGATAGGAGTATCTTGGGGATAATGCTGAAGAGAATCTACAACTAAGGTATAGTTATATGTTTCTGGTAAAGCTTCAATAGGAATTTGAAACCCAAATGTGATTTCGTCGCTACTCTGTTGGGGGCGATCGCTAAACTTTCTCTCGGAGAACTAGACCATCCGGTGACATTTTGAAATTCTTCATCAAAGCAAAAGACAAGTCTATAACAGCACTCTGATTACCTTGGTTGATGACATAATATCACAAGTAATTTGCCGGACATCATATAAGCCTTATTCTTGATACATGAAATCTCACCATACATGATACAACTTGGGTAAATTTTTCTGGTCATTTGAATTGTTACCAGATTGCCACTGAGGATATAAGTAGGCAACCACTACTAAAGTTAGCCCAACTGTCAAGACTACCCCAAGAATTTGCCAAAAATGTTGAGGAAGTTTGCGAGCTTGCTGCCCATTCTTCCTTTGTTGAAAAATTTTACCCTCTACCGCTGGTTGTTCAGATGGATGATGTATAGCTCGTGGCTGATACAATGTGCCATCCGCTGCTGGTTGTTCAGATGGATGATGTATAGGTCGTGGCTGATACAATGTGCCATCTGCGTTGCTGACTTCAGCATAATTCAGAGGTGAAGTAGCAACTAAATTTTGATTATTGCTTTGATTGGGCACAGGATGTGCTTGCAATGGTCGAGGTATGGTTTCGTGATTTGAACCCTGATTTTGCAAAGGGCGTGGTTGCATGAGAGTACCTTCAGGTTGGCTTTGCTCAACAGGATTTAGTGGTCGAATAATAGTCTCATCTTCAGGTTGGCTTTGCTCAACAGGATTTAGTGGTCGAGGAATCGTTTCGTGATTTGAACCTTGATTGTGTAACGGTTGAGGGCGTAAAATAGTCTCATCTTCAGGTTGACATTGTGCAATTGGCTGTAGCGATCGCCCAATTGTTTCTTGATTGGACAACGTTTGCACAGGAGGGATTGTTTCCTCCAGTTCCCCTTGCTCAATCGGTGTCAATGGCCGAGGAGTAATTTCGTATGCAACTATTTTGTCTAAAGTTTGACTTGTGACAATAGACTGTTCATACTCGACAGCAGCCTGCAATGCTTGATCAAGTTCTTCTACTGTTGCAAAGCGATTCTGGGGATTTTTTTGCAGACATTTAAGCACTACAGCTTCTAGTTCACTAGATAAATGCTCACAACCAGGTTGCGATCGCAGTGGTTTAGGAGGCTCATAAGCATGGGCTAATACCCAAGAGGCTTCACTGATATTATTAGGTTTGACGCATAAACCAAAGGGATCTGTCGCACTCAGCATTTCATAGAGGATAATCCCTAAGCTGTAAATATCTGCTCTACCATCTATATTTTTATCGCTTTTGATTTGCTCAGGCGCAGCATAGCGAAATGTGCCGATAAATGTAATAGTCAAACTGGTATGCTCGGATTCACTCCGAATTTTGGCAACACCAAAATCCAAAATCTTCACCCACTCTCCTAAATCTGTAGGCACAAGAAAAATATTGTCAGGTTTTAAATCACGATGAATCACCTGAATATGCTCATTACTTTGACCTCCATCTCGTTGGAGGATCACTCCTTGGTGAGCCACATGTAAAGTTTTACAAACTTGAGTGATGATACTTGCAGTTCGCTCAACAGATAATCGCTTCTCACGCAGCAGCAATTGACGTAACGTTTGCCCACGCAGATACTCCATTACATAGAATGGATAGCCTTCAGACGTTACTCCACAATCACTAATCTTAACAATGTGGTCACTTTGTAGAGCTGCACAAACTGCTACCTCGCGCTCAAAGCGCTTTCTCATCTCTGCTGATGCTACCAGCGTATCTTTCAATAACTTTAATGCTACTTTATGACCTACACGGGTATCAGTTGCTAGGAATACTTCCCCCATGCCACCCCCACCTAACCGTTTGTCTAAACGGTATCGCTGGTTATCACCTATAAAGCGACCTTGCCAAGAGTTAGAAGAAGGTGGGGATTGCATTTGATGGAACCCATCCTAATGACTTTAAGGTTTTAGCTTATAACCAAAAATAGTAATAATACGGCAGTCTTTTGTTAGCCACCTAATATTAAATATTAGTGATTTATATTACTGTGATTTATTTATCTATTTCAGCTTAACATATTAGTAACTTCACCTAATGGTAACGATTTAATAAAAATACTTAATAAATGCTTAAAAGCACGGCTTAAGATAGTTCCAATTTATCCCTAATGTTAAATTTAACTGAATTCGAGTGAGTTTTGTTAATGTGATTCTTTAATACCCTGATGGTTATATGCTGGAATCTCCATTGACAGACTCGAATTCATTTTTCTTTTGCTTTTTGTAGAGTTTTATTCAATCTACCAATAGATAGTTGACAAATTGCCAATATAAGAACCCTATCTTTACTAGTTGTATTGGTAGCGATCGCTACCCAGGATTAATGGTAATCGCTAGTAGCACAGCGAAACCCCGCGAAAAGCTGACGCACACTGGGATAATACCAGTTGCGAAAACTAGGACGCAGTACCCAAGGACGAGTTGCCCAACTACCGCCTTTTAAAACCCGATGCTTTTGGTCAAAATAAACTTGCGAGTAACCTATATAAGGATAACTTTGGAATCCTTGATAGCCATCAAACCAAGAAGCCGTCCACTCCCAGACGTTTCCTAAAGTGTCATATAAACCATAGACACTTTGTCCGCCAGGATAAGCATTAACTGGTGTAGTTTGACCGAAGAGGCGATCGCCCGTATGAAGACACGCTTGTTCTGGAAGAACAGACTTCCTCAAAGCTCCGCTTTGAGGCAACCGCACTCCGTGCGGTTGGGCAACAGGGCGCGCTACGCGATCGCAGTTACAATTTTCAACTAAAACTGTTGCGGTGACATCCCAACTAGCTGCTTTTTCCCACTCAGCTTCTGTCGGTAAACGCTTACCAACAAATCGTGAGTAAGCTTCGGCTTCGTACCAACTAACACCACAAACTGGGTGATTATCCCAGGCGCGATCGCCTTGCCAATAAAGCGGTTGTGTTACCTGCTCAGTTTGCAACCATTCCCACCCAGCTTTTGACCACCAACGAGAATTTTGGTAACCGCCTGCATCCATAAATGCCCGATACTGCCTACAAGTCACAGGATAGCGGTCTATCCAATAAGTATCTAAATATACTTGGTGTGCAGGAGATTCGTTATCCAAAGCATCAATAGAATTGCTCCCTTGCTCAAATTCGCCTGCTGGAATTTGAATCATCTCTTCAAAATCAAGGGATGCTTGGCTTTGTTCATCAGTGCAAAGCGACTTCTTATCCGATATTGAGATTTTTGCTAATTCCAACACCATGCAAATAATCTCGCAGTGTTGGCTTTCGTGCTGAATCAAAAAGCGCCACAGACGTTCATTTTGCTCAACATCAGCGGTTTCTAAAAAATCCAGCGCTTTCTCTCTAACGGTATCCAAGTAATAACGGATTTCTTTCAACTCAGGTAATTGCACACGCTTTGCTTTAGGTAAACCATCAGCCGCAAACAGCTGACGGTATTGCGGAAACAAACATGGCAAGCCTGCACTGCGTTCTAACAGCCACAAAGACTCAATGTAAGCAATATGTCCTAAGTGCCAGCCAACAGGACTAAAATCAGGATGCGGTTGACTACAAAACGTAGCCTTGTCCATACCCTCGAACAGCGCCAGAGTTGTAGAACGACATTCAACGAAAGCGCGAATTATAGCCTCTTTGACACTAGATTTGCTCAAATTGGATATCACAGTCTTCTCCTACACTGATGATGCTATTTTCTTGGCAAGCGATCCAATTACCAGTAAATAATGGTTCGGATGCAATAATTACTGATTTGGGAAAAGTTGGATCATCGCGTAGCCAGTAAAGAGATGGAGCAGGCGTTTGTGTACTAAAGCGAGAAGCAATCAGACGATTTCCGTCACTGATTACCATGTTTGCGGAAACAGAGGTTTGATATTCCTTTGCTAATTCCGACAAATTAAGTAACGTTATGTATAAAGCCTGCTCTATAGTTTTGCCGGGGTTAGATTCCAAGTGATGAAGCAGCAAAGCAAAGATGTGTTCAGAATCTGTACTTCCCTGGATAGATTGATAAATTTCATTGCTGAGGTGATTACGAATTGGTCTGTATAGCGTCTGTCGAAACTTCTCTATCCGTCCATTGTGGGTAAATAACAAACGCTGGTACTGAAATGGCTGAGAGTTACTAAAATCTAGAGCTTGACCAGCAGTAGCGCTACGAATATAGGCTAAGATACGCCCTGATTCAACATAACGGCTGAGACTTGGCAGATTTTGGTCATTCCAAATAGGCAAGATATTTTTGTAAATAAAGGGTTCGGTAGCTTTTTGCTGATCGTACCAACCCATACCAAAGCCATCAGCATTAACAACCCCAGAAATCATTTCGCGGGGTTGATAACTCTGCACAATCAGGGAGTGTTCTGGTGTGTACAGCAAATGTTCCAGAGAAATAGGCGAACCGAGGTAGGCAAGTAAACGACACATAATAAAAATCTTAACTTCCCTACTGATCATGAAACATCTCAAGAAAATCAGCCTCTGTAATCTTCATCGGCAATAAACTTCATAGCTACACGGTTCATGCAGTTGCGCTGACCCATGATTTTTCGTTTTCATGCTTAAGTACCATATTTTATGGGTGCAAAGACTAATTCGCGGTGCAATTTTCTGCAAGACCAAGGGCGATCGCGCTAATAACGCTATATATAAGATATGCTGCAAATCTCTCACAAAATTATCATCCCCGATAGCGAACTCGAAATTAGCGCGATTCGCTCACAAGGAGCAGGTGGTCAAAATGTAAATAAGGTTTCCACTGCTATCCATTTACGCTTTGACATTGAAGCTTCATCATTACCCACTTTCTATAAACAGCAACTTCTAAAACTGAACGACCGACGCATTACCCAAGAGGGAGTAATTGTCATCAAAGCTCAAGAACACCGCAGCCAGGAAAAAAACCGGGAGGAGGCTTTAGAACGGCTTAAACAACTGATCAAAAGTGCAGTTATACTGCCCCAAATACGTAAACCTACTAAACCAACTCGCAGCTCTCAAAAAAAACGCCTTGACAGTAAAACTAAGCGAGGGCAGATTAAATCCACCAGAAGACAGGTCATTGATTAAAATGCGATGCTACCAAAGAAGCTGCGCTATCGCGTTTAGATGAGCGTGGTGTTGTCAGGTAAATCATTGGATTTTGTAAGAATGAATAAACTGCCATCGCCTCCACGTCCAATTCTCAAGGTTTCATCTAAGTAAGTAATATCAAGGGTGGCAATTCTGCCAGTAGGATTATTAGCCGGAACAACTTTAAATGGATTGAGTTGGGGGGTACTAATGCCAATAATCTTCTCAATTGATAGGTAACGTTTGTCAAAATAGACATTGATACGCTTGTCTGGTACAGACGATGAATCAACTGTTGCAGGCTCAAAGCTAGCTGTGACTTTTACATATCCCGACAATAGCCCTAAAGAATGTTTAACTTTAGCTAAATTGAAAAATAGTTTATTAGCAACATTAATTACCTGATAGACTTTACCTACCTTTAATCCTAATGGCAGGGAAGCTAAAGAACGGATTTCTCTAGCAGTGGAGTATTGCAATTGCCAAGCTCCCTCCAGCAAAGAAATAGCATGAAGGAGAGGATTAGGATTAGGATTGACGCTTTCTAGTTGGGTCGTCAATTGTTCAATTTCTGCGGCTAAGATTTTATCTAGCTTTAAATTAGTAACAGGAGAGCCATCGTTATTGGTTTGAATCTCCTTAAGCAAGGCTTGTAATTTTTCCTTAAAGAAGAGTTGATTGTTCAAGGGTGTTTATTTTCCTGATAGCGTGTGGGTTTGATTAACCCCTATTTCATTGCTTTTTGGAGGTTAACTTTTTTATTGTCAAGCTAAAACTGCATTTTAGTTTTATACCTAATATTCCTTTCATCTCCCTTAAAAAAACGCTAATTCTGGGTGCTTTTTCACTGCTATTTATATTACAATTTTATTGGTAACTTTGTGCAGTGTGTGTCATCTTTTTTACCATTGAGAAAGATTTTTGGGTCAACTCATCCTCAATTTGATAGCGTGTTTGAAGACCTTGGCGCGGCTGGATATTATATTCGTGAGGCTGGTTCTCGTCTGGAATCAGCTATCAAAACTGTCCAAGGTGATGGAGAAGATGAAGTTGAATAAACCGATTAGTCAATCAGCTGCCTCATTTATGATTGCTTTTAACTAACTTGTAAAATGTAAACCGCAAAAAATACTTCCACCCTTATGACTGCAAAAATCCAGACAGAAAAAGACTGTTTTACTGCAAGCACTAATATAAGTATCAATCAAAAAACAGAAAACGAAAAAGTTCTATGTTCTCATTGTCAGCGCACAGCTACGAACGGTATTAAATGTAAAGGAATTTGTGTAGCTGATAATGACTATTAGCGATCGCTTTTAACAGAAGTACAATTAAGGGCGATCGCTCTCCTATGTTTCTTAGAGGAAAAGGCAATCCGGTATGGTACTGCGATCGCCTCAACCTCAACTATCTCCTTCTACGTTTTTTTGTTGAGAGTTTTGCAAGTGTTCCTATTAAAACAGGAATTCCAGAAATAATTAAAGATGGGATTAGAGCGTATGTTATCAAAGATATAGCAGTACTCAAAAGCAATAAAAACAACCTTCCAAACAACACCCAGCCGAAATCAGCACCCACCAAGGTATTGTTCCAGAAGACATACTTCTCATTGCTCGACCTCTCAGGGAAATCTAACCCATTGGGTTATAGACAAAGGGAATCCTCTCCTGATAAGTTGGTTTTTGATCGCCAGGAATCTCAATTCTGATTTTGTCTAAGTTGAAATTGCTGCGATCGCCAACAAAATTTTCAGGTTCGTCGTTATTGCTCATGGTTTATAGCAGATAATTTTAACTGCACCGTCAAGGCATAGCTAGACTATACAACTGCTAATTGGGCGATTTCGGATTCTGGTATCGACATAAAGGATTTCCCCCTCATAATGATTATTATTGTTTAGGTATGATTGTTGATTTTTTTGATTAATTTATTTCTTTGGAAGTCCCCGCTAGCTAGGTTTGCCACTCTAATTATTTTGCACATATATTAATCAATCACTCTTTAGTTATCAATTTAGTATGCCTTTAGTTCTCTAATTGATATACTGAATCTTTGCCTTTAGATAGACGAGTCATTAAGTTAACAGAGCTAACTTTTAAAAGGACATAGCAAAAACAAATTAAAGACTTCTGATTTAATTACAGTGTCAGAAGTGAAACAGCAGTTTGTTGAAAAAATAGCAAATTGTTTAGCGGTTTAGGATTATTTGAGATTCAAATCAAGGAGATAACAATGAACGAAAAATTAAGCTTATACAAAACGTTTGCTAGCCTCATAGGAGTTGCTAGTGTAACTGCTTTACTTAGCCTACCAGCATCCGCACTGCCCAATTCCACATCTAGTGGTATAAAAATTCGTGAAACGCTAAAAAATCATAGCTTATATTCCCAAGCTGGACAAACAACTGACGGTTCCGGCATAGGGGGCAATCAAAATCTCAACACTCCCGGTACCCAAAGAAATCAAAATTACAACACTCCCGGAAGTCAAGGTAATCAAAATCTCAATACTCCTGGAACAACTGGAGGAAATCAAAATCTCAACACCCCTGGAACCCAGAGGAACCAAAATTTCAACACTCCCGGAAGTCAAGGTAATCAAAATCTCAATACTCCTGGAACCCAGAGGAACCAAAATTTCAACACTCCCGGAAGTCAAGGTAATCAAAATCTCAACACTCCTGGAACAACTGGAGGAAATCAAAATTTCAACACTCCTGGAACCCAGAGGAACCAAAATTTCAACACTCCCGGAAGTCAAGGTAATCAAAATCTCAACACTCCTGGAACAACTGGAGGAAATCAAAATTTCAACACCCCTGGAACCCAGAGGAACCAAAATTTCAACACTCCTGGAACAACTGGAGGAAATCAAAATCTCAACACTCCTGGAACAACTGGAGGAAATCAAAATCTCAACACTCCCGGAACCCAGGATAATCAAAATATCGACACTACCGGAACTGAGGGAAATTCAGGTGTCAATAACACAACAGGCGGACAAAATTCCGGTCGTGGTGTTAGAGCACTGTGGTAAATTAGCATCATATTTGTCGTAGATGCTCAGAAAGCAAGAAGCCAAAGATAGTGCCTACAACACCTTGAAGGACTGAAGTGTTGAGTACCAATAGTCTGCTTTTTCCGATTATCGAGAATACTCCTGATATCTAATAGTGAAACTCAATTGTTTATCAGGAGTATTTTTTGCTAATAACACTGGCAATTAATATTTAACAATAATAAATTTTTGGCGGGCTTAATTACTAAGCATTTATTTCAAAAAACAAATCATGAAAAGTTTAAAAAGCTCAGGCATTATAGCTTTTTTAATTTATACTTTTGGGCTTTACTACAGCCCTCAAATATCCTTAGCTTCCCAGCAAAAAATTTCCTCTAATTTGCTACAGAGATTAGTTAATCAACAAAATAATAACGATGATTTAATTAGTCAACCTACTCGCTTAGAAATTAGTCTGAGTCGCCGTCAAGTAAGTGTGTATCGAGGAAAAAACCGAGTTAAAAGTTATAAGATTGCAGTAGGTCGCCAAGGCTGGGAAACTCCAACTGGCAATTTCCAAGTAGTTGAAATGTTAAAAAATCCTATTTGGATACATCCTTTTACAGGTAAATCTATCCCAGGAGGCGACCCTGAAAATCCTCTCGGTCATTACTGGATTGGATTTTGGACAAATGGAAAGAATTGGATTGGCTTTCACGGTACTCCGAATCCTGAATCAGTAGGTAAAGCAGCTTCACACGGCTGTATTCGCATGTACAACAAGGATATTCAAAAATTATTCTATGAGGTAAGTATTGGAACCCCAGTTACTGTAGTCAAGTAAGGAGATGGGCATAAATAGTACATCGCCGGACTTAGCCATTCTTGATTGGATGCATTGACAGCCACAGCATATGAGACTTTTTAACTCAGAGATTCAATTAAATTTAGAACCCGTTCTTTAACTTCATCTCGAACACGGCGAAATGTGGCAATAGATTCTCCTTTTGGATCGTCAAGTTGCCAATCTTCAAACACTTCTCTTAACACCCACTCTTCGGGTAAATTAACACCACAACCGCATAAAGATATCACTGCATCGTAATCTTCAGGATGGAAATTACTTAAAGGCTTAGAACTCTGATTACTGATATCAATGCCAATTTCTGACATGACTTCAACAGTAATTGGATCTACTTTGCTAGCTGCCAAACCAGAACTAGAGACTGCAATTTTGCCTTCTCCTAATATTTTCGCAAAGCCCTCTGCCATTTGGGAGCGGCGGGAATTATGCTTGCAAATAAACATTACTCGTTTCATGATGTTTTTGGGTAATTAATCATGCGATCGCCTTGGCGCTGCGCTCCGCGCAATCGCGCTCAGGTGAATTCTTGATTTTTTCTATCTTTGTTCGGCATTAATTGAAGTTTCGGGCGGAAGACCGCCCGAATTTTTCTTTACGCACAACACGGTTTTTTCAAAGTTGGTGCTACTTCTTTGCTGGGTGCTGTGTCTGCCACCTTCACTACAAATACTTCCCATTTATTACCATTTGGATCTGTTACCCACACTTTGTCTTGCAAAGCGTAGCAACAATCAGTATTTTCTTCGGTGAATAATGCTAATCCAGCCTCAGTAAAGCGTCTGATAGCTGCTTGTACTTCTTCTGTGCTTTCCACCTGTACACCCAAATGAGACAATGCGCCACCAGTCTGCACACTAGCAGCTAGGTTGAGTGTCAAGTTTAACGCTGGGTTGGAAATATCAAACTTAGCGTAGTCAGCCTTATATTTCATAGGTTCTAAACCAAACATCGCGCGATAAAATGCTACTGACTTGTCAATTTCGGTAACATTCAAAGCCACATGAGTTTTCAAAACTGCCATAACATTTGCTCCTTGTAGAATTTAATAATTAATCATAAAGAACGTCGTGGTACATGGATTTACTCCCAATAATTAATACAGCGCGGATCTCGTAGTGTTGCCTTTTCCGGTTCTCGTGGAAACCAAGCCGCAGTTCGTTTACAGAACTCAACCAGCATCAACATTACTGGAACTTCGATTAAAACTCCTACCACCGTGGCCAGTGCAGCGCCAGAATTTAAGCCAAACAGCATCACAGCAGTGGCAATAGCAACTTCAAAGTGATTGCTGGCTCCGATTAATGCTGCGGGTGCGGCGTCTTCATACGATAAATTGAGTTTCAACGCTGCTACATAACTAATCAAAAAAATGAAATTAGTTTGAATGAATAGCGGTACAGCTATTAATAAGATATGTAAGGGATTGTTGACTATCAACTCACCCTTAAACGCAAATAGCAAGACTAAAGTAATCAGCAAGGCACTAATAGCAACAGGACTGAGATACTTTAAAAATCGCTTTTCAAACCACTCTCTACCTTTGTGTTTGAAAATCCAATAACGACTGTACATTCCTGCTAATAAGGGCAACCCTACATAAATTAGCACCGAAAAAACAATCGTTTGCCAGGGTACAGTTAAATCATTTGCTGCTAGTAGCCACCTTCCCAAAGGTGCGTACAAAAACAGCATTGTTAAAGAATTAACTGATACCATCACCAAGGTGTGACCTTGATTACCGTAAGAAAGATATCCCCACAGCAGCACCATTGCTGTACAAGGAGCAATTCCCAGTAAAATTGTCCCAGCAATGTACGAATTTGTTAGTGCTACTTCGCTACCACGAATTAATTCAGTACCTGTAATTAATGGGCAAAATAACCATCCCAAAAAAAACTGGGCAAATACTACCATTGTGAATGGTTTAATTAGCCAGTTTACCACCAAGGTGAGAAGCACTGGTTTAGGAGCGCGGATAGCATTTGCAGCTTGAGTAAAGTCAATCTTGACCATGATGGGGTACATCATGAAAAACAGACACATTGCAATAGGGATTGATACTTGATATACGCTGATCGAATCTAGGGTTACCGCTATTCCTGGAAATAATCTCCCCAGTACAATTCCTATGAAGATGCACAAAAAAACCCAAACGGTGAGATATCTTTCAAAAAAGCTTAGGTTGCTCCCAGCTTGCATTGGAGCTTTATTGGCCTGTGGATTGATACTCATCGCTTTAAACCTAAAAGTAATAGTTAATCAATCTCCATCTCCGGCTTTCCAGGCGATCGCTTTGCTTGGTTGCGGATTGGGTAACTTTAACGAAATGACTGCTGCTGCTAGTACAAAGAACATGGATGCCCACAAACAACCCACCAACCCGTAAAGCTGGTAGATTAAACCCGACAAGACAGTACCTACCAATCGACCACCAGAGTTAGCCATATAGTAGAAACCCACATTCAGCGCTACCTTGTCATCATCGGTAAATGCCAACACTAAATAAGAGTGAACTGCTGAGTTAAAGGCAAATACCACGCCAAAAATCAGGAGTCCACCAACGATCGCAATATTGGCAGGTACACCTAATTGAAGAGCAAGGGCGATCGCGCCTGGAACGACTGTTAAGGTAAATGTCCAAAACTGGATAGTCTTTGATTGCGGCGGACGACCAGAGCCAAGTCGCTGGATCAGTGTCGGTGCTAAAGACTGAATAATGCCGTAGCCAATTACCCAACACGCCAAAAATCCACCAACTTGATAAAACGACCAGCCTAAAGGCCCCCGCAAAAATACTGGCAATCCCACTACAAACCAGACATCACGGGAACCAAAGAGAAAGAATCGAGCAGCTGAGAGTATGTTAATTTCTTGGCTCTTAGAAAATAGTTGGCTAAACTTGACTTTCTTCTTGATTTTGCCCATTCCTTTGGGCAGCATTAGCCCAGTGAACATAATCAAGAACAGTCCCACTGCCATAATCCACAGAGAATTAACGAAGCCAACTAAACCTAGAAGTGCGCTACCAACAAAGAAGCCAACTCCTTTGAGAGCATTCTTAGAACCAGTCAGTACTGCTACCCACTTGAACAAAGAAGATTGGGCATCCTGGGGCACTACCAACCGAATCGCACTCTTAGAACTCATCTTGGTCAGGTCTTTAGCAATCCCAGAAAATGCCTGAGCCACCATTACATAAAGGACTGCAATCCACTGTACCCAGCTGGGATTGAGGCATGAGAGCATCACCAGAGAGAAAATCTGTAGTCCGATGCCAGTATAAAGCGTCACCTTAAGCCCCAGCTGAGAGCCAATCCAACCGCCTAAGAAGTTCGTAATTACCCCAAAGACTTCGTAGAACAGAAATAGAAAGGCAATTTGTAGTGGGGTATAGCCAATTTTGTTGAAGTAGAGCAGCACCAGCATTCGCAGGGCCCCATCGGTAATGGTAAAACCCCAATAGGCGAGGGTGACCAAGATATAGTTCTTGAAATTGGCGCGAGAAGCTGTAGTAGAAGTCATGAGAAAATTGGGGGCTGGGAACTGGGGATTGGGGATTGGTAAAGAATTTTTTTGCTTACTAATAATCAATGCCCAATCACTTTGAATCCTTCAAACTCAAAGCGACCTTACGGGCTAGTTCAACCATGCGGTTGGCGTAGCCCCATTCGTTGTCATACCAAGCCAGTACTTTTACTTGCGTCTGGTCTACTACCATTGTGGAGAGGGCATCAATGATAGAAGACCGAGGATCGTCTTTATAGTCGATAGATACCAAAGGCCGTTCTTCATAGCCTAAAATACCTTTGAGCGGTGCGCGCTCAGAAGCAGCTTTTAACAAGCTATTAATCTCTTCGACAGTTGTTGGTCGCACAACTTCAAATACACAGTCTGTCAAAGAAGCATTGAGTAGTGGAACCCGCACTGCTAGACCATTAAGTTTGCCGTTGAGTTCGGGATAAATTAGTCCTATAGCTGTTGCTGATCCAGTTGATGTTGGAATCAAAGACAAGCTGGTAGCTCGTGCCCGACGCAGATCCTTATGAGGAGCATCGACGATAGTTTGAGTATTAGTGTTGTCATGGATTGTTGTAATTACCCCATGCTTAATGCCTAACCCTTCATGAATCACCTTGACAACAGGAGCTAAACAGTTGGTAGTGCAGGAGGCAGCGGTTAGAAGATGATGTTGCTCAGGCTCGTAAAGGTGGTCGTTGACTCCCATAACGATATTTAACGCTCCTTCCTTGACTGGAGCAGCTACAATTACCTTCTGCACTCCTCGCTTGAAATAGGGGTCAAGGGTGGCGGTCGTTCTAAATTTGCCGGAGCATTCTAGTACTAAATCAATACCTAAATCTTCCCAAGGAATTTCACCAGGTTGGGAATACTCGCTAAAGCTTAGAGGTGTACCATCAATAAGGATGCCATCGCCCTGTGCTTCTACTTCTGGTTCCCATCGCCCGTGTACAGAATCGAACTTGAGTAAATGAGCCGCCGCGACTGCTCCACCTTTTATTTCGTTGATATGGACAAACTCTAGTTCCGGCCAACCCCAAGCAGCCCGCAGAGCTAGCCGTCCAATCCTACCAAATCCGTTGATTCCAACACGTATTCTCATCAAATTTCCTACTGCTATTTAAATGGACAGCATTTCAAAGGGATTGGGAAAAATCCTGCCTTCCAGCACCCAACCCCCTAGATCCCTAAAACTTTGCTTGTTTGCGTAATAACTCACCAATCGTCAGGTTCAACTCAGCTTCTCCCTCAAACACTGTTCCTACTTTGCCTTTGTTGAAGTGAACATAATCGAGGTTGTAAGCTTCATCTGGTAAAGGGACATAGCCTACAGAAGTTGCTGTGGTTGGTGCATTCTTGAGGTAGAAATCTAAAAAATCTTTTACTGCTGGTTTCTTTTGTGAATACTCGAAATTAGCGTAGATAAATAAAGGTCGGGATAGTGGCTGATATTGTGCTTTTTCTACTGTTTCCCGTGATGGCAACACAGCACCTTTGCCGTTGTTGACTGCAACAGCTTTTAATTTACCTTGGTTTTCTTCATAATAAGAGTATCCAAAATAACCTAAAGCATTTGGGTCTTTACTAATACCTTGGACTAAAACATTATCATCTTCGCTAGCTGTGTAGTCGTTACGGCTAGCTCTGACTTTTCCTACAGTTGCCTCTGTAAAGTAATCAAAAGTACCTGATTTTTTACCAGCACCATATAAATTTAGGGGGCGATCGGGCCAAGATGCACGCACTTGGTTCCATCGAGTGATTTTCCCTTCAGCAGCGGGTTCCCAAATCTTCTTTAATTCAGCTACGGTAATATCTTTCGCCCAATTGTTTTGCGGATGAACGGCGATAGTTAGCGCATCAAAAGCAATCGGTAACTCGAAGTACCTCACACCATTTTGATTACAAGCTTCCATCTCTTGTTTTAAAATTGGTCGAGAGGCATTGGTTATATCAGTTTCTCCAGCACAGAATTTTTCAAAGCCGCCACTAGTACCGGAAATGTTCAGTTGAACTTGGGCGTTATTTTTGGAGGTTGTTTGAAATTCTTTCGCGATCGCCTGTGTAATTGGATGTACAGTACTCGAACCGTCAATCTTAATTCTGGCAATCGTTTGAGGATTGCTTACTTGGCTTACTTTCTGCTGTGACTGAGTTTGATTATCGATATTAGATGTAGTCGAGCAACTACTTGCTAATGCACATATCCCTAGAGCAAGAGCCAATTTTTTCGCTTTTGCCTGCATTGACCTCACCACCGTGGGTTGTATTTAAAGCTATATGTCTATCATTTCAAAAAAAATTGATATGTCAATGACAAACATCGCTCTATATACAAAAATTCATCAAAAAAACTTGATGTATTAGGAAGGCTTATTGCAGGTACGCGCAGGCAATATCTGGCTGAAGCGGCTGTAATCAGCTAAATATTTCTCTAAGGCAACGAATTGAGAGATATTGAGGCTGTAATAAATCCAGCGTCCTTCTTGACGAGAATTAACTAAGCCAGCTTCCTTGAGGGTTTTGAGGTGAAATGACAGCTTTGACTGAGTTACCCCCAAAGCGTCGCACAAGTCACACACACATAATTCTTGCTGTCGCAGTAGTTCCAGCACACTAATCCTTATGGGGTCAGAAAGGGCATGAAAGCCTGCGACAATTAAATGGGGGATGGCAGCAGAGGGGGTTAGCATCAATTTGATTTTTTCAAGTTTGCTATCTTTATTCTGAACCAGAGATTACAGCTTCGGCTTGATAGCGGATACCGGCTTGTTTAAATCTCTGCAAAGCTTCACCCAGGCGATCGCACTCTGCAATCAAACTAATCCGCGCATATCCTTCGCCTGCAACTCCAAAGGCATTACCTGGAGTCACTACAACACCAGTTTGCTGCAATACATTCAAGGCAAAATCCGTTGAACTAACCCCAACAGGACATTTCACCCAAAGATACATTGTCGCCTTCGTTTTAGGGATATCCCAACCTAATTCTCCTAATCCTTGAATGAGGAAATCGCGGCGGGTGCGGTAACGTTGTTGAACTTCATGTAAATATACATCTGGTAGTTGCAAAGCGGTTTCGGCGGCTGTTTGCAAGGCAGCAAAAATGCCGTAATCCAAGTTCGTTTTCAGGGTGCGTAAACCTTGAATTACATGGCGGTTACCTACCACAAACCCCACACGCCAGCCTGCCATATTATAAGTTTTGGATAAGGTGTGAAACTCTACACCAATATCTTTCGCACCGGGAATTTCTAACAAGCTAGTCGGTTGATAACCATCAAAAGCTAACTCGGCATAACACAAGTCATGCACCAAAAGAATTTCATATTTACGGGCGAAGGCAACGATTTCTTCAAAAAATTCGCGGGGTGCAGTGGCAGCAGTCGGATTGCTGGGATAATTGAAATAAAGTATTTTGGCTTTTTCGGCAACCTCGTCAGGAATAGCCGCTAAATCAATTAACCAGTCATTTTCTGGTTTGAGAATTAAGCTATAAACTTGCCCCCCAGCAATTACCGGGCCGCGAAAATGGGCAGGATAAGCGGGAGAAGGTACAAGAACTAAATCACCAGGGTTAATGTAGGCGATCGCGAGGTGCGCTAATCCCTCTTTAGAACCGAGTAGCGGCAAAGCTTCACTATCGGGATCGAGAACGACACCATAACGGCGATTGTACCAATTTGTGATAGCACGGCGAAAACTAGCAGTGCCTTCAAAAGGAGGATAACCGTGATTTGCCGGATTTTGCAAAGCCTTGATTGCTGCTTCTACCACTGGTTGTGGTGTTGCGCCATCGGGGTTTCCCATGCCCAAATCTATTAAATCCAGCCCTTGTTCCCTTGCTTTCGCCTTGAGTTCATCTAGACGGGCAAACACATAAGGTGGCAACTTCTGTATACGTTCTGCTGGTACAATCCAATCCAAACTCATTCCTCAACCTCGTCACTTATTCCCCTTGATGAGACGCGATTTGTCGTGTCTCGACTATCTATTGGTGCAGTGGTAGAAACCATCGCGGCCATTAACTGTTCCACCGCCACTTTAAAGGGTAGCCGATGGATGTCAGAATTAGGAGATAAAGCAATTTCAGCGGCTGTTTGCAGTTCACTGAGTGTAATATTGCCCAATCCCAAATCGCTTAATTTTTGCGGCAGTCCAATCTCTGCATAGAACTTCAGCAACTGTTGTCTAGATGCCGCAGCTAGTTGATTGCCTTGTACCATTTCTTCTAAACGCAGCTGCACCAAGATACCATAAGCGACTTTTGCACCATGAATACTGCCATGTCCCGCAATGTGAGTTAAACCATTATGTATGGCATGGGCGG
This sequence comes from Mojavia pulchra JT2-VF2, assembly GCA_019359325.1. Classification (GTDB taxonomy): domain Bacteria; phylum Cyanobacteriota; class Cyanobacteriia; order Cyanobacteriales; family Nostocaceae; genus Mojavia; species Mojavia pulchra. Next base: position 27,401 of record JAHHHN010000025.1, on the reverse strand, counting down.
CAACAGTACGACATTGGGCCCCTCCGAGTCCACCAATTACTCCAGCCATTAAAACTGTGGCGTCTACGACTTCTCGCCAAACCTCAGTACCTGGTTCTTTGAGGGCATCTACTGACTTTTGCAATAAGATATCGCGCAAAACTCGTGCTTGTTGCACTGCGGCAATGATTAGAGTTTGTTGCGAATGGCCGCTACTGACTGAGGCTTCGTACCATTTGGCGATCGCATCTCCAATTCCCGCCACTAATGTATGTTGCGGTGCAGTTTGAATTAAGTCGTAATCGAGTATGAGTAAATCGGGACAGCGAGACAGTGCCACATCATAAAGAAACGCCCCATGCTCAGAATACACATTTGAGAGGGCAGACCAAGCTGCACAGGTAGCTGCTGAGGTGGGAATTGTCACCACTGGCAACTGTAATTGATGTGCGACTAACTTAGCTGTATCGAGTGCTTTGCCACCACCAACACCGATAATGAGATCAGCTTTATGTTCTTTTGCTGCCTTACGTAAAGATTTCAGGCTAGCTTCACAGCAATCTGCACCATAGGAGGCTTGGGCTATCTGCAACTGCCGTTTTTCTAAAATTGGTTGCAAATCTTGGCTAATTGCAACAGTGCTATTACCTACTACAATTAACGGGCGATTTCCTAAATGCGCGATCGCTTCTGATGCCGTCTGCAACACGCTAGAACCACGTATTACCTTTGTTGGGGCGATCGTGAGAGTTAATAAAGAACTAGGGGTTTGAGTAGACAAGGTTTGAGTAGTAAATTGATTGGGCATATAACTAGTTTGCCAAAACCTTGATATTTCTTAATAAAATTAAATGTGTGGCTTGGAATTCTCCTTTAAGTATGGATTGCAGATGCTGATAAGCTAGGCTGATTGCTACTATCAGGAATCTACATAACTCAGCTAAGTTTGAGTTGGGCAATAAAATCAACTAAGCCTTTCGCTGACTGGTTGAGCAGTTTGGCAGCATGGCTTAAAGTCTATAGCGTTCATTAGTTTTAAATTCCGAACTATCAATTTTTGAATAAAAGTATAATTACTTAACAATACCACTCCCAGATAATCAGGAAAAGTGCTTGGACATTCGGGTTTGGGGCTTAGGAAGAACCATTGATTTCTCCTGCCACCATTACCCATTACCAACAAGCTGATTAACTTTTGCTAATTACTGGAATCGCTAAATTAATATCTTAATCTAAAAAAATAATTATTGTATACTGAAACACAAAAAAAAATGTGTTTCACTGGTAACAGGCAAATTATCTTCACTTTGCAGGAATATACTGAGTGAACTACCCAACATTAAAGACATTACCTAACACTCGCTAGAGCGATCGCAATTGCTGTTTCGGGAGTCGCCAAAATAGCTTTTGAGACAGCAATTACTATTTCGGCGATTACTTTACTTTCAAGACAGTCGCTACGAAAGCGGCGATCGCACTGAAAACTTGCTATTTCAATGGGCATGGGGCATTAACCCGGATTTCTCACCACATCTCTCAAAGCCTGCGCTTGTGCAGGGGAGAGTTATTGTATAAGACGCGATTAATCGCGTCTGTACTTTCCCCTCTGCCCCCTGCCTCCTCTGCCTTATTTTCAAGACAGGGGAAGCTTTTATTATTCAATCGACATCGCTATCACCAATCTTGATAATTTGAGAAGTTTTATTTGCCGATTTTAAAGACAATTGTTCATAGATTTGGCTGGGAGGAGTTCTTAAATTCCAAACGATTCCAAGCCATGCAAGTAGCTTCAGAATGTAATGAGTAACATCTATTTCCCACCAGTAGAATCCTTGCCGTTCTGAAGCTGGATAGTAATGATGATTATTATGCCAACCTTCACCTAGAGTAATTAGAGCTAAAAACCAATTGTTGCGACTAGTATCTGTTGTGTTAAAGCGACGATATCCAAAGATATGGGCAAGAGAATTAATTGTAAAAGTCGAGTGATAAAGTAGTAAAGTACTAAAAAAGAATCCCCAGACAAGCATCTGTAAGCCAGTGGTTTTTAGCTGAGGAATATAGTGCTGCAACAGTAGCCCAATTGCAGCCAAGGTGACGGCTAGTACAATAGGCACAACCATGTGAAAACGGTTTAACCATTGCAACTCTGGATATTGTGCAAAATCACGGACGTTCCTTTCATCTGTTTTGGAATATTCAGGACACATCACCCAGCCAATGTGCGACCACCATAAACCATGAACAATAGGTGAATGAATATCCTGTTTTGTATCTGCGTAGCGATGGTGATGACGATGATGTGCTGCCCACCATAGTGGCCCTAATTGGGCTGAAGAATTGCCTAGAACAGCAAGAATAAACTGAAACCAACGCGTTGTTTTATAAGTGCGATGTGAAAAATAACGATGGTATCCTGCTGTCACTCCAAACATTCGGATAAACCAGAGTGCAAAGCATGTAATTAGCGCCGCCCAACTAAAGCCTACCCAAAAAATTAACAGGCTGCCAATATGAATAGATATAAAAGGAATATTACCTAATATATCTATTTTATATTCTTGTCTAGATAACATAGAGAACCTCAAAAGACATAACTGACCATAGAATTTAGCCATCAAGTGCAGATAACCATGCAACGATAGATGGGGTACTTCTAAAGCATGAAAGAGCGGTGCTTGAAATTAGCCCTTGGCAAACGTTGAAAATGTATAAGATAAGTTCATCATATTTGAATGTGTTACAAAAATATATAAAATTAAGATTACTTCAGAATATTTGTCATTCAAAGTCCTTTACTCATAACATATAAGCCCAAAAGTCAATATTCATCAGGTGTTTAGAGAAGAGATTCCATAAATTCGCTCCTAATTTTCAGTGTGAATAACTTTTGCAATGGTTAAATTTCGATAGAATTAGAGTACATTCCTTGGCGTATGTATAGCTTCACCCAAGCGGAAGATTAACAGCATAAGAAAAGCTAGAAAATCCTTTGTGCTTATAAAAGTTTATGCACACAAGTGCAGATGGACTGGTGCAGTTGATGAAGCAACAAATTAATGCACTAGTAGCCCAAGACCCTTATATATAGGAGTTTCTGCCCTGGGCAAGCCAAAAATCTTGGATGATATAAAGCCCAACGACCTGGGCTAAAAACTTTACAGCCTGCAAAGAAGGCGTACCATTTTATAAATGAGTTCAATCGGCAGTGTCGGTTCCCGTGCCGTCGAACTGGCGTTAGCGAGGAACGAACGTTACCCGGAGGGTGACGGCGGTATTTGGGGATAATGAGGAGTCTGCTCCCTTATTCGCCAACAGCATAGTTCTAGGGTGTCGGATTTTAGCGGAGGAAATAAACGTGAGACATCACGAAAATAATTCGTGATGTCTCACGTTCAGTAGACCGACATTTTAAACGGTGGGCTTTGGCAACTGAGCAAATTTTTCTGGGTAAATTTCCACAGTCATCTCGGAGTCTTCACGATTACCTAGCGATCGCTTGACTTGTCCTAAATATACTGGTATGGAAACTCCTGGTTCTGGGTGAATGAGGGTACGGGCACGAATCGTCATATAGTTTTCGCTGCGCGAACCTAAGCGGCCATAAGAGTATAAATTACTAGCCGCTTGACGTAAAGTAGCTTCTAATGTTGAAGGTGTAGTCTGGGGTGGGATAGTAATTACTGCTTGTGTTGAACCATTGTCATAAACTAGAGTGAACCGCACCGCGCCCGGAATCACAGTACGACTCAAGGGTACTAAAGAGAGCGCAAATAATCCACTTGTCAACACCAGCATAAAGCCAGTTGCACCCACCAGCCGAAAACGGAGGCCCCATTTAAGAATAAAAGCGAGAACTGTCAAGGCGGCAAATACCAACGTGGCAATACCCGACCATTGGGTGTATTGAAGAAAGTCAGCTGTTGTGAGCATAAGGTTGGCTACTGAGGCGTCTTTTATTGATTACAGACAAACCTATTCTACCGAGTGCTTACACCGTAGGGATTACTGTTGTGATCAATCAGACGCAGACGAACAAAGAAATCACCATTGGGAAGTTCATGTGGTTATAGCTTGAAAACACGCCCTAACTTATACCGCCACTTCCTAATCACTCGTTTTATGTTTTTTCTTATAATTTTGTTAAGTAAATTAAATTTAGCAGTCCATCGCCGGATATGATCAATTGCGGGTTTTGCAACTGAAAGTTATTGAATTTTTTAAGACCATTGGGAGGAAACAATGTTTGAAGCCCTAGCCAATATCAATTGGGAAGTTATTTTTCAACTACTATTCGTTGGACTAATTGTACTTGCTGGCCCTGCTGTAATTTTTGTACTGGCATTTCGCAACGGTAACCTGTAATAGTGCTGAGTGCTGAGTAAAGAGTCACCGAAGTTTGCCCGGAGGGAGACCCCCCTTGCAACTTCTCGCTGAGTAAAGAGTGAAAAGTGTTGAGTTAAAGAAAATTATAAAATTACAAACTCAAACTTAGTAACTGAAAACTCAGGACTCAAAACTCAGGACTCAGAATTAAAAACTCAGGACTCAGGACTCAGGACTGATAAAGCTTTAAGAGCAGCTTGGATAATGCTGTCATACTGTGGTTGACATACATCAACCTTTTGAGCATCGTCACGGCTATTGCCTAGTAAACCAATTGTATGTCCTGGCTGCATAGCTAAAACTTTGCCTTCAGGATTTTTAATTCTTAATTCTGGTAATGAACCCTGGCGATAAATACCACAAGTGTAGTGGCGCTGCTTGTACTCAAAGGTGGTTGTTATGGGCTTAGATGGTGCGGCGACAAACAGGTGAGACTGGGTTGGTAGCCTGACGCCGATTAATTCCATTTCGATGCTGGTGTTACCATTAAAGTGATTTTCGCGCAGCTTGTAGGCAACATCCACCCGTGACGGTAGGGGGAAGTAGTCGCGCCAACGCCAAGCGATCGCCTTAATTTGATACTGTTGATGATCGATAGTTTGGGCAAGTGTGAGTTTGATGTGACCCTTGCCGACTATCTGTTGCTCAATCACTTGGACATTGGGTGTCCAAAACGCCGGATCGGGGTTATCGATACCGCAAGGATGCAGAGCATTTAGCTGTTGATAAAGCTGGTGATTAATTTCATTGAAATTAACTTGAGTATCAATTTTCAATAGTGGCTTGAGGTGTTGGGGTTCAAGACACTCATTGGCAAACTCAATCAAACGCGATCGCAATGCCGATAGATTCGGTGCTGGTAAAGAAAATCCCCCAGCTGCTTTATGTCCACCAAATTTGCCTAGCAAATCGTGACAAGCTTCCAAAGCTTCAAATACATTAAACTCAGGAATTCCCCGTGCTGAACCGCGAATGTGTTCCTCATCTTCATAAGTGCCGATAAACACAGGGACACCATAACGTTCTACCAAGCGCGAAGCGACAATCCCAATCACACCGTGATGCCAATTCGGTTGAACAACAACTAATACCCGGTCTTCCTGGAGTGAGGTGATAAATTCAGTTTCAACATAAGCGATCGCTTCTTGCTCTATTTGCTCACACATCTGCTGGCGCTGTTGGTTAACAGATTCGCACTGCATTGCTCTCTCCAGCGCAATCCCCATATCATCTGTAGTTAATAATTCAATTACAGTCTGGGGGTCACCAATTCGACCAATAGCATTAATGCGTGGGCCTAGCCGAAATCCAATATCCTCTGGCTTCAAGGATTTTGGATTTTGCGAAAAGTTGTAAGGAGGGTTTCCAACGCCAGTCGCGCATGGGGGAAACCCCCAAGACTGCGCTGGCTCCTCCGTAGCAAACTTTTCAAGACGGATTTTAGATTTTAGATTGCTCCCCTCCTCCCCTTGTCCCCTTATCCCCTTGTCCCCTTGTCCTTCTCCCCTTGCCTGTACACCAGCTATCTGAATCAAAGCTTGGATTCCAGGTAAGTTAGATTTGGGTAAAAGCTGTAAACCACGTTTTACCCAGCGGCGGTTAACACCGATTAAGGGAGCTAAATCTGCGATCGTTCCTAGTGTAAATAAAGCTAACATCGGCTGGATTAAGCCTTTAGTTTCTCCTAGCTGTTGTGCCAGAGACACCGCCAGGATATAAGCTACACCAACACCAGCAACACCCCGATAAGGCGAGGATTCTGCTATCAATTTTGGGTTAAGAATAGCATTCGCTGGGGGCAACTTTTGAGGGATGTCATGATGATCGGTAACAATTACCTTTAAACCGAGTTCTCTTGCTCTGGCAATTGGTTCAACTGCTGAGATGCCATTATCTACAGTTAAAATTAAGCGGACACCTTCGCTATAGAATTCTTCAACTATTCTTTTATTAATGCCATAGCCATCGTGCATCCGGCTAGGAATAGCATAATTTACCTTTGCTCCTAAAGCGCGGAGACTACGCAACAGTAAAGCGGTGCTAGTCATCCCATCAGCATCGTAGTCACCACAGATGGCAATTTTTTCTTCAGAAGCGATCGCCTCTTGCAGCAATTCCACACTAGTTGCCAGATCCGGGAATTCTTCTAAGGGCGATGGTAATATTAAAGATTCTGGATTTAAAAATGTTTGTGCTGCTTCTGGGGTTTCAATACCACGGTTAATCAACAGCTGGCTAACAATGGGCGAGACATTATTTTCTACAGCCAGCTTTTGGGCAAATTCTATGTTTTGCGGATAAATTTGCCAGCGTTGATTGGGTAAGCGCCTACGAGATTTTGAAGTTTCGACGATAGCTATATCTAGCACAACAGGAGTTATGAGTTATGAGTTTAAAAAAATTTTTCCTAACTCATAACTCATAGCTTAAACTGATAACTTTTGCTAGCTTTTAATACACATTTACATGACCGTCATTGAGAATGTAAAGAGAGCGATCGCCTGGATAACGGTTGCCAGGACGGATTTCTAAGCGTAACGTACCAAAGTTGGGTTTAGAAACAATTGCTTGGAGCGGCGCTCCCATTTCATCCCAGAATATAAGTGAAAGATTTGGCTCGTTAGGATTTCCCTGCTCAATTTGAAATTCTTGCCCAGGTTGCAGGGGAATAGGCTTAGTTCCTTGCAGTTTTTCTAAATTAACTAACCCAGATGTGTTATTTATAACTTGCAATCGGATAGCCCTTCCAGGTGTAAACTGAATTGGGCGTGGGCCACACTGAGAGGCACAAGTTCCAGCAAGCGTAGTGCTAGGGTGATTAGTTGATGCCAATAAAACAGTAGTGGCAGCTAAGACAACTGGCAGAAATTTAGACATAATACCCAGCGTAAATACTTAACTAAAATCCTAACTTACTGGTATACTGTCACACCTCAGCAGATTTTCCAGAATTAGAGATGTAAAAGGGACTGGGGATTAGGGATTGGGGATTGGGTAATCAGCGGAAAAATTATGGCAACTTGACTGGGAAGAATAATTGTATGTATAAATACTAAGTATATTTAAAATTTTCATAGATGAGCAATAACAAGCTGCAACTACAAATGGATATATTATTTAAGCTGCTACTGTGGTCTAGTATCGTTGCAGCGATCGTCTATTGTGCCTTATGTCTGTTTCTTTTTGTCCAGCAACCTCGATTTATTTTTTTTCCAACTAGCGTTATTGAAACAACACCAGAGTTTTTTAATCTTCCTTATGAGGAAGTTTGGTTACCAGTAACAGTGCGATCGCGTAAAACGGAACGCATCCACGGTTGGTGGATCAAAGCCAAGCAACCCAACGCCAAAGTGTTGTTGTATCTGCATGGTAACGGTCTTAACATTGGTGCAAATATTGCCCATGCCAGTCGATTTTATCAATTAGGATTTTCAGTTTTGCTAATTGATTATCGGGGTTACGGTCGCAGTGAAGGCACTTTTCCTAATGAAATGAAAGTTTATCAGGATGCAGCCACGGCTTGGAATTACCTCGTACAGCAACTAAAAATTCCACCCAACCACATTTATATTTATGGGCACTCTTTGGGAGGTGCAGTAGCTATTGATTTGGCAGTCAAACATTCAGATGCTGCCGGACTAATCGTGGAAAACTCTTTTACCTCCATCCAAGAGGTTGTAGCTTATCGGAACTTGTTTTGGATGTTCCCCGTCAATTTAATTCTGACACAACGCTTTGAATCAATTAAAAAAATATCAAAGTTGAAAATGCCAGTTTTACTCATTCACGGCACTGCTGATTTAACTGTGCCGTTTTTCATGAGCCAAAAACTGTATGCAGCTGCTCCCGAACCAAAAAAGCTGATTTTGGTTCCAGAAGCAGGACATAACGATGTAGCAGATTTAACTGGCGAACAATATCTGCAATGGATAAATGATTTTGTCCAGCAAGCCCCTGTTGGCAAGTAATAAAATGTTCATTAGAAATTAATAAACTGGAAAATTGACACATAATAATCCGGATATAACAAAAATATAGTAGAAGCAATTATACAGGTGAGACTACTCTTTGCTTAAGTATTGGAAGGGGCTGATATCATGGCTATGACACCTGTGTACTTGTTAAAAACTCCTGGTAATTCTACTATTGAAATTTCTCAAGATGAACTGCGATCGCTGCTAGGTAAAATCGAAGCTGAATTGCATCGTAGTAAAGCTTATCGCCGTGCTTTGGCAACCTTACAAAAGTTGTTAGGTTCTTCATCTGAACAAGCCAATATTTTATTTAAAGCTGTCAGTAGAGAAGCAATTGGTTTAACCTGTCAGCAATTTATGAAACAGCATCAGCAAGATGAAAATATTAACCCACAGATAGATGCTGCTAATATCTCTTCTCCTATCAAACAAGAAGAATTAAGCACAAGCGTTCAATCGCATATACAAGAACCTGTTGTTAATACTAGTGATAAAAATTTATCACCATCTAATGTAGTCGCAGCATCCGTAAAAACAAACCGTATCGAATCTGAATCTCCAGCAGCATCATGGATGAAGTGGCTGAATCATCATAAACCCCAATCAAACATTGAACTGAACAAGCTAACACCAGACGAAGAGCGCTTAATAAGTTTGCGTCAAATCGGTCAACAACTCCGACAAGCTCGTGAGTTGAAAAGATTTTCACTTGAACAACTTCAAGCTTATACTCGAATACCAATTCATCATATAGAAGCATTAGAAAATGGCAACTTAGAGTTATTGCCAGAAGATGTATTTGTGCGTGGTTTTATCCGCATTATGGGGAATACCTTGGAGCTAAATGGTACAGCTTTAGCTGCTTCATTACCTCAAGATGAGCCAGTGAAATCAGTTTTGCCCTCTTGCTCTCAGTCGAAAAAAGCTGCTGGTGGGTCGGGAATTGAAATCCGCCCTATGCATTTATATGTCGGATATACAGCCCTTGTTGCTGGAGCGGTGGGAGGACTATCTTTGTTATCTCAACAAGCTAACGCCAACAAAGCGCTGCATTCTGATGTGGATAGTCACCCCTCTTCTTCCTTATCTCAGTCAACCCAGAAGACTGAAGCAACTACTAAACCAGGAATCAAGTCTAGTAGTAATACTGTCATTGTCGGGCCTGATATTTCCCCACCAGAAGCACTTTAATCAACGTACAAATCAAATTTATCAATTTATTTCGGCGATCGCTCTTTTGCAAAGATTGTAGATGAGCGATCGCACTTTACTTTAAATACTATTCACAATGTTAATAGGGTATAAAATAGCAGTAAGTTAAGGGCCTTAACTTACTGCAATATAAAACTAAAATGTTCTAATTTATACTCTAAACTAAAAACTTCATAGCATGGATATAACTCTAAAACTATAAAAAATATTATTTACTGTGTAAAGCTTGTGTAAACTATATTAGCTTATTTGAGGCTTTATCTCAGTACAATTATTGTGAACCTGTCGTAAAATTACTGAGTTCTTGTTGACGCGATCAAATTTAATTAATACTTTACTTTATATGTAGGATTTGAAAAAATTCCTCGTGCAATTTTTTTTATCCGCATGGTCTGTTCTACGTGATTTTAGGGAGAGAAATGAATCGTTTATGAAAAAAATACTTGCGACCTTAGTAGGTTCTTCCATGTTGGCTGCTGGTATCCTGACAGTATCAGCACCAGCCAAGGCAGGCACCTTTGCTTGTCCTACCAGTCCTATCAACACTACTGCGAAAGTAACAGGCACCTTTGGATGCGAAATCAGTAACACCGCTAATCAGGATTTTCTGAATACTAATCCTTCGACGGTTAATGCTGAAGGCTTCTTCGGTATCAATAACTGGGTATTCGGTGGCAAAATTGGTCAAAATGCTGGTTATAACGGCTCTGGCTCAGGGCAATCTGGAACTTGGAATATATCCAGCGCCATCCAATCCACCTGGGATGATATCATGCTGGTCTTTAAGTCTGGTCAAGGCACTACACTTGTAGGTTACTTGCTTAACGATGGAGTAACGTCTGGAACCTGGTCATCTCCATTTACAGAACCTCCATTTAATTTTCCAGGCAATGGGCCAAAGGATGTATCTCATATCAGCGTCTACTACAAGACAGGAACATCACAACCTGTACCTGTACCAGAACCAGCTACTTTAGTAGGTTTAGGTTTGGTAGGAGGAGCAATGGCTTTATCCCGCCGTCGCAATGTTAGCAAGACTGCTTAGTGCGACATCTTCCAGCATTTGCGATTAGCCTTAGTTACTACCTTTACGGGGTACTAAAGAGAACGTAACTATTGCAGGAAGAAAGTTGTAGGAGGCGACCAAAAAAGTAGGGTTGTCTTACTTGACAACCCCATAATTAAAAATGCTGCTTACATCCTATCAAAGTTAGGCTTGGTTTCCCTTTTCCATCTGGATGGGGAAACTTACTTTTTTGGTGTTGCATAAATGCGGGATGAATTAAAATTTTTGCCCAAGGCTAAGATTTAATTATTCGCGCCTTTGCGACGCCAGTTGCTACCCTGCGGGAAGCTACCCTCTGGGTGTCTACAAGTCGGGAAAGCCGCCCAACGCACTGGCTTACCTTTGCGCGAAACAAAATTCATCCCATTAATCAGCAATGCCACTTTTTTAATTAACCATTGTGAAATCTCTGTAAGCCTTGCGCTTAATAAGTAGAGGCGATTGCACTTCCATCTTTCTCTATCACTGAGTTAAGAAATGTCCATAGTTGCAAATCAGTAAAATCTGGAATTGCTATAAAAGCGCCGACTTCTAACAAGACTTTGGGTTCGTGGGTAGAAGCTATACCAATAGTGGGAATACCAGCGGCTACAGCAGCACGAATTCCAGAAGGAGAGTCTTCTAAGGCGATCGCCTGTTCTGCTTGAATTTCTAACTTATCCAGGGCGGCTTGATAAGGTGCGGGGTCGGGTTTACCTGCTATACAATCTTCAGCTAAAACAAGTGTATGGAAAGCTTCTTTAATGCCCAATACATCTAACATAAATTCGGCATTTAATCTAGGAGCATTAGTGACTAATGCACGTTTTAGCTGATGTGCATCTGTCCATGTTAGTAATTCAGAAAATCCACTCAGTGGTTTTAGATGGGGTGCAAGTTCGCGGAAAAGTCCCTCTTTTTCATCTGCAAATTTTTGTCCATCTGTTGGTGATAATTGTGGCAGAATATCTTTGACAATTTCTGGGTTTAAACGGCCACTGATGCGAGATTTATAGAAACTTTCGTCAATTTCTATGCCATAATGAGCAAGCTTTTGTTGCCAAGCCTGGTAGTGTATGGGGTCAGTGTTGACAATTGTGCCATCTAGGTCAAAGAGAATTGCAGCTAGCATAATTTTTTGGTAATATGTAAAAAAATATTAACTTTAATTACACATTTTACATTGTTTTTTGTTCTTTGTAGTTGTTACGGCGTTAATTAGGACAAAGAACTATAATTAATCTGCAAAATCCTTAAAACCTATACTGAATAGGGCGTGTATGGGTTGAGAATTATTACCCTTGAATTTAGCCCAATATTGATCACTGTCTGGGTAAGCAAATGCTAGCGACCACACAATTTTTTCGTGTTGATGAGTTGATGGTGCAGATTTATAACACCGAAGCCGAAATGTCTCAAGATGTTGCAGAAATTGCACAGCAATATTTACAGAACCTGCTTCAGCAACAAGATACAGCTGCTGTATTGTTAGCAACAGGAAATTCCCAACTCAAATTTCTTGATGCTTTGATTGCTTTGGGTGGTGTTGATTGGTCGCGGATTACTTTATTTCATTTGGATGAATATTTAGGGATTTCGGCTGAACATTCTGCTAGTTTTCGGCGCTATATGCAGGAACGTGTTGAGCAGCGAGTTGATCCTCAGCAATTTCACTATATACAAGGTGATACATTGCAACCATTAGTAGAATGCGATCGCTATTCTCAACTGTTGCTAGCACAACCAATAGACTTATGCTGTCTTGGCCTTGGTGAAAATGGACATTTGGCTTTTAACGATCCAGCAGTAGCGGATTTTCAAGATCCTTACAGGGTCAAACTAGTAAAGCTGGATACAGTTAACCGACAACAACAAGTAAACACAGGTCATTTTCCCAACTTGGAAAATGTTCCACAATACGCATTTACTGTTACTTTACCATCAATTTGTTCCGCTAAAAAAATTCTTTGCCTTGCGCCAGAAAAGCGTAAGGCAAAGGCAGTGAAGGAGATGTTGCAGGGGACAATTAACCCAAAATGTCCGGCTTCTATTTTGCGTCAACAACCCCAAGCAACATTATTTCTTGATGTAAATTCTGCAAGTTTGCTAGCTTAAACTACTGAGAACTAGCCCTACTATTAACCCCAATTTTTACCTCAGACATAGACCCATCTTTGCAGGAAGAGTTAACTTTCTGTGCCGTGGGTTTATGACTAGTAACATAAGGAGAATTGTAACTATATGATCCCTGAAGCTGGAAACTAGACAAACAAGACTCTAGATAAGTACATTCCTCACACTGAAGTTCTTTACCAGGATTGGAACAGCCACAAGGGGGGTTTACAAAACATTCAGCAGGGTTTTGGGGTGTGGAAAACTTTTTAAATACAAAGTGTAAAGCCGCTTCTTGCAGACAAAAAATAAAATCTCGCACCATAATATAGAATTACCTTGTTTATCCTATTAATAACTAGCTGTAAAAGCTAGAGTAATAATCAAGGTATTCTATCCGTAGAAAAGCCACATCTATTTGCCGATATATGCCCCTGATCAATCTAGAGAGTGCTATAGATATAAAATTTAGGCTGCTGACCACTGTTTCCATTCTGTAATTACATCTTCTACCACTTTATGTGAATTTGCAGCCTCAGCTACTAGGACTTGTAGCGTAGTGGTATATACATTATTAATTATTTGGTGACTGTAACCAATCACTTTGCCTAGATGCCCAGTTTTTTGATTTAGTACATAATCCCCAATAGCAACCATAACTTTTACTCTCGCTTTTGCTAATCTTTATTTATGATGTTTCTACATTGTCCATAGGCTGTGGCGGAAGAACTTCATACTTGAAGGGTGTTTTATCTCAAACTTAGTGAATATTTTCTTGGGAGTTTATCTATAACTTTAGATATAAAACCGTAGTAGATTATACTTGTGCAGGTTTATATTTTTTATAGCTAAAGCTATCTCAAGCGGACTGAGTGAGTGATTTTAGTCCACTTGAGTAGACTTGCACTATGAACCTCTGTATTTGAGTGCAGAGGGGATGTTGGTAAGCACTAATAATTCTGCCATGCTACAAGGCTGGGTTGTTGTCTCCACCACAATGCTTGAAGTTTTCAATCTATTTGCTTTCGTGACTAAAGTCATAGTTTATTCATGACTTTAGTCTGAATTGTTTTTTTATAAAAAGTCTTTTAATAGTTGCTAGGGGCTAAAAGCAACTACTACTTAATAATGTTCAATCCATTAAAAAGTAGTAGCTTCAAATCCCTAGTTTAAAACTAGTTCATTCCTCACCACAAATATAGCTGACATACTTACAGCTATAAAAACAGAATCAACAATTACTGCTCATTGATTATTCTCTAAGAGGCTACTTTATCGTGGCTTCTTTTTTTATTGCTATCAGTCTCTTCATTGAACATTTACCCAAAAATCAGCAGTGTTAATCTTACCATTACGGTTAAACTGTACCCAAAGCTTGTATTTTCCTGGTTTAGGAAAACTTGTCATGAAATTGATTTGTCCAGTTGGGCTATTCTTAAGAGCATGAGCATGGATATAATCTGGCCTTGTTAGAGGAGAAGAGTTTTTGACAATGACTAAATGCCCTTGCTCACCTAAGTATGGTTGTAAATCTTGAATTGGCTGATTTTTGGCAGTATCCTGTAAATCAAAAATTAGATTTACTTCCTTGCCAGCCTTGAGATTGGGTTCAGAAAACTTAAGATTGACTTTAGTATTAGGTAATATTTTAGTAGTATTAAACTGTTGCGCCTCTATAGGTTGCGGAACTTGTCCCGGAATCATGACTTTAAGTAGAGAAACTTGTTCTTGTTGCCCAGATGGTTTGTAATCACTAAACAGAGTATAGTTTCCAGAACTAGGAAAGCTAGTACTAACCTCAAAACGCCCATTATTTTTGTAATTAGGGTGCAAGTGATCAAAAGTTTGTAAGTCATCTCTGACAACAATCAAATGCATCAGCTTCTCCTGAAAATTGTCAAAATTGCTGACGCTTTTCCCGCCAGAGTCTTGAATTTCAATTTCAAAATTAACAGGCTGATTTGGGGTAATTTTTTTGTCAGCTATTAATTTAGCTTGAGTAGTTGTTTTTGAATTGTTGCTATGCTCTGTGTGTGGCTTTAAGTGTCCTTCATGCTCACCATGAGAATTGTGCCCATGATTTGTGTGGTGCATCTCATCTTCAGCAACTTGTGCATCACCTGATTTAATAATTGACGAGCAACCAGAAGCGAAAAATAAACTGGTAATTACAAAAATTCCTGCAAAAAATATTTTCATATCCCTACTCTAACCTTATAAGAATTTATTGATTAAATGAAAACCGACCGTTTAGTTTTTAGCCTTTAATGCCAGAAAGTATAACTACCTTATACTCACCAAATGTAGAATCATGCCGTAATGCAGCATAATATTTTTTTGAGTATGATAGCTAAAATTTAACGTTTTGTGATTACCGTTTGGAGTTTGATCCTAAGAATCGCTGCATGAGTGTCAATCGCTTAGGTCGGGCTAACCCTCCTATCTTTCTGCTAACGGAAACGTTACGCGGTAAGTGCAACGTCTCCGTTGGGGAAGGCTCCTACGAAGGAGTAAGGCTCAGCTATGCCCAAAGGGGTTTACGGGAATAGCTTTGCTAAACAGCGCTGGACTGACTGCAACATACTGGTTACTTTACAATTTAAGGTTTACTTTATAAAGTATTTCTAAGGTGGCGATCGCCATATTCAAGAGTGTGATCAATCGCATATGATTTAGATTTTTATATCATTCGATAGATAGGGGAAATAAATTATTGGTAAAGCTAATATTTTGCTTGTGAATGTCTGAAGAACTTTTATATACCCTGGAATAAGATCCAGGGTCTTCTTTTTGATATCAAGCAATACTTATTAGACCTACATCGTAGGAAGATTATCTATCACCAGAGCAGGAGCGAGCGAATCTGAGTTGGTGTACTGGGCTAGATTTAAAGTATGTCTAAATTAGCTATATTGGTAAACGCTTACTAAATCTGGTGGCTTAGTCTTACTTAAGCTTTTTTAGTATTGATGTATTGCTAATAATTTTCACTTAGATAGTTAATATATTAACCAAGTATACCTTTACCAGTGTTTGGCATATTTGGCTACACTCTGTAGGAAGATGCTCTAGAGCCATACTAGGTCTAAATTAATTGAGTACGTTGTTAAGCACAGCAATGATCGAGGTTTGGTTCGCGACCAGACCTTTTTTTCATAAGTGGCCAACTCACTTTTTCTCAGTCTTTAGGCTATTTGCACACATCCTCTAGGATGATGAAGTACAGTCAGAGTAAGTCTAAATTAATCTTGGTGTAGTAAATGCTTGGTATATATTGAGGCTTGGCTCGACCAAGCCTCTTTCATGTTTGTACATTCGCTCATTATTTGTCAAAATTTTACAGTGGCAAATAATTTGTCATTATCATTTTACGCTTCTTTTGATTAACAGTCGTAACATTTCATCCGAAACCAAAGCTACCAAGCATTTACTACGCTAATTTTAGTCTTTCTCTGTGCCTCTGTGCGTCTCTGCGTGAGGGAAATAAATATTGGCGTTCCATAATAAAGGGATGGGCGTTGCATAAAATAGGGATGAATTAATGAACTGCAAAGACGCGAAGTGCGCGAAGAGAAGAAGTTTTCGACGTTGCAGCGGTGAAAAAATATCTCGCAAATATGCAAAGCCTAGAAGCGAATTAAAGCAGGCATGACACGGAGAGAAAACAGTGCAAATCACCAAGCGCAATGTCGAGTTGAGAGTAGATAACAGTTTGATGCGCGTCTATGTAGCGGCTCCCAAAACAGCAGGTCTTTATCCAGGTATTGTTTTCTACAGTGATATTTATCAGTTAGGCGCTCCCATAATTCGTCTAGCTAACTATTTAGCAGGATATGGTTATATAGTGGCAGCCCCAGAACTTTTTCATCGCATTGAGCCAATTGGTCTAGTTATTGAACCAGATGATCTAGGTCGAATGCGGGGTAATGACGATGCTCGTCGAACAGCGATCGCTGATTATGATGCCGATTGTCGTACTGTAATTGAATTTCTCAAAGCAGAAAGTGGGGTTTGTCCGGGTAAGATAGGCACTCTAGGCTTTTGTATTGGTGGACACTTAGCTTTTCGAGCAGCATTCATGAGCGAAATTAAGGCCTCTGTCTGCTGTTACCCGACTGGCATTCCCAGTGGCAAGCTGGGGCAGGGGGTAGCCGACACAATTGATCGGGTGACTGAAATTAAAGCCCAGATGCTATTGGTGTTCGGTACACTTGATCCTCATATTCCAGAGCATGACAGACAAAGCATAATTAAAGCTCTAGAGAGTGCTAATATACCTCACAAAGTTCTCTTGTATGAAGCAGAGCATACCTTCATGCGTGACGACGGTTATCGCTATGATTCTGTTGCCACTACCTTTGCTTGGGCTGAAATAGTAACTTTCTTGGAACATATATTTGCGAACTGAAGAAGAAATTTTACTTGCGACAGTTATCACCTGTTAAAAAAGTGATTGCGCTGTTGCCCAGCGTCACAGGCGATCGCTTTTTGACTCCCACTGTTGTACCCGCACTGATGGGTTTGCTGCACGATATCTCTGGACGTAAATCAAAGCGATCGCCAGCCCCAACAAATTCGGACAAAGTATTTACCAGTTAGTTGAACCTAGACGCCACTAACTAATCGCACACAACAAAGTTTTACGGACTGTAATGCAAGATTGCTTCGGTGGCAGATAGCGATGCTTGACTTAGCTAAAATTTAATTGATTGTTCAATGCTATTCGCCTCAGAAACTTTTTGCTGCCTTGGTGGGAGCAACGCGATTTTGTGAAGTGGCAAAGCTGGGGGGCTGGGGAGGCTGGGGAAGAGAAAGAAATTAAGTGGATTTAGTAGAGTTTTAGCAGCAAAATTTACTAAACATTTCTCTTTTCTCCCCCAGCTCCCCCAGCTCCCCCCGCTTCCCCTGCTCATTTCACGACGATCTCACTTTTTCGCGTTGCTCCCGCCTTGGTTTGGCAACGCCAAATTAATCAGTGTTGTTTAGCGTCAAGCTTTTTAAGCTGGAAGCTGTTTCTTCTGGTTTCCCAGACAGAGGGAAAACTAAAATACTCTTGATTGCCTGGTTATCTACTAATTCTTTTAAGCGATGTAATTGCTGATCAGTAATGGCAATTCCAGCATAATTTTTGGCATAATTTAATTCTTCTTTAAAATTTGCCTCATTATAAGCTTGAATAAACACTCGATCAACATTCCATTTTTGCCAATCAGCTGCGAAATATCGTTTAGCCCAATAAGGGTTATGATGACAAATATCAAAACTAACTGAAGAGTTAGCTTTTTTCATTGCAGTTATCATCTGTTGCAAAAAACTAGTTAACTTAGCGGTGCGGTCAATTTGACCGGGTAATTCAGCATGATAGCCTAAATAATCATCCCATTGGACTGCATCAATCTTCGGATATTTTTGGACGAATTCTACTAAAATATTTTTAAATAAATTAGCAACCTCAGGAATCTCTACATCAAGAACATAATGCTCGACACCAATGTAGGTTTTATCTACACCGGTAACAATCCATTTCTGAGAGATTGCTAACTCATAAATTGGACTATTTTTATCTATTTTAATACCTTTCTCAAAATAAGCATGAACTTGCATTCCTTGTTTGTGTGCCTCATCAATCAACCAATCTAACCATCGCTCTTGAAACTGGTTTGGGCAACTTCTATACCCTAGTGTTTGCTGCATAACTTCGCTATTGTACATCGTACAACCATTACCCCAAACACCATGAATAATCGTATTAATACCTTGAGACCGATAGTAACGAACTCTTTCACGAATCGTTATTTCGCTAGCATTATTAGTCACTTGATAACGACTTAAATAAATTCCTCTAATTACTTTTTTATCCCAAAGAGTTTGAGGTAATGGTGTTTTTTGAGATGTTTTTCTTTCAAGTGTGGCTTGCTTATTATTGGGGTTGGGAGTTAAAGAAGAATTTGGAGCGGCAGTAGGATTCAAAACAGGAATAGTTATTTGTTGATTTTTAGATAAAAGTTTGCTAATGTCTAAATTTGCTTTCTGGTTGAACCACCAATAACCGCCTCCTAAGATAACTATGATTAGAGATAAAGGAATATTTGAACATCCACATCCAACTGCTTTTTTCGTTTGGCGCGACATAATAAAAAGTTAGAATATAACAAAAAATAGCCTTCTATTGATTTAATGCCATTTTTATTTAAAATTTACCAGCCGAGGAAAAGATTTAACTAGTACAGTTCCTCCAATTAACACGAAAAGTGACCCCATACCAGTAAACATTGCAGGTAAAAACCATAGTTCAAACCAAGAATTAATCATGGCAGATTTTGGCTTTTGAGGGTCATATAGAACTTCTACCTGCTGACCTTTAGTAAATGCTGGTGGCTTACTGCCTGCATTGGATTCAAATATAATTGGTTCACCAGAATTTGGAGCAAATTTAACCACTGGATAGTAAAAAGAAGATGAACGCCCCTTACTATCAGTTGATAAATGTAGCTTTAAATCAATTACAGTTCCTTGTGTTGATACTGCTGTGCCGACAAAAGAATGAGTATTGATGCCAAACATGATACCTGTAACAGCAAATATACTGCCAATACCAGCAAATATGGAACCAAATGTTAGAAAGAACTTTGAATCATCCATAGAATTTTCAAAATAAAATATTACCTTCGGTTATTATCCACCGAAAATTTGATACATCTACACTCTATACTTCTCATCCAAAAAAGGTTATTTCGGAAATTGGTAAATTGTAACTGCGATCGCACAAGGTCTTCCTGAAACAGGCGTACCCATCCTTGGTTAGACATAGTATCTACAAAAGGCAAATTACAAATCAGCCACAGCAATGCATTTGTAATAGTTTCAATTGCCGATTCTGCAAAAGTAATCTATTGGCGTTTGAATTAGGGAATTATTTAAGATTCTGGAGGCAAAGGAGAAATGAACATCAAAAACATACTCGCTCAATTATGACGATATTTCCAGATACCTACTCCGATTAAAATTCCCAATAGCGCACCAATTACTAAACCTGTCGGCGCTAAAGTTACAAAAGTCAGATCGGCTTGACTTTTGTGAGGATAACCGCCAAACAAAATCACACCTGTAAATCCAATGGTTGCGCCAACAATAGAACCAACGAGTACCCACAACATCACATCTATTGACCTAACTTTGGATGCGATCGCCAGCCCAATCAAGCTGACGAGCAATCCTCCAACAGATCCAACCGCGGCCCCATAACCCATAACGGTGAGAACCCAGGTATAACTTACAATCCTTGCTCCCAGTCCAGCGATTAAGGCACCAAAGCTTACCCAAAGCGCTATTCCAAGAATGAACCAGAAAAATTTTCTTGTCCACATGGTATTTCAACTTAAACCCTGAGTTAGGTAACCAACCACTATTACTATAAATTCCAGGTGGGGCGATCGCCTTTTCTTTAGTTTTAAAACCCTCACCTTAATTGCACAGAAGGTGAGGGTTTTATTTCAGGTATTTAGATTAGGGCGATCGTGAGCGCGATCGCCTATGCAGTTTGGGATACTTTTAGTTTCCGCTTCATCCACCACCCCATAGCGCCAGCAAGTGCTGTCCCACCAAGAGTGAGAGGTTCGGCTACCGTCGCCGACACAACTCTAGCATCAATTTGTGCAGTTCCACCCAACACACCTGCCAAGCTAGAGTTGCCAAGTATATTAGCAAACTCCGGTGAAATCAGCAATTTAACATCAGCGAGGGTTAAATCTTTGCCATCAAATGCTATAGTTCCCGGAATACTCAAATCAAACAGAATTGTATTTAGAGAAACTGTGTCTCTTAAAACTAGTCCACTGGCATTTTGAACGGTACGTTTTGGAGCCAAATCAATGGAAAAGTTACCAACAGTAACTTGATTATTGAAAGTAATGGTTCCAGTGTGTTGAATTGTACTTGAAAGTGGAGTAAAACCATTTACGTCGCTGAACGTAAAGTTAGAGTTTGGATCGATATTGAAGCCAACCAAAAAACTGCTGTTAACTGGTTTAGCTGTATTATTAGTACCTGTCAAGTTTAGCCCGATACTGCTGAGAAAACTCAAATCATGATAGATACTGGTGACTCCAGACTTCACCTTGAAAGTTGCAGCTTCTGTAGGCATGGGTGCAATTAATACAAAAGCTGCTGTTGTACACCCAATAATTGTTGCCATCTGAGAAGAACGAAAACGCATAAATATTCCCTTTTTTTGTCAAATATTCATCAAATCACGCAAATAGTTGCCATTTCAGGGTTCTATTTGAATTTAGATTTAATACAAAAGGGAATTATTCAATATAAATTCTTCAGCCAGTATATTTAAAGGCAGCATGAAGACGAGATTGATCCGAGGGTGAAGAAGGGCAAATTACAAATCAACTACAGCAATGTATTCATGAGTTAATGTACAGTCGCTCTACAACTTTAAACTAAGCTAATCCAACTCTCGGCGTCCTTCTAAGGCTCTTGCCAATGTTACTTCGTCGGCATACTCCAAATCCCCACCCACAGGTAAACCAAAGGCAATCCGTGTCACCTTGGTAAATGGTTTTAGTAGCTGACCAACGTAGAGTGTTGTGGTTTCCCCTTCTACACTCGGACTAATTGCCAAAATTACTTCTTGCGGTTTTTGTTGACTCACTCGTCGCACCAAAGCTTGAACAGTCAACTGTTCTGGGCCAATACCATCCATAGGCGAAATCACTCCACCCAAAACATGATACTTGCCTTTGTACTCGCGGGTTTTTTCTAGGGCAATCACATCACGAGAATCCGCAACTACACAAATAGTATTGTTGTCACGGTTGGGATGGCGGCAGATTTCACAAACTGGTTCAGCAGATAAATGAAAGCAGACAGAACACAAGCCTACCTGTTTTTTAGCTTCGATTAGAGCCTGTGCCAAAGCCTCCACTTCCGTTTCTGGTCGCTTCAAAATGTGCAATGCTAATCGCTGGGCTGACTTGGGGCCAACTCCAGGCAGGCGTTGCAATTGCTCAATTAACCGTGCTAAAGGGCGTGCGTAAACCGTGGTTTTATCTCCATAATGTTTTACCTTAACTATGATGACATTCTTAGAGTGTTTTGGGCTGGCGATTGAACTCAGACTTCTGAGCAAATTACAGAAAAAGCGCAAAAGCTTGGTATTAATTTAGAACAGCCGCACCTTAAGCAATTCTTACTAGAGAATTAACCATGAAAGAGTGCATAATCAGCTATATCCCGACTGGGTAAAAACAATGACTACAATAAATGACCTTGCTGTTGTAGCTGAAGTAACTAATTTGTATCTCCAGTACGAAGCAGCGCTTTGTAACAACTATCTCGAAGCAATGGATAATTTATTTTGGGATGCACCAGAAGTAGTGCGATTTGGTCTAGCAGAGAACCTCTACGGCAGTGAAGAGATTCGTAACTTTCGCGCCTCCCGACCAAACCCAAAAATAGAGCGAGAAATCTCAAATCTCAAAGTTGTGGCGTTTGGGAATGATACAGCGACGGTGAATTTAGAGTTTCGTCGCATTATCAATGGTGTAGAACGCTTTGGGCGACAAAGCCAGACTTGGTACAAGTTTCCCCAAGGATGGAAGGTTGTTTCGGCCCATGTTTCCTTATTACCAGTATAATTTTCAACATTAGAAATTTACGATAAATAAGGGTGCGTAGACTTTCTATTTTCCCGTCTCCAGTCTCTAATCTCCAGTCTCCAACAAATCACTCAACGCCTGCACCAAAGTTTGATTTTGTTCATCAGTGCCGACAGTGATGCGTAATTTATCATCTAGCCCTGGTTGTTTGAAGTAACGAATTAAAATTCCTTGTTCTTTCAATTTTTGATAGAGATACTCTGCATTTCCCTGGGTAGGCAGTGCGGTGAGGCAGTACGGTCTTGGGGTCTCCTCAAGTGGAGTAACTGCCGTAGACGCTCGAAGAGCGTCTTCTCGTAGAGTACCCGTAAGGGTCTTGGGGTCTCCCCAAGTGGAGCAACTGCCGTGAGGTTGCACCAGCAGGAAGTTGGTTTGAGAATCCCAAACACGAAAATTTAATTGTTTTAAGTCGGTTGCTAACTTAGCCCGTGATGCTTTAATCTTTGCCGTACAAGCATTCTTATAATCTTGATCTGTGATGGCAGCTGTTGCAACTGCACAGGCGATCGCATCAATATTATAGCTATCCTTCACCTTAAACAATCCCTGCAATAGGTTGGGATTCGCCACTCCAAATCCCAGCCGTAATCCTGCCAAGGAATATCCCTTAGAAAGTGTCCGAATCAAGATTACATTTTCGTACTCCTTAACCAACGCTAATGCGTTCTCTTCAGCAAAATCTACATATGCTTCATCAATTACTAAAACCCCAGATAACTGGCTTGCTAGTTTCCGCAGCTCATCAGTTGGTACGATGTGCCCTGACGGACTATTGGGCGATGCAATGAATGTCACACATCCATTAGCTGCTACCAATTGTTCCAGAGGTAACCTGTAGTCTTCACTGTAGGGAATTTCGACAATCTCCGCCGCCTGCATCTCGCTCAATGTACGATATAGGACGTAAGTTGGCATTGGGTAGACTACTTTCCGCCCAGGTTCTGTACAGGCTCTCATTACCAAGTTCAATACTTCGTCACTACCATTGCCCACAATAAGCCAATCACTAGGAATTTCTAGTACTTTGCTTGCAGCTAGCCGGAACTCTCCGCCAAATGGTTCTGGATAACGTCGCAACCACTCGCCATCAATATTTCGTAGTACAGCTAGTGCTTTTGGGGAGGGAGGATAAGGGTTTTCATTGCTATTAAGTTTGATGATTTGAGTACCGCGTTGCGGCTGTTCACCAGGGATATAGCTGGCCATTGCATGAATATTGGCGCGGAAGTACTTAGTCATAGCTCAGTTTTTTTATCAGACTTGGGCTTGGCTGGGTGGAGTAATTATATAAAGTTCAAACTACAATTTCTGACAATATTGTTAAAAAAGTGCTGAAGAGCTAGCGTTGTACAGGGGTTCCCCCCATAGGCGACTGGCGTTACTGAGTAAAGATAAAAAACTCCAGACTTACTCGTAGTGAATCTGGAGCCAGGAAACAAAGGGAAATAATGCATGACTCTTCACCCAGCTATATTCACCCATTTATCGTAGGGTTGCATCTATGCCCGGTGCATTATTACCTGATTTATTTGTAAATTAAATTGTGGCTTCATATACATTATGAAATACTTATTTAAAAAACATAGTCTAGCTACTTTAGTAGATATTTCAGCCTCTAGCAGTTAAAAAAGCCTATAATCGCCATTTTGTAAAGATATCATCAATTTTATTAGAGCGGTTTGAGATATATTGAAGTGAACAATCACTCCTCCTCATACTGTTACCATTGCGATCGCCTAGTAAATTGATGCTCCTGATAGCTATGAGTGAACGAGATATGGCTTCAAAAAGAGGCAAGGGAGCGGGGGGATGTAAATACGGGGATTGTGACCCTTGCTCCACCTCGTTTCGCGGCAGGAGAGAGGGAGCATTCCCCCTGCTTCTTGTTCAAAGTGAATAAAGTTAAGGCTAGAAAAATATATTTTATTTTATATAAAGGTTAGTGGCGCTAGGAGCCAAGTGCTATCCATTTTCTTATAACAAAGAATTTTAGTACGCTATTATCAATTAAAACTTGATTTTTTCGTGGCTAATAAAGTTAGATTTGTCTAAATATGAAGAGAAATAGGCAAAAATAGCATAGCGAAATAAAATTAAAAATTTTCAATACCATTTCCACTAATTTTGACAGTCATTTTAGGGTTTAGTCAGCCACGACTTTAATGCAGATTTAGCTATTTTTGTGGTAATTAAGGTGACGGCCATGATTGTGATACCAGTAGCGTAAGGATGCCCACCATGATGAGATTCTTGGTGATATTCATTACTATGAGATGCATAAGTATAGCACTCATGCTGAGAATTACATGTCGTAGCAAGGGTATTTTGGGAAATAGACAGCGTTAATAGAGTTGCTATTAAGCAGGGGCGAATTAGGAAAGTTAAGTAATTCATAGATGCAAAGCTAGGAACTAGACAGTAATTCCTACACCTGCAAAAAAATGAATTTCTGAAAATAGCTGAAATTTTAATAAATTCCTAGTTTGTAAAGGCTTGAGCAAATTACTTATTGGCGTGATTTTCTAATCTTGCCAGTGTAATTTATCTGTTAAACATTACGTTCATTGCCTCATATTGCTTCAAATTTGGTTGAGCGGTATTTAAATATACAAAGCGTTCAGTATTAATACATGGCCCAAGGTTAAAACAAAAGGTTTTTCAATTTTAAATTCCTTTTAGCGGTACTAGTCGCTTTAACTATTTCTATAGTATGTTGCCAATAATGTTACAGTTCCACAAGCAATAAAACTAATTAAGTTACCATACATTAAAATAGGATCATTTTGATAGTAGCCATAAATAACACTATTAAGTTGAATAAGATTAAAGCCTACGAAAGTTATTAAAGAGATATTATTAGCACTTCTAGTTTTAATAATTCTTATGGCTTGTGGAATAAACAAGCTAGCATTGAAGACAAAGCCTAAGCCAAAGAAAAAAGTAACTATTTCTTTCATATGTACTAATAGTTAAATTGAAATAATAAAAAATTTAAATAATTTTTATTTGTATTAGTATTAGCTATTAACTAAAACCTGAGCTTTGACTCGATGGTAACTATATGAATTGTTGTCTCAGGTTTAAAAATTTAAATCTATGAGTGATTACTAATTTATCGATTAAGGATGTTGAGTTTAAGGTAATTTTTGGTTCTACGTATGTTAATTAATTACCTTACCCATTGTCAGCTTGAGTAATCAGTTGCCCCTTTGACATAAGCAACCGCTAAGGGTGCTAGTTTGTTTTCAAGTTGAGTAATAAAAGTACGGTCAGATTCTGACCAAGTTCGCTGCTGGCCAAAAACACAAGGTTGTAAAATTCCCCATAATTGCTGGTCTTGACACAAGTGAGCGTGAATCAGTGCCCGATGTCCAAAATGCTCACGCTCAAAGTCTTTATTTAAAACTTCTGGGCTTGCTGTTTCTACATCTTCAACATAAATTGAAGGTGCAGTCTGGAGTGCCGCAGCAAATAAGGGATCTACCTGAGGTAACCACGCTGGCTCTAATTTCCACTCAGGTTCTCTCATATCTGGAATGTCTTGATTTCGCCGCCAGCAATAACCGATTTGTCCGAACTTAGTTTGAGGATTTCTTAGATAGAGAAAACAGCGATCACACTGCAATACTTCTCCAACTACTGGCAGTATCGCTGTAAATATAGCATCTGGATCGCTGTTTTTTTCTAAAATACTTTGTACAGCTTCGTGCAGGACTAGGTTAGTCATTGGCAAAGAGGTTATTTGCTTTACAAGTGTCTCAACGACCTGCAATTGAAAGCATCCTCCTACCGATATAGATGACAAACTAATTAAAATTTTCTTAAAGAGGGGCTACAAAAAATCCATAAAAGAATGTCTAGTAGCGAGTACTAGTTATTGAATAGATGCAACTACCTAATGATTTAATGCTCAAAATGAGTTAAAAGGTAACCTCAGCGCCGATTAAGGCAAAATTCAGACTAAATGTGATCGCTCTTGAAATATGGGTTTGTTTAGCTTTAACTATCGACAATCTTTTTAATGCCTTTACAAAATTTTTAATTTTAAAATATTTAGGCACTTGACAAAAAAACATCATCAATAAATTGAAGCTTTTAAGCAACTTTCAGGATATCAAGCTTTGTTTCCAGCCCTGAGACTATAAAAGCAATGGTTTGTAAAATTGCGGCTCTATCACCCATTTGACAACGCTCAAACAACTGTTGGGCATCCACCAATCCCGCGTTAGTTGTTAATACTTCTAATATATTCTCTTTGGCGCTCAAGTTGTTATTTGCACAAGCAGTGTAAAGTATCAGCCCTGCCATAGTATACAGATCTAACATTGGCTCATCATCACCATTGAGAAGCTCAATTTTGGGAAACTCAGATAAAGGGTGGATGAATTGGTCAAAGGTTAATTGAGTCATAGTTGTGGTCGAGTCGATACCTTAAATAATTTCAAACCTTAGGTAAGCTGCCATTATTGCAATGTCCTGCGCTTAAAACCGAAAAAAGGTAGACTGACTATTCCAGCCTGGAATAGTTTAGTTTGTTCAGTAAACTTTAGCCCCAGGACAAATGCTAATTTTTACATAAAGATTGTGTTAAATGAAATTGCAAATTAGGGAAGATAAATAAGTTATCTTATGTTGCGGATTTAGCGCAAGCAGATATACTGAATAAGAGAGGGGCAAAAAACCCTCGGATTCCTTTTTTGAGGTTAAAAGCTAGCTAATAAAAATAAAAGCTAGCTTTTTGGGTGGTCTGCCTTTTCTTATTCTTCAGCCGCTCATTGCTCCATGTCCTCATACTAGGCTTGTCATTTTTTTTTGTCAAGTTGTCATTTAAATTAGACATAAAAAAATGTCTTGCTTTTGAGTTTTCATGAGAGAAAATAAAGACAAGCATAATATTTAGCAGTTCAAAATTATATGACCGACAGAAGGCGTTCTGATGATTACAAGCAAATAAGCGGCTACATTCCACTAGAGTTAGCCCTAGAGTTTAAAAGCATCTGTGCCCGCTTGGGTATATCTCAAAGT
>JAHHHN010000024.1 GCA_019359325.1 Mojavia pulchra JT2-VF2 | reverse complement strand
GCTTTATAAGCATCAACCACACGTTGGCGTAGATCCTCAGAGTAGGGGGCAGGCATTCACGAGCAAGATTTTTACTGCGTCTTTAAGTTTACTAGATTTGTAATCTACTCAATTGAAAACTGCTGTAATCACCCAAATTTTTGTCAAACGTTGTTTGTGGGCTTGATACACTCAGCTACTCTCCGTAAGCCAAATACATAAGGTAGCGAATTAAACGAAACTGGATTTTGAAAAAACAGACAATAGTTAGAGGTAATTGCAAAATCATGAATGAAGCAAACCCTGGAATATGACCAGAACTGCTGTCAGGGTTGTTATTCTAAAATTATCAACTTCAGTAAAAAAGTGATGACTCAAGTTGTAATTGTTGGGGCTGGCCCGACTGGTGCAACACTTGCACTTCTGTTTGTCAAACGTGGTATCGCGGTGAAGCTGATTGAAGCATCTCGTAACTTCCGTCGAGTTTTTCGCGGTGAAGGGTTGATGCCTAGCGGGTTAGATGCTCTTGAACAAATGGGATTATTGCCCATGTTAGAACGCATTCCCCATCGCGCCTTGGATGCTTGGCAGTTTTTAATCGACAACCGCTTACTGTTTCGAGTTGATGAACCAATTGAAATTGGTGGCAAGCCCACGACTCTTGTTTCACAGCCAGCTCTACTCCAAGCACTGATTGCAGAAGCAAGCACTTATTCCAATTTTGAGTTGATACAAAGTGTGCCTGTACAGGATTTGCTGTGGAGTGAGAAACGGGTGAGGGGTGTGAAACTAGGTGATGAGCGTTCTATTGATGCCGCTTTAGTCATTGGGGCAGATGGCCGTAATTCCATTGTTCGGCAGCGTGCAAATTTACCTTTGGAACATCATTCTAAAACTTTCGACGTTTTATGGTTCAAATTGACAAATAGTCCAAATTTTGAGTTTGAGAATGTATTTTATTCGATTCTTCATCGTAGTCATGCATTTGGTTTATTTCAAGGAGCAGAAGGTAATCTCCAATTGGGCTGGTCGCTTCATGAGGGTTCCTCCACTGATTGGAAGCAAGTCGATTGGCCAAAAATGCTGGCGTCAGTATCACCGCCTTGGCTAGCAGAACATTTCCGGCAAAATGCACAAACCATTGAGCGACCTGTGTTGTTGTCAGTTGTAGTCGGGCACTGTCCGCGCTGGTACGTACCGGGTTTATTGCTCTTAGGCGATGCTGCTCATCCCATGTCGCCTATCCGCGCCCAAGGTATCAATATGGCTTTACGTGATGTGATTGTTGCAGCTAACTATCTGGTTCCGGTATTACGCTCCAACTTAGGGCATACGAATATTGATGCAATGTTGCCGCAGATTCAAGCACAGCGACTGCCAGAGATTGTTCGTGTGCAGCAACTACAAAGTCAAGAAGCGGCTCAGGCTGAACTACTCGGTAAAAGCGCACTACTGCGATTAGTAGTCAGTAAGCTAGCTCCTCTGCTTCGTCAGCCTCTTCGACAGTCTTGGCTGAAACGACAGATACAGTTGCGCCAAGGAGTAAAGCCTGTACAGTTAACTGTTTAAGCAGAGATCACGTGGGACTGACGCTACCCTTTGGGTATATTAATGCTTAGACTGCCAGAGATTGTTCGTGTGCAGCAACTACAAAGTCAAGAAGCGGCTCAGGCTGAACTACTCGGTAAAAGCGCACTACTGCGATTAGTAGTCAGTAAGCTAGCTCCTCTGCTTCGTCAGCCTCTTCGACAGTCTTGGCTGAAACGACAGATACAGTTGCGCCAAGGAGTAAAGCCTGTACAGTTAACTGTTTAAGCAGAGATCACGTGGGACTGACGCTACCCTTTGGGTATATTAATGCTTAATTGCTGCGGCAACACATTTTGCATGAATTTAATAAACTAGATTTCAATGGTGCAGAGTAGAGCATATACTCTGATCTGTAGGAGCCAGCCTAAGTAAGAAAGTAAGAAAGTAAGAAAGCCAGTTAAGAAACGGTTTCAAACTAAAGGCTATCAATCGTTTGTAGTAAAGGTTTAGCGTTGCCAATGCTTCGCAAGAATAGTGTACAGCATTGGTGACTGAAAGCATTGATATAGCTGGGCTTAACAACCATTAGTAAGAAATTCTACGGTATGGTTTCTTACTTTGGCTTTGATTAGAGCGTTTTGACCATCTACTTGCAGTAGGAGCGATCGCTGATGACTATTACTAAACCACAGTGCTACAGGATGAGCAGTTGCTCATCATGCTTTTTGTGCAGGGTAACATAGAGTCAGTTTTCCAGGAGCTAAAGGTATGACTCTGGCATCGAATGGACAAACAGCCATCATTCGTACAGAACGGGGGCTGGCGATCGCAGGAACTCGCATCACGCTCTATGATGTAATGGATTTTCTCAAAGCTCAGTATCCACCTAAATTAATTCGTGACAAATTTAATCTTACAGATGAACAAATTAATGCTGCTCTGTCTTACATCAAAGCAAATTCTACTCAGGTAGAAGCTGAATATCAGGAAGTGTTGCAAACTAGAGAAGAAATTCGCCAGTATTGGGAAGAGCGTAACCGCGAACATTTAGCCCGTATTGCGACAATACCACATAAACCTGGCCAAGAAACTCTCTGGGCAAAGCTTGAGGAGCAAAAAGCCAAACACGCTTCACACAAGCCATGACCTTCTTGGTAGATTCCAATCTTGATGGATATGCGCTGATTTTCCTGGGAATTTTGGCAAAGGGCGGTTGGCTTGAGTTGATCGCTGTCGATTTCGTAACCTTTAGGGAAGCTGGTTTATCAATGGATAGTAGCGACCGGATTGTTTGGAATTATGCTCAAGCCAACCAAATGATGATCCTTACAGCAAATCGAAACATGAAAGGTGAAGACTCTTTAGAACAAGCCATCCGGGAGGAAAACAGCACTGATTCATTTCCTGTAGTTACAATTGCTGATCTTGAACGCCTGGATGAGTGTCGACTATCGAGAGCGATGTGTTGAGCGCTTGATCGAGATTATTCTAGACATTGACAACTATATCGGAGTTGGTCGGTTGTTCATTCCTTGAAGCTTGGCAATACTTATTAGTTATCCGATATCTGCATTAACTGGTTGCGATCGCCCGTATATGCCTCAATGCAAACTTCGTTTGCATTGCCCCAAGCGCAGCCTAGGGGAGCGCAATACTTGCGCTCAGGCATAGGGCGCGTCTTGCGATCGCCTATAATCGCTGTTGGCTTGTGGTTGTTTCGCGTTGTTCAATTTAATAAAGCTATCGAAGGCATACCACGCCATAACATACCAAGGAATCGTTTCAAATTGCAGACCTTTCGCAAGCAATTGCCTCACAGCCAGGATACTCAGTCCTAAGGGAAACATAAAGCGCAGATCGACAACACCGTTTGTTGTTTGTTGAACTCGTTTGTTTAAGTCAACAACTGCACTTGAAACACCCACTGCTGCCTCAGAGTTACTTTCAGTAATATCTGCAAAAATAATTCCTATATCTTGTAATGTTGCCAACAAATTTTTTAAACTGTCGGCTTGTCCATCGTGATTGATGAGAATACTACCATGAGCAATATTAGTTTTGACCTGGCTAATGTTAGGTTGTGCTTCTAGTAAATTGGCAATTTGTTGCATTTTCCCAGAAGAGCGATCGCGCGGTGCAACTCTCAACCTTAGCCGCCCTGGAGTATCACTAACTATTTTTGTAGATATTGGTTTATGTAAGGTTTTTAAGGTTGCTTGTTCCATAGTTTTCGGCATATAGGTGAGATTGCCATGATTATTTGTACTCACACAACTGCCCTCCTTCTTCGGATTTTGGATTTATAATTTGGAACCACAGATAAACACCGATGCATACAGATATTTATCTGTGGTTGCATACAACTATTGATGAGATGGGTATTTAGCCCATCTCAAGGTTCAGACGAGGTTTATCTTGCTGATGAGAAACTGACAGATTTACACACCATTATCTGGAGTGTTGTCGCCAGTAGTGTGGGCAGCTTCAAATGCTGGGGTTTCTCTGTCTTCGGCAATTTCTGCCCGTGCTTCGGCTACCATGTCTTCCCAAGTTTCTCCCAGTTCGGCAAAGGCTCCTTTGCTTTTTTCAAAGGCAACAAGTCCGCCTTTGATCAATGTCTTAGCTAATGGTTTACCAATTCCTGCGACAACAGGAAGTAGGACAGGTGCTAGCAGTACCGCTCCAATTCCGGCTATAATTCCGGGAGCGCCTGCATCTTCAACAAAATCAGTGATTTTAGGTGCCATAGTTAAATTACCTCCAGTAAATTTGGAAACTTGTAAGAAAGCCCTTTACCGTAAACAAATAGCAGTCTTGACTTCATCTTGCCGCCGGTAGAGTTTTGTGGGGCGAATGTTTCAGAATTGGGCGTAAACCGTTTACGCCAGCCACTACGGTGGAACCGTTGTTGACTACTGTTGCCGCTAGGGGGTTAAGACCAAAGAAAACGGCTATTATTAATGCTCCTAAGTTAGGAATGGCAACAATACCTGTGTTTTGCCGAATCAATTGCTGGGCTTTGCGAGCGATCGCGAGCGCTTCTAATAAACCATACAAATCATTCTGCATCAACACTACGTCTGCTGTCTCGCGGGCAATCTCCGAACCATTGGCGAAGGACACGGAAACATCAGCATAAGCTAAGGCTGGCGAATCATTGATGCCGTCGCCTACAAATGCAACTGTCTTGCCTTGTTCGTGTAACCTACGAACAACTACGGCTTTTTGTTCTGGGAAAGCTTCTGCATGAGTATTTGCCGGGGAAATACCCAGATCCTCAGCAACAGCCTTAGCTGTTTGCTTGTTGTCTCCGGTGAGCATATGAACTTCTACACCTTCGACTGTCAACAACTGGGTAATTACTTCCCGACTTTCTTGGCGGAGAATATCACTATATTTAATTCTACCTAGAAGTTGTCCATTGCTAGCTACATAAATCATTGAACCTGACTGCTTGAGATGCCCATTTTGCTCTGTCATCTCAATGCCTTGCTGACGCAAAAAGCGATCGCTACCTACGTAAACAGTCTCGCCATCAATCTTGGCTTGTACTCCTAAACCGAGTTGATATTCCCACTTTTCACGGTCAGGAATTGTCACTTGTTTGGCTTCGGCATAGCGAATGATGGCCTCGGCTACTGGGTGTGTCAGACGTTGTTCTGCGGCTGCTGCTAGTTCTAGTACCCGCATGGTTGATACTGCCGGATTGAGGCTTTCAACATCAACAACAGTCACTTCCCCTCTAGTCAGGGTTCCTGTCTTATCAAATACAATTGTGTCAACTGCTGCTAGTTGTTCTAATGCCCGTCCACTGCGGATCAGAATGCCATGACGTGCAGCATAAGTCAGTGCTGCTAAAACTGTCGTTGGCACGGATACCCGAATTCCTGTAGCAAAGTCTAGAGTTAACACACTGGCCGCGCGTATTGGGTTCCGGGTTGCGGCAAATACTGCTCCCCCAAGTAGCAAAGTTGGCACAACTGCTCTTTCGGCAATTTTCGTCGCATAGTTTTCCATGCGGGTATCGTGGACAGGCGCTTCTTGCATTAATTTAATACTCTGTCCAGCGCGGGTATCATTGCCTATCCATTCTGCCTGGATATAAATTCGTCCTTCACGCACTAAGGTAGAAGCAAATACGGCTTGTCCTTTTCTTTTTAAGACTGGCATCGACTCACCAGTGAGTTTCTGCTCATCGAGTAATGCTTTACCCCGCAGAATAGTGCCATCAACTGGAACTTGTTCGCCAGGATAAACAATAACTGTATCACCTCGCAGCACTTCTTGAATGGCAATCTGTTGCTTTTCGCCATTGCGTTCTACCCAGACAAACTGTCCCAGAGAACTGAGTAAATCTAGGGTTTGGAGTTTGGAAGAACGAGCAGTGCGATCGCGGATGTTCTCGCCAACTTCAATTAAACTCAGCATCAACGATGGCGTGAGAAAATGACCTTGGACGGTGGTAATAGCGATCGCCATCAAATCCAAAAAGTCAATTGTCAGTTTTCGCTGGGTTGTAATCCCTACAAATGCTCTTTGAAAAACGGGTAATGTAGCTAGGGCGATTGTTCCCGCCACTATGAGTGGCGGAATTGGTAATCCTAACGGCCCCCCCAGCACCGCTAAACTAGTAGCAATAGTAGAAAGTTGTAATCCAGGCCAAGAGTTTTCTGTCTCAGTTGACGCTTGGGAAGTGGATGATTTATTTGCAACTGTCAAAACGATTGTGGAATCGCTAGCAGCCACGATCATATAAATTAAATGCGATCGAATCTCGGACTCTAAGATTTGGCTGGATTGATAAGTTACAACTAGCGACGCCGCCGCCGGCTTGATCCTGACACTTGTGATCAGGGGATCTGCTTCCAGCAAGGCTTGGAGACGCTGAGTATAGTTTGCGTCATGGCGTAACCGAGGCACACGAAACCGCACCCTACCGCGAATTACATGAACAATGCTGTAGGACACTTTGGGAAGCTGGGTGTGGATGTGTCCTTTTTTGTTAGCGGGAACTTTGCCATTATACTTGCTGAAAGTCTCTGGCAGTATTTGAGTAGGAGGCGATGCTAATTGAACTGTTGATTTTCCCATTCCTTTCCTCTCATACAGATAGATGAAACTTGATAACTTTGGCTCAAGAGAGCAAAATAGCCCCCAATCTAATGAGATTGGTTCGCTAATGGCTATTTGGATGTGTTAAATTCTGCTGGTTGCGTGCTTGTTTGTGATTGTGCGATCGCCCGTATACTGCCAAGCCTGTTCTTCTAGAACAGGCTTCCTCAAAGCTTTGTTTTGAGGCAACCGCAAGGAGTGCGGTTGGGCAGTAGGGCGCGCTACGCGATCGCTGGCAGATTGAATCAGACTCTCTAAATGAGATAGCGCTGCTTGTAAGACGCTTTGCATTCGCTTGTGGGAATCTTTAAGGATTCCAGTTTTATAGGTGATCACAATTGATGCTGCATCCCGATTGACTCGCTCACTTGTCACTGCTGGATCTTCTTGGAGTAAGCTTTCCAAGCGTTGGACGTATTTGGGATCTGAAGCTATTTGAGGTACGCGAAACCTGACTCTTCCTGGAATGGCATGAGCAATGCTATAAGCTACTTTTGTTGGATGTTGCTCAGTCGTTTGAACGGTGACAGGCTGAGGCTTTATAACTGCTGCATTGCTGGCAGATTCAATTAGATTAGCCAAATGCGATCGCATTTCCACATCTGACATCTCCCCAGGCTGATAGGTAATGAGAAGAGATCCCGCATTCCTATTAACTTGATGAGTGATGATTCCACGTTCCTCTTGCAGCAATGCTAACAAGCGTTGGCTGTATTTTCGATCTATGGAAATTCTGGGCACGCAAAACCCTACTTGTCCGGGAAGCGCATAGGTAATGCTATAAAATTCCCTAGAAGTTTCTTGGTTGGGATGCGATCCCAGTAGTGATCCTGAACCTTCCATTGTCTACCTCCAGTCTTTCTTATTCAAAAACTGTCTGTAAAGGAAAGTTCGCCATAAACGCTAAAGAGAAAGATAGCGCTGGAGGCTTCATGGCAGCCCATAGACTATTGTTCTCTGAAGTTTTTCCCTCAGGTATTGTTGCGGCTATGGGTTCAGTTGGTTGGCTAACTTCTTCTGGAGGCGTTTGCTGTTCTATCGTCTGGATGGGATTGGTAGGTGGGTTCGTCTGCAAAGCCAATTCCATCAAACTCACCCAATGGGATATGCTGATCTCCACAGGCTGATAGGCGATTGCGCTCCGCGCAGTGCCGTAGGCAATCGCGATCGATGCTGCTTGATAATTCAAACGCACATTTGTCACTTGGGGATCAGTTTTCAATAATCTCTCTAGTCGCCGCGCATAGGCGCGATCGTGCGCGAGTTGAGGTACATGAAACCTGATGCGTCCGGGTATTGCATGGACGACGCTATAGACGATTTTTCCCAATGATGTAGCGCTGTCGCTATTGTCAACAACTGCTGATAATTCAGTTTCGGGGCTTGTATTACTTTTGATTACAGATTTGCGATCCCCATTTGTTAAATGACCTTCTGGGGATTTTGTGGCAGAATCTGTCTGAGAATCTTTACTCGTTTCTGATGCTGTACCTTGAGGTTCAAAACGGTCAATTACCCAACGAGTTGCATTTGCCGTAATCATGTAGACTGGAATCGACGGCAAACCGCTGATCCCCAATCCGCCTGTTACTGCCAACCCTGTCATCAAGGGAATAAACGAAATCGTCTGTTCTTTCCAAAAATCAAGGGATTTCCAATCAGCAAAAATATCTGTGTTGCTGGCTGAGTCTGAATCAGCAGAAATCTGGCGAATGCCAAATTGTGCCAGTATTTCCAATACCTGGGGCAATGACAACTGATTTTGATCAAAGTTAATCACCAAACTGCCTGTTTGCTGATTGGCGACAACTTCCTTCACCCCATTCTGCTGCCGTAAGTATTGGGATATAGCCTTGAGACTTTCGCTAGAACTATTCTCATTAGTGCGGATTCGCACGCGCCCTGTGGTAGCATGAACAATTCGCAGTTCATTTAGTGGTAGTTGCACTTGGTGGGAAACTGTTGTGCTGGTGTGATTGTGCCCTTTGATTTCATCGCTGAGGCGTTGAGCAGAAATTAAGTCAGGAGGTTTGTGCGGCTGCGGACTTAACCTGTTGCGACTACTAATAGTATTGGTCATTTACCCGATAATTGAACCAATCCGAAGGTTAACATTAGGTTAAATATAACCTGAACCATTGGTATCAAGTCTCATTCTTCGGAGCTATATTAGGTTAAGTATTGTTAAGTATTCGCTGTTGGTATTCCTGCTCTGTAATCATGTCGTAGGTGCTTTCCAGACGATCTACAAACACGATGCCATCGAGATGGTCATATTCGTGTTGAAAAATACGAGCGATAAAATCTGTTAATTCTTGCTGTTGCATTTTACCATTGCGGTCAGTATATTCAACTGCGATCGCCTGATACCTGGGAACTAAACCTCTAATTCCAGGAACACTCAAACAACCTTCCCAACCTTTAACAACTTCGGTGGAATGAGCAATGATTTTGGGATTGATCATCGCGGTAGGTTCCATTTGTGGGGCGTTGGGATACCTGGGATTAGGGCGGGAAGCCACAATAAATAAACGATAAGATTCTGCTATTTGAGGCGCAGCAATTCCCACACCGTTAGCCTGTGCAACTGTTGCTATTAAATCATCAATTAATTTTT
Organism: Mojavia pulchra JT2-VF2; assembly: GCA_019359325.1. Taxonomy (GTDB): domain Bacteria; phylum Cyanobacteriota; class Cyanobacteriia; order Cyanobacteriales; family Nostocaceae; genus Mojavia; species Mojavia pulchra. The sequence goes on along the minus strand of JAHHHN010000024.1, from coordinate 84,170 downwards.
GAATACTCTGCTCTTGAATATCTTCAATTAAACTCGCTTTTTGGCGCAGTCTAGGATTACCTAGTTGAATGATTGGAACTAATTCAGCCATAAAATAAACTCCTTTAATAAATCAAAAATAATCAATTTTCAATAGTTATGAGATAGGTTGCGAAAATCTAGGTTTTTATTTTATAAACCACAGAGAGACACAGATAATTAATCGGTATTTATCCATGTTCATCTGTGGTTCCATTTTCATAAATTCATTGCAAGGAATTTATTTGTCAGTAGGCAACGATGGTTAATTACATACTATCTCAATTTGCAATTGTGATGTGAATTATACCAATTTGAAAAAAGAATGCGACAGATGGATTCGCACCAAGCCAAACACAGAAAGCAATTCCCAATCCAAAATCTAAAATCCAAAATGGTATTAGCTTTCTCGCCGCACTGGTAAAGGTGCGGGTGTGACTGCTAATTGAGAAATTTGCCCATTGCGTTCCACTTGCATTTGTAAAGGATTACCAATTTTGCTATTTTCTACTAACTTTTGTACTTCTTCAATTTTGCTAACAGGCTGATTGTTAATGCTACGAATTACATCGCCCGTTCTTAGCCCACCTACAGATGCTGGCGAGCGAGGTATGACATTAACCAACAGAACTCCCTCATCTGTTGTAAGATTAACGCGATCGCCTAATTCCTTATTGATTCTTTCTTTAATTTCCGGTGTTAACGTCACCATTTGAACGCCCAAATAAGGATGATCAACCTTACCGTTAGTAATTAATTCTTGGGCTATTCTTTGTACAGTATTGATGGGAATTGCAAATCCTAACCCTTGAGCGCCGCGGATAATGGCTGTGTTCATCCCAATTACTTCGCCACGAATATTCAACAGTGGGCCGCCAGAGTTACCAGGGTTGATTGCGGCATCAGTTTGAATATAATCAACACGCTTATCGCTCGCACCAATGTCGCTGCTAGAACGACCTGTCGCACTGATAATTCCCGAAGTGACAGTATTATTTAAACCTAATGGATTGCCAATCGCAATTACTGCTTCTCCTGGCTGCAAAGCATCGGAGTTACCTACAGACAAGATTGGCAAGTTATTGGCATCAATTTTAATCATAGCAACATCTGTTACCGGGTCTTCTCCCAAAACTTTGCCGTTAAAAGACCGACCATCTTTTACTGTAACGGTAACAGTGTCAGCACCGTCTACCACATGAGAATTGGTCAAAATTTGGCCAGAGGAGCTAATGATAAATCCGGAACCACTACCCCGCTCTACCCGTTGTCTAGGCTGTGATGGTATTCTATCTCCGAAAAACCTTCTAAAAAATGGATCTTCAAATTCTTCCGGTGTCTGAGAAGATACGGTTCTGGCAGAATCAATGCGAACTACAGCACCTCCTACCTTTTGTACCACTCCAACTACAAAGTTAGGATTGTCAGAGGATGAAAGAATTGGCGGTGGCAAAATTGCTCGATTGTTGTCAGTTGTGCTTTGGGCTGAAACTTGAGACTGAGCATCGCTTTTTTGCGTTTCCAAGCTTTTAGGAGGTAGAACAGAGCAGCCCCCAAGATACACCACTGCACTTACCTTGAGTAGCATCAACATCATGCTGCTTCTTCCCCATCTGTGGGGTAAATCTTTGGTATCAATATTTTGGGGTTGTTCGCTTATACGGTTTTTTATCTTCATGTGTCTTTGCTTATCCATGTTAGTCAGCGGGTGGTAGGATCGTGCCTACCGGGTATGCCCCAAAATGATTACAACTTAAAAGCTTGTTCCAGGTCTAGAGCATCTGAATGCTAAATTAGTGCTTGCTTATATCTTCTATTGTGACGATTAGCAGCAAAGGTGATAGATAATGGAAATTCCCATAGACAATCTGTGGAGTCAGGTACTAGAGCGCTTACAGCTAGAATTATCACGCCCTACTTTTGAAACTTGGATCAAAACTGCTAGTGCGGAGCGATTAGAAAATAATTGTTTGGTAATATGCACTCCTAACCCTTTTGCGCGTAATTGGTTACAAAAGTATTACATCAACACGATTGCTAATGTCGTGCAAGATATTCTTGGGCATTCTGTAGAAATTTACATTACCGTTGCCAAAGGTGATGAAGTTTCTCATTTTAGTGAAACAGAGGATTCTTGGGAATTGCCTGTCCAAAATAATATTTCTGAAAGTGGTACTAAAAATAGGCAAAAAAGTACTGAATTAAACTCTAAGTATGTGTTCTCACGATTTGTTGTAGGTGCCAACAGTCGTATGGCTCATGCTGCTTCACTGGCAGTTGCTGAATCTCCAGGTAGAGAGTTTAATCCTTTATTTTTATGTGGTGGTGTAGGTTTAGGTAAAACACACCTCATGCAGGCTATTGGTCATTATCGTTGGGAAATTTGTCCTGATTCTAAAATATTTTATGTTTCCACTGAGCAGTTTACTAATGATTTAATTACAGCTATTCGTAAGGATAGTATGCAAAGTTTTAGAGAGCATTATCGAGCTGCTGATGTATTGTTAGTAGATGATATTCAATTTCTTGAAGGTAAAGAGTACACGCAAGAAGAATTTTTTCATACTTTTAATACTTTACATGAAGCGGGAAAGCAAGTAGTCATTGCCTCTGACCGCCCTCCTAACCAGATTCCTCGGCTACAAGAACGCCTTTGTTCTCGTTTTTCTATGGGTTTAATTGCTGATATTCAACCCCCAGATTTAGAAACTAGAATGGCAATTCTTCAGAAAAAAGCTGAATACGAAAATATTCGGCTATCTCGTGATGTGATTGAGTATATCGCCTCTAATTACACTTCCAATATTCGGGAATTAGAAGGAGCTTTAATTCGGGCGCTCGCTTATATCTCCATTTGGGGTTTACCTATGACAGTGGAAAGTATTTCCCCGGTTTTAGAGACTCCAAGCGAGAAAGTAGCAGCTACTCCAGAGGTAATTTTAACTGTTGTTGCTGATACCCTGGATGTTTCCATAGAAGACCTGAAAGGCAACTCACGGCGGCGGGAAATTAGCTGGGCACGTCAAATTAGTATGTATCTAATGCGGCAACATACTGATTTGAGTTTGCCGAGAATTGGGGAAGAGTTTGGTGGTAAAGACCATACAACTGTGCTTTATAGTTGTGACAAAATTGCCCAACTCCGGGAAAACGATCGCACTTTAGCAAACACACTACGTCAACTGAGCGATCGCATCAACATGGCTAGCCGCTCTAAAAAATCAACTTGATAGTTAATTTTCTGTTTTCCACAGCCAGCCCGATTGTCGCTTATCTTGCTAGTTAAATACTCAATTAAGAATATTAAGTCAAGTATAAAAATTATTTAAAGTTTATTTGCCCTGTGGAAAAAAATTAATATTTGTGGAAAATTTTGTGGAAAACTGATGTTTGCTTAAGAAAAATTATATTAAGTATAATTACCCTGTGGAAAAAAAACCTAGTTTTTCCACAAGTTTTCCACAGTTATGAGCTTGTGAAACTATCTGGCACAAACATTGGCAGAAAGTTTTCCACAATTTCCACAGCCACTATTAGCTAACAAAAATATTTTTAAGTAGAACGCATGAAAATGGGGATTGGGCATTTCCAAGACAGTCTGACAGACAGCGAGTAATCGCTACACTAGATGTTCATAACTCCCCTATGTAACAACAAGAGTGCTACGATAATCACTCACAAGCTGAATCTGACCATGAAACTAGTTTGCGCTCAAAGCGATCTCAGTACAAACCTCTCACTCGTCAGCCGTGCTGTACCATCACGACCGACACATCCGGTACTTTCTAACGTGCTGCTACAAGCAGATGCCCAAACTAACCAGGTAAGCTTAACAGCCTTCGATCTCAGCTTGGGTATCCGCACCAGTTTTAACGCTGAGGTATGGCAAGGAGGAGCGATCGCTCTTCCCGCTAAACTACTTGTAGACATCACCTCTCGTCTTCCAGAAGGAGAAATTACTTTAGACGATGAATCAGCTCCACAAGGCGAAACCTCAACAGGAGAAGGTTTAACTGTTACACTTACACCCAAAAATGGGCATTATCAAGTGCGAGCCATGAGCGCTGAAGAATTCCCCGAACTACCCATAATTGAAAATGCCGAAACAATTCAGCTAACAGCCGCCGCATTGATTGAGGGTTTAAGAGGTTCATTATTTGCTACCAGTGGTGATGAAACTAAACAGGTGCTTACAGGAGTGCATTTAACAGTTAAACAAGACACCCTAGAATTTGCCGCTACCGATGGACATCGTTTAGCAGTCGTAGAAACTATTAACGAGCGTCCTTTGAGCAGCAGTAGTGAACTAGAAGTCACAGTACCCAACAAAGCCTTACGTGAGCTAGAGCGAATGTTAGCTCATCATTCCTTGTCGGATGAATCTGTAGCTTTATCTTTTGATCAAGGTCAAGTTATATTTGCATGGCAAAATCAACGATTGACTAGCCGCACTCTCGAAGGGCAATATCCTACTTATCGACAACTGATCCCACGCCAATTTGAGCGACAAGTAACACTTGATCGGCGACAATTCTTAAGCACTTTGGAGCGAATTGCTGTGCTAGCTGATCAAAAGAATAATATAGTGAAGCTCACCATTGACAGCGCTGCCCAGGAAATTACATTGTCTTGTGAAGCTCAAGAAATGGGTAGCGGTAGAGAGTCAATATCTGCCCAAATATCTGGACAAGATATAGAAATTGCATTTAATGTTAAGTATTTGATGGAAGGATTGAAAGCTCTACCAGCTTCAGAAATTCAAATGCATCTCAATCAAAACCTGACTCCAGTGATTTTTACACCACTGAGTGGTTTAAAGATGACATATTTAGCTATGCCCGTGCAGCTAAGAAATTAGGTGTTGCTGTAAAAATTCTTAAGCTCATCCCACCCCTAAAAGGAGTGGGATTTCGCGGGCATAGGGAAAAGGGCATACGACTGCTTCACCGCACTGGCTCCCCTACATATACTTCTTAATTACGAATTACGAATTATGATAAATGTCTTGTCTAATCGGAATTTCAATCCAAAATTCTGTGCCTAAACCTGGCTGCGAATCACACTTAAAGACTCCACCATGTTTATCAACCACAATTTTGTAACTAATTGATAACCCTAAGCCAGTACCTTTCCCCACTGGCTTAGTGGTGAAAAAGGGATCGCATATTCTTGCCCTTAAAGCTTCTGGTATTCCTGGGCCATTGTCCACAATGCGAATCACGACACTCTCAACATTGTCCCTTATCTCTCCCACTGCGGTATGAATAGTAATTGTACTGCTATAAGTTTCTGATTGAGGCTCTTTGTAATCCTCTAGAGCATCGATCGCATTACTCAACACATTCATAAACACCTGATTCAGTTGTCCGGCATAGCATTCTACTAAAGGAAGCTCGCCATAATCCTTTACTAGTTTGATCGCAGGACTTTCTGGTTTTGCTTTCAAGCGATGTTGCAAAATCAGCAGGGTGTTATCAATGCCCTCGTGAATATTCACAGCTTTCATTTCAGCTTCATCGAGGCGAGAGAAATTCCTTAAACCCAAGACAATCTGACGGATGCGATCAATCCCTACTTTCATAGAAGATAGGGTTTTGGGCAAATCCCCAATCAGAAATTCTAAGTCTATCTCTTCTGCACGCTCTCGAATCTCAGGGCTAGGACTGACAAAATGTTGCTTATAAAGAGCCAGCATCTCAAGTAAATCCTCAGTATAGTCACTAACATGAGCGAGATTACCGTAAATAAAGTTGACTGGGTTATTAATTTCATGGGCAATACCCGCCACTAGTTGACCTAATGAGGACATTTTCTCAGTCTGGATTAGTTGGGTTTGGGTTTCTTGTAAATCATGCAAAGCTTGAGTTAACTTTTGTGTCTGCTGCTGAGTTTTTGTGAGTAAGTCAGCTTGTTGGAGTGCTACACCAAGTTGAGCAGCTATCTGACTAATAAAGTTAACTTCCGAAGCTTTCCATTGACGGGGGCCAGAATGTTGATAAGTTGTTAGCAAACCCCAAAGTTGCTGCCCAACAAAAATAGGAGCAAGTACAAAAGCGTGAATATGATACTCTTCTAAATTGTCGATATGACACTGAGTGAATCCCATTTTGTAGATGTCATCTACTGCAAATGTTTCATTGTGGCGGTAACGTCCTCCTTGGGTGTCTTGTAAGTAAGTGTCATTCCAGACTAAGCTAATTCCCAGTTTGGTATCATTTGACCAGTGTGGACTAGCAACCTCAAAATCACCAACAAATTGACCACCCCATTCAGAATCAAAGCGATAAATAGAAACACGATCAGCTTTAATTAACTGACAAACTTCTTTGGTAGTTATTTGAAAAATAGTATTAGTATCAAGCGACTCACGGATTTTGGCAATCACGCCAAACACGGCTTGTTGTTGTTCAGCTGTTCGTCGCAGTTCAACTGTGCGCCTGTGGATTTGCTTTTCTAAACTATTATTGAAGGCTTGTACCTGTTGATATAGTTCATACTGCTGAATTGCTGAGGCAAAGTGTTTACCAATTTCTCTGGCCATTTCTACCTCTTCCGCTGTCCATTGCTGGACTTGTGCCGTTTTGGTTTCGCGCCATACCTCAAACGATAAACGAGGATAAAGTTGCCTTTGATCGGGATCAAATTGACCAGCCCACAGAGTTTCTGTGTCTATTTCATTACGGAAAATACTGAAGTAGCCCACTAACTGTTGGCGATACTGAAGCGGGATCATCAAAATGCTGCGAATTTTAGTTCCTTGAAAAGCGATTTGTACAGTTCGCAGGCTAGGAGTTTGATATATGTCTGAAATTGCCCAAACATCGTATTCACCAGACTTGTAGTGTTCCTGCCAGACGTTATACTGCTCTATTAGAGGATATATAGTTTGTTCTGGCAGCACAGGTTGCTGCCCACAGGTATAAAGCTTAATACAATCGCTTCCTGGTATTAAACATTCTGCTAAACTACTAACCTTACCATTCTGGAGATTCAAAGCTTCATTTCTGATGCAAAGCCTACCGCCAGAACCCCCAAAGGCAGCTACAGCCGCTTCTACTGCTGGTTGTAGTACAATTGTGGGCAATGAATGTAGTAGAGTCGCAATGCGGTTAATGATGGCTTCTCGTTCAGCTTTTTCGCGGGCTTGGGTGAGGAGGTAACTTTGGGCGATCGCTACTGATAATTGATCCACCACCATCTGTACCGCTTCTAGTTCTGATTCTGAAACCAAATGAGTTTCGGAGTTATGAGACACCAATAGCCCCCAAAGTTCATCTTGATGCAAAATCGGCGCTACTAAAGATGACTTGACTCCCATCGCTGTCAGGTATTCCACATGGCAGGGGTCTACAGGACGATAATGGATTTCTTCTGATATCAGTTCTCCTGTTTCCAAGCCACGTAAAGGACTGTGACCTATCTGCTGTGTTTCAATATTGACAACAGAACGGACGCGAGACTTAATAAATAGTTCACGGGCGTGGGGTGGAATGTCATCTGCAGGAAAATTTAGCCCTAAAAGTGATGGTAAGCGATTCTCATGAATTGACTCAGCAATGACCTGACCACTGCGATCGCCATGAAATTTATAAATCATCACTCGGTCAGTTCCCAGTAAGGAACGCGCCTCCGTCGTTGTCGTTGTGATAATATCTTCCAACTCCAAGGTGCGACGGATACGATTTGTAATACGGCGTAATAAACTTTCTTGATCAAGACTTAGCCGTAAGTCTGATTTAGCGATCGGAATCATTAGTTTGTAGTGATATGAATTTTTATTTCGGAACGCAACAAAATTTAAAAAACTTGTCAAATCTCTTACTATATATAAAAAGATTATTAAATTTAATTGTGATGATTGTCTTCAGTAAAAATACTGGCAAGTGCTAGCCTTTAATTTTTATTTACTTTGATATAAATTTTCTATAAATTTAGTAAATTAGGGAACTGAATGTGGCTAGGCTATCTTATTACAATAAAAACTGAAATTTATCTGCACTTAATACAAACTTTTATTAATTTTTTCCGGACGTATTTACTTGAGCTTGGTAGTCATCGAGATCATACAAAAAATTACAGGCGCGAATAAAATCACGCCTGTACAAGCAAAAAAACTAGATTATTTCTACTTACTTTTTTAGCAAAATTAAACTCCTAGATTGTCAGCAAAGCGGATTTTCAGATAATCTCCATCCATCTTTGCTCCTGCGGGTTGGAGTGCTGCTAGGGCTTGTGGTAATACTAAATTACGGCGGTGGTTGCCAATAGTAATGTTTAATTCATCCCCAGTTTTATTCAGTTGAATTTGGTTCTTAGGGATACCTGGCAGATAAAGTTCCAAGCTGTATTGGTTCTTATCTTGCACAACCCTAATGGTTGTTTCTTTATAATAAACTTGAGTGGGATCTTCATCTTTGTAGAGTGTTTCTTTTAGCCTTTCTAAAGCTGCTAATCCACACATTTCCTCAGAGAAAAGTGGAACTTCCTTCACAGGTAGAGGGTGGAAATCGTCATGAATTTCTTGACGATATTGCTGTTGATTTTCTTTCCAACGTTGAAAAAATGGATCTTGTACTTCAGCGGGAATAATGCGATTAGCTACTACTAAATCTGTTGCAACATTATATAAACTCAAATAGGCATGAGCGCGAAGAGACTCTTTAATTACCATCTTTTCGGGATTAGTAACGAGGCGCACTGAGGTTTGAGTATTATCGGTCAAAACTTTTTCTAGTGCTTCAATTTGTTCATAAAATTCGTAAGGAGCATCCATCACTTCTTTGTCTGGTAGCGAAAAACCTGCGATTGGTCTAAAAATAGGCTCAACTAAAGGTCGAAGTGCTACTGAGATGTTTTGAAATGGTTTGTAGAAACGGCGCATATACCAACCACCAACTTCAGGTAAACTCAGCAGTCGCAATGCTGTGCCTGTGGGAGCAGAATCGATGATCAATACATCAAAATCACCTTCATCATAATGGCGTTTCATTCTTACCAAGCCAAAAATCTCATCCATGCCTGGCAGGATTGCTAATTCTTCTGCTTGTACTCCTTCTAAACCCCTCGCTTGTAAAACTTGGGTAATGTAGCGCTTAACAGAACCCCAGTTTCCTTCTAATTCTTGTAGCGCATCTAGTTCTGCACCCCACAAATTTGAGCGAATCTGTCGAGGTGCGTGTCCCAGTTCCAGGTCAAAACTATCCGCCAGAGAGTGAGCCGGATCTGTACTCAACACAAGGGTACGATAGCCTAATTCTGCACAACGCAGACCCGTGGCGGCGGCTACGGAGGTTTTACCTACGCCGCCTTTACCTGTCATTAAAATTACACGCATGGATAATTTTTTCCTGCTGAGAATTATTTACAATTATTTACATTATCAGTTGTTTAAAGGCAATAAATGCTGCTTTAACACGTCTAAGCGGGAACAGTGCCAATAATCAATGTGGGAAACAATTAAATTATCAGAATTGAGGCGTAATTCACTCCAACCAGAAATAGAGATCCGTGGTTTCCAAGGTAGGGGAGTATTCCAGCTGAGTGTCCACTCGCTTTTAATTGTGTCTCCTAAAGATTGAATGTCATGCAAGTCCATTTGAGGATTTAAAAACCAAGTCTGGATGAATTTAATCATCTGCTGATAGCGTTTAACACCACGAAATTTATTTAGCGGATCTTGAAAATAAACATCTGAAGCGTAAATACTGTAAGTTTGATTAACTGGAAATCTTTGATAGTCCTGTTTGAGGATTTGAATTATGTCCATAGCAACCGAAATGCTTGCCACCATTCAGAAAAATAATTTTAAATTTTGAATTGTCTATGCTTTGATCTCATCCCACAAGCGTTCTAATTGAATCCGCCATAAACCTAGTACTTGTTCCCGTGCTTGTGGGGTTTGCTCGATTTCTCCCAACAATCCTTCTGTATAAAAGCGTTCCAAGTTCTGCATTGTGGATTGAAGAGATTGTCCTTGCCGTTTTGCTGCTGCGATGATTTGTCGGATGCGGCTTTCAATTTGTCTATTGAAGACATCATTTAAACCTGCATCATATAGAGATACCAGTCGGGCGATCGCACTAGATAAGTCTATACTCACTAAGGTGCTTGTATTATGCTGAAATACGCCCCATACCACCCCTTCATACAAAGCGTAGCGTACTTCCTGAGTGTCATCAAAGTTGGCTTCTAAAAATTGCTCTAAAAACGGTTGGGCAGCTTCTATTGGCACAATCGGCAGTAAAATTCGCAACCAACTATAATCTTCCGAAAGCAACACCAACAGTCGAAAACTAGAAGTTTCTACTTGCCACGATCCAGATGCGATCGCAGCAACATCTGCTGTACCAAATATTTCTGTCAGTGTACCCGCAATTTCTTCAGGTGTCATAGGTTCTTGTTAGCTACACCCTCTAGGGTAACGTTTTACGGTTCAGAATTTGGAGGGATCACACTCATCGTTAGATTACTGACACAACTATCCAAAAGAAGGATGACAAATTTATACTTTAGCCTCTAAATCACAGTACTGTTTTTGGCGGTAGCAATAACAATTACCTTCGCAACACAGTAATATTTAATTATTTTATTTTTTATAAATCAAAAATACTGAACCAATGACTCCAGGATTCTCTACATAAATTCTATTGTTGTAATATAATCCTGGAGACATACCGCCATCAAATAACATTCCTTCTTGAATATTACCTAAGCAATGATTGCGAGCGATGCCTTCTAAAACATCATCAAATTTGTCTGGAAGTAATTCTTGATTGAGTTGAGAAAATTCAATATCTGAATTAGCTTTAGAATCATTCACTAGCAAAATTACGTAGCCTTTATCAGTGATAGCTACCAGAGAGCGATTAGTAGCATCTTTGCAGGCAAATTCTCCCAAATCAGAACAAATATTTTTAAACTTACCGCCACGATAAAATCTCCCATTACCTCCTACTAGATTGTAATTAAGAACTACATCCTTTCTCCTACCAGCCTGGATAGTAGCTTTTCTATCCTTCGGTTGACCTCCTGAGATTCCGAAGGAGGAACGCTTATTTTTAAAAGCTCCTGAATACTCTACTCCACGAGAAATGTTTAAGCCTTGTGGTTTATTATCAGTGTCTATATAGTCGGCATTAATTGCTGCTAGCGGTACTTGTCCGTTTAATTTTGAATTATCATCATTAATGATTTCTCGAAATTGTTTTGGCACGTATTCTTTACGCAATTTACCTTGGTTATCTTTTAAATAAAGCTTATGAGATAAACCAACATTTACCTTAAAGTCTAGTTCTGCTGATTTAGGATTAAAAATTATCACATGATTAATACCTCTTGCATATTTTTTACCTTCATTGTTGGTTTTTAAGAACTCAATACTGAATTTAGGATTTTTGCTAATACAAGAAGTTTTCGATGGTTCTTGCGCTGAATTAGGCTCAATATTTTTACAAGCTGTTAATAAGTTGACAATGACTATAAAGATAGATAAAAAAATTAATTTTGGCATATATTAAATATTCTTGATGAGTTCTTGCAAGCAAAAACCCGCTACAGAATTACTATAGCGGGTAAAAAATTTATATTTCAATCTGGAGTTAATTCAAAATCCGAAATTAAGAGAGCCACTCTAAAACGGCATCTTCTTTGGTGTTGGTATTCCGGGATGGAGTTTCACGGTTGAATTTCATGTGAATTGAGCGGGTTTGCTCACCATCAGCAGCAACCGCCAAAATTGGGTAGTCAATTAAACCATCTTGGAATGACATTTGAAAGCGGAATGTACCATCTGGATTCAGTTTAATCGGACGACCACCAATAGTTACGGTAGCATCTGGTTCAGTTGCACCGTAGACAATCAACTCAGCATCAGCAATTAACCAGAATTTGCGTGGACGTACTGGTACAGCAGAAGCTGAGAAGCCAACACCTGACATTCCTACACCAGACATGGTTAAACCAGAGGTGGTGGGAACTGCCCACATACCTACACCAGATGGGAAAATGTAGGAGCTGATAGCTTGTTCGGGGCTGACTGAACCTGGTACTTGCTGCATGGAGCCGAACAGAGAACCTGCAACTCTTTGCGCTTCGGCAGATTCGGCTAAGCCAAAGATTTGGTCGTAAATGGGGTTACCGTTGCCATTGACAGATGTTGTTGCGATCTTCTTGGCGGGAGGAACCAATTCATAGACAGTCTTGCCACGCAAATCTTCTTCAAAATTGACAGTGACGAAGACATCTTCAATCCAGTCAGAAGGATAGACAGGAGGAATGTGTACTCGTGCGGAACGAGCTAAAACTAACCAGCGTCCATCAAAAGAACGGTAACCAATATCGATCACATAATCGCGATCGCTTACTGGAACAGGTAGATACCATTCTCTTGCCAGTTCATCAGCAGGATATTCTTGGAGGTTGTGGGGGCTTTGGTAATCGAGATCAATGTCGGTAACATCGTAAATCCGCAGTGCCAGCTGTTGTCCGCCTTGCCGCCGTAAGTCTTCTTTATGCTCATTGGAAACATCCCAGTAAGTGTAAGCCCACTGAGGATCGCGTGGTAAAAGTACAATCCGGCTTTCACCGTAACCTGCGGGTAGATCGGCTAATCCTTCGTCAACATCAGCGAGAGAACCACCATTACGATCTACCTGACCTAATTCAAATTTTGCGGCTTCCACGGTTTCCTGTGCCTCCGGTGAACGAGATGGACTGAGCGAAAATTTGCTGCGCTGAACTTCTTGAATCGATGCTAATAGTTGCGATTTCCGCATTCGGCTATAGCGAGAGATGCCATATTCACTAGCAACCTTGCGTAGTTGCCGCAATGTCATTTCTTCTAGCGGCGGACGTTCTTTTGCCATTTATTTGGCCTCCAGTAGTTTGAAAGGTCAATGATTTCCCCTGGTTACAGAATGCTATGTATCATTTCATCCACTCCAGATGAATTTCTGATTCCTGGCTCCTGGCCTTGCCCAGTTTTGTTGTTTTTTAAACTGTTGTTAAATTGAGAGTCACTTCCTTTCAATTCCTTATTTATGCTCAAGACAGCATTTTTTGGGGATCGGAGGAGTCCTTGTTGTTAAGTAAATATTAACCAGTAACCCTCGCCAGGGATCAAGGGGCCTCAAGCCGTTTTTTCGCCTGTTTTACGTATTTATTAGTCTTTTGGGATCGCTTTGTCAGGGGATCATGACTTTTTCCTCTCGCTAACTGAGAGTAATGTCAAGGTTTGATGACAATTGCTTGGTTATGCCATTATCTAGCAGCGATCGCCTGCTAACACGTAGCAGTATAATCACTACCTTGACAACGGATTCAAGAAGATGCGATCGCTAATCTGGCAAAATCTCTATTCCCCAAAAATTAGGAAATAGAAAACTTCCTTGTATATAGGATTGAGTTAAAAGTTCAGAGTGATTTTATTAACAACTGACATACTCTGAATTCGCCACGTACCTTCTTGTCTCACCAAATTATACCGAACTCGCAAACTTTCCCTAGAAGAGTTCCTCATCTGGCCATTTTGATAGAACTGTGTCAGTTCCTTGACTGTGGCTTCCACAGCCGCCTGATCCGGGTCTAATTCAGTGGTATCTACAGATTCCACCTTCAGGCTATGTTCGTATTTCCGATAGCGGTTATCTGACCTATCCTGCTGGGCAATTTGCCGCCATTGGGTTAGAGATGAACCAGTTAAAATCTGCTGTAATTTATCAACATCATGATCGGGCCCTAAAGCAGCAGCTTTGGTAGATAACCAGATGCGAATGGTGTCCTCTGCTGCCTCAGTTGTTAAAGTTCCTTGGGATGATTGCGGTTTGCTGTTGGGATCGGGAATTGGTATTGGTGGTTGATTAATTTCCACGAACAACTGTTCGCCTGGTAAAGGTGGTGGCGAGAAGAATAAATTTCTCACCAATCCAAATGTTGTTGAGGCAATCAGCCAAAAAAGTAGTATTCCCAGCAAACAAGCCAGTAAAGTCAACGCTAGACGTGTTTTTCCTCGTAAGGTGTTGGCAAGATTCTGCCGCCGTGGAGGATGACGATGACGATTTTCCACTACACGTTCTCGGCTAGAAGGTTGGCTAGGCTTACGCCTTTTTCGCTGTTGAGTTTGACGTGTAGAAGCTTTAGCTGAACCATTCAAGTTCTGATTCGACCCTCTAGCTATGCGTTCGGCACTAGGAATTTGTCCCATCGGCATTTCTGGTGTTTTATTCTCACCAGACGCAGAACTAGGCGATGTATTCCATCTGGGCAGTGAGAAGTTCTTGGAAGATTCCGGTCTTTCTCGCCTTGGGGTTTCCGGCAAGTCTGGGTTAGGCGTTCTGCTGTGATGAATTTGGCGCGGAAACTCAGTGGAATTGTTGCGATCGTAGGTACTAATATTTGTTGGTGGAGTTGGTGGAGCAGAAAAAGGCTGGCGGTTAATTACAGCCCAGTCATTGGTTGTTTCTGCATCCGTTGGTAGGGATTCTAAATAAGCTTGTACTTGCGGTTGAGCGAAATAATTTTTTAGAGAAGCTTGCTGCTTTGTTAAATCTCGAAAATGGGGAAACACTTCATGTTGTAACCAGTGTTCTCCATATAAACACAGCCCAGGCAACAAATCTGGGGAATCTTGAGATTTTTCTCGAATAAAAGCTAGGGCTTCGTACTCCTGACTAAGTTCTAAAACACGGGTAGCTTCTTCAGTTTGCCCCAGTAAAAGCGCACATAACGATTGTTCTAAATGTACATCTTGGCGTTTACCTAAACGCATCAACATTTGCTTGGCTTGCCGAATTAAAGCCGGTTGCCGTTGCACAAATCCCCGCGCGATTAAGGCATAAACAGCTAAGTAAGTGGCAACAGCTGAAGGACGCTTGCTTTCTGCTTCAAACAACTTGTGTTGTTCTGCAACTGTTAGATGGTTACGTAATTGCTGGATAAATCGCAGAAAGTCATCGATGTTGAGTCCCGATTCATCGTTGGCATTACCATCAATTCCACCACGATCATCCAAGATGTTCTGCAATAATTCCAAGCCTTGGCGTCGTTCAGCAGCTTTGGCTTCTGGTAAAGCTAATAACTCTAGAATCCGATATGGTCGTAATTTATACAGATCAGCCTGAATTTCTGCCTGCACACTGGCAAATAGCCCTTCCCTAGATAATATTTCCAAACCAGTTTCTAAAGAATTCGCAGCATTTTCGTAGTGACCTTGCTGCCATTGTTCACGGCCTAGTTCTAAACAAGCTAGGGCAATGGTGAGGACAACATCTGGACGGTCAGAATCTTCGTCGGTTTCTTCATCAGTCCTGAGATTATCGCCTGTTTTGGCATCTGCTGCACCGTTTTTATTCACCAAGTATGGACGACCTAGTTTCAGCACGATTTCGTATTCACCGAGATCTTGCAGAATCAGTAAAGCACCTACTAATTCCTCTTGGGAAATTTCAATGCTAAGACTTTGGGCGTCAATCCCACCGTTGTTATTTTCTGAGCGATTTTCAACTGCTACGGTCGCAGAGCCAGTACGATCAGGGTCATATGCATGGGCAAGATACAGCTGATCATAACGGCTACGTTCTTTTGGATCTGATAAAACCACGTAAGCTTCTTCTATAAGTTGTTTGCGCGAAGAAATTGCTGCTTGAGAATACTCACGTCGCGGCAATTGTACAATGCGATCGCTGTATGCTTGCCGCAATTGTTCCTGGCTTGCCGCTAACGGTAGTCCTAAAATTCGGTAGTAATCTAGCGGAATTCGCACAGCCTACTTCCCCTGCACCGTGATCAACATAATTCACCTAGAGCATTCCAGGCATGTAAAACCGTGCCATAATAATACCGTGTTGACTTTACACTACAAGTGTATATTGCAACAACTTGTTTTGTATCTTCCCGAAAGTTGAGTCATATTCTAGTACCAACATTTTGTCTTCGCCTAGAATGCTTCAGCTTTTTGTTTTAATTCTTAGTATTTTAATTTTCTTTAACCGCTATCAGCTTTCGATACCATAAAGTCCAACTTTCCTTTTTGTTAGGAGATAGTACATTAAGTTTTGTACTTCTAGGGACTTTTGACGCTCTCGTGCATCAAAATCAAAGGATTATCTGCTTATGCAGGTTACTCTACTTAGCTATGGATGTACTCTTGGCGAAGCAAAACGGCAATCAAGGCGATGCCAGCTACTCCTACTCTCTTTGATTTGCACCATTGAGATTACTTTATATATTTTTGATTCATTTACTAAACTTTGAGTGTTGCTGTCTTGAAGCTGGTGTTAGATCTTTGGTGTAGTTACCCCAAAGAAAGCCGACTTTTAGGATTCAGTTAGTTCAACACATCTGTATTGATTTTACCAGATACGCGACAGCTAATAACACAGACTCATAGCACTCATTGCATAACGGAGTTCTCTGCCTTGTCACAAGTGCCGTGGTTCATGTATCACAAAGCTACACGATTGATCTTAAGTTAAATACTGTCCCTGGTATGCGGTATGATCAACACCGCTTGGTAGATTTATGTCTGATAACTAGAGAACGGAATCATATCATTATCAGGCATGAATTACAATTATTTAGCTCAGTAGAAAAATTTTTGCCTTCATTTTTGCCAAATTGTTAATGGATATGCAGAAAGAAAGCTATTCTGATTGGTAGCCTATGAGAGGGGTGGGGATAAATCCCAGGGTAGCTTTTGCCTTTAGGGTAATATCCTCGCAAAACGTGGGCTGAGAAATTAAAAATCAAAAATTAAAAATTAAAATTTCACCCAATTCCCTAATGTTCTGTTTGGTAAATCAATTTTGATTGTTGACTCCGGCAAACACTAGCTTGTTAAATAGCTAATGCGCTATGAGAGCAACTTATTGAAAATGGTAAATTTCAGTTTGACGTGACACGGATAGTAAACAAAATAATGGTTCAAGAACGCACATTACCTAGCTTTAATGCCGCCACTGTCCAAATCACCAAAGAAGAAGGCTTGCGGTTGTATGAGGACATGATCCTTGGGCGCTTCTTTGAAGACAAATGCGCTGAAATGTACTACAGGGGCAAAATGTTTGGTTTTGTCCATTTGTATAACGGTCAAGAAGCCGTTTCTACTGGCGTTATCCAAGCGATGCGGCCAGGAGAAGATTTTGTTTCCAGTACCTACCGCGACCACGTACACGCTTTGAGTGCAGGAGTGCCAGCCAGAGAAGTAATGGCGGAGTTATTTGGCAAAGCCACAGGTTGCAGTAAAGGGCGCGGTGGTTCCATGCACATGTTTTCTGCGGAACATCGCTTACTAGGTGGCTATGCTTTTGTGGCTGAAGGGATTCCTGTAGCGGCGGGTGCGGCTTTTCAAAGCAAATACCGCCGTGAGGTATTAGGAGATCAAAGTGCTGACCAGGTAACCGCTTGCTTTTTTGGCGATGGGGCGGCAAACAACGGTCAGTTTTTTGAAACTTTAAATATGGCAGCCTTATGGAAACTGCCAATTCTTTTTGTGGTAGAAAATAACAAGTGGGCTATTGGTATGGCTCACGATCGCGCAACTTCCGACCCAGAGATTTACAAGAAAGCCAGTGCCTTTAACATGGCCGGCGTAGAAGTAGATGGGATGGATGTGTTGGCAGTGCGAGCAGTAGCCCAAGAAGCAGTGGCCCGCGCTCGTGCAGGTGAAGGCCCGACCTTAATTGAAGCACTTACCTACCGTTTCCGGGGTCACTCTCTGGCAGACCCAGATGAACTGCGAAGCAAAGCTGAGAAAGAATTTTGGTTTGCCCGTGACCCCATTAAGAAGTTGGCAGCTTATTTAGTTGAACACAATTTGGCAGATCAGGAAGAACTTAAAGCCATTGAACGTAAGATTCAGGGAGTTATCGACGACGCGGTACAGTTCGCCGAAAGTAGCCCAGAACCAGACCCCAGTGAGTTATATCGCTTCGTGTTTGCAGAAGACGAGTAAACAGTGCTGAGTCATGAGTGCTGAGTAGTGAGTAGAAAGAACAATACTCAGCACTCAGCACTCAGTACTCTCTTTAGCTGAGGACTAAAATTTGTGTTTTCAATAGCAATTCAACAGCAGCAATACAAAACCTACATTCTTTCTGATGAAATCGCTGGTTCCCAACTGGAAGTTGTACCAGAACGCGGCGGTATCATCACTCGTTGGCGCGTCCAAGGTCAAGAAATTCTCTACTTAGATGCTGAACGCTTTGCCAATCCTGATTTGAGTGTTAGGGGCGGAATTCCGATTTTATTTCCTATCTGTGGCAATTTGCCGGAAAATAGTTACAGCTACAACGGGCAAAGCTATGCTCTCAAGCAACATGGCTTTGCCCGTGATTTACCTTGGCAAGTCAATAACCAAGTAACCCACAATCAAGCTAGTCTCACCTTAGTTCTCAACAGCAACGAGCAAACACGAGCAGTTTATCCTTTTGAGTTTCAACTAGCTTTTACATACGAACTGCAAGCAAACACCTTAGAAATTCGGCAGGAGTATAAGAATCTGTCATCAACACCATTGCCTTTTTCTATGGGTTTTCATCCCTACTTTCTGGCAACTGATAAAAATCAACTAGAGTTTGAAATACCCTCTGGGGAATATCAAGACCAAAGAACTAAAGAAATTTATCCATTTAATGGTAATTTTGACTTTAACGTAGATGAAATTGACGTTGCCTTTAAGCAACTAACTAGTCAATCTGCCTCTGTGGTAGACAACAGCAGAAAGTTAAAATTGACTCTAGATTACGGGAAAGAATACCCCATTTTGGTATTTTGGACTCTTAAGGGTAAAGAATTTTATTGTTTGGAACCGTGGAGTGCCCCCCGTAACGCGCTGAACACAGGCGAACATCTAACTGTGTTGGAACCAGGAGCTAATTATCTGGCATCTGTAAGGTTAACAGCCAATTTTTTCTAAACCCCTTTACAAATCTACAGATGTTAATGCTATAATTGCAAAGTTGCGAAAAACAACTTAACGGGTCGCTAACTCAACGGTAGAGTACTCGGCTTTTAACCGATTAGTTCCGGGTTCGAATCCCGGGCGACCCATATAATAAAAGGAAAAAATGCTCGCTGATGCTTGAGAAATCAAAGTAGAGGCTAGGTTTATTGTTAATAGGAAAATTGTAAGTGCGATCGCTTATAGGGATGGTTATTTAGAGAATCAGATGGGCGATCGCACAATATCTACAAACAATAAATTTCGGCAGTTCGGTAGGATAGGCTTAGGCTAAACCCAAATACCATCGTTATGGTGAAAACACCTCCACAGCATAGGACAATTCCCTTTTTGGAAAATGGCGACAAACTCACACGTTATGAATTTGAGCGTCGCTACAATGCCATGCCTAACTTGAAAAAAGCCGAATTGATCGAGGGAATTGCCTATATTATGCCTGCTGCTTTGCGTTTCAGAAGTCATGGTCAACCTCATGGCTGGATCATTGGTTGGTTGGTTAGTTACGAAGCAGCTACTCCTGGTGTCGCTTTGGGAGTTGAACCAACTGTACGCCTAGACTTGGATAATGAACCTCAACCAGATGTAGTTCTCCTGATTACACCTGAAGCTGGCGGTCAAGCGCGACTGAGTGATGACGATTATATTGAAGGTGCGCCAGAGTTAATTGTCGAAATTGCTGCTAGTAGTGTAGCTATTGACCTTCATGCCAAAAAACAAGCTTATCGCCGCAATGGTGTAAAAGAATATATTGTCTGGCAAGTTCTAGAGCAAAAATTGAGTTGGTTCTATCTAGAACAGGGTGAGTATCTGGAATTAGTACCTGATGATCGTGGAATTCTGCGAAGTCGAGTTTTTCCAGGGTTATGGTTAGGGGTAAGTGAGTTATTAGTAGGAAATATGCAGTCCGTGTTGGCGGCTTTACAAGCAGGCTTGCAATCTCCTGAACACGCAGCATTTATCCAGCAATTAGCAGCTTTACTGAGTTGAAGAGCCAGAATTGCGTAAAAATAGCCCGTTTTAGAAATCGCCTTTGATCAATCATCTAGGATATAGGATTACCAAAGCTTCAAACTGTGGCGTAGCAAACTGTACAGTAAGCTATTGTGAATATAAGGCACATTTATGAGTTGTAGCGTAAAGTTTTTCAACATAAACACACATCGCTAGTTATAATTTCCTATATGTTGAAAAAACTCTTAAGATTAGCGTAACAATTACATTAAAGGTAAATAATTACGCTTCTTTCACACCGACTAGCTGACAACCACATTAGGAGGACTATCTATGGCGCTTGTACCATTAAGGCTGTTGTTGGATCACGCGGCTGAAAACGGTTACGGCATCCCAGCTTTCAATGTTAACAACTTGGAACAAATTCAGGCTATTTTGAAGGCTGCTGTAGAGACAGATAGCCCTGTAATTTTGCAAGCTTCTCGTGGCGCTCGTAACTATGCAGGAGAAAACTTCCTGCGCCATTTGATTTTGGCTGCGGTAGAAACCTATCCTCAGATTCCCATTGTCATGCACCAAGATCATGGTAATGCTCCTTCTACCTGCTACTCAGCAATTAAGAATAACTTCACCAGCGTGATGATGGATGGTTCGCTGGAAGCTGATGCTAAGACTCCCGCAAGCTTCGAGTACAACGTCCGTGTTACCAGCGAAGTAGTGAATGTAGCTCATTCTCTAGGTGTCAGCGTTGAAGGCGAACTCGGTTGCTTAGGTTCTCTAGAAACTGGTGCGGGTGAAGCTGAAGATGGTCATGGTTTTGAGGGTACACTCGATCACTCTCAATTGCTGACCGACCCCGACGAAGCTGTTAACTTCGTAGAGCAAACCAAAGTAGATGCTTTGGCAGTTGCTATTGGTACAAGCCACGGTGCTTACAAGTTTACCCGCAAGCCGACTGGCGAAATTTTGGCAATCAGCCGCATTGAAGAAATTCACCGCCGTTTGCCCAACACTCACTTGGTAATGCACGGTTCCTCCTCCGTACCTGAAGATTTAATTGCTCTGATTAACCAGTATGGTGGTGCAATTCCTGAAACTTACGGCGTACCTGTAGAAGAAATTCAAAAAGGTATCAAGAGCGGTGTACGTAAAGTAAACATTGACACCGACAACCGTTTGGCAATTACTGCTGCGGTACGTGAAGCTTTGGCAAAAAATCCCAAGGAATTTGACCCGCGTCACTTCCTCAAGCCTTCTATTGTCTATATGCAGAAGGTTTGTGCAGAACGCTATCAGCAATTTGGTACAGCTGGTAACGCTAGCAAGATTAAGCAAATTTCTTTGGAAGATTTTGCTGCTAAGTATGCCAAAGGCGAACTCAACGTTGTCACCAAGTCAGCGGCCAAAGTCTAATTTGCTTAAAAAATACATAGGGGTATAGCGTAGTAGCGCTCCTATCAGACTGGAAATTGTGATATTGAAATATAACCGAGTAGCATTTAAGTTACCCGGTTTTTATTTTATTTACCACCTAAGCATAAGCGGTGGTAGAGGGCAGAGGGCAGAGGAGCAGGGGTGACAAGGGGATAGGGGACAAGGGGACGAGGGGACAAGGGGACAAGGAGAATAATTAATGACTGTTGCCTATTCCTTATTCCCTATTCCCTATTGCCTGTTACTCAGCACTTCATCACTCAGCACTCAGAACAATAATTATTGATCGCTTTAATAGAATTATGAGAATCGCTATAGTGTCAATACTGGAGTTAAACTAAATCATAATGCGCTCCTGGTTACATAGCATATTCTTATCTAGCCTTCGTACTCGCCTGGTAGTTCTCGTTCTCCTAGCTGTCGTTCCAGCACTAGGGCTAATTCTCTACACCGCTTCAGAACAAAGAAATAGTGCAACGGTAGAGGCGCAGGAAAACACACTAAGGCTTGTCAGATTAGCGGCTAATAACCAGAGGCAGGTTGTTGAGGCAACCCGCCAACTCTTAACAGTATTGGCACAACTTCCGGTTGTGCGTAAGGGCAACTCAGCAGAGTGCGATCGCTTGCTTGCCGATCTCCTCAAGCAGTATTCTACCTATGCCAATTTTGGCGTACTTGATGCTCAGGGAAAGACAATTTGCAGTGCTATTCCCTACACTGGCTCGATTAATGCAGTAGACCGCGCTTATTTTCAACGTGCCATGCAAAGCCGCAAATTTGCAGTTGGTGAGTATCAAATTGGTCGTATTACCAAAAAAGCAACGGTTAACTTTGCTTACCCCATTCTAGATAAGGTGGGGCGAGTTCAAGCTGTGGTCATTGCTGCCCTTGATTTAGCTCAGTTGAACCAGTTACTGGCGCAAGTGAAGTTGCCGGAAGGGTCGGTGCTGAGTATTGTTGACCACGAAGGCAGGCTTTTAGTTCGCTATCCTGAACCGCAGAAGTGGGTTGGGAAGTCTTTATCAGAGGATACTTTCACCCAAATGCAACTCGCTCAAGGTGAGGGCACATATCAAGTGATAAGCTTGGATGGTATCCCCCGTCTATTTGCTTTTACCCGACTGGGTGATGATCCACTTAACCCTGATGCTTACATCAGAGTTGGTATTCCTACTTCCACTGTACTGGCAAAGGCAAATAGGCTGTTAGTTCGCAATCTGGTTGGGTTAAGTGTTGTTACTATCTTGGCGTTAATTGCAGCATGGGTAGGTGGAGATATTTTTCTGATACGTCAGATGAACTTGCTCGTGCAGACAGCCCAAAAGCTTGGCGGTGGTCAACTGAACGCACGCACCGGACTTGCGGATACATCGGGAGAACTCGGTCAACTGGCTCGTGCTATTGATGAGATGGCAGAAGCACTCGAAGCACGGGAGGTGGCGATCGCTTCCTTGAACCAAGACTTGAAAACTCTGTTTGATCTAATTCCCATAGGAATTATCGTCGCTCAAGACCCGGAATTTAAACAGGTTAAAGCAAACCCGGCGTTTGCTCAGATTTTAGGTATATCACCCGAAGATAACGTCTCCTACACTCCAGTTGAGACGCCTCGTCCATCCTACAAGGTCTTACGCGATGGCAAGGAACTCACGCCTAATGAATTTCCTCTACGCTATGCCGCCATTCATCAGGTGGAAGTCAGAGGAACAGAGGTTGATATTGTCCGAGGTGATGGCACTGTATTTAATCTGTTTGGTTATGCTGCTCCCTTATTCGATGAGCAGGGTAACGTCAGGGGATCGGTAGCTGCGTTCTTAGATATTAGCGAACTGCAAGCAGCGCTACGCGAACGCAAGCAAGCAGAGGAACGCACACGTCAGTTAATCACCCATGTTCAAAACCAAGCGAATGTATTAGACGCAATTCTCTGCGCCTCCGTTGATCACATTTTTATTTTTGATCGGGCAGGTTGCTATCAATACGTTAGCCAAGGTGGTGCTACAGTAATGGGCTTGAAACCTGAAGATGTTGTGGGCAAGACCTGGCGAGAACTTGGGTTGCCCCCAGACACGATGACTCGATTGGATGCTCAACGCGAAGCAGTGATGGCTACTGGGCAACCGATCACGGCTGAGACTGATTACACAGCAGCAGACGGAATGCATTACTATGAATACATTCTTGCCCCACTGCAAAGTGCAATGCAGACGATTGAAGGTGTGATTGCTGTGTCCCGTGATATTACTGACCGCAAGCAGACAGAGCAAGCACTACGGCAGAGTGAGCAACGGCTACGGCTGGCGCAACGAGCAGCAAAAATTGGCACCTGGGAGTGGAATATCCAAACTAATGAGGTGTCTTGGTCGGAGGGTATCTGGGATATCTTGGGGCTAGAGCAGGGTAGCGAAGAACTCGGTATGAAGCCTTGGGTAGAATTTATCCATCCTGAAGACCGCGAACGAATATCGCAAACTGTAGAAACTTTATTCAAGCAAGGTGAAGAATACTACGACGACGAATTCCGTATTATCCGAAAGAATGGTACTGTTGTCTGGCTGGCATCCAAGGGGCGGATTATTCATGGTGTAGACGGGCAAGTTGAGCGTATTTTAGGAGTCAACATCGATATTAGTGAGCGTAAGCAAGCAGAAGAAGTTCTGCGGGCAAGTGAAGAACGCTTTCAGGCTTTCATGGCTCATAGCCCGGCCTCAGCCTGGATTACAGATGCTGACGGATGCCTTCTTTACCTTAGTCCTACCTATTACCAAACATTTAAGCTTCCGGCTGGCGATGCGGTGGGGAAAACAGTATTTGATGTGTATGATATCGAAATTGCCCAGCAATTCTTGGAAAATATCAGAACAGTAGCGACAACTAATCAGGTTTTGGAATTGATTGAAGTTGCACCTCGTCCAGATGGCACAATGGGCGATTTTCTAGTATACAAATTTCCCATTGCGAATCCGTCTGGGCAAACTCTGATAGGAGGAGTTGCAATTGATATTACTGAGCGCAGACGGGTAGCACAGGAGCGTGAACAATTACTGAACCGTGAGCAAGCAGCACGCGAAGCAGCAGAAGCCGCAAACCGAATTAAAGATGAATTTCTCGCAGTCTTGTCCCATGAACTGCGGACTCCCTTAAATCCCATTCTTGGCTGGACAAAACTTCTGCGTGCTGGCAAGCTGGATGAGGCGAAGAAGGCGATCGCATTGGAGACAATCGAGCGGAATGCTCAATTGCAAACTCAACTCATCGGCGATTTATTAGATATTTCTCGGATTTTGCAAGGCAAATTGATGCTCAATATTTGCCCAGTTGATTTAGCCGCAACGATTGAAGCAGCTAAGGAGACGGTACGTCTAGCAGCTGAAGCCAAGTCAATTCAAATTCACACGGATTTTGCTCCTTCAGTAAAATCTTTTATGGGTGATTCCGGCCGTTTGCAACAAGTTGTATGGAATTTGCTCTCGAATGCAGTCAAGTTCACCCCTGTAGGTGGTGAGGTGAAAATTAAGCTAGAGTCTGCTGATACTTATGCTGAAATTCAAGTGAGCGATTCTGGTAAGGGAATCAGTTCAGAGTTTCTGCCTTACGTGTTCGATACATTCCGTCAAGCAGATAGCGCAACAACACGAAAGTTTGGCGGCTTAGGATTGGGATTGGCGATCGTGCGTCATATTGTAGAAATGCATGGTGGCACAGTTTATGTAGAAAGTCCAGGAGAGGGACAGGGAGCAACATTTACGGTGCGATTACCGCTAATGATTACCACGCCAGAGGTAAAGCGGAACGAAACACAAACAGAAAAATTATTGGATTTGAGTGGAGTTCAGGTGCTGGTAGTCGATGATGAAGTTGATACACGCGAGATGCTGACGTTCATAATCGAACAATATGGTGCTGAGGTAAAGGCGACATCATCAGCAACTGAGGCTTTGGAGATTTTAAAACAGTTTCATCCAGATGTTCTAGTATCTGACATTGCCATGCCCGAAATGGATGGATATACGCTGATGCGTCAAGTTAGAGGCTGGCCTTCAGAGCAAGGCGGACAGATTCCAGCGGTAAGCGAAGCTATGCCGAAGGCTATCGCCTTGACTGCGTATGCAGGTGAATTTAACCAACAACAGGCCCTAAAAGCAGGTTTTCAAAAGCATTTATCTAAACCAGTAGAGCCGGATGAACTGGTGCGGGCGATCGCTAGTTTGGCATCTTGCAAACTGTTCTAATAGTAATTCGTAATTTGTAATTCAAGCACGTAGCATTGCCCACACTACACTAATTAAAATTTTAAATTTGTGGTTGGGTTTACCGAACATAATAAATAGATTTAACCGTACTTTTATCAGGTAATATTTTGGTTCGGCAATCATCATTAACTCGGTGAAGAAAACCGAATTTATCCTAATTTAGTTTTTCAATACTATAAGAACAAAGCAAGGATTTAATCCTCAATCGATTACTAAATAAACTCTTTTATACGAGGTGGAGATATGGCATTAGTACGTTGGAATCCCTGGCAAGAATTGACAACCCTACAAAATCAACTGAATCGCTTGTTTGACGAAGATATGCTCCCATCTACTGTTGCTGAAAGAGACTTTATTAGAGTTCCTGCTGCTGAGTTACAAGAAACTACAGATGCTCTTCACTTGAAGCTAGAGCTACCAGGAATTGATGCTAAAAATGTAGATTTGCAAGTCACTGAAAAAGCTGTTTATATCAGTGGTGAGCGGAAGTCTGAAGCTAAGACTGAAGAAAAAGGCGTTACGAAGAGTGAATTTCAATATGGTAAATTCCAGCGCGTGATTCCTTTACCTACTCGGATCGAAAACACCAAGGTGACCGCAGAATACAAAGATGGCATTTTGAATTTGACATTACCTAAAGCTGAAGCGGAAAAGAACAAAGTTGTCAAAGTAAATCTGCAATCTGCTTCCTAGTATAATTTTCTAGCAATTAGCTATCTACAGCTAATTGCTAATTCAAATCTGCTAATTTTAATAACCTTAATCTTAGCCTGGTTGCTCTTATGTAACCGGGCATTTTTGTTTGATATGTCAGCCCTAAATCATACCAATTCATACCGAGTTGCATTCAAAGATAGTAAATTAGGGCAGCAGAGGAGCAGGGGAGCAGGGGAGAGTTGTTGTACAAGAGACGCGATTAATCGCGTCTGTACTTTCCCCTCTGCCCCTTCTTCCCCTCAAGCTTGTGAGAAATGCGGGTTAAGGTTCCAAGTTCCAAGCACGACATTTCAAGTTCCGAACTCGACGTTTTGAGTTCCAAGCACGAAGTTCCGAGTTCCAAGCACGAAGTTCCGAGTTCTAAGTCCGAAGTTCCGAGTTCTAAGTCCGAAGTTTCGAGTTCTAAGTCCGAAGTTTCGAGTTCCAAGCACGAAGTTCCGAGTTCTAAGTACGAAGTTCCGAGTTCCAAGCACGAAGTTCCGAGTTCCAAGCACGAAGTTCCGAGTTCCAAGCACGAAGTTCCGAGTTCTAAGTCCGAAGTTCCGAGTTCTAAGTCCGAAGTTCCGAGTTCTAAGTCCGAAGTTTCGAGTTCCAAGCACGAAGTTCCGAGTTCCAAGCACGAAGTTCCGAGTTCCAAGCACGAAGTTCCGAGTTCCGAACTCGAATGAGTAATAATTGCATCCACCTTGACCGGATTGCTATAGTACAGCACGGCGTAAATAAGCCACCCATTGGAAAATTTCTGAAACCGCTACGCTTCGTAAAGGTACTAGCCATTTTTATAGGGTGAATTCTCCCCAATTTTCTGATGCCGCTCATGAGTAAATCACGACACCATAAGAGCAGAGTAAGAACTTTGGTGGAGAAATTTTGATGTCCTCATTACTGGCTTTGTCCAACAGTTTAGCCGATACGGTAGAGCAAGCTGGAAGTGCTGTGGTTGCAGTGAATGCTGGTACGCGTGTTTCCTCAAGTGGAATTCACTGGCGTAATGGTATCATTGTTACTTCTGATGAGACGCTTCAGCGTTATGACGAAATAACCGTTACGTTATCAGATGGTCGCACTGTAGAAGCTACACATTTGGGTCATGATTCTAGCACCGATGTAGCTGTCTTCCAACTCCAAAATGTAGAAATCCCCATAGCGAAAATTGGCGATGCGACGACACTCAAAGTCGGTCATTTGGTGTTGGGACTGGCAAGAAGTAACGAAGGTGATTTACGGGCGGTTTTGGGTGCTGTGAGTGTGGTTAGTGGTGCATGGCGGAGTATGAGCGGTGGTAATATTGACCAATACATCCGCCCAGATATTATCCTTTATCCCGGCTTTGCAGGCGGCCCACTGGTAGATGCCGCAGGTTATGTGGTAGGAATGAATACATCAGGACGACGCGGCACAGCTTTAACTATTCCTGTTGCTACAGTTAATCGTGTGGTTGACCAATTGGTAGCAAAAGGGCATATTTCACGAGGCTATTTGGGTGTGGGAATGCAACCTGTACGCTTGCCAAATAACTTGAAAACAGCCTTAAATTTAACTTCTGATATCGGTGTGATTGTTGTGAATGTCGAGCCAGGTGGCCCAGCTGAGAATGCAGGTGTGCTGCTTGGGGATGTATTAGTTTCATTTGACGGCACAACTGTAAGTGATACAGGTGATGTTATGGCGCTACTTAATAGTAGCGATCGCGTTGGTAAAACTGTGCCAGTACAAGTTGTGCGTGGTGGGGCGTTAATTGAGTTAGCGATCGCAATTGGTGAACGTCCTATAACTGAAGAATCTGATGCTGACATTCCTCATCCCTCCCATCACAGGAGAGGAAGAGGAGGTAGGAGGGGTTCGCCGCATTCCCGTTAATTGAGTACCGCTTACCAGTTCGTAGCTTTTTTTAACGCAAAGGGGAGGCAGCGCGTTGCGGGGGTTCCCCCCGTTGTAGCGACTGCCGTCACGCAAAGTAAGCGCAGCGAAAAGTTGCGTGCGGGGGTTCCCCCCGTTGAGCAAACTTTTCAAGACAGAGTAACGCAGAGTTTTTTAAGAATCAATATGACCACTACAATTACAAACCTCACTGCTGAATTAACAGCACTAGCTGCTAAGTTACGCCACACCACAGTCAAGGTTCAAAGCAATTCTCAAGGAGTTGGTTCTGGCGTAATTTGGCAACCTGACGGATTAATTATCACTAATGCCCATGTAGCAACCAGCCATAAGGCAACGGTTCAATTGTCTGATGGGCGGGTATTTGATGCTGTGCGTACACACTTTGACCCACAGCAGGATTTAGCCGCCTTAAAAATTACTGCAACTAATTTAAACATTGCAACTATTGGTGATTCTGATGGACTGCGAGTAGGTGAATTAGTCTTAGCGGTGGGAAATCCGTTTGCTGATAGTGGCGCGGTGACAACAGGAATCATCCATGCTAATCATCAGCGTGCAGTCATGGCTAATATTCGATTGTACCCTGGCAATTCCGGGGGGCCGCTTGCCGACTGTCTCGGTCGAGTCGTGGGAATCAACACGATGGTTGTTAATGGTTTGGCTGTGGCTATCCCTAGTTTGGCTGTCAACCGTTTTTTGCGTGGCCACAGTCGCCGGCAGCTAGGAGTAACTTTGCAACCTGTGTTTGTAGATCAACGCACGTTTGGTTTATTAGTATTATCTGTGCTGTCTGGTAGTGCGGCAGAAACTGCTGGTGTGCAAATCGGTGATGTGCTGATTGGAGTTTCAGGGCGGCTATTTACTAGACTTGATGACTTAGCCAAATATCTGCATCAAAGCAACGACAGCGAATCCCTAACCTTACAAGCCTTGCGTGGTGGGCAACAATTCATTATCCATGTTGCGGGGAAAACTGCTGTGGAGGCAAAATGATCCGGGTGATGGTAGTTGCCCCTTCTCCTATAGTACGGGCAGGTTTGTCAGCTGTGGTGACTAGCAATACACAGTTGGCTGTAGTGGGGAGTGCATCCAACTTAGATGTTTTGGTCAGGGAAGTTGGGCAATTACAACCCGATGTGGTGCTACTAGATTTGGGTGCTAATCCGCAACCATCAATCTGGGAACAATTGCTGCTGATCCAAGAGGAGCAATACAGTTTGGGATTTCTGATTATTATTGAAGAACTTGAAACCATTGACTTAGAGATGGCACTGCGTTCTGGTGTCCAAGGCATATTGCCTGGTGATAGTACAGAAGCAGAAATTATCGCTGCTGTGATTGCGATCGCAAATGATTTGGTAGTGCTACATCCAGATGCTGTGGAGTTGTTGCCTATGCGAGAAAAAATCATGGCAACTCCCGTACAAACTCTGACACCACGGGAAATTGAAGTATTAGAAATGCTTGGTTCTGGGATAAGTAATAAAGCGATCGCCAAACACTTGCATATCTCCGAGCATACGGTGAAGTTTCATATCTCATCTATTTTTCAAAAGCTTGGTGTCTCCAGCCGCACCGAAGCTGTGACCGTTGGTGTCAGGCTGGGTTTGATCATGCTTTAGGTAGTCAAGCGATTACGCAAAGTGCAGTGCGCTTAGGCGATCGCACTTGTTAACGGCACTTGCTCTGGAACCCGACCTGCGACTTTAATCAAATCGGCTGCCTTTTCACCAATCATAATTGTGGGTGCGTTTGTGTTTCCCGTAGTGATAGTTGGCATAATTGATGCATCTACAACACGCAATCCTTCAACACCATGTACCCGCAGTTCGGGGTCTACCACTGCCATTAAGTCAGTTCCCATTTTGCAAGTGCCAACAGGGTGGTATACAGTATTACAACCTTGCCGGATATAAACTTGGAGTGCTTCATCGCTAGATACATCAGCACCAGGAGCAACTTCCTCGCCTCGGAACTCATCAAATACACTTGAATGTAACAACTGACGGCTAATTTTGAGTCCTGCAAAAGCTAGTTGCAGATCGGATTCACTCTGGAGATAGTTCATCCGGATTAAGGGTGGGTCTTTGGGGGAAGCAGAACGCAGACTAACACTGCCACGGCTGTAGGGCTGGGTCAAACAGGCTGTACTTGAGAATCCTGGGCCTTCGCGGGGATAAGCAGGAGGTGTCCACAAAACAGGGCCACAGAAAAACTGTAAATCAGGCGCAGCATCTAAACGACCTTCGGTATGTAGGAACAATCCAGCTTCCACAATATTGCTGGTTGGGGCAGGTTGCAGCTCCTGAGTTGCCTGATATGCCACTGGGACATGAAGGTGATCTTGGAGGTTCTGACCGACACCGGGCAAATCAACAACTACAGGAATGTCTAACGCCCGCAGTTGTTCAGCATCTCCAATTCCAGAGAGCATCAGCAGCTTGGGGGAATCTAACGCGCCAGCACTGAGAATCACTTCCTGATTCACAAAAGATTGGTGTATCGTTTCATTGTGCAGATACTCTACTCCCACCGTGCGTGTTCCTTCAAATAGTAACCGCGTGACTAATGCACCAGTGCTGACTGTTAAATTGGGGCGATCGAGAATCGGTAGTAGGAACGCAGCCGCAGTACTTTGCCGCTTACCCTCTTTTACAGTTAACTGATAAAGTCCTGCTCCCTCCTGCTGTGCACCATTAAAGTCAGGATTACGCTCATAGCCAAGTGCAACGGCTGCTTCCACAAATCGTTGTGATGTCACGCTCGGCGCTAAGGGATCACTCACAGTCAACGCTCCATCGACCCCGTGAAATTCTGATGTTCCTCGCTGCTGGTTTTCAGATTTCTTGAAATATGGCAACACATCTTGGTAACTCCAACCGAGATTGCCTAATTCCTGCCAGCGATCGTAATCATGCCGATTGCCGCGAATATAAATCATAGCGTTGATTGAACTGGTGCCACCTAAAACTTTCCCACGCGGACAAAAAATTTGCGGTTATTTAAATACGGTTCTTCTTCCGTAAAATATGCCCAGTCCACCTCAGTACCCCATAGTTTTGTCCAGAGTACAGGAACTTGGATCTCCGGTTTGGTAGCCGGAACACCCGCTTCCAGCAATAACACAGTTGTTTTACCGTCTTCGGTCAGACGATTAGCAACAACACAGCCTGCCGATCCTGCACCAATCACTACATAATCGTATTGAGTCATGAGATTTTCCTTGTTTGGCAATTTTTTTGAAAAAAGCCACCTACAGTTTGGCTTTCCCCTTAAATTTATTCATGTTCCAGCTATGGAATCGACTCCAACCGCAGTTACTCCAGGAACTAGAAATAGTACCATCTTCCAGTCATCTACTGATGGGAATAAACTTCACAGCAATATAATGAACCTAAAAAAGAGCAATTATCATGATAATTGCTCTTTTTTAAACGTTTAAGATTTTACTGAGAATTGTTAATGCGGTTGAGTTGGTAAGCCGCAGTTCTGTATTTGGTCGTGAATACATCCAGTGTCTGTCTTTGTTTGAGGGTGAGTGAAACGGCCTGTTTCTTGGCCATTGTGGTTTTCCATGACTAGACTATCTTCATGGCCAACCACCATACTCACCCTTGATTTCAACTTAGGCGAGGATGAGATCACCTGCATTTATTACTGGCGCACCCGCCAATTGGATCTCAAAGTCTGGGGTTACATCGCCTAGGAGATTGGCTTGCAACAATCCGTCGGCGTATCGCACTTGACCAACTCCACCAAAGCCTAAACCGCCAATGAACACGAGCGGAGGCCCATAGATTCCTCCCAAATCGATTTTGTCGACGCCACTGATGAAGTCTGTGATTGTGTCACGTAAACCTGCGCCAACAGGTGACTCAGCGCTGCTGAGGTAGACAAACGTATCTGCCCCAGTTCCGCCCGTCAGGGTATCTGACCCCAGTCCACCTACGAGCACATCAGCGCCAGCCCCACCATTGAGAATGTCAGCACCAGCCCCACCATTGAGAATGTCAGCGCCAGCACCACCATTGAGATTGTCAGCACCAGCATCTCCATTGAGAACATCGTTACCAGCCCCTCCATTGAGATTGTCGGTGCCAGCCCCACCATTGAGAATGTCAGCACCAGCCCCACCATTGAGAATGTCAGCGCCAGCATCTCCATTGAGAATGTCAGCACCAGCCCCACCATTGAGAATGTCAGCGCCAGCATCTCCATTGAGAACATCGTTGCCAGCATCTCCATTGAGAATGTCAGCGCCAATTCCACCATTGAGAATGTCAGCGCCAGCCCCACCAATAAGACTGTCGTTGCCCTCATCACCAAAGCCAGTTAACGGTGTAGCTGTGCCGCTACCATCAAGCGTATCGTTTCCGGCACCGCCTGTAAAAGTAACCGCAGTTACGTCAGTCCCTGCTAGGCTGTCAATTTGGAGGCTATCATTGCCTCCAAGTCCATTGACCTCGAAACTTTCCACACCATTAACAGTCAGGGTGAATGGAACCAAGTTCAGCCGGTCGAATATGGCATTGCCGCCGTTCCCTTGTAAGCGGAATACGTCGCCCACTGCCGCGCCATTGACCTCAACCACGTCGCTGCCACCATTGCCATTCATGATGTCGCTGCCGTCACCGTTATTCCAAATTAGTCGGTCGTTGCCAGCCCCACCATTGAAAATGTCGTTCCCAGTATCTCCTACTAGGGTATCGCTGCCAATTCCACCATTAAGAATGTCGATGCCAGCCCCACCATTGAGAAGGTCATTCCCATTACCACCATTGAGAGTATCGTTGCCATCCCCACCATTGAGAGTATCGTTGCCACCCCCACCATTGAGAATATCATTCCCACCAAGACCATTTAAGACATCAGAAGCTGCATTACTAGTACCGATATCTGGGCCATTAGTTGGTACATTTGCGCCATTTAGACCTGGAATCCATGTTACTGCCATGATAGTTTCTCCTAATTGGCTATTTCTCAGAAAATATCGAGCTACTAGTACTTCATCTCTAGGAAGAGATGAAGTACTAGTATGTCAGCAACTTGTTATTTATAATTTTCTAATATTGCTCCTGAATTGCTGACTAACAATGTCTGCTTTGTTAATTCAAAAAGCAGTCCTCGCAAAAGTATATGAGTGCTTTATAGTGGGCTAAAAAACACTATCGGCGTCAATTTAAACTGAAAGCTAGACTTGATAAAGGTTTGAGAAATACCTCATTACCAGGTTATATTTAGCGGCAAGCTCTAAAAACTTTTCAGACTTAAATTGACACTATTGACAAAATACTAGATGTCTCAAACGAAGGTTTTCTAATTTCTAAATTTTGTCTTTCTTACACCCATAAATTTGTCTACTGGAAGATAGAAGACCTACTTGTAAGTCTATACAAGATGGCGGAAAATTCCCAATTCAAATTGTAAATTATTATGAAAATAATAATTTTACGTCAGTATTAGTTATGCTAAATTAATAATTAAAATTTTCTACAATTAAATTTCTAATTTTAAATTTATAAAACTTAGTAAACTTGTTGGCAGCAATTTTAATTGTTGTTTGAAAACTTGTTACTTTTTAGAACTGCCAATAACTACTATTTATCTGACTTATATTCGCATACAGGTCAGTAAGTTCTTGTTTTCTGGTTATTTAGCTCAACCTTGATACAAGGTTGTTTGACCTATTTCTAATCGTTGTAACTCAGATGGCTTTGAGCCTATCAAGTCTTGAGATGCGTCTTTTAACATTGTCTCAATCTCTTCTGGGCTGACATTGTTTCTTTGTGCTACATTCTTCACATCATTTTTTAAAATTTGATTGACAATATTTTTGGCAAATCGACAAGTATATGTTCTTCTTTTTTTGACAAAGTTAAATTCTTCACTGAATGGTTTATTACAGACACAACACTTGAATTGTCGGCGATTTATATCCAAATATACTGGTTGGCTCATTAATGGTAAGTCTTTCACCAGATATCTGTGATTTTGATGTATTTTCTGGCTGAGTTCTCCACATTGAGGACAGATAGATTTTTTCGATTCTGCTGTTAAATGCAATATTACTCCTACTCCCTCATGATGAATGTAACTTTCTACTTTCATTCCTTCCAGATTGAGTAGTTCTGTGAGAATTTTCGAGTGGGGTTTTGCTGTCATACTGCCCTCTCTGCTAATTTCTCTCATCTTGATAGGTTGAGCTAACAGTAATTTTATCTCGTTTGTCAATATATGTCAGCTTTTCAGCTTGATTGTAATAATGCTTTTTGCTTATTGAATGCAACATTTGCTATTTTATTGGCATAACAAGTACTATATAGCTTAAATAGCAAACAAGCCCAACTATAAAGCTATTAACTATTGTAAAACCAGATATAAAACCAGATAAATTCACACAGTATAATTCAATACTTTAAATTTAAAAACACTAACTATTATATCTATGATAATCTTAGAATTACTAGGTTAAATCGTTTCACATCACTCAGCATACTGCTTTTAAAAAAGCTCAAATTTTATACAGCTTTTACGTAACTCAGGGATATTTTCTGTCAATCTGTTCCGTGAGCATGATTAGTGAAAAATTCATAATTCTCTAAGCTGTGCATTGCTAGCCCTACGAAGTTTTCACAAATTAAGTTATTTCTTGTCAACGCTTGAGCCTCAACACCTTGCAGAACGTGGCAACATAAACTTCTGTTCCTCCGCTGCAAATTTACCGCGCACCATCAGCACCGCTTCATCAATGACGTAGGGAAGTGCTTGTACATTTTCGATATTGAGAAGCTCAGGACTAAAGTAAATTACTACCTCTTCAATGAGTTGAGGTATTCTTGCGAGGATGTTTTGCAAAGGGTATATCTGTGTTGCAACGATATCAAAAAGATGAAGTCGGGTATCTTCTATCTCCAAACAAGCGATCAAATCTAAATCTTGTGCATAATGCAAAGGGCGACTTCCCTCATTGACGCAGAACGCGGCTTTTTCGTTGACTACCCCAACTATATTAGAGACGGGAACGCGTGTTTCCAAAAGTCTGTGCAGCAATGTTAAATCTTGGGCATCTGCAAAATCCAGTGTTCTCAAACCATAAGTGCTACCTATGGAACCACACTTGACTTTGAAGATGTTTTCTTCAACTACGCGAAAGCCAAAAGGTTGGTAAAGCTCTGGTTGCGATGTCGTTAATACTAGTGTTTCATAAAGTTGGTCGCAATATTCCAGTACTTCGTTCATTACTTCACGGTAATAGCCTCTTCTGCGAAATTCGGGATGGGTAGATACTGCATGGATTCCTCCAACAGTCACTTTTTGCCCCATAATTTGCATAGGAATTTCTACTACTCCGACATGAGTAATGGCAATATCATCATGAAGGCGAATAAAGGGAGTCGAAGCAGCTTCCCAGGATGCACCTAGTTTTCTCGCACATTCTGCTGCACTGCTGATTCCAGGAAATGTGACTTCTAACAAGTCAAAAAGCTTATTACTTAAGCTAGGGTCAACAGAGAATGAATGTTTAAAGCGATACTGGCTCATAGTTCAAACTTAAAAGCTGCTAATAGTACAAACTTAGGAGTTATCCGAACCGTATTGCATATGAATGATATTTATCAATCTAGTAGTTTTAGAGTTGATTACTGAGGATCTTCAAATAACATTAAGCCAAACTCCTCTCCAGTAGCCTGAAAACCAATACCTTTATATGCTGCTTGTGCTGCCAAGTTTTCTCGATTTGTAAATAAGATAGCGCGTTCTACTCCTTGCGATCGCGCCTCTAGCAATGAGCCTGCTACTACGCTTTTAGCATAGCCTTTACCCCGCAATTGCGGAGGTGTCCACACTCCCCCAATCTGCACAATATCAGGTAGGCGAGCATTGAAGGCACTATAAGAAACAGGAGTATTTTTTACTACTAAGACCCAATGGCTAGCCTTAGCTTGATGGGACTCAAGTGTTTGGCGACAAGCTGGAAGCAACTCAGGAGTTTCTTGTTGTCTTAAGGCTTCCACATTATAGGCAACGCTCCACTTACTGAGCAAATCCAATTCATCTAGATGTGGCAATCGACATCGCACTTCCCCTGATGCTAAAGCTTTTGGTATCTGTAAGTTTTGCAGCGGCAAGGACAACAGTATTTCACGCTCATCTAAGTAAGTTGGTTCGTTAGCAAGCCCCAAGATTTTTTTTGTAGCTTCGACTTGTTTTGCTGGGCCAGCAATTCCAGAAATGCTTCTGCCAGACTGCGCCACAACTGCTTCCACCACGTCTGCAAGTTGCACTGGTGCTTGGACAATTACCATCCCGTTCCAATAGTGGGCGGCGACTGCCACTATCTTTTTATCTACGATCGCGGCTACATAAGTCCCTTGAAACCTGCTATCCTGGTCAAATAGCCCAGCTTCTCGCAAATTCGACCGTAAAAACATAGAAGTATCGGCGTGTTGTAAAAGAAAGGCTTCTAACAAC
The DNA here is from genome assembly GCA_019359325.1 of Mojavia pulchra JT2-VF2. GTDB lineage: Bacteria > Cyanobacteriota > Cyanobacteriia > Cyanobacteriales > Nostocaceae > Mojavia > Mojavia pulchra. The sequence continues at coordinate 47,486 of JAHHHN010000024.1, read as the reverse complement.
ACTTCATCTCCAGGTTGCAAAGTTTTCAAGGTAGGCACACAAAACTCCTAAATGTCCAACTCAGTTTGCCTAACGTATGAGACTTTTTCTACAGTAGTTGCTATGTTTATTTTTTTACCAACTTACAGGTCAGTTTAAGTGTGTTTGAATTTAGCATTGCCAAGGCTAGAACTATACAGGTATGTGGCGTTGTGTATTAAGGTTTCAAGGATTTGCCTCGCTTGATGGGATGAAGCAATTGGACAATAGCCTGCACTAACATCTCCGGATCAACAGGCTTGGAGATATGCATTTGAAATCCGGCAGCCAAGGCTTGTTGCTGGTTAATTTCTCCTGCATAAGCAGTAAGCGCAATCGCCTTCGGCATAGTTTCACTTACCGCCGCACACTTTCTAATTTGCCGAATCAAGGAATAGCCATCCATTTCAGGCATACCAATATCACACAGTAAAAGATCCGGGACAGACTGATTGAAGAAAGCTAATGCCTCTGCTGCTGAAGCGGCTGTGGTAACTTCTGCGCCAGATTGCGTCAGGATGAATTCTGCCAACTCCCGCATATCTGCATCATCATCTACAACCAATATTTGAATACCTGTTAAGGGAGCGCTGATTGCTGATTCCTCATTATTGAGTATTGCATTTTCAGTTCTAATTCTTTGTTGATCAATCCTATTTAACGGTAGCCGGACAGTGAATGTTGCTCCTAAATTTTGTCCTGGACTATCTGCCTCAACGATTCCTCCATGCAGTTGGGTTAAATGACGGACGATCGCCAGCCCCAATCCCAAGCCGCCAAATTTTCGCGTCCTTGTGCCATCTTCTTGCCGGAAGTATTCAAACACATAAGGTACAAATTCTGGGCTGATACCAATTCCTGTATCTTTGACTTGAATTTGAGCATATGTGCCAACCTGAGCCAGTTCCACCTCAACTCGTCCTCCAGATGGTGTGAACTTGACAGCGTTAGAGAGGAGATTCCAGACAACTTGTTGTAGGCGGTTGGTATCGCCGGAAACAGTGCCTGAAATTGAGTTGAGTGTGGTCTGGATTTGAATATTTTTGGCTTCTGCTGCTAATTGTACAGTTTCTTTGGCTGCTTCAATTGTGGCAGCTAAATCAACTGGGGCAACGTTTAAGGTCATTTTGCCTTGGAGAATGCGGGAAACATCTAATAAGTCTTCAATCAATTGTGCTTGCAACTTCGCATTGCGTTCAATCGTTTCTAAAGCTTGGTCAGCTTTTGTGGAATCTAGCCGCTTACTTCGTAGTATTTTTGTCCAGCCGAGAATTGGATTTAGGGGCGATCGCAATTCGTGGGAAAGTACAGCCAGAAATTCGTCTTTAATTCGGTTAGCGGCTTCTGCTTTGGCGCGATCGCTTTGAGCTACCCGATACAATTGAGCATTATCAATTGCTAAGGAAGCACGGTAAGCTAGTTCTTCTGCTAGTTGCAAATTCCTCTGGTCATATTTTTGCCCAGACTCAGCTGAAATAAAGGATATAACACCGAGAATCCGTGTTTGGGTTCGTAGTGGCACTGTCATTACAGATTTAAACCCAACAGAGCGCAAAATTTCTAAATGTTCTGCGTCACGGGCTGCTTGTACCAGCAACTCATCTGGAATATCCGCTAACAAATCTGATTGCCCAGTTCGCAATGTCAATGCAGCACCGCGAAGATCATCCCGGTTCAGAGGGTATTTGTCTCTAATTTGATTAGCCCATTCCAGTTTGGCAGGGTCGGAGTGAGCTACTGCAATCTGCTCAATCGCACCATCTTCTTCAACTATGTGGACTGTACACCAATCTGCCAACTCAGATACTGCCAGCTGTGCCACTCGCTCCAGGGTGATTTGATAATCAAGCGATGAGGCCAAAACTGCGCTCGCCTCTGCCAGAAAACGTTGGTTACGCTCTAACCTGACTTGCTCTGTCACGTCTAAGACATACACTAAAACATTTTTTACCTGCTGATTTGAGTTCGTTGTTGGCAGATAGTAAACGTTGTAGTAACCGGGAGAGCGATCGCTGCGTCCGGGAACTTTGACAGCAAATTTAGGTGAGATAAAAGGATTGCCTGTGGTGTAAATGTAGTCAAAAACTTCAACTAATTTGGGATCGGATTGACCAAACAGTTCGGGAATTGAATGCCCTAAGTGTTGTTCACGGGTGAGTCCGTTGATTTCGGCTAATGCTTCATTAATCGCAATAAATCGCTGCTCGGCATCTAACAGGGCAATGCCCACCGGAGAGGTTTCAAACATAGTTGCCAGTTGACGCTGTGCAGCTTCTGCTTGAGTCCGAGCAATGCGTTCACGCTCTAGCAATTGTTCCCGTTCTTGTTCAGCTTGCTTACGCTCTGTGATGTCAATGACAGCGCCGATTGAGTGTTTAGGATTTTCTTGAGAATCGTAAGTAAATTGTCCCCTTGTTTCTATCCAGTGAATCGAGCCATCCGGCCACCGCAGGCGATATTCGTGGTGATACTCCTTTTTTTCCAGCATAGCTTGCCGAAGTTTCGCCTTCGTTGGTGCTAAATCATCAGGATGCACTTGATTTGCCCAAACTTTATAGCTGGGTTCGCACTCATACGGTTGCAGACCTAAAATGGTGAAGTGTCCTTCTGACCAGATCATTTTGCCAGTCTGTGTATCCCAGTTCCACGTTCCCATACGTCCGACCTTGAGCGCAAATTGCAGGTAAGCCTCACTTTCTCGTAGTGCCTTTTCTGCCCGCGATCGCTCCACGACTAACCAAGTTTGTTCGGCAATTTGTTCCATCAGCCCCACTTCATTTTCTGTCCAGTGACGAGGAGAAACATGGTGCAACACAAATAGCGCCACAAACCGTCCCGCTTTCACCAAGGGAATACACAGAAGAGATTTCGTCTCAATTGCATCAAAGGCGGCTGTCCCAGATCCAGCAGTCCGAGGATCGGTATCGACATCATCCACGACTATTGTTTTGCCCTGCTTTAGTTCAGCAATAATTTCCGGGCCAAAGGAATTCATGTGGTGACTGCCAACCACACTGATTACACCATTACAATAGTCGCGATCGACAATTACGTATTCCTGCGTTGAATCAATTTCACCATAAGTACAGCGACTGACTTGGAACTGTTGCCCTGTGGCACGAACCACCTGCCACATAATTTCCTGCGGGTCTTGAATTGCCCGAATCGCGTCATTTAATTCGATCAGGAATTGCTGAATTTCTTCTTTCTGCTGGAGATGCTTGAGCAGTTGTTCAATTTGTTGCCGTGCCCGGACTTGGGCTGTCACTTCAATGTTATAAATTAACACGCCCTGAATGTTTCCCGACCCATCCCGCCAAGCTGTAAAGACGCAGTTGAAGAATGCCTCTTCCAACACACCATCACCGTTCCGATCCCAGTAGGTGGGCGACTCATCCCGAATGAACGTTTCTCCTGTGCGGTAAACTTGATCGAGTACATCAAAGTAAATTTGCCCCTCTAACTCCGGGAAAACGTCCCGAATCGGTTTGCCAATAATATCTGGAGTACGCCCAGCCACTTGCAGATAGGTAGGATTAGCAAATTCATACACAAGATCGGGGCCTGTAACAATTCCAATCATGGCAGGAAACTGCATCAGGATATCATACAGCCGCTGGCGTTCTGTTTCTGCTTCCAGCCTGGCAGCTTGTTCTCGTTCTAAAAGGCGATCGCTTTGCGTGCGAAGCATCTCGCGCTCGGTTATATTGTCAAATACCGCAACGGCTGCAACAATTTGCTCTTGGTGATCTAAAATTGGTGCTGAGTTCACACTAATGAAAATACGGCTACCGTCTTTCTTTTGTAGTTCGATTTCTTCGTTAGATACTACTTCACCTGTTAAGAGCGATCGCACCAGTGGATATTCGTTAACTGCGTAAATTTGTCCATCACAGCGAAAGGCTGTAAATGGAGTAATGGCTACATACTCCTCAAGCTCAAGCGACTGTTCATAACCGTACCCAACAATCTGTTTGGCTTGTTCATTGGTCAGAACCAGCTTACCAGAAGCGGCATCGGCAATCATCACGCCAGCAGGCATTTGTCGTAAAACCGCTTCAAACCGAGTGCGTTCTGTTTCTAACTCTTGCAGCAACCTCTCCCGCTCTGCCTCAGCTTGTTTGCGCTTTGTGATATCACGGAAATAGACTGCCACACCCTCAGCAGACGGATAAGCATTCACTTCTAACCAACGCTCGATCGGTTGTCCAAATTCTTCCCAGGAAACAGGGACTTGTTCAGCCAATGCCCGATGCAGTTCCTGGTATGCTATACTACCCACTTTATCGGGAAAAACCTCATACCAAACGTGTTTTCCAAGTAGCTCTTCTGGCTTTGTATGAAGAATTTCAGCCGCCGCATGATTCACATAGGTGTAGCGCCAATTGCGATCAAAGGCAACAAAGGCATCCGTAATGCTTTCCAGGATCATTGCCACCTTGCGCTCAGTTGCTTGGGCAGTTATGAGTTGGGTGCGCTGTTGTTGGGCAAGTCTAGTTTCGGTAATGTCACGGCTGATGACTACGACAGATATTGGCATTCCCTCAGCATTCAATTCGGGAACTAACCTAGCCTGATAGAACCGTACACCAAACGGGGTGGCAAATTCAAATTCAATCTCCTGTTCTTGAGCCGTTACAAATGCCTGACGTAAATGCTCTTCCCAAAACTGGTTAATTGGGTCTGACATAAATTCAGACATGGATTTACCCAGTAAAGCATCCCGTGAAAATCCCAAAGTTTGCTCGACAATTCGGTTAGCATATAGGTAACAAAGTTGCGAATCAAAGCGGGCGATTCCATCTGGAGCATTTTCCAGCAAAGTTTCTAATTCCTGTTTCTGATGCTGCAAGGTGGCGATCGCTTGCTGCTGCTCTATGATGCATTCTTGTAGCAAAGCGTTTTCACCATTCGCCCCATGAACATTGGAGAGATGTTGCTCACTTCCAAAGCTACGGGCAACGTGTTCAATCACTTCCGAACGGGAAATTCCTCGTTTTTGAGCTTCCTCATCGAGCGATCGCCACGCTGTACTGGTAAGAGATAAGCTAACTCGTTGTTTCCTTTCTGAGTCCCAATTACTAACAAACTTACCAGTGGTATCGCGCTTCATGAAGATTTATCCGTATGCATACACGGTCTCTTCTATTTAATCCGACTTACTCCTTAATCAGGATCTTCCTTAAGAGTGAGGTTATGGCTTTGGGGAAAGTTTGAATGAACTTGACACGGGGAAAAAACGAAAAATCGAAGGTTTTGGCGGGTGGAGTATGAGGGTGTAGGCGTTCAAAAGCCTTACACCCAGTCTCAAGGGATAAACTTGGTACGGTCAATCAGTGTTCCATCTGTTCGGCACAGTACCAGACCGACGGGACATTGTTCAATTAACTGACGGTTATATTCCTCAAGTTGGCTAGACATGGTTGTTTTCTTAGTGGTGTAAGTGGCTAGGTTGAGAACAACAGAACCAGGACAACAAGGTGGCGTAAAGCTTTAATGAAATTGGGTGGCGTTGAAATATGTAGTAAATTTGAGCAGGTGATGCAGCGTCAACTTCTGAATTTTGCTGCGAAAGTCGCCGGAGCAGTTGAGTATGTCGAATCAACAGCTCCGTAGGTTTGAGCATGGGAGTTGTTGATGGAATGAATCCGTCTGCATCAGGAGTAGGGGATGACTCGGTTGGGGAAATTGGCGGGGCGATCGCCTTTGGCACTGCGCGCAGCGCAATCGCCGTCTTCGGTGCAGAGGTGCAACTCTCGCCTTCAGCAGCTTCCATCACTGCACAATTCACCGGAATCTGAATCCAGAATTCTGTCCCTTCACCTGGCTGAGAACGACATTTGAGAATTCCCCGATGCCTTTCCACAACAATTTGGTGGCTGATTGCCATACCCAACCCGGTTCCCTTGCCAATATCTTTTGTGGTGAAGAAGGGATCGTAAATCCGACGGATTACCTCCTCCTTCATACCAGGGCCGTTGTCAGCAATGCGAATTACAACCCACTGGTCGTCAATAACTTCGGTGCGAATGGTAATAGTTGGGAGTGTTGTTTTTGATTTGTTTACCACTGGCCACTGACTACTAACTACTGACTCTTCTAGGGCATCAATAGCATTTGCCAGGATGTTCATAAAAACTTGATTCAACTGTCCGGGGTAGCATTCAATTAGGGGGAGTTCTGCATAATCTTTAACGATTTCAATTGCTGCATTGTGAACACCTGCTTTGAGACGATGCCGGAGAATCATCAGCGTCCCGTCAATGCCATCGTGGATGTTGACGGCTTTCATTTGGGCTGCATCATGGCGGGAGAAGTTTTTCAGGGATTGTACAATTTCCACAATGCGATCGCTACCCACCTTCATCGAATCCAGCAGTTTGGGCAAATCCTCCATGATAAATTCCAAATCGATATTGTCTAGCTCTGATTCCAGATCTGGCGGAGTAACAGGCAAGAATTTCTGATACTCTTGCAGCAGGTACAACAAGTCTTTGGCGTACTCGGCAACATACTTCAAATTGCCGCCAATGAAGTTTACTGGGTTGTTGATTTCGTGGGCAACTCCGGCAATCAGTTGCCCCAAACTCGACATTTTCTCGCTTTGGATTAACTGGGTTTGCGCTAGTTGCAAATCATGAAGGGCTTGCTGAAGCCTTTGTGTCTGGGCTTTTGCCTGGGCGGTTGCTTGAGTGCTTTGCTCGTAAAGTAAGGCTTTTTCAATGGCGATCGCTGTTTGTGAGGCAAAGATACTCACGAGTTTGAGGTGTTCGGCTTTGTAGGCGTAAGTTTTTTGCGTGCCAATGGCGATCGCTCCCAGTACCCGCTCCCTGGCTCTCAACGGTACACAAATCAGCGCACTCACGTTTTCCTGCCCCTCTAATCGAGGATCGGCTTGCACATCATTAATAAGTTCTGCCCGACCAGATTGCACAATATTGCCAATAATTCCCTTACCAGGTTCCGGCTGATTGTGGTCAAAAAACTGTCCAAATTCGGCAATGATTTCCAATGCAGTTGCATCCGAACTGAGGAGCAAAATCATCCCCGCAGACGAATCAATTAATTGACTCATTTCCTGTAGTACAAGTTGGGCAATCTGTCGCCTATCCAAACTTGTTGTGAGTTGCGTCGAGATATCCTCAAACAAATCAATTTCCTGGTATCGCTCCAGCAATTCTTTAGCTATTTCTTTCTTCTCAGCTTCTTGTTTTGCCAGAAGCGAGAGCAAAGTCGCCACTAAGGTTGCTTGTTCTTCCCCAACAACCCAACCAATGATTTCTCCTGACACCTCAATTGGATATCGGTTTTTTGAGGTTTGCTTTCCAATGCTCATCAGTTTTGTGCCATCTACCAGCTCAACATCAATCGCAATATTGAACTGGTTAACTAAATCCTGAAGCAGAGACAGCAACTCTTTTTTGTTCAAAATTTTTCTGAGGTTAACTGCGGACATGAAACACCTCATCTAAAGCGAGTTGGAAATTGACTGCATTCAAACCAAGCGAGTCATTATTTTCATGCGCCACCTTATAACCAATTGTCCGATAGAAAAGAGTTCGACTTTCAGGGTAAATCTCTTCGGTGATGTGATAGTCGGTAATCTCAACGGTTGCTTTAGCGTAGCTATCCGTTCGCCTAGCATCGCCGGGCAAGAGAGGAATTGCCATAAAAGTTTATCAATATTTACTAACAAGATTAGTTTTCCCAAAAAGATTAGCCGCTTAACGGTGAAGTTGAGCGGCGAGAAATAATGGGGACTGGGGATTGGGGGCTGGGAACTAGGGACTAGGTATTAGGGAAAAAGATTTTCATGCCTTCATTGTCGGCTTTTGCCCTTGGTTAGCAAGATATTTGAAGTTTCAAAGTAACTCTCTAATTCGTAAATTTTAATTCGTAATTCATAATTGCTTTTTCAATTACGAATTATGAACTACGAACTAGTAATTAAATGGCTACTTGGGTGAATCGGCTTGTCTGTAACAGGCAAATTCCATGGTGAAAGTTGCCATACCAGAAGTAAGCGATCGCAAGTCTGTAGAATAGCCAAACATTCGCGCTAGTGGTACTTCAGCCCGAATCACTGAATATCCTTGCATCGTCTCGGAACCCAAGAGCAAACCTCTACGGGATGAGAGGTCGCCTTGAACTCTACCCATGAATTCGTTAGGTGTTTCCACTTCTACAAGCATGATCGGTTCAAGGATGTAGGAATTGGCTTTGCGAATTGCCCCCTCAAGTGCTTGATGGGCTGCTGACCGGAATGCTAATTCTGAAGAGTCTACTGGGTGATAGGAACCCCCTTCCAAAACGACTTTCACCCCGGTGACAGGATAACCTTCTAGCTGTCCTGATTGCATCGCCTCGCGGAAACCCTTCTCACAGGCTGGGATATATTCTTTGGGAATTGCGCCCCCAACGACTCGGTTTTCAAAGACAAATGGCTCGTCTGTCGGTTCAATCCACCCGGTGACGTGGGCGTATTGGCCTGATCCGCCAGTTTGTTTCTTGAGTCGGTAGTCGAAGTGAGCTTTTTGCCCAATAGTTTCCCGATATGCTACGGCTGGTGTACCAACGTATACCTCAGCGTTATATTCGCGTTGAATGCGCTCTAGGTAAATTTCTAGATGAAGTTCTCCCATGCCAGAAATCAGAGTTGCCCCTGATTCAGGGTCAATGCTCAAGCGAAAAGTGGGATCTTCTTTTTGAAAGCGGTTGAGTGCTTTCGAGAGGCGATCGCTATCTTCTTGTTTTTTGGGTGTAATTGCCAGAGTAATTACTGGTTCTGGCACAAACATTTTCTCTAAGGATACCAGCGGCTCCCCACTACAAAATGTATCGCCAGAAGCACAATCAACACCCAACAGAGCGACAATATCCCCTGCTACGGCAACTTGCACCTCTTCTCGCTTGTTGGCGTGCATTCTCACCAACCGGCCAATTTGCACCCGTTTTCCAGTACGGGAGTTGTAAACGGTATCACCCGGTTTCAATGTCCCTGAGTAAATGCGGGTATAAGTTAATTGCCCAAAGGATTCGACAGTAAGTTTGAATGCCAAAGCCACTAAGGAAGCATCAGGATCGGGGTAGAGACTTATAGACTCTACGGTTTTGACTACTTCCCTATCTATAGGAGATGGGAGATACAGGGTAACTGCATCTAACAAGTTTTGTACTCCCTTGTTTTTAAATGCCGAACCCAGTAGCACTGGTGTGAGTTGTAGGCTCAAGGTAGCTTGGCGGATGGTCTGCCAAATCAGTTCAGGGGGAATCTCTCGTTCTGCTAGTAGCATTTCGGTCATTGGTTCCGAGAACAGCGACAAAGCATCTAGTAGCTTATCTCGTGCCTGTTGCGCCTGATCCATAAGTGCATCAGGAATTGGCTTTTTCACCCAGTTTTCTCCATTCTCACCCTCAAAGTAGTGAGCATTCATCTCTATGAGGTCTATCACCCCTTGGAATTGGTCTTCGCTACCAATGGGATATTGAAGCAGCAAGGGATTTAATTCCAAGCGATCGCGCATGGCTTGCACCACGGAAAATGGATTTGCTCCGGTGCGATCCATCTTGTTGATGAACGCTAAACGCGGTACGCGATAGCGCTTCATCTGACGATCTACTGTGATTGACTGGGACTGTACACCTGCTACAGCACACAGCACCATTACTGCCCCATCTAGTACCCGCAGGGCACGCTCTACTTCAATCGTAAAATCAACGTGTCCTGGTGTATCAATTAAGTTGATTTGATAATCGTGCCACTGACAGGTGGTAGCAGCCGAAGTGATGGTTATACCATGTAGTTTTTCCTCTGGCATAAAGTCCATCGTCGCACCCTTGCCGCCTCCCCGTACCTCCTCAATGGCGTGGATTCTGCCCGTGTAGAAGAGAATTCGCTCTGACAGCGTAGTTTTACCAGAGTCGATGTGAGCAGAAATACCAATATTACGGATGCGCGTTCGGGGAATCATAAAATTTCCTTTCGCTCAAGCAATAAACAGTCTTAGCTTTAGAGCGGTAACAAAATCATTATACTACATTTGTATTACAAATTCAGTTGATGTTTGTCCTTGCTGACATCTAATATCATCAGAACTTACGCACTCAGATCCCCCAACCCCCTTAGAAAGGGGCAGCCCTGCGCCCTTGCGGGTTAAGCGACTCCCTCAGTGGCGTGGCTTTAGACGTTCCCCCCTTTTTAAGGGGGGCTAGGGGGGATCGGGGTTTCAGGCTTGAGTGCGTAAGTCCTAATCATGTCCGGCAAATTACTTGTGATATGTCATTGCGTTCGCCCCTGGCGTTCCCGAAGGGTATGCAACGAAGTGGAATGTAGACACGAAGTGGCTTCCCGCAGGGTAGCAATCGCAAGGGTTTGGAGATTGCTTTACTTCGTACCCTTCTCCTGTCGGAGACGCTACGCGAACGGGAAGGCTTCGCCTACGCAATGAAAATTGTTCAACCGGACATGATATAAAATAAATATTCAAGCGGAGGAAATAAAAGCTTGAAACTGATATTGGTAGCTCCCAACCCTTTGCTGTGTGCAGCCTTTCAACAGAAGTTTAACTACTTGCCCAATGTAGAAATAGTTAATAACTATTTCGAGCGGTTGCCAAATTATGATTGTATGGTCAGCCCAGCAAACTCTTTCGGAATGATGGACGGTGGCATTGATGCTGCGATTATCCGTTTCTTTGGTGATTCTCTCATGAAGAGAGTACAGCAGCGCATCCTAGAAGATTATTTGGGTGAACAGCTGTACAGTGACTTTTTATTTGTCGCTGTGACAAAATAATGTCATTAAGAGTGTAAAGCTTGCAATCTCTAGCTTTACGCCTAGAATTAGCCCAAAGAATTTACAAGCCATATCAACAGCAACAATTGCAAACCTGAAGTGGGTAAGGCTTAAATTCATGACATGAATTTGTCTTAATGCCATTTAATTTGTCACTGTACACCAGGGCCATAAAAAGGCTAGCAATCGACAAAGCATCACTGTATCAAACAATAGAACACCGCTGCCGCAGCATAAATATATTGCGATTTCAGTAATTTCACTCCGACAAAACAAATTTTACGCTACACTCCGTAAAAGCGCATACTTAGGCTGTAAAAATTCCACAGTGTTTCAGTAGCAAAACTTCAAGAGGGGATGAGGCAGTGGTAAAAATCAAGCTCCTTTAGCAACAATGGTTATCTCATGACCAGCAGAAGCGAGAAAGCTGGGGATATTAGACTTGTCCAAAATATTAACTTAAGAAAAATTACTGCTGACAAAGCTAGATCTAGCGTCGTCATCAAGTCAGTTCTGCTGTAGCACATTTATAACTGCCTTGACCAACATTTCTGGTTCCACAGGTTTTGTGATGTGAGCTTGGAATCCTGACTGGAGTGCCTTTTGTCGCTCAAAATCCATAGCATAAGCAGTCAAGGCGATCGCTCTTATCTTTCCGCCGCGATGAGGTGGAAGACAGCGAATTTGCTCTATTAGCATATAACCGTCCATCTGGGCCATGCCGACATCACTGACTAGCACATCGGGAGTAGACTGTTCGAGTGCTTGCAATGCTTCAAAGCCAGAAGCAACAGCCCTCACCCTTGCTCCACTCTGGCTTAACACAAAAGCTTGAAACTCACGGGTATCTGGTTCATCATCTACCAGCAGAATTTGAATGCCTGCTAGCGGCAATCCTGCATCTGCTTGAGTTTGGATAGGTTGAGGTGCAATGGGTGATGTCTGTTGCATCGTCGGCAATTGTACAATAAACGTTGCGCCTTGCCCTACACCGTGGCTATCTGCCTGCACTGTTCCCCCGTGCATCTGGACAATTTGCCGCGCAATCGCCAGTCCTAATCCCAAGCCGCCAAATTTGCGCGTAGTTGAACCATCTTCTTGCCGAAAATACTCAAATACATGCGGCAAAAACTGCGGATTGATGCCTTTGCCTGTGTCAATGACTCGAATTTGTGCCAGTCCGTCAAGTTGCCGCAGTTCAACACTCACTTGTCCTTTATGGGGCGTGAATTTGACGGCATTGGTCAGCAAGTTCCAGACAACCTGCTGCAAACGAGCGGCATCTCCAGAAACCGGAGCAATCGCTGGATGAAAATCCAGCACGATCCCAATATTTTTTGCCTCTGCCGCCAATCGCACCGTTTCTACAGCAGCAGAAATCACAAACGTCAAACTGACAGGAGCTACGGTTAAAGATAGTTTGCCTCGCATAATGCGGGAGATGTCGAGCAGGTCTTCGATCAACTGCGTCTGTAGTTTAGCGTTACGTTCAATAGTTGCCAGGGCTTCTCGTTGACGGGCAGCATCGAGTTTGCCGTTCTGTAACAACCGAGTCCAACCCAGGATGGGATTGAGGGGCGAACGCAACTCATGGGACAGCACTGCCAAAAACTCATCTTTGATCCGATTGGCGTTCTCGGCGGCTTCTCGTGCGGTTTGTTCTCGCTGTAAGAGTTGTTCTCGTTGGGCCTGGGCGCGTCTGAACTCTTCAATGTCTGTGCTAGTGCCAAACCACTGCACAATTTGTCCCTGTTCGTCACGAATGGCGATCGCGCGGGAGAGAAACCAACGATAGGTATGATCAACTTGGTGTTTCAAACGCAATTCAGCTTCATAGGGTGTTCCTGTGGCCAGCGCAGTACTCCACAGTTGACTCGCGATCTCAAAGTCATCGGGGTGAATGGCTCCAGTCGCATAGTGAATGTCTTGAGTCTGCTCCAGTGTCAGCCCGGTGTAAGTTGTCCATTGCTGATTTACGTATTGCGTGTTGCCTTGAGCATCGGTAATCCAAACCTGTTGCGGCATTGCGTCCGCTAGTTGGCGAAATTGCGCTGACCGTTGCACAATTGTGGCTTCTGCTTGTTTACGAGCAGTGATGTCGGCATTTACACCAACGAATCGCAACGGTTCACCGTCGGCGGCAAATTCAAACTGTCCGTTGACTTCGAGCCAGCGTATTGTTCCGTCTTTGCGACAAATACGGTAACTCGTTTGGCGCAAACTGCCCGTTTGCATCGCTTGTGTAAATTTGGCTCTAAAGGCTTCAGCATCGTCTGGATGCAGGTAGCTGTTGAAAAACTCTTGAGCCGAAACTGAACCATCGGCGGGCGTGAGTCCGAACATTTCGTACAGTCGATCATTCTCCCAAATTGTGACATCCTCTGGTACTTTCCACTCGAATATTCCTAATTGTGCTGCTTGTGTCGCAATAGTCAGTCGTTGTTCACGCTCACGCAGGGCTTGTTCTGCCTGCTTGCGCTCGTGGATATCGATTGATGCGCCGAACCAGTGAACAATCTCACCCGTTTGCAGATCTCGATAAGGCTCGGCGCAAACCAAAAACCAGCGATAGGTTCCCGCCGCCGAACGAATCCGGTGTTCGACCGAGAAAATGCTGCCAGTGCGCCGCGCTTCGTTAAACGCCGCCATTGTACGCTCACTATCTTCCGGGTGAACGAAGTTAGCACTCACCTGGGCTGCCGTTGTCGGTTCGTAAGCGACTCCGGTGTAGTCGCTCCATTGCTTGTTGAAGAACTCAACGCGCCCCTCGGCATCTGTAATCCAAACAATTTGTGGAACAGCATCTGCCATCAATCGGAAGCGTTGCTCACTTTCACGTAAGGCAACTTCGGCACGGGCGAGTTCCACCGCGGCCCAAGTTCGTTCTGCGGTTTCTTCAACCAGTTTGATCTCGGTTTGCGTCCACTGACGTGGCGTGGATTGGTGAACGGCAAGCAGGGCAACGAATTGATTGTTTTTAATTAGCGGTACGTCAATGTGTGCCGCAATGTCGATCTCGCGGTAACTCGCCTTCTGAGCATCCGTATATTGCGGATTATTGGGAATGTTAGTGACAACCTGGGTAAGTCCAGCCTGATGATCAATGGTTAGGTTGCGTCGGTAGTCCTCCAAACGGTATCGTCCGCTCAATTGAGCTACACCATTCGTGTAGTTTACATGAACGATGACTTCTTCACCACTCGGCACCACTTCAGTGTAAATGACCCGGTTTGCTCCCAAAGACTCACCCAAAATGCGAGCGGCGAGCGCTTGGATCTCTGAAGCATCGGTGAGCGGGCGAAGCGCGTCCGCCAGTTTGACTCGGAACGCATTGAGTTGATTGGCTTGCTGTAAGGCTTCTGCGGCAGAGTTATTCTGTAGCATATCAGAGTCTAGCTGCGCCTTTTCGGGTGGCTTGGCTCGATCCAGTTGGGTCAGTATAATCTGCATTGCCGTTTTCAGGTCGTCTGACCATGTTTCCACAGCCCCTAATGAGGTTTGTGACCAATCGTGCGAGCGCAACAACGCCCCCAATTCGCCGCCCCCAACAAACAAATTCTCTGCCATTACCCCCAATTCCTCTGCCCTGTGCGATCTCCCTTCTCAAAGCAATAGTAAGCGATCGCATCCCTAGTGGTACACCACAGAAACTTTGCGTAGTGGTGAGCAGAGGAGCAGAGAGATTTTCTTTCCCCTCTGCACCGAATGGCACGCTTGAAAAGCACTTGAGGCTAGGGGAGCAAAGAAGAAAACTTGTATATATAAATATTAAAATAGCCTTGAATTCACTTATTTCTTTGTCTCCCCCAGCACAAGAGCGCTCCCCCCGCTCAAGAACAGCTTGCCTCAACAAATAACGCGCGCAAGCGTGCCATTCACCCCTGCACCCTTGCTGTCTCCACCCAACAATTTTGGGTTGGCAGAGTACTAGATAGTGCTGAATAGATCGTGTTCGAGAGTTACGCCAGCCTGGATTTCAGCCTTAACGACCAAAATTTTTCCGTTGCTAAAACTAAGCCACTTCGTAGAAAGCATTCGGAGTTGTTGCATCAACCCGACGCGATCGCTTCCCTTCGCCCCAAAACTCACACCATCCACTGCACCCAATCGGGAGCAGCCGCAACCAACTGGCCAAATTTAAGAGGCTCAACCTCATCAAACTCCAACATCACTCCCCATCTTTCGTCACTCGTCAGCGTACTGAGGAATTCTTTAACCGATTCCACACCATACTCCACCCTTTGAATCACTAACCCAGCATAATATTTAACCCTTCCCCACCACGAATCACTTCCGCTCTCATCGCCGTCCATACCCCCCCGATTATTACTTCCATCTTCATTAATGGGGGGGTTGGACGGAGGGGTGATACCATAAATAGTCTGCATTCTAGCCGCATAAGCCGCCTGATGTTCTTGTTTTTCCTGACGCCTCCTTTGTTTCTCCTCTCGCTGCCGTTGACGATACTCCAAAACCCGCTTTGCAAAAGCAACATCATCGGGATTGAGCCGATAGTACCGAACCCGTTGTCCATTCTCAACAGGACGACGAGACTGGGTAGACAAACCAAGTTGCAAAAGATACTGGCTTAAAATCCACACTGGGGTTTCATCAAGCGGTATAGTCATATTCAGAATACCCTTGATATGCGGCACATTCCGCTTGGAAAAATCAGCCAATGCTTCAATGATCGCCTCATCCCCTTTAATCTCAACCCCATCCATTAAATCCGTCAACACCGCCCTCAACCTCAGCCGATGACGTATAAGCCAGGATGTAGAATGATTGCCCCAGTCTGTACATATAGGCAGGCGATCGCGTTCCGACTTATCCCGTTCCGTCACCACATCCGGCGGCGTAACAAATTCTCGTCCATACTCCGAGGTGATAGCTTTCCCGGGGAAGCTATATCTATTCTTTAACTAATAAATATTAACAAATGCTGAAGTCAAAGCTTCGTCAGGGTACAACAAATATTTTCATGAAAAGCTGAGAATTGCTCAAGTTAACTAAGTAGAATAAATCTAGTGCATACAGCTAATATTAGTTTGAAGTAAAGTTTTTTACTTTTATAGCTTTATTCCCATCAAGCACAAAAATAACTGTTGAAGTTGAGCAAAACAATTTCAAGAGCGCAGTCATACTTTTTCTGTTAACGTAGGTCTACGCGTAGCTTGCTTAGACATAGGAGTACATCGCTAAGGCTGCTCCCGCTCGCAATTCGCAATTAAATACACTTCGATCCACTTGAATAGTTGGATAATTTTTGGATTTCAAGCCGCTAGTAATCTTTGATTCAGTGGTCTTCAATGGGTGGTGAGTTCAAGCTCCCTAGAATTGTAACTGCAAATTGTTTTGACGCTAGCAGATAACAAAATTTTGAATGAAGTAAAAAAGTCTATGAGTCAAATTTCTTCATTTGGTAAACCTGTATTTCATCAAAGTGGAATAGGTGTAGCTGATATTTTGAAACTTTTGCTCAAGCTTTACACAACATTAAATATAAGGATGAATTCGTATGAGTAAACTGATAGTTCCTCCTAATATTATCGGTACAAATCAGTCCGACCTTGTTCAGGGAGTTGATAAGGGTGGTATACCTAGCATCGGTATTGAAGTTTTAATTAATGGCATTATTGATACTCGTTTAGGAAACGACACGATCACTGGTGAAGGTCAGGGGTTTTATTCTAGTGCAATTGGTATCTCTAATGACGGCACTATAAAGACTGGTTTGGGAAATGATACGATCGCAGGCACAGGTGAAGGCGGTAGTATCCCTAAATACATCTATCCAGGAATCGGCATCTTCAACAGTACTACAGGTATTATTAGTGCTGGGTTAGGAAATGATACGATTACAGGCACAGGTGAGGGCGGTAGCGATAACGATGACAGTAAAGGTATAGGTATCTCAAATCAAGGCAAGATTAGTACAGATGCAGGCAACGATAATATCAAAGGCATCGGTACAGGAGGGATGTATTCAGGAGATGGGATTGGGATCTTAAGCAGTGGTAGTGTTGATGGTGGTACGGGAAATGACTCACTCATCGGCACTGGTAGTGGTAATACTATTGTCTATGGTGGCGTAGGTGGTCAGGGAATCGGCATCTCTAATACAGGCAAGATTAATGGGAATGCAGGGAAAGACGATATTATTGGGACTGGAACAGGCGGTGATGGCCCTGGGAACGGCGGCAAAGGAATCGGTATCCAAAACACTGGCAGTATCAGTGGTGGTTCAGAAGATGATTTAATTACTGGTATTGGCAAAGGAAGCAACAGCGGCGGCATCGGTGGCGATGGTATAGGTATTGCTAACACCTCCGACCTGGGTGGTGGCGATGGAAGCGATGTCTTGACGGGAATCGGTATTGGTGGAAAAGGGGGTTATGGGGCAAACGGGCATGGAGTCGGCATCTCCAATACTGCCGGGCGCATCAGTGCAGGTAACGGCAATGACCAAATTCTTGGCTACGGCACAAGCGTGGGAATCGAGGGCAATGGTGTCAATGTCGTTGGCATTGATGGTGGAGTTGGTGATGATTTGTTCAAAGCAAGGAAAATCAGCGGTTTAGACGCTAAAAACAATCCCATCGAAAGTGCCAATCAAAATGGATCTGTTTCCAGTATCTTCATCAGTGGAGGCAAAGGAAAGGATATCTTTGACGTTGGATTCGGAACTGCCAAGTTGAGTGGTGGTCAAGACTACGATACTTTAATCCTTCCGATTCTCGCTAAAGGTACTTACACGATTGGAAAACCTGATGTCAATGGCTGGTTGCAGATTACGAATACTGCGAGTGTGAATGTCTTATCAGTTAGCAGCATTGAACATATCTTATCTGGTGGAGTTACTCTTTTGAACGTCAGTTAGATGAGTTGAAACAGGCACAACAAAGCGCTCGTCTGGAATTGGACGAGAAATACGCACCGTGTCGAGAGCGATTGTGCTTCTTAGGCACTTTACAAACTAAAGCCTACGACTTCATTGCAGACTTCATCTGACCAATTTAAGCAGGGGTGCAGAGGCAGGGAGGGGGTAAGGGGGAAAAAATCTTGAAAATTGTTGCCTCCTGTATCCCTGCAATCTGATCGCAAGAAAGTGAATAAACTCTTTGAAACTGCCGTTAAATTCCTTATCGCCCACTAAACCCCTCCATTTATGGATCTGACTTTTCCCGTTAAGTTTCATTTGCAAGCTGCCAGCCTTCACAAAGGTCGTGCAATTTTAACCAACCTCGCCACAGTACTTGGATACCAATGGGCGTTTTACGTCGATGTTCGAGATAGCCACCAAGCCGAGCAACGGCTTCAACTGCCCAACTAACTGTTAGCACTTTGGGAAATTTAGGGGACTTAGCTTTTAAAATCTTGAGTTCAAGGGGATTGAGAATTTTAGTTGCCGGAGAATCGGGCTGAGTGCGGTGGAGATAAGTTAATTGCAACAGTTCAACAGCAATGACACTCAAGAAACCGATAAGAGTCTTCATCCCATCAGCAGCAAGCCTGTATTTTTCTACCTGACATCCCGAAAAAGAAAATTTTATGGTATTCTTCGACACGCCAGCGATAAGAGTACCAGCGCAAAACCATTGAAGCTGTCTCGATATCTGCAACAACTTCTGTAGTAAGCAATATCCACTCAACAGGGGTTTCACCTTCGGGGCAATCAATTTCTGTGGCATATACAGCATACACAGCTAGCGGGTCACGATTATCAAAACGGTAAGGAATACGGAGATTAACAGCACAGAATCTGATAGCCAGTTTTGTTTGGCGTTCTGGACGCTTTTGAGTCGCTGGTAATTCGATTTTTTGTTCAAAACTAATGGGTTGTGCTTTTAGCTTCGACCACAGATGTTCACTATTGGAATCTAAACTGCGGTTATGAGCCGCGCGAACCAGAACTCCAGTGTGTTGAAGTTGACGAGTTTTATCAAAAACTTCTGTGATATCACCAACAGGAGTCGAAAACATGGATCACTCGTGTTTGCTGACTTACAAGGTTTTCAACCCAAGTGAGTGCTTCTACCCACTTATAAGATTCTTTCTGTTCAAGCGGGTGATTTCGGGCTTCTTTACGAGCTGCTACTTGTCGTTGTTTCTTCTGCGTTGGGGTTTCATCTTGTAGTGGTTTCGGCTTTGGCTCCCGATTCCATAGTTTTTGCCACAACAAGCCCAAGGATTGACCATTCTGCGGTTCTATAGCCAAAGCACTGTGCAATATTAGACCGTTTCCTCCCTTACCAATTGGGCCGTAACCTTCTTTTTTCGCCTCAATACTGCCATAACCCTTGAAAAGTCGTGTCTCCAATGCACAGCACCACCTTGTGTTCTGCAACAGTCTCCGCCGTCATTTGGCAGTGCGGTTCAATCACGCTGGAAAATTGTACTTTTGGGTTGGCAAAAACTCATAGGCTCTCTTCAGCATTGTTCCACTGTTGAAGATTTCTGACAGCGCTTTCCCAAATCCTTGGCTTAGAGCGTAGCCTATCAACATTGCGCGCTCATTCAATCGGCGATCGCCCAGTTCTAGGGTTGCAAAATTCTTCTCCCACCAGTCCAGCATTGCTCGTTACCTTTAGCACCCGATTTCAATTACTCTCCCACAAAGTGCGATCGCCAAAGGTCACAGCGCAGATAAGTAGGTCGATGTTAAAAATTGTCGTTATGACAAGGCAGGAGGCAGAGGGCAGAAGGCAAAAGGGAAGAGGGTTTTAGGTAACTTTACTTTTCGTTACATACTTCGGTTTATTTGCACCGTTCTACTTATAGAGTTTAAAAAGGCTAAAGAAATAGTTGGGCGAGGCTGGTATCCTATTGTTTTGGTCAATAGCAAGACAAATTGACCCGACAGCAAAGGTGATGCTAGGGCGTGTTTGTGCTTTTGGGAGCAACTGAAAGTCGTCAACAAATTAACCCATCCACTGCACCCAATCAGGAGCAGCCGCAACCAACCGACCAAATTTTTCCGGTTCCACCTCATCAAACTCCACCATTACCCCCCATCGCTGATCACTGGTTAGGGTACTGAGGAATCCTTTAACTGTTAACTGCATCAAACCCTTATGATTAACGCTTTACAGAGCTTGTATCTGGCTGAAGAAGAATTGGCATCCCTCCCTGCCCAGAACCGACAATAATGATTTTAGAGTTTTGAGATTGGGCAAGTTTTTGAGTGGCTTCAATTGCTCGTAGCTGCAATACTTGAGTGCTTAATCCACTGGAAATTATCTTTTGTGAGTCGGCAATACCTTGAGCTTCAATGCGCTTGCGCTGGGATTCCTGGCGCTCTTTCTCAAGAATAAACTTCATCTGCTGACTTTCTTGTTCAGCTTTGAGTTTATTTTGAATCGCTGCCTGAAGCTCTGGTGGCATTTTGACGTTTCGCAATAGTGTTTCCTCGACAACAAAACCTAACGGTGGTAACTGTTGGGTTAGCTGTTCGTCAAGTTTTTGAGCAATTTCTTCCCGTTTGCTTGAATAAATCTCAGTAGCCGGATACTTCGCAGTGATAGCACGTATAGTTGAACGAAAGCGTGAAATAACTAACTGAGTTTCATCTGTACCAATATTTTTATATACTGTTGCAGCTTTTTTAGGGTCAAGTTTGTACTGAAGACCAACATCAAGATTCAAGCTCAAACCTTCTTGAGAAGTAGAATCTACATTTTCTTTGACATCCTTAAGCCGAGTTGAGAAATTTAAAACTTTAGCAAATGGATTAACAATATGAATGCCAGGGTCTAATACATCATCAGATACCTCACCAAAAAAGTTGATAACACCGACGTTACCTGGAGGAACGATTGCTAAAACTCGAAACACTGTAACTAAGCCAGCAATACTAGCGATGAGTATGGTAATACCACGTATAATTAGACGACTGCGCTCACTGGATATGCTACTGGAGCTAAAGTAAACCAGAATCGCCACTAAGCTTGCAAGCAGGGAAACTATAAAACCCATAATTGTCATTTGAGTTAGATGTAACGTGATTGTGTTGTACTGCCTAGCCACCTTTCACGACGATATAAACAAATTCAGTCTGTTTTATTTTCGCCGCTTGTCGATCTGCCTTCGCTCATCATTTCTGATGCCATAGTTTCCGACTACCCCTAGTAGTTTGTTAACTACTAAATTCATGATTGGAAACGGGGAACCCATCCACCGCAATGCCTCCGGGAGCTTTGCCTCAACGATAAATATTTAAGCCAAGCTACTTATTTTTCTTGAATGAGTTGCAGACTTAACCAGTCACTAAGTTCATAGGCCAGCCAGTCTAACTCAATCTCCGAGAGTAAGCCACCTCCACCAATTGTGAACTTTTTAGTTCCAGCCCAAATATTTATCAGCAAGACAAAGAAACTACACCTACTGTCAGTAATTTTTTGACTTTATTATTACCCATAAGTTTACCTTGCTCTAGTATGGGAGATCTAAACCAAATAAAATGCCCTGCCGTCAATGCGCGACCTCGGTAGCAAACAAGAGTAACTTAGATGTGTTTCCCCTAATTACGTAAGGTCTTCCATTCCACTATTCTTTTTAGCGACATCATTTAGAGATACAAAATACCCAGAAAAATCTCCAAAAATTTGAGTATAAATTGGGGGTTAAGGATAAAGTCAGCAGACTCAGAAGTTAACTTGTAGTTCTCAAAAAACTTAAAACTGAATTCAAAGCTGTCTATTCCAAAATTTCTGGTAGCATTTGTCAGGTTTAAAACAGTAATATATGTTAGATAAAATTGATGGGCACTGCAATATTCAGTCAGCATTCTAAGAAGTACAAGTAGAATCCAAATCAAATACTGTAAGCTTTCAGTGCTAATAGCAGCCCCGAAGTTTAGCCAATCACAAATAAAGTTAATAGCTATTTATTATTTAACAAATAGGCGCATAAAATTATCTGAAAAAATGCAATCAAAATTTACATAGGTTTCCTTTCTGGTAGAGTTATATATGTGTGTATTATGACATCAATTCAGAACTCAGATTTTTCGTAGAAAGCTGAAATATTTACAAAACTTGAGAATAGGAATTATCTAGCCATTGGTGTCAACTTAAGCAAAAACAAAGAGGTGGAGGGAGCAAGGCGTTCAAGCGTTAAATCTTCATGAAATCAGCAGAGGGAGAGGAAAGTGCCAGAGGAGAAAAGAAAATTATTTTAATTGGCTGTTAAATAGCTAAAACCCTTACAAGATAGAGAATATCCGCCTGAAAACATTTTCTTATTCTTGTGTTTCCTTCCAAGCGCTTGCCCAGCTTCAATGCCCTGCCATCTCACTTGCATCGCATTGCTCTTGTCTACATAAGGCGTGGATGGGCCAGCCTCGGTTTTCGATATCTTTGTGGGCGTAAATAATTGCATAAGCCCAAGGTTGCCTGACGGACAGTGCTTTCATATTGCTAAAACTCCAATAGCTGGATGTATGCGTCCAATGCTGCGTAGACGCGTAAGCGGCTTGTCGCAGACATCGCTGGGTGAGGATGAGGCTGAGACTTCAGCCCATTGCAGATAACCGCAGTAGCTCCCTGTTCACCAAAAGTGAATCCAATGCTGGAGTGTCGAGCTGCGCAGTGGTTGATAATGGTCAGCAAGATGAAATTGAGTTGTTGTAGAGTAAAGCCCTGTCCATTTTCTAAGCGCCAAGCAAAGTTTTCAGTAGTAATCAACCGCCAAGCATCGGTTGATTCACACTTTTCTACTGCTGGTAGGATTCGGACTTTAAATTTAAAATCGTGATTAGTTGTTTGGCATTCGTCAGGTGCAAGGGTGGCCCAAGAGTGAAGAAGTTTTTGGTATGTTGCACTCATGTTGTCAATCCTCAAAATGTTGAATTGTGTGCTTGCGTTGTTCCTGTTCTTCCTTCAGCCATTGTCGTGCGATTCCCTTGGGGTCAATTTCATGACCATTTTTTGAATTGAATTGATTTGACTTTGCGCTTCCGTCCAGTGCGATCGCAGTAACATCTGCGGCTTTATGAACTTTTGTAAAAATTTGGGATTTTCACGAAAAATCTGAGTTTTGAATTGATGTCATAGTACATGGATATGTATAACGTCTAATGAAGAGAATACTTTTATAAAGTTTAATCGCGTTATTTAATACTTTTAGTTAAGGCTGCTGGGTCTATACTTTCAAACCCAATTTAATACTCAAATATTTGTAGAATTGTCAAAATATTTTGTATCTCTAAAACACCTAGCTAATAAAAATAATAATCAAATGGAAGACCTGACGCAACGCAAAATCTTATCTGCTCTAAGTCATGGAGCAATATTTTTTAGCTCTACAATAGTTTCGATTGGAATACCAATTGCAATTTTGTTAATTAGTAAAGATACAGTAGTTAAAGAAAATGCTAAAGAAGCTTTAAATTTTCACGTAACCTTTTACATATATTTATTTATATCTATATTGTTATGTATTGTAGTTATTGGATATCTTTTATTAATTGTGTTAATAATAGCCAGTTTTATCATGCCAATTATTGCGATTGCCAAAGTTTTAAGCCAGCCAAATATGCCGTACCGTTATCCATCGATTTTTCATTTTTTTATTAATATAAATTAACCTGACTGTAACGTTATTTAAATTGTTAATCATACACAGGAATGTTTTCATGTTTCGAGTTAATAAACTAATAGAATTTACTGATGCTAGCTTAGAAGAATACCAGATTTTTTACAGACACAAGTTATATCTAATTGTTAAGTATTAAATAACTATTAACATAATTTGTGATTGACTAAGCTCTATTACTATTCGTGGAGTATTGCAATGTTTGGTTGCAGGTTAAATCATTGGGGCAGTGTCTTAGGTATTGCAATGTGTGCCAGCATTTCTGGTGCGAATTGTGCAATCGCTCAAATTAGCTCGGATGGCATTTTGCCTATTAACTCTAACGTTAATAAACAAGTACCCTGATTGAGAGTTCAGTTGAAGGAAGAGATGCTACTGGAAAGGGTCTCGTTGAGCAAGGAGATGCTGGCAACATCTCCATTCAAGCAGGCGGTAACGTTTCTTTTATAGATAGTACTAGTATCGCAAACTCTACCACTGGTCAGAAGAATGTTGGCAACGTCTCTATTCAAGCAGGCGGTAACGTTTTTTTGAGAATGAGAGTGAAATTGTTAACAGCACCTTTGGAGAGGGGAATGCTGGCAACGTCTTTATTCAAGCAAATGGGGATGTTTTTTTCGTAAATAGTTTCATCAAGAGCGGCACACAAGGCGGGGGTAAGGGAGGTGATATCCAAATTCAGGCGCGATCAATTTCTCTTACTGACGGTGCTGAATTTATAGCCGTAACCCAAGGAAGCAAAAATGCTGGAAATATTCAAATTGAAGCAAAAGATTCTGTTACTATTTCTGGGGTTAATAGTGTAGAACAATTCTCTAGTGGATTGTTTACAAATACTGATGAAGGAGCTAGTGGTAAGGGCGGTAATATAACAGTACGCACAGGTGCGTTATATATATTAGATGGAGCAGTTTTGAGTGCTATAAGCAGAAGTGACTTTGATGGGGGAGATATCACAGTTGACGTAAACACCCTTGAAATTACTGGTGGACAAATAGTTACAAATGCTTTTAGTCAAGGGAATGCAGGCAACATTACAGCAAATGTCTCACAAATCCGATTAAGTGGCTCTTCAAGTGGTTTATTTGCTCAGACAACTAATATAGGTTCGGCTGGAAATATAACTCTCCAACCTAATGGGCAAGAACAAAGCTTAATGGCTAATTTCTTTGACAGAGCGCAGATATCAGTTTCAACTTCAGGTAGTGGTTATGGAGGAAATCTTAAAGTCTTTGCACCTGAGTCCATCACTTTCAGTGGTAATGGCACTTTAGCCGCCGCATCTGAAGTTACTGCTAGTGGGCAAGCTGGAAATTTGTTTTTTAATACCGAAAATCTCACTATTGCTAATGGAATGCAAGTTTCAGCAGCTACTAATTCTGTTAATGCCGCAGCTAGTGGTGGTAATCTAACTGTGCAAGCTACACAATTGAACCTTACAGAAGGCAGCAGCTTAGAAGCTGGAACGACAGGACTTGCACCAAGTGGAAACTTGACAATTCAACCCAATGGTAACAGGAAAACCTTAGCTGTAAACTTCACCCAAGGAGCAACGGTATCAGCTGCTAGCTCAGGTAGTGGTCAAGGAGGAATCCTGAATGTCACAGCCCCTGAATCTATTACCCTCACTGGTGATGGCTCGCTAATTACTGCTGAGACAACAGGACAAGGAGCAGGTGGTGATTTGACGCTGACAACAGGAAAATTAGCAGTTGAGAATGGGGCGAAAATAACTGTCAGTAGTACAGGCTCAGGGCGTGCGGGTGACTTAAAAATTCATGCTAACTCTGTATATTTAAATAACAATGCCAAAATTACTGCTGACACTACAGGAGGTGGCGGAAATATTTTTGTGCGCTCCCCCTGGTTATTATTACGCAATCAAAGTTCTATCACCACCAATGCCAAAGGCCCTGGCATACCTGGTGGCAACATCGCTATTGATGCACTAGATGGCTTTATCATTGTTGTTCCTAACGAGGATAGTGATATTAGTGCCAATTCTGCTGACTCTCGTGGTGGAAATGTCGAAATCAGCGCTCAAGGAATCTTTGGGATTCAGCGTCGCAATACATCGACTCCAAAAAGCGACATCACTGCAACAGGAGCAAGTCCTCAATTTAACGGCACAATAGAACTCAACACACCTGGTATCGACCCCAACAGTGGCTTAGTGGAGCTACCCACAATACAAGTAGACACTGAAGTAGCCCAAGTCTGCGATTCTGCGGGTTATGCTCAAAGCAGTTTTGTCATCACCGGACGCGGTGGTTTACCTTCCAATCCTACGAAAGATGTTGCGGCTCCTGATGGAGTAGAAGTAGGTTGGGTATCGCTCAAACCAAGAGGCGATGCTAAAGGCGGGCTACGCCTACGCAACGAGCAATCCGTTATTACTAAGCCAATTAGCAATATGCCAGAACGTATTGTAGAAGCAAGTGGGTGGTCGGTGAATAATAAAGGAGAAGTGGTACTCACAGCTAATGTACCCAACACCAGCCGTAGTTCATGGCACAATGCTACAGCTTGCAATGTTCCTCACCGCTCACAAGTAAAAACGCACATATAGCGCTCCCTCAGATCAAGAACAGCTTACCTCAACAAATAGCGCACACTCTTGGTGCCATTTCCCTTAGCCCCAAGGGGAGATGGCATTGATGAACAAACCTGTTGAATTGTTATACCAGTCTGAGTGCGATTGCATCTTTGACAAGAGCGCGATCGCCTTGCCAACCCAACAATTCATTCCATCCATTGCACCTTGCGGGGCAATCGCAATCAATTTATCAAAACTAATCTTTTAGAATTAACTTCACTAACTCTTGTAATATTTATCTACCATGCCTATCTACGGCCCAGATGTAATTAATTTTGAAGGGGTGAATGGCGATCGCTACTGGTTTTACGAGCCTTTTGCTTATACTGGGATAGCTGATATTGATGAGCGATTAAGTGGCTTTCCTGTTGCTGTGTTTTTACCACAGAATCGACCTGTAGAGCATACGCCTCTGGTAATTGGTTTACAAGGGATGTGTGCCCCTTATGGCTGGAACGCCTTCATTGTGCCAACTTTGACACAGATGGGGATAGCTGTAGCTTTATTCGATACACCTTTGTCCGGTGAGCGTAGCCTAGTACGTAGTTTCACCGCTGTAGTAGAAAATGAGATTAAACCATTGATTGAGCGGGATGTCTGCTTTGACACTAAGCTACTGCTGCATATCTTTCAACAGATTGCAGTTGACATTGCTAGAATACGTAACTTCTGCTGTGAACGCTACGGCATCAGTGATAGTCGTTTGGCTTTGTTTGGAGTCAGTATGGGAGTTTTACAAGCAGCCTATGCCTTTAATGCTAATGGTCTTGGAGAGCGACTGCTGGGAACAATTGGTCATGCTAATCTTCAATCTTTTGCTCAAAGTTGGGGACACTGGTTTTTACCAGAATTAGCAGCTTCACCCTTTGGTGGACTAGCAGAAGTAATTTTGCAGCGAGTCAAACCAGAAATCAAACCTTTAGTTAAGATCTTACAGTTAGCCAATAATCTCAAATACCCTGACGAACATAGTAATGCCTGCAACCCAATGACTTATATTGAGCGGGTTCAGCCGACACGTCGAGTTCGCTTTCTGGTTGGTGCTAACGACGGGCTTGTCAGCAAACAAGATGCTATTGAATGTGCCAAGTGTTTTGGTGATGGTGCTTGTTATGTAGTTCCTGGCATGGGACATGGCACTCATAAATGGGGAGCTTCTTTCGTTGACCATGTGCGCTATTTTTTAGTAACACAGTTAGCTGATTGGCGAAATTAAAAAACCTGAATTGATTGAAATTTACTCTGCTCAACTACTTCAAGCTTAATTAGATAAATACCAGAAACTTTTCTAACTACGTTTTTAAGTAAGTTATTAAATATACAATTACATGATCAAATACTAATAAATTTATTTTCCGCCGAGTATATGAACTTTTGTAATAGTTTGAAATCTACGCGAAAAATCTAATTATCGAATTGATAACACAATAGAGGCAAAAAGTCAGATGAGCAGTGTGAATTTGTCTAGCTGTTTGTCTCAACTTGTGAACCTCATTTAAATCTCAAAAAATAATAAGTTTTGAATTCATCAAGTAGGAGGAATTTTATAGCAAGGTACTTCTACAGTAGTATGGGTAACGATCAAGAAAAATCTAAGGCTTTTTTGGGCGGGCGAGGCAATCATCTGACTGGTTGTACTCGGTGGAAATCTGAAGGGTTGACATCCGTGTTGAGCATTATTCACTAAAGTTCAGTCGTAAAAATGGAATCGCTTTGGCTCATGTTTTGAAATTTTTGTTCAAGCTTTACAGGACATCAAATATAAGGATGAATTCGTATGAGTAAACTGAAAATTCCTCCCAATATTATCGGTACAGATAATGCCGACCTAATTCAAGGTATTGACGAGAATGTCGATTATCAACAAAACGACATTGAATTTATTGGTATTCAAGTTTTAACCAATGGCATCATTGATACTCGTTCGGGAGACGACACTATCAATGGTGAAGGTCGGGGTTCTTATTCTTCAAAGGGAACTGGTATTTCTAATAGCGGCACCATCAAGACTGGTTCGGGAAATGATACGATCACAGGCACAGGTAATGGTTGGAGTTCTGGCCCTTTAAGCGGAACTGGTATTTTCAATAGCGGTACCATAGAGACTGGTTTGGGAAACGACAGCATCATTGGTAAGGGTGACGCTGCTGGTTCTTCAAGCGGAACTGGTATTTTCAATAGCGGTACGATAAAGACTGGCTTGGAAAATGACACTATCCTTGGTGAAGGTGAGGGTGGTTTTGGTTTTTCAAACGGAGTTGGTATTGACAATAGCGGTACCATAGAGACTGGTTCGGGCAACGATACGATCACAGGCACAGGTAATGGCGGCGGTGCCCCTAAGTACTATGCGCCAGGAATCGGCATCCTTAACACTACCACAGGCATCATCAGTGCTGGAGGAGGAAATGATACGATCACAGGCACAGGTCAGGGTGGTGACACTAAAGGTATAGGTATCTCAAATCAAGGCAAGATTAGTGGAGATGCAGGCAGCGACAATATCAAAGGCATCGGCATAGGAGAATTTTATGGGGGAGATGGCATTGGAATTTTAAGCAGTGGTAGTATCAGTGGCGGTACGGGAAATGATTCACTCATGGGCACTGGCACTGGCGGTGATGACATCTTTGGTGGTACAGGTGGAGATGGAATCGGCATCTCCAACACGGGCAAGATTGATGGGAATGCAGGAAAAGACTCTATTGTCGGGACTGGAACAGGCGTTCAAGTAAGTTACATCTTAGGTGATCGTACTAACGTTGGTGGAGATGGAATCGGCATCTCCAACACGGGCAGCATCAGTGGTGGTTCAGAAGATGATTTAATTTCTGGTATTGGCACAGGAGGCAAAGGAGCGCAGGATAATGGATTTGAGGGCAATTTTGTAGGCCCTGGTGGTGAAGGTATAGGTATTGCTAACACCTCCGAACTGAGTGCTGGCAATGGAAACGATGTCCTGACGGGAATCGGTATTGGCGGAATAGGTAAGCCTGGCTCAAACGGGCGTGGAGTCGGCATCTCCAATACAGGTACAGGTCGTATCAGCGCAGGTAACGGCAATGACCAAATTATAGGCTACGGCACTACTGTAGGAATCGAGGGTAATGGTGTCAATGTCGTTGGCATTGATGGTGGGACTGGTGATGATTTGTTCAAAGCAAGGAAAATCAGCGGTTTAAACGCTCAAGACAATCCGATTGAAAGTGCCAATCAAGATGGAGCTGTTGCCAATATCTTTATCAGCGCAGGCAACGGAAACGACTCCTTTGACCTTGGATTCGGTAGTGCCAAGTTAAGTGGTGGTCAAGGCTACGATACCTTACTGCTTCCAGTTCTCGGTACTGGCAGCTATAGCATTGGAAAACCTGATGTCAATGGCTGGTTGCAGATTACGAATACTGCGAGTGTGAATGTCTTATCAGTTAGCAGCATTGAACATATCTTATCTGGTGGAGTTACTCTTGTTTAACGTGATCTCGACGCTTTGAAAAAGGAACAAAAAAGGCACTCGTCTGGAATTCAACGAAAATACGCACCATGTCGAGAGCGATTGCACTTCTCCCTAAAGTGCAATCATCTGATTACACCTCACAAGCTAAAGTCTACGGCTCCATTGTAGACTTCGGCTGACCAAATCAAGTGATGCTATATCTTTTACTGGTTTAGGGAATATTTATCAACAACAAGCGAATTTCGATGAAGCAATTAACTACTATCAAAAAGCTTTAGTTTTAGCTCCTAATTGTAATACTTACTTTGGTTTAGCTACCTGTTTTACTGCACAAAAAAAATCTAGATGAAGCTATTAATTACTTAACTCAAGGACTAAAAATGGAAACGTCGAGAAGGCAGTAATTGGGTAGCAATATCTAATAGCCCAACTTCTCAGAGTGCTTATCATCAACAAATGTTTGCCCGATGGATAACTTCTGTAGTTACCGAGCTTCCTAATAATTGTGTTTATGCCCCTGTGGTATTCCCTATAGCTAAATGGTTAGGAGTTAATAATTGTTCAGCACCCGTTTTTCAAGGTGTACCTGCACTGTTGCAAACGATGGTTAACTGTCCTGAGTGTTTAACACAAATGCAAGTGCAGGCGATAGCTCTTGCTGTTGCTAATTATAAGCTCCCTGAAAATACTACCCCAACGCCTAAACCAATTCCCAAACCAAAGCTCGTTAAACGTCAAGATTCTAGCAGTTGAGTGTTGCTGCTTTATTGTTCAAGCAAAAATTAAATAGACTTATATAGCAGTATGATTTAGATAAACTAACATAACAGTCAGATTATCAATTTGCTTTTAACAGACTTCGGATAATTATCTACATTGTTTAATTTCTTAATAATCATAAGCAAGCTGAACAAGAGATATTGTGATTGGATAGAATTTAGGCAAGCAATTGAAATCAAGATAACAGTGAGTGTTCCTGCTCAAAACAAGCTGGCTTTAATCCTTCCAAGATCGCCGATTTTAATGAGTGACGGCTCAAATTGGGCAAACATTCACTTTGCCCACTTTCAGCAACCTCCGTGTGAGGTGCCGGAGCATGTATCGTCTCGACATACCGTTTGTATGAATGTCGGCAAGCCTGTGCGACTGGAGCAAGTCGTTGATGGACAAGGCAAGGTGGTTGACTCAATCCCAGGAGATTTGGCAATTTATCCGGCTGATCTAAGCCAACAGTTTTGTTGGCACAAAGAAGCTGAGTTTTTCAATCTGTTTTTAGAACCGTCATTTGTGACTCAAGTCGGTTATGAGGTGTTTGGCAGCGATCGCTTAGAACTGATTCCCCATCTGGCGACCTTAGTTGATCCATTAGTACAACAGATTGGCTTTGCGCTCTCTACATCGCTAGAGATTGATAGAGAAAACAGCAGTTTATATGCTGATGCGATGGGCTATGCACTGGTTGTCCATCTTTTAGCTCGATATTCAACTCATTCACGCCAAATGAAACCGATTGCAGGCGCCTTGACTCAAACACAATTGAAGTCCGTGATTGATTTCATGAATGCAAACCTGGATAAAAACATTAACTTGGCTTGTTTGGCAAAGATTGTGCAATTGAGTCCTTATCATTTTGCTCACTTGTTCAAAAAATCAACCAATACATCACCTCATCAATATATAATTCGTTGCCGGATTGAACGAGCTAAACAACTGATAGCGCTCGGAGATTTGTCAATTGCGACAATTGCTCAGATCCTTGGTTTTGCCAGCCAAGGACATTTCACCTACCATTTTAAAAAGCTTGTAGGAGTAACGCCCAAAGTTTATTCGCAGCGCACAACAAACCCGCCAGAACCGCAAGAACATTGAAGACGAGCGCAAGAACATTGAAGCAAAGCGGTCAAAGATTTCTGCATACTGAATCTGTAATCGTTAAAAACTAGTTTGACGATTGTCAAATGCTGCAACGCCACAATTTGTATCAAAGGAAGAAATTGCTATGTCTATCGATAATATTGAGACAACTCGTCGTTTGTTCAAAGCGGTTGAAGAACGCGATGTAGCTGGAGTGCTTGCCGCTTACGATCCTTCTATTGTCATCCGCGATGCTGCATCACTACCTTATGGTGGTGTTCATTACGGCCTCAAAGGGGCAAAACAACACATTGAAGGTGCAGCTCAAACCTGGAATCATCTCCAACCGCAAGCACAAAGAAAGATGGATGCTGTGTTTCTCAATGCAGGCGAGTATGTCGTCGTCCTCTGGCGGCTCAAAGGCTTGGAAGTCAGTAGCGACAGAACACTCGATTTGCCAGTCGCAAGCGTTTATAAAATGCGCGGCGGTAAAATTATTGAATCCCAGATGTTTTACTCCGATACTGTTGCGATCCGACAATTTCTAGCGGGCAATATCTGAAATTGCAAACAAAGCGTAAGTTTCCATATTCTTAAGCGACTTTTGAGTAAAGCTTTGCTCCAGCAGCACTCTCAAGAAGCGATCGCTGTGATTCTAGCAGGTGTGTAACCATCTTGCTTGCAAAAAACCAGCCACAGATCAATGCAAAAGTCCATGTTTGAGTTAGTAGCCCCAAAACCCAGGAGCTTTTGGGTTGCTGGGGGGAGGCGATTGCTCATGGGATAAGCTAATCTTCATTGATTTTTCCAGACTGATTCGGTTGTAGTAAGCGGCTCTATCCTGATTTTATGCAATTTAAATGCTCATTAGCTTAGTATCCAAACAAAGTGATCGCCTTGCTTAAAAAACTTGCAGAAGTTGACAGATGTTCCCAGATAGCATTGCTATTTTGCTGTTTGTGTATTGTCAATTTTCGTATGTTGCTTGATTTTTATTCCTTTTTTCCCTTTTCTGGCAGGAAATAGTGATGCTAGATTTCCTTTATTTAAATGCTTCGAGGTAATTTATAAATAAAGGTGAATTAGTAGATGCTGTGGCAGCCAAGGCGAACATTACAAAAAAGCAAGCATTGGAAGTAATCAGTGCTTTTTTAGAAGTCGTGACCGAAGCTGTAGCTAATGGTGAGAAGGTAACGCTCGTAGGGTTTGGCTCATTCGAGCGACGCGAACGCTCTAAGCGTTCAGGGCGTAATCCCAAAACCAATGAGTCAATGACTATTCGGGCTACAAAAGTGCCTGCGTTTTCTGCTGGCAAGCTGTTTCGGGAAAAAGTCGCACCATAAGTGGTAACTGTCAAATCGTAAATGTTACAGATGGCGATCGCCACTTGCGACACTGTGCGCTTGTTGTGAGCGCGCTTATCCAGATTTTTGCATACCACCCAACTCGGCAGACTTGAATTTAGAACTTACGCATTGACAAGAAAGACAATAAATGCATAAGGAGAATGTAGAAAAAAACAAGCGATCGCTAATTACTAGAGGCGTGAAAAGCAGATAATTTACCTGTCTATATTTAGGGTTCGGACGATTAGAGCGATTACTAAGCCATCTACCGCCAAGTGTGACCTGAACACTTATACTTTGTTTCTACTGGCAGAATCAAAGTATCCAGGTTGTACGCGTTTAGCAGACATCATGGAAAATTTGTCTCATGATAGTGTCAACAGATTTTTGCTACGTGAACGGTACGAACCCAAGGACTTATTTGAAGAGATAAAGCCAAACATCAATTTAGTAGGAGGTACTTTAAGTGGAGATGATACGGTAATTGACAAACCACATAGCGATCCAAAATTAACACAACTAATTAACTACGTTTATTCAGGTAGGCATCATCGTGCCGTCAAAGGAATTCAGTTAATTACCTTGTACTACACGGATTTGTCTCTTAAGTCTGTACCTATAAATTATCGCATTTATAACAAAGATGAGGGGAAGACCAAAAATGATTATTTACGAGAAATGATTGCAGAGGTTTTAGCTTGGGGTTTAAGTCCAACAACAGTAACTACTGATACTTGGTATTCTAGTCAAAAGAACCTGAAGTTCTTTAAAAACAAGGGATTAGGGTTTTTAACTGGAATAGCTAAAAATCGCTCATGTTCAGTTGATGGTAAAACTTTTACTCAAGTCAAAAACTTAGAAATTCCAGAAGTAAGTTTAGTCGTGTATCTGAAAAACTTTGGCCAAGTGAAGGTATTTCGGAGAAGTTTCAAAAACGAAACTTACAGATATTACATTATGTTTATAGCTGAGGGAGATACACTAAAATCAATTTCAAGAACAGAATTTAAGGAATTACATTCAATACATTGGGGTATTGAGTGCTATCACAGAGCTATCAAGCAAGTTTGTGGCATTGAACGATTCATGGTGAGCCAGCGCGCCCTTGCGGGTTCCCCGACTTGAAGCAACTGGCGAACCCGTAAGGGTCAGAACAACTGAAGCTGTTCATACTCATTTTTTTAATGCAATTCGAGCTTTTACACAATTAGAATTAATGCGGGCAGAAGAGTTAATTGAAAATTGGTATGAACTCCAAAGAAATTTATCTCTTCAAGTAGCTCGTGATTTTATCTTGGAACACCTAACACAGAAGTTGGGCTTAATTGCATAATCTCTATTTTCCGTCAATGCGTAAGTTCTAGAATTGTTCTGATATTTCTTACCGCAGATTTAGAGTGATGCCACCAGACCCGCATGGTTTCGATAGGGATGGGGATGGTGTGGGTTGCGAAAGATAACTATGCCAAAATGCGGCTTTGGGTTAGGCAGGGAAAATTTTTCACATAAATCAAGATTGTGAAATTGACTCGGAATCTTTAAAAACTGTAGGAATGGCCATCACCATCAACATGATTAAGTTAGCAAGCCAAAACAACACAACAACCCCAAAACCCACCCTTGTTAAATAGGAAAATGTTAATTGCTTAAATCCGCCTAGCAGTTGCCATAACCGAAAAGCTGTGTAGAAAAAACCAATGGGTACAACCACACTTGGCACTAACCATCTACTAAAGACGCGTTCACTGATGAGTTGTATGACGACTATCAACAGGTAACTGCCCCAGAATACCCATGAAGATGGTTGTCTCCAAGCTAGAGCTAACAAGCATATCGGTAACAAAATTCCAGCAATTAAAGCTAACTTGACCCACCATCGCAGAAATTGCCATTGCTTTTCGCTAAATCCAATTTCTGCTGTAAAAGGTAAACGTTGAGCTTTCACGCCAAAGCCAAAGCCAAGAGCTAGACTCGTAGCTATTAAAACAAACAGCGTCAGAATTAATCCGCTATTAACTACCATCTGCTTAAAACTACTAACTCTTATACCTCTAGTTTAATCAGGCTCTCACATCCTGCCTCATCTTGGCTGCCAATATTGATAGCACTGCAATTGGTAACTCCATACCAAACTTAATGATTTGCATTTTTGAATAATCCAGCCGTTAACAAAATAATACCAGTTGAAAAAATATAAATACTCTGAAGTAAATAACGATCAGCACTAATTCGTCTGTAAGTTGCAACCGTTTGCACATCAGCACCACCAAGTTTACCAAAGAAGAGACTCAGGCTACTTTCGACTTGCGATGGTAGTGACCAAATACTGAAAAAGGCAATCGTAATCAGCACGATCCCGATGATTATTAAACTTAGATTGGGAGGTAAGCGTCGTAACATGGCCTAAATAGCGAAATTCTGAGCTTATCAAACAATAGGAAAATACTGCGAAATATTGCTCAATGAGTAATAACCAAAGCATCCCGTGGTATGGTCAGTGACATTCCAAAAGCACTCTTATGATTGTTTTTGACATTCTTTGCAATGGCACAGGTAGAGAGTTAATTGACAACCTCCAGTATATGGAAGATTCACGAGTTAATCTCCTTTTTGTTTTTCTGCTCGAATAGTTTGGTCAGCTTGTTGTCTTAAATTAGTAACACCTGCTTGGTTTAACGTCATAGCTGTAATGTTGCCTGTGTCATCTTGCTCAAAACAAATATTTGTATTTACAGCTTTTGCAAAAAATTCTAGCTCCGAGGTAGGAAAGAACTGTAATGGTGGTTGCTGCTGACATTGGACAAACAAATTTCCGTCCAAATTCATGACTTGAAACTGCAACCCTGCCTTAGTTGAGTACAACCCACAATATCTATCAGCTTGTACCAAAGGAACAATTGTTTTTTCTTTTGCAAAGGCATCAGGCCAGTCATACTCAAGTGCAAGCGATCGCATAACTTCGGGAATTAGTTGACTTTGATTGGAGTTGAGCATGACAACAGCCCCCTTTCCTAGATGAGCGTAAACACGCATCAGTGAGCAAAATCCTTCGTTATGACCACTATGAAAAAAGTAGAAACCATCGCCAATTCCACCACCTGCAAAGAATCCTAATCCGACAAATAAACCATTACCTAATCCGATAAACTGCTCATTAGCTCCTTGTATCTGCTCTGGCTGTTGAGGACGCAACATTTGTTCTAGTGTCTGTTGATTCCACACAGTAGGAGGAAAACCATGTAATACTCGCATCATTTCAACTGCAAGTTTGGCTAAATCTGATGGAGTTGTCCATAAGCCTGCGGCTGCCATTTCCGGATAAACGTAGTGTTTACCTTCAACTGGGATGCCAGAACCTAAGTGTGCAGTTGCGGTCTTAGTTAACCAATCGTCCGACAGTGGCTGTTGATAAGTGCTATTCGCCATGCCCAAAGGTTGAAGCACTAATTCGTGCATGATTTTGGGAAAAGGTTGCCCTAGTAAATCAACCAAAACCTGTTGAGCAACTGTCATGCCACCACCGGAATAGCGAAAATGCAACCCAGGAATTATATTTATTTCTACTTTTTCGGTATTAGCCGGAGGTTCGCCATTGAGAATTTGAATTAAAGTTGGCAATAGAGCTGATTTGGGATAACCAGGAAAACCATGTATCGTCAAGCCAGCAGTATGACTCAACAATTGGCGTAACGTGAGCCGAGGTTGCCAATCACTGACTTTTGGCACACGCCAAGAAGTTAAATAAGTATTGACATCTTCATCGATATCCAGGTAGCCTTCTTGTGCCAGACGCATTACTGCTAAAGCAAAGACAGGTTTGCTGATGGAAGCTGCTTGAAATAATGTGTCTGGTGTAACTTGATGATTTGTTCCATTTTCACACACACCAAATCCATGCGCCCATTCGATTTCAAAATCATTAATCACAGCAATACTGATGCCTGGTGTGTGGTGATGCGCTAACCGTTCGTCTAAAGTTTTTGGTTCATCAAATCGGTCTTCTATCGCCGTCGCTGGTAAAAGATGAGTGATGACACTTTCAATGCGCTGCTCAACAGATTTTTGCATTAAGACCCTCTAAATATTGGTTAGCGTTTTTATGCAAAAACATAGCTATAGGTGACTTTTGCTGATATATGCTCTGACTGTTTCATTAATTACAAAAATTACAAATTTATGTTGAGCATCATTCAACAGAGCAAAAGGATTTCATCTAGAAAAAGAAACTATACTTGCGAACAAATTAGGATGTTACCCACCAATTGGTGCAACTATTGCGTCCTTGTAAGCAGTATCAATTCCAATTTCTCTCCATTGTTCAAATTCTTGCTGTTCGGCTGTCCGCTTTTGTTCCCACATTCCGTAAGCGTCCGCTCCAAGCATCAATCGCAATGGCGGATTCTCTGATTCAATAGACATTTATTCGATTTTGAGCCAAACTCAACGCTTGCGGGTTAGTGATGGCGAGATTAAACCCATTTTAGATGGTTGCAGCCATACTTCAAAGTTACTCGTACTTATATGGTCGCAGTTGGGGGATTTTGATAATTTAGAATACGCTTGGTGGTTGCAAAGGGAAAAAGAACAGATCCAAGCCAGAGGAATTACAATTCGCGCTATTGGAATTGGCGATCACAAATCTGGACTTAAGTTTTGTGAATATACAGGCTTTCCTGAAGAATGGTTGTTTGTGGATGCAAAAGCCCAAATTCATAGTCTTCTAGGTCTTTATCGCGGTTTGTCTATACAATTTCCTTTGCTATCAAGTTCACAGAAAGCTTTGCTAAATTTAATGCTAATGTGTGCAGGGATTGGTAGTCCTGGAACGCTGAAGGAAGTCTTTCGAGGTTATAAAGGTGATAAAAAAGCACCGCAGTTAATTGCTGATGAAGAAGTTGTCAGGGGTACACCTTTACCACCCATCAAAGGTTCATTTTTCAAAGCGGCTGGAGGAAAAGATTTTCAGCGGCCATTTGAACTAGCAACCCTGCGCCTGCGAAACATGACCGAAGTTTTAAGCAACTGGAATATTTATGTACCAGACTCATCTTATTTGACACAACGTGGAGCAACTTTTCTATTTGATTCTCAAGGACAATTAATCTACGAATATCGAGATCGCGGCATTTTAGGTTTTGCGGAAAATATGAGCAATCCCTTATCTTTTCTGTACGAGTAATTCATTCTGGTATTTAAACTTGTTGAGAGTTTCTCATGCCTTGCCTTGATTTCAATTGAGGTCGTTGCGATTAGGGGCTGGCAATTCAAGTACCTCAGAAAAACGCGAATACTTTAGAACTTACGCATCGTACATAAGTACTATACGCAATTTGGGTGTTTCAACCATGTTTAGCACCTAGCGATCGCAAATATGCGAATACATCAGGGTTATGCGAAGCGCCTAAAACGACCAAATACGGTTACACATATTATGGTTAATTTGTACAGTGCGTAAGTCCTATACTTAACCGCATTGGTAGGAGGATAATCTGCCGACACAGCAATTAATCCAACTTTTATATCCTCGAAATAAATCACACCCCCAATACGCCGTTATCCGCAAAATTATCCATGTAAAACAACCAAATATTGGATAAGTCTGCTTCATCCGTCAGTTTTTGCTTCAGTTCCTGCAATCGCTTGATGTTCATAGTATGGATATTGATGAAGTGGTATAAGCAGACAGTACTGTTAAAAATTTACCATAAGCATTTTTTAATCAGAATTGTCACATGGAACCTGGAGCTTCCCAATTGATAGGCGTGATTGCCTGCATAGGGTGTTTTCCTCTAAGAACGGAAGCGATCGCCCAGTTTCCCTGATAATTATGTTTTGATTGCACAATCAGGTAAACTTTTTGCGTTGGATGGGAAGAGAAGATGAATCCAAATGCCACAGCCGCCCGATATGATCAAATTGCCCAATGGTGGCAGACTGAGCATCAAGATTCAACCTACGGGATCGCGCAATTGGAGCGGGCTATCAAATTTACTTCTAAGAGGCACTTAGCTATTGATGTAGGTTGTGGAAGCAGTGGGCGTTTTATCAACATCTTATCCAAGCATGGATTTCAGGTTGAAGGACTTGATATTTCCCCAGAAATGATAAATTTGGCCAAGCACCTGCATCCAGAGATTACATTTTACACCGAAGACATCTGCTGTTGGATTCCTGGGAAATTATATAGCTTAATTTCTGCTTGGGACAGCATTTTTCATCTGCCGTTAAATATGCAAGAGCCTGTGATGAAAAAGTTATGCGAGGCTCTTGAATCAGAGGGAGTACTCCTATTCACATGTGGTGGCGGACATACAAAAAGTGAGATTTCGGGGGCATTTCAAGGTCAGGACTTTGAGTACAGCACTTTGGGCGTAGATACTTTGCTACAAATTCTCACTGACCATGACTGCACATGCCGCCACCTCGAATATGACCAATATCCTGAAAATCATGTTTATATCATTGCTCAAAAGACCTAACCATTCATTAACCCCTTATCTTCTCGAAAATGGATAAAGTCGAGCTTAGGAACAATCTAAAATTTTACTCAGTCGTCGATACCAAAATTGAGAATTTAAATTATGCTTGATTTCTCTAAAGTTATAGCTTTGGCTTTAACAAGCTTAAGTTTTTACGGTATAGGTGTATCAACGTTATCAAAATCTGCGCTTGCTGGAGAACCAATTATCGATAGAAACTGCCGTCGTCATGAAAGAACACAAGAAGTATTTCAGCAAATACCACCACAGAATCAAGCTAGAATATTGATGACATCTTCCTTTCAAGTTAATAATCAAAAATACGCTCTACAATTACTAAAATTTCCCAACTCTACAGGTGTTTTATGTCTTTGGAAACCTAATGCTCGGCTACCACAGAGGTTAAAAGACGTGTCAATTATTCAAGACAAGGTAATTGAGAAATTTGAAAAAGACCCTTCTCGACCAGCAAATTATATAATTACAGTCAAAGGCGAGAAAACGGAAGATATCTTAAAAACTGCTTATCGATTAAACCTAACTAATCCCAATCAACCAAAGGTGACACCGTTAGTCAGAGTTTACAAAAATTAGACGGAGATTTTTGTCTGTAGATGTTTATCTACTTTAAGTCAAAATAGTTATGGCTACTGCAATTCCAGTCCAGCCGATGGCACTAGCAAGTATCCACCAGCGTGATCGCTCATACCCAGATTTTTGCATCCCGCCCAACTCGGCAGATTTGGATTGCCCTGATATTCCCTACCGCAGATTTAGAGTAGTTCCACCAGATCCGCACGGGTTTGATAGAGATGGGGATGGTGTGGGTTGCGAAAGATAACTATTAGAGGTTATGGTTGCATTTATTTTCATACCTAAGCGATCGCCTACGCTGGAGCGGAGCATCATCGCCAATGGGTTTAAACTAATTCCAAATAAGGGGATTTACCCCGACCAGTTTCAATTTCAACCTGATGAGGTAAGAATCAGATACATTTATCATCATATTAAAAGAGATGATGTAACAGGCGGGATTTTAGAAGATAGATTTGTTGTGATTCCCAAAATTAGAGTCTGTCGTTAATTCTGGCGCTCAATTAATTCAAAGAATTGCGAAATTTGTTTAGTCGAGCGAATGTGATAAACACTTTTGATGTTTTGAGCCTGCTCGATATACCCACGATATTTTGGCATCAAATATTTGTGACATAACCAAAGTACGCGGTAGCTAGTAAGCGAACTCCTCAATATCGGACTGTTGTCAGACCAGCCTGATGGCGGTTGAAAGTAACCTGTGATAAATCGTTTAGTTACCCACCAAAAATGCACATACAGAGGTAGATCGACAAAAACTAAAGTATCCGCTTCGTCAAGCCGTGGCCAAAGTGTTTCCATGCAACCAAACCCATCAATAATCCATTGCTCGGTAGCTAAAATTTGCTGATGGATACGCTTGTAGTCTTCATGTGGAACTTCAGCGCCCCCAGCCTGATATTTAATCTTGTCCAAGACGTGAAGTGGCAAACCAGTAATTTGGGATAATTTTTTGCTCAGAGTTGATTTACCGCCTCCAGTATTGCCAAATACCGCTACTTTTTTCATCCTCACTTTCCTTTTAGTGCAATAGAGTCCAAGCTGGCACAAGCTTGTCACGACAGAATTAAGAGTTTTATTTATATTACTCTTATACTACAAAATGTAATGCAAAATCTCCTGTCTTGCTCCTGATACCACCTACGCCATATCTATAGCCGTGAATGTGATCAATGAGTTACTGTTACCCACCGAGTAGCTAATCTAAATGGCTAGCTCCCCGCTCACTCGCGATCGCACTTAAGATAGGACATTGACTTTCAAGCGAACACAACTGGTACGCCACCATTGCCATGTAAAAACCAAATGTTCCAGCTGCTAATAAACACATTAGACCCAAAAATTGAATAACATCTTTCAAGATTCTCTGAGGCATGATTTTGAGATTGTTATAGACGCTTTATTATAGATATACAAGCCATTGTGTAGAGATTACGTTCAAGGATTTCAATAAAAATATCTTTCACCTCTCGAAAGAGGATTTTCACTAATCTATTAGCCATCTTGAGTTTCTGCATCCGCCCTGGCCTCATCTTTGATCTTGCGGCGATCGCCAGTTTCTTTGTGCTATCACTCCCCCACAGGACACCGCCGCATCATTTCTGCAACCGCTACAGCCTTACCCCTCCGTGTGTACACTACCTCACCAGACATCGCAATCACAATCCGTTGTTTCCTTGCCCACTCAAACCAATCTTTCACAGCAGATTTAACCTGTGCAGACTCCGGTTTTCGTCCCTCTTTACAAGCAGCTACAAACACGGCTTCAGGTGACTTGATCCCTTTCCAAGTTTGTAACGCTTCTTTGAGATAAGCGATCACACCCGGTACATTCTCCCAGCACCGCCGAACTGTGCGCCCAATCTCTGCATTTAGCCGAAATTGTGGGGTACAAGGTATTTCTATCACCAATTAAACTATAGGAATCATATTTGATTTTTGAAAAAGACTACGAGATAATACTGAAAAAGAGTCTTGTCTGATAGCTAACGATGATAAACCAGTTTGACAGAATAGCGCTTTCCTCACCTCACGTGCATCTGGGCGATCATCTATAAATTCTTGTAGTTCTGCGATCGCGGCTTGTAGATGCTGGTTTATCATTGTTTGCTCTTAGACATATATACTCCGTATTATCTTGTAGTTTTTTCAGAAATCAAATATGATTCCTATATATATCCAAAGATTAATTTTAAATAATAGTGTTACTTACTTGGTTAGCAGTATTCGTAACGCTATCAACGATGAGATACGTTTTAGCTCCTTTGCTTGCACCTGTTCCTGAGTTACCCGCACAACTGATTACTGTTGGCATTGTTTTGTGTTTACTCACTTACATTGTCATGCCTCAATTGACTCGATTGTTTTACAAATGGCTGTACCCAAACTCCTAAAGCCAAGTGGCTTGGCTAAAACGCTTAATTCTGGGGTGGAATGTCTTTCGGCAGTTGGCTTTTGAGAATGCACAGAGGATGGCAATGTCCAAGGGCAAGCCGACGCGTCTACGCTGTTCATGCTGGGGTGTGGAGTCAGGGCAAATCAAATCTGCATTCAAATTAAGTGCTAAAAAGATTTTTTTACACCAGCTAGTATCAGAGCAATCGCTTCTTGTGCGTGGCTCATTAGCATAGCTCTGCTCAAAAGCCGTTTACCTTGGGGAAAGTGCTGGATATTTCCCGCACCAATAAAATAAAACAAGCAAGTCCCCATGATATTAATTGCCGACCCAAACGGATCAAGTGGACGAAAACTGCCTTCTTCCACGCCTCGTTGCAAAATCGAAATTAAGATAGTATCAATGCTCACGGAACTACTGTGTTGATAATACTTTCCCCCGTTTTGCACTGCCTCGTGAAACATGATAGCGGGAAGTCTTGGATTATTTGATACACAATCTAGTAATGCTGTGAGAAATCTTAAGAGTGCTTGTTGTGCTGGTAAGTTTTGCGTCTCCAAATTCTCAAGTGTATGCAAAAGCTCGGCGTGTGTTTGCTCTAAGACTGCTCGATACAAACCTTCTTTATCTTTGAAGTAGTAATAAATCATTGATTTAGCAACCCCTGTCTTAGCAGCGATCGCCATCTGTAACATCTGCGATTTGACAGTTACCACTTATGGTGCGACTTTTTCTTTAAACTGCTTGC
The DNA here is from genome assembly GCA_019359325.1 of Mojavia pulchra JT2-VF2. GTDB lineage: Bacteria > Cyanobacteriota > Cyanobacteriia > Cyanobacteriales > Nostocaceae > Mojavia > Mojavia pulchra. The sequence goes on along the minus strand of JAHHHN010000024.1, from coordinate 4,613 downwards.
TAGCAGAAAACGCAGGCACTTTTGTAGCTGGAATTATGATTGTCTCCTTGGTTTTGGGATTACGCCCTGAACGCTTAGAGCGTTCGCGTCGCTCAAATGAGCCAAACCCTACGAGCGTTACCTTCTCACCATTAGCTACAGCTTCGGTCACGACTTCTAAAAAGGCACTGATTACTTCCAATGCTTGCTTTTTTGTGATGTTGGTCTTTGCTGCTACAGCATCCACTAATTCACCACTGAAATAAATTTGACTGATGCGATTCGCCAACTCAAGCTGGAGACGCTACGGTGCCTGGGCTTTGTTGAGTTTGGTTTGTAGTTTTTGATAGAAAGTAATCATCAGTTCGGCGGTAGAAGCATCGGGAACCACCCACAGAGAGACTACTAAACTAGGCGTGCCTGCTGAGATAAAAGCACGAGACAACCCAATTACTCCATCACCTGTAATTCTTCCTCTACCTGTATCGCAGGCGCTTAATACTACTAGTTCAGCAACTAGATGTTGGTCAAAAATTTCATTGGCAGTCAATAACCCATCATCCTGGTCATCAGGAGCGAGGGCTAAGGCTCCCGGAACTTCTAAACCCTCTAAAGAAGAACTACTTTTTTGACTGCGGTATTCTAATAACCCATGAGTTGCAAAATGCACTACATTTGCCTGAGCTAATAATTGCTTTACTTTGGCTTTGGTAGCCTGAGCGCCAATGAGTGCCTTGTATTTGAGCAACTTGGCAATCTCAACGGCTTCCCGTTCAGATGCTGCTAGATTTGGGAGTTGTTCTGGGGGTTCTCCTAGTATCTGAGATACTATAGGCATGATCGGATTACCAATAATTAGCGGCTGCAAAGGCTTGCGGTTTTGTTCGTCCAAGCGATTTTTTTGCTTTCTGGTCAAATCTAATACCTGAATTGCTGGGGCAGTAATGATGGTATGCTGTTCAATTAGGTATTTACTATCAGCATTCTGTAGGGCGGCGAAAGGTACTAAAAATAGGGACTCCTGAGGGATAAAAACTACGTGGGCGTTTGGGTCTTTGGGTAATAAGTCGGCAATAGGTTCAATGAGGAATTTGTGGAGTTTGCGGAGTCCGATATATCTACTATTGCTTTCTTTTCCCAAGTTAGCTATAATTATAGCTTGCTTTTTGCAGTAAATCCCACCATCTAAGCAACGGCTAGCATTCACCAAGTCGGTGAGGGTCAGATTGTGCTGCCAGATATGTTTTAGATCAACACGGCGTAAGGCGACTTCACCTGTAGGCTGAACCACCCAAATCAACAATTCCGATTCTCTAGCACGCTGTTTGCCGCGAAACTTAAAGTCATCATCGGGGACGATAGCATACTCAACCAAGGTGGCATTTTGCTGACGAGCGATCGCCCGAATTTGCTCTATAGATAGGGCAGCGATCGCAGATTTCGTATTTGCTCCCATACGCCCTGCTATAATTAATCCATCGCTTACCAAAGTAAGATTGCCATTACTTTGTAACAGAGACAAAGGATTTTTAGTTAACTGAATATTAATTCCTGAATCACCTTGAATAAAAAAGTTTCCTGCTGCCGTAGTAAACTCGCCACCACTACCAACATTATCTACTAGGTTAACTGTGTTTTGAGCTAGTAGGCGGATATCTTCTATAGCATTTAGTTTGCTACTACTTAAACTCAAACTATCTCGACTATTAAGAATTAAACTTCCTTGAGTTTTGGCACTATTTAATGAAATTTCATTACCTTCAATATTTAAATTATTCAAAGGATTATAAGCACCAAATATATTACCACTAACGTTACCCAATCCTGCTTTTAATGTCAGGTTGCGTGGCGAAATACCATCACTATCCACTGCATAATCAGAATAAGTAGAAAATGATATGTCTCCTCCTAGACTATCTCCAGTACTGATAACAGTATCACCTGTTAGAATTACATTGGAAAAAGTACCGAAAGTGATATTTCCACCATTCGTCGTGATGTTACCGCCCAAAGTGATTGGACTAAACAGAGAACTAACTTCCAAAGATGTCAAGGGAACAGTGCTACCCACGGCATTAGTGAAAGTGACACCACCTCTACCACCAGATACAATCAATTTATAGGCACCATCAACACTACCGCTAAAGATTGTATGACCAGTGTTACCTAAAGAGGTTAGTTTGACAGTGGTATCACCAGCTAATGTTACTGGGCCATTAAATTCAACAAAACACTTTTGCAAGAGTTCTACTGTACAACTGAACTCTCCCACACGGTCATTGCCCCTGCTCCCAATCTTCAATCGTCAATCCACTGACACGGCTGAATTCTCTGGTGTTGTGTGTGACTAATGTTAAATTATGTGTCAAGGCAATCGCTGCTATTTGAAAATCGTTGGGGCCAATAGGCGTTCCATTCGCTAATAATTCTGCACGAATTCTTCCATAAACAAGTGCTGTAGAATCATCAAACGGTAGAGAAACAAACAAGTTGAGAAACTCTTGGTGTCTTGCTAATGTTCTATTCGGGTCATTGCTTCTCATCGCCCCATAAAACAACTCTGCTTTGACCACTGAACACACAGCAATATCTTTCACATTTGTTGAGCGTAAGCGTTCTCGAATCAAGAGTGACCTACCGTTGAGATAACGAGCGCAAACATTGGTATCTAATAAATATCTCACACAATTTCTTCCCTTGTCTCAAAATCACCTTCATAGTCAATAACAATTGGGTCGTCTTGACAACTGCCGTAAGTCTGTTCAAAAAATCCTGATGGCCATCCCAATTCTTGGGGTGTTTTTGAGGGTGCTGATGGTTCTATTTGTTGATAAATCACCATTACTTCTATTTCTTTGTCTGTTATGCCAACGGGAATCTCAAGGTGCAAAATGCCATCAGCCCCAACATGAGAACATAACTTTATACTCTGCATTCTCTTTGCCTCGTTTCTTAGTTTTCCAAGAATCATCCCTCATCTACAATCCTATATTCTCGCTCTATCACACCCAACAACTTCTCCTCCACCGCAGTCAAATACGGTCGCTTCAGTTCCCCCAGGTACTTCAACATAGCACGGGCAGCTTTTTCCAAGTTTTCGTTTTCCCGTAGCCTACGAATGCGACCGCTGATCAACTGCATCTGCTGACATTCTGAATCTGAGTAGCTCAGTGCCTTGAGGTGGTCAATTCTCACCGTGTACTGTCCATCCCAAGCTGCCACTGTACAACTGAAGTCCCCTACATGGGTAATGATGCACCAACAGCCACCTTTACCCCTGAGTTCGGGATTATCTTTGGGTAGAATTTGGCATACTTCCCCCATACGGTAAGGATTGGGGGCTTTGACTCGTTCCATGATGCGCTGCACAACATCTTTAACTATGCGACCGGATGGGACTTTGCCGCCTGCTTCTTCCACTGCCCTTTGCCATGCCTCTCGTTGAACCTGGGGTTCTAAAGCAACTAAAGGTCTTACTTGACGTTCATTTGTCGGAAAAATTTGTAGGTCATTTTGGGATATTTCTAAATTTTGTAAACCATTGGTTAACAAATTGTCCATGACTGTGGCTGCGGCAATTTTATAAGAGGCTGCTATTCGCGTGTAACCAAACCTGTCACGACAGTATTCCTCAAAGGTTTTGTGAGTTGAGCGGTACAGTCTGCGATTGGCTTCGCCAGTGCCGGAGGCAATCGCGTAATTCTGCCAAAGCCTTTCCCGCTTCAAAAAACGCCCGTTCGACCTTCCGTTCCAAAAACAGGCGATCGCGCTGTTCATCTTCGGTTAGTTCTGGGACTTCAACAGCAGTGACAGTGATCGTTGCAGTAGAAGGATGTTCTGGATCAAAAGTCTCCTTGTTAGAATTAGCTGATGAGATGTCGCCAGTAGATTGAGCAGAGGTAGATTTTTTACGCTTAGGGGGTGGAGATTTCATTTATCCACCTCTCAATTAACAATTTTTGAGCAGGACAGAGTTCTGCCATTATCTAAATATATTAACTAACACTAGTTTTCTTGCTCACTAGTTGTTGTCTTTAGTCAATCAACTGTGTAGTAGTTGAGCAATTAACAATTACAGTTATTGATTGAATAATTGTCTCTTTAATGTTCATGCTGACTTTTTTTCAAATGGGAACACTACACTACCAATAGATTTTCTTGGTTTATTAGTGTTTAAAGTTATCCCTCTTCTGTCACTCTCGGAAAACAATAATCGAAGCCAAATTCTGAAACTCTGATTTAATCCAGACAGGACTTACGCAACTGGCACAAATAGCGGGCAGCGCTGCGCCTTACCCCGCGACAATTCAAATCAAACCAAGTACATAAGAATACTTGGGCGTTTCAGTTGCTGAATTAAATACAGGACTTACGCAACTGGCACAGGCGATCGCTACTAATAAAAATACCGCCCCAAATCTACTATCTTCACCTGAGGCTGACTTAAGTAAACTAGCAAGTAAACTCGATCCAACAATACTACCCAAGTAACGACTTGTTGAAAATACTCCAGAGGCAACCCCAGCTTCTTGTGGTGGTAATGCTTCAATAGCCGATGTTTGCAACCCAGTCATAGAAACACCTAGCCCCGTCCCAGCTATTGCCAAGCAAACAATTAAAGGTAAAAGGCTGAT
>JAHHHN010000003.1 GCA_019359325.1 Mojavia pulchra JT2-VF2 | reverse complement strand
AAAAATCTCTGGAGCACAATGGAATGAATCTAATGTCTCTCAAGTTCTCATGCATCGCTGTGCTTATCTTAATGACAAGCTTTAGGTGCTGTTAGTTCTTTTGTTCTTACAAAGTTGATATGCTCCCGAAGCCAACCTTGACGATAGAGTTGTTTGAGGTGATTAAACTCAAAGTAAGCTTCAATAATGGGCAAAGTCTGCTTGCCGTTTAAAAGAGCGATAGGTAAAAGAGCTTTTGTATGGATTATGAGAAGTTAAATATTACAACTGAGTTAACTGTTTGATAAGTTGGAATCTTTAATTACAAAGATTATCACGCAATACGCGATCGCCCTATGACTAAAAATCAGCAACCACGTTTCATAGTTGTGGATACTCAACAACAACTTGTTTACTGCTGAGAGCGCATGACTACGCAATCCCCCAAGCAAGTAAACCAACTATCATGGAATTAGACCACAATAAGAATAGGCAATCATAGAGGGTGCTGCTATGTATCGTCTAACTCAAATTATTCGGAACTTCTTACTTCGTCTTGAAGGTTTTATTTCTGTTATCTGGAAAAATTTTGCTAATTCGGGCAGAAATTTCTTTGGTTTTTTTGCCAAACTCTTTGGATTAACCGAATCTGGTTATTTCTTGGAATCTGATGAGGCACAAACCATAAAGCGGGCTGAAACAAAACAAAAGATTGAAACAGATCGGGATACCGCTCCTAGTACTTCCACCACCAACCGCCGCCGTTCTAATGCCAAAATGGACTACTACCTCAACATGGCGCGTGATATCAAAAAGAACTAATTCAGGATTTACGCACGAAGTTGACTAGTAGAGGCTGGGTGTGAGCTTATAAGGGTGAGGGTGGAACAGTTGTAGCGGTGGGTGCGATCGCCTATGTCGGACACTCCGCGTGATCGCTATCTTGATGAGACTGAGTTCACCTCACCTTTCTATGCAGTAACAGAGAAATACCTCTATCCACAGGCTTATAAAGGTATTAGACTCGAAGAACTGATGGCAGTTTGAAAAGATATTTAGCAAATTTCAATTGCATGGGCAATTTCTGGGGCGATCGCTTTTTTAAAAAGCAACAACAGAAGTGAATGCTAAAGTATACAAGTACAATTTATTACTTAATATTTTCCACAATTTTGTTAGCCGCTGTAACCAAACTTTCTGCAATTACTTCTGGTTGTGGAAAACATGAAAGATAGTTCAACTCTTGTTGGGTAAATTCTTCTAAAGCCTGAAAGCTTCCTACTTCCCAACTACGTTTTACAATAGCAGGGATAATCTGAGTAATCGCTATATCTTCAAAAATAGAACTAATGTCAGATTTTATATATTTCCCCTCTCTCAGCAAATAAATCGAAAGCCTGCCACTATCATAAATCCATAGTTCTGGGACTGCGATCGCTTCATAAGCATCAAGAGTCGTTTTAGATGTAACATCCGTCTCAATCGCTAAATCTGGTGACGGATCATCAGGTTGTAAACGACGATGACCAATCATCCGTTGATAATTCTCAATATAAAAGCAAGCATCAGGTTCTACACCTGCGATACCTTGCCGTTTAAAGATGGTGGAACCAAAAGGTTGATATCTGATACCCTTAGCTTTTAGCAAGATTTTGACAACATCAGAAATTAAATCTTTGGCAATTTCATGTTCAGGTAAGGGAACCATAATTTCTAAAGCACCCTGGCTGTAGGCAATTCGTGCAGCTCGTTTTTCTCCCAGTTCTTGCAAAATAGACTCAAATTCTTCCCAGCTAACATCTGGAATGGTAACAGTGCTACCAGGTGCCAGCTGCATCTGGCTAACAGGTTTAAAAACGGGGATGGCAGCAGTCATAACCACAATATAAGTAAGCTAAGTTTAGATAATTATCTATCAGGGCGGGTGGGTAAGGTGCCCACCGCAACCTTTAAGACTGATGATAGATTGAGTTTAACAAAAGCGATTGAGAACGCTCGGTTTACACTTTAAACTTCTCGGTAATCCGTTTCATAGCCTCTTCTACATTCTCTCGACTGTTAAACGCAGAAATGCGGAAGTAACCTTCACCAGCAGCACCAAAACCAGAACCAGGAGTTCCTACCACATTGACGGTATGCAGCAATTTATCAAAAAATTCCCAACTCGAAAGTCCATGAGGTGTTTTTACCCAGACGTAAGGCGCATTTACGCCACCGTAAACAGCCAATCCTGCGGCTGTGAGTTGCTCACGAATAATTTGGGCATTTTCTAGATAAAAGCTAACGAGTGTTTTGATTTGTGCCTGCCCTTCTTGAGAGTAGACTGCCTCAGCACCCCGTTGTACGATGTAGGACACACCATTAAACTTGGTGGATTGGCGGCGATTCCACAGTTTCCATAGTTCTACATCGGAACCATCGGCGGCTTTTGCTGTTAATGTCTTAGGTACAACAGTTAACGCACAACGGGTTCCTGTAAAACCTGCATTTTTGGAGAACGAGCGAAACTCGATCGCTACTTCTCTTGCACCTTCAATTTCGTAGATCGAGTGAGGAATATCGGGATCGGTGATGTAGGCTTCGTAAGCGGCATCAAAGAAGATGATTGAGTTATTCGCTCTAGCATAGTCCACCCATGCCTTGAGATGTTCGCTACTAGCAGTTGCACCTGTGGGGTTATTGGGAAAGCACAGATAAATTAAATCGACTTTCTGTGAGGGAATTTCTGCGGTGAAGTTGTTCTCAGCCGTAATCGGTAAGTATACTAAACCTTCAAACTCGCCTTTATCGTTAGGATTTCCAGTGTTTCCCGCCATGACATTAGTATCCACATACACGGGATAAACAGGGTCAGTAACGGCGATGATATTGTTTTTGCCAAAAATTTCCAGAATATTGCCTGTATCGCACTTAGAACCGTCGGAGATAAAGATTTCTGAAGCATCTACCTCAGCCCCCCGCGCTTGGAAATCTTGGGTAGCTATTTTTTCCCGTAACCAAGCATAGCCTTGCTCTGGGCCATAGCCTTTGAAGGTGGCGCGATCGCCCATTTCTTCAACTGCTTTAATCATTGCCGTGCGGCAAGCTTCTGGTAAAGGTTCGGTCACATCGCCAATGCCCAAGCGGATAATCTTAGCATCAGGATTTGCTTGTGCAAAGGCATTAACCCGGCGAGCAATTTCCGGAAATAGGTAACCTGCTTTTAGCTTGAGGTAGTTATCGTTAATCGTTGCCATACTAGTCTGTGAAAGACGCCCTAAAACAGCTTACTGCTAATTGATCTGTGCTATAGCATCTTTAGCCGTGCTGATGCTATCTTGTCCAAAAATTTGGCATTGCAGATTTGCATGATAAATAAGCCATTGCTGAACGTTGATATGAAAAGCTCAAGTCAGAAATTACACAAGTAATAAGCTGTTACACACTTCTTTTACACATTTAGGCAATAGGGAAATAGAGGAGCAGGCAAGAAATATTAACGTTTTTTTTTCAAAGTTTAAAATATGCGGCTTAAATGTGCATTTAAGCACAAATCTGCGTCCAGACAATTTTGTAACAATTTTATAATTTGTCTCAATGCTTTTCGGCTTTTGAGTAATAAAAAGCTTTACAGTGTCGAAAAATCAGATAATATCATGTTTGCATAATCTCATCATATAATATAATGCCTGCTCGAAGATTTATATTATCCGTTGATCTAGCTAATAACTAATCGGTAATCGCTAATTCCATCTTCTTATGTTACCAATTACCGATTTATACTTAAAGGAGTAGGCAAAGTGATTCACCATACTTGGGCTTACCCTGCCTTAACTAATTATTTTTTCTGAATTTCGGTCTTATAAGGTAATTTTAGCGCTAAATTGGTAAAAATCATCATTAAGCAAGTATATTAGACTCCGTTGCTAATATACGCAAATATACTGCTTGTAGCTCTGATTATGTATATGGGCAAAGATGCCCGCAGCCAACGTAATTATATTGAAGGTTATTATATAAATTACAACTATAGGTAGATACGTATTAAAGACTTATCTACTAGACAAAAAAATATTTAACTTATATAATTCGGTATTTACAAGGTTCTTTACGTTTATAGCAACCGGTTAATTAAATAACAAAAGCTGATTTTGCAGAGCGGAAAGTAGCGATCGCTTCCAAGGCAAATGCAAATTCTCGTTATAATTTTATATAAACTTGCGCTGTTACAAAAATTCCAAACCAATTTGTTAAAAATTATGTACTGCTAGTATTTTACCATATATAACTTTACTATAAATTAATTAACTGCTTATGGTGCGTTAATAAAAACTACATAAAATATTTATACAACTTCATGTAATTTTCATATGTATTTGATTAATATAAAATCCCAAAAAAATTAATATATTTTTTAAACAAAAAACATCAGAATTTTATATAAAGCCTTGTGCCAAGCATGTATTTTACGTGAGATTGAGTAAGCAATTACTCGTAGGTAGAACATCATGGTTGCTAAAGCTTCTTTTTTCATCGATGATGCAAATGCTAATAGCATCAATGCCAGTACCTATAATTCCGGCTCTTTTAAGATTGTTAATAATTCCACATCTCAAGAAAAAATAAACAAAGTAGTTATTGACCTAAGCTCTAGTATTCTTCCAGATTTAGTCTTTGATCCTTCGGGAACTGCTGGTGACCTTGTAGCAAAGAACTTTACAGTAGATAGTGAAGGCGGAACAGGATTTGCTGCTTTCAAGTTCCTCAAAGCTCGTGACGGTGGCTTTGATGCCGTAGAAATCACTTTTAACAGCTTTGATCCAGGTAAAACATTCACTTTTTCTGTAGATGTTGACCCAACCAGTATCAAAGGTTTACCTGCTCCCGGGCCAAATGAGTCAGGAAGTGTTTCTGGGCTCGAACTAATAGGTACAACACTTACAGTCGATTTCTCTGATAGTACGAGTTACACAGGAAAGACTTATAGAATTCCCAATAGTTTAGATGGCTCACAGGTTGTTATCCAAGCAAATGCACCTACCCAACCAACAATTCAGGTTTTGGGTCTAGCCTCAACTGCACCCACAACTGTTTCAAATGCCAACCAAACAGTTAAAGTCAGCGGTACTCCAGGGACTTCAGTTAGCTTACTAGTGATGGAGGCTGGCTTATTTAAAAATAACGGCGGTGGTTTTGATCTAGATCCTTTTGAAGCCAACTCAGCGATCGCTGTTAGTGAAAAGTCTGCCACGATTGGGACAGGAGGTTTTGTCGATATTCCGATAACCCTCACACGTTCTCAAACGGATGGAGGATTGAACCATATCGTTGCGGTAACTAAAGCCGCTGATGGAACGACAAGCTTACCATCTGTCGTGCAGATCTTAGATTATCAACCTAACGCTGCACCCGCACCTCTACCTGATTCAGGTAATACTCCACCCAAACCCAACGCAATTCGGATCAATGCTGGAGGTGGAGCGTATACCGATAGCTTAGGTCAAGTTTGGAGCGCAGATCAATATTTCGTTGGTGGCAATCTTAATGGTACGACAGCAGCGATCGCTGCTACTACCGCAGACCCACTTTTTCAAACAGAGCGTTGGCTGAGTAACCTAGCCTATGCAATTCCAGTAGCGAATGGAGACTACACAGTCAAACTCCAGTTTGCAGAAATTTACTGGAATGCCGCAGGCCAGCGCATCTTTGATGTCAGTGCAGAAAATCAGCTAGTCATCGATGACTTAGATATTCTTGCCCAAGCTGGCGGTAAAAACATCGCTCTGGACAAGTCCTTCAATGTCAACGTCAAAGATGGCACACTGAATTTGGATTTCTTGGCCAGTAAAGACAATGCTAAAGTCTCGGCTATTGAAATCATCCCTGCTAACGTTACTCCTGCACCCACACCCAGCGCAATTCGGATTAATGCTGGAGGTGGAGCGTACACCGATAGCTTAGGTCAAGTTTGGAGCGCAGATCAATATTTCATTGGTGGCAATCTTAATGGTACGACAGCAGCGATCGCTGCTACTACCGCAGACCCACTTTTTCAAACAGAGCGTTGGCTGAGTAACCTAGCCTATGCAATTCCAGTAGCGAATGGAGACTACACAGTCAAACTCCAGTTTGCAGAAATATACTGGGATGCCGCAGGTCAGCGCATCTTTGATCTGAGTGCAGAAAATCAGCTAGTTATTGATGACCTAGATATTTTTGCCCAAGCTGGCGGTAAAAACATCGCTCTAGAAAAATCCTTCGGTGTTAACGTCAAAGATGGCACTCTGAATTTAGATTTCTTGGCCAGTAAAGACAATGCTAAAGTCTCGGCTATTGAAATCATCCCTGTGAGTGCGACTGGCCCAAAGGTAATTTTGCAAGAAACTGCGGGTAATACTGTGGTTACCGAAGGAGCGGCTACTGGTGATACTTACTCGTTAGTTCTTAATACCAAACCTACAAGCAATGTAACGATTAACCTAGCAGCTGGTAATCAAATTACACTAGATAAACCCAGCCTAATCTTCACACCTGATAACTGGAATATAGCCCAAACTGTTACTGTTAAAGCTGTTGACGATAGCTTAGTAGAGGGAACTCAAACAGTAAATATTAGTCACACCATTACCACTACAGATAACAATTACAAAACTCTTACTATTCCCAACGTTGCTGTTACTGTTATTGACAACGATGGTTCTCCAGCCACAGGCAAAGCCATTCGGATCGATACAGGCGCAACTAAATCTTATACCGACACTAAAGGCCAAGTTTGGGAAGCAGATAAGTATTTTGTAGGAACAAGCAATACCTATTCTACTGCTGCTCCAATCGGCAAGAGTGAAGACGACGCTGTGTATCAAACTGAGCGTTATGGCAAAAACTTGGCTTATCAGATTCCAGTAGCGAACGGCAACTATGCTGTAAATCTACACTTTGCAGAAATTTACTGGACTGACTTTAATAAGAGGATTTTTGATGTCTCTTTAGAAGGTCAGAAAGTTTTTGATGACATAGACATTTTTGCCAAATCCAAAAATGCCTTCTTCACAGGTAACAACTCTGCTCTGGTTTTATCTGCCCCAACTCAGACTGTGACTGATGGCATCCTCAACATTGATTTCGCAGCCAGTGTTGACAACGCAAGTATCGCAGGTATTGAAGTCATCGCATTGACCGGGCCGCAAGTAGTTTTGCAACAAACAGGAGGCAAAACTGAGATTACAGAAGGAGGCGCTAGCGATAGTTATTCCTTAGTTCTCAATAGCCAACCCACAGCGGATGTGACGATTAATCTTGTACCTGGCAATCAGATCAGCGCCAACAAGACTAGTTTGACCTTCACCCCTGCTAACTGGAATGTTGCTCAAACAGTCACTATCAGTGCAGTGAACGATAATGTGGCAGAAGGTGCCCAAACAGCCAACATTACTCACACGATCACTACTACAGATAGCAACTACAAAAATCTTACTGTTCCAAATCTTGCTGTTGACATCATCGACAATGATATCGTTGCTGTCAGCTTTAACAAGAAAACAGTAGCTTCAGTTAGTTCTCCTACGGTCGGAGCTTGGGGCCCAGATGGTAGGTTTTATGTGGGCACTTACAGTGGTGAAATCAAAGCATACACTTTTGATCAAAACTACAACGTTACTGCTACCCAGACAATCACCACTATCAAGAACCTAGATAATAAGCAAATATTAGGGATCGCTTTTAACCCTTACGACACCTCTGGTTCCCCAAGTATCTATGTTGCTCATAGTAAGCTATATGCCAATGGTGGTACAGGCTTTCCCAAAACTGAACTTTCTCCTTATAGTGGTGAAATTTCAATACTCGAAGGAGCTGATTTCTCACAACGGAAATCTTTAATTACAGGGCTACCGGTTTCAAACCATGACCATGGCATTAATGCTTTAACGTTTGATAACAAAGGTGATTTATACATTAATGTTGGTGGCAATACTAATGCAGGTATTACCAATGACAATATAGGTGGTATTCCAGAGTCTCCTTTCTCGGCTGCTATCCTCAAAGCTGAAATTTCCAAATCTAACTTCAATGGGCAGATTAAGTACGAACTACCAAATCCTCTACCACCTGGTTATGAGATTCCAAGTGGATTAACTTTTAATCCGGCAGATAGTCAGGTCTTTGGGGATATAGTGAATGTAAAACCTGGTGTAGATGTGTCCGTCTACGCTAGTGGACTTCGTAATGCTTTTGGTGCAGTTTACACCACACAAGGATTACTTTATGCCACAGAAAATGGTTATAACGCAACATTTGGAGACATCTCTACCTCGGCTACAACTCAAAAACCAACCACTGTCGGTTCTGCTCCAGATGAACTCAATCTGATCAAAGCAGGTGAATACTATGGTCATCCCAATCGAAATCGTGGACGCACTGACAATCGCCAGAATACTTTTTATGGGCTAAGTGACCCCAGTATTCCAGGCGTATACACAGCCCCACTGACAACTTTCACTCCTTCGACCAATGGGCTTGATGAGTACCGTGCTACAACATTCCAAAACCAAATGCGAGGTAATTTAATTGCCCAGCAATGGAATGGCAAATTCTATAACATTAAACTCTCAGCAGATGGCACTCAGGTGCAACAAACTACAAACCTGACTGGTGTTGCAGATGGTTTAGATATCAAGCATGGGCCTGGAGGCGCGATTGTCGGCGTTGATTTAACTGATAACTCAATTACGGTTGCGCTTCCTAATGATCCTTCGGCGCTAGATCCTACTGTCTACGATTTATTCCCTTGGAGAGCGCCAGCAGTAGGCGGTAATACATTCGTCATTGGCGGTAAGAACTTTGGGAATTTAGGAAATACTCAGGTTTCCATTGGTGGACAATTTGCATCTATTACCTCAGTTTCTGACCAAAGAATCATTGGAACTGTGCCAAACTTTGTCGGCAAACAGCTCATTGACCCCAATGCTAACGGACTCTTAGATTTGGTTGTTAACAGTAATGGTAAGCAGTCAGTAATGGCAGACGCATTCTTGCCATTAACTGGAACAGCCTACTTCGTTTGATGAGATAAAGTCTGCAATCTAGCTGTTCTAGATTGATTATAGAATGGGGGCATAAGAATCTTATGCCCCTGTTTTCGTATCGCACAGAGCGCAGTGCCTTTGGCGATCGCGCTTCATTTGACCTTTGGCAAGCGCTGCTCCATGATTGATGACAAATAAAGCAGAACCAACCACCTAAGCCACTTTGAGGGCTGTCGACATCATTCTTTTATCAACCAGACACAAGCAGAATTCTTTCAAAGTTTTCATCTTTACATATTTAAGTGATTATCTATCAGGAAGTAAACTGTTTTATTTTGGCTGTAAAAATATTCAGTATGAGTAATCATGGGTCAAAATCTTAGCACTGCAAGCATCTCTATCATTATTCCAACTCTGAATGAAGCAGTAAATATCAAAATAGCGATGTCTTCTCTGCAAGAGGCGGGCTTTGCCAACGCAACTACCCAACCTAGTAGGAATATAGAAGTAATTGTGGTAGATGGTGGCTCCAAAGATGACACTGTAGAAATAGCGCAATCACTGGGCGTAAAAGTTATCTTGTCATCTCCTGGTCGTGCGGTGCAAATGAATGCAGGTGCTGTGGCTGCTAGTGGTGAAATTTTGCTGTTTCTTCATGCAGATACACGTTTACCGTCTGGCTTTGATGCGATGATTCGCACAGCACTACAGCAACCAAGAACAGTTGCCGGTGCGTTTAAGTTGCGGATTGATGCATCACCTTGGGGTATGCGGTGGGTAGAATGGGGAGTGAATTGGCGATCGCATTTTTTGCAAATGCCCTATGGCGATCAAGCAATTTTTTTAACTAAAGAAGTTTTTCAGCAAATTGGAGGCTTTCCAGAATTGCCTATTATGGAAGACTTTGAACTCATACGCCGTTTAAAACGCATCGGTAAAATTGCGATTATTGCAGTTCCAGTTGTCACCTCAGCCCGTCGTTGGTTACAAAAAGGAATTATTCAAACTACCCTAATTAATCAAATAGTAATTATTGCTTATTTACTTGGTGTTTCACCTAAGCGAATTCGTAGCTGGTATCGCCAGGAAAAATTTAAGGGCATTTAAGCTAATTCTCAGGAAAGTAGAATATTTTGGTTGAAGATAGCAAGACGGTAAACAAACTGAAAATTCAAGACGCTTGAATCAGATTTGTCCCTGATTAACTCTTATTCAGAATGTAACAAAAATTGCTCAGAAAGCTTTTAAATAAAGTGTGGCAACAGTCAAATTTAGTCATGATTCAAATAACTAAAATTATTTTTTTGAGACTGTGCGTGTTAATATTTCTGGTACTTGGCACTACTTTCATATTAGACACGCACCCTGTTTTAGCGCAAGAATCTGCTAGTGCAACTGCTTTTAATATCCAAGCCATTTTACGAGATGCTTTGCAATGGATTGATAGCCTTGGTTCTGTAGGAGCTATAGCTTTTATTGCACTTTATATTGTTGCCACTGTCGCTTTTTTACCAGGCTCGATTCTCACTTTAGGCTCTGGCGTTGTCTTTGGTGTAGTTTGGGGTTCTCTTTATGTGTTCATTGGTGCAACTATAGGCGCTACTGCTGCTTTTCTGATCGGACGTTATTTAGCAAGAGGCTGGGT
The DNA here is from genome assembly GCA_019359325.1 of Mojavia pulchra JT2-VF2. Taxonomy (GTDB): domain Bacteria; phylum Cyanobacteriota; class Cyanobacteriia; order Cyanobacteriales; family Nostocaceae; genus Mojavia; species Mojavia pulchra. The sequence goes on along the minus strand of JAHHHN010000003.1, from coordinate 471,378 downwards.
TGCTGATAAAATCGCAGGTAACAATAAATTTGCTGCTATTGACCAAGCTGTCGGTAAAGCTGGATTAAAAATCATTCTGTTAACGCGACTTTCCCCGATATTTCCGTTTAATTTATTGAATTACGCCTTTGGCATCACAGGAGTTTCACTCAAAGACTACTTTATTGGCTCTGTGGGCATGATTCCTGGAACAATCATGTATGTTTATATTGGTTCTCTGGCAGGTAATCTGGCCAGGATTGGAACTGAGGCGCAACCTACCAACCCTACTGTGCAATGGGCAATTCGGATTATTGGTTTTATTGGTACGATCACTGTGACTATTTATATCACTCGTATAGCGCGAAAAGCTTTAGAACAGGAAGTAATCAACAATTAAAAATTTAAAACTCAATAAAGCTAGAAAAATATCTGTTAATTATCCAACCGACAAACATTTCTGAGGCTGTAATCCTTGTACATTAAGGGATTAGGTACTAGGTACTGGGAAAATCATTCCAACCCCCATCAAATGAGGTATCACCAATGTCTAACTCAGAATTCGAGAGAGTCACAGTCCGCCCAATGGATGAGTATAACCAAACTTTGGTGTCCTACGTTCATCCACCGGATTGGGTTAATCCAGAACCTGCTAATATTTACGATTTGGTGGTAATTGGCGCGGGAACAGCAGGGTTAGTGGTGGCGGCGGGGGCGGCGGGTCTGGATTTGGGTTTAAAAGTGGCGTTGATTGAAAAGCATCTCATGGGTGGAGATTGCTTAAATGTGGGTTGCGTTCCATCTAAAACTATTATCCGCTCTGCTCGTGTGGTGGGCGAACTATGGGATGGTAAAGATTTAGGAATTAACATTCCCAAACATATTGATGTTGATTTTTCCACAGTCATGGCCAGGATGCGCCGGATAAGAGCTGGTATCAGCCCTCATGATTCAGCTGAACGCTTTCAAAAGTTGGGAGTTGATATCTTTTTAGGTAGCGGTCGGTTTGCAAGTAAAAATACTGTGGAAGTGGGTGATAAAACCCTGCGTTTTAAAAAAGCAGTAATTGCAACTGGCGCTAGAGCCGCACGTCCGGCGATTCCCGGAATTGAAAAGGCTGGTTTTTTGACCAATGAGTCGGTTTTTTCCTTAATCCAACGACCGGAACGTTTAGCGGTAATTGGTGGTGGCCCTATTGGTTGTGAGTTAGCTCAGGCTTTTCGACGCTTGGGTTGTGAGGTGGTGCTTTTCCATCGCAGCGCACATATTCTTAATAAAGAAGATGCTGATGCTGCCGAAATTCTTCAAAAAGTATTAATTAAAGAAGGAATTCGCTTAGTATTAAATTCTAAGGTAGAAGAGGTGGTAACTGTCACCGAGGGGAAGCGGCTTTATTTTTCTGTTAATGGTCACCGAGATTCTGTAACTGTAGATGAGATTTTAGTCGGTACAGGACGCGCCCCCAATGTAGAAGGTTTGAATTTAGAAGCTGTCGGGGTGGAGTACGACAAGCACCAAGGTGTAAAGGTGAATGATTATCTCCAAACGACGAATCCCAAAATTTATGCAGCTGGTGATATCTGCATGGATTGGAAGTTTACCCATGCAGCTGATGCAGCAGCACGGATTGTAATTAAAAATACGCTGTTTTCTCCCTTTGGCTTGGGGCGTTCCAAACTTAGTAGTTTAGTTATGCCGTGGGTAACTTATACTGACCCGGAAATTGCCCATGTGGGGATGTATGAACAAGAAGCTAAAGAGAAAGGTATTGATGTGGATACAATTATCATTCCTTTTAGTAGTGTAGACCGAGCGATCGCCGATAGTGAAGAATCAGGATTTCTCAAAATCCACCATAAAAAAGGATCTGATGAGATTCTCGGTGCAACGATTGTCGCCAGTCATGCAGGTGAGATGATTTCGGAAGTGACCACGGCAATTGTAGGTAAACTCGGTTTGAGCAAGTTAAGCAGTGTGATTCATCCTTATCCGACTCAGGCTGAAGCTGTTAAGAAGGCAGCAGATGCTTATCGGCGCACACTCCTGACTGAGAATACTAAACGGCTGTTAGGATTTCTGACAAAATTTTCTTGACCAAGGAAAAAATTTATTTGTCTCCATCACTCAAGTCACTTGCTCTGTACCTTTAATTACGAATTACTAATTAGGGAACTCCAAAAAATAAATTATCCCAATTTCTGGACTCAACACGACTTTCCCTCCCCCTGCTCCCCGCCATCAAAGCGATAGGATATTTTTTTATTTGGAACTTCCTTATAATCCCTACAGCGACCTTGCCTTAAGCCGAAAAAAGCATTTCTAAAGTAGGAAAAATTACAAACTTGACGTTTTAGATTCCCACTTTCCCCTAGACTAAGGGCAGCAACCTTGTTCAAACTGGCTGAGGAAGGTGGAATTTGTGACAGAGAAGAATAATTTAACCTCTATTTTCCAGGATATGTCCCGTAGAGAATTGCGAGATTTAGTGCGAACTCAGCTGCAAATGCTGCTGGAAGAAGAGGATCTACGTGGAGCTAAAGCTATTCTGGTACCTGTACAGCCTGCGGATATTGCCGAGGCCATTGAAGGATTGCCAGAAGCAATGCATGGGTTGGCTTTTCGCTTACTTTCTAAGCATGAAGCGATCGAGGTTTATGAATATCTCGACTACAGTGTTCAAGAACGGCTAATTGAGGAACTCAGAAGTCAGGATGTCCGCGACATTGTAGATAAAATGTCCCCGGATGACCGAGCTAGGTTATTTGATGAACTACCGGCAAAAGTTGTTAATCGCCTATTAGAACAACTTAGTCCAACAGAACGCCAAGCCACAGCCCAGCTATTGGGTTATGAAGCTGATACTGCTGGGCGAATCATGACGCCAGAGTTAATCTCGCTGAAAGAAAATTTTACGGTATCTCAAGCTCTGGAGCGGATTCGCCGCCTAGCTAATGCCAGTGAAATGATTTATTACCTTTACGTCACTGATGGGGCAAGGCAGTTAACAGGGATTGTGTCACTACGGCAGTTAGTCACATCTCAACCTGAACAACTCATGGGTGAAATCATGACCCGTGACGTAGTATTTGTCTACACTGATACAGACCAGGAAGAAGTTGCAAGATTAATTCAAAGATATGACTTTCTAGCTGTGCCTGTAGTGGATCGAGAACAGCGTCTTGTGGGTATTATCACTGTAGATGATATTATTGATATTTTGCAACAGGAAACGACTGAAGATATCTACGCCTTGGGTGGTGTACAGTCAGGAGGCGATAACTATTTTCAGATGAATTTACTGGAAGTTGCTCGCAAACGTGTTGTATGGTTGTTAATCTTACTTGTAACAAATACCTTCACAGGCACAATTATTAAGTCACAAGAAGACCTTTTAGCAAAAGTAGTAACGCTAACGGCGTTTATTCCCTTACTTACTGGTACTGGCGGTAATGTGGGGGCACAGTCTTCTACTGTAGTGATTCGTGGGATGAATACTGAAGAAATAGATGCGTTGGGGCCATTGCAAGTGATTGGACGTGAGGCGATCGCTGGTGCATTACTGGGAACAATGTTAGGAACAATCGCCACTATTTGGGCATTCTTTCTGCAAGGACAAATAGAGGTGGCGATCGCAGTAGGAATTAGTCTAGTAGCTATTTCTGTTTTAGCCTCTATTTCTGGTTCGGCACTGCCGTTTTTATTCCGCTTACTTCGTTTAGATCCAGCATTGATGTCAGCGCCATTCATTACCACAGCAGTTGATGTACTTGGCGTCTTAATTTACTTCAATCTGGCGCGGGTTATTTTAAAGTTGTAATACCCTGTTTATATTCAGTACTGGCAGTGGATTATTTGTAAAGTAAACATTTAAATTTAATTAAAGTGATTGGGGTGCGATCAGAGGTCTAACTGCTGTACTTATTGATAAATGTTTGCTCCCTAAGAATTAAAATTAGGTGCGTTAATGCAGTGTAACGCACCCTAAAAACTTGTAATTTTTGATAAATCAGATATGTATCTGTATTGCTGATAAGTAGGTAACAGACAGTTATCAACTTCATCACTGTTTACCTATTACCAAAAAAGTATAGTTCAAAATTTTTACAGTTCGGTAGCTGTATCTGGGGCAACAATTTCGCCTGTACCTAATTCTAGAATCAGATCCTGATCGGTAATCAATTCCGTAAGTTCCTTAACTTGTAGATTCATTTCTTCACAAGCTTGTCTTAATTCTCGTGCAAATCTATTGAGATCATCACCATAACCACATTGGTAAGCAGCAGTTTCAATTCCTTGTTTGGCATTTGCTCTAGCACAATCTACTAGCTCTGTACCGTGTAATGGTGTTGTGGATGGCATAGGCGTATTTGTTAATTATTAAGTGTTATTTCTAGATATATTATCAACTATTTAGTATTTGCTTATCCCCCTTATGGAGGACGAATAAAGGTAAATTCTCAAGATTTCCATATTCCATAATTTATAGGGTGGGCAGTACCCACCCTATGGTTATTGAGAAGGGTGCAATTTGTTAGTTACCCTTTTTCATCTTGGGAAAACTAGCCATTAACTACTTCTGCACCATTTGGATGTAACACTTGACCAGAGAAATAGGAAGAATCGTCAGAAGCTAAAAACACGTAACTAGGGGCAACTTCTTCGGGTTGTCCAGCTCGTTGCATTGGAACTTGCTTACCAAAGTTAGCAACTTTTTCTTCAGGAAAAGTAGAGGGTATTAAAGGTGTCCAAATCGGCCCTGGCGCTACAGCATTTACGCGAATTCCCTTTTCGACCAAATTTTGTGATAAAGACCGAGTAAAGGCAACAATTGCACCTTTTGTAGAGGAGTAATCAAGTAGTTGGGCGCTGCCTTTATAAGCGGTTACCGATGTGGTATTAATGATCGCACTGCCTTCTTGCAAGTGTTTGATCGCCGCTTTGGTCATGAAGAACATCGAGAAAATATTAGTGCGGAACGTGCGCTCTAGCTGCTCTTTGCTAATATCTTCGATATTTTTTTGTGGATGTTGTTCAGCAGCGTTGTTAACAAGAATATCGAGTTTACCAAACTCATCTACTGTTTGTTGTACAGCGTGTTGGCAAAAAGTTTCATCACCAATATCGCCTGCTATGGCTACGGCACGACGTCCGTATTTTTCTACTAAATTTTTTGTTTCTTTGGCATCTTCGTGTTCATTTAAGTAAAGAATCGCCACATCTGCACCTTCTTTAGCAAATGCGATCGCTACAGCACGACCAATACCACTATCTGCACCTGTAATCAATGCAACTTTATCTTTTAACTTGCCGCTACCCTGATATTTGTCATCTTCTGCTTTGGGTTTTGGGTTCATTTCAGATTCAGAACCGGGTGGATTTTGCTGCTGTGGTGGTTGTAAAGTTTGCTCTTCTGGCATAAGGCTTTTCCTGTAAATTGACTAGCAATTTTAGCTTGGGGAATATTTGGAAATGAGTTAACAGTAAATCTTCTGATAACTGATTCCCAAAAGTAAACCTTGGATCGACAATTCAACCCAAGGATTACTTTGTGCTTTAGCTCTTTCTTGCAATTTGCAAGTTTATGCTATTTGCCCTAGATGTTAAATAAACGTAATCACGGCTTGTAGATGCACACGTCTAAAACTCTTGCTCCTCACACCTAATACACGCTCTTAATCTGACCACGAAAAATAAGTACACAACTCTCTAACGATGTAGGATTGCTCTCATACATCTGCTTTCAAGTTAACTGTTAATTTGGAAGAGTTTATCGCTCTTTAGATGTAAAAGTATTTCTAATTTGCTCAACCTTAAGATGTACAACAATATTAACTAAATAGGCTTATAGAGTATTGCAACAAAAAGTATATTTCTACATCCAGCTCTATCGGCTAGCTACCCTTGGTTAGAAACTGTGTCAGTTTGAAATCCTGCCCGTCTGGTTGCTCCTCTCGGATGTACCATAGTAGTAAGAAGGTCTTGAAATCAAGACAGGGCAGGTATTATGGTAAAAGTGAATATTTCTGAGTTAGAGCAGGTTGATCAGTTTCGTAGTCTTCAATTAAGTTTGCGCGATCGCTGGAAAACTATCGAATTGTTTGACAACAGCGAGGCGGATATTTTAGTTATTCCCTCACTGAGTATCGATCAGCGCGAACTCAGGAAAATCGAGGGTTGTGAACATTATGAAGAACGATTATTATTTTCTTTGATGCGCTTGCGGAACCCCCGCACTAGGCTAATTTATGTGACATCAATGCCTCTGCATCCTAGTATTATTGATTACTATCTGCAACTGCTACCAGGAATTCCTTTTTCCCATGCCCGCAATCGGTTGCTGCTACTTTCTACTTATGATTCTTCTCTCAAACCCCTCAGCCAAAAAGTTTTAGAACGCCCTCGTTTACTAGAGCGGATTCGCCAAGCCTTGAGGCGAGAGAAATCGTTTATGGTATGTTACAACTCAACCTTTTTAGAAGCAGAATTGTCTGTACAATTGGATGTGCCACTGTACGCAGCCGCACCAGATTTGCAGATTTTGGGGACAAAAAGTGGCAGTCGGCAAATCTTTGCTGAAAGTGGTGTACCTCATCCAGATGGCAGTCCAAGAGTTTGGAATCCGAAAGATTTGGCAGAAGCTGCAAGTGAATTGTGGGAACGCCAGCCGACATTAAAAAGAATCGTAGTGAAACTCAACGAAGGAATTTCGGGTGAGGGAAATGCACTGCTGGATTTAAGACCGATTATGAATGTAGCACCAGGGCAAGCTTCTCATGCCCAACGGACAGCAGCAATTAGCGATCGCTTCGCAACTATGAGCTTTCAAGCATCAAAAGAGACTTGGGCGAATTTTTCGGGACGCATTCCTGAATTAGGTGGGATTGTTGAAGCATTTGTGGAAGGAGAAATTAAGCGATCGCCTAGTGTGCAAGGACGCATTACACCCAGTGGCGAAGTAGAAATCCTCTCAACTCATGACCAAATTCTGGGAGGGCCAGACGGTCAGATTTATCTCGGTTGTAAATTTCCTGCTGATGAAAGCTATCGGTTGCAATTGCAACAATTAGGATTAAAAGTTGGCAGAAAACTTGCCGAAAAAGGTGCATTAGAGCGATTTGGCGTAGATTTTATCACCGTTGACCAAGGTAATGGACAGTGGGATATTCAGGCGATCGAAATTAACCTCCGTAAAGGCGGTACTACTCATCCTTTCATGACCCTGAAATTATTAACTAACGGTCGCTATGACCTTTCTACCGGGTTATTTTATAGTCAACAAGGTCGTCCAAAATACTACATTGCCACTGACAACCTGCAAAAAAACCGCTATCAGGGATTGTTACCCAACGATTTAATGGATATTATCGCCCACCACAGATTGCACTTTGATAGCTGCACTGAGACAGGTACGGTATTTCATTTGATGGGTTGTCTTTCTCAGTTTGGTAAGTTGGGATTAACCAGTATTGGTGATTCCCTGCAACAGGCAGAAGATATGTATAACAAGGTTGTCAAAGTTCTTGATGAAGAAACCCGCAGCAACAATAATAATTTCTCTGGCTTCTCAGATTACGCCTTCCCTATGACTTGGGATGGATACAGCTAATAGCGAACGTGAATCAAATTAAAGTGCAAACTTAATCTAGAAGAGAAGGTGCGTTCTAGGGCGTGTCATCAATTAAGCCAGATAACGGCAGCAGCAAGATAAATTGCGCCCAGAAAGTTCCTTGCCCGCTGAGATCATAACGTGTTGCGATTGCGCGAAGCGCAGTGCCAAAGGCAATCGCTCGATATTGCTTGAGTTGGGCAAAGAAATTCTCAATCAGATGTCGTGCTTTGTATAAGTCTTTGTCATACTCACGAGAAACAATACGGTTGCGTTTAGGCGGAATAACTACCGTTTTGCCCTTATGGAGTTTTTCTTTGAGTATCTAAAAACTAGTACACTGCGGCGTAAATAAACCACCCATTCCAAATTAAGGAAACGCTTACGCTGTATACATTTTGAATGAGCAAATTTTGAATTCCGCCTTGCGGTACTAGGTTGGAAGTTAATTCATCCCATGCTTTCAAGGGATAGGCCGCCGATTTTTTGAAAATCAAAACTCTATGCCGTCATCACTCACAACGGCAAAGTTTTCGATGTAGGCAAAGTTAAGTAAAATCAGCGGTGACGAGTTCATCCCTTCCGTTACCACGTGGCGATCAGAATTTAAGGCAGGGATAGGAATCGTCACCGCCGTTGCTCCCTAGTGTGAACCACTACAGGGGTATGGCGTGTTGCTATGTGCGATTTTTACTCAGTAGCAAGGAAAATCATCTAAAGTCAAAAATGCTGTTTCTAACTATTCGACAGTGATTTTGCCAACCATGCCAGCGCCACGGTGGGGTTCGCAGTAGAAGGTGTATTCACCAGCAGGCGCATCTGCGGGAATTGTAGTTTTTTGGGTTTGACCAGGACTCATCAACAACTGCTTATGAGACAGAGATTTAGCTAAATCAGCACTCTTAGCAGGATTGAGAGCAGCATCAAACACAATGTTATGGGGAGGAACTTTGTTGTTTACCCATTCAATTGTGTCACCTGGTTTAACCGTTAACTTTTTGGGTTCAAATGCTAGTAGTCCTTTATCACTACCTAGTTTCACCTGATATGTATCAGCCGATGCACTGGGAGTAAAAACAGCGAAGCTGCTAACAACTAAAAGAATTGTCAAGACAGTTAAGCTAAAGCGACGCCAGCTTGCCGCAATCAATTTCATGGCTTTCTCCTAACAAATAGTTTTTATTTTCCTTTTCTTATTTTAAATAAAATCAACGCTAAATATGACAAACTGTCGTAGATAGAATTTTTTTTTTAGAATTACCAGAAATCAATAGCAGAAGTTTATGCAATCAGCTATAGGATAAAAGTAAAAAGTGTAAGTATAAACTAAAAGGTAAAAGAAAAAATATTATTTTTCTTTTAAGAAGGTTCTTTAACTTTTCAAAAGTTTTCGGTGCCCCAACCAGGAGCCTTTTGTGCTGCGGTGAGAACGAAAGCAGCTAAACTTTCTACCTGCTGTTGCGAGAGAAAATTGGGGGACAACTGACGGCACCAATAAGTTTCTTGACTACCGTCATAGGTCATGGGTTGCCGCATGAAAGCCACGAGAGCATTAATGCGATCGCGTGGAGGTTTAGCACCTGCCAGTGTTTTTAGAGACAGAGATACTTGAGGATCTGGCAAAGTTGCACCGCCAACGTGACAATTAATGCAATTATTTTCAAAAAGTTGTTTGCCAATAGATAGCTCTGACGGTGAAAACAGACGGATATTACCTTGCCCATCCATATCGAGAGCAATTGGCTCAGTGATATGTAAATATCTGGCTATGTAAGGATCAATATTGGCAGCTTGGGCGGGTAAGCTAGTGCTGTTATAGACCACTAAGACAGCTACAAAAACTAAGAACAGCGAACGAGTAAAGAATGTATATAGCATCAGCAGCCAGTGATTGTATTGTGAACGATCGCCGAAAGTACTGAGTTCCGAGTTCTAAGTTCTGAGCTTTTAAGGAAGAGCGTTAGAAATTGGGTATTCAAAAATCTCCAGTTTCTTTGCTAGGTAGTGCCAGTTGTTACAACACGATAGCCCTGCAACGCAGTGGCTCCTCAGCACTCAGCAACGCCACTTGCTCTACTTGAGGAGACCCCTGCGTACCCGTCAGTGGCTCCTCAGCACTCAGCACTCAGCACTCAGCACTAATTCGTGGCTTTAGTAATAAATTTTGCCACCTCCCCACTTGTTGCCAACAACTTTGGGTTGCAGAAGAATATGACCAGCGATCGCTTTCAAGTCGTCGTCTGTCAGATTTCTCATTTCTGTGAAAATATCTGCACTCTTGGTGCTGGGATGTAATTCGGAAATTTCCTCTTCCCCGTCATAGGTAGTAGGATTCTTCATGTAGTCCACCAATCCTTCAATATTGTTACGGTTTGGTGTTGCCAGTGCGAGTGCTTCTGGTTCAAGTCCCACGTTTTGGTTAGTCTTAGTAACACCACCAACATGGCATTGGGCACAAGCGTATTGAAATAAACGTTTACCTTCTTTAACTTGTTTTAAACTGAGTACAACTGTATCGCCCTGATCATTTAATGGTACTGTTCGGGTCGCTGCATCCAGTTCTACCGCGGTCGCGCTACCAACAATCAACTGAAACGTCAGCATCACAGTAGCTACAACAACGCCAATTATTCTTCTAAACATGTTTCCCCTTAAAGATTTTGACACTCAACACAGCTAGTTAGCGATGCTCAATCTCCACAGTACTAATTGCTAATGGCTAATTGTCTTTGCCATGAGCCATGAGTAACAGCCCGATATAGCCCTTTAGGTGACTGCGGTATCACTTACCGAGTCGCTAGTACCTTTTGGGTATATTTCAGAAAATATGTGAAAAATAATTGCCGTTGCATCCTCTAAAGCCAAATGGGTTTTTTGGTGTTTATAGGCAATTAAGAGTTGGTTGTACAGAGAAAACACTTTGCCCACAGGAATACTGTAGTCTGCTGCTATCTCTGCGCTCGATAGGTCTGTAAAACCCATAATGCTTGTTAACTGAATAGATAGAGATTGAGCCGCTGTAATACCAATATCACGTTAAGAGTGCAATTTGTCGCCTAAAATACGGCTGTACTTCTGACGGGGATCGTGGCAATGAGTAAGTAGGCAGGCAAGGGGACAAAGGGGACAAGGAGATTAGTAAAATAACTGTTAACCTTTTCCCCAGTAAATGTGACGCTTTGAATAAAGTAGCGGTTAAAAAAGGCGTAGCTGCATTTTCAAATTATCTTCTGCTAATAAAGGAGTTGTATCCACGCGATCGCTTCACCTAACACTACTCAACTACAATATAGATAGACTTTGTTGAGATTTGTATCGTTGGGAATTAGCTGTCATGGCTCCCGCTGTTTTAATTCAAAATCTACAAAAGCGCTACGGCACGGTTGAAGCTGTCAAAGATGTCTCCTTTGAGGTAGAACCAGGAGAAATTTTTGGTTTACTCGGCCCCAACGGTGCAGGTAAAACTACTACTCTACGTGCCTTGTGTACTCTCACCACACCGGATGCTGGCAAAATCGAAGTATCTGGGATCTCGGTGTTAGATAAGCCCAGAGTGGCAAGACAACGGTTAGGTTATGTGGCGCAGGAAGTTGCTTTAGATAAGGTGCTGACTGGACGAGAACTACTACAATTGCAAGCGGCGCTTTATCACCTCCCAAGCGCAGTGGGTAAACAGCGGATTGAGACGGTGCTGGATTTACTGGGTTTGCAAGAATACGCCGATAAAAAGACAGGAACCTACTCTGGCGGTTTACGCAAGCGTCTCGATCTGGCTGCTGGATTACTCCATGCACCCGATGTTTTGGTATTGGATGAGCCAACGGTTGGGCTTGATATCGAAAGCCGCTTTGTGGTGTGGGAGTTCTTACGAAAATTACGCGCCTCTGGAACCACAGTAGTAATTACCAGCCATTATTTAGAAGAGATTGACGCACTGGCCGATCGCGTGGCAATTATTGATCGCGGCGTTGTCATTGCCGCCGGGACACCTTCACAATTGAAGGATCAAGTAGGGGGCGATCGCATTACTTTGCGAATCCGTGAGTTTTCCCCTATTGAAGAAGCAGAAAAAGCTAAACACCTTCTGCAAGCTTTACCTTTGGTGCAAGAAGTAATTATTAACAACGCCCAAGGTAATTCGCTCAACTTGGTAGTGACACCGCAGAATGATGCGCTGATTATCATCCAACAAGCCTTGAATGCTGCTGACTTGCCCATTTTTGGTATTGCCCAATCTCGCCCCAGCCTGGATGATGTCTACCTCGCCGCTACGGGTAAAACCTTGATGGACGCAGAACTAGCAGCAGTTGCCAATCGCGATCCTAAAGCTGAGAAAAAGCAGAATATGCGATAAGGGGCATAGCGAGTGGGGCATAGGAATAATTACAGTCCCCAATCCCCAATCCCCAATCCCCAATCCCCAATCCCCAATCCCCAATCCCCAATCATTATGAGTGTTACTCCTAAATCTGATATAAATTGGCAGCCAGCAAGACTGCCACAAGTTAACGCTGATGCTGCTCCTAATTTCTTTGGTGAATTAGTACAAGAGACGTTAGCTTTAACTCGTCGCTTGTTTATTCAGTTACAGCGCCGCCCTTCAACATTGGTGGCGGGAATTATCCAGCCGGTGATGTGGCTGGTGCTGTTTGGTGCTTTGTTCCAAAATGCTCCTAAAGGAATATTTGGCAGTACGACAAATTACGGTCAGTTTTTGGCTGCTGGCGTGATTGTTTTTACAGCTTTTGCAGGAGCATTAAATGCTGGGTTGCCTGTAATGTTTGACCGCGAGTTTGGGTTTTTAAATCGGTTACTGGTAGCGCCTTTAGCATCGCGGTTTTCCATTGTCTTTGCTTCAGCTATTTTCATCATCAGCCAAAGTTTGTTGCAAGCAGCCGTAATTGTCGCAGCAGCAGCATTTTTAGGCGCAGGGCTGCCAGATGTAACTGGTTTGGCTGCGATCGCCTTAATTGTCTTGCTTTTAGCTTTAGGCGTGACAGCTATTTCTCTGGGCTTGGCTTTTGCCTTACCTGGACACATAGAACTGATTGCAGTAATTTTTGTTACTAACCTGCCATTGCTGTTTGCCAGCACCGCCCTAGCACCTTTATCCTTTATGCCGAAGTGGTTGCAAGTTGTAGCCACCTTGAACCCTCTTAGCTACGCTATTGAACCAATCCGCTATCTCTATCTCCACAGCCATTGGGAACTAGCTAGTGTAGTGATGCAGGCTCCTTGGGGTACTGTTACCTTTGGCGAAGCATTGCTGGTGTTATTTGGCTTTGCTTTAGTAGCTTTGTTAAGTATTCAACCCCAACTTAGACGAACTCTTGCTTAAGATATAAGCATGATTTCTTTGTAAAAAATTTAGGGTAAAAACTCATGAAAAAACCATTGCTACCCATCGCCAAACTTGCATTTACTACCGTGGCTGGAATTGGCTGCGCTTCCTTGCTCATGGCTCAACCGAGTTTGGCTCAACTCAATACCGTAGATTCCTTTCCTGGCGCGGATTCCAACCAAAATAATAATGTCGATCCGTTCTCCCGTGGCGGTAACTCAGATTTCAATATGTTTGATTTGATTCACCGAGCTAATTTTGGGACTCTCAACTGGAACTCTCAACAACAGAACCAACAATTAGACGAAGCAGCTCTTGAGTTTAGAAAAAGACAGCAACAAGCAATTCAAAATGCAGGCCAACAACCGCAGGTAAACCAAAGTTTACCAATCACTCCTTTTCCAGCAAATATACCTTTGGGGCAGACACAACCAGCAAAAAACTAAATCATCATCATGCCTTGCTTCCGCCTCTGTTGGGGAAACAAGGCATAAAATAAAATTAGGTGAAACAACTACAGCTTTAGTGCAGTTAAAACATCACTAGCATGAGTACCTGTATTAACGCTAGCGTCAACGTGGATGATTTTACCGTTGGGGTCAATGACGTAGGTAACACGCTTGGCATAACCACCGCCATCAACATCGTAAGCTTTGATTAGGCTTTTGTCGGTGTCAGCCAGTAAAGGAAAATTCAAATTATATTTAGCAGTGAATGCCTGATGGGACGCTTCATCATCTGCACTCACTCCCAGCACTACAACATCTTTACCTTGATAATCAGCTTGAGCATCCCGGAAGCTACAGGCTTGTTTGGTACAACCTGGAGTGTCATCTTTGGGGTAAAAATATAAAACTACTGTCTTACCTGCAAAATCAGATAATGAGACAGTATTGCCGTTAGTATCTTTGGTGGTAAACGCAGGTGCATCCGTACCAACTGCTAGAGGCATAATGAACCTTTCCTGTTTGAGATTGTTGGGGCATTTGAAATTTTACAATAATTTACAATGTTTAAATGAATTATCTAAGAAACAAAACAAACATTCTCAAAAATATGCTTTAGCATAGCAGCCCTTGAACTACTGCCTGATTGTTAATTATGAAAAAAATTACTGCAATTCAATATGCCTAGCGTTAATTACCAAAACCCCAAAACATTTTCCTATCCTCAAAGCACTGTAGAACGAGCTGAGCGATCGCTAGTGTGTTCTCCCTTCAATCCTGGTTTATTAGCAGCCATGCGTCACCAAAGTGTGCCATTAAGTACGATCGCCCAAGATAATGGTATCCAGCATGGCTATACCAAGCGTCCTTTGTCAGAATTGGCTTGTGATAACGCTTTGTCTTGGCTCATTCAAGTAGGCGTACTGCGGCGAGAAGTTGATGGACAAGGAATTACTGATAGTTTTCGTCTGACTCCTTTAGGTCAGCAGTTAGCAGAACAATACCAAGGAAAAAATTGGCGTCATCCCTCATGGGGTGATCGCATATATAATTTTGTGACTCGTTGGTTAAGACTGCCGTTTTAGAATGAAAAACCAAGAAGTTAGGATTAGGAAGTAAAAGGGAACAATATATACGTAAGCATCGACACCATTTATCAAGTCTTGATCATAACCATCTAACTCAATGTAAACGGTGTTGATGGGAAGTACAGAGCAAATATGGGTTAACAGAGGATGGCAGAGGTGCTATGGTATCCTCTGAGTCTAGGGCTGTATGCCTCTGCCCTGGCTTGTTAACTGTTGACAAACAAGTTGCTATATTGCCGTTTCCCCTTTAAATTTGCTTCTAATCTTAAAAAATAATAGTGATCTATGAAATCAATTATGGTTGTGGGGACAACATCCCACGCAGGGAAATCACTCTTAACTACAGCTATTTGTCGCATTCTGTCGCGGCGTGGCTGGCGAGTGGCTCCCTTTAAAGGTCAAAATATGGCTTTAAATGCTTATGTAACAGCCAGTGGTGGAGAAATTGGTTATGCCCAAGCTGTACAAGCTTGGGCGGCGGGAGTTGTTCCTTGGGTAGAAATGAATCCTATTTTACTTAAACCCCAAGGGGACATGACTTCCCAAGTAATTATTAAAGGTAGATCTGTAGGTAAAGTCAGCGCTATAGATTACTACGAGCAATATTTTGAACTTGGTTGGCGGACAATTGAAGAATCCCTACAGCATTTAGGGACAGAATTTGACTTGTTGGTTTGCGAAGGTGCTGGTAGTCCGGCGGAAATTAACCTCAAGCACCGCGACTTGACTAATATGCGGGTAGCAAAATACTTGAATGCACCCACAATATTAGTAGTTGATATTGACCGGGGTGGTGCTTTTGCCCATGTGATCGGCACTCTAGAGTTATTAGACCAAGATGAACGAGACCTGATTAAAGGTATAGTAATTAACAAATTTCGCGGACAGCGATCACTCTTAGATCCGGGGATAAAATGGTTAGAAGAACGTACTGGTATCCCAGTTATTGGTGTTATTCCCTATTTAGAACATATGTTACCAGCAGAAGACTCCCTCGATCTGTTGGAACGTAAATCGCACAAAAGCCAAGCCGATCTCGACATTGCTGTTATCCGCTTACCAAGAATTGCTAACTTTACCGACTTTGATCCGCTAGAATCAGAACCCACAGTATCAGTGAAATACCTGAGTCCCAAGCAAGATTTAGGTCATCCTGATGCAGTAATTATTCCAGGGACTAAAACGACAATTGCTGACTTGATCATGCTCCAAAAAAGCGGTATGGCAGAAGCAATACAAAACTATGCCGCTTCTGGTGGAACAGTTTTAGGCATCTGCGGTGGCTACCAAATCTTGGGTCAGATGATAGCCGATCCAGAGGGAATAGAGGGACAAGCTGGCAGATATCAAGGACTAAATTTATTACCTATAAGAACAGTAATCACAGGGCAAAAAATTGCCCGCCAGCGCCAAGTTAGCTCGAATTATCCGCAAATGGGGCTACCAGTTAATGGGTTTGAAATCCATCAGGGGCGATCGCGTATTGAGCAGCAAGGAGATAGCCAAGCCTACCAACCCCTATTTGACGATGTTAATTTAGGGTTAGTAGATAGTTGTCAATCGGTTTGGGGTACTTATCTCCACGGAATTTTTGACAATGGCCCTTGGCGACGCGCTTGGTTAAATCGCCTGCGTCAACAGCGGGGTTTGAAATCTTTGCCTACGGGTGTTGCCAACTACCGAGAACAGCGAGAACATACATTGGATTCTCTCGCTATTGAAATTGAAAATCATTTAGATTTAACACTCTTTTTGTCCTAATTAGGTTGGTATTTCATGAGTGTTCGCGTCCGCTTTTTACCAGATGATGTCACAGTCAATGCTGAAGTTGGAGAAGCCCTCTTGGATGTAGCAGATCGGGCGGGGATATTTATCCCCACTGGCTGTCTTATGGGGACTTGTCACGCTTGCACTGTGGAATTAGAAGATGGAGATACCATCCGCGCTTGTATTACAGCAGTACCACCAGGACGCGAACAATTGACGATTAATCTTTTTAGTGACCCTACTTGGTGAGGTATGAAGTTTACAATTCTAACCTTTAGCCTTCATCCTTCATCCTTGCTAGGGCGTATTGTTTAAATCTTTCTAAATCAGCTTGAATAGTCGACTCTACCACCCGTCCTAAAAACAAGTTATCCATGATTTTGCCAATAAAGCCAGGGATAGCGTAGGAAATAGTCATTTTGACAATGCTACTACCGTGGCGATCGTAAAAGCGAATCGCTCCTTGATTTGGCAAACCATCAATTGATTCCCATTGGATAATTTGGTTGGGGATGACTTTGAGAATACGGGATTTCCAGGTAAAATTCAAACCGCCTGTACTCAGCTTCCACAGAGAGATATCTGGATTATCCGGCGGAACTTTAACCGAATCAATCCACTTCATCCAACGTGGCATTTGCTCCAAATCAGACCAGAGACTCCATACTAAATCTATAGGAGCCTCTACCTCAACTTGGACACTATGTTCTAACCAGTCTGGCATTCTGTCTTCTTCCTCTGCGGTTGGTTATTTTTTCACAGTTTCCAAAATTACTTTTGCCGCCCGCCGCCCGGAAATTGTCGCTCCTTCCATGCTATCGATGTAGTCTTGCTGTGTATAACTTCCGGCTAGGAAAAAGTTAGATACTGGCGTCTTTTGGTTGGGACGGTACACATCCATTCCCGGTGCTTCTCGGTAGAGAGACTGGGCAAGTTTTACGACGTTGTACCAAGTCATATTTAATTCCCGTGATGAGGGGAATAATTCATGCACTTGCTTGAGAGCGTGCTGGGCGATCGCTTCATTGCTTTGTTTAATAAATGGATCTCCCGGTGTCAGTACCAACTGCAATAATGAACCTTGTCCTTGACGATAATAATCAGCAGGGCTAGCCAAGGCTAAATCAGCAAAGCAAGAAAAGTCAGCATCGGCAGTGTAAAGCAAATTATCTATCCCAGCTGCATGATTCAGCTGTTTGCGTTGTTCTCCATCTTGCAATTCGGTCACCCAACCATCAAACCTCAGCTGTACTGTTGCTACTGGCACTGCATCCAGCTTGTAAATATTGTCAAATTCTGACCACTTACGCCACTGCTGAGGTAGGATGCGTTGAATCCCTGGCACATCACAGGCAAAGACGTAGGCATCAGCAGTAATAATTTCTTCTGTATCACCTTGGGCAACTGCTATGCCAGTAACGTGCGCTTGTTCCCCTTCTTCAACAAACTGAATTTCTCGCACTTGTCGCCGAGTATAAACCTTAGTACCTCTAGCTTCTAGATATTCCAATATGGGTTTGTGCAGGTATTCATGGGGGGAACCTTCCAGCATCCGCATTATTGAAGCTTCGGTTTTCACTGCGAAAAATTGAAAGATTGTCAACATACAACGGGCAGAAATGTTTTCGCAATCAATAAATCCCAAAGCATAGGCGATGGGATTCCACATCCGTTTAATGCTACCTTCACTACCACCATGACTGCGAAACCAGTCGGCAAAGCTAATTTTATCTAAGTTGCGAATGGTTCTCATCGCCCCGTCAAAGTCGACCAAACCCCGAACTATCGGGCTAGTTCCCAAGGCGATCGCATTTTGCAATTTATCTTGCAAGGAGAGTTGAGAAGTAGTAAAAAATGCTTTTAATCCGTTAAATGGTGCGCCTGTCAAGAAGCGAAAATCTAAAGCACCAGTGCGCCCCCCTTTGTTGATAAAGGTATGGGTGTGTTCTTTCAAACGTAAATTTTCTAATGCCCCTACTTTCTTCATCAAGTCAAACAGTTGATAGTAGCAGCCAAAAAATACGTGCAACCCCATCTCAATATGGTTGCCATCGCCATCTACCCAACTGCCAACTTTACCACCAACAAACGGACGAGATTCAAAAATTTGGACTTCACAACCAGCATCAGCTAAATCCACAGCAGTTGCTAGCCCAGCTAATCCTGCACCTACGATTGCAACGCGCATTCCGTCGCTCCTTTTCAGTTTCTTTACAGATTGTAACTGGCTTGGTGCCGGAATTTGCTACTTAATATCCACTCTCGAAACATCTAAGGACACAGCGGTGTCCGACCCTCCTAACTTATACTCAATCAAATTTTATTACCCAGACGAGAGGAACATGACATTGGTAACAGCCATAAAACTCTCGTCTCTGACAACAAATTAAAAACAAGTATCGTAAGTATTACTATTAAATACCTTTTTACTTGCTGGCTTCTTTGGTTTCATCAGAATTAGGTAAACCTCTAATCAGTTCCCGAATGACATCGGTCGCAGGCCTACCTGTTTGCTGACAGTATTGTTCTAGTTTGTCTGCTTCTTGTGCTGCAAGATTAACAGTTATACGTTTTACCGCCCATTTTTTATTTGTCATTATCATGCTATGTGCTGTATATTAACCTTGTTAGTGGTAACTAACTAACTAAAAATGAGAAGGATAAGACTATCAGATTTAGTGACAGTAAACAAGCAATGTCACTAATAGTAAAAATGCCAGTTTTGCATATTTCTGCATTTTCCAATAAAATATCAAAGCCAAAATTCATTTTTGACTATTGTGGCAGCAACAATAGCGCACCTAGTCATTAAACGAATTGACTACAGAAAAAGAATGGCTAAAGTGGACTAATCAACTTGATAAGTTAGATTCACTCTGTACTTTTAATTAAATAATATGTGTGCATATTTTTCTTGCTCAAATGTATTTGGTTTCCTTTCTCAACCATGCTCGCTACCAACCTCTGGAGGAGATATCTATAATAAGTCAAATCAAGCTCTGGAGCATAAACACTATTCAACCCTGCCTTGTATATGATTTGTAGCATATCTAGTTTGAAGTCAATCACTATTAGTCTTACTAAAAATGCTCGCTCCAGAAGAGCAAGTGCTTTACGAACTTTCTGTCTTTTGATTTCTTTGCCCTATTCATCAACCTGGATATGCCACACCTACTTGACAGTTAGTTGCTGCACTCAAGATGATTGACTAGACTTGAAATCACCAGCAAAAAGTTTGTTATTCAAACATTGTTAACTTGATATCTACTGGATAAAAAATATTGTACACTTCAATATTTCCAAAGTGTATTTTTTAGAGTCATGATTAGCAAACTTTAAATAAACTTTATTCAAAAGCAGGATTATATCATTTTTTAGGCTTTATAAAAGACTTACAAAGTAAGCCTAAATAGACTAAATTTTTGATGAATAAGATTGACAAACAGTAGAATACTAAACTCAAAATAAATCACGACAAAAGATAAATATACAAATAAATATGTTTGGGTTAATTGCACCTAAATATTACAGAGATAGTTGATATCTACTGTAATATAATATACATTGTTATTACTTTAGCGATTACTAAAACATAGACGAGAATATAGCTACTTCATAAAGTTCTGATAAATAACCTATGCTCGCAACGAGACGATATCGCCGAAGTGCTATTTCCTTACCAGAATTGCCATGGCTAGATAGGTAGAGTGCATTTCTAGCCCTACTGAACACTAGGAGCGTTTAACCTAGCAGTCGCAATCTGAAGGTCAAAATCCGGCTAAAAATTAAGCCTGGTATAATTTTTGGATTAAATACTCATGATGAATACTCTAGAAAATGAGTAATTACCACAGATCAACGTCAAAATAATAACGCTTCGTATAAATTTTCTGTTCACCTGTGGTTATGACTTGAACTATCATTTAAATTAAAGTTGAGGTACGAGTTGAAGAGTACCGATGCCTAAATCTTTTGGTGAAAGCGATCGCGCCTCAAAAAGAGCCATCATATCTCGTAATTGAGGGTTTCCACGGGCAGAACCTGTCAGCCCTTTAGCAATAATTAAGCCACAGTAGCCTTTAGTATTTTTACACCGCCGATTCCATTTTTTTCTGGCTTCTACATGAATGGGGTCATCATCTAAAAATTCACCGAACAGGAACAATTCACCATTTTGTGTTTGTAGTAAACCCAAGTCGTAGTGATTGCCATCAAAAGGATCTGCGCCTGGATTAAAGCAAATTGCTTTCAGTCCACCAGCCGCCTCCAGATTTTCAATTACCGTCTTAGCTCTGGGGCGGGAAGTTTGAATTAAAATCACAGGCAACCCATCACCTACTTGTGTAATTTCACCGACAGTATGATATGTGGCTCCCTGACGTAAATATTCCAGCATCTCCCAAGACACTACGCCCAAACTTAGAAAAGAGTCTTCTGGAATCAAATCATCTCGTAATGAATGAAACATTGGAGAGTCATATTCCCCCATGACCTCATCTTGGCCATCTAAGCCTGCCATTTCCTCTAATTCTGCTGCCAACTCTGGCATGGTAGAGACAGTTACAGAAACTGATTTAGCCGATTCATCAGGCTGGGGCAGCGAAATCCGATAGCGACGGCTTAGACTGGGGAAGGAGTCTCCATCAAGCTGGCGGCGGTGATCGCGGATAAAGCGGTTAAGACTTTCTAGGGCCACAAAAACGACAAGCGCCTCTTCGTCATATAAAACAGACCTGAGTCCTTCTAAAGGGTGGATATTACCAAAGGTGGGATCAATTTCTGATAGCGGTAGCTCTGCTAAATCTCCTATGCCCTCCTCGTCTTCATCTGTGTCGTCACTATGTTCAAAGGTGAGAAACAGACAATCTTGCTTGAGGAAAGCTTCTTCTAAACGTCCTTGTGACTCCTCATCCCTTAAAACTGCTGCCCGAAAACGCTTTAGCGACTCTTCTGAACGATATAACAAAATCCCATATTCCATCCCCAGCATTCCCATCACTGAGGCATAGAGTTTATTTACATCCCACTTATTGATTTCTATAGACAAGATTTGCTGTTCTTCTAAAAATTCCCAAGGAGATGCCTGCCAAATCGCAAATGCTTTTTCTTGTAAGATTTGTGCATACTGTGGCGGTAAATCAGGAATTTGACTATCGAGAATTTCAGCAAAGGAACGAAACAGTTCATCAATCAAAGGCAATTCCGGTGCATAGTCAATAGCAATATCCAAATCTTGCAGCACACCGCGCAAATAAAATTGAATCTCACGGTCTCGTACTACAATTCTCTGGGGTCGAGCAGGTTTGGCAGGGCTATGAGGATGCTCCATAGCTCGCATTAAAGTGCGAACAACTGCCTCTGGTCCGGTTTCTGTTCCTACCACATCCATGCCTCTCACAACACCTTGGGAGCCATCTACCCAAAGAATGCAATCGCCCTTACTCTCTGAGTCTCTTGGCTGGGTTTGTGATGATGACAATGGACGGCGATCGCCCTCCCACACAGAAGGAATTTGAGTTAATTTCTTTAGCCGACGACTAGTAGAGCGATTAAAACTTGTCATAGAGTAAATTAATTAAAAGAAGCTATATGTTCGTCAACTTTTGGGAATGACTAGTTTAAGATGAAATCTTCCTGGCTGCACCTGAAGATTGGTTGCAACTCAGGCTGCCCTAAGTTTAATTTCCAAAAATAGCGAATATCTAAACGCACCGAGTCTCTCAATTCTAGAATAAAAAGCTTTAGCTGCTTTTGGTGCAGTCTTTACAATTTGGCATCTAGAGACATCAATGTCGCTAGAATGAATACAAAAACACCAAAGGCAATCCAAAACTAGTAATATGCCTATACAAGTTAGTAGTTAGACCACTTAAGGAGTTGAAAAACCAGATGACACAAGCTACTCAACCGCAACAACGCGGAATTCAGTTGAGCGAAGCAGCACTACGCCAAGTAAAATTTCTTCGTGACAGGCAAGGCCAAGATTTCTGCTTAAGGGTAGGAGTCAGACAAGGTGGCTGCTCTGGGATGTCTTACATGATGGACTTTGAAGACACTACTAAGATCACCCCTCAGGATGAAGTTTTTGACTATGATGGCTTCAAAATTGTTTGCGATCGCAAAAGCTTACTATATCTGTATGGCTTAATGCTCGATTATAGCGATGCCATGATTGGTGGCGGTTTTCAATTCACCAACCCCAATGCCAACCAAACCTGTGGTTGCGGTAAGTCATTTGGAGTGTAAGATTGTCCTTTGTCAGGGGTCAGTTGTTAGTTGCTAATGACTGATGACCGATAATCGATGACCCTCCGGGTTCGTCAGTTGCTCATGAGGGAAACCCCCAAAACCGCACTGACTCACCAATTACCAATGACCAATGACTAATGACTAATACAGTTGAATCCCTGTTTGATACAGGTTTGGAACGTTATAAAGCCGGAGAAGACGTAGCTTCTTTAATTCCTGTATTTAAAGAAGTTTGCGATCGCGCTCCTAGAAGTAGTCCTGCTTGGACTTGTTTGGCGTGGTTGTATCTGCTCGATAACAAAGCCAATTTAGCTTACAAAGCAGCACAGAAAGCAGTAAAGTTAAATCCACAAGACCCACAGGCCAGAATTAATCTCGCTGTTGCTATGCTAGAAACTGGTCAAAAAGGTTTACGAGAACATATTGATTTCGCCCAACAGTTAATTTTTGTAAATCAAGAATGGGAAGATGAAATCAAAAACAGCATTGAAGACGGTTTAACTAGAAAACCAGATTGGCAGAGTTTGGCAAAAGTCAAAGGCTGGTTGTTTGACAAGTAATTGGTAATCGTGTTAGTTGTCGATGGTCAGCAGTCATTAGCTGGCAACAACAGACAACTAACTATTACCCATAACCAATTTGCAGTTTTTAGACTAATTGAAGACACGACAGCTGATGAAAGAGAAATTTTTAAGCTGGCTAAACTTTGTTTTAGTCGCAGATGTATTCTTAGTTTTGTTTGGCTTTGGGTGGTTAGCGATCGCGGCTATTGCTGATGCCTCTGGATTCAATTTAGGTTTGGATTTGTGGCATAAATTGTGGCAACCTGTATTTAACCCAGCTATTGGTATTCTCATGGCAGGCGCTCTTTTAAGCGGTCTGATCAACTGGATTTCTCAAAAATTCCAGGCGGATTAGTCAATACTTCAATAGTGAAATCCTATGCAAAATTTTTCAAGACCCCAGATTTATCTTTGGGGTCTTTAATTTTTAATCCAAAATTTCTGTGAGTGCTGATTTCACATTAGGATATTGGTACTCAAAGCCAGCCTCCACAGTGCGTTTAGGAAAGACTTGTTGACCTTCTAAAACTACTATCGCTCCATCGCCCAAGAGGGCTTCCAGCGCAAAAGCAGGGACAGGTAACCATGAAGGACGATTCATCACCTGTCCCATAGTTTGGCACAAATCTGCCATCCGAACAGGGTTGGGTGAGGTGGCATTATATACTCCTTCCATTTCCGGGTTGGTTAAAGCTTGCAAAATTAGATTAACTAAATCGTCTACGTGAATCCAAGAAAACCACTGCCGACCACTGCCAATCGGCCCACCAGCGAAGAGTTTGAAAGGAGTAATCATTTTACCCAAAGCGCCACCCATCCCCAAGACAATACCCAGACGCAGAATTACTAGTCGCACACCAACATCTTTTACCTTGCTGGCTTCTGCTTCCCAAGCTTGGCAGACTTGGGCGAGAAAATCATTCCCCGACTGGCTTGTTTCGTCAAAGGTAGCAGTTTCACTAGTGCCGTAATAGCCAATAGCCGAAGCGTTAACTAATACTTTAGGTTTGGGGTTAGCTTTTGCTATTGCTTCTACTATTTTTTGTGTACCTAGCTTACGGCTATTCAGAATTTCTTGCTTGTGTTCTTGTGTCCAGCGTTCTTCGGCGATAGGTTCTCCTGCTAAGTTAACTACACCATCACAAGATGCAATGGCATCTTGCCAAGAACCGGATGCAATGGGTGTATACGCAACAATTTCTACGTTTGGAAAATTTTTTGAGGGAAAAATCCTTTGAGCATGGGCGGTGTTACGTGTTAACACTAGTACTTTATTACCTTCTTGATGGAGTCGTTTTACCACACGACTGCCTACAAATCCTGTTGCTCCAGCAATTGCGATTTTCATTATGCGCACCTCCGCCAAATTCCTATTTTAAAGTTTTTTATCAAATTTTCAGCTTTTACCACCTTGCTTATGAGTGAGTTCGTTTCTTTAATCAATCTATAAACACTTGCCGTTTAGATGCTTCGATATTATAGGATGGACGGAGTGTTGCAAGGCGTGGGGCTATTATGGCTCGCTATACCTGTTCATTTATTGTTTCTGTTCCTATTGACCATCTCCAACCGTTGCTTGTAGAACTTCTACAAGATTGTGAATTGGATGTTCAATATTACACAGCCGATTACATTATGGCTCGTGAGTATCCTGGTACTGTTACTTTCTCTAAGTTAGTTACAGTAGAAGTCTTTATTGATAAATCAACAGCGACTGATGTAGAAACTCGGTTAAGTATTGTGGTGAAAAATGGGGAATTACCACTCCAACTTGTGAATCACTGCCGACAAGTGTTTGAATTTGTTAAGGAAGCGATTGAACATAGTCGCCATTGGCATCTGATTGAAAGTCTAGCAGGATAAATATTGCTGCTTGTTATCTGGACGTCCGCTGCGGCTAGCTAGAGCGCAAAGCTAGCTCTAGCAACAAGTCAACATAGTCAAAATTGAGTAAGAGGATATTTGTATAAAAAAAACTGCTTGAGGCGTTGCAAGTTTTTCTATATCAAATAGATTGTGAAAATCTCACGTCTTTACCTATACGCAGATGTCGCAATATCTGACGACAAGCGGCTAGCCTGTGGCAAGGCTTGCTGTTTACAGCTTTACATTTTTTAAAAAACAACTTGGAATTCAAGTTAGGGAACTCCAAAAAATAAATTAACCAATTCTGGAATTAAAACGACTTTCCTCCCCCTGCTCCCTGCTCCCTGCTCCCCTGGCATTATATTTTTATTTGGAAGTCTCTTAAGTACCCACCCATAAATACTTAGCCATTTCTCAAAACGGCTGAAACTACTGTGTGCTTCTATTTCCTGTTCCCTCTCCCAACTAGATAATTTATTTTGCACGAGTACTTATATGTTTAGTTTTATATATCCTCTATATCCTCTGCCATACCGGGGTTTATTAGTGTAATATCGTACTCGCTAGCATCCGTTTGACCCGATCGCTGCACATTCTTTAGCAGGTAATAAATGGCACGTACCTGAGGGCCGAAAACAATTTCGTCTTCATTTCTTAAATCGTGGGCTGGCATCTTGCGTCCATTAATCATCAGACCATTGGAACTCAGCTTACCTTTAGCATCGCCATCTACAATTCGGTAATAATAGCTATGACTATTATGCTCTCGTGGCAATCTTACCAATGTGGCATGGCGGCGGGAGACAAACTGCGACACCAAGCGGATATTGCACTCGCGGTCTCTACCGATAGAATAGACGGGGTGTTCTAGAGAAAATTCCTTACGACCTTGATCATCTTCAATAATCAGTAGATGACTTTCATTCGTTTCTGTTGCCATTGACGCATCGTTGCTATATTCGGTTGAACTGTGATTAATCAAGATTTGTCTATAATCGTTTTTTGCCATTCTCACGCATTAAAGTCTGTGATACTGCTTTGATAAGTATTAACTTGCGTATTTGCTGAAAAGAGTAGAATATTGCTGTTCTACTCTTGCTACTTTTACTTGTGGTAATCCCATCAGGTTTGGAAAGATATATAACACCTGAATACGGATTTAGTTTAACTCACAGAGGCAAAACTGAGCTGTAACTTAGAATATTACCGCTAAAAAAGAATATTATGATCGATGAGCCAACCGCCGTAGTAAAACTGAGTTACTAACAACACTAACGGAGCTAAAGGCCATTAATGCAGCGGCTCCAGATGGGCTAAGGACAAAACCTAAACTAGGTAACAAAATACCTGCTGCTAGAGGGATGCCAATTGTATTATATGCAAAAGCCCAAAACAAATTCTGACGGATTTTGTTGAAAGTAGCGCGGCTGAGGTGAATTGATTCGACAACATCACTCAAGCGATCGCGCATCAGCACAATTGCAGCTGTTTCCATTGCCACATCTGTTCCTGAGTATAAAGCAATTCCTACATCTGCCTGGGATAAAGCTGGAGCATCATTGATCCCATCTCCGACCATTGCGACTTTAGATGCAAATTTGACTTGTAATTCTTCGATAGCGGCCGCTTTTTTGCTAGGTGGGACACCTGCTATGACATCAGCACTATCTAACCCCAGTTGTTTACCAATAGCACTAGCGGCTTCTAATCTATCACCACTCAGTAGCATGACCCGTAAACCCATCTGGCGTAACTTATCTACTGTAGCTTGAGCATCTGGTCTGGGGGTATCAGACACGGCGAGGAGTCCAGCTAAAGTTCCCCCAACTGCTACGCAAACAACGGTTTTACCATCTGTTGCCAGTTTCTGAGCCACCTGTTGTGCAGTTTCGCTAATAGCAATTCCATGCCAACTCAACCATTCCCAATTTCCCAGCAATACAGCTGTACCTTCCACTACAGCAGATACGCCGAGTCCAGGTTCTGTATGAAAGTCTACAGCCTCTGGGATGGATAACTGTTGTTGCTGTGCTTCCTGTTGAATTGCTTTGGCTAGCGGGTGGTATGTGCCACTTTCTACTGCGGCTGCCAGTTGCAGAAGGGATTGGGAAGATTGTCTGCCAGTCTCTGATTCTCCAATCAGCAGACAATCTGTCACGGTGGGATTACCTGTGGTGAGAGTACCTGTTTTATCAAAGACTATGGTATCTAGCTGGTGTACCCGTTCTAAAAC
This sequence comes from Mojavia pulchra JT2-VF2, assembly GCA_019359325.1. GTDB lineage: Bacteria > Cyanobacteriota > Cyanobacteriia > Cyanobacteriales > Nostocaceae > Mojavia > Mojavia pulchra. The sequence continues at coordinate 444,240 of JAHHHN010000003.1, read as the reverse complement.
GTCGCCGCCTTTGATTAACAGACCTCGTTCTGCACCTATGCCGGTTCCAACAAGAATTGCTGTTGGTGTAGCCAAGCCTAAAGCACAGGGACAAGCAACTACCATAACTGCGATCGCTAATTTTAAGCTAACTAACAGAGGAGAGTGATTAATGGTCAGTACTGAGTGTTGAGGAATATGGGCAGCGTGGCTTGTCATGTCCATGCCCGCTGGCATGATAATATCTGGCCAAATATGAGTGCCAAAAAAGTACCAAAAGATAAATGTTAATAAAGACGCTGCCAATACACCATAGGTAAAGTAACCAGCTACTGTATCTACTAATCTCTGAACTGGAGCTTTACGAGTTTGAGCATCTTCAACTAAAGCAACAATATGAGCTAGAGTTGTATCGCTACCTGTACGGGTTGCTTGGATAGCGATCGCTCCCGACTGGTTGAGAGTACCTGCTGTCACTATATCCCCTGGTTGCTTGATGACTGGTACGGCTTCCCCAGTCAGCATCGACTCATCCACCGTTGTTTGTCCAAAGCGAACTTCTCCATCAACGGGGATTTTATCACCAGGCAACACCTGTAACCATTCACCAATCCGCACTTGTTCTGCGGGAATTTCTACAATAGCTGACACGCCTAAGGAATCCTGGCTACCACCAGAACCTTCCTTATCAGTTTCTTGCCTAACTTTTTCTGGATTGGCAATCAATCGGGCTACCTGTGGCTGTAGTGCTAGCAGCTGCCTAAATGCGGCGGCGGCGCGTCCTCTAGCTTGTTGCTCTAAAGTCCTTCCCAGCAGAATAAAGCCCAACATCATTACTGGTTCGTCAAAAAAGCACTCCCAACCCATTTGAGGGAATAGCAATGCCACTAAACTAGCAGTGTAGGCTGTCAGCGTTCCCAACCCTATGAGGGTATTCATATTAGGCGTATTACGCCGCCAGCCCAGCCAGCCATCTACCAAAATCGGGCGACCTGGAATTAGTAGTGCTACCGTTGCTAATCCACAGTGGAACCAAATGTTGTTTAAAAATGGCAATACTGAGCCACCAATATTACCAAAATGTCCAATTCCCGATAACACAAGCAGCACCCCAGCAATTACCAACTGCCTGAGTGCAGAGTGCATTTCTCGGCGCTGTCGTGCGCCTGGATCTTCTAGGGTGGATATTTCACCTGTTACACTGCTTGCTGTTCGGGGTTTAGTTGGGAAACCATTGGCTGTCAATCGCTGTGCCAGTGAATCTGGCTCTACCGCACCAGTTTCCGACTCTACAATTGCTACTTCTGTTGCCAGGTTGACAGAGGCACTCTTGACTCCTGGATGTTGGGTAAGCTGTTTTTCTACAGCGGTCACACACCCAGCACACTTCATGCCTCCAACATCGAGAATTATTTTCTCTGTTACTGGGGTGGATTCTTGGGTGAGCTTGGTTTCTGGGACAAGTTGCATGGCAAGAGTTTAGTTAGATTCGCTACGAAAATACAACGCCACAATAAAAGCGTCCTATTTCGAGGGTAGGCGAAATCTGGAACTACGACTGTATGTCAAACATTTTTATTTATCAATTCATAGGAGCCAGGGATCAAGAACTGGGGCTAGGGAAAATTCACACTGACCTCTGGCTCCTGTCCCCTGTACCCTTTCGGCTCATGTAGATTAATGCTGCAATCTGCATAGGCATGACGGCAATCAGGCTTTTCAAAAAATAGTGAATTTCCAAATTAGACATAGCGCTGAAATACCCCATACCTAGCATTAGGAGCAAGGCCAAGGTAAACTTTTGACGTTTGAGGGTTAGCATATCAGTAGAGATAAATTGTAAGTATGCACCCAGGATACTTAGCCTAAATATAGAAATGCAATTGTAAGGTTAGAATTTTTCCTAGAACCAACCTTGCTTATTCACAAAGTAGGTATCTACAAATTCTTCGTGAGATTTGTTCAAATAGATCATGCCTTCAATCAAACCTACAAGTTGCATAATCAAAAAAGTAAATCCGTAAGTAAAAGTACCTCCAACTACAGAAATAACCAACATAATGAAGCCTTCTGGAGAGTATCCTAGAATAAACTTATGCACTCCAAAGCCCCCGAAAATAATGCCACAGTAACCAGCCATAAGTTGTTTAGTGGTATGACTAGGGTTGAGATTTGCCATATAAGTGCTGCTCCTTGATAAATAAGGTGTAATTTTAAATTATTTCTAAATAAAAAAATAAATTAATATATTTAGCAAGTAAATATATTTTTACTTTTATTGTTGTAGAAGCACTGCCCTAAATCGATAGCCACAATCAATCTCCTACCATCCCGTAGGGAACGCTAATTATGGCGCTCCTTACTATTCGGAAGTTTGACTACCAACAGCAAAATAGTTTTACAGCTTTTTCGATTAATCATTTCTCTTGAGGAGAATGAACCTTAAATCATCAGCAAAAACTCTTATGCTGCGATACCCCTTTCTACAAGTCCATCAGTTTTATGTCCGGACTTTTTTTAAGTTGGGTGCAATGATGAAGACACGTTTTGTGGGCAGTATCAGTGTTAGGTATTTACCTAAAGGCTGGAAAAAATTTTGCGGTAACCAAAGTACAAAGCAGTAGAGTTTTGATAACTCTGGTTAATTGCTGCTGCCTGCTTTCCCAATAATTTCAACCAATAATAGCTTGGAAGGGCAATCAACATCTCTACCGAGGCTAAAAGGCCTAGAGAAGAGTGAATTTTTACTGGGATATTTTATTATGTATTTAGCTCTTTTGGCAGAACGACTTTTACATCAGCCGTATCTAACCTGAAGCTAGCATTGATTCATGCTTATCACTATTTATAACTAGTAAATTATTGCCCTATAAGGAGGTATAAGCAAATATTTACCTTTTAGCAACTGTAGTATTGAAGTATAATTAATTACCGCTTCCTAGTATAAACAAGCTGAGTAGTGTGCCGCTATTCCAAAGGCTATGGAGGAGGATAGGAGCGAGAAGGTTACGCGATCGCGTGTAAACTACTCCTAAAACGATCCCCAAGGATGTCAGCGGTAGAATTTCTGACAGGCTAAGGTGTGCAGCCGCAAACAGCAAGCTACTGACCAAAATTGCTCCCCAGACGGGTAAGTAACGAGTCAGGGAAGGCAACAAAAACCCACGAAACAGGACTTCTTCAAATAAGGGGGCTGCGATCGCAGCTGTTAAGAAAAATATCCCTAGTGCTACCGTATCTTGGCTTTCTAGTGCTAGTTGCAACAAAGGATTACTACCACCCTGCCCTTGCCATAGTTGTTGATTAATTAAAGATACCAGCACAACTATGGGTAAAGCAGCGCAATAGCCACCTAGCCCCCACAAAAACCACTTACCTTGGAAATTGAAGCGAAACCAAAATTCTGGTAAAGGGAAAAAGCGCTTAATTGATGAATACAGCACCCACAGCGCACCTGATGCTACTAACAGATAACGAATTAATACGGAAAAAGCCTGAATTCGCACATTACCGCTAGCAAGGGGAACGGGGATCAGCGAGAATATCAGAGGTACAAAAAGTTGTCCCATCAAGAAAAAGCCCAGGACAAAAACCTGGAGAACCGTTTCTCCACCCCAAGGCGTTGTCCAAGGTACATCAGCATTTTGAGCCAAGAAAGCGGCTTTGCCTTTTACTAAGAGTTGAGCAAACACAAAAATCAGCAGGATGATACCTGTCAAAGCTGCCAATGTAGGGATGATACCAATCACCGCTAATTTCAACACAGCTTGGGTAGCAGCTTGTTGTTGTGTAGCTTTAACTGCTGATAGTGCTTCTTGACGTTGCTGGAGCTGGTACAGTTGCACTAGAGCAGTAGAGCGAAACCAACCATCTAAATTCTTTTGAATCAGCTCTTGGGCATTTGGTAGAAGACGGGGGGGATCACTCCACAGTCCAATTAAAACAGCAGATGTTTCTCTAAATTCGGGATTAATATCTGAGCGTTGCTGCAAATCATTCCAAGTCTTCAGCGCTATATCTGTCTTTCCTTGCTGTGCGTGTAAAATTCCCAGCCGTAAGTCTAATTCAACCAGCAATTTTTGCAGTTGGTTGAGGGACTGCTGTAACTGTTGCTCCTGTGGGCTGGAGATATTTTTAGCAGAATCAGTTTCTGGTAGGGGTTTAGGAGGTATGGGAGTGGTAACTGATTGAGAACGCAGCTTTTCAAGTTTATTCTTGGCTGTGACTAAATTGGTTTGCGCCGATTTTCGTGCTTCTTGATATTGCTTGGTAGCGTTTTCTAGGGGTTTATCACCAAGTATTGCTGACTGTATTCCCTGGAATTCGTCTTTGTTATCTTCTGGCTGCCAGGCTTGAGCTTGTAGGGCAATGTTTGTTTGGTACAGTTCTAAGCGACTTTGAAATTGAGGTTCCTGCCAGCTGCTGAATAGCGATAAGCCAGACAATACCAAAGATATCAGTGTCAGCCCAATTAAACCCAACCGCTTAATAGTCATCTATTCCCCCTTGACTAACCAGTTTAGAGCGCGTCCCCTTGGGAATTATCGCAAGAAACAGTAGGAGGTGGATAGCTTTTCAGATAAAAGGATTGTGGATAGCATCAATTTATGAGTCTGCGATCGCCCGTATAGCCTCGGCGGGTTCCTTTTTGGAATCCGTCCCTTGTCCTGAAGGGATATGGCAACCGCACTCCCTGCGGTTGGAGGCTAGGGCGCGCTACGCGATCGCATGATTGCGCTGCGCTCCGCGCAATCGCTAATTTAGGTTTCTTAAATACAAAAAAATTTCCAGGATTACTTGCGGCAATCCTGGAGGACTAGACAATGTACTCGTATGAACCTAAGATTCTCCTATGTATGCCCAAACTCACAACAGTATGTTTACTGATAAAGTAGGCGATCGCTATAGGACTCATATTTGATTTTTGAAAAAGCTCAGTACAACTAGGAAGCCTTCTTTCCCGTTGCAAGCTTGCCTATTGCCTATTCCCTGCCTACGCAAATCAGTTCATAAATTAAAGCGGATTCCTATATAAATCAGGGCAAAGTAAAATAAGCTAAATTTTACGCGCTAGCGATGTGTAACTTTTTATAAAGAGAATCCTGACTTGTGCTATTCAATGATGAGTAATTGGTTATGTAGTCAAACGAGCTTAATCAAATATCTTATGTAGTTGTGAAAAACCTATTACTAATTGATAACGAAAGTGTGGCTCAGACAATTTGGCTGCGCTCCGCGCAATCATGTGATCGCAAGTTATAGATTAAAAAAGAAGATACAGACAATTTTAGGCTTTAGTCAGCCACGAATTTAATGCAGCTTGTGCTATTTTCGTTATGAGAATAATGACGAATATGCTGAGAAAGCCGCTTTTGTAGAGATACTTATTCGTGTCTTGTTCAAAGTTATATTTATAGCTAGGCTTATAGCTATCAGAAGTATGATAGTGGCAATTACGGTAAAGTGTGCATGTTGTAGCATCAGTATTTTGAGCAATAGCTAAAGTTGCAAAGGATGCTATTAAGCTTGCAAAAAGAACAGATGTACAGCGATTCATAAGTATGACCTTAGAAAATCGATATTTATGACTACACATGGTAAGAAAGCCATTTCTGAAAATAGCTAAAATTTTATAAGTAAATTTCCGACGATATGTAGTTAAGATTTTGCCTAAATCGCAGCAGAATATATACCGATGACGCTAGTTTATGGGATAAACTAATGCCATTGCGTGAGGAGCAAACAATGGTTAATCAGAAGCTGGGGCGTCTATTATCAGTGAGTTTTATCAGTTTCTGCTTCTGTTTGGGTATTAGTATAGGAATTATCATTCGTTTTGGGCAAGTACAAAAGTCAGATGCTGCTACAACACCGACTGAAACTCTGCCATTTCCATTTGTTGAACCTGATTATCAGGAAACCCCTTCAGACACAATCATCATTAAAGCTGTTGGAGATATAATCCCTGGCACTAATTTTCCTAACTACAGACTGCCACGCTTTCGCAATCAGCTGCTACCACAGTCGGTGAGAACTTATTTGCAAGGTGCTGATATTTTATTTGGTAACTTTGAAAGTAGCTTAACTCATTATCCATATAGTGCTAAAGATATCGGCCGAGGACAAGTTTTTGCTTTTCGCTCCCCACCTAATTATGCCCAGCTATTTGCTGATGTTGGATTTAATGTACTCAATGTAGCGAACAATCATGCAATGGACTTCGGCCCGGTGGGGTTTCAAGATACCGTAAACAATCTTGCTGGTGTTGGTATTGAAACTTTAGGGCATAAAAATCAAATTCTTTATCTAGAAGCTAATAATATTCCGGTGGCAATGATCGGATTTACTACCTATGATGCTTATAATTCTGTCCACGATTTAGAAGCAGCTAGAGCCTTGGTAGCAAAAGCTAAAAATAATGCAAACATCGTAGTTGTATCAATGCAGGTGGGAGCCGAAGGAACAGGGGCACTGCGTGTTAAGAATGAAACAGAATTCTTTTATGGAGAAAACAGAGGCAATTCTATAAAGTTTGCCCGAACCATGATTGATATGGGGGCGGACTTAGTTCTAGGACACGGCCCTCACGTTCCCAGGGCGTTAGAAATTTATAAAGGAAAACTGATTGCTTATTCTTTGGGTAACTTTTTGGGATACCGAACTTTATCAACAGCGGCTGAAACAGGTTACTCAATGATTTTGGAAGCGAAACTTAACTCCAAAGGCAATTTAGTGTCAGGTAAAATTATTCCTATTCATCTTGATCGTCAGGGAATTCCTTATGTTGATCAGCGTTTTCGGATTGTAGGACTTCTGCGTTATTTAAATAATCAAGATTTTCCTAAAAATCCGGTAAAGATTAATAATCAGGGAGAAATCGTGGTAATGAATAGCAAGTAGAAATTTTTCAAAATTCTCACGCAAACACACCCCAATTTCTCTGTGATAACGAAAAGGAAAGAGTTTAACATTAGCAATTTTGGGGTGATTTTCCTACTTCCTATTTGAGATAATTAATTATTAACTTCTAGTGGTTTGCCCTGCGGTTTATCATCCTTTTGGGATTGATTTTCAGGGGCTAAATTTTGTCTGATCTCTTGAGTTGGTACTACCACAGCTGGAGGATCTGAGGCTTTTGTTTCTGGTGGTGCCTGGAGTTTTGGTATAACTACAGGATTGAACTGTTTCTCTGGCTGGGGTGGGATGGCATCCTTAGTAGAAGAAGGCGAATTATTTTCTGGTGCTGGTGAGGGAGAAGCATTACGAGATGAGCGAATTGCCCGTAATGTCTCCACTAAGGATGAAGAGGGAGAAGCACTAGGCGAAGGTGAACTTTGTTGAGCATCAGGGCGTAGTGATTCTGCTTTGTTAGTGCTATTGCTGCTTGGCGATTCTGCCTGATAAACACGACGATTGCGTTTGCGACGTGTGGTAGTGGTAGTAGAAACGGGTGCAGCTTTAGATGGGGAGGTCTTAGTCTCTCTACTGCTATCTGAGTTTGTAGTCCTGATTCTAGGTAATTCCGCAGTCGGTTCTTTTGTAGGCTGGGCAAAAATTGGTTGTGAGGTTGATTGCGGTTGCGATCTAGGTAACAGACTAGTAATGCCAAAACCGACTGTGGCAGCAACAACAGCTACGCTTGTGCCAATCAATACTTTAGAAGCAGCTAGTTTCTGTGCAAGTGTTTTAGCATTCTTGAAACTTGCTGTTGGATTATTGCGATTATGGGCAGTTCTGCCAAAAAGATTGTCTGCTTGTTGCTGCGATAAATTAATAGTTGCAACAGTGTGAGTTGGTAGGGCTTGGGGTACGAAATTCACTCCATCCCCAGGTAGCAGTTTCAGCCACTCAGCAACTGTAGCTGGACGAAAACGAGATTCCACCGCCATACCACGCATTACTGCTTGATTGACAGCAGCGCTGAGGTAGGGTTGCAATTCGCGGGGGGTGGGCATTTGTTCGCGATCGCGCAGTAGTGCTGGCATAGGAACTTGGGCTGTCAGCAATGCATACAAGGTTGCTGCCAAACCATAAACATCTGTGGCAGGTGTGCGCGGCGCTTGTGACAGGTACTGTTCAATAGGAGAATAGCCCTCAGAAACCATACCCGTGTGCGTCTGCCTTACACCACCATTAAATTCTCTGGCAATACCAAAATCAATCAGCACTACTTCCTGAGTGCCTTGACGCAGGATGATATTATCCGGTTTAACATCTCGGTGCAGCAAACCGTTATTGTGTACTACCTGCAATGCTGCCCCAATTTGCCGGATGTAATGGATTGCGGTTGCTTCTGGTAAAGGTATTCCTGGCAATACAAATGCATTACCCAAGGTTTCACCAGGAATGTATTCCATCACCATGTAAGGTAGTCCAGCTTCAACAAAAAAGTCGCTGACCCGAACAATATTTGGGTGGACACAAGTAGCTAATCGTCTGGCCTCATCTTGGAATTGGCGCTCGAACTTGGCAAAATCAGGATGTTGTCGCAGCCGTTCGTTGATAGTTTTCATCACTACCTCCTGACCTAAGTAGTGATGCGTAGCCTTGAACGTAATTCCAAAGCCACCACGTCCGATTTCCTGATTTAGGGTATATTTTCCACCCTGCAAAGTTGTACCTGCTAACATAGAGATTTTTGAGTCCTGAGTCCTTAGTCCTGAGTGAGCAGATAAGCACTGAGTCCTGAGCCATAAGGGATTTCGGAAGAAATCGGCTCCTCCCTCAGTGGGAAAAACCTCCCCATTATCGCAACAGTTTTGTCTTTTTCATAATACATTGACAAAAGAAATATGAAATGTGAAAGATAAAACCTTACTACATCCTTCTTGTTTCAGACTTCATTCTTTTGGGTATAAGTTAGCTTTTATTAAAAACGCTGGCCTATGCCGAAATGCACTTGGCTTTCTCCTTGATCATTAATTCCATAATCAGCCCGGATAACGCCTAGAGGTGAGTCGAGGCGCACTCCGGCCCCATAACCAAAACCGATACCTGGTTTATCCCGCGCTCCTGCTGGATTTCCCAATACGCTACCACCAGAACCAAGGTCTGAGGCAAAGTCAGCAAATAACACGCCTCCTAATGCTGAAATCACAGGAAAGCGGTATTCTGCTGAAGCCAAAACATAACTGCGACCATTACCAACTTCCCCAGAATCGTATCCTCGCACAGAATTAGAGCCACCCAAGTTAAAGGTTTCATAAGGTGGCAATGTTCCCAATACTGTACCAGCTTGGAGATTCAAGGCAAATACTTGTGGTTGTTTGCTGTTAAATAATTGTAGTGGCACATACTGGCTGTAGTTGGCTTTAACGCGATTCATAGAAATATTACCTTGACCAAGAGGCACAGATTGTTCTGTACTCAGACTCAGGACAGAACCTTGTGTAGGATTGATGGGGTTATTGCGTCGGTCTTTGGTGGCGGTGAAAGATACAGTAGTCAAATCATCAATACCAGTACCACTTACACTTAGAGGATTTCCTTGGGCATCGGTTGGGGTAATATTACCTTGGCGATCGCGGATACTAGTGCGGCTGTAGTTGAATCCCAAAGAAGTATTCCAATCATCAATCGGTCGTTGAAAGCTAATCCCGGCCCCAATTTTACCTTCTCTGGCTCGGTCGCCATTTGCTAATTTGATTTCATCGTCAAATGTTTGCGACAGTTCCCGGCGGCGAAAGGCATTAATGGTATAGCCTAAGCGATCGGGGTTAGTTTCCCGATAAGGACTGTTAAATTTAGTATCAAACTGGAAGTCACGTAACCCGACGCCAACATTCACGCCTAAAGTATCGTTGATCCCGCCAACATTCTGATCTTGATAAGTTAATGTGCCTAAAAGCCCTTGATCGGCGTTGTAACTACCACCGACGTTAATGGCACGGGCCCCATTTTCCTTGAGTTCGTAAATTAAATCAGTTTTGGTAGCATCGCCTTCTAAGGCAACATTTACACTTTGAAATAACCCAGTACGATATAACTGCTGTACATCTTGCCGTACCGCATTTTCTTGGAAGATTTGACCAGGCTTAAGCTTTAGTTGTTGCAGTAGGAAATCTGGTTTGGTGCGTCCTGTAACTGGATTGCCTTTGCTATCGATAGTTTTGCCATCATCGTTGACAAAGCGAAACTTGATATCGCCTACCAAGCCTTCAGCTACATTCACTGTGAGGATTCCTTCACGGCTGGGTTTGATTGATAGCACCCGTGCCAAGTTGTAACCATTGTCGGTATACCACTTATTAATTTGTGCCACTGCTTGCTGGAGTGCAGCCGGACTAATAACTGTGCCAACTTGAGATTGGAATTGTGCTTGAGCTACCTGATAAGTAAGTGCCTTAGCACCAGAAAGTTGCAGCGATCGCACTACTATTGGTTGTACCTGATACACTACATTCAAGCCAGATGGAGTGCTGCGACTGTTCACGTTGGCACTGATAAATAAACCTGTATTCAAAATTGCTGCCACATCACTTTGCAGCTGGCTTTGGCTAGTGTCTCCTCCGATTTGGGTTTTAATTACCTTGCGGATTATCTCCTGTAATTCTTGAGTAGCTCCCAATATCTGCACATCCGTAGCGGTGACAACTAAGTTATTGTCAGTTGCAGAAGCGGACTGAGGAAGTGAGACTTTACCATTCCCATTGTTCGGTGTTAATACTACTGTGGAATTGTTTTTAACATCTTTTTGCACGACCACAGGATTTTGCGAAAATGTTTGGGCGAGTATGGTTTCCGGTGCTGCAACCACATCTTTGCGTATTGGTGAGTCTTCAATTACCGGAACTACCAATTTACTTGTTTTTTCGGTTTGAATAGAGTCTTTGGCAGGTGCAGCCATTGCTTGCTGGGTGGCATTACTAGCCGCCAAAGTCGCTAAAGTAAAAATTGTAGCAGAAGAAATTCGCATAATATTTAGCCTATATAGCTTGAGAATCGGGGCTGGGGATTGGGGACTGGGGCTAGGGACTACGGGACTGGGGACTAGGTAATTTATCTAATACCTTATGCCCAATGCTCAATGCCCGATGCCCAATCCCTGATACCCAATACCCAATACCCAATACCCAATACCCGATCCCCAATCCCCAATACCCAAACAGACATTTCATAGTGATTTTTTGTTTCTCATGAGTCATGTATCCCGGTTATCTCTAGGTTCTAACTCGCAATCTACAGCTTCTCGTTTGCAGTTACTTGTTTTGAGCAATGGTCATGGTGAGGATGTTGTTGCAGCCCGAATTTTGCAAGAACTCCAGCAACAATTAAACCCACCAGATATCTTTGCTTTGCCTCTGGTGGGTGAAGGACGGGCTTACCAACAGTTGGATATCCCTTTAATTGGTTCAGTGCGTACTATGCCTTCTGGTGGCTTTGTTTACATGGATAGCCGTCAATTAGTCCGAGATGTCCGCGGCGGTTTATTACAACTTACCTTGAGCCAGATTAAAGCTGTACGCCGTTGGGTCAGTTCTCAAAAACAATTAGGCAACAACAGGGCTATCCTGGCTGTGGGTGATATTGTGCCGCTGTTATTTGCAAGTTTCAGTGGTGCTAACTATGCTTTTGTTGGTACGGCAAAATCCGAATACTATGTTCGGGATGAAGTTGGATTATTGCCACGCAAAAGCAAAGCTGCACGTTGGGAAAATTTTTCTGGTTCTATTTATCATCCTTGGGAACGTTGGTTGATGGGCAATCGCCGTTGTCGGGCGGTGTTCCCTAGAGATTCGTTAACTACAGAAATATTAAGAAAGTGGCGTATTCCTGCTTTTGATTTGGGCAATCCGATGATGGATGGTTTAGAACCATCGTTTCCACCCCAAAGGTTTTATAGTGCTGATATCCAACAGCAAGAAGTAACTCGGCCTCTAGTTGTGACTCTCCTTCCTGGTTCCAGACCGCCAGAGGCCTACGCTAACTGGAAAGTAATTATGGTTGCTGTGTCTGCGTTGATGGCAAGTTTTCGGGAGCGAGATTCTGTCTTTCACACTTCTGACACAGTAGTGTTTTTGGGGGCGATCGCTCCTGGTTTGGACTGTAACACTTTAGCGCAATCTCTCACAACCCAAGGCTGGCGACCCCACTCTGAATCTCCGATCGCACTTGCTGACCCTAATATTTTGACATTTAAACAAAAAAATGCTTACCTACTACTAACTCAACAAGCTTATAACGACTGCTTACATTTGGGAGATTTTGCGATCGCCATGGCCGGAACAGCAACAGAACAATTCGTAGGTTTAGGCAAGCCTGCGATCGCAATTCCTGGTAATGGCCCTCAATATAATCCTGCGTTTGCTGAAGCTCAAAGCCGCCATTTAGGGCCTTCTTTGATTTTAGTTAACCAACCAAGCGAAGTTGCGAAAGTAGTACAATTTATGTTCAAAAATCCTGACATTTTGCAATTAATTGCAGACAATGGTATACGCCGAATGGGTAAACCCGGAGCAGCACGACGAATTGCTGAGTGTTTACAGGCACAATTGGCATGACATATGTTTTCCACTCCCACTGCCGTAAGCAGTGGGATTTTTATTACCAATTATAAAATCTCTATCCTGAGCAACTCAGTTGTCAAAGCTGTTAGCTTCTGTTAACTTCATTGTTAGCAATTTTTCATTCAATACCAAATTGCATCGTGAATATTATTTTAGATTACTGCAAAAGTCTATTAGTCAAGACTTTTAATCTAAAATCCAAAACTCAAATTGGTATTATCCCACTAACCCAGAACGCAAGGCGCGAACGGCTGCTTGGGTACGGTCATCAGCACAGAGTTTATTGAGGATGTTGCGAACGTGGGTTTTGACTGTACCAACTGTGATATAAAGTTTTTCAGCAATTTGACCATTGCTGCAACCAGCGACAATTAACTCAAGGATTTCTAGTTCGCGTTGAGTCAGTGGGTAGGTTTCTAAAACTTGTTCATATTCAGTTGCTAATGCCTCAATTTTCACAGTCTTCGGCTTATCGTTTGCTTGAGCTTCTCCAGGCAAACCTTGCCGCATTCTCCGCAAGACTACATTAGCGATCGCTGGGTCAATCCAAGAGTTACCAGTGTGAGTGGCTTGGATCGCCTCTGTTAATCTACTAATACTTGTCTCTTTCATGTAATAAGAATCTGCACCTGCTGCAAAAGCAGCCAATACTGCGTCCTCTGTGTGATCCATTGTTAAGATCAAAATCTTTGTTGCTTGCCCAGTCTCTGCTTGCTGACGTTTAAATTTGCGAGTCAGTTCAATGCCATCCATGTCAGGTAAGCCAATGTCTACAACAGCTACATCTGGCTTGGCACTTTCCAAAAGTTTTAATCCTTGGGTAGCATTTGCTGCTTCACCAATTACTTTCAACCCGCTGTGAGACTGTAATGCCGTCCTTAGCCCCATACGAGTTAGGTCATGATCTTCAATTAAAATAATACTTATTTCACTCATTGCTACACTCACGTTCTCTGGCTCCATCTTACAGAATACGAACTTTTGTAAGTTATTTATTTGATTTTCCCAAACTAAAGATAGATGATATTTTCACTAGCCTGCATCCACCGATAGAAATAATAAATTTCCTAGTTTCAATGCTAGGTAGATGCAAAAATCTAGCCGCAGATGTATAGATATTTTACGATAAAAAATGAAATATTGAGACAGAGTTTAAATTGTGCCATTCTTTGGTTTGGAACCTAAAAGTAATATCTCTTTAGTATTTAATAATATATTTTTTCATGTAAAGCTTTGAAAGAAGCTGACAAAAATGGACAAATTCAATCCAAGCAAAGCTGCTGTAGGAGAAAAAGCGCCACTAGATCGTGCCATTTTGTACCCATCTTGCGAATTTATGGGATTAATGGAGCTAGATGGTACTCTCATTGATATCAATCAGATGGCGTTAGACTTTGGTGGACTCACCAACGTGCAAGTGATTGGCCGTCCCTTGTGGGAAGCTGGCTGGTGGAGAATTTCCCAAGCAACTCAAGCACAACTTCAACAAGCGATCGCTCAAGCGACCACCGGGGAATTAGTATGTTCTCAAGTTGATATTCTCGGTGTTGGCAATACTACAGCTACCCTCGATTTTGCTATTCGTCCCATCAAAAATACCAGTGGAAAAATCATCCTTTTAACCTTTAAAGGTCGAGAGATTACTGAGGGCAAAATTACCTCAGATATAACAAACTACCTAAATGTCCAAGAGCAATTCAGTGTCCAATTAACAGCGCAGTTAGCAGCTACAAAGCAGCAAATAGCAAAATTATCGGGGCGTGAACGAGCTGGCTTGGCACAGCAAGAGGCAGCAAACGCATATATGCAACTTGATGCCGATATAGTCAATAGTATGCCCTTGGGTTTGATTGTCTGGTATTTAGAAGACCCCAATGATATCAACTCCATGCGGCTAATTACTGCCAATCCTGCTGCTAGCCATCTAACCGGAGTAACACTATCAAATTACATAGGTAAATATATTACCGAATGTTATCCGAGCAAAATTATTAAGAATCAAGTAGACATAGAGCTATACGCCAAAGTTGCTCTTTCTGGACTTGGACAAGAACAACAAGTTTATTACTGCGAGCAAAATACCCCTTGTAGCTTTTTCAATGTCAGAATTTTTCCGTTACCTAATTGCTGTGTTGGGGTTGCGTTTGATAATATTACTCAGCCCCAAGTAGCTGGACAGGCGTTACAAGAAAGCGAGCAGCGATGGGCAAACTTAGCGAAAATTTCTCCTGTTGGCATCTTTCGCACAGATTTATCCGGCAACTACCTTTATGTCAATGAACAATGGTGTAATATCACCAAAATTCCATTAGCAGATGCTCTCGGAAAAAGTTGGCAAACTGCGATTCATCCAGATGATCTAAAGCGGATAGACTCGGAAGCTCAAGACATGGTAACCGATAAAAAGCCGTTTACAGGTGAATTTCGGTTCTTACATCCTGATGGCGAAATCACTTGGGTGTTTTCGCGTACCGTTGCTGAAACAGGAGATAACGGTGAGGTAATTAGCTATGTTGGCACCATAACTGATATCACCGAATTGAAGCAGGCAGAACAAGCATTGCGGGAAAGTGAGGAGAGATTCCACACGATGGCTGATACCGCACCGGTGATGATTTGGATGTCCGGTCTGGATAAACTTTGTAATTTCTTTAATCAAAGCTGGCTGGACTTCACTGGTCGGACAATGGAACAAGAACTAGGTAATGGCTGGACAGAAGGAGTACATCCAGAGGATTTAGAACATTGTTTGAATACATATCTCACAGCTTTTGAAAATCGACAAAATTTCAGTATGGAGTACCGCCTGAGGCGTTTTGATGGTGAATATCGCTGGGTTTGGGATACTGGTACTCCTCTGTTCACTACCGATGGAAGTTTTGCTGGTTACATTGGTTCATGTATTGATATTAGCGAACAGCAAGCTGCGCTGCACGAACGCAAACAAGCAGAATTGGCTCTGCAACAGCGCGCTGAAGAACTCACACGTTTGAACAACATCTTGGCGCAAACAACGACAATTTTGCAAAAGCGCAATCAAGAACTAGAGCAGTTTGCCTATGTAGCTTCTCACGATCTCAAAGCACCTTTAAGAGCAATCACTAGTCTCTCAGAATGGCTAGAAGAAGACCTTGCAGACCAACTTCCCGAAGAAAACCAGCATCAGATGCGGCTGCTGCGAGGACGAGTCCGCCGGATGGAGGCACTGATCAACGGCTTGCTAGAATATTCACGCATTGGGCGCATTGATACAGAATTGTCTTTAGTGAATGTTGGTATGTTGCTCAATGAAGTGATTGAGTCGCTGCAACCGCCATCAACTTTCCGTATCGAGATTGCCCCAGGAATGCCGACTATATTGACTAAGCGAGTGCCATTGCAACAAGTGTTTGCTAACTTGATTGGCAATGCAATTGAACACCACTCACGAGTTGATGGCATCGTCAAAATTTCCGTTCAAGACCAAGGAAACTCCTACGAATTTAGCATCGCGGATGATGGCCCCGGTATTCCCTCTGAGTATCACAATAAGATATTTGTGATTTTCCAAACTCTAGAGTCCCGCGATCGCAAAGAAAATACAGGAATTGGTCTGGCGATCGTTAAAAAAATTATTGAAACAGAAGGAGGCACGATTACCTTAGAATCCATTTTAGGTCAAGGCAGTACTTTCCGCTTTACCTGGCCCAAGCAAACTGATGAGTAGAAATGCTCAGGCTTATGGTACATAATGTTGATTTCCAACTCAGACCAATGGCTGAAGACGGGCGGTTATCCGCTCATTTACAATTGGGTTGAGCATGATCAAGTATTCTATTTTACTATGTATCAGCTTTGTTTGCTTTCGCAGGTTAATAACTGCCCGCTTGTTAATTGCTAATGATCACAGAGCCATTGGAAACTACCATAAACAATCAGCCACAAGCTGGGTCTATGATGCCAATACTCTGGTAAATTAACCGGATTAAACATAAAACAGACAAAATTTAAACTAAGGAAATGCCGGAAAGAGTGATTAACATACTACTAGTGGAGGACGATGAAGTTGATGTCATGAATGTCAAAAGGGCATTCAAAAAAGTTAATATTACTAACCCGGTTTACCTGGCCAACAATGGACTAGAGGCGCTAAGTATGCTTCGTGGCAATAGCGGTCAGTCCCCCGAAGTTCCTGCCGAACGACGCTTGGTTTTGCTGGATTTGAATATGCCGAAAATGGGCGGAATCGAATTTCTTCAAGAATTACGGTCTGACCCTAAGTTGAAAACAACTCCTGTGGTTGTGATGACTACCTCAAACCAGGATCAAGACCGAGTGGAAGCTTATAACTTAAATGTTGCTGGCTATATCCTTAAGCCTGTAACCTTTGCTAAGTTTGTCGAGATCATGGCAACTCTCAATAGGTATTGGATATTGTGCGAAATGCCTTAGTTAAGCAATGCCTAGGTTTTTAATAACCAGAGATTTTGGATTTCAGCTTGGGAATAAAGGGCAACGGGGATGAGGAATAACTAGTAAGTATTACCCAATCTCAAATCTAAAATTATTTACTTAAATAATTGGAAAATGGTAATGCTATACATCAACCTAAATTTAGCCCTGTATTTAACAGCGAAAATAAAAGCCGATGGAAAAGACGCTGAACATTTTGGTTGTAGATGATGATGAAGTAGATCGCATGGCAGTGCGTCGTGCTCTGACTAAAGCAGGCGTACAGATGGAACTGTCTGAAGTAGGTGGCTGCAATGATGCGATTTCTACTGTTAGAAATACTACCTTTGACTGCATTTTCCTTGACTATCGGCTTCCAGACCAAGATGGTTTAACATTAATCCAAAAATTACGCTCTTCAGAAATTAAAGTACCGATAGTAGTTCTGACCGGTCAAGGAGATGAACAGATAGCTGTCGAATTGATGAAAGCTGGTGCTACAGACTATCTATCCAAATCTAAAGTATCTTCAGAAACTTTGGCGCAAGTTTTGCGAAATGCAATTCGGGTTTATCGAGCTGAAATGCAGGTAGCTTTAGCCAACCAGCAGCTTAGAGAAACTAATGAGCAGCTAGTTCGTAAGAACCAAGAATTAGAGAGACAACGCCAACAAATTCACTTGCAAAATTTGAGGCTATTAGAAGCTTCGCGGTTAAAATCGCAGTTTTTGGCAACTATATCTCACGAACTGCGAACTCCGATGAATGCCATCATTGGTTTTTCTCAAATATTGCTACGTCCCAAATTTGGTCAACTTACCTATCAGCAAGCTGACATGGTAGAGCGTATCCTCAACAATGGCAAGCATTTGCTAATGCTGTTGAACGAAGTACTCGACTTTTCTAAATTGGAAGCGGGACGATTAGAATTAAAGCCAGAATTATTTGATTTATCTAAAGTAATTGACATTACCGTTGCGGAAATGCGTTCCTTGGTGGAGGCAAAAAAGCTGTCTTTGCTGGTGCAGATGGATTTACAAAACAACTTGATATTTAATGACTCGGTGCGTGTACGACAAATTTTAATTAATCTCCTCTCAAACGCAATTAAATTCACAGAGTCTGGTACTATTTGGGTTGAGGTTAAGGAACTTGCTGCTAATCGAATTGCAATTACAGTTCGGGATACAGGTATTGGTATTGCTCCTAGAGATTTCAAACATATTTTTGAAGCTTTCCGGCAAGTAGATCAAAGTATCACCCGCAAGTATCCTGGTACAGGTTTGGGTTTGGCAATCATTGATGCGCTAGTTAGAATGATGGGCGGTAAAATCATTCTAGAAAGCCAATTGGGGGTTGGTTCAATGTTTAGGATTGAATTACCACGTCAAATAACATTACCGACTACAACAGCTGATAGTTCGGATTTTAAATTAGACAGTGATGAGATTCTTGGTTCTGCTCATAATCCCCATCAATCTCATTCTCAATCAAGCCACAACTCCCATCAATCTCAATCTTCATCGGCTCATAATCCACATCAATCTTATTCTCAAACCACTAAAATATCTACAGGTTATCCTAACCTCAAGCCATAAGCTTAATTGTAAAAGAGTTGATAATAAACCATGTCTGTTGTTGAAAGTTCTAAGATTGATCGTATTCTCGCTGTTGATGACACAAAAGACAATCTCATTTTGGTTCAAACAATTTTAGAGAGTGAGGGATATGAGATTGATTTAGTAACAGATGGTATAGCAGCTTTGCAGCAAGTTGAACAATCACCTCCCGATTTAATTTTGTTAGATGTGATGATGCCGGGAATAGATGGTTATGAAGTTACACGCCGCATTCGTAATAACCCTGCTATCAAAAGCTATATTCCGATTCTATTGATCACTGCTTTTCACGAATCTAGCGTTGTCGAAGGGCTAGACGCTGGCGCTGACGACTTTATTCGTAAGCCATTTGATACCGATGAACTACTAGCAAGAGTGCGATCGCTGCTACGGCTAAAGCATAGTCTTGACGAACAACGAAAAATGACACGTCAGCGAGAAGACTTTGTTTCTCGTCTAACTCATGATTTGCGGACACCTTTAGTAGCTGCTGATCGGATGCTCTATTTGTTTCAGGAGGAAACCTTCTGTAAAATTTCTCCCGAAATGAAACAGGCGATCGGCGTCATGATTCGCAGTAACCAAAATTTAATGCAAATGGTAAACACCCTTCTCGAAGTCTCTCGGTTCGAGGCGGGTAAAAAAACCTTAAATTGGGAAAAATGCGATCTCAAGCAAACCGCTCAAGAAGTCGTAAGCGAACTAGCTCCTCTGGCTATGGAAAAAAATTTAACTCTGACAGTAGATACTAGTGAGTTAGACGAGCTTGATGACACAGCTGGTATAGTCATGGGTGATGCTTTAGAATTACGACGAGTTTTAAGTAATTTGATTGGCAACGCTATCAAATTTACAGATAAAGGTGGCATAACAATTCGGCTTTTAGAAAAAACAGCCGATCCTAAAAATACATCTAGTCTCATAATTGAGGTTGAAGATACAGGGTATGGAATTGCTCCAGAAGACCAAGCAAGCATTTTCGAGCGATTTCGCCAAGGTAGAAATAAACGTTCAGGCAGTGGCTTAGGACTGCATCTATCTAGCCGAATTGTGGAAGCTCATGGTGGAAAAATTGAGGTAACCTCTGAACTAGGTAAAGGTAGCATATTTAAAGTGCAGTTACCAAAGCACATTTAATGCCGATTTAAAATTTTATATTTTGCAAAAATTTGAGCCAGTTACTGCCATTACCTGGCTTAAGAGACTGCTGAGTTAAGAGTTAAGAGTTAAGAGTTAAGAGTTAAGAGTTAAGAGTTAAGAGTTAAAAGTTAGAGGTTTGCTGAAACCAAAAACACCTCATTTATTGCATTGGGATGTGTATACGATAGAACTATTCTTTATCAAATTAGTCTTGACATAACTCAATTGGTTGAGGCTCAAGTTTACCAAAAAGTAGGCGACGAATGATATTCTCTAATTCCTCAATCATGTAAGGTTTGCTGATGTAGTCATTAAAACCAGCCTTGAGGATACGTTCTTTATCTTCCCTAGTAGCTAAAGCTGTGACTGCAACTACTGGGATTTTGGACGTGAGTGGTTCTTGCTTCAGATAACGCACTACTTCAATCCCACTAATACCTGGTAATAAAATATCCAACAGAATCAAATCTGGCTGATGCTCTTTTGCCACGAGTAATGTCGTGGTACTGTCTGTTTGACAAATGAATCGACAGCCAAGTAACTCAAGGGCATAACTCATTAATAGTAGATTATCATCATGATCCTCTACTACCAAAATTAAAGGCTGTTGAAAGTTTTGCTTCTTTTCATCACTCATCAATGAAGGTGCCAAATACATCTCTTCTCCAGAAGATTTTATGGGATTCAACGTCTTTCTTGATAGAACAGACGAGGCATCTAGAGAGCGGGCTGGTAGTGCTCATTTAGGATTGGCTCGTGTTCTGCTTACGCCCAGTTGATAATCTTTGCCTAAGTAATAATTATCGAGGAATTAAAGCTCAGGCTGATACTCTTAGCATACACCCCTCGATTATAAGCAAAACTTTAGAATGTTTTCCATATTGCTTACAATTATCTTGAATATATGATTTTTTTCTACCGTGTAATCCACAAGTTTGTAACTTTATTTCGATAAAAAAGATACATAAGCTTAATGTTTCGTAACTAGTGAACCTGAATTTACTGATTAATGTTGGCATACTCGATATTGAAGAGTAGGAAATATTAAATAACTTGACACACATTGAGATTTTGTAATACGGTATAATACAAAAAACTCAGTTAAGCATAACGTCTTATTTACCCTGATACCAAATTTAATAAATTTGACGTGAAAGCAGCTAAAGAACGTTAATACACTAACCAGATGCTCTCAACTATTGAAAAATTAAGAATTAATACTCATTAATTAATTACACGTTTTAACAGTTCAGAATTTATACACACAGTTAAAAGGAAAATGTATCTTTGTTCTAGCACCAAGGGCAAAAAGTCAAAAAGGCACACATAAACCAGGAGATTGGCTAAAGAATAAGCATCCTGGAAAGATTATGTACTAACTCTTCAGAGGAGTTCATTGTAAGTTATCAATATTTTTGCTCTAGCAACTCGCACTCCAGCAGTTTATATTAAGAGCAAACTTTTGAGAATATGTTACGTCAGCATAAAATAGCTCAACCATCGCTGCAACAATAACAATATGTATTTTGATGATTTTAGAGGCAACGAAGGCAATTCTGCAAATAACAACCGTCAAAACCTCCTTAGTAGCGGGTGGCGACCATTTCACCGCGATTTTGATTGGGGATTTTTCTGGCAAATTTTATCTCATGATACGCACGAGTTAACCCAAAAAAGTATTAATCTTGCAAGTTATTATGTTGATGCTTTAGGAAGAAGAGATTATACTTGGTGGGCAAATTTATTAAACGTAGCTTCAGATTATACGCGTGGTGAATTTCAAAAATTTTGGAATTATATTACGCCAGAACCCCTAAGTCCTGATAATCGTTATAAGGATGTTTTGAGTACAGAAACACCTATCTTGCAATTTGTCAGTCGCAATAGTATTCCTATTGATTATGTTCTAAATCGACTGCAAGAAATTACTGTATTACGAGTTTTAAATTTATTAGAGCGTCCAGATATTATTACCCAATATTACTCAGAAAGAGATTTTTACTTTCCTGTAGAAAAGTTTGTTAGTTGGGAACGTATTGATGTTGTCAATACTGTTTATGCTTACTGGTCTAAATATGATATTTGGCTACAAATTGACCCTTACGATCGCGGTAGACGACAATATACTTTAATGGCCAAAGATATGGCACAGCTGATTAACAAAGCGACTTACGACTTAGCCGTGATGTTGAGTGGCTATCAAAGTCGTGTCGGTAAAGTTCACAGCCAATTCCCGATTCGGACATTTCCAGAAGATATTCAAAGCTTTACAGACACAGTACAGCAAGCAGTTCTCAATCAAAACCAGCTAGCGGTTGTGGTACATGGAGAACCAGGTACAGGTAAGACGGCATGGACGCAGGCGATCGCCAAAGAAATTCTCATACCTTTAGGGTATGTAATTTTTATTTTGGATCATGATGCAGTCACTAATTTCGTACCACCAACTTACTTAGAGAGAATCTGCATAATTATCAATGAAGCTGATAATTTAGCCCAAAATCGCGCTTACGAAGTCGCCCAATATAATAATAAAACAGAACATATTCTGAGTTTGTTGGATGGCACTTTGTACCAAAGCGTAATTGATGAGTCTGGGATTCAAAGTAAGCAGCGTTTAGTGGTATTAATGACCTGCAACACTACAGAAAGATTAGATCCAGCAATGTTACGAAAGGGAAGGGTGGATTTAATTTATGAATTTATCCAAAAATATGTATAAAAATTAATTTTAGGAAAATTAAACTACAAAAAATGTAGCAGCCTTGAAGATGAAAGTTCATCGATTTGAAGATGCAAATCAATTTTACGCACGGGTAAAAGATTATTTGCTCAGTCAGGAAGCACTATATAACCTACTGCTGGGAATGTGTCATGCTTTGATTCACAATCCTGAACGTTTTGATCAAGAGCTATACTTAGCAACTGTAGAAGTGGATGGAAATATCTTAGCTGTAGCAATGAGAACGCCTCCCAGAAATTTGGTGCTGTCACAAATTCATGATTTAAAAGCGGTAGAGGCACTAACCCAAGACTTGCATATATCCACCAAATCGCTGCCAGGAGTAATTGCCCCAATCAATGAAGCACAAGCTTTTGCTTTAGCGTGGCATTCGCTGACTAACCAATCCTACGAGTTAGAATTAGCGCTGCGTACCTTTCAATTGCAAAAGGTAAACCACCTTTCACAAGCTATATCACAAGCTAAAGGTTATTTACGGCAGGCTACGGAAACCGACCGTGAATTGCTTGTGAATTGGTATACAGCTTTTTCACTCGAAGCTTTGGGTAGTGTTGAGTTAGATGCAGAACGCTGGGTTGAACGTGTGTTACAGCAAGGCAGTGTTTACCTTTGGCAGGATGAATTTCCGGTTTCTATCGCTTGTCGTGGTAGCTTAACGCCTAATGGGGTGCGGGTAGGTATGGTGTATACGCCACCAGAGTATCGACGACAAGGCTACGCTAGTGCTTGCGTAGCAGCTTTGAGTCAAACTTTGCTGAATCAGGGACATCGATTTTGCTTTTTATTTACGGACTTGGCAAACCCAACAGCTAATCATATCTATCAAGAGATTGGCTACCAGTCAGTGGGTGATTGGCATCAATACTCTTTCGTTTGAGAATAAAGAGCGAAAATTTGGAAGATTGTCATTGATGCTACAGCATAACTTCGTCACGATCGCTGACGTGCAAGCAGCTCAAAAGCGTCTACTTGGTATTGCCCACAAAACACCCGTGCTGACTTCTAGAACAGTCAACGATCGCACCAATAGCCAGGTGTTTTTTAAGTGCGAAAATTTCCAACGCACCGGGGCTTTTAAGTTTCGAGGGGCGTACAATGCACTAGCACAGCTACCTGAAGCACAAAAGCAAAAAGGCGTTCTCACTTATTCATCGGGGAATCATGCCCAAGCGATCGCCTTAGCAGGACAATTACTTCATATTCCCACAACCATTGTCATGCCTGACGATGCTCCCGCAGTCAAACAAACTGCTACTCGCGGTTATGGTGCTGAAGTGATTCTGTATAATCGACACACTACGAACCGCGAAGAATTAGCCCAAACTTTAGCAGGCGATTGCGCGCAGCGCAGTGCCGAGGGCAATCGCGGCTTGATACTGATTCCTCCCTACGATCATCCTCATGTAGTAGCGGGACAGGGCACAGCAGCTTTAGAACTCATTGAAGAAGTAGGTCAACTAGACTTGTTACTGGTATGCTGCGGTGGTGGTGGATTACTTTCCGGTTGTGCGATCGCTACTAAAGCACTTTTACCCGAATGTCAGGTAATTGGCGTAGAACCAGAACTAGCCGACGACGCCACCCGTTCCTTTCACAGTAAAACTCTACAAACTGTTACTAATCCTAATACCATTGCTGACGGCGCTCGTACTCCCAGCCTTGGTAAAATAACCTTCCCCTTAGTGCTGCATTATGTCGATGATATGGTGACAGTATCAGAGTCAGCTATTCTCCGCACGATGTTTTTCTTGTGGGAACGTCTAAAAATTGTCGTTGAACCCACCGGAGTATTAGCCGCCGCCGCTTTACTAGAAGGTGAGGTGAAAGCACCAGGGGCAAGAATTGGTGTAATCATCACTGGTGGGAATGTCGACTTGGCACAAATCAGAGTGCTGATACCATTTTAGATTTTGGATTTTAGATTTTGGATTGGAAGTTGCCTTCTGTGTAAGGCTTTCCTGAATCCATCCATCGCAATCATTTTTTAAATTGCTATGAGTGCTGAGTAGCGAGTGGGAAGGTTTGGGTTTGGAACTCGACAATTTCAGTTTGGAACACGAAACTCCGAGTTCAGAACTCGACAATTTCAGCTTGGAACACGAAACGCCGAGTTCAGAACTCGACAATTTCAGCTTGGAACACGAAACTCCGAGTTCCGAACTCAACACTTTCAGCTTGGAACACGAAACTCCGAGTTCCGAACTCAACACTTTCAGCTTGGAACACGAAACTCCGAGTTCCGAACTCAACACTTTCAGTTTTGAACACGATACTCCGAGTTCCGAACTCAACACTTTCAGTTTTGAACAAGAAACGCCGGGTTCAGAACTCAACACTTTCAGTTTTGAACAAGAAACGCCGGGTTCAGAACTCGAAACTTCCTACTCAGAACTCAGCACTCAGAACTCAGCACTCAGAACTCAGAACTCAGCACTTAGCACTTAGAGGGTTTTGCTAATATTGGTTACATAATTTAACATTATGTTTTGAATTTAAGCGCCTACTTCAGCATGAATCCTGCGATCAAATCGAATCAAGAACAAGCCACTCGATTATTTTCTCAACTCGAGTTTGATGGAAATCAATTAATCCATCAACCAGGTAGCGTTTTAGGAAGCACTGCGCTAATTGCTGGGACGACGGTTGGTGCTGGTATTTTGGCATTACCTGCGGTAACTTTGCCGTCTGGGGTTGTGCCGTCTACAGTTTTGCTGGTTTTAGTCTGGTTATATGCGTTAGTTTCAGGTTTACTAATTGCGGAAGCAACTGTAAATACCATGCGTGTTACAGGAAGTCCGAGTGTTGGGATGTTGGCAATGATTGAGAACACACTGGGATCTGTCGGTGGACGAATTGCCAGTGCTACCTATCTATTCTTGAACTATGCCCTGTTGGTAGCATACACCACTCAAGGAGGAGAGATTTTAGTATCTGCGATCGCCAAAGTAGCGGGTATACAAAACGCAGTTCCTGCATGGGTGGGCACAACAGTTTTTACACTCTTATTTGGCGGCATAATGTACCTTGGGCGAGAAAGATTTGTGCAAAAACTCAATAGCGCCTTTGTAGCGATTGTCCTGCTTTCATTTCTGGGATTATTATTGCTGGCAGCAAGGCAGGTGAAGAGTACACAATTTTTATTTCAAGATTGGAGTGCTTTAGGAAGTGCCGTATCAGTGATGTTTGTGGCACTGTTTTACCATAACGTTGTGCCAGTAGTTGTCACTCAGCTAGAAGGCGATAGCCGCAAAATTCGTCAATCGATTGTGATTGGTTCGGTGATTCCTTTAATCATGTTCTTAGCTTGGAATGCCGTGATTTTAGGAAGTGTCAACCCTGAAATGATTAACAATACAGCTGGCGGTAGAACTATTTTTGATCCACTGCAAATTTTGCGAACAGGTGGCGCGGGAGAATGGTTAGGAGTGCTAGTCTCTATTTTTTCAGAGTTTGCGATCGCCACATCATTCATTGGATTTGTCTATGGGTTGCTAGATTTCTTCCAAGAGATTTCCCTCAGTTTACAAGGTGAGCGTTCTAATCGCTTACCACTTTATTCAATGATTCTTTTACCTCCCATGAGTCTTGGCGCACTTAATCCCAGCATTTTCTTTACTGCTTTAGATTACGCTGGAACTTTTAGTGTTTCAGTTTTAGGAGGAATAATTCCCGCATTGATGACTTGGAAGCAACGGGAAGAACAGAAATATTCAAATAAAATTAATCAACCATTTGTTCCTGGTGGTAAAGTGACACTCACTGTCATGATTGGAGTTGCCTTAGCCGTTATAGTGAAACAAATTTGGTCAATGTGTACATAAGCTATTTAATTAAACTGCGGTTGTGATCCATATGCAGGAACGTAAAAGCATAGATGCTCGCTTAGTTAAAATTAGTAAATATCTGAGTAAACATCTGCGTCACCAACCCGAACGCATCGGTATCAAACTTGCTCCTGGTGGCTGGGTTAGCGTTAACGAACTACTAACCGCCTGTGCAAATAACCAGTTTCCTATTACTCTTAAAGAATTGCAGACAGTAGTTACTACTAATGACAAAAAACGCTTTTCCTTCGACTCTACAGGCACTTTTATTCGTGCTAACCAAGGACATAGTGTAGAAGTAGATTTGCAGTTAGAACCCGTTGCACCTCCAAATTTGCTGTATCACGGTACAGGAGAAAAAGCCGTCGAGTCAATTTTGGAGTCAGGAATTGCCAAAATGTCACGTCACCATGTTCATTTATCGCAGGATATTCCTACAGCACGAACTGTCGGTGCAAGACACGGAAAACCTGTCGTTTTTGCTGTAGATGCTGCATCAATGCATCAAGCAGGTTACAACTTCTACTGTTCTGACAATGGTGTCTGGTTAGTGGATGCTGTACCACCTCAATATCTGCAAAAAATTTGAGTTTTGATTGAAACCACAACAGCAAGTATAAACAATCTCACAGTAGATAGATTTTATCTCCGTCCTACTTGTTTTATTTATGAATTTGGCAATGTCAGAGAATCATTTTTTTAACTTTTTATACTTATCTCTTACGGTAGAAGGAAAACTGCATGGGGCTGAATAAGCTAGTAATTAAGTTTTTTACAGGAACATTATGAACCTTCTTGCTTGGATTATTCTCGGTCTTATTGCTGGAGCGATAGCTAAAGCTATTTACCCTGGCCGTCAGGGTGGTGGAATTATTGCAACAATGGTTTTAGGTATTATTGGTGCTTTGATCGGAGGAACAATAGTTACTCTCTTAGGGACAGGTGGAGCATCATTTGCTGCTGGAACCCTCAGCATCCCTAGTCTAATTATTGCTGTTATTGGTGCAATGATTGCCATTTTCCTATGGGGCTTACTAACAGGTCGTACCAGCTCGTAGTTGAATAAAAATCAAACTCATGGTTGGAGCCAACTTATTAGTAATTAACCTTTTTCGGCTGAAGTCAATAAAAAACTCCACTTCTGCAAAGATAGTGGAGTTATAATTTATAGACTAATATCTCTAATTTTTAAGTTTTCTACATTGCACCCATTATTTGATCTAGAGAACTAATCTAAAGCTTTTTTAAGTTCATCTTTGATATTTTCGGTAGTGTGGGTAACTTGAGCTTCAGCTTGCTTCGTTTTACCTTCAGCCTTATCAGCGGGATTGCCACTCACTTCACCAATAACCTCTTGAACCTTACCTTCAATGTTTTTTGCAGTAGCTTCTACTCTTTTTTCAATACTCATAATTACTTCTCCCCTTAGTAGGTTGAATTATAGATAATATATTCAATTTACTGCTTGAGCTTGCTATTTTGCATCTATCAAGTGAGTGAAGGCTTTTACAGTTTCTATTAACCTTAGATAGATATTTGGAAAGTATAAAAGGAGTAAATTTAACTAAACATTACCAATTAAAATTTCATTGGTAAAATAATTTTGGCTGAGATGTGTAAGTGTAGCCCACGTAGAGATTGCACTGTAGTGTCTACATGAATTATTCTTACTACCTTGGTTGGGCTTCAGTCAGGGAAAGCCGTACCAGTCATTGGGTCACGAATATATAGCCCTAGTGTAAGACTACGCATCACTTCATCCCAGATGGGTGTTAGCTGTTCTGCTTGATCTGCCCAATAATCGAACGTAATCAAGCACTGAATATTCGACCCTAAACCAATGCAAGTCCGCGAAAAAGCTTCGCGTGGTTCTTCTTGGGTGTCAATAAACTTAATCTCTGTCCACACAATCCTGGCGGTTTGGCGCTTGACGGTAAAAATTTCTCCCCTAGCAATGACGTTGCGACTGTCCTCTTCCATGACTTTCTTTAAGGCGCGTTTTAGCGGAAACTGGCTCCAGTCATTGGGTGGTAGACGATTGAAAGAAACTTCCAAACAGCAATCATCGTTAGGCGGTTTTTTGTCGAGGAACTTGAATGATTTTTCTTGTGGCTCAAAAACCCAATTATGGGGAACATTGAAGCGAACAGCCCCTCGATCTGCTACAAAAATTTTGTAGCCTGATGGCGATTCCCAGTGATGATCAGGTTTCAGTTCAAGCGTTTGTTTAATCCACTGGAGATTGCTTTTCTTACGCTTTGTCATAGTGTTGAATGCAAATCTGCTGAAGACAGCGATCGCTTAGGTTGGGTTGTAGGCGATGTAGGCGATCACCCACCTTGTTAATACTATCAAATCTCTAGTAGTCGGGTGTAATGCGCTTTGTAACAACGCACTACATCTTGTACCGCATATATGAGAGTTCTCTGTAACGTGATTATGCTTAACTATCTTTGCCTAACTCAAATAGACTTTTTCCATTAGCAAGGGGCAACACATAAGCAATCTCACCTAGCTCGGCTCTATCTGTACCAAAGAACGTTCCTCGATGTTCAGGAGTGATTAGCAACTGAGTTGTTTTTGCAGTTGATACTGAACTAATGTATATCTCAATATAACCCCGCAACTCAAAATCTGCCTTTCTTAGAAGTTCCTCATTAAGGGCATTCGGTTGCAGAATGAATAAGCCTGTATCATTGGCATTGATGGGAAATGTAAAGCGTGACTTTTGTATCTCTCCAACGCTGTCAAAAACACTGCTTACTGGATCATTTCCACCAGTAGTATCCAAAACAGTGAGAACTTTATCACGTTCTATTCCAGGGGTTCTGGTTGTAACTACAAGGGAGAGAAATACGAGTTCATTGGTGACATTGGCAATAGTAAGGAAATAGCCTTGGAGAATCTTTCTCGCTAGTGGGCTAAGTTCAGGCCTTGTATCTGTAATTGACTTTGGAAGTTGAGGCTTAAGAAGTAGTTCAAATGTTGAAATAAAAGCCATTAATTTTTCTCCTTGATGGGGTTATATAAATATGCAAAGTCAATGGACAGTACCCAGATGAGTACCCTTTTATCCCATATGTTTTGCAACGAGAGTCGAAAAATAAAGTTAACCTTGTTGTTATGTAATACTGAACACCAGCAAATAATCTGGAGATACAGCCTCTAGAGGTAACTTGGCAGGCTAACTATTTATTAAACAAAGGATTTTTGTCTAATTACGCAATTTAGGATAAATATCGCAAAACTTTCCTTTAATACCCATATTTTGGCATTAAGGTAATGTTTGTTAGCTTTGTTACAAGGCGCAATGCATCTACGGGAAGGATGCGTTTGCTCTGACTAATTATCAAGTTTTGTGATTACGCCAATGGATTTTGATTCTGCGCTGCTGAACTTATTGTTTTCTCAATTCTCTTTAACCTTGTCTGTGGGCGTTTAGCGCTGTCAATCCAAAAAAGGATATTCTTCTTGGTTGAGTTACTAAACGTCTCAAAATATCTGTTAGCAGTTTCGTTTGCTTCTAGTGCTTGCTTTAAGTCTGCTGGAATTGTTAACGCTTCGATCGCATCCAACGCGTTCCATGAGCCATCTTGTTTTGCAGCTGCAATTTTTTCTAGACCCGCCTCAGTCATCAATCCTTGTTCAATTAGTTCTTTAATATATTGCTTATTTAATTTTGACCAAAAGAATGGGATACAAGCCCCGTCCTTCTAGGACGGCTTTTCTTGATTTCTAATGTACTCCTTCAAGACATCTAAAGGCGCACCACCAAAAGACACGGCAAAATAACTAGGACTCCACAAAGCTACGCGTGTTGCCGGGGGGATACTCCCCCCGGCAAACTCGCATTCTTTATTAGGTTTCGGGTATCCAGCTTGTCCATAACGGCGACTAGAAACACCTTTTAAGGCATTAACAATTTGAGAGATGGACAGTTTAGGTGGATATTCAATAAGTGCGTGAACGTGGTTATTCTCGCCGTTAAATTCAATTACTTGAAAATCCATCTTTTTGGCTACTTCTCTAAACGTTTTATCAATTAATTCAAGGCTTTCTTTTGTGAATACAGATCTACGATATTTAGTAACGCAGACCAAGTGAATTTTTAAGTCTGTAACACTATGTCTTTCCCTGCGAAACTGGCTTGTCACTTCTTGTAGACCAATGTATAATACTTTTGCAGACCCATTATAGCAATGTCAGTGAAAGCTAGATATAAATTCCGTTTCTACCCAACAGACCAACAGCAACAGAGTTTAGCCCAGTTGTTTGGCTGCGTGCGTGTAGTTTGGAATGATGCACTGGCTATCTGCAAACAGTCTGAGAAGCTGCCAAGTAACAACGACTTGCAAAAGTTGGTGATTACGCAAGCTAAAAAGACTAATGAACGCTCATGGTTATCTGATGTTTCCAATATTCCGTTGCAACAATCTGTTGCTGATTTAGGAGTTGCTTATAAAAACTTTTTCGACTCACTCAA
The DNA here is from genome assembly GCA_019359325.1 of Mojavia pulchra JT2-VF2. Classification (GTDB taxonomy): domain Bacteria; phylum Cyanobacteriota; class Cyanobacteriia; order Cyanobacteriales; family Nostocaceae; genus Mojavia; species Mojavia pulchra. The sequence goes on along the minus strand of JAHHHN010000003.1, from coordinate 413,516 downwards.
GGGTAAGCAAAAAGGCAAAAAGGTCGGTAGCCCTAAATTCAAAAAGAAGACACAAAGACAATCAGCGCGATTTAGGATTGGTGGATTTTCAATCAAAGGAGATGAATTATATCTAACCAAAATTGGTGATGTTAAGCCTATTTGGTCAAGACAATTACCATCTGCACCAAGTAGTGTAACAGTTATTAAAGATTGTGCTAACCGCTATTTTCTGAGTTTTGTTGTAGAGATAGAACCCATTCAATCTGATGCCAAGAATCAAAGCATTGGTATTGATTTGGGTGTGAAAACTTTTGCCGTAATCAGCAATGGGGAGAAAGCAACAAGTCCCGATTACTCAAACAAAGACCGCAAAATCCGCAAACTACAACGCAAATTAGCAAGGCAGGAGAAAGGCTCTAAGCGTCGTGAAGTTACAAGGGTTAAGATTGCCAAGCGGCACAATCAAATTGCAGATACCCGTAAAGATTTCTTGCACAAACTTTCAACCAAAGTAGTCAGTGAGAACCAAACTATTATTTTGGAAGATTTGAATGTGTCAGGGATGGCCAAAAATCGCAAGCTGGCACGAGTAATTAGCTTGCAAGGATGGCGAGAATTCCGGGTACTATGTGAAGCTAAATCTGAAAAGCTTAATCGGGAATTCAGAGTAATTAGCAGGTGGGAACCCACAAGCCAGACTTGTTCTTGTTGTGGGTATAGATGGGGCAAGGTTGATTTGTCTGTTCGCTCAGTATTGTGCTTAAATTGCGGGACTGAGCAGCAAAGGGATGAGAACGCATCTAGAAATATAGAAATGGTCGGCATGGGGCATCGGCACGACCTTAAACGGACGGGGAGCGACTGTCACACTACGAAGAGTAGCTAGTTGCTGTGAGCCGTCAAGAATCACCGCACCTAATGGTCGGTGAGTATGTCAACATACGCTTTTCGGTTTCCGGGGCGTAAATATCTGCATATAACGGTCTTCATCTAGTGATTTGACTTTACTGTCAATCCAGCCAAAGCATAAAGCTTCCTTGACCGCTTCGCTGTATTTAACGCTTGGCTTACCACTTTTTACTTTGTAGTAAATCAACCATATACCGGGGGAGGTGTGCTGATTCTTTTCCAACCAAGCTCGCCATGCTGCGCGATCGCTGGCATAAATAGTTTCTAGTTGGTCTTCAAATTTCGGCATCACAAAAGATGGCAAATAATCTTAACGTTTCAACTTTTGTTAGATATTTGGGATGTTTGAGATGATGGTGCGTTGCGCTTTGCGACAACGCACCCTACGGTAGGGATGCGATCGCACTTCTCGCTGCTCCCCTGCTTTTTCATTTTCCTATCTTGGGGGATAATACTGGGGATTCATGACTGGAGGCGAGGGATAACCAGTGTTAGGCATCGTGTTTCCCACTCCATTCGGAAAAGGAGCGATAAATGGCGATTGATAACCATTCATGGGCACAGTGGTTCCTGCACCATTGGGCACAGGAGAAGTAATCACTGGTGGCTGATAATTAGTTGGAGGTATAGTGGTTGTCGTATTACTGGGTATGACACCAGTTTGGCTAAACTGTTGATAGGCAGCACGAGAAATGGCGCTAATGAGTTTTTCGGCACGTGGGTCGTTGTTGGGTCGTTGTACCATGACAGCAGCTATGTAGCGCTTGCCAGTTGGGATATCAACTAAACCCGCATCGGCGAGCATTGTGCCAATATCACCGGTTTTATGAGCAATAGTAGCGCCTGCTCCCAAACCTGATGGTAACAGATGGTCTCGCTCTGTTTGGCGCATGATATCTAGCAAGCGATCGCGCGATTGCATATTTACCAAATTTCCCTGATTGACCATACCCAGCAAATTCCCTAACTCTCTAGGACTTGTGGTGTTAGTTCCTTGCAAATCTGGGAGTTGGTTGCGAATTACTGTGGTTGTCAAACCCCAAGTACGAAAACGCTGGTTGAGTGACTCCATGCCACCTAGTCGAGCAATCAGCATATTTGTTGCTGTGTTGTCGCTGATTGTAATCATTTTCTTGGCGACTTCCAAAGCAGTATACTGAGTTCCTGCTGGTTTGTATTGCATATTTCCCGAACCACCAGCAATCATCTCTTGCTGCATTGTCAGCATTTCATCTAAGCGAATTTTTCCCGCATCGACATCCTGAAAAAAGGCAACCAGAATCGGCACTTTAATTGTGCTAGCAGCAGGAAAACTGGCGGAGCTATTTAAATCTACGTAACCCCCAGTATCCAAATCTACTAGAAAGATTCCAGGTGACAGATTGGGGTTTGCTGCCGCCAGATTCTGCACGGCAGTTTTTAAGGGGATAATTTCTTGGGATAAATAGAAGCCAGAAGCAGATGGGGTATTAGGGGTAGGTTGGGGCTGGGATTGCCCGACATTAGTATTTGTATTCGATTGTGTTGAAGCAACTGGGGTGATGCGAGTGGCGGGGTCTAATACTGACAACACTGTGCCCATAATCGCACCAATACCAACTCCCACAATCAACAACCGCAAGGTATACAAAAGAGTTCTAGCCATTGGCTTTAAGCGAGTCTTGCGCGATTTTCTGCCGATTCTGGGCGACGCATGTTTGTTTACCCGCGCTGGCTTTAACTTCATAGCACTAGGTGGTACTGGAGGAGCCTTGGCGTTTGCGTTTGGTCTAGGGATTGCTTTGACTACTGCTGGCATTACTAGCCCTGGCCTTGTTTTCGGCGCGCCAGCATTCATAGAGGAGGGACTGATACTATTTGTTGGACGTGTTAGCGCCGCTTCTCCTGGGACAGCACGCCTTTGGTTAGGAACTTTTGTCTTCTTCTGTTCCACTTTTTGAACTTTGCTTCGCTGGCGGCCGTTTACGGGTTGACGCCGCGAGAAAGCTCTTAGTTTGTCACTTGACTCTGACACTGGTACTCCTTGTGACCCACTCGATTTTTTTCCAGCAGACTCCTGACCCAAAACTTACTCCTCAAGCACCTAAATACTGAAATCACTCTCTGCCAATAAGTAGCATTTTTGTGTTTAGTTTAAGCCATATTAACTATTTTGGGGGGATATATGCGTACATATTAAACGATGAATTACAAGTTTTCATAATTGCTTTGGTTAACTGCCCATTCTACCTGCCGCAAAATTCCTCGTAGCATAGCTACCTCTCCAATTTGCAGGTGAGTACGATTATATAGTTGTCGAAATTTTTCCATGCGGCTAGCTGCTGTATGTGGATAAAGATAACCAATTTTCAGCAGTAAAGATTCTAATTGCTGGTAATATGCTTCCACTACATCCCAAGGCGCGAGATTATTTGGCGCTAGGGTTGGAGTTTCAGTAGTCTGTGTAGATTGTGCCAGTTCATAACAGCAGATGCCCACAGCCGTAGCCAGATTCAGGGATTGATAATTTTCACTGGTTGGAATCCGTACAAATCGCTGTGCATAGTTTAATTCTTCATTACTTAATCCCCGGTCTTCTCTACCAAAAATTAGGGCTACGGGTTTTTCTGGTTCCTCTAATAACCAAGGTAGTGCTGTGCGAGGATTTTCTAAGGGTGTTTCCCAGCTGCTGACGCGTCCTGCTGTCGCAATAACTCTTACACATTCGTGTAATGCTTCTGGCAATGTCGCCACTAATTGTGCAGATTCTAAAATTTCTTTGGCATGAACCGCCATCATCAAAGCTTCCGGCGATCGCGGATCGCATTGAGGATTGACTAATACTAGCTGATGTAGTCCAAAATTCTTCATCACCCTGGCGATCGAACCCACATTTATTTGACCAGCTGGCTCCATCAAAACAATTCTTAACCCAGCCAATCCCATTTTTGCCTCCCGCTGAGAAATACTTAACTTTTATTTTCGGCATTATCCTTCATGCCGAAGAATTTCTTTGACATTATTGTAGCTGTGTTGGTGAATTTACTCAGGTTTTGTACAAGGGTATTAACTCTTTTGAGTGCTGCGTGCGATCGCTTCGAGAATCTATCATGGAGTTATTAACGCCTCAAAACTCCTGCTAATCTCAAACTAGTTATTATTACTTATTAAAAAGAATTTTTTAATACAATATATTTCTTTTTTAGATGTTTAATATAGGATCTGTATCTACAATATAAACATACATAAATCATTAACTGCCCTAGAGCAAAAAGAGTAAAATCACTACTTAATTATTTATGTATTAATACACACTAGGAGTTTGCAAGAATGTCCCATAGAAGCAGCCCGTCTAGTTTGCTCAAAACTGCTGTTAGGGAGTCTGCCCGTACTCAAAGACAGGCTGAAATTGAAAGAAAACGTTCTATCCGTAAACAAGAAAGAGCTTTGAAGGACAAACAAAAGCAGAGCAAGCAGAATTACTTAGAGCAGCGCTCGGCTGATGTCGATGATATTAATGAGGAAATTGCAGACTGGGTAAATGAGCTGCAAATGATTCTAGAACATACTCTGCGGCGAGAAGATACTATTTCATTTGAAGACTTGCGAATTCGAGAAACATTCCCGCCTATGCAAGTACCAAAGAAATTGTCAGTTGCAACAGTAGTCCCACAATTTTACCAGCCGAAATCTCCACCTGATTGGGCTATGCGACTGCTACCATTTATCAAGCAGCAATATATTAATGCTCAAAAAAAAGCTGAATTAAATTATCAACTTGCTAGGCAAGAATATGAAGAGCTAGAGAGTATTCGCCAAGCAAATTTGCAGCAGTTGAGGGCAGATTATGAGCGCGACAAACATAGTTTTATCTTAGAAATGCAAAAGCAGAATGCAGAAATAGATGAGTTAGAAGCAGCTTACCAGGATGGGGAAGCATCTGCTGTAGCAATTTACAACGAGATGGTATTAGAACGTTCCGAGTATCCTTCCTTAAGCGAATTTAAATACCTCTGCTATACATCTCAAGACCGGGTTGCATTTACACAGCAATTTCAGGTTGTTTATATACCTGAATTGAAACAATTAGTTATTGATTACGAACTTCCAACATCTAAAATTATTCCTACAATAGCAGAAGTAAAATATGACCACAGCAAAGATGAAATTCAGGGAGTAACCAGAAAAACAACTGAAATTGAGGCGATATATCAAGATATAGTAGCTGCCATTACCTTACGAACAATACGTGAAGTATTTGAGGCAGACCATGCTAGACATTTAAAAGAAGTCGTGTTTAATGGTTTAATTAAGCTAGCTAATATTGCTAAGGGGCAGTATTTGCAACCCTATTTAATATCAGTGCAAGTTAGTAATGATAGGTTTAGAAGTTTAGATTTTAATAAAATTGATAAACAAGCCTGTCTACATAATTGGGGTGCAATAATTTCATCAAATTTGCTGGAAATACAACCTATAAAACCAATGGTTGACATCAACTTGGTTAATACTAGTTTCATTGAACCGGAAGAAATTAGTTCTGAAATTAATTCCATAACTCAAATTTCATTGATTTAACCTAATTTAAAAATGAAATTCTTGGCTATTAATCTGAAGATAATTACTTTAAAAGAATTATTAAAGAAGGTGTAAGGTAATCCTCGTGACCAAAACAAAAGCAACTCAAGAAATTCTAGTTTTTACCAATAGACTTCTTATAAAAGGCCAAAAAATAGATAATTAACCGCCGATAAAGGGCTTATAGATAAAGAATATCTGAGTTTTGCAACAAGGGATCGCCTAATATTTAAAAATACAAAAACACAGCTTTTCTCAGCTATTTCAAACTACTTTCATTAAACTTTGTAAGCATACTAAGCTCATTAATGTATCTAATTACGTTTAAAACACCCAATTGACATGGGGTAGCAATACACGATACATCATGAGTCAATCGTTAATTTTTTTAAGATGCAAAGTTTCTTGAATTGCCAGTTTCACCAACATAAGGAGGGATGAATATGGATGGTAGCTTAATCATATCCAACATCCTGAATCCGCCAATCTTGTTTTTCTTTCTGGGGATGACTGCTGTTTTTGTCAAGTCCGATTTAGAGATTCCTGCCCCCGTGCCCAAAGTTTTCTCGCTTTATCTGCTGTTTGCGATTGGTTTCAAAGGCGGGGTAGAATTGATTAAAAGTGGCATCACTCAGGAAGTAGTTCTCACGCTCTTGGCAGCGATGTTGATGGCTTGTTTTGTCCCAATTTACACCTTTTTTATCCTGAAGCTGAAGCTGGATACTTATGATGCCGCCGCGATCGCTGCAACTTACGGTTCTATCAGTGCTGTCACCTTCATCACGGCTAGTGCTTTTTTAACTGAGCTTGGTATTCATTTTGATGGCTACATGGTCGCAGCCCTTGCCCTCATGGAATCTCCAGCCATCATTGTCGGTCTTATCCTGGTGAATATATTTACAGTCGATGGCAAGCGGGATTTGTCCTGGCCAGAAGTGTTACAAGAAGCATTTCTTAATAGTTCAGTCTTTCTTCTGGTTGGTAGCCTCCTGATTGGCGTATTGACAGGAGAACATGGTTGGCAAGTTTTAGAACCCTTTACTCAGGGGTTGTTTTATGGGGTTCTCACGTTCTTTTTACTCGATATGGGACTAGTCGCTGCCAGAAGAATTAAAGACTTGCAAAAAACCGGAGTTTTCCTGATCTCATTTGCCATACTAATTCCAATACTTAATGCAGGCATTGGGTTGGTAATCGCTAAATTCATCGGTGCGCCTAAGGGAGATTCGCTACTGTTCGCTGTACTGTGTGCCAGCGCCTCTTACATCGCTGTCCCAGCGGCAATGCGGATGACTGTTCCAGAGGCAAATCCTAGCCTGTACGTTTCTACCGCTCTGGCAGTGACATTTCCATTCAATATTATTGTGGGAATTCCGTTATATCTGTACGGAATTAACCTGTTTTGGAGGTAATAATATGCACGTAGTTAAAAAGATAGAAATTATCGCCAACTCGTTTGAACTGAGCAAAATTTTAGATAGTTTAGACAAGTCAGGCGTAAATGGTCATGCTGTAATTCGAGATGTGGCTGGTAAAGGATTACGAGGTACGGCAGAAGATTTAGACATGACGATGCTCGATAATGTATACATCATCGCGTTTTGTATGCCAGAGCAACTCAAGCCTGTTGTAGAAAATATCAGACCACTGCTTAACAAGTTTGGCGGTACTTGTTACATCTCAGATGTAATGGAGATTCGCTCTGTAAAATGTGTAGCGTCGTTATAAGAAAATCATGGATCTTAAGAAGCATTTCATGGAACGTCGTGACTTCTTGAGGTTAGGAGTCATGGGGGCATTTGGTGTCATGATGACTGCCAGCGATTTACTCTGGCAGGTTAAACAAGCTAAAGCTGCCGAATTGCCCTCGGACAACAACCCTCAATCCCTCAGTCCCGATGCAGCATTGCAAAAGCTGATAGAGGGAAATCAGCGATTTGTTCAGCATCAACCCCAATACCCCGATCAATCGGCGGCGCGGTTGCAGGAAGTCGCTCAAGCACAACATCCATTTGCAACCATCCTCAGTTGTGCGGATTCACGAGTACCCGCCGAAATTGTTTTCGATCAAGGCATCGGAGATATCTTTGATGTTCGGATTGCTGGGAATATTGCCATACCTGAAGCCGTTGGCAGCATTGAATATGCGGTTGCCCTGCTAGGTACTCCACTGCTAATGGTACTGGGTCATGAACGATGTGGAGCAGTTACCGCCGCTGTCCAAAACGAAGCGCTGCTTGGCGATATTAGTACCTTTGTTAAAGCAATTAAGCCTGCCGTAGACAAGGTAAAAAATCAGTCAGGTGACGCAGTTGAAAACGCTGTGGTGGCAAATGTGCAATATCAAATTGAACTATTGAAGCGATCGCACATTTTAGCTGAACAACTACAGTCCAGCAGATTAAAAATCGTCGGAGGTCGTTACGACTTGGATACTGGGAGGGTGACAATTATTACTTGAAGTAGCCAAGACGTGAACCAACTGTCCGATGCAGCATAGTACTAAACTGTTTAGCTGCAATATTGAAGTATTAAAATCAATAAAAGAAAAGGACGTTGTTCACCTGTCACCCCTCATACCCATGACGGCAATATTAATTCAGAGTCCGGATCGGGTTTTACTCAATAATATTAGCTGGCAAACTTATCAGTCTTTAGTAAAAGACTTTGAGCAGCAGCCAGCGATGCGGCTAACCTATGACCGGGGTTTGTTAGAAATCAAAATGCCGTTAGACCCACATGAAAGCTACAAAAAACTTCTGGGACGGTTGGTTGAAGCGATAACAGAGGAGTTGGAAATCGAAATTCGCAGTTTAGGGTCTAGGACGTGCGATCGCGAAGATTTGGCGCGGGGTTTAGAGCCAGATCAATGTTACTACATTCAAAATGAACAGGCTGTCTGGGACAAAGAGCAAATTGACCTGAGCAAAGATCCACCACCAGATTTAGCAATTGAAATTGATATTACCAGTAGTTCGATTAATCGACTCGATATTTATGCAGATCTCGGTGTACCTGAAGTGTGGCGCTACGATGGGCAAACTTTAACAATGTATCACCTAGAAAATAAGCAATATCAAAGTTGCGATCGTAGCATTGCTCTTTCGTTATTAACTCCATCTGATATTGAAAGATTTTTAGAATTGAAGAAAACGACAAAAGAAAACGCTCTCATCCGTCTATTTCGAGGATGGGTAACAGAGCATTCAGCAGCCTACGAATAGCAAACCCTTTGAATATTAAATATGATTAAATGTGAAGCGATCGCTTACAAAATACTCAGATAGGTTTGCTCAGAATTCATCGGCAAAACTCGCAACTTCCGATTTTTCAGGTCTGGTTCTAGCCCTAGAACTTCCATTGGCGTTACACCCAAAAGAGCATAGGGAACGTCCGTGAGTTCCAAACAATCAAAAGTGCCTTGACGTTCTCCAATAGAAAGTTCCACATCTCGGAAAATTCGCCCCTGCTGTACTCCAGCCGCAATCTCTACCTGAGCTTCTCCACCTTGGACTAAACCTAATTGACTAATAATGGTAGCAGGTAAGCACAGCAACGTTGCACCCGTATCCACTAAAACATCATCTAGGGTACAAGAGCGAACTTCCTGCACAGAAATGAAACCTCGTTGAGCTAACACTTGATCAATTCGATTTGTAACAGTAAGGGTAACTATTACTTGCCCCATTTGCTTACCCTGAAAATTTGGCAGTACCAGCTTACCCATTTCAACGAACTCCTGCCTAACATCCTACATCGCACCTAAGAGGGTAGCTCTAGGCCCCGACCGAGCAAGGAAGTTGCGAAACATTGGCAGATGAAAAGCCTCATAAATAGGGATTTTGAGCTAAGTCAGAAATTTTTTCTTAACGGTACTTAAACAAAAATCAAGCCCAAATATAGCCCAAACTGGCTTTATAAAAAGCGAACAGGTCACTATTTAAGAGCAACCAATTAAAAAATCGGAAAGACATGGCTGTTCTAAATGCCTCTAAAGCCTCAGTAAAAGTATTCAAAGGTTTATTCGCCCACCTTCGTCTTAATCCACCAGTCAACTGATGCCAAAGAATAAAAGTGTAGGCACAGAAAACTAGAATAAAATGGCGCAGTAAACTCCTTTGATCTCGAACTTGATATTCTTTGAGTCCTAACCATCCCTTGGCTTCTCTGTAAAAAACTTCTACCCAATTTCTTTGGCAATATGTCTCAACTATCCATTGTGGAGTGACAATTGATGGTGAAACATTGGTGATGAAATAGTCGATATCAGTGGCATTAGAGAAAGCCGAAGCATTCATGACGATAGCGATATTTCGCTTTCCACTTAAACCTGATATTTCTACTTCTTTAGTTGCTACCCATAGTGTTTTGGGTTTATTTAACTCGATTTGAATTTCTGTAAAAGCCTCTTGGGGTATGAGTTTTGCTAATTCATCCAATCTAATTGTTTTTTGAATCTCTTGAACGCCATTGATAATGACTTTGCGATTTTTCGCTAATCCACCTAGATACTTTAATTGCCTTTTCTCTAGCTCTAATAAGAAGGATGTATTGTTGCCATATCCTGCATCTACAATTACTATCCCTGGTTGATATTTTCTGTTAATAGTTTTATCTATTAACTTGATTGCTAGTTCTGGCTTCTTTTCAAATAGGGGGTCTTGTTTTCCGTTTACTAAAGAATCAGCGTGCTGATATAACTCGATATCTAACGGTACGCTTTTTCTTGCATCGTATAAATGCGTTGTTACCACTACTATTCCTAAATCTATTTTGCCAATTTCTCCGATATACTGTCTCCCTACGCCAGCCGTAAAATTACCACTTTTTCTATGTCCAGAATCATCAATTATTAAGCTAAAGCCTCTACTAATTCTCGTCTGGCTACACTTGTTCATGATCTTTAACCGACGCTCATTTACCTGCTCACTAGACTCCTGTGCTTCAGTTAAAAAGTGGTGTAATCGGTGGTAAGTCACGCCTACAGCATTCTCTGCCATCTGAAACAGGTTTTTTCTCTCACTTTCACCCAGTAATCCCCCTACATAGTGTCTAAACTCTCTTTTTTGAGCCTTATGAGTAAACACATCATCAAATTTTTGACACCATCTTTCAAAGCATGGCGGCATTGCTGCGGGAGTGGTTTCTTTCATAAGCTTCTTTCAATGTGAAAGCTATGCTATTTAACCATTTTAGCCTTTTTTACTTTTCTGTTTTGTTTAAGTACCGTTAACTTGTTTTCTTACTTGCGCCTCAGTGCCTAAGCAAACGCCTGAATATTATTCCTTATTTAATTGGCTTGCATCTTTGGTCTCTATACAAACTCTTAACTGTTCAGCGAGAACTTTGATATGCGGCTTTCTCAGCATAGTTAGGTGATTACCAGGAATCAGATGAATTTCCGTTCCTCCAAGCGCTAGCTCATTCCAACCCATACTTGGATCTGCTTCGCTAATGTTAGATTCGTCGCTTGTTCTCAAAAGTGTAATTCGCTTGGGGTAAACCTGCGGAGTATAGTTAACAGTTGCTTGACTATTGGCAGAGAAAACACGCAGCATGGGGCAAATTGCTAACTCACTCACATTTCGTGACTTAGACTCTTCAGATATCAATTCGGTTGTGGCAGCTTTTCTTGTAATTAAAGATGAAAATAAATTTATTTTTAACCGTTTTACAAGCTTCTTAAATTTAGTAATTTTGAATTTGTAAGATGCAATAATTATAAATAAGTAATCAATAAAAAATGGCCATATATATCGCACCACTGTAGTCATAATAAACTTAAAACTTTTGCTAAATGAGGGTTTATTACGGTCAATTGGAGCTAAAGTATCGAGCACCGCAACTAAAGCTACTTCATCTCCAGAGTTACGGAGTTGTTGAGCTATCTCAAAAGCAATCCAACCTCCAAAAGACCAACCTCCTAAAAAATAAGGGCCTTGGGGCTGCACTTTACGCAATGCTTCAATATAGTGAGCAGCCATTTCCTGAATGCAAGTTAATGGAGATGTTTTTCCATCAAGCCCAAGAGGTTGTAATCCATAAAATGGTTGTTCTTTCCCCAAATGATGAGCTAATTCGTAATAAGGAAAGACAACGCCGAAAATGGGATGAACACAGAAAAAAGGTGGATTTGAACCATGAGGCTGAATTGCAACTAAAGGAGACCAAGGTAAAGAATCTATTTCTGAGCTTATAGCGATCGCTAAACTTTCAATTGTGGGATTTAAAAATAAGGCAGATAGCGGTAAGCTATGCTTTAACTGTTTGTTTATTTGATTCATGAGGCGCACAGCTAGCAGCGAATCTCCTCCAAGGTCAAAGAAGTTATCTTGAATACTGACACGCTCAAGGTTGAGAACTTCAATCCAAATTTTTGCTAGTGTAGACTCGGTTGAATTACGAGGAGCGAGTGCGGCTTGTTCTACTAAACTGCTAGTTAAGCTCTTAATTGCTTTGAGCGCCTGATAATCTACTTTACCATGAGGTGTTATTGGCAGAGAATTTAACATGATAAAAGCTGAAGGTATCATGTATTCTGGCAATTTTTGTTTTAAGAATTCCCGCAGTTCAATATTTGTTAGTGTCTGTTTTTGAGTGGGTACAATATAAGCTACTAAGCGGCGATCGCCAGACATATTTTCTTGAGCGATAACTACTACTTGCTTTATATTTGGATGCTGACTTAGGACTTTTTCAAGCTCTTGTAACTCGATCCGAAAGCCGCGAATTTTTACTTGATTGTCAATACGTTCTAAAAATTCAATATTACCGTCTGGTCGATATCGGGCTAAATCACCCGTTTTATAAAGTCGCGCTCCCTCTTGATTACTAAAAGGATGGGGAATAAATTTTTCAGTTGTTAATTCTGGACGATTAAGGTAACCTCGCGCTAGCCCATCGCCACCAATGTATAATTCGCCAGGAATTCCAATTGGTACAGGTTGTAAATGTTTATCTAATATATATATTTGAGCGTTAGCGATCGCCCGACCAATGGGCGGTTTTTCTTCGGTATTTTTAATTTCAGCAACGGTTGACCAAACAGTGGCTTCAGTCGGCCCGTAAGCGTTGAAAAACCGACGGCTAGAATTCCACCAGCGTTTGACAATATCTTCGCCACAAGATTCGCCTGCACAAATAATAGTTTGCAGTGCAGGAAGTGATTCTGGAGTTAGAACTGCTAAAACCGCAGGCGGAAGAGTGACGTGAGTAATAGCTTTTTCGCGCAATAGTTGCAGTAAATTTTGCCCTGGTAGCAGAGATTCTTTTTTTGCTAAATAAAGAGATGCTCCTGTTTGCAATGCCATGACAATTTCAAAAATTGCAGCATCGAAACTCAATGATGCGAATTGCAGAATGCGGTTACTCGGTTGCAAATTAAAAACCTCAATCTGCGCTGCTGCTAAGTTTGCAAGTCCTTGATGCTGAATCAAAACGCCTTTAGGTTTGCCTGTTGAGCCAGAGGTATAAATCACATAAGCTAAATTGTCAAAGGTGACGCAGCATCTGGGATCTTCCTGGCTTTGGCAAGCGATTGCTTTTCTATCCTTATCCAAGCAAACCACAGATACCGCAACCTTCCCCAAACGCTCAAGAAATTGTTGCTGAGTTAGTAATACTGAGACTTTCGCATCTTCTAGCATCAAGTTAAGACGCTCTTGAGGATAGCTGGGATCTAAAGGCAGATATGCTCCACCCGCCTTGAGGATGCCTAACAGCCCAACTATCATCTCTAAAGAACGCTCTAGGCAGATACCCACTAAAGCATCTGGAACTACCCCCAGTTGTTGCAGGTGATGGGCAAGTTGATTCGCTCTAATATTTAGTTCGTGGTAGGTTAATTGCTTATCCTCAAAGACTATTGCTACAGCATCGGGAGTTTGTTTCACTTGCGCTTCAAACAACTGATGAAAACATTTGTTGTATAGATAGTCTTTTTTGGTGTCATTCCATGCAATCAATAACTGCTGGCGTTGTGTCTGTGTTAAAAGTGGCAAGTCACACAAGCGTTGTTGGGGATTGGCGACAATGCTTTCTAGCAGCGTTTGGAAATGTCCCAGCATTCGGGTGATGGTGATGTCATCAAATAAATCGCTGCTATAGATGACTTGTGCTTTGAGATTACCCAATTCTTGCCATAGGTGAAACTCTAAATCAATCTTTGCGGTTTGACTATCGAACTCAAACAGCGAAAGCGTTAGTTCAGGTAATTCTAGGGCATTAATGGGAGTGTTTTGCAGGCTAAATACAACTTGGAATAAGGGATGATGACTTAAAGAACGCTGTTGGTGCAGTTCTTCCACTAACTTTTCAAAGGGTAAATCTTGATGGGCATAAGCTCCCAAAGTTACCTCGCGTACTCGCTGCAACAGTTCTCGAAATGTCGGGTTACCTGATAAATCGGTACGCAATACCAAACTGTTAACAAAAAACCCAATTAACCCTTCTATCTCGCTGCGGTTGCGATTGGCAATGGGTGAACCTACTGCAATGTCCTCTTGCTGGGTATAGCGATAAAGCAAGGTTTGAAACGCTGCAAGCAGAGTCATGAATAAGGTAACGCCTTCTTGCTGGCTAAGTGCTTCTAGCGTTTGAGTTAAGGATTGCGGTAGTTGGAGAAATTGTTTTGCACCTTTGTAGGTTGAAACTGCTGGGCGGAGGCGATGCCTACGGCGAGCTTCGCTAACGCTGGGAAGATTCAGCACACAAATGCCGTCTAACTGCTTTTGCCAGTAAGTTAACTGAGTTTGCAACACTTCGCCCGTCAGCCATTCACGTTGCCATGCGGCGAAATCTGCATACTGGATTGGTAGTTCTGGTAGAGGCGATTGCTTATTTTCTACAAAGGCTTTATATAATGCCTCTAATTCTTTAATAAGCACGCCAATCGACCAACCATCAGCAACGATGTGATGTAAATTCAGCAGCAACACATATTCTGCTTTATCGAGTTGTAGCAGCGTCACTCGCAGCAATGGCCCGGTAATGAGATTGAAAGGACGTTGCGCTTCTGCGGTTGCGAGTCGTTGGGCTTCGGTTTGGCGTTGATTTGGTGAGAGATGTTGTAAGTTGATGACGGGAAGGGGAATCTTTAAACAAGGTGCGATCGCTTGCACTGGTTGTCCCTCTACCATCAAAAAGGTAGTGCGTAAAGCCTCGTGGCGATGGACAATTTCGTTGAATGTTTGCTCTAAGGCAGTTAAGTTGAGCGAACCGATGAGGCGAAGTGCCGCCGCCACATTATAAACAGGATTGTTTGGTGTCAACTGCTCAAGAAACCACAATCGCTGCTGGGCAAATGATGTGGGAAAGACGAAAACTTCTGCTTCAGCAAGATACTGGCTCATAACTCAATACGGTTCAGTTAAGATAATTTATCTGTTGAGGTTGGCTGGCGAAGCTGGAGAGAGAAAAAGGTTTATCTGAATTGTATTGAAGTTATACCAATTTGAAAAAAAGAATGCGACAGATGGGTAGAGGCACAACAATGTTGTGCCCTGACGAATAATTTATGTGTCGCAAACATTATTTGAATTGGTATAAAGCCTAAATTTTTGAGTTCAAAGCCTGAAGCTTCTCGTTTCAAACTAGACTCTCATATCATGTCCGCCTAATCACTTATGATTACCGCATCTGTGCAAAAATCGTAAAAGCCTCTTTCCCCCTACGGTCTAAATGATAAGTCTTCAACCGGACATGATATCACGGGCGATCGCGCAAAGTGCAGTGCAATTATGCAATCGCACCCACAACGTTCGTTATGGAAATCTTTCCTCGCTAATCCCCATGCCCCATTTTCAAATCAGTTTTTAACGAGTGCGGCAATTGCAGCTACTAATTTGCAGGGATCGGCTGGTTTCGCAATGTGTCGTTGAAATCCGGCGGCAAAAACCTGCCTTTGTGTTGTTTCTGCGGCGTAAGCAGTAAGGGCGATCGCGGGGATCTGTCCACCTTGATGGGCGGGCATTGCGCGCACTTTCCGCAGCAAGGTATAACCATCAACATCTGGCATACCTAAATCGCTCAACAATAAATCTGGCTTTGACTGCTCCATTGCTGTCAGTGCTTCATTGGCTGATGCGGCGATCGTAATGATTGCTCCTTGCTGCTCCAAGAAAAAAGCCAAAAACTCACGTGTATCAGCATCATCATCAACAATTAACACCTTTACTCCCTCTAGTGGAGCGTAGAGCATAGAGGTGGGATAAAAATTATTAGAGCGATTATTATCTACTGTTCCTAATTCTTGACTCTGTTGTTGTACTGGTAGAGAAACTGTAAACGTCGCGCCTTGTCCTTCTCCGAAGCTTTCGGCACAAACTCTACCGCCATGTAACTCGACAAGCTGGCGCACGATCGCTAAACCCAGCCCCAATCCACCAGAACTTCGGGTTGTACCACTATCTGCTTGACGAAAATACTCAAATACATGGGGTAAAAATTGAGGACTAATACCCTTACCTGTATCGCTGACACGGAGTTGTACTTCTGAGTCAATCTGTTCTAAATAAACTTCGACTTTTCCTCCAGATGATGTAAATTTGACAGCATTAGATAGCAGATTCCAAACAATTTGTTGCAGACGGCTACTATCACCCTTTACCATTCCAACTGCTGGATTTAAATGCAAATAAATTTGAATTGACTTTGCTTCTGCCGCTAATTGCACCGTCTCTAAGGCAGATTCAATAGTAGAAGCAAGATTAACACTTTCTAAATTCAGTGCCATCTTGCCCCGTAGAATCCGGGATATATCCAACAGATCATCAATTAACTGAGCCTGTAATTCAGCATTCCGTTCAATAGTTTCCAGGGCACGAGTGATCGTTGTTTCTGTCAATGAGCGATTTTTCAGTAGCTTTGCCCAACCCAAAATTGGGTTCAGAGGAGAACGAAGTTCATGAGAGACAATGGCTAGAAATTCATCTTTGATGCGGTTCGCCGCCTCAGCCGCTTCTTTAGCTTGTTGACGCTCCTTTGCTTTTGCCAGCGCCTGATCTCGCAAATTCTTATATTCTTGAACTCGGTAGGTTAAATCAGTGACATCTTGAATTGAGAACAGGGCATAAAACCCATCTTCATCTAATGCAGGCACAGCAGTTACAGTCGTGTGCTGGATACGGTATTGTCCCTGTGGTAAAGGTACAGGAATCACATATTTATGCAGTTGCGAAGAAAAAATTGTCGGAGGCCCACCTTGAAAAATTTGTTGTAGGCGGCTAGTGTAGCGGGGTTGATTTAAATGTGGAAAATATTCATCAATAGAAGTTCCAATAATCTTACTTCTAGGAATTTTTGTCCATTCCTCTAAACAACTGTTCCAATATAAAACGGTGCGATCTGAATTTAGAACAAAAGCTCCCAAAGGAATTGTATCTAAAAGGCTAAATTTTTCCTGAGTTTGCTCAATTTTGTTCATGATATTATCACATCGGCTACGTTTTTTTGTATATACTTTTACTTAATATAGGACTCATATTTGATTTTTGAACAAAATTCAGTACACCTTTATTCCTTCTTCCCAGTCCCCAGTCCCTTACCTCTACGAGTGATTCAGAAATCAAATCGGATTGCTATATTATCCTTCATGATACTGCAATCTCTTCGTTAATTACCTTAATTAACGCATCGAATGTACTTACCTCGAATACTAAAATAATATCTCCAATAATTTCTAATTGTTCAATTGTAAACCTTGCCTGTGCAAGTAGGATTTTTGAGCTACTTGCATTTGCAGGTAATAATAAGTTATCTATCGTATCTTCTAAATAAACAGGTAATGTATAGTTCATGCGCTGCTTTAGTACATTGCTGATCGAACCCATCACTCCATTAATCACAATATTACCAATTTCGCTCAGGGTTCCAATTTTGACTGCATCTAAGTCAGCTGAACCCGGTTCTTCTCCAGTTAGAACTGCAACCAATGTTGATGCGCTGTCAGTGGGAAAAATCAAGCCAGCAGTGCCATAAAATGAGCCTGTAAAACCTAGCCTGACAGATGCCAAATTATCATCATGAAATCGTGCTGCTAATTCTTGGTAGGCAGCGGTAGCAGTTAATACTTTCACAAACGGAATTTCTAAACGAATGTGAGAGTCTACCATCTCATTGAGTAAACTTGCCGCTCGACCAACTCCAATATTAATTAATTCTTGCAGGGCATCCAGTTCTTCTGCTGTGACATTCATGTAAGCTTTATCCCTTAGTATTGATAACTTTCTGGACTACCTCTCGTAATTCGTTTTCTTTAGGTGGTTTATTAATAAAATTGACTGCTCCCAGGCTATAACTTTGATTGCGTGCGCCATCTTGGATATCGGCTGAGATAATGATTGTGGGAATTTTTAATTTTTCATCTTGAAGAGCCTGAAGAAATTCAAACCCATTCATGTCAGGCATCAAAAGATCAGCCAACACGCAGTTTGGCTTGTGGTTGTGAACCATTTCTAATCCTTCACGTCCATTAGTGGCTTCTAGGATTTCATAGCCATCTACTTGCAAAAACTTGCGGATCATTCTACGAGAGAAGGCTGCATCATCAATAATCAAAACCAAAGCCATCAGATTTATCCTTGTAATTTTTTTGCGTAGAATCTTTAATTTTAGGATATTTATTCTATGTTTTAATTGAATAAAATATATTTCTTATTAAGGAAACAATTTTTAATTTAAGTAATATTAATTTATATATTTGGTTACAGAAATGGTAGATTTAAAAAAAATAGATGATGCTGAACGTATAATGGGATTGATTAGTAGTATCAATAAACTTAATTTCTGAAAACAAGCCAAAATCTTAAAATATCAAGGGCTTTGAATTTTGGCTTTCAAGAGGTGGCACTAAGTATAGCCAAAATTTTAAAATTAGCCATTTTCCAAACATTGCTAGATTTTGGAAATATCATCTAATTAAAGCTTTGCTTTCCGAAGCCAGTGCAAAATTGTTGTGTGGTGGATATCGGTTACCCGCTCGATTTCTCGCAAGCTCATGCCATTGAGATGCATTTTGAGGCAAAGCTCCTTGACATCATTTGAGTAGCACCAAGGTTGATAAGATTCGAGAAATTGACGACCACATTGTTTACACTTGTAACATTGTCTGTCTTTCCGACGACCATTTTTGAAAGTTTGGCTGGAATGGCAACGAGGACATTGCATGTCTCTCACTTTGTCATTTAGGGTAAACATTATTCTTTCAGCATTAATTTACGTTAACATCTCTCTAGAGACTGATTATTATGTAGTCTAAAAATATATTAGTATTAATACAAAAGATATAGATTATAAGTTTATCAATACAATGGAGTTAGCAGAAATCGATGATGATGATGATATAGAAGCATTTCTTGTTGAAAGCTATGAAAATCTGAATCAAATAGAGCAAGACATTATCGATCTAGAGAAAGAATCTTCAAACCCAGAAGCAGTAATTCGTATTTATCGATCGCTTCATACCTTGAAAGGAAACTGTGGTTTTTTACCGTTTCCTAAATTAGAATCGCTGGCTCATGCGGGGGAGAGTTTGCTAAGTGATCTGCGCGATAGTGCTGGCGATCGCCAAGCAGTAAATCCTCTCATCATCAGTACTTTGCTGCAAACAGTTGACGCTATTCGGCAAATATTGTCCCAAATCAAAATTACTAGGCATGAGGGTGATAACGATTACTCAGTTCTCATTCAGGCTTTGGCTAAATTGCAGGAGCCTAAACAGACATTAACAATCACGCCTCTATCACCTCAACCTGCTGTGAATATGCAATTGCAACAGCTAGGTGAGAGCGAACTTCCAGAAACCACAACCTTAAATGCTTCAGAATCTTCCATTCGAGTTAATGTTGGACTTTTGGATCAAGTGATGAACTTGGTGGGTGAACTCGTGTTAACCCGTAACCAGCTAATCGGAATTAGTGAGAAATTCAAGGATACTACCTTCACTGCAACTTGCCAACACCTGAACTTAATTACATCTCAGTTGCAAGAAGGAGTGATGAAAACTCGGCTACAACCACTTAGTACCATTTGGCAAAAATTTCCGCGCGTAATTCGTGATTTGGCGATCGCATTTGATAAACAAGTTCAAGTGGAAATGGAAGGAGGAGATACAGAATTAGATAAAAGTATTATTGAAGCGATTAAAGACCCCTTAACTCACTTAATACGCAACTGCATCGATCATGGCATTGAATTACCAGCCGAACGCGTTGCTTATGGTAAGCCAACATCAGGAAGGGTATTCCTCAGAGCCTTTTATGAAAGCGGCAAAGTAAATATTGAAATTGGCGATGATGGCCACGGGATTGAGCCAGAAAAACTTAAAAGGCGAGCGCAGCAACTTGGTTTAGTAAGCGCTATGCAAGCTGCGTCCATGAGCGAGCCGGAAGCGATGAATTTGATTTTCTTACCCGGTTTCTCGACCACTGAACAGGTAACAAACCTTTCAGGGCGGGGCGTAGGAATGGATATTGTCAAAAGCAATATTGAAAAAATTAACGGAACCATTGAAATTCAAAGTCAGCCCGGACAAGGAACAACCTTTAAAATCAAAATTCCGCTGACATTGGCAATTATTCCTGCATTAATTATCAACAGTGGAGGCGATCGCTATGCCATTCCCCAAGCAAGTTTACAAGAGCTAGTCCGCCTAGAAAAAGAACAGGCACTTAATAGCATTGAAATGTTTTATGACGTACCTGTGTATCGCTTGCGGGGCAATCTTATACCATTGGTTTACCTCAATCAAGTATTGCAGTTCCAAGACAAACACCCACATTCCCCACTCAGCAACGCCACTTGCTCCACTTGGGGAGACCCCAAGACCGCAGTGGCTCCTCAGCAACGCCACTTGCTCCACTTGGGGAGACCCCAAGACCGCAGTGGCTCCTCAGCACTCAGTTTAGTCATTGTGCAAGTTGATAACTATCAATTTGGGCTAGTCGTAGACATAATTGAAGACACCCAAGATATTGTCGTGAAATCTCTGGGAAAGCAGTTGAAGATGGTATCTCTATTTGCCGGAGCCACAATCTTGGGAGATGGCAAAGTCGCATTGATTATTGATGTGAGTGGTTTGGCAAAGCAGGCTGGTGTGAGTGCAAAACAAAAACAGTTGGCAAGTGCAATAGCTGCAAACAGCCAAGAACAAGCAAGCGATCGCCAAATGATTTTATTGATTCAAGGGCCCCAAGGCGCACGTATGGGTATTCCAGTGGCGATCGCAACTCGACTAGAAGAAATTCCCGCTTCTGCTGTAGAAAAAGTTGGTAATCAGTACATCGTGCAGTCTTACGGTAGAATTTTGCCATTGATTGAGCTTCACAGAGTATTTAGCGATCGCCCTCAAAATCATCTCGATGATCAAGCTTTGGCAACAGTAGCAGAAACGCTTTCGATAGTGATTGTCTCTCCCTACCCAGAACTCAGCGTTGGGCTAGTAGTTGATCGCATTCTCGATATTGTCGAGGAGCCATTGACGATTAAAGGTATTCCCAGTAGGTCAGGCGTGCTTTTCTGTACTGTCATTCAAGGTCAAATTACAGAAATCCTGGACATTGAGACAGTGATTAGGATTGCCAACCCCCATTTACTGCAAGTAGCTGATCATGGCTGAACAACTTTGCACTTTTTTCCTCAACGGCATTTACTTTGGTTTGAACGTGCAGCACGTTCAAGAAGTGATTCGCCCACAAACCATGACTCATGTACCTTTAGCACCACCTGATGTCTGTGGATTAATCAACCTCCGGGGGCAAATTATTCCTGTAATTGATTTGCAGCAAAGATTAGAGATGGGCGAGTCGGCAATCCGATCAAACACTCACCTAGTAGATGAACCACAGGGGTTTAATATCGTTGTATGTTCTCACGATGAAGTAGTCAGCCTACTCGTGGATGAAGTTGGAGACGTTTTAGAGTTGACGAGTGCGACGTTTCAACCGCCACCTGCGACATTAAAAGGTAGAATGCGTCAGATGCTAGCGGGAGCTTACCCACTTGCTGAGGGATTTTTGCTAGTTCTAGACACCGAAAAGATTTTAGAAGTTAATTTTAAAAGTCATCTTATTTAAGAATTGAGGAAAGCTTTGCAATGGCTACAAATCGGGCGGGAAAAACAGCCAACTCTAAATCTCCCACAGAAAATAGTGCAGATGCCATAGAGACTAATCACCACACCACAGATGTGCAACTGCAACCATTACTAGCAGCACTGAATGCAGCAAAAAACGGTGATTTTACCGTCCGTTTACCCGTGGAGGACAATGGGTTGGGTGAAATAGCCTCGGTTTTTAATGAATGGGTGAGTTTGAACCAAAGCTTTGCTAACGAAGTTACTCGCGTGGCTTCTGAAATTGGTAAAGAAGGAAAACTTGGTTCTCAAGCTGTTGTCAAAGGAGCAGAAGGTTCTTGGAAAGAATTACTCGACAACTTGAACGAAATGTCTAAGAACCTCTCACAGCAAATAAAAAATATCAATGAAGTCACCCTTGCCGTTGCCCAAGGAAATTTATCCAAGCAAATCAAGGCACGCAACGCTGGCGAATTCAAGCAACTTAGTGATAATGCTAATCAAATGATTAGCAGATTGAAGTCTTCAATTAGACAAATGGCAGAAGTTTCAGAGGCGGTTGCATCTTCATCAGAAGAACTGACCGCGGTGAGCAAAGAAATGACCGAAAACGCCAAACAAACCGCTGAACAGGCAACATCCGCATCTGCTTCAGCCGAACAGGTGAATCAAAACACCGCTACAGTTGTAATTGCGGTGGAAGAAATGAATGCTAGCATTCGAGAAATTGCTAAGACTGTCGCTCAAGGAGCGAAAGTTGCAACCGAAGCAGTTAGAACCGCCGATCGCACCAACCAGACAATTGATAAACTCGGTCAAAGCAGCATTGAGATTGGCAAAGTCATCAAAGTTATTACTTCAATCGCGCAACAAACAAACTTGCTGGCCCTTAATGCTACAATTGAGGCCGCAAGAGCCGGCGATGCAGGTAGGGGATTTGCCGTAGTCGCCAACGAGGTGAAGGAATTAGCTAAACAAACGGCGAATGCCACCGAAGATATTAGTCAGCGAATTGAAGCGATTCAGAGCGATACCAAAGGTGCAGTTCAAGCCATCACTCAAATTACTGACATCATCAATCAAATAAACGACCTCCAAAGTACGATCGCTAGTGCCGTTGAGGAGCAAACAGCAACCACAGATGAAATCGCTCGCAATATCACTGAGGCAGCCATAGGAACATCAGATATTGCCAAAAATATCGGGATGGTGGCGCTCAATGCTCAAAATACGACAAGTGCAGCCAGTAATACATCACAGGCAGCCACAGAGTTAGCGCGCATGGCAGTAGATTTGCAGAAAGTCGTCAACCAGTTCAAATATTAGTTTTTATACCTATGCCAAAGATCCGGGTACTCGTCGTGGATGACGCAGTAGTAGTTCGGAGTCGAGTCAGTAAAATTCTCTCTAGCGATCCAGAACTAGAGGTAGTAGGAGTTGCAGCCAATGGTCGCATTGCCCTGGCCAAGATTCCTCGTGTCAATCCTGATGTCGTCATCCTGGATATTGAGATGCCGGAGATGAATGGTTTACAAACCCTTGCTGCTATCCGACAAATTTATCCAAACTTGCCGGTAATCATGTTCAGTACCTCCACACGCATCGGGGCTAGTGCTACGCTGGAAGCTCTCTCTTTAGGTGCTTCAGATTATGCAACAAAACCCAGTAACTTAGGGAGTGTGGAGGCAACACACCAACATATTCGTGAGGAATTAATCCCAAAAATCAAGGTATTTAGTGCAAAAGCTCCTTTATTGTCAATGCCAACCGCAATTAGCCATCCAGTTGTTCCTCCCCTGCGTGCCAGGATAGAGCAAGTGGATGTTGTCGCAATTGGGGTTTCTACAGGGGGGCCCAATGCCCTTGCTAGTATGCTTCCTGATTTGCCAGCCAATTTATCAGTTCCCATCCTGATTGTGCAACATATGCCACCGATGTTTACGAAACTATTAGCTGAACGTTTGTCATCTAAGTGTCAATTTCCAGTGGATGAAGCAGTTCCAGGAGTAGTACTAGAACCTGGACACGCCTGGATTGCACCAGGAGATTTTCACATGGTTGTGCAACGTGACCAAGATGTAGTTCGACTTGCCACCCATCAAGCACCCCCAGAAAATTCCTGTCGCCCTTCAGTAGATGTACTGTTCCGCTCGGTTGCACAAGTCTATGGTGCGGGAGCGATCGCGGTTATACTAACGGGTATGGGACAAGATGGGTTACATGGCTGTCAATGCATTCGTGAGGCTGGCGGACAGGTACTTGCACAAGACAAAACTAGTAGCGTAGTGTGGGGAATGCCTAGCTTTGTCGTGAATGCTGGACTTGCCGATCAAATTGTGCCGCTTGAGCAAATGTCAGGTGAAATTATGCGCCGCATCCGTCCCAATCGTGTTCCTATTTCAGGTCTGTAATGAAGCAGACTATGGGTGTTAACACCATTGATTTTAAGTATCTTCGTCAATTAGTTTATGAGCATTCAGCGGTTGTGTTGCATGGCGATAAAACTTATCTGGCAGAGCTATATTTGCAGCCAATTGCAGAATCAGCAGGATTTGCTTCAATTAGCGAGTTGGTAAAACATTTGCGAATTCAGCCGTTCAGCAGTCTTCACGTCCAGACAATTGAGGCGCTAGTCACTAACGAAACCTCGTTCTTCCGCGATACTCAACCCTTTGAAGTGCTGAAACAATTTTTACTGCCAGAATTAGTGAAAACACGGTCAGTTGAGCGATCGCTAAATATTTGGTGTGCTGCCTGTTCCAATGGACAGGAACCCTATAGCATCGCCATGCTCATTCGTGAAAATTTTCCCATGCTTGCTAATTGGTCAGTCAAACTAATTGCTAGCGATTTTTCCAGCAAGGTATTAGAACGTGCCCGTGAAGGGCGTTATAACCAGCTAGAAATCAGGCGTGGGCTGCCTAACACTCTCCGCGATAAATACTTTCAAAAGCTAGATAGTGACTGGCAAATTAACAACCAAATCCGCCAAATGGTTGAGTTTCGTCAGATCAATCTCTTGCAATCTTGGTCATCCCTCCCCGAATTCGATGTCATATTTTTACGCAATGTTTTAATCTACTTTGATATAGCCACCAAAAAATCCTTACTTAAAAAAGTCAGACAGCAATTAAGACCAGATGGCTACTTGTTTCTTGGTAGCGGTGAAACAACCATCAACCTGGATGAATCCTTTGAGCGTGTTTCATTTAATAAAGCTACTTGCTATCGATTGCACAATGCTTAATTAAACATTGCAAGTTACATTTATTACCTATATTTATTAGTCTCTGTTATATTTGTGAACAAATTTATTGTGGGTGAGGGCGGGTGCATTTTAATGAGTTACGGTTATTGTAGTCATGATGGCTAGGTTTAACTTTATCTGGGTATTTCATTTTGCAATAAGCATCCAAGTCCATGCCAACTCGTTTTATTTGATTCTTATCAATAAGAGGGACTTCAAACTGATGAACCTTTGACGTTGGTTTTAGTTTGTATAAGCAAACCCAGCGAAAAACAGGCCAAACATCTTTATATTCCTCCTCATAATTTGGTCTTATTTTCTCAACATTTTCTACGCCAATTTTTTTGACTCCCGGGATATTTTGATAAATAATATTACTATTACAAACATCCTTGACATCAATTTAAGCTTCATTAGAATTTTGGTAAGTTTTATCTATAATTATCTTTTGAATAATTTGAAATACATAAGTTCCTGTGAAGGATAATGATAGACATAAAACAAGGTTTGTTATTAAGGGATATCTATATGCATATTGTGTATTAGAAAGATAACCAGCTAATTGAGTTGGTGGTCTAGTTGGTGAAACTTGATCTGCTTGAGTAAAGGCTGTCAAGGCTGCTGTAGCTGACTCATAACGGTTCTCAAAACTTGGGCATACCATTTTGTCTAACACCGAAGCCAGAGCATTAGTTACCTTTGGCGCGTGTTTGCGCCATATAATTTCCCCTGAAAAGTTTTTTTCTAAATTCCTTGGAATCAAGCCGGTCAGGGCTTGAATGCCCAGTATTCCAACAGCATAAATATCACTAGATAATTTGGGATGACCTCGTTCTTGTTCAATAGGCGTATAACCAGGAGTGCCTACATTATGCGTTAGGCTTGATGGGTTATCTGCATTAATTTCTAGAGTGCTAATTTCCTTAACAGCCCCAAAATCAATTAGTACAATTTTCTCATCCGAGTATCGCCTGATTAAATTCGAGGGCTTTATATCTCGGTGAATTACATTTTCTTGATGCACAAACTCTAAGACTTTTAGAATATCCTGCAATAGAACAACCACATTGTCTTCGGGTAACGGCTGGCCTGGAATAATTTCAGACCTTAAATCTTTTCCATCTACGAATTCCTGAACTAAATAGAACTCCTCATTTTCTTCAAAGTATGCGAGTAGTTCGGGAATTTGATCATTTTTTTTACCGAGCCGTTCTAAAACTTTTGCTTCCCTTTCAAATAACTCTCTGGCGAATGGCAGAGTATTAAAGTCATTATTTCGCAAACTAAGTTGTTTGACTACAAATTTACAATGGCTTGGCCGGTCTATATCAATAGCCAAGTAAGTAATACCAAATCCTCCACTTCCGAGCCGTTCTTGAATTTGGTAATGTCCTCTGATTACTGTCCCGTTCTGAATCATAATATATGTTTACCATCTACTAGTATATTGTTGTTGAGTCACACTATAGATTAGGAAACGGATTACCTATACCTTAGTTTTCAAGGCTTTATAGAGACGGAAGTTGCTCTGCGGCACCCAAGTGTCACGAAAACACTAAAAAGCATTAATTTAGATACTTAAAGTATTGTTTGTTAATTTGAATTAAAATTTAATCTTTTATATAAGCACTATGTTTTACTTCACAGCCTTCTCAAACTTTTCCAAAAAAGGTGAGAAAACATTTTTAGGGAACTGCAAAAATTAAATTATCCAATCCTTGCATCTAATACGAGTATCAAATTTTGCCTCCCCTGCTCTCCGAAGTTGCTCCACTTGGGGAGCCACCCCATTGGACGGGTTCCCCGGCTTGTAGACACCCGGAGGGTGGTGAGACAGCGCTCTTGGTAGGGTTTCCCGGAGCAGGTGAGTCAGCGTGGTCTTGGGGGTTTCCACGCCACTTGCTACAACGGGGGGAACCCCCATAACGCAGTGACTCCCCATGAGCGACTGACGAACCCCGAAGGGGCGACTGCGTTAGCGTCAGCGTTAGCGACGAAGGAGCGTCACCCAAAGGGCTTAAGGCAGGGTAGTGGCGTGAAACCCCTGCGTACCCGTCACTTCTCTCCTGCTCCCGCAGCGATGGGATATTTTTTACTTAGAAGTCCCTTATACACTGATTCAGCAACACCGATTATTGCTTAGGCTGTCTCATAACATTAAAATAACTATTTTATTTATTAAGTTTAATTAATTCATTGATGAAAAAATCAATTTTTTTCTATGCAAAAAAAGCATTTTGTATAAATGACAACTTTTTCATAGTTAAATATCGAACTAATATCACAATTTAAAGGTTGATATTGTCAGCTTTCTATAAGTTAGCTGATTCATCAAAAGGAAAATTAATAAACAGATGAGTAGACGGTTTAATCGACGCAATTTTTTAATTTACGGCTCTTTAACCTTTGGAAGCAGCATTTTTCTGAAGGCTTGTACGAATAATTCACCAACCGCTACTAATAGTCCAGAGGCCTCTCCTATTGCTTCTCCTGTCGCCGCTGCTACTGGTAACACCATCAAAGTAGGAATTTTGCATTCTCTCAGCGGCACAATGGCGATTAGTGAAAAAAGCGTTGTTGATGCAGAAAGATTAGCAATCAAAGAAATTAACGCTAATGGTGGTGTTTTAGGTAAACAAATTGAAGCAATTGTAGAAGATGGTGCTTCTAATTGGGATACTTTTAGAGAAAAAGCCAACAAGCTAATTGATCAAGATAAAGTTGCTGTAGTTTTTGGCTGTTGGACTTCTGCTAGCCGCAAGAATGTTAAGCCAGTATTTGAGAGCAAAGATCATATGCTCTGGTATCCAGTGCAGTATGAAGGTCAAGAATGTTCCAAAAATATTTTCTACACTGGCGCTGCCCCAAATCAACAAATTGAACCATCTGTTGATTGGCTGTTAAAAAATAAGGGTAAAGAATTCTTCTTAGTTGGCTCTGACTATGTTTTCCCGCGTACTGCCAACACAATTATTAAAGCTCAATTAGAGGCATTAGGTGGAAAAACAGTTGGTGAAGATTACTTACCATTAGGCAATACAGAAGTTACACCTATCATTACTAAAATTAAGCAAAATTTGCCAAACGGCGGGGTAATTTACAACACCTTAAATGGTGATAGTAATGTCGCTTTCTTCAAGCAATTGAAAGGGGCTGGATTGACACCAGAAAAATATCCCTCCATGTCTGTAAGTATTGCTGAAGAAGAAGTCAAAGCCATTGGTGTAGAGTATCTCAAAGGTCACTATGCTGCTTGGAACTACTTCCAAACAGTAGACACACCTGCTAACAAAAAGTTTGTTGCAGCTTTCAAGAAAGAGTACGGTGAAAATCGCGTAACAAATGACCCAATGGAAGCGGCATATATCGCAGTTTATTTGTGGAAGCAAGCAGTAGAAAAAGCTGGCGCTACCGACTTAGCTAAAGTACGTGCTGCGGCCTACGGTCAAACCATAGACGCACCTGAAGGAAAAGTGACAGTAGATGAGAATCATCACATATCCAAAGTTGTACGAATTGGTCAAGTAAGAGACGATGGTTTGTTTAATATTGTCTATGCCACTCCTGCACCAGTTGAGCCAGTTCCCTGGAATCAGTTTGTGAAAGAGACTAAGGGATTTGCTTGTGATTGGTCTGATCCAGCTAAAGGTGGTAAGTACAAAAAAGTTTAGGGCATAGGGCATGGGGCATGGGGCGTTGAGAATGCTGAGTTAAGAGTTAGGAGTTATTCTCCTCATCTCCCCACTCCCCACCTACGTAAATAATTTCAAAAATCAAAACGGATTACTAAAAAAGTGTTTACAGGTTTTTTAGAAGCTGTATTTAATGGTATTAGTATTGGCGCTGTATTATTAATTGCCGCCTTGGGACTAGCCATTATATTTGGATTGATGGGCGTCATTAATATGGCGCATGGTGAGTTGATGATGTTCGGTGCTTATACAACATTTGTTGTTCAAAATGGCTGTAAACAATTGGGTGGACTGTGGTTTGAATTTTATATATTTTTGGCTTTAATTATCGCTTTTATTTTTACCGCTGGTGTGGGATTAATTTTAGAAAAAGGTGTGATTCGTTATCTCTATGGACGACCCCTAGAAACTTTACTAGCAACTTGGGGAGTCAGTTTAATTTTTCAGCAGTTTGTCCGCAGTGTGAATTGGGTATTAGTAATTGGCATAGCTTTGTTTTCGCTATTGTTTTTTGGCGGTTTGTGGATTTTAAATTCCCGCAGGAATTTAGAAAGAATCCGTAACTGGGTTGTGGGGGTGATGTTGTTGCTATCGCTGGGGATAACAATAACAACGTGCAATTTATTGAGTCAAATTTATCAGCAAGCAGTAACTCAACCTTGGTTTGGCGCTCAAAATGTGGATGTAACAGCGCCTACTTGGTTACAAGCTGGAATATCTTTAGGCGGTGTGCAGTTACCTTTTGCAAGATTATTTATTATTGCTTTAACAATAATTTGTGTAGCTGGAATTTATCTTTTTTTACAACGTTCTAATTGGGGATTAAGGATTCGATCTGTTACGCAAAATCGTAGCATGAGTGCTTGTTTAGGTATCCCTACTCAAAAAGTTGATGCGATTACTTTTGCACTGGGCTCTGGTTTAGCTGGTGTGGCTGGGTGTGCCATTAGTTTACTCGGTTCTGTCGGGCCAAATACCGGACAAAATTATATTATCGATACTTTTATGGTGGTAGTTGTCGGGGGTGTGGGCAATTTAGCAGGTACTATTGTCGCAGCTTTGGGAATTGGTACAGCTAATTTTTTAATTGGTTCTGGTACTTTGGCTTCACTGTTGAATCCTGTTAAACCTTTGGCAAATTTATTTACTTTTTTTGCTACGACGAGTATGGCGAAGGTAATGGTATTTGCGTTGATTATTGTGTTTTTACAGTGGAAGCCTGGGGGTATTTTTCCGCAAAAAGGTCGTACTGTTGATGTTTAAAACGAACCACGAAGACGCGAAGGGCACGAAGAAAGAATGAGGAAGAAGAGAGGAGGGTTAATATTTGAGGCCGGGGTGGTGGTGGCGATCGCACTCATCCTCATATTGATTATGCCAGTGGTGCTTTCACAATTTCGGTTGAATTTGTTGGGTAGGTTTTTGTCACTGGCAATTGTGGCTTTGGGTATTGATTTGATTTGGGGTTACACTGGCTTATTGAGTTTGGGACATGGCATTTTCTTTGGTTTGGGCGGATATGCGATCGCAATGTACCTGAAGCTGCAAGTCCCTACTGGCGAGTTACCTGATTTCATGGGGCTTTATGGTGTAACGGAACTTCCCTGGTTTTGGCAACCTTTCTATTCCTTTCCGGTGGCTGTAGCTGCTGTGGTAATGATTCCAGGGTTATTAGCGGGATTGTTGGGATATTTAGTATTTCGCAATCGCCTAAAAGGTGTTTATTTTTCTATCTTGACTCAAGCCGCAGTTATTGTATTTTTCAATTTTTTTAACGGTCAACAACAATTTTTCAACGGTACGAATGGACTGATAGATTTTACAACTTTGTTTGGGGCAACGGTCAGCGATACAAAAACACAATTTATTTTCTACATTTTGACGGTATTATTTCTCGCAGCTACCTACGGTGTTTGTCGCTGGTTGACAAGTGGACGCTTTGGCAGATTGTTAATAGCTATTCGTGATGATGAAAGCCGGGTAAGATTTTCTGGCTATGATCCTACAGATTTTAAAACATTAGTTTTTGCAGTTTCCGGTGCGATCGCAGGCATCGCAGGAGCATTCTACACCTTACAAAATGGTTCTGTATCACCTAGAGCAATGGATATTGCCTTTTCGATTGAAATGGTGATTTGGGTAGCAGTGGGAGGACGTTCTACATTAATTGGGGCAGTTGTGGGAACTTTATTAGTCAACTATGCCCGCGTCCTTTTAAGTGAAAAATTTGCCGATATTTGGTTATTTTTCCAAGGCGCACTCTTTTTAAGCGTGGTTACAGTACTTCCTGATGGCATAGTAGGATGGTCGCGGAATCAAAACATTTCACTTTTAAAACGTCGTCAACAGATTGCGACATATCCCACCTTGGAAGAAGACGCCGAAGTGCAACATGAACGCCAAAATATTGGAAACTGAAAACGTAACTGTTAATTTTGACGGTTTTAAAGCACTAAACCAGCTGAACTTTAGTATGGATGCGGGTGAGTTGCGGGTAGTAATTGGCCCCAACGGTGCGGGCAAGACAACGTTTCTTGATGTGATTACAGGTAAAGTACAACCAACTGTTGGGCGAGTTTTATTTAAAGGTAAAAACTTGCGTTCTTTAGCTGAATATAAAATTGCGCGGTTAGGAATTGGACGCAAGTTTCAAACACCCCGAATTTATCTGAATCTAACGCCCCGTGAAAATCTAGAAATTACCAGCAATCATAATAAAAACGTCTTTTCTACTTTGTTTGGGCGTCCCCAAACTGCTGAAAAAAATAGTATTAAAGGGCTATTAGAAACTATCGGTTTAACTCCTAAAGCAGACATTCCAGCAGGTTTGCTGTCCCACGGAGAAAAGCAACGTTTAGAAATTGGAATGTTAGTAGCACAGTCCCCTGATTTATTACTTGTTGATGAACCAGTGGCGGGTTTAACAGATGAGGAAACCTACAACATCGGCGAATTACTTTTAGCACTAGCACAGAGCCATTCAATTTTAGTAATTGAACATGATATGGAATTCGTGCGTCAAATCGCCCGGAAAGTAACGGTGTTACATGAAGGTTCGGTACTGTGCGAAGGTAATTTTGAGGAAGTTCAAAATGACCCCCGCGTTATTGAAGTATATTTAGGACAACAACAAGAATGAAAAACGTGTTAATTTCGTTAAGCTGCGCTAACGCACTTTCTATTTGCTTGGTAATTATGATCGATTTGCGCTGTTAAATACCTGTTCTACTGTTAATGCCCAATCAGCAATTATCACTGATTCCATGCAAGCCGCACCTGTAAATACCTTATCTTCATATTGCCCTTCCACCCACTGGCAAATCGTAATTTGTTGCATCTGTGGGTCAATAATCCAATACTCTAATATTTCTCTAGCGGCATACTCCGTCCGCTTGTAGCGATAATCACGAATGTGGTTCGCCGTTCCCGGTGAAACAATTTCAATCACTAGCGCAGGCGGCGGCATATCACGGGTGAGGGTAGCACGAGTAGCACCGATAAGGGCAGCATAAGATTCTTCTGTGTGAACCATTAAGTCAGGTAAACGACATCTCGCCCGTCGCCCCGCAACCTCAATTTCTGTATCCTTGTGAGCAACTAAATAAAATGGGAAATGTTTTAGTAGTTCAACAAATAAAAATCTTGCCAGATTGCTATTTTCCTGACTTTCTGGTGGCATCTCAACTAATTCTCCATCCACCAACTCATAGCGCGTGTCTGTACCATCATCATAGGCAAGATACTCCTCAAAAGTCAGCAGTTTTTGTGTTTTCGTCGTTTGGGTCATTTGCTTGGGCTAGCATCTGTATATTATGAAGTATGAACTATAAATTCCAGTTAGCCAAACAGTCAGCAAGTACATATGTAGAAATATTTAGTATAATAACGTTCAATAAAATTCAAGTATTCCATATAACTATGCAATATATTCTCTTCAATATATGTATTTGGTTAAATTTAGCTCCAAAACTAGAATCACGTTCTCTGTTGAAGAGTATTCTATCTGGCCTTAAGCAAAATAAATTAAAAATACTGCTTTCTAGTGTGACTGTTGAAGAGTATAGTCGTCATAAAGATACTAATATTAATAAATACACAAAATCTTTAACAACTCACCTCAATAATGCCAAAAAGATTCAAGATTATCTTCATGGTTCGGAGCGTTCAACTTTTCTGCTTCTTCTAGATAAAGCTAATGAGAATTTCAAGTTAGATGGCAAAGAAGGTGTAAATGCGCTAGGCATAATTGAAAATATTTTTGACCACAAAAATACTATAAGATTGTCTAGTTCTGCTGAAATATTAGCGAATGCTGCTCAAATTGCTCTTGGCAAAAAAGCTCCTTGCCATAGAAACAAAAACTCAGTTGCAGATTGAGATTTTCATACCTTTATCATCTACGATTAATTTCCTGATGCTAAAAATTTCTAACCTTAACGTTTACTATGGCGAAAGCCATATTCTTCGCAATGTAGATTTGAGCGTACCAAATGGGCAAATGGTTTGTCTAATTGGACGTAATGGTGTAGGTAAAACAACCCTGCTCAAAACTATTATGGGGTTACTCAAACCCCGTAGCGGCACTATTAATTTGGCTGGAGAATTAATTAATTCCAAATCTCCTGATCAAAGGGCAAAATTGGGAATTGGTTATGTTCCTCAAGGGCGAGAGATTATCCCTCGTTTAACAGTAAAAGAAAATCTATTGTTGGGGTTAGAAGCTAGGAAGAAGCAGGCAAAAAAAGCAGAGATTCCAGAAGAAATTTTTAGCTTATTTCCTGTCCTGAAAACGATGCTTTCGCGGATGGGTGGTGATTTGAGTGGAGGACAGCAGCAACAACTGGCGATCGCTCGTGCTTTAATGGGACAACCTCAATTACTCGTATTAGATGAACCTACAGAAGGTATTCAACCCTCAATAATTCTAGAAATTGAAGCCGCAATCCGTCGCATCGTAGAGACCACAGGCATTTCTGTTTTGTTGGTAGAGCAACACTTACACTTTGTCCGTCAGGCCGATTACTATTACGCCATGCAAAAAGGCGGTATTGTTGCCTCTGGTTCAACAGATGAACTCAGCCAGGATGTAATTCAAAGGTTTTTGGCGGTTTGATTTTGACCATTTTCAGCTATTATTTTGGTTTTAGCCTGTATATCGGCTCAATGTTTGGTTAATTAACTGGGCACTATATCATTATTAAGTTAATTACTCTTAACAAAAACTATCGGGAATACTTTCTATTATTGGGGAAATCTCCTACTTTTATTTTCCTGCCAGTTTTTCTAAGGTGAAAATATAACTAAACCTGAAAATTGTTTTTCCAGAACACACTTAGAACAAATTTTTGATTGGCTGGAAATCGTCTGAAAGTATTATCAGTCGTGCCTCGTACCTTTAACTTGCGGAGACTGCTATGAGATTGACAGACAACTTAAAACAGGAACAGTTTGAATTTGCTTGGTGGGTAGAAATTATCACTAATCATCCTGGCTGTACTTACTACTTCGGGCCTTTTATGAACTCACAGGAGGCTCAAACGTTCCTACCTGCTTATATAGAGGATCTAGAACAGGAAGGAACTCAGGAAATTCGGTTCCAGATTCAGCAGTGCCAACCAAAAGAATTAACTATTTTTGAGGACTAATAGCAAGACACTTTTTGACTCAAAAGCAATAACTACCTGTTAACTCAGGTTCATGGAGAGTCTCAGCAGAGTCTCACAAATTGTACTAGAACATTTACCAGCGACAAAAACATTTCGTTGTCATCGGCAATACTTTAAGTCTTTTTCTACACCTTTTTTAGTAGTCCTCAAGGCAGATGCAGTTTCTGACAATTGCAGCAAACTTAGTAATAAATGCTCATAACTTATCACAACTATGACTACTGAAAAAGCAACAAATCCCAAAAATGTTTCGACTACATCTCAGCAACGCGAAAGTAAACAGGAACTCAATCAAAAAACTTCTGTGCAATTTTCACTTAGCATTGCTTTGGGGATTATAACAATTCTACTTCTGGCAGCAACTTCTTATTATGGACTAATTCGCTTCTAGCGGTAGATAGATATTCTGAATTACTCCAGTCTCTGTCTGAATAAATCGAGTGTGAAGTGGACAATTTATTGTTCGCTTTTTCTGGCTCAAAATATTATGATAAGGGCACAACATTGTTGTGCCCTTACTATAATTTAGCGTTTAATAATTAAATTTTTACATAATTTTTTGTTATCTTTATCTGCGGTTACTTTTGATATTATTTGAACCTTTGCAATAAATCTATTGTATGTGATTTAAAAATTGGGTGTAAAACTGCCATGCAAACCATAGATCGAATAATAGCAAACCCCAGATTATCGGAAATTATTGAAGCAATTTGCTACAAATTTGATACACTAACTATTGCAAAATACTTTCAGCTATTGACTACTGGATATGCCTCTACCTCAAGCCGCATCCCTAAAGTCATGCACTCAAAATTGGTGTAGCGGAACTTAATGCCCTGGTTTTTGCCTCCTGCTTTCGAGAACACATGTTAATTGACATTAGTTCGATAAAGTTAACCCCAAATAATTAAGGAATAAATGATGTTTTTTTTCGGCATTGAGCATGAAGTTGCTTTCCTTAACAAGGAAGGAAAATTTGCTGATTTTTCTTGGACAAAATTTGCTAATTTCGCTCAAATCGTCGAAAGGCTACCTACATATCCTAGCGACTATCCTCAACTGCGCGTCGGTGATGCTGGTATTAAGAAAAAACGATGGTATATTGAAGGATTTGAAAGATTTGCTGACTCTGAAGAGCTAATTGATTGCTTACCTAAAGGTATTGAAATCAGAACTACCATAAATTCTGATATTCAAAGTGCTATTGACGAATTGTCAGAAAGTTTTCGCTTATTACGTGAAGTTGCTGCTAATTATGGTTTCTCACCAGTCTTGGCTAGTTTTAATCCTTACAAGACTGTATTTGAGCCGAAACCTCCATTAAATGATTATGAAATTAGACAGTTACAGAGCTATCCTGATGAACACACTGCCAATATTTATATGGTCACATACGGGCCAGATTTAAATATTTCTATGGCAGATTTGTCTAATGAAAGTTTAATTGATATTGGCAGAAAGTTGACTTATTACAGTGCCTACATTGTGCCGTTTAGCTATAGTTCTCCTTTTTATAATGGCAGCTTGTGGGAAGGTCTTTCGGTAAGAACGTTTGTTAGAACAGGTAAAAGACCTGCTGTGCTAGTTTTTGTAGAACAAGAAGAACAACTAATTCCTAGCGTTCCTTCTTTGACCAAAGTAGCGCGCATACCAGCCGAAGTGGGGCGTATTGAATTTAAGGCTTTTGATAGTTGTGATGATTTCTCTATTTATGCAGCTTTGCTAGCCTTGTTAAAAGGTTTAGTGTTAGACAAATCTTTGTTAGGTAGAGCAACTGTTCCAGACGCAGGTTTACATCAGCTTTCTGCAAAAGAAGGCTTTGATAACGAAGATATTTTTGTGAATGCAGCAAAGGTTTTGCAAGCAGTAGAAGTTGCTCTAGTAGATGACCCGGATGTCAAGTTTTTAACTCCTCTAAAAGTGTTGTTAACTAAGAGAAAAACAAAATCTCATGAACTAATAGAGGCGTTCCAACGTTTAGGCTCAATAGAGGAGACACTCAAGCAAACTTATAAAGATATTCAATAGTTATTGAGTAGTACCCCATAATTGAAGTCAGGGATTGAGTGACGTAAAGGTGTAGGTGTTGTGAATATTTACACCTCTATAACCCTTGTAAAAAACATGATTTTTCGTTTCACTGCTTAAGTCCTAGATTCTATCCCTGCCTTATACTCCATTGTGCTGAACTAACTATTGAACATAGTTGTTAATTTTACAAACTCGTCATTACCTGAGTTAATTCCTTAGATAAATCAATCGGATTATTTTGGCACTTGTTGAATAGAACTCCTGCTAAAAAGTAATATTCGTTAGAATAAAACGCCATGCTGTGTTTTCGCAACTCTTCTATATGCTTTTTGACTTTTGGCTCGGAGCTATAGTAACCAAATTTTAAAGGTAAAACAACAAAGTTGTTAACACAATAACCATTTTCTTTTGCCTGCTCAATTGTACTTTTGGGATTAGAAAAGCTAGAAATTAAAACTAATACATTTTCATAGCCTAATGACAAGAGATCGTTGGTAACTGTAGCTCCATCTATACCACCAAATAATAATGGCATATAAATATCTGCATCTGGTGCGGGCAAATATGGTGGATTTGCTACGAGATACTTAGCTTTTGGCTTAGAAGATTTGAACAAACAGGAATTATTGATGATATATTTGTGAGCAAGATTATATTCATCAATTGTTAAATTAGCCGCTTTCCAGGCAGAGGTATTTAATTCAAATCCATGGATCACTCCGTCAAATTTGTTCCTCAGCAATGAATTGATGACAGGAGTTCCGTCTCCCGAACCAAATTCAACAACCGATTCAGATTTTTTACAATTTCTCAGCACTAAGTTTTCTAAACAGTTGGAATAGAAATTAGATTCTTCAGGACAAAAAAAGATATCTTTCATGTGAGTACACTTCAACTTTAATGTATAACAAGGAGAAAAATCAGTTATAATTTCAAGAACGCAGCAGAAAGTATTTCTCTAGGCAGCAGTTGTCACTAAAGAATTCATCTTCTGGGTGAATTAGCAATGTGAAATTAATGTGAAATTAAAAATGCCAGCGAAGAACCTGCTAATTTTAATTTCTATATTTATTTGATGGGTAAAGTAGCTTGTTCAACTTCACGTATTGAGCGCACAACAGCTTGCGCCGCGCGATCGCCCATCAGTTTCTCTTGGTCATATCCAAGTACTAATTCCCACGCATCATTGGGATACTTTTCTGCTAAAGCTAAAGCTACATCATCTAACATCCAACGGCCGTGGCGTTCATCTTCCCTAATGTGCAGTTCCCAATAACCCATCGCTGCATCTGACAACCCTAGTCGTTGCGCCGCCGTCAGATAATTTCTGTAAGCCGCCGGGCCAGCTACTTCAAAATAAGTTAAAGCACCACTGTAGCGGAGGAAATAGCGCTTACGTTCTGTCGTCAAGAAGTTATGGTTATCACAAGCCAGGACTTCCCAAGGCACTAAATCAAAATATCCCTCAGGTTCGGTGTTCATCCCAAACTCAGCTAACATTTGGGCAAAAAATGTCGAGTGCTTGCGAGATAAGCGACCGTTGCCGTATTCTTCCAAAAATACTCGCACCAGCGTACACTGCACTTCATTCGCTGCACCACCCAAAATCGAGGTCATCCGGCTACCTTCTACTAAGCCATCAAAGGAGCCGATCGCTAGTAAGTGACGGTAGCCAGCTTCACTCATTTCTTCCCGAATATAGCGGCTATCTGGCGATAAAGGTGGATCTACATCTACAGATGCGCGTTCAATGAGTGCTTGTTTGACATCTAGTTGTTGCAGTGCTGGCACATCGATTTGTGCTAGTTCCCAAGCTTGCCAAGCAGCTTCGATTTGATTGCGACATGAATACAAGTAAAGCGATCGCTCATTGGTATAGTTCCGCAAATCGTCATACCAAAATAACTTCAACCGATTAATTCGGTAAAGTATTCTTTGAAGAAAACGGTGAGCTTGCTCGTCACCACGACCGTTGTGATAAGCATTAAGAATTGCTGTCGAGAGCGTTCTTTCAAACTCTCTAGCTTTTGCAGGCTCCTGTTCAAGTAACTCGTCTAAATTCTCTGTTGTCAGCAGTTCTATAAATTGTTGTTCAGCACGGTCATATTTAGTAGCTGTTGTTTCGGCTATGTGGGTACTCTTCCCCACACTCCTCACGTTTGGAAATATAACTAAATTGTTTTGCATGGAATTTTTGGTAGCTGTGCCAAGGTGTGAAAGATTTCCACCTTTAATACATAAAATTCCACATTTGTATGTTTTTGCACTTCTGCCCTTGGTTATAAAGAAATATTAACTCTAGAGGAGCATAGCCAAAGTAAATTTATAGTCTGCAAAGTTAAGTTCATGGAGACTGGGCGTGAGAGTTTTGAACATCTATGCCCCTCTGCACCTCTGCACCTCTGCACCTCTGCCCCTTACCCTCAACGTGGGGTTGCTGCTGGTGCTGGATTTACTACCTGACTTGGCGGCATTTGTTCAAGAGGAATCAACGCTTCCATCACAGATTTCACAATTGGTGCGGCGACGGTAGAACCATAGGCGTTTTCTCCTTTTGGCTCGTCTACCACTGCCAAAACAACATAACGAGGAGTTTCTACAGGTAAAATTGCTATAAAACTGGTGATTCTAGCACCAGGAATGTAGCCACCATTAGGGCTAGCTTTTTGAGCAGTACCTGTTTTACCACCAATGCGATATCCCGGAATTTGTGCCACCTTGCCAGTGCCTTCCGCGACTACAGTTCCCATCATTTCTACTACCTGTTGGGTGGTTTTAGGTGAGAAGATTTGGCGTGGTATGGAGCGATTAGGCGTATAGTGCATTTGCCCTTTGCTATCAATCAGTCCGCGAACCACATGAGGCGTTACTAATTTACCACCATTGGCTAAAGCTCCGTGCATTTGTACTAGCTGTAACGGTGTTAGGGAAAAGCCTTGGCCAAAAGAGGTAGTTGCTGGTTCGATTGGTGAGGAAATAAATTCTTCAGAACTTTTGAGTCGGCTGCCGACTTCAAATGGTAAATCTGTAGTAACGGTTTGCCCTAACCCCAGCCGTTCCAGCCAGTTGTAGTAGACATTAGGCTGTAAACGTTTGATTATTTCCACCATGCCAATATTGCTGGAATTTTGCAGAATTTGAGCAATATTAATCCGCCCGTAACTTTTGTGCTGGGCATTTTGAATGATGTGGTCAGCCACTTTAATAGAACCAGGGTCATTAAACACATCATCTGCTTTAATGACGCCATTTTCTAGAGCGATCGCCACATTTAAAGGCTTGAAAGTCGATCCCGGTTCATAAAGATCTGCTACAGTCCAGTTTTTGAATAGTGAGATATCAGCTTTGGCGTATTGATTAGGATTATAGGTGGGTTGAGAGACTAAAGCGAGTAAAGAACCATCAAACGCATCCATCACAATTACCGCCCCACGTTTGGCTTCAAACTTTTCCATTTGTTGTTTGAGCGCAGAACGGGCAACTCGTTGCAGGCGGCTATCGATAGTTAATTGCAGTTGCAAATCATCAAAATGCAGAAATCCTTCAGGAGCATAATTTGGCATTAAAGCCCCGTTACCCGACCGACTTAAGCGTACCGTTTGCACAGAACGTTCGAGTAACTTCTCTTGGCTATATTCCACACCTGCCTGACCACGACGGTCAAGATTTACATAACCTACCACATCAGCAGCCAAATCTTCTTGCGGGTAAAAACGCGAGTACTTTTGCACGAATTCCAAGCCATTTAAACGTAATGCAATTAGGCGATCGGCAGTTTCTTCAGGTAATGTAGCGGCAAGTGTAATTCCACTTTTTTTGCTTTCAAACGTTTTCACTAACTCAGCAGCGTCTTTATCCAATATAGAAGCCAGTCGCTGTGCCATGTCTTCATTAGACTTGCTAAATAGCTTAGGATGGGCAAAAACAGTATATACAGGACGGTCAATTGCCAACAAATTATTGTTGCGATCTATCACTGGGCGACGGGGCATAAAAGGCCGTAAATTCACCATTTGCTGGTTTCTTGCTTTCTCTGTGAGTTTTGGCCCCCGAACAATTTGCAACTGAAACAAGTTGATTGCCAACCCCAACCCAGCAGCAATTAATATGCCCCATACTATGAACAGTCGAGATTTAGAGTTAGAAATTTGCTCTTGGCTATGAGAGTTAGGTTTCCCGAAAAAACCAC
The DNA here is from genome assembly GCA_019359325.1 of Mojavia pulchra JT2-VF2. Lineage (GTDB taxonomy): Bacteria > Cyanobacteriota > Cyanobacteriia > Cyanobacteriales > Nostocaceae > Mojavia > Mojavia pulchra. Next base: position 373,174 of record JAHHHN010000003.1, on the reverse strand, counting down.
TTTTGGAACCCTTGCGCCGCCTGATGAATTCTGAATTCCGAAAATTTCTAAATTTTGTTCTACTTGGTGACTTCTGCATTACCGTACTTAGTATCAATATCAGTTATCAGTTATCAGTTATCAGTTATCAGCCTGTGTACTGAAAACTGATAGATGATTATTGACTTTAATATTTCTAATATCCCAGTGGCGATGTGGTTTGCTGCTGGATTTCGGAATTTGGCGTTGTCTTTGGGGGTGTTGAATTAGGATTGCGAGATGCTGGAGACAGGAAAATCGTCCTCCCCGGAGTAGGTGATAATAATCCTGTTGTTGGCCGTTCTGCCTCCTCAGCCATTTTATTGGTTAGGCTTGCGTTAGTTGTTTTCAACTGCCGCTCATAACGTTGTAGACTTTGCAATCTGCGGTATCCCTGGCTCCAAATTTCTTGAGAGTAAACCGTCCAACCATAAACTACAAGCGTCATTGCCACCAATACAAACGTCGTAACCGAAGAAAAACGATGTATGGCGTAAAAACGCAGCAACCACATAGGCGAGGTTTCAGAACTACTCATTACGGGAAGGCGGAGAAAGCCCAACCTGGGACTTTTTTGAACCGTACTTGACTGCCCTTTGAGATTTATAGTTTGTTGTGTCCCTGACTGCACCGAGGTGGGCATCATCGCTCCATTGTTGGCAGAAACCGATATATTTTTCCGGGAACGCCGTTGTCTTTTAGAAGGTAGTGGTGCAGGTTCAACAGTGAGTGTAGACGCTTTTTGCGCGGCTGACTGTAGACGTGCCGAGCGTCTCTTCCCTAAAGATAGGGTAGGATCTCGCCGGAACCAAGTACCCATTGCAAAAACTGCTGATTTGCGAGCAGCCATAAATTTTTTAGATAGAAAAACTGTATTTTAGATTGGTTGTCTGTACTAAACTCAGTACTAAGTGCTGAGTTGTGAGTGAATAGAGTAATGAATCTTTTGTTCAGCAATCGTTACATTGCATTTAAAGTATGGCAACTCTGGGTAGCAAGCGGCAAGAGTCTGCAAAAACATGGCAATTTTTGGATATGATAGCTTGACTTGCTACCTAATTTACTGAATCTTAGATTTTATTGATTAAGTTACCTTGTTTCTTAGTTAAGAGAAACTAATGATTATAGCGGCGCGGCATAATAATCTACTTTAAAAAAATTCTTTTACAGTATTACATTTAAATATGTACCTAAAGGTATTAATAAAAAAAGCAGTAAATAAGGTATCGTATTCTTCAGGCGAAAATTTGTTCTTGCCACAATTGGTGAAAGAGGAGTTATGAAAACAAAAATTTTTGGTTTGGCTATCATGTTAACTCTGGCTGCAACTCTTGGAGCTTGCGAAGGTGGTGGTCAACCTGGTGGTACAGGCGGCACAACCACTACCCCAGGAGCAGCAGGTGAGCCAGCTGATACTGGGGCCCCTGCTACTAAAGCCCCCGCTACCACTGCTCCAACCGTTCGTCCTACCGCTACCCCAACTAAAACACCTTAGTATAGTAGTCTAGAGCACATCCAAAACAGGTTAGCAACAGTGCTGCTTCTCTATATAACCTGATTTAAATTAGGTAAGTGGCAATATATAAGTACCTTTTGTAGCTAGATAAAAACTAAAAGCGTACTTACATATTGATTGGTTAAGTAGGAAAGCAAGGTAGAGGACACTAGTGAGGACGGTTAGTATCGCCACTAAGTGATCCTCTATTCTTATTGCTGAAAAAGATATTTTATTCAAACTGAAAAAATAAACTGATAGTGTTGCTTGACATTACTAAATTTTTAGTAGATGTCTTTTGTCAAGCTAGCTCAAGGGTAAAAATTTCTAATTTTGTAGCAGTGTTTGTAGATTAAGCTGCTAGAGTAGCTTTATGCTGTTACTGCAATTTAGTACATCTCATTATTGTCGCAAAGCCCGTTTAGGTCTAGGGTATAAAAAAATTAAATATCAAGTTGAGAACTTGAATCCCGGCTTGCATATCCTCAAAGTAAAGTCCCTGACGGGTTTGACTACATTACCAGTTTTATTACCGCAAACTGAAGGGCAACCAGAAGCGATCGCCGACTCAACCCAAATTTTTAAATTTCTAGAAAACTATCAAAAAGAACCGTCGCTATTGCTACCCGACGATATACAGCAAACTGAAGCCTGGATGCTAGAAGATTGGTTGGATGAAAGCATCGGTACAGCGACACGGTTTGTCTATTATCAGTTTCGCGCTAATGAGGGCAAGTCCTTTAACCCATCACTATCTAGCCAGATAATCATAGGAGTGGTGCGACGACAATATGGGATCAACAGAGCTAGTGTAGAATTAGCCACTAACAGGTTAATCACTGCTTTGGAATTCTTATCTATCCGCTGGCGCGAGAGCAATTATTTGGTAGGTGACAGGCTGAGTGTAGCAGATATCGCAGCAGCAGCCTTGCTGAGTCCTTTAGCTCTCATTCCCCACTACCGACAAAAATATCCCTGGCTATTTGAACGCATTGTACAAGTTCATCAATTTTGTAGCGAACAACTACCGCCAGGGCTATAAAAATTTCAAATTTGAAATTTGAAATTTAGAATTTAAATAGATACGTAACATAGGACTCAGAACTCAAAATGGCACCGATGAAGCGGATCAGATTTTTTGTTTTGAGCGTTAGCGTTAGCATTTTGGTAGGGTTAACTAGCCATTGGCAGACAGCAGTAATGGCATTACCGCCAGCAGAAGATATTCCCGAAGAAATCTTGCGGACAGAAATTATTCTAGAAGCGCGATCGCCTGTTGATGGTGAGCCTCTTAATGCCGCCGAATACTTAGAATTGCAAGCGCGGCTGCAAGCAGTTCCACCACCAAAACTAGATCCCAAAATTCGAGAACAGATTTTTTTACTGCGGATACGCAGTGTCTTACTTCAGCTTTTCCCATTTTTAGATATTTAACAAATTACTCGATATTTAATAGCCCCGTTGTCTCCCATTCTCCCGCGATCCCCTGCTCCACCACTCCGGTAGGTAAAAAACGAGTTACTCATTCTGATGTACGATAACGGTGGCGACAAATTGCAAATAAATGTAAAGAATATATATATATAAAAAAAGTAGTTTTAGCCAATCACTTATTTTACGTAGGTAGTTTCATGTCCATGACTACGATCGCTCCTGAACAAGTTGACCGCATAGTTTGGAATCAACATCAAGATCCGTTTGAAATACTCGGTTCTCATCTCATCGAACAAAATGGCAAAAGCGTCTGGGCTGTGAGAGCCTACCTCCCAAATGCGAGTGCAGCGTGGGTAGTCATTCCCGAAGAACGCAAAGAATACCCGATGCAAACAGCGCATCACCCCAACTTTTTTGAATGCACAATTGAAACAGCAGAACTGGCAAACTACCAGTTACGGATCAAAGAAGGAGAACATGAGCGCGTCACCTATGACCCATACGCCTTTCGTTCTCCTCACCTGACAGATTTTGATTTGCATTTGTTTACTGAAGGTAATCATCACCGGATTTACGAGAAACTGGGAGCGCACCTCACAGAAGTAGGCGGCGTTAAGGGCGTTTATTTTGCGGTTTGGGCCCCCAATGCTCGTAACGTCTCTGTACTAGGTGATTTCAATCACTGGGATGGACGCAAGCACCAAATGCGTAAAGGCCCTACTGGCGTTTGGGAATTATTTATTCCTGAATTAGGAGTGGGAGAGTCTTATAAATATGAAATCAAAAATTTTGAAGGTCACATTTACGAAAAATCTGATCCTTTCGGTTTCCAACAGGAACCGCGCCCTAAAACAGCATCTATTGTTACTGACTTAAGTGCTTACAGTTGGGGTGATCAAGAATGGTTAGAAAAGCGCCGCCATACTGACCCCCTTACCCAGCCCGTCTCAGTCTACGAAGTGCATTTAGGTTCTTGGTTACACGCTTCTAGTGCCGAACCACCCAAATTGCCCAATGGTGAAACCGAGCCTGTAGTTATTGTTTCCGAACTTAAACCTGGCGCACGCTTCCTCACCTACCGGGAACTGGCAGATAGACTTATCCCCTACGTTAAAGAACTCGGTTACACCCATGTAGAACTATTGCCCATTGCCGAACATCCCTTTGATGGATCTTGGGGTTATCAAGTAACTGGCTACTATGCTCCCACCTCCCGTTTTGGGACTGCCGAAGATTTTATGTATTTTGTTGACCAATGTCACCAAAACGGCATCGGCGTAATTGTCGATTGGGTTCCCGGTCACTTCCCCAAAGATGGTCATGGTTTAGCTTTCTTTGATGGTAGCCATCTGTATGAACACGCAGACCCCCGCAAAGGCGAACACAAAGAATGGGGCACTCTGGTATTCAACTACAGTCGCCATGAAGTTAGGAATTTCTTAGTAGCAAATGCTCTGTTCTGGTTTGACAAGTATCACATTGATGGTATTCGCGTTGATGCTGTGGCTTCAATGCTTTATCTCGACTATTGCCGTAAAGAAGGAGAATGGGTAACCAACCAATACGGTGGTAGAGAAAACCTAGAAGCAGCAGATTTCCTACGTCAAGTCAATTATCTGATTTTTAGCTATTTCCCTGGCGCGCTTTCAATTGCTGAGGAATCCACTTCTTGGCCAATGGTATCTTGGCCTACTTATACAGGTGGACTGGGCTTCAACTTGAAGTGGAATATGGGCTGGATGCACGATATGCTGGATTACTTCAGCATGGATCCTTGGTTCCGCCAGTTCCACCAAAATAACATCACTTTTAGTATGTGGTATAACCACAGCGAGAACTTTATGCTGGCTCTGTCTCACGATGAAATCGTGCATGGCAAGAGCAATATGATTGGCAAAATGCCAGGGGATACATGGCAGAAGTTAGCTAATGTGCGTTGTTTGTTTACCTATATGTTTGCTCACCCAGGCAAGAAAACCATGTTTATGAGCATGGAATTTGGGCAGTGGAGTGAGTGGAATGTCTGGGCTGATTTGGAGTGGCACTTACTGCAATATGAACCGCACCAACAATTAAAACAATTTTTCCGAGAGCTAAACCATCTCTACCGCGGTGAACCAGCCTTGTACACTCAAGATTTTGCTGAACCAGGTTTTGAGTGGATTGATTGTAGCGACAACCGCCATAGTGTGGTTTCCTTCATCCGCCGCGATAAGAATTCGGAGAATTTTTTGGTTGTGGTTTGCAACTTCACACCTCAACCTCATTCTCATTACCGCATAGGTGTACCAGAGAAAGGTTTTTATACTGAGTTATTTAATAGCGATGCCCGTCAGTATGGCGGTAGCAATATCGGTAACTTAGGCGGTAAATGGACTGATGATTGGTCATTGCACAATCGTCCTTATTCGCTGGATTTGTGTCTGCCGCCTTTGGGAGTTTTGATTCTCAAATTAGATAAGAAGACGACAGCAGAGGCGATGGAATATTAGGAAATAGGGTGGGTGTAGCCCCACCTTTTTATAATGTATAGACGCGCAGCAGTCATACCAATTTGTAAAAAGAATGCAACAGATGGGTAGGGGAGCCACTCCGTTCGGTCGCCAGACTTGTAGACGCGAAGCGGTGAGGCAGTGCGTTGGTGAGGCAGCGCGGTCTTGGGGGTTTCCCCCATGAGCGACTGCCGAAAGGGTTCCCCGACTTGAAGCAACTGCCGCTCGCGCAGCGTATCCGTAGGATTCACCCGAAGGGCTTAAGGCAGGGTAGGATGTGGCGTTGCACAACAATGTTGTGCCCCTACGAATAATTGATGTGTCGCAAACATTAGTGGAATTGGTATTACTAACATCAAGACGTTTTTTATAAACATTAAAATATTTGTTATTAAAGAGCGATCGCAATATTTTCAACATAAGCGATCGCCTGAGTTGTATTAACTTGAAAAACTAATTATTGAAGAGTCTGCTAGCTTCACAAAAAGTTGTTTACAACAGCCTCTAAATATTTATATTTATACAATTAAAAATCTACCATTGGTATGATGCCAATAAGCTATGTAACATCTGATTGTATAGGTGATTGCAAGGATTTCTAATTCTTTATAATTAGCTAATTGACTAACCATTCCTTGATGGTATTAGCAAGCAGATTCATGTGTGGAATCAATTCAAAATCTAAAACTTAAAATCGAATGAATTTTGACTGCTGATATTTAGTACACAACTTTGCCTCTGTAGGAGAATCACCATGATGAATACACTAAACTTGGTGCAGCTAAATAAGAGCTTGAACGAAGTTGATTATCCAATCAGCAAGAAAGACTTGATTAAGAATGCAGAAGAAAAAGGTATTGATGAGAAAGTGCTTCGGGTTTTGAAGAAAATACCTTACAAGAACTATGACACGCCCACAGATGTGAGTGAAGCTATCGAACATCTCAATTAGTAGATAAGTTGAGTAGCGATCGCCCTAGCAGAGTGTTGTTAAAATAACAAAGCCTGCCTGCGATCGCCTAAAATAATTTCACAACATCGCTGTATTGGTTGGTGGCTGTAAAATGCCATGCTAGGGTATGTGTACAGCAATGTCTGTTTCCTAAAGGGTAAGATTATGGTTCAATTACAGCCATCCTCCCAGTCAGAGGTCATCTACCCCGACAGCGATGGTAAACCGATGGCGGATAACACAAAACAGTTTCGCTGGATTGTCACCATTAAAGAAAATCTCGAATGGTTATTTGCTGATGACCCCAATGTGTTCATTGCTGGGGATTTACTGTGGTATCCGGTTGAGGGGAATAATAAAACTTGTCAAGCACCTGATGCAATGGTCGTGTTTGGCAGACCCAAAGGAGACCGAGGTTCTTACAAACAGTGGCAAGAAGATAATATACCGCCGCAAGTAGTCTTTGAAATTCTCTCACCTGGAAATACACGAGCAGAAATGAACCGAAAGCTGCTATTTTATGACCGTTTTGATGTTGAAGAATATTATTTGTACGACCCTGACCAAAATGAGCTAAGTGGTTGGTTGCGGACTGAAAGCTTTCTGGATGTGATTGACACTATCGACGGATGGATTAGCCCTAGATTGAAGATTCGCTTTGACCTTTCAAGTTCACAATTGCAGATTTTTTACCCAGATGGCACGCAGTTTTTAACTTATACAGAAATTGCTCAACGAGCAGAACAGGCAGAACAACGGGCTGAAGCAGCAGAACAACGAGCAGAACAAGAACGCCAAAGGGCAGAACAAGCAGAAGCACGAGCAGCAATATTAGCGGAACGATTACGAGCAATGGGTATCGAGCCAGATAGCGAGTGAACTTTTTCTGTAGCTAACGCTTGATAAGCTGCGAGATCCCCGACTTTTTTAAAAAGTCGGGGATCTGACTTTTATAGCTGTAGTTACATAAATTAGGACAGTGTTGATTGCGAGGAACTCATGAAGCAACTGGGTTTATACTCAGCACTTTGCTATCACTTCTGCCTTGCAGAGCGCACTGCTACACTAATAAACAATAATTGCGGTAATTCTGGGTATGGCTACACCTTGCTGGAGACAACGACTTGCCTCACCGTTACCTCAGAGCCTTTTGTTCTGTCTCCCCATCATGCCCAAAAATGCCGGCAACCGTCGCAGGCTTTCTCGCATTTTCCTGTTTCTTTTTACTTGTTTACTGACAGTTATCTTTTCGCTAACTTGGGTAAACGCCGAAGAATCAAAAAAACCCAAGCCTAAAGATTGGGAAATTAAAGGCATTGTCGCAGCCCTAGCAGACCCCTATGCTGGTGTAAGGGCACAAGCAGCAGAGAAATTGGGAGAATATCAGCTAGATAATCCCAAAAAGCAGATTCCCAACTATCAAGACGTTGTGAATCTGCTAGTTAAGCAGCTATCGCCTCCTGACAAAGAAGAAAAAGACGAAAAGAGCCTTTCCCGTAGAGTCGCAGCATATGCACTGGGGCAGATGCAAGCCAAAGACATTGCCGCCAACGTTGCCGCACTGCTTAAAGATTCTGACCCTAATGTCCGTTATGCCGCAGCCGATGCACTGGGGCAGATGCAAGCCAAAGACATTGCCGCCAACGTCGCCGCACTGCTCAAAGATTCTGACATAAATGTCCGTTATGCCGCAGCCGATGCACTGGGGCAGATGCAAGCCAAAGACTATGCCGCCAACGTCGCCGCACTGCTCAAAGATTCTAACTTTGGTGTCCGTAGAGCCGCAGCCGATGCACTGGGGCAGATGCAAGCCAAAGACTATGCCGCCAACGTCGCCGCACTCCTCAAAGATTCTGACATAAATGTCCGTAGTACCGCAGCTGATGCACTGGTGCAGATGCAAGCCAAAGACTATGCCGCCAACGTCGCCGCACTCCTCAAAGATTCTGACCCTAATGTCCGTTATGCCGCAGCATATGTACTGGGGCAGATGCAAGCCAAAGACATTGCCGCCAACGTCGCCGCACTCCTCAAAGATTCTGAATCATATGTCCGTAGTACCGCAGCATATGCACTGGGGCAGATGCAAGCCAAAGACATTGCCGCCAACGTCGCCGCACTGCTCAAAGATTCTGACTCTGAAGTCCGTAGAGCCGCAGCATATGCACTGGGGCAGATGCAAGCCAAAGACTATGCCGCCAACGTCGCCGCACTGCTCAAAGATTCTGACTCTGAAGTCGGTATTGCCGCAGCATATGCACTGGCGCAGATGCAAGCCAAAGACTATGCTGCCAACGTCGCCGCACTCCTCAAAGATTCTGACTCTGGTGTCCGTAGTGTCGCAGCATATGCACTGGGGCAGATGCAAGCCAAAGACATTGCTGCCAACGTCGCCGCACTCCTCAAAGATTCTGACATAAATGTCCGTAGTGCCGCAGCTGATGCACTGGGGCAGATGCAAGCCAAAGACTATGCCGCCAACGTCGCCGCACTCCTCAAAGATTCTGACATAAATGTCCGTAGTGCCGCAGCTGATGCACTGGGGCAGATGCAAGCCAAAGACTATGCCGCCAACGTCGCCGCACTGCTCAAAGATTCTAACTCTGGTGTCCCTAGAGTCGCAGCATATGCACTGGGGCAGATGCAAGCCAAAGACATTGCCACCAACGTCGCCGCACTCCTCAAAGATTCTGACTCTGAAGTCCGTAGAGTCGCAGCATATGCACTACTAAAGCTAGCTCCCCAAGGTTTACCTGTTATTGTGCAAGTTCTGAATGCAGTACGCTATTATCCCTCAGATGTTATTCAGTTGAGATTTTTAGCTCATTTTATCGGTGGTGGCGACCAAAATGTACAAACTTTGATGCAATGGGTTGGCAAGCCCAAGACTACACCCAATGATTTGACTGCTAACCAGGGTAGGGAAATCATGGAATTGTTTGAGGAAGCCTGGAAACTTACTGATTCTTTTCCAGAATTGCGGCAAGAATTGGCACAACAAATTGCTGTAGTTGCTGATTTAGTTCGTTGGCAAGCGCAGGATATCGCCTTACTAGAACGCCACTATCAAAACCTCAAACATGGTAATTACAGACAAGCTGATACGGTGCAGCGTGTCATTAATAATCTGGAATTTTGGAAGTGGTTTTTCCTTGCCAGAAACATCATCCTGATTCACCTTGCGATTTGGCTTACGCTCATCCTTGCTTACCCCACATTTACCCAAATTCTCGCACCTTTATTCTGGAATCCTTGGGTAAGGCGAATTCTCGGTTTTGGTTACATCGGCTTACTTCTAACTTGGGTTCCTTGGCTGCGTCACAGGCTGTTGCAACCATTTAAACCTTTGCTGCTAGCAGATGCGGGCTTAGATAATTTCGTTGAGCAAGCTTATTTTGCTGAATCTTTTGTGAAGGTTCCACGGGGAAGTAGCCCACCCCTAACCCCTCCCCGCCACCGCCGTGTACACACATCTCTACACAGGCTGCAAAAATCATCTGATCCCCCTAAATCCACGCCACTTGCTACAAGTCGGGGAATCCTTTCGGCAGTTCCTTCTGGGGGAAACCCCCAAGACCGGACTGCCTCACCAACGCAGTGGCTCCCCTTAAAAAGGGGGACTTTGATTGCGCTTTCCCCCTTTTTAAAGAGGAATTTGATTGCGGTTCCCCCATTTGTAAGGAATTTGATTCCAATCCCCCCCTTTTTAAGGGGGGTTAGGGGGGATCAAAACGTTGTTGCAGCACTTGAGAGTACTGTTACACCAGAGATTCAACCCATCACCCAAGCAATCCCGACTCTGCAAGGGCAAATTGTCTTAGAGGGTGACTCTGGTTTAGGCAAATCAATGTTTCTCCGTCATTTGGTGAACAATTCCCAACGCATTTTTGTTTACTTACCTGCCCAAAAGTGTGACAAAGGGGTGATTGAAGCAATTTATGCCAAGCTACGCGCACAGGTAGACGATACTAAATTCCTCAAAAATCTAATTTACAGTGGAGCTTTAGATATCTGTATTGACGGACTCAACGAAGTTACAGCGGACACGCGGGCGAAAATCTCTCAGTTTGCGGAAGGTTATTTTCGGGGCAATATGATTATGACAACCCAGCCCCTAGAGTGGATACCGCCTTCTACAGCCAAGAAATATGAATTGCAGCCGTTGCAGCGCGAACAAATCCAGCAGTTTTTGCTTTCTCGTCATTGGGGATTGGCTAGAGACGCGATGATTAATCAGAATTCGGTAGAGACGCGATTAATCGCGTCTGTACAAAGTGGGGAGTCATTCCAATACGAGCAAGCTTGTTCCAACTACCTTGCAGAAGCCTTCAACGAGCAACAATCCCCGGAAGATTTAGCAGCAGCAAAGCGGATTCTTTCTAACCCGATGGATTTAACGCTGGTGGCGCTGATGCTATCACAAGGACAGCAACCAAATTTATTTCGCCTGCAAGAACAGCAATATCAGCTAATGGCAGCAGAATACCTGCGAGAATGGCAACACGAATTTCCTTTAAGCAGATTCTCTCAGGCAGTTTATCAAATGCGGCTGAATGACGAAAGCACCATACCCGCTGAGGAATTCCAGCCAGAATTAACCAGTCTGGAAGATGAAAAATATAAGATGGTGATCAGCCGTCAATGGGAAGATGACAAGGGAAAAGCCCAGAAAAACTGGTACTTTCGCCACGATAAAATTATGGAATTCTTCTTGGTGCAAAACTTTCTGGGTGGAGGTGAAGCAGTTCAAGAACGAGTTAATCAACACATTAATGATCCCAGGTTTCGCGGTGTCTATCTATTATTAGCTAATTTACTGCCTTTAGATGCTGCTTTAGGACTGCGAGAAAGAATTATTGAATACGCGGCTAACAGTAAAGACCATACATTAAGTGATAAATTTGTCCAGTTATTACAGTTACGCTTACCTTCCCAATGGACTCAAGACGGAACATTTAAGCAACTGCTACAACAACACGAACAAAAAACTCAATCTTTAGATTTGGTAGCGAAGTTTTTAGAACAAGTCGATGCGAAGGTAAAGCGTGAAAAAGAATATTTAATTATCGAATCTATCTTCAGCAGTCTCAGCATTTACGCGCCGTTTCCTGTTTTAATTACTATTGACACACCAACGGATCAAGATATCATCCGCCTGGTGCAACTTGCCCAACAATTGCCAACAGAACAAACACAAAAAGCTGGTTTGTTAATCTACAAAATTCCACCAGATACTACAGCCAGAATGGAAATTGCTAAGGTGCGGCTACGCGATAATTTTTTGCTAATTCCCATTCCGCTGACATCAGTAGAAAAAGCTTTACCCGATAAATATGAATGTATCGGCTTGTTGGAAGGATATTGCGATCGCTATCTTCAACGTGCTGATTTCTTTGATGACAAGAATGCTATTAGTGACACTTTATCATTTTTTGGTCGCACAGAACTTTTACAGCGTTTGGGAGAAGAACTCCTAAGACATCAGGGTGTGGGATTATTGGGATTACGCAAGTCAGGTAAAACCTCTGTGCTGCTTCAGTTAGGCTTTATGCTGCGCGAACATCCCATAGTACATATTGATTTGCAACGCTATGGCGGTTCTCGGTACGGTGCGGCTTTATTTAATGATATCCTTCAGCGTCTATCTACTTTAGAAAGTGAAGTTACCTTCCCCCAGTTAGAATTATTTTCTTTAGATAAACCAGCCGCAGAGTTAAGTTTTAAGTTTATTCAGCGGGTAAGTGAATTTGTTCGTATTATCCAAAAAAGTAAGAAATATAAATTGCCCATTCTTTGCTTTTTAGATGAAGTAGAAAGAATTATCCCCACACCAGAAGACAGCCGGGAAAAAGCCGAAGAATTTAATGCTTGTTTTGGAGCGTTGCGCGTATTATGCCAACAACAGCGGCAAATGTCACTGCTAATTGCTGATGTGCATCCAGATTGCAACCGGATTAATTCTTGGACACAACCAGGAGTTGCAACAAATCCGGTGTTTAGTTTCTTCAAAGAAATCTTTCTACCTCCTTTTTCAACAGAAGAGACACAAGAAATGCTCGTTAATCTGGGTAAATTAATGGGGTTAGAGTTTGATACAGCCACACCTCAACAAATCCATTACCAAAGTGGCGGACATCCTTTTGTTTCTCGCCAACTAGCTCGCTTTTTAACAGAGAAGATAAAAGACAATAATCCCAAACCTGCTACAAATAGCAATATGCTGATTGAATGGCCAATGGTAGAGCAATATTTAGAGAGAACTTTAAACCAAAAAGGTGAGTTAAAAAATTATTTAGAAAGAAGCATTTGGGAGGACTTAGAAAAACGCGACTTTCAAGTTGCAATCTCTGTTCTGCAAGTCGTCGCCTGTAACGAACATTTCCAAAACAGGATAACAGAACTAGCCTTACTAAACCACCTCAAAACTCAATTCACAACCAACCAGTGCTTAGATGCTTGTAATTGGCTGACAAATGTTGGATTGTTGTATCAGGAGGAAGTTGAGCATCAGGATTTCTACCATATCCGAATTCCTCTCTTATCACGGTGGATTCAAATGCAGATGACAGAGGAGGAAATCGAGCAATGCAAGATTTTGTAGGTGAACGTCCCTTTGATAATTACCGCGTCGCAATTACAGACCCCTCCCACTTCTTCGGACGCAGCGAATTAATTAATACAATGCTCAAGTCACCTTTTCAGGTGCGGATACTCTTAGGCGGACGGCGTTTAGGTAAAACCAGCGCCTTACGTGCTGTGGAGTGGAATTTACTGAATCCGAAAACCAATTATTCCCGCCACGCTTTTCCTGTATTAATTAACCTCCAGTTAGAACAACCCAAAGACTTAGACAATCTGCGTTATCTTCTCATCGCCAGACTCCGCGAAGCTATTGAACGCTGGCGAGAAGTACCTCTGGCTGAAATTCGACAAATGTACCGCGATTTTCTCAGTCAAATTAAGGGTGGCGAAGTTACTCTGAGTTTCCTCAAACAGTTAGATATTAAATTAAACATTAATAATCCCGACTCCGAAAGACGGTTAAATAATGATAGCTTTCGGTTAGCCTTCTTAAAAACTACAGAAGAGCTGCGGAAATTAAATTTTCAGGGAGTTTGCTTTCTTATAGATGGCGCTGAGTTCATTGTGCGCCAAAATTGGGCAACTGATGCTTGGTCTTACCTACGTGGTTTAAAAGATACGGACACAGCCATCAAGCCTTGCTTGGGTCTTTTACTGTCCGGCTATCGAGATTTGAAAGAATATCAGCAGCGTGTCGGTTCGCCATTGTTAAACATTGCAGAAATCGAATGGTTAGCTCCCCTTACCGAAGAAGAAACGAAACAATTAATTAGCGATCGCGCCGAACAAGAGAAAATATCTTTGAGTGAAGATAAAATTACCTCAGTTATCGAATGGTCAGGTTGCCATCCCTACCTCATACAACAAGCATTAAATCTGATTTTTGATTCTAATCACCAGCAAGATTCCCGCGCTAATCTCATCGACAAATTACTACAGCAGCATGACAAAGACTTTTCAGCATGGTGGAACGCTGAACATCTGTCTGGTAGCTTTGGCGAAGATGAACGCAAAATCTATTCTGCCCTGATTGAGAAGCGCAAAGCAACTGCTAAAGATTTAGCACAGTATACAAGTTTCAGCCGAGCAAAGGTGATAGACGCATTAGAAGTTATTGCTGGTACTGGTATAATTTGCCAGTTAGATAACGATTCCTAGGCATTAGGTTCTCGCCTGTTTGAAGAATGGGTAACACAGCAGTGTATTAGCACTTGAACACGTAGTTCATGCCTAAGCTAGGAAACTGGCATTTACTATAGCGATTATCGGTTGAGTCTAATACACTCGTAAGGGCACGGCAATGCCGTGCCCCTACACGCGACGATATATAGCGGATTGCATCCAACTGAGAACCGCTATATTTTGCCATTCAAGCAATCGCCTGGCTTAAAATCTTGCACCTTTATGTAATTCCATAACTTGCTGTCGTTATGACAGAAGTTGCTGTCGTTATGACAGAAGTTGCTGTCGTTATGACAGAAGTTATTGTCGTTATGACAGAAGTTGTTGTCGTTATGACAGAAGTTATACAGCAAGTTGCAAAGCAGTGAGCTACAGATTATCGTTGCTCGTAGAGGCACAACAATGTTGTGCCCTTAATCGTATACTTCATTTACCTGAAAGATACTGTATATTTTCTCAATTGGTGGAATAAAGTACACTGTGCGCCCCACCATAGCCCGCTTCAGCAAAATTACTAGTTAGTCTTCTAAAACAACGTCATAAAAAACACAATTATTTGTGGAGTTTGCTGAACCAAAATCCAGCTTTAGTAAGGCAAGCTAGCTTTAGACCCATCGAAAAAGAATACATATTATGGCCCGCCAAAGACGTACATCCCGCGTTTTAGAAAAAGCTGAGTTAAGATCCTCTGGACTGAAGGCAATTGATCCCAGCATGGATTTTGGGGATGCTCGCACTTTACAAAATCTAACACAACTAATTCAGCAGTACCGTACTAAGATTGATGCTTATAACACGGCTTTAACTGTAATAGATTCTTCCAAAACTGAAATGGAAGAGTTAGAAAAAAAATTGGGCGATCTCTCAGAGAAAATGCTACTTGGAGTTGCTTTTAGATACGGCAAAGACAGCATTCAATATGAAATGGCGGGTGGTGTGCGTAAAAGCGATCGCATTCGTAAAAGTACGGCAAGCCGCTTAAAAGCGGGTACAGATGAAACATCCGTTGGAAAAACTCAAACCACATAGTATGCTCAATAGTTAAGGATAAGCGATCGCCTCCACTCAAAAAGATGTCAAGTAGACGATTGCGATCGCTGTTTCCTCAGAGTAACTCTGTGCGTCTTTAATAGTTTAAGATTGCGAGATTGCAGCGTATTAGCAAAGTCAAGATTATGGAAACTGCAAACGCTACCAACGGATGGGTGAATACAATCGATTGCCAAAATCCAGAAGTTATTGCTAAAGCATCTCGCATCATCACCAATAACATTTATTGCACTTTATCTACTTGTTCAGCAGATGGTTATCCTTGGGCATCGCCTGTATTTTTTGCCTATGATGACAACTGCAACATTTATTGGAGTTCGGCAATAGTATCAAAGCATTCGCAAAACTTAGATAACAATCATGGCAGAGTAGCGATCGCTATTTATAATTCCAGCTTTTCAGAAGGCTCAGTAGAAGGTTTATACTTTTGTGGAACCGCATCAGAATTAAAGCCAGAAGAAACAGAAAGAGTATTGAAGCTACTGATAAATCGCGCAACTAAAAAACACAATCGCACAGCAGCCGACTATTTAAATGATTCACCCCGCAGAATTTATCAATGTCAACCTCAAGAAGCTTGGGTTACTGGCGATAGGGTAGCAGTTGCTAATCAATTAGTAGACACAAAAATTCAGATAAATTTGGCAGACTTGCAAAACTCAATATTAATTGAACAATAGCAAAAAGTAGGGTGGGCATTGCTAGCCCTACTCATGCCTGTCATCAAGTAACATGGAAATGTCCGAACTGGCTACACAATAGGTGAAAAGCCATGTCAGAAACCCTAGCTGCACCAGATATAACACTTCCGCCTACGCAAGCGGAATTACCATATGATGACGGTATCCCGATGGAAAGCCAACGACATAAAGTCCAAATGGAATTGTTAATTGATGTCGTAGAGACTTGGTTGGAACAGCGGGAAGATGGATATACAAGCGGGAATATGTTTGTCTATTTCAGCTTGGCACAGGTAAAAAACCAAGACTTTAAAGGCCCAGACTTTTTTGTTGTATTAGGAGTACCCAAGGGAGAACGCCGCAGTTGGGTTGTTTGGGAAGAAGGGAAAGGCCCTGATGTGGTGATTGAATTGCTGTCTGCGACTACCGCAACTACAGATAAAAATGAGAAAAAGCTGATTTATCAAAATCAGATGCGCGTCCCGGAATATTTCTGGTTTGATCCCTTTAATCCTGATGACTGGGCTGGTTTTTCTCTTGGTAGTGGAG
Organism: Mojavia pulchra JT2-VF2; assembly: GCA_019359325.1. Classification (GTDB taxonomy): domain Bacteria; phylum Cyanobacteriota; class Cyanobacteriia; order Cyanobacteriales; family Nostocaceae; genus Mojavia; species Mojavia pulchra. The sequence continues at coordinate 356,740 of JAHHHN010000003.1, read as the reverse complement.
TTTACCAACCAATTGCGCCTAATGCAGAGAATCAATTGGTAAGTCAAGCATTAGGTTTAGCATTGCTACGTTGGCAAGGTAGCTACAAAGGTATTCATACAACTTGGTTGCGTTGGGCAACTTTGCAGGGAGAATTGTTACCAACCGCAGAAGAAAAAGCACGTCAACAGGCTGAACAGGAAAGCCAACGGGCTGAACAAGAACGTCAACGTGCAGAAAGGGCGGAATCCCAGTTGCAACAAACAGCTATAAGATTACTTCAGTCAGGGATGACGGTAGAACAGGTAGCACACTTAACAGGTTTGCCAGAATCGGAAATTGCTGGACTGAGTATTTAGGGCTAATGGGCTAGGCTAGATGCTTTTGCAATAAACCGATTACTATCTCTGGCGTTTCTAGATGAGGTAATACTCCTGTGTTGGCGATCGCATAAAATTCTCGAATTGCGTGTGTATTTAAATTCGCCAATCTTCTACCGAGTTTAATACTAGTAAATTGTGCCTTTTCGCCCCAAAAGAACACAGTCGAAATTTTGAGTTGCTGAATATATAAACTTAAGTCAAAGTAAAGATCGCCTTTCAAAAATGACAAGGCTGCAAACTTGGCGTTAGGCTGCTGTGCAGAACTTAAATAAGCTTCCACCATCTCTTGAGAGACTCGTTCTGGTTTGGCAAACAGAAAACTTTGAAGAAAGTTTCGCACTGCAAATTCATTTTCAGCACCAACAGCATAAATTAAATCGTCTAATAGTGGCGTATTGATAACTGGTAGCGGTAGCCTACGCCCAGCACTTTGACCAAAGTCTTCAAACCCAGAAGGACACATGAGGAACAGTGCTTTGAATAAGTCTGGTTGCGTAGTAGCAAGGCGGATAGTTAAAGCCGCAGTCAAGGAAGAAGCTACTACTGTCACAGGCGGACGGCAGGTTTGAGTGATAAATTCGGCGATCGCGCTAAGATAATCTCTAATTTGGTAATCTCGCACCGGATGAGCAGACTCACCCCAACCGATTAAATCTGGGGCTAACACGCGGTGACTAAAAGCAAATGCTGGATAGACTTTAGACCATTCATAAGCAGACGCCCCGCCACCAAAATTGTGCAGAAATAATAGCGGAGGTAAATCTTCAGTCTCAGGGTTCGGCCAAGGTGCAGTCGTTTGGGTATAGTAAACCATTGCCCCTAGTGAAGTATGAATGACTTTATGCCCAAAGCCAGAAGGTTGAAACTGAAGCATAAAATTATTATAAAAGCTAAAGTACGAGGTAGAAACTAAACCACAAGAATAAGTCTGAAAGCTTGATATTAAAGTATAAAGTAAGAGTTTTTCATTGTTTATCTCCTGTGATTTGAACAAGTTGATCGAGGTTATTACCATTAATGTTATAAATTGACCCAAAACCAGCCACAAAACGCCCTGATTGTGGCGTAAGCTGAAAAATCCGAAAGTCAGGCAAGCTACGCAAGATCTCAATAATTTGACCAAAACGCTCTTGGAATTGCTCGACAATTTTATTCCAATTCTCTGTTTCGCGCTCTATCAGAGTTGCTGTACAATCAAAGTTCAATCGGCGACGTCCAAATATTTGGTTAGTTTGAGCTTCATCCTCAATAAACATCACACTTACATGAGGATTATCAGAGAGATTTTTAGTATGAGTAGAAAGACCGCTGACGTAAATATAGATATTTTTTGATTCATCCATTACAAATGGAGCATAGCTTGCATTAGGTATCCCCTGGTCGCTAACAGTACCAATAATCGCACTTTCAAATTCTTCCAAAAAACCTTCGTAAGCAGATTGGGCTTTTTCAAGTTCGCTCATAAATATAGTTCCGTTTAATTATTAATAATAAAATAATTATTTTAACTTGATTTTCCTAATTTTGAATTTTAGGGCAAATCCAAAAAGCATCTATGTGGTTAATAAATACCCTTTAAGATAGATGAAAAGTCTAGTTAAATGTGCTTAGTGTTTACTTAAAATACTTAAAAGTCTTCACTTGCAAATTCCAAATACAAATTTAAATTGTTGAGTGCTGATATGCAAGTAAGGTGGGCATTGCCTACCCTACTACTATGTAAGTAGATAATAGGTAAAGGTAAGATTAAAATTTTAAATATCTTTTGCCCATAAACTACACATCAATATAGCGAGACTTGTTCTTTATTCTCCTGTTGGGCTAGACTTAAAAAAGTGGCGAGGACGCAATTGTGACGGACAAAAATCGTTCTCAATGGGACTTAGGCAGGTTCATTGAAACTCTTAACTATTTTGAGGTTATTCCTTTTCTTAACTGCATACAGCGGTTGTTTCAAGGTCGTCTTCAGAATAATCAAGATAAGCCCATTGGAGGAAAGAGCATGGGTGTAATACTAGTAGCAGGTGCGACGGGTGGCGTTGGGAAACGAGTCGTGCGGCGATTAGTAGAACAAGGTTATAAAGTTCGGGCCCTTGTACGTGACATCGAAAAAGCCAGGTCAATTCTTGGTAATAATATTGACTTAGTAATTGCCGATATCACTAAACCAGAAACTTTAACTTCTGTAGTCATGGCTAATATCCAAGCTGTAGTATGTTGCACAGCAGTACGTGTGCAACCAGTAGAAGGAGATACAGCTGATAGAGCCAAGTACTATCAAGGCGTCAAATTTTACCAGCCGGAAATTGTTGGCGATACACCCGAAAATGTCGAGTACCAAGGTGTAAGAAACTTGGTGCAAGCGGCGGCAAAATATCTACATAAATCAAACGAAAAATCGATATTTAATTTCAGCAATCCATCAGATGAATTAAAAAATGTTTGGGGGGCCCTGGATGATGTGGTGATGGGTGGGGTGAGTGCAAGTAATATCCAATTTGTAGAAGATACAGCTTTGTTTGCTGGTAATGTCTCCACAGCAAATTCTGGAGGCTTTGCTTCTGTCAGAACTAAGAATTTTGATCCACCTTTTAATTTATCTGGTTACGAAGGTGTAGAATTGCGCGTTAGAGGTGATGGCAAACGCTATAAACTGTTTCTGCGGACAGATGCAAAATGGGATGGGCTAGGTTATAGCTATTCTTTCGACACCGTAGCAAATACTTGGATAGATATTCGCATTCCTTTTGCCGATTTGACTCCTGTATTTCGAGCCAAGACTGTAAATGATGCACCACCAATTGACGCTAGCAAAGTTTGCTCATTTCAATTGATGTTAAGCAAATTTGAATATGATGGCGCTTTAAATCCTAAATTTTCACCTGGTGGTTTCACTTTGCAAGTGGAATCTATTAAAGCTTATGGTGGGGCAACTTTACCACAGTTTGTACTGGTCAGTTCAGCAGGTGTAACTCGTCCCGGACGTCCTGGGATTAATTTAGATGAAGAACCCCCAGCAGTCAAATTAAATGACCAATTGGGTGGAATTTTAACGTGGAAGTTGAAAGGAGAAGATAGTTTAAGAGATAGTGGAATTCCTTACACAATTATTAGACCTTGCGCCTTAACAGAAGAAGCAGGGGGTAAGCAATTAATCTTTGAACAAGGTGATAATATTAGGGGCAAAATCAGCCGCGAAGATGTTGCAGAACTTTGTGTGCAAGCACTGCAAAATCCCAAAGCACGTAACCTGACATTTGAGGTGAAAGAGGGAGAGAATAGTACTAAATCTATCGATTGGCAGAGGCTATTTTCTAACTTAGAACCTGATAAGTAAATGCTAAATAAAGGCAGAATTAGATAAATAAGATAGAGGAAATACGGTAAATACTCCCCAAAGGAGTAGATGAAATGTCAAATAAATTTAACAAATTATTGTTGGCTGGAGTTTTAGCCATGTTTATCTGGATGGGGCTACTATCACACCCGGCTGCATCCCAGCAAGTACAATCTCGGATTAACAACCTAGAAGCAGATTTACGTCGTGTTCAGTTACAGTTAAACCAAATACAGTCTCAATTTGGTCAAGGTCGCTTTTCTCCATCCCCAAGAACGACCATCACCCCACAGCCTTCAGGGCCTAGACGCAATTTATCACAGCAAGAGCGCGATCGCATGTTTGATCGACTAGCAACTTTAATGGTTGAACTTAAGCAACAAGTCAACAAATTAGAGACGCGAGTCTCAAAGCTAGAATCACGGTAAAACAACTCTGCTAGTGAGAAGAAACAAACCTGAGTCCCACTACACCTGCCATAATTAAGCCAATACAAAACAAACGCTCTATAGAAGCAGGTTCTCTAAATAGAACTATACCCAACACAGCCGTACCCATAGCTCCTATACCAGTCCAGATGGCGTAGGCTGTACCCACTGGTAGTGTGCGGAGTGCTGTTGACAAGAAGATGAAACTCAATATCATGCCAGCAACAGTAGCGATACTGAAACCTGGCTTGCTAAAACCCTGCGAATACTTAAGACCAATTGCCCAGCCAATCTCTAACAAACCAGCAATTAAAAGATATACCCATGCCATCGTTTTCTCCTCTGCACGTAGCAGAACTTAAAGTAATTACTTTAATCATGAGCATATCTTGGTTGTAGATATTCGGAAACATAGTAGGGTAGGCATTGCACACCAAAATCCGGATATGGTGCAATATCGTTCGGTTAAGAAATTTATCTGTAGGGGCAAGCAGGGGGAGAGAAGAGCCATTGAAAAGTAACTCTTTTTCCTCCCCAGCTTATCCGAACCGTATTGGCCCAGGAGTTTAATTTCTGGGTCAATTTCTGTAAAAGTATAGCTAGTGGGAAATTGTCAATAATTTGACATTCTAAAAAGAGTGACCTTGATTTTTCAGGGTTACTCTTTTTAGAAAAATTAACCTCTGCTGACATTAAGGGTGTAATCACCCGTACCACCACCAAAATAAGTCCAGGAATTACCATCCCAAAAATTGCCAAAAGAAGTTACTGCAATATAGTACTGTCCACTGCTCTCAACCCCATATTGCAAATAGGAATCCAAAGTGGATATGCTACCAGGATCTTCAGCGAAGAAGTCATCGTTGGATGCGATAAGCTGGTTTTTTGAATTAAACAGCCATAACATGGTGTCAACCGAGCCGTTACCGCCTATTCCATTATCAATGTCGATTGTAAGTGTTTGTCCTGCTGTGGCAGAAACTTGGTAAAAATCAACGTCATTTCCGGGGAAGAGTGGTCTTGGCCCCGTTAAGGGATCTACCGAATTATCACCGATATTCCCTTGCACACTAGTCCAAGGGACTTGTGTAGAGTTAAAAACATTCGCATTTGCGTTTTTTGAAAAGACATTAGACCGTAAATTCGTTGCTCCTTTAGGTACACTATCCGGATCGTAGGCGGCTCGAGCCGTGTCTGGGAAAAAAACGTGTGAATTTGCCGCAGCCTTAGCGGGAGCAGGAAGATTGGGAGGAATTAAGTTTTTACCACCTAATTGTTCGGGAAGAGCGATTGTTCTTAAATTGAGCGTAATGTCACCGTCACTACCACTAAACCCATCGACTGCTATGCGATAGGTTTGACCAGCTGTAGCGTTAAAAGCTACTTGACTCTGCAAACCAGAGTAATCATCATTACTCGCAATTTCTGTAAGGTTATTGACAGCGTTGCCAGTATATACGGCTAAAGTGGTATCGTAATTACTTCCGAAAGTGTCCAGAACGACTACGCCATTTGCTGGCGCAGTCCAAGCCCACCATATTGATTCCGCATTAGCAGGATCGCCAAAAACACTTCTTCCAGCATGGTCAGGTTCACCAGGTTCACCTGTCGCGCCTGTATTAGTACCGAAAACAGTGAGTTCTGTTCCGTTTAAGAGAATACTATTAGCAAACGTATCATTTACGGGTAAAACCATTTTTATTCACCAAAGTCAAGTTATAGACTGAAACCAAAAGTCTAAACTCTTATAGACGTGTGGTGTAGTGTTAGTAACCTACTGCTTAATTGTAAAAAAAACGAGTCCAAAAGAACTTTAAGATTTTTGTTTAAATGTGACGAATAGAAATAAAAAAACTACAGGCTCCCTCTAGTAAACTAGGCTAAAAAAAGCAGAAATAGCCCAGTTAAGAATAGAAAATTACGTAGCTAAACACCTAATCAGTGATGCAGCCGGGAGCATCCCAATTTTGCCCTTAATAAATTTGTAGTGGGAGCATCTTGCTCCCTAATGTCAAGTCAGCGGGCTAGAAGCCCGCACTACAAAAAAATAAATTTACACATTTGGGATGCTCTCATGCAACCAGAACCAATACGGTTCGGTGAAGCCAAAAACCAGATAGACTGAGGGTTATCACCTAACCGTACTGAGATTAAATGCAACTTAAAGAATTCTCACTGGTCTCGCCTATAGTTGAATCAGGTACGGTACTCAAAGCGTTAGAAACAGCTATCCAACAGAGGCAATCTCTACAAGTGATGCACAGACACATAGTAGCTGCTTAGAGCTTAACCAAACCGTATTGGGATATTGTGGGCAATGCCTACGTGTATTTCAAAAATCAGATATGAGTTCTATATTTGCTCAAAATAAGTAGCTGATTACTAACTATTAATTTTCAGTTTTGCAACTGCTGTTCTGTCTGTGGTTGCCGCGGGGTTTCAGTTGGTTTCAATTGCTCAAATAAAGCGGGTGGCGTAGCCTGGCGAAAAGCCCCGCAGTAGTGCATAGTCATCACTGCTTTGAACGCCCAATGATCTGAAGGCACATCGCTAAAAGGATTCGGTAAAGTCTCTGCTTTGTTTTGAACACAAGCATTGGGTACTAAATTGGATTTAGCTGGTTCATTATTAGTCGACTCTTGAGTAGTTGACTCTTGAGCTTTAACAGGAGTAATTAAACTAATACTAGCTAGCACTACGACTGATACCAAAATTTTACTGTTCATAAAATATTAGGATGGATTTGTTGGAGGTCTAATTTTTTAGATATAGCAGTCCATCCTATTGTAGAAAGAATACCCATTAATTGAAAATTTTAGCCATAATACTAATTGAAAAAAGAATGCGACAGATGGGTAGGGCACAACAATGTTGTGGCCTTACGAATAATTTATTTGTCGCAAACATTATTTGAATTGGTATAACATAGAAAATCAGGCTGACTACATTTGTAAGCCAGCCGCTTCCAATTTGAAGGTTTTTGCTGCAATTAAGCGTTAGCAAACATTGACAGCATTATTAACAGCCCAATTAAACTACCTACCCAAAGTGCTAACGATCCCCAACTAACTGAATCTTGTTGTACTTTCTGCCACATATTGGTAACTACATTATTACGAAATGCCATTTTATAACCTCCAATTTTTAGTAAACCTGTATTAAAGCTTCTGAATCATCCCTGCACTTGTAGACACTAACTAACGGAGATTTAATGCAATCATGCAGTTAGAAAGTACATCTACCTTAGTGCATACTTTTTTTGACAAACAAAACAAAAAGTTACAAACAGATATTTGTTATGTAAACTTATTTTCTCATGAGAAACTATTGCCACGGCTAATTTTTTCTAGTTTGAGAAAATTCTTAACGTCGGCTTTCTCGGATATCAAAAATTTATCGTTAGACGTTTAAAATCATGCTCTATTCAAACAGATACCCTAGTATCCAGCTTTATTTGCGGTTATATAGCAATCCGATTTGATTTCTGAATCACTCGTAGAGGTAAGGGACTGGGGATTGGGGACTGGGGACTGGGAAGAAGGAATAAAGGTGTAGTGAATTTTGTTCAAAAATCAAATATGAGTCCTATAAATGGATTGAGAACAAGAATTACCATTAGTAAAAATGGCAGGTAAACAATGGTACAGGAAATCAGATCAAATCAACCACAATATATCTGCATTATTCTAGTTGATAGCATTACAGGTAACCAAGAAGAAGAAATCATGACTTTTGGTATATCTATTGATGAAGCCAAAAATCAAGCCGAGCAATTGTTAGCCTCTACCTATGGCTGTCAGCCAGTGCAAATTGGAGAATTGATGCAACAGGCAAGAATTGAACCAATAGCTCAGTGGTGTGCGCCTAGCAATCATCAGTAATAAAGCTTTTTAACATAATACAGTTCAGTTACAATACGGTTCAGTTATTAGTATTCGATTCCAGAAGATCCCCCCAACCCCCCTTTTTCTAAGGGGGGCTTAATTCCCTCCTTAAAAGGGAGGGTTAGGGAGGATCAACTATTATCTGAACCGTATTGAGTTCAGTTAAGGATAATTGTCGATTGGGTTGAGTAACGAAACCCAACGATTAACGTTTGGGTTGCTCTAGTAGAAACTTGAATACATCTAATATAGAAAAAGTGTACTAACTACAAAAGCGCCAAACTATCAATTAACCCATGTCAGTATTCAAAACTCTACTGCGTGTTCGACACTATGAAATGGATGCTCTTGGTCATGTCAACAACGCCGTCTACCAAAACTATTTAGAACAAGCAGCTATTGAACACTCAGAACACTTGGGTTTAACATTGGATGTCTACAAAGAATTTGGCGGCGTATTTGTCATGCGACGGGTAGAGATTGACTATCTACGCCCAGCCGTAGCAGGCGAGACTTTGGAAGTCACTACTTGGGTAAGAGAAATTCGTGGTACTCGCAGCTTCCGACGCTACGAAATCCGCAAACAAAATCAGGAGGACTTGCTAGTGACGGCTGAGGTGTTGTGGGTTTGGGTAGAAGCTAAGACAATGCGTCCACGACCAATACCCAGCCTCATATTGGACAGATTTTCGCAAACGCTACATTCTGGTGTGAAGTAATTAAGGGTATTCGGCATTGGGCATTGGGCATTGGGGACTAGTATTCTACTCAGCACTCAAACGGACATGATATTAGACTTTTTTACGTTAAATATGTAAATTTGATACAGAATTACCCACTTTAGCCCCGATAGTCGAGATTATTATGTGAAATATGCACAAAATAAAGCTGTAGCAATTGCACTCAAAATTACGCTAGTAAATCAAAATTCCCAGGTCAAGATTATGGAGAAGCGTCAAGAACAACATCGCCACATGGCTGCTAAAGATTTTGAAGCATCCCTCGATGAATTGGAGGATATTTTACAAGAAAATCCTACTGAGGATGAAGCCATGCCAGAATTAAACCTTAGCATTGTCAATGATCCCCAACCAGATGTACTAGATCAAGAAGATAAAGATTTAGCTTCTATTGATATAGAAGCTTTTGAGGATGCACTTGCTGATATTGAGCAATATCTGGCAGATAGCAATCAATAAAAATAAAAGTTAAAATTCATCGTTATTGATAAATCTTTTGCCGCTGCGCTTCGTATAACATTAAAGCCGCTGTGATCGCCACGTTCAAGGATTCTACCCCTGGACTGAGAGGAATCTTTACTTGCTTGTCTGCGATCGCCGCTACCTCTGCCGACAACCCAGCACCTTCGTTACCCAATAAAATTAAACTGGGCTTGCGCCAGTCAACTTCCCAGTAAGTTAAAGTGGCGCTGGGTAAAGTTGCTACTATCTGCATTCCTGCTTGCTGGCTGGCTTGAACTGTAGCTTTAAAATTATCACTCACCGCCATTGCTAGGCGAAACCACTGCCCAGCAGAGGCGCGAAGAACTTTTGGGTTATCTAAATCTACGCTATCTTCACTCAGCCACAAACCTGATGCTCCAGCCGCCGCCGCAGTGCGAATGATCGTACCTAAATTGCCGGGATCTTGCACAGTTTCCAAGGCTAGGACTAAACCAGTCAAAGGCACTTGAGTCAGGCGATCGCTTCGTTTTGCAGTTGCGACAACGCCATCTGGTTGTACAGTAGTGGCGATCGCCTCTAAAACTTCCTCACTGACAATTTCGGCGCGATCGCATCGACTACAAGCTTCCTCCCAGAGTGCAGCATGGGCTGTTTGCCATGCTGGGGTGCAGCATACTGTGACTAACGGATAATTTACCGCGCAGGCTTCCTCCAAAAGATGCGTCCCTTCTAATAAAAATAGCTCCTGCTTATGCCGTTCTTTAGTAGAGTGCAGTTTGCGGATTTGCTTGACTAAAGGATTTTGTAAACTTGTTAACATGAAAGTATCGAGTTAAAAGTACTAAGTGCTGAGTCTTCATCCTACTCAGGACTTAAGACTCAGCACTTTATACTCAAATGCGGAACCCGGGACTTGAACCCGGAAGCCTTGCGGCACTAGAACCTGAATCTAGCGCGTCTGCCAATTCCGCCAGTTCCGCTGGCATATCTTCTTATCGACAATTTCTAATTATTACTAATATTATTGATTTTTGTCAAGTGCGGCTGTGCCTTGCCCTTACTGAGTATAGACTTTTGCTCAGGTTAAAGTTTTGGTGTTGATTGCCACTAAAATTTTAAATTCTTACAAAGCTTGCTGCAACTTGCTTTGAGCGATTATAATTCCCCAAAAAACAATTTATTGATACAAGATGTAGAGGCAAAATGTAGACAAATCTATTCTTTACTGTAGAATCAAAACCAACTTCAAACCTTTAAATTTACGTATTTATTTTGGAGGTAGGCTTATTAATCCTTCTAGCAGCTTACCAGATGCTAAATCTTCTCTTGAAGCAGACTCCTCAGTCTTGCAGATTTGGGGAGGGCATCCTTTGCAAGGCCATGTAAAAGTGAGCGGGGCCAAAAACTCAGCACTGGTGATCATGGCTGGAACTTTGCTATGTTCAGGAGATTGTCACATCCGTAATGTTCCCTTATTAGCGGACGTAGAGCGGATGGGTCAGGTTTTATCAGCTTTGGGTATTCGTTTAACACGAAACGGTGACACTTTAGATATCAATGCCAGTGAAATTACCACATCCAAGGCTCCCTACGAACTCGTTACCCAATTGCGGGCAAGTTTTTTTGCCATTGGCCCGATTTTGGCACGGCTGGGAGTAGCCCAAATGCCGTTACCAGGCGGTTGTGCAATTGGGGCAAGACCAGTTGATTTGCATGTCCGGGGACTGCAAGCCATGGGAGCCGAAGTCCAGATTGAGCATGGTATTTGTAATGCCTATGTTCCTGGCAGCAGTGGCAGGTTAAAGGGAGCGAAGATTTATCTGGATAGCCCCAGCGTGGGAGCGACAGAAACTTTGATGATGGCCGCTACTCTAGCAGATGGCGAAACGATCATCGAAAACGCTGCACGAGAACCAGAAGTAGTCGATCTGGCGAATTTCTGTAATGCGATGGGGGCTAAGATTCAGGGTGCTGGCACTAGTACGATTACAATCGTTGGTGTACCCAAGTTGCATTCTACTGAATACAACATTATTCCCGATCGCATCGAAGCAGGAACTTTTTTGGTCGCAGGGGCTATCACTCGCTCAGAGATTACTTTGTCTTCAGTGTGTGCAGATCATTTATTTCCGGTGATTGCCAAGTTGCGAGATATTGGCGTGCGGATAATTGAGGAAGGGTCTGATTGCTTACGTATCCTGCCTGCGGAATCTCTCAAGGCAACAGATATTGAAACATTACCCCATCCAGGCTTTCCCACAGATATGCAAGCACCATTTATGGCTTTGCTAACTCTGGCAGAAGGCGACAGCTTAATTAACGAATCTGTGTTTGAGAATCGGTTACGTCATGCCTCAGAGTTAAATCGCTTAGGGGCAGATATTCGCGTCAAGGGCAATGCTGCCTTTGTTCGAGGAGTACCGATGTTATCAGGCGCACCAGTAATAGGCACAGACTTGCGAGCATCAGCAGCCCTAGTCTTAGCAGGACTGGCAGCAGAAGGGAAAACTACATTTCAGGGATTGCACCATCTTGATCGCGGCTATGATCGATTCGATTTGAAGTTGCAGCAATTGGGAGCGAGAATCTTGCGCGTGAGCGAAGCCTCAACAAATGTAGAATTGGCAACCAGCACTAACAATTCCCCAGCGTCAATGACGACCTAGTAGTTAGGTGGGCATTGCCCACCCTACTTAATCGTTATACTAACTGTGGGAGGCTGTTTAGCTGACCAGCCACACTCCCCAGTACCGTTGTTTTTGAGCTTCCTGCACCATGTCTTTCCTAAAAACTCCGCTGATTGGTTTAAAAGCTGACTCCTTTCGTCATCCGTTAGATTTGGAAGCTACCAAAGCTCTCAAGCAGATACCTGGTTTAGATATGATGGTGCGGAATTGGCTTGGGCCAATGGCAGAACAGGTTTTCTATGTAGAAAATATTGCGTCTAGCGTTTTGGTAGGTGAAAAACAACTACCCGATTTACACAAGCTGTTGTTAGAAGCTTGCAAGATTTTGGATTTAGAGCCTCCGCAGTTGTACATCAGGCAACATCCTGCTCCCAACGCCTACACTTTTGCGATGCGAGGTAAACAGCCTTTTGTGGTGCTGCACACCTCCCTAATTGATATCCTTACACCAGAAGAAATTCAGGCTGTGATTGCTCATGAATTGGGTCATCTCAAGTGTGACCACAGCGTTTACTTGACTCCTGTGAATTTATTAGTATTGGCAGCAGGTATCTTGCCCAACGTCGGGGCTGTGATTGCTCAAGCAATACAGTCACAGCTTTTGGAATGGGTACGCTGTGCTGAGTTTACCTGCGATCGCGCCGCATTGTTAGCCACCCAAAATCCTAAAGTTGTTATGTCGGTGTTGATGAAACTGGCGGGTGGTTCCCCAAGCCTAGCACCGCAACTTAATCTTGATGCCTTTGTTGCCCAGGCTCGTGCCTACGATGATATTAGCAAGACTGAACTGGGTGAAATGGTTAAAGCCGCCCGTACAGCTCAATTAACTCATCCAGTACCAGTACTACGGGCACGAGAAATTGACCGTTGGGCAAGCAGCACAGAATATCAATCTTTATTACACAATCACGACTTAAAGTCTAACAATGAGGTTGCTTCCAAGGGCGGTTGGCGCAACTGGTAGATGTATCCTCATTAACAGGACTTACGCCAAATCTCTCTCAAACCCTCTTACTTTGTGACCTTTGTGGCGGCAGTCGCTCATGGGGGAAACCCCCAAGACCGCGCTGCCTCTCCTTTGCGGTTCGTTTTTCTTTGTTACTGCGTAAGACAAAGGGCATTGCTGATTGATGGGATGATTTTTCTCACGCAGAGGCACAGAGACACAGAGAGAATGAGGGTTTAGAGATTTTAATGCTAAAATTTTATCCCTCATTTATGCAACGCCAGACAAACACATCAAGATGCAAAAGTTTTTTTAGCAGCTTTACGTGAGATAACAAGAAGTGGTTACCACTCAAGCGCCATCATGACAGGTGTATCACAGGATAATCACTTCCTACCCATTAACTTATTTGAGTATGAAAATCTAGCGTCACAACATTTGTCTCAAATGGCGCTTGATTATTACAATAGTGGGGCTTGGGATGAAGTCACATTGCGAGATAATCGTGCTGCGTTTGAGCGAGTTAAGCTGCTACCGCGAATGCTAGTTGATGTGAGCGATCGCAACCTTAATACTTCAATTTTAGGAGAACCTTTACAGCTACCCCTACTAATTGCACCAATGGCTTTTCAATGCCTTGCCCATCCAGATGGAGAAGTGGCTACAGCAATAGCTGCGGCATCAGCTGGTGTGGGTATGGTTTTGAGTACATTGGCGACTAAAAGCATTGAAGAAGTGGCAACAGTCCAACAGAATTTTCCTAATGCCTTGCAATGGTTCCAGCTTTATATTCACAAAGACCGGGGACTGACTCGCGCTTTGGTGGAGAGAGCTAAAACCGCAGGTTACAAAGCATTATGTCTGACGGTAGATGCACCTATTTTAGGACGGCGGGAGCGTGATCGGCGTAATGAGTTTTCCTTACCGCCAGGATTACACGCAGCTAATCTTGCAACTATATCAAGGCTAGATATTCCCTATGAACAGGGAGAATCTGGGCTATTTACCTACTTTACCCAACAATTAAACCCAGCGTTAACTTGGAAGGATTTAGCATGGTTGCAATCAATCTGTCCTCTTCCGTTAGTTATAAAAGGTATTTTACGTAAGGATGATGCTGTGCGTGCTGTAGAGTGCGGAGCCAAAGCTATTATTGTTTCTAATCACGGCGGCAGACAACTAGATGGTGCGATCGCATCTTTAGATGCCTTGGCTGAGATAGTAGCAGTTGTAGATGGCAGAGCCGAAGTGTTATTGGATGGGGGTATTCGCCGAGGTACAGATATTTTAAAAGCCATAGCATTGGGTGCAAAAGCTGTACTCATTGGACGGCCTGTTTTGTGGGGGCTAGCATTAGCCGGAACCGCAGGTGTATCTCATATCATCTCGTTGCTAGAAGATGAATTCAGTGTGGCTATGGCACTCAGCGGCTGTGCCAAGCTACAGGATATTGACTCTACTTTAGTTAAACAAGTAAGTGTCTCCGGTAGCTAGATCAGAGCTTCCCAAGTGTAGATTAAAACGGGTGAATGCCACAATTCTCTGTACTAAATTTGTAGTTTTTAGGAGTAATTCTGGAATCCATATTATTCCTTGTTGCAAAATTCCTAAATAGTATATAATAGTAGAGTTGCATCCAAGGGCGGGTGGCGAAACTGGTAGACGCACCACACTCAAAATGTGGCGACCTTGCGGTCATAGGAGTTCGATTCTCCTCCTGCCCATATTGAAAGATTTAGCTACAAAACACTTCAGGCAATAAGCTTCTTTGACATGGGTAGTCAGGAAACAAGAGAAGACTACAGAGCTAACCCATATAAAATAAACAAAATTTGGCGTTGCAGAACAGTGGGATGAATTGGGCAAGCTGGGGTAGCAGGGGGAGAAGTTTTCTGGTGTTGCTAAATCATCCCGCAAATAAGCAACGCCCAAAATTTTAGTAGTTGCCAAATATTTTTTGAAGAATTTGGAACTATCCAGCGTGTAGCTGTGTCTAACGATTCAAATGCTACTGTTTGCATATATGAATTTATAGTATTTGATCCCCAATTTCAAAACTATAAATTTTAAAAATAAATATTTCTCAAAGTGGCAACAAAAATCTAGCAACTGTTGTTAGTGTTAACCGTAACTATTTTTGTGATACGGGTAAAATCTGCGTTTTAAATTTCAAGTGTTTATACGGAAAATCTATCTCGACGCAACTTCCTTTGGGGAGTTGACAAAAAAGTATTTATAAGATATTTTTAAAGCAAAATATAATTTATGCATGATGCCCTCGTTAGTAATTTTTTAACTTTAAACAAAGATCGAAAATTATGAGATTAAAAAGATGGGAGTCTCCTCGTCGAGAAGGCAGGAATGATAAAGGTAAAGGTGGTTCAGCGAGAAAGCGGCAACTAAAAAAACAAAGGCAAATGCTGCGGCAGAAACTCAAAGAAGCAAACAAGAAAGACAACAATAATAAGAAGCAGGGGGAAGAACAAATGTTCTTCCCCTTATTTTTTTAGTTTTTCGCAAAGAACCAAATTAAAAGTTTTTTTGCTTAATAGCATAGATAAAAAATATAAATGTAACAATTGTAACTATTATTTTAAGTAATAAAAAAAAATTATTATTAACCTAGTGGAAAAATAGTATTTTACATTACATTTTTTATTATTTATCCTCATATAGTCAGTATTTGACAGCTTGTCTGTCTGGGTTTAGTTTTTGCTAAATGATTATTTTAGACAAAAGAAAATATTATTACGTTAATTCTATTTATAGAAATTGTAATGGTTATATGAAGTAATTACAAACTAATTATGAAGTAACCGTAAAATTACATATTAAAAATGGGAAAAGCCTTAATTCAACTTGTAAACTAATATACGGAAACATCAAAATTTAAAAATACTAGGGTAGCCACGAATTTGCTGATAAAGCTATTGGATCTCCATGTGTATGCACCCGACCATGCTACAAGCCTAGAAAGAAGTCAGCAATAGTACCACCTAATTTTTCAAAACTTCGCAAATTTTCCAGGTGGTATACAGGATTTTTGTCTTTGACACAAGGAGTAATTTATGGGCGAGATAGCTTTCCTGCCTACTCAAAAAGTTCTTGATTTTCCCATTACTGCCTTACGCTTTGAAGAGCAGATACAAACAATACTAAAGTGGGCGATCGCTCGAGAAAGTAGAACAGTATGTGTAGCCAACGTGCATATGCTCATGGAGGCTCACTGGAATCCAGAGTTTGCCAGTGTATTACATCATGCAGATGTAGTAACCCCTGATGGGATGCCTCTAGTTTGGATGATGCGGCAAATGGGAGTTCGCTACCAAGATCGTGTGGCAGGGATGGATATCCTACAAGCATTATGTAAGTCAGCTCAAGTCCAAAATCTCAGTGTTTTCTTTGTGGGTTCGCAAACGGAAATTCTTTCTAAAATGAGGAAAAGGCTAGAGCAGGAATTTCCTAGCCTGAAAATAGCGGCGATGGAACCCTTACCCTTTCGTCCTCTCACAGAAAATGAAGATGCAGATCTAATTAATAAGATTAACTCAAGTGGTGCTGGTCTAGTATTTTTATCACTAGGTTGTCCAAAACAAGAAAATTGGATGGCTCAACATAAGGGTAAAATTCAGGCAGTCATGATTGGTATGGGTGGAGTTTTCCCGGTTTACGCAGGAATCCATAAGCGAGCGCCTCGTATAGTTCGAGATTTAGGTTTTGAATGGTTGTATAGATGGATTCAAGAACCACGCCGCCTCTGGAGCCGTTATATAAAAACGATCCCACCTTTTATGTGGCTAGCTACAAAACAGCTACTGTCATCAAGTCGTCTTGCAGAAGTAACTTTCAAGGAAGCGGGAATTGAGAAATCATAATTTGGGTAGTTGACAAAACAACTATGTTTCTGAATGAACGCAGATATGACAAATTTCAAGGCAAGTTTCAGGCGATCGCGTCCGGCACTAGGCATAGCCCAATTGCACATTGCCTATATATAGCGATACAACTTCCTGCTAATTAGATGAACGACAAACAACTCATGATTGAGGCAGGTCGGACTGAGCGCCAGTACTAGAAATGCAAAGAGTTATTCGACTTTCTGGCATGACATAGACATTAATTTATCGATTAAATTACGAATCTGTATGTATGAAGCTGAAAAAAACCAGAGTTGTATACCGACCTGAAAGTCCAATAAGACATCCACTGCAACTATTTCAAGACATGGGGCGGGACTTACTAGCATCGCGAGAATTAGCTTGGCGGCTTTTAGTGCGTGATATTAGCGCTCAATATCGTCAATCATTGCTAGGAATTTTCTGGGCATTCATACCTCCAGTAATTACAGCAGCTGGTTTTACCCTTGCTAAAAGTAATGGTATTGTCAACATTGGTAATACAGAGTTACCCTATGCAGCCTATGTTATGTTTAGCATGTCACTGTGGCAAACCTTTGTCGAAGCATTAAATGGCCCGATTCAAGCAGTAACAGCAGCTAAATCAATGTTGGCAAGAATTAACTTCCCTCGCGAAGCATTAATTGTTGCCAAATTAGGGGAAGTATTTTTTAACTTTGGCATCAAGCTCATCTTAATTGTGGGTTTATTTATCTGGTTCAAAATACCAGTAACTTTGAGCTTAATTTTAGCACCAGTAGCATTAATTCATTTAATATTGCTAGGGACATTTATCGGTTTGCTGTTAGCCCCAATGGGAGCTTTATACCAGGATGTTACCAAGGGATTAACATTGATTACGGGATTTTGGTTATTTCTCACACCAGTAGTTTATCCAGTTCCTAGTAATGGCGTATTTGGCAATATTGTAAAGCTAAATCCTGTTACTCCATTGTTAGTGACGACACGAGAATTAGCGACAACAGGTGTCATCTCAGACCCGCAGGGATTTTGGATAGCAAGCCTTATTGCAATATTAGGTTTGCTGTTAACTTGGATTATTTATCGTCTAGCAATGCCCTTTGTAGTTGAGAGGATTAGTTCCTAATTATGACGATTATCAATGAGAAAGCAATAGTCGCACCGCAAAGTAGTGAAAGTGATATTGTCCTTTCAGCTAATGGAGTGTCTAAAAAGTTTTGTCGAGATTTAAAGCGGTCTTTGATGTATGGTGTTCAAGATATTACCTCAGAGTTATTAGGGCTACGAGAAAAGAGCGATAAATTGCGAAAAAAAGAATTTTGGGCACTGGATAATGTAAGTTTTGAATTGCGACGAGGAGAAGCATTAGGCTTAGTTGGAAAAAATGGTAGTGGTAAATCTACTCTGTTGCGGATTATTGCAGGTTTAATTAAACCAGATGCTGGTTGTGTTGAAGTTAATGGTCGAGTAGCACCATTGATTGCACTCGGAGCAGGATTTAATCCTATTTTGACAGGGCGGGAAAATATTTATGCCAATATGTCAATTTTGGGGTTGTCAAAAAAGGAAATTGATGAGCGATTTGATGAAGTTATAGATTTTGCTGAAATTGGTGATGCAATTGATGCACCAGTGCAAAGTTATAGTTCGGGAATGGCAGCTAGGTTAGGTTTTGCCAGTGCTATTCATACAGAGCCAGACATTCTTCTCATTGATGAAGTGCTGGCTGTGGGAGATGTTAAATTTAGGGCAAAGTGTGAACGTAGGCTGCATGAGTTACGTCGTAAGGGTACGTCGTTTGTATTGGTTAGCCATCAACCTTCTGCAATATTGAATGTCTGTGATACTGCAATTTACCTGTCAAACGGTCAGTTAATCGCGTCTAGCGATAGCTTTTCAATCATAAGTCAATATGAAGAAGATTTATTCTTCGGTGACATGAAGAAAGCCGTCGGAATGATGACATTTCCGGAAAAAAATGTAATTGAGAGTACAGGAGTAGATATAGTTTCTCTATTTTTTAGAGACGAAGATGGAAATATTATTGAAACACCTGTAACTGGAGAGCCATGCATTTTTTGTGTAGGATATAACTCTTACGTAGAAATAGATAATGCAGGACTTAATTTTACTATTCAAGAAGTTGGTGGAGAAAGTAATCATGTGTTACGAATAAGTAGTTTTCAGGATAAACAATTATTGAAGATATTGCCAGGAAAGCACGAAATACAAGTTCGTATGCCATACCTTGGAATTAAGCCAGGTTCATATACGATGACTCTTAACATTAGAAAAGATTCACTTTATATATTTGATATAGTTGAGTCTTTCAAATTTTCAGTAGTCGCAAATAAGCCAATGTCTTACTGTTTATTTTATCAACCCCGAACATGGGAAGTTGTTAGTAACTAAACTGCTGATATGCACTTGGGTTTACCGGAATAATCAATCACGCACGATAAATTATTTAATATGACAACTACGTCAGCTAAAAAGCTCGATATTTCATTATTTTTAACTCAGAGCTTAATTGTTAATTTTAAAGGAGAACGCTGCAAATGTTCAGTTTAAAAAAGTTTTATTGGAATTGGAAAAAGCGGTTGATGCAGCGATTTAAAGTGCAAATTGTCCCGCTCTATCTCTCAACTTACGTTGCACTGCAAAAGGTAATTCGCCAGACTAGAGTTAGTGGGGATAAATTTTCATCAGTCCTTATACTTCCTCCAGCACCACCGGGCAGCCTTGGGGATGAGGCTTTATTAACTGCCACCGTAGAATATTTTAAGATGCAGGGTGCAAAGCGTATTGGTATAGTTACGTATGAATCAGACTCACAGTGGGCAAATATTAGTCTAACTGACGACGAAACTACAAGCCTAAACTACCATTACCTGCATGAATATTTGAGTTCCCCAGAAGCCTTGTTCCACTTCGCTCACGCAGTAAGCTCCTACGAATGTTTTTATTGTATTGGAGCAGATGTAATGGATGGGTATTATTCTGAGAAAGATACTCTTCAAAGACTGAAATTTGTTTCAATGGCGAATGCGATGGGAGTTAAGGCTGCTGTTGTGAGTTTCAGCTTTAACGATAAACCTATACCTAATGTAATTCAGTCTTTGCAGGAATTGCCTTCAGATATTCGATTATGCTCGCGTGATTTAATTTCATATCAGCGCCTAATTCATCATCTCAAGCGTCCGGTTGAACTTGGAGCAGATCTAGCATTCCTTCTCAACCCCGATATGGATACGGAAATTGTTGAGAGCATTTCTCAGTGGGTCTGTCAACAACGTGCTAACAATCGTATCGTTGTTGGAATAAATGCTAATTACAAACTTATAGATGAACTTGAAGTTAAAACTCTCGATCAATTAATTAAAACTTTTGTTGATACTTTAATAGGACTTTACTCTAAAAATGAAAAACTTAGTTTTTTATTGATTCCCCATGATTTTCGCAATATCGGTGAAAAGAACAGTGATGTATTTCTAGCTGAGGCAATTCTTGAGGTTCTTCCTTCAGAAATACGAACTCATTGCACCAAAGTTCCAACACCATGTAGTGCTAGAGAGATAAAAGCTATATGTAGAAATTTAGATATTGTTCTGAGTGGCAGAATGCATCTTGCGATCGCCTGCTTGGGTCAGGAAACTCCGGCAGCCTGTATTACTTATCAGGGCAAGTTTGAAGGTTTGTATAAGCATTTCGAGCTGGATGGAATGACAATTGAGCCACAACAAGCTCTTCAACCCGGTAATTTAGTCAACTTTTTTATGCCTCTAATTGAAAAAAGAGACGATATTCGTAAACATATACGAGCAAAGTTACCAAATATACAAAAATTAGCCAAGGCAAATTTTGGCTGATGGACGTTTTAGGCATTAACAGAAACTTGAAAAGAGGTAAGTTTCAATGAGGGTTTTATTTACTAATAATTATGCAATGGATCGGACTTGGGAGCAATGGAAAAAAGGAGAGCATCCTGGAAATCATCTTTGGGGAGTTACACATTTACCGCAATATGGGATTGATGTTGATATCTTGCCTTATGAGAAATATGCAATTTTGAATCAAATAGGGCGTAAACTTAAACTCGGAGGCTATCTAGATCAAGAACTTAGAATTTTCTTCAACTTGTCTCAGTATGACCTAGTTTATTCAGGAAATACAGACACTACATTTATACTGTCATATCTTCGTTATCTGGGGATATTTAAAAAACCAATTATCTGTGTACTACACCATACGTTACAACCAAACAGGTTACGCCATAAAACAGTTGTGAAAGGTCATGATAGATTGTTGTGCTTGAGTAATAAAATTAAAAGCGATATTGAAATGAATTTTAGCATAAATCAAGATAAATTAGAAGTTTTAGAGTGGGGATTTGATTTATCTTTTTATGACAATCAAGCAAAAAAATATAACATTGCAAATAGTAAGCCTGAGTTGATTATAAGTGCTGGGCATACGTTACGAGATTACGATACTTTGGTAAGAAGTTTTACTGATATTAATTATAGGTTGCATATTTATTCTTCAGAACATAATATTCCTAAAATTTCCGATATCCCTTCAAATATAACATTTAAATGCGGAAGTTTTCTTGGAAAACATGCACTTGAATATGGTGAACTTGTAGCAGAGTATGGAAAAGCATATGCAGTTGCTATTCCTTTGGATATTCCTTTTGAAGAAAGTAATACAGTAACTCAAATTGGACTAACAAGCCTTCTGGAAGCTATGGTTCTCGGAAAAGCAGTGGTAATGACTAGAAGTAAGCATATTAGTATTGATATAGAAAAGGAAGGAATTGGAATTTGGGTTGATTACAAAGATGTAAAAGGGTGGCAACAAGCAATTTCATATTTGCTGGAACACCCTCGTGAGACTATCGAAATGGGAAAAAAAGGACGTCAGTTGTGTGAGAGCAAATATAATTTAGAATCGTTTTCATCAAAATTAGCTGGAATTTTGAAAGGATTTATTACGAAAGGCTATTCTTAAGTAATAACTTAAGCAAAAGTATAATGGACATAGAATTTGTTCTTGTAGATAATACTGAAAATCCTGCCGATCCAATCACAAACTCAGGAAAAGTAGATTATATTTTTCAAATTGGAAAATATCAAATTACCAATACTCAATATGCGGATTTTTTGAACGCAGTTGCGGCTTATTCCGATCCGTACAACTTATATAACGTGAATATGGAAAGGGGACTCTTTGGTGGAATCAAACGCACCAAAAAAGATAGCTGCTATTTTTACGAGCCTTTAGAAGGCTATTGTGATTTGCCAGTAGTTTATGTCTCCTGGTTCGATGCTGCTAGGTTTTGTAATTGGTTGCACTTTGGTAAGCCAAAGTTAGGGGAATCAATCTTGGGTACGACTGAAGGTAATTCAGAAATAGGAGCATACAACACTTCTCTATTTTCCGATGGGCGTGAAATCCAAGAAGTTAAAGCGCATAATCCTGAAGCAAAATATTGGATTCCTACTTTAGACGAGTGGAACAAGGCAGCATACTTTGATCCATCGAAAAATGGAAGTGGTGGATACTGGCTTTATCCTACAAGAAGCGATACTAAACCTCAAGCAATTGCACCACCTGGTGATCAGTTTTCGGCTAACTATTATGACTTCAAATGGGCAGCACCAGAACTATATTTAACGCCTGTTGGTAGTTATAAATATGCAACCAGTTATTACGGCACTTACGATCAAGGTGGTAATGTATGGGAGTGGGTTGAAACCCTACGTGGTAACCATCATCGTTGGGTAAGAGGTGGGGGGGCAACAACTTTTGACCATGCCCTTTCTCGTCTTAATGTTGACTCTGAATATAGCGACCATAAATTATATATTTTCGGTTTTAGAGTAGCAAAAAATGCTGAATAAAAGAGCTAAAATTGCCTTATATTATGTTAGTTTTTCTTTTATTATTAGACTTAATTGATTAATTATTCCCTACTAATTCTTGAAATGAGGATAACAATAAATGATATGGAATTTGTAGTTATTGACGAGGTAGGAAATAGAGAAGACCCAATTTATGGGTTTGGTCATGTTCCTTATATCTATGAGATTGGTAAATTTGAAATAACCAATGAAGAATACGCAGAGTTTCTAAACGCAGTTGCCAAATATGATGACCCTTATTCGCTGTATAGTCCTAGTATGTCGATGGGATTATTTGGCGGAATTGATAGATTCAGCAAAGAAGGTATTTACGTTTATCATCCCAAGCAGGGGTGGGGGAAAAGACCTGTAGTCTATGTTTCTTGGTATGATTTGGCTCGGTTGGCTAATTGGTATCATTATAAAAAACCATGTACAGGAAGAGCAGAGCTAGGTACAACTGAAGGAACTAATAATCTTGGTGCTTATGATACGCGTAATTTTCCCAAAGATCATACAGTCATGATTGATTATCGTAAGCTCCCATTCCGCAGAAACAAGAAAGCACTATATTGGATTCCCAATGAAAATGAATGGTACAAAGCAGCTCACTATGACCCGACAATAAATTCTCAACGTAAATACTGGGATTATCCTGTCAGAACTAACAACGTGCCCAATAATTCTGAACCACCAGGTGATGAATATTCAGTTAACTTCTTCAGAGACACTTTTGCAATTGGAAAGCCAGATTTTTTAACAGAGGTAGGAGCCTACCGCTTGGCTTGCACCTACTTTGGAACCTATGATCAAGGCGGTAATGTATGGGAATGGTTAGAGAATTGGAGACTTGAAGATCGAGGGGCTGAAAAAGTACGTGCAGTGCGAGGTGGCTCTGCTACTTATAGTGAAATTGGGTTACATGCTCGTAACACTGATCCAGGCAACCCTTCTCATGAAAAATTTATTTGGGGAGGGAGGCTTGCCAGAGCACATGTCACCAGTTCAGGTAAAGTGCATTATAGCAAAGTTTCTTATATACCCTTCGATAGGTACTTGAAAAAAATAATTAAAAAGATTCTGCATGGGAACAACGCCAAGAAATTTCTAAATCTATTTAAGAAAAGCCACCAAATATAAAATAACAAGTAACTAGTAATTTTGATCTGCTATTGGCTGCCCTTGCTAATTAAAATGATGTAGGTAAAAATGAGCAAGAAAGTACTAGTCATATCTCCTGTCCCATCACATCCTCAAGATGCTGGCAACCGGACTAGAATTTATAACCTCCTAAGAAATCTGCAAAAGCTTGGTCATGAAGTACATTTTTTATACATTCAACAAGAGACAAAAGATGACTATCTCATGCGCCAAGCTTGGGAAGAAAATTTCTACTCTTTGCCCTATAGACAAATAGGGGATAGAAAACGGAGTTTGGCACAAAAAATTACCAGAAAGTTAAGATGTTATCTTACCGATTATCCTAAATATCCAGGTGCAGTAGATGATTGGTATGAAAATTCCATAAATCATTTTTTGGTGGAATTACATCGGAAAGTTAACTTTGATGTTGTAATTGTCGAATATGTATTTTTCTCGAAAGCTTTAAATATCTTTGGAAAGGATGTCTTGAAAATAATTGACACCCATGATGTATTTGCTAATAGAACTGATTTATATAAAAATAATGGTCAAGAATATTATTGGTATTCTACAAATATTAAGGAAGAAACTAAAGGACTCCGGCGAGCAGATTTGATTATTGCCATACAAAAAGAAGAAGAGGAGTATTTTCAAAAGCTAGTAGGTAATAAAGTTATTACAGTAGGTCATACGGTTTTATTGCGTAGGCCAAAACAGATGCTATTACCGGCGGGTAACAAAATTCTATATATAGCTTCTCTAAATGAAACTAATATTCATGGTATTAAATACTTTATTAACGATGTACTTCCAAAAGTTAGAGCCAAGCTACCCGACATTCAACTTTTAATTGCGGGGAAAATTTGTGAAGCATTAGATAAAATTGAGGGTTGTGTAAAACTGGGGTATGTAGATAATTCCAATGAGATATATGATAATGCCAATGTAGTTATTAATCCTATGTGTTTTGGAACTGGTTTAAAAATTAAAAGTATTGAAGCTTTAGGGCAATCTAAAGTTTTAGTTACTACACTAGAAGGTGCTAAAGGATTAGAAGCAGGAGCCAACAAAGCTTTTCTTGTTGCCAAAGATGCAGATGAATTTTCTCAATATCTTATTGAAGTTTTGACTAATTCACTATTGTCTAGCAATCTGGCAAAACAAGCTTATGACTTTGCAGAAGTTTATAACAAAAAAGCTCTCGAACCTCTGGAGAAAGTACTTGATTCTATACCAGGGCTGTGATTGATAAAATACAAAAATATTAGTCTTATGAAACCTAAAATTTTATGGTTGCGCGAACGCTTTGGTTGGATGGGAAGTCATAGTGGTTATGATCAACTTTGTGAGACTATTTCTCACATGTCCACAGTTAAGTCTTCAAGTGTTTGGAGAGAAATGGGGAAAAAACTTCCTAAAGGAAGTCGAAGAATTCTTACAAGTTTAGGCAGGGGAGTAAAATTTAGCCAATTCTACGATCATTACAGTACTTTAGCTGAGTTAGAGGTACTATGGAAGACTATTAGCCAGAGGCCAGATTTACTTCACATTAATTATGTAGAAAATAGTTTAGGGTTTTTATTAAACTGGAAGAAAACGCTATCTCTAAAAATGATTGGTACAGTTCATCAACCAGCCAGTTGGTGGCGTTTAATGCATTGCAATACAAACTATGTTGCTGGTTTAGATGCTTTAATTGTTCCTGCAACTAGGGAGGTTTCATATTTTGAACCGTACCTTGATGGACGTGTTTTCTTTGTTCCCCATGGTGTAGATATAAAATTTTTTCATCCTAAACCTGAAATAGAAAATTTTGATAAAGTTCCCAGCTATCCACGCTGTGTTTTTTCTGGAACTTGGTTACGTGATATTTATACACTTATCGAGGTTATTGACAAGATAGTTGCTCAAAATAACAAGGTTGGATTTGATATTATTTTGCCAAGGTATAGTCGAAACAATCCAGCATTATACAAGATTGCTCGTCATGAGCAAGTTGTGTGGCATGCTGAAGTTTCAGATGAAAGATTACGTGCACTTTATCAGCAAGCTAACCTATTACTACTGCCTGTTCTCGATAGCACTGCTAATAATGCACTTTTAGAAGCCATGTCTTGTGGCTTACCTGTTGTCTCTAATTTTATAGGAGGGCTACTAGATTACACCAGAAGTGACTTTGCTGACTTACTGCCAGTTGGAGATGTAGATGGGATGGTAGAGGCAGTCATGAGATTGATCGATGATCCAAAGGAACTAAAAATCAGGGGTGCAGCAGCCAGATTATTTGTAGAAGAAAATTTCAGTTGGGATAAAATTGCTATTCAAACTTTGGATATCTACTCCAAAATCCTTAGTAAATATGATTGATATATGAAAATAGCGATTATTAGCAAGTCTGATAGAAATGGAGGTGGGGCAAGCAGAGTTGCTGAGGATCTCGCTACCTGGTTAAATGAAGCAGGGCACCCAACTGATCATTTCATTGCTTTCAACTTCAAAAAGACTCTTTCATTCCAGCAAAGTCTTTATGGGAAAGGTTTGACACTCAAGCTTTCTAAAAAAATTCATAGAGTAAGTAATGAATTTGGTTTCCGAGAACTATTACCTGTTGAATACTGGTTTAACCTGAGCAGAATTATTAATAATTACGATATAATCCATTTTCACGATTTATATACTTCTATATCTCCAGTTACTCTTGCCCTGGCTTCTCAACGCAAACCCACTTTTTTCACGATACATGATTGTTCTCCATTCACTGGTGGCTGTTTGTACCCAATGGGGTGTGAGAAATTTACTAGCTATTGTCATCAATGCCCGCAATTGCCTCATGGTGGATGGAAAAATGAATTACGCGATCGCACCAAAGAAATTCAAGCAATCAAACGATGGGTTGCTGGACAATTCAATATTCGCTATATATTTCCGAGTCATTGGATGTTGAAACAGGCCCAACAAGCTCTTAAGTTTAAAATTTCACCTATTGTTATTCCTAATGGGCTTGATTTAAGACCTTTTCCTGCTGCCAAAAAGGTAGAAGCAAAAATTAATTTAGGTATACCAGAAAATCGCAAAGCAATTGCCATTTCAGCCCACGTACTTCACGATCCTCGTAAGGGGGTAAAGTATGCCATCACGGCCCTTCAAAGTGTACGTGATATATCACCATTTGTTTTAGTTGTAGGACTTTGTAATGATGAGTTAAAGCAGGCATTAGATGGACTTGAATTCAAGGAAATGGGTTATATCTCAGAGCCTAAGTTCTTAGCTCAAGCTTACTCCGCAGCAGACATTATGCTCTTTTGTACCCTCGCCGATAACCTACCACTTACTGTTTTAGAAGCAATGGCTGCATATACTCCCGTAGTTGGTTTTGCGACCGGGGGTGTACCAGAGATGATCAAGACTGGACATAATGGCATTTTAGTTGAGCCTACTAACCAGGAGGCACTAAACCAAGCCCTACGCCAAGCATTACTATCTACAGATTTGGAAGCGATGGGTCAGCAGGCAAGAAGGGATGTTGAAAATCATTTTTCAAAGGCTACCTGTATTAAGCAGCATCTGCAAACTTATCAGAATTTTGAGCCTTCTTTAAGTGGCGCGGTTGAGGAGTCGTTAATCCGAGGTTAAACCCTGATGAAAAAGACAGTCTACTCTTTTGACGTATTTGATACATCTCTGGTTCGGATTTGGGCTAAACCAACTGATCTTTTCTGGGAAGTAGGTTATCAATTACAAAAAGATAATTTAATTCAAATTTCACCCGAATCTTGGTCTACCCTGAGAATCGCAGCTGAAAGAAAAGCAAGAGAGATAGGAACTTTTTATGAAATTACACTAGACGAAATATATGAACAGCTTGCTCGGTCTTTAAGCTGGTCAGCAGATGAAGCTGAAAAGGCAAAACAAAAAGAATTAGAAATTGAACTATTAAGTTTACGCCCAGTACCTACAACTCAAAAGCGAATCCAATCACTTCATCAAGCAAATGAACGAATAATTTACATTTCAGATATGTACCTACCTGAAGAAGTTATTCGTAATTTCTTGAAAGAAAACAAAGTTTGGACTCCGGGTAGTACATTGTACGTTTCCTGCGAGGCAAGAGTTAATAAAGGAAGTGGCCAGTTATTTCAATATTGCTTGGTAGAAGAAGGAGTTAAACCATCACAGTTTAAACATGTTGGAGATAACCGACACCCAGATGTGAAAGTACCGAAAAAACTCGGTATCCAGACTGAATTATTCACTCAAGCTCACCTCAATCGCTACGAGCAAAAAATCGCAGACGCAACTCAATTTCCTTTAAAATTTAGATCTCTACTTGCTGGCGCTAGCAGACTTACTCGTTTACAGTCTCAAGGAACCGATTTTAATAACAAAGTTATTTGGGAGACAACAGCGAGTGCCGTTGCTCCAATGCTGTTTGGTTTTGTTTACTGGTGCTTAGTAGAAGCGCAAAAAAAAGGAATTCAAAGACTATACTTTGTTGCCAGAGATGGGCAGATTTTGCATAAAATTGCCCAAGTGATCTGTCGAAATTGGAAATTTGCAATCGATTGCCGCTACTTATATGGTTCTCGTCAAGCATGGCATCTGCCTGCTATTCAAGAAGTTGGTGAAGTTGAGCTTGATTGGATTTTGTCTTGCACTAAAACTATCACTCAGTTTGTATCAATTCGTTCGATATGTGAGCGGGTTCACATAGCGCCAGAGCAAATTCAAGATATCTTAAACCGTTATAATTTTAAAGCAGAAAAATGGGATATTAATCTTCAACAACACGAACGTGACTTGATGCAGGAGATTTTTACTGATAAGGAAGTTACTGAACTTATCATCTCAACTGCTGCTACCTATCGTGAGAAGGCAATTGGTTACTTCCGTCAGGAAGGGATAGGTGATGGAGTTCCTTTCGCCTTGGTGGATATTGGCTGGACTGGGAAAACCCAACGCTCGTTTAGTAAATTACTGAGTATCGCTGGTATTTATCCTGCATCCGGTGTCTATGGGTTTTACTTTGCGTTTGAGTCTCGTGTTAAGCCATTTAAAAATGATAGGTTATTTGCTCATTTTTATGATACAGACGAACCAATTGGTGATCGCTATTTTCTCTGTAAGTATAGACTCTTGTTTGAGCTTTTCCTTGCAGCAGATCATGGTAGCACTAAGTATTACGATTCACGTGATAACAAGTATATTCCCGTTCTTCGTCAGCCAAAAAACCAAGAAGCAATTAATTGGGGGTTATATGTTTTGCAGAGTGCAACTGTTGAATTTGCAGAGCAACTTACTACCAATCTGAGCGCGCAAGAATGTACGACTAATCTTTTAGTTGAGGCGACTGAAATTTTATCACGAGAGTTTGTCTTACATCCTTCATATCAAGAAGCAAAAGTATTTGGCTCTTTTCTGATATCTGGGGATATAACTGAAAATTATTTCTATGAGCTAGCACCAAATTACAGTTTATTTGATTGGTTGCGACTGCTAGTCACTAGCAGGCATCCCCATGTAGATGCTTGGTTTCCTGCTTCAGTTGCCAGAGCTAACCCTACTATGGGGAATCCTTTTGTAGTCAAACTAGTTAACAAAATTCGCCAAATTAGGAGAAAATTTCTTAAGCTTTAATGACCGTTTTTCCCTAGATATCAATACTATACTATCCCAACTTCGTTCTACGGTATCCAGCATGTACGTCAATACAGGGCTGAAACAAAAAGAGAATAATACAGAGTTAGAAACGATCGCGGTGATGGTTCAATCAGCAGCCAAAAATTATCAGGGTGATAGTTTAACACTAGTTGCATTGCTGCGATTGCTAGAGGGCTTGCATCAAGAAATAAGAGACAGTCTATTTCTGGAATCTTTGCCAAGCGATCGCCAAGCTTTTTATCCCCTATTGAAGAATATTGAGGAAGAGGGTGGTTGGCCGTACATCCATCGCATGA
Organism: Mojavia pulchra JT2-VF2; assembly: GCA_019359325.1. Classification (GTDB taxonomy): domain Bacteria; phylum Cyanobacteriota; class Cyanobacteriia; order Cyanobacteriales; family Nostocaceae; genus Mojavia; species Mojavia pulchra. The sequence continues at coordinate 327,034 of JAHHHN010000003.1, read as the reverse complement.
AACTGCAATCTCTACTAGAAAATTTAGCAGAAAACACTTTCATTGAGTTAGAAGTTGACAAAACTACAGAATCTTCTGTTGAGTTTGAAATCTCAAAACCTCTTAGCGTGAACCAAGGAGAAATTGTATGAAAATAGATTGGTTAATCATCGGTGCTGGATATTCAGCCTGCGTAATAGCTGAGAGAATTGCTAATGAGCTTGGGCAGAGAGTCTTAATTGTAGAACAGCGAGACCATATCGGCGGTAATGCCTACGATTACTACAACGAGCATGGCATTTTAGTTCATAAATACGGCCCTCACATCTTTCACACCAAATCCAAAAAAGTTTGGGATTATCTCTCACAATTTACAGAGTGGAGACATTACTATCACCATGTGCTAGGCGTGGTAGAGGGTAAAAAAGTTCCTATTCCTTTTAATTTGAATTCCCTTTATGCCCTTTTCCCTCCAAAATATGCAGAGAAGCTTGAAAATTTACTTTTAGAAAACTTCGGTTTTGGAGTTAAAGTACCCATTCTAAAGCTACGTGAAAGTGCCAGTGGCGACCTAAGCTTTTTAGCTGATTATATTTATGAAAATATCTTCCTTCGCTACACCATGAAGCAGTGGGGAGTGAAACCAGAGGAACTTGATCGGGCTGTTACAGGACGTGTTCCAGTTTATATCAGTCGAGATAATCGTTATTTTCAAGACCCTTACCAGGGTATGCCTAAGTTGGGCTACACCGAGATGTTTCGCAAAATGCTGGCTCACCCGAACATTAAAGTACTCCTAAATACAGATTACCGCGAGATTATCAATGATGTAAAGTTTAACCGAATACTTTGCACTGGGCCAATTGATACCTTTTTCGATTATATGTATGGCGAATTGCCTTATCGTAGCTTACGGTTTCAATTTGAAACTTTAGATCAAGAGTTGTATCAAGAAGTTGGTACAGTTAACTACCCCAACGACTACGATATCACCCGTATAACTGAGCAGAAATATTTGTCAGGACAAACCTCTCCCAAGACTACCTTGGTAATGGAATATCCTCAAGCGTATATACCAGGAAAAAATGACCCTTATTATCCCATTCTCAATGAAGATAACCGCGATCGCCTGAATCTATACCTTAAGGAAGTAGAAAAACTCAACGGTACAGTGCTATTTGCCGGACGCCTAGCAGATTACAAATACTACGACATGGATCAAGCAGTCGTTCGCGCGCTTGGTCTGTTTGAGAAAGAAATAGTGAATTTAACAATCTAGGAATGATAAACAACCTCACACATAGCAAGCTATTAGCGTTCTATTGTAGGTAAATTAGAAATTTATTCCATCGAATGCTGCGTCTAGAAAAGCATTAAATATGTCAACACTCAATATTAGCCAGATGAACGTAGTAAACAGAATTCAATTTCCGTCTACATCTGAAACCGCTAGCTTGTACATGAAATGTCATGAGGGTACATCTCTAAATTTTAGTTCAGAACACCCAGAGGTTGTTTTAATTAAAAATGGTGTTTTATCTTTAAACACCTATTTTAATTCGTTTTTTGAAACATTCTACGCCAAATATACCGAGATTACCTCTTTATATTACTTATTAAAGCTTGAGGGTAACTTTCAAGTTTCTCTTTACAGAGAGCATCATGATAAAGACGAGAGAGAACTTATTTACGCAGAGAACTTTGATCAATGTCAATTATGCCAACCTGTGAAATTCTCCCTACCAGATTCTTGGCGAAGTGAATATGCTGGTAGAGTTTATCTTGAAATTACTTGCTTGAGTGAAAATGGCTTATTCACAGAAGGCGTAATGATAACCGACCAACCCAAGATTAGGGAAGTATCTTTGGGTATTGTTATTTGCACTTTTAAGAAAGAAACTTATGTAAAAAATACAGTTAATACCATATTAAAAGATAATTTGCTACAAGACAAAAAGTTCAAAGTTTTTGTTGTAGATAATGGTAGCACTTTAAAAGAAGATGAATTTGCTCAACAAAGAGTGCAATTGATCCCTAATAGAAATGTAGGTGGTTCTGGAGGCTTCACGCGGGGATTAATACAAGCTATCGAAGAAGAGGTATATACACACTTTTTGTTGATGGATGATGATGTAGAACTAGACAGCGAATCTATCTATAGACTTTTTCCATTATATGAGTATGCTAATCAAGATTTTGCAGTATCTGGCGCTATGCTAGATTTGTATGAAAAATATATTATACATGAGGCGGGAGCGCTGTACGGTATACACTTTGGTGCTAATGGCAAACCTGTATATAGCCCGTTTGGACGTGTCCCTCTGAAGCACAAACTTAATCTTGAAAATACTACTAATAACATATTTATCTCTGAAGAAAGCCCAGACTACGGAGCATTTTGGTTTTTCGCTTTTTCTAAAGAAATCGTTGAAAAAGCCGGACTGCCTATGCCTTATTTCATCAAGGTAGATGATATGGAGTTCGGGTTAAGGATTAAAGAACGACTTGGCAACCCAATAGTAGCTTTTCCTGGCATAGCGGTTTGGCACGAACCTTTTTATGCAAAAAATCCTGTTTGGGTTGCTTATTATGCAACTCGTAATAATTTGATAACTCATTCTATTCGTAGCTCAATAGGATATTTAGATGCAGTAAATTTCCTGACAAGAGGCTTATTATATCAGCTATTTATATTTGACTATAATTCAGCAGAAATGCTAGTCAGAGGATTTGAAGATTATCTGAAAGGTTCAAGTACAGTAAAAACTGGTGATCCAGAGAAGCTACATGCAGGTATTGTAGAACTTAGCAAAAGCTATAAAAGTCAGAGTATACAACCTATAGAATCACCCAATAACAAAATTTATACAAAATCAAGTGTTCAAAAGACTAAGTTGACTTTCTCAAAAAAACTTATTGCTTTATTTACTTTAAATGGTCATTTAATTCCCAACTTTTTACTCAGCAATGAAGATGCTTTTCTATGGATGAGTTCTGACCATGAGGACTGGTGGCCTAAAGCATTTGCAAAAAAGAGAGTTGTGATTTTGAGAGAAGGAAATAACTCTATACAAAAAAATGAGATGAGTCGGTCAACTTGTATCAAAATCTTAATTAGATGGGTACAAGTTGTTATTAAAGGCGGGATTAGATGGTCTTCTGTTAGTTCAGAGTGGAGGAATGCTTTTAAAGATTTAACATCTTATAAATTTTGGAAAGAGTATTTGAAGCTAAAGGAGCAAATGTAAAACCTTAATAAATATTTTTAATAAATATTAAATTATAGCTCTTTAAGGGTTAAGAAATGCAAAAACTGCAAGCTCAAAATTTACAACCAATGGAGCTGTCTCAACTGCCCGACAGTCCATTGATATCAGTTTTAGTTCCAAACTACAACTATGCAAAATATATTGGCGAAGCTCTAGACAGCGCACTTCAACAAACTTACCCCCATTTTGAAATCATAGTTTGTGATGATGGCTCCAAAGACAACTCTTGTGAAGTTATCGAAAGCTATATTCAAAAAGATTCTAGAATCAGATTGATACGCAAAGAAAATGGAGGTGTTGCTACAGCATTAAACGCAGCCTATAGGCAAAGTAAGGGTGAAATTATTTGCCTATTAGATGCGGATGACATTTGGATAAATAATAAATTACAGAAAGTTCTAGAGGTATTTAGGCTTAATTCTCAATGTGGCTTTGCTATTCATAATGTGATTCAAATTGATGGTCAGGGTAATTTCATAAAATCAACTCCAATGTTTAGGCGTTTAGCTTCAGGGTGGATGGGTCAGTCTGCTTTGGAAAATGGTGGATTCGTTTACAATATTCCCCCAGCATCAGCTCTTAGTATCCGGCGAGAAGTAGCTAACTTTATATTTCCTCTAAATGAAGCATTTGTTCGTAATGCAGATAGTCTAATATTTCGTTTTGCTCCGTTTATCACAGTAATTGGGTCTGCACCAGAAGTCCTGAGTAAGTTTCGCTTACATGGCTCAAATACTACCAGTCAAGTAACTTTGACAGCAGATTCCTTAGAGAAGGAGCAAGTGACTTTAGAGCGTGTGCATCAAGAACAAAAACTGTTTCTCACAAAAAATTATGGTGCAGCAATTGCAGACAGTCTGACAGATTTGGATTTTAGTGTTGCAGTCTGTCACGATCGCTATTTACTAGCTCGCTTTAAACATTTATCTAAATTAGAGCGTCGGAAAATACATCAGCGGCTTGTTACTCATCCAAATTTTAGTAACTGGTCTGTAGCTCAACAGTGGCTATTTCGCTGGGGTGAGTATCTACCAGATACTCTTTTTCAGAAGTGGTTTGATCTGATCTATGGACAGAGCCGTCTGAAACGTTTAGTAAAATGGTTTATCGACAGAAGGTTTACTCTAAGTCATCTAAGTGCATAGTTTCATTTGCCATTACCTTAAAAAAGGTGCTTCTCATGCCACTTGTTTCAGCATGAATGAGCGGGTAGGGCAGGATGGGATCTGTTGATAGCTTCGCAAGTACTGGACAAGCAAAAATTGAAGTCAATTTATCGCTAAGTGTACTATTGGCAGTCACGCTTATGTAGTCGGTGTGAATCAAGGAAAGCTGAATGCGATCGCTAGTGGAATTTCCTAATAAATTGGAATTCTAAACAGAATTTATGATGGAGGAGTAAATATTATGTCTTTAAAAGATGCGTCTACAAGCAATACAACCGGAGAGCTGTATGAACGATATAACGAAATCTCTGGTAGACCAACAGTTAAAGACCATACAGTAAAAGAAAAAATTTTTAAATCATTCCAACGTACTTTAGATAACTGGTTACCGAGAGATAGATCGCTCAAAATTTTAGATATAGCTTGTGGTGAAGGAACCTTACTAACATTTTTGAAAGAGAAGGGATATAAAAATCTTGCAGGCTTCGATCTTTCAGAGCAAAATGTAGGTATTTGCCATGAATTAGGATTAACATTTGTGCAAAGATTTAATGCAGAACAACTAAATAAATTCAGAGGAGCAGAAAAGTATGATGTAATTTTCGCATTAGATATTTTGGAACATTTGCCAAAGCAATCAGCAACTCAATTTCTCAAGCAAATTCGAGAAAAATTACAACCCAATGGCTGCCTCGTGATTCAAACACCTAATATGGGTAGTGTATTTAGTTGTCTGTGCAGATATAATGACCTTTCTCACGAATTCGGAGTTACAGAACACACTCTTCTCCATCTCCTATTAATAGCTGGATTTGAAGCTAATAAAGTTGAGATCAAACCACAGTGGTCTGCATCAACACTCTTAGGACGTTTCAAAGAAACCTACTTGTGTTTATTACACCAACTCATTTTTATTGCAGAAGGAGCAGGTCGTCCCAAAATACCAACAAAAAATCTCTTGGCTCGAGCATATCGCTCATAGCATTCTAATTGATGAATTTTGGTATTACAAAATATCGCTCATAGTATTCTAATTGATGATTTTGGTATTACAAAATTATGTTCCAATACAGTTAAGATTGCCCACAATGACGAACTCTAAGCTGCGTGTACTTTTTGTTAGTCACGCTTATGTAGTTGGTGTAAACCAAGGAAAGCTCAATGCGATCGCCCAAACTGGTAAAGTAGAAGTCGGCTTGCTAACTCCTAGCAACTGGAAGGCCCTGGAGTGGAACCGTGTTTTTGAGGTAGAAAAACCTTACCCTAATATCAAAGTTTATACAGCCCCTGTACTTTTTTCCGGCCGGGGTGGCGCTCATATCTATGCACCTTGGCAACTTTGGCAAGTATTGAACGATTTTCAGCCTGATGTAGTGCAAGTTGAAGAAGAAGTATTCTCACTTTGTACCTTTGAGTTAGCAATTTGGAGTAGAATCACAGGCAAGCCAATGGTCGTATTTGGTTGGGAAAACATGGATCGCACCTTGCCTGTTGTACGTCGCTGGATACGTCAATTTGTGATGAATACAGCTCAGCTGATGCTTCCTGGTAACCAGGACGGAGCTAATTTACTACGCCAATGGGGTTATAGGGGATTAATGGAAATTATGCCCCAGATGGGAGTGGATACCCAATTATTTAGTCCGCGATCGCCTGAAAATAAAAATGAAGCGTTTCACATCGGATTTCTTGGTAGATTAGTTCCTGAAAAAGGTGTTAATACAATCTTTGGAGCCGCGCATTTACTCAAAGAAAAAGGACTCAACTTCCGAATTATTATCTGTGGTTCTGGTTCCTATGAAGAAGCTCTCAAACGAGAAGCGCAGCAGCAGCAGATAGCAGATTTAGTTATCTGGCGCGGGTCAGTACGCCATGAACAAGCACCTGAAGAAATTAGTAAGCTTGATGTTTTGGTTCTACCTTCCCTAACTGCTGCCACATGGAAGGAACAATTTGGTCACGTCCTCATTGAAGCGATGGCAATGGGTATTCCGGTAGTAGGCTCTAGCAGTGGCGAAATTGCTAACGTCATTGGGCGTTCTGATTTGGTATTTCCAGAAGGAGAAGCAGAAAAATTAGCAACAATTCTAGAGCGAATGATTTGTAATCCAACTTGGCGGCAAGAGTTAGCACAACATGGCCTAACTAGAGTTTATCAGCACTATACCCACGAAAGAATTGCAGAACGTTTAATCAACCTTTGGCAAACCCTAATTCAGCCAAGTAGCAATAAGTATGTCACGAGCAAAAGTTAACTGTATATTGAAATTCGGAGTGTGATGCACAAGGAAATTAGTAATGCGTGTAGTTATTGCCCGTACAATGCAAGAATTTAGCATGGATGTCTATGCCAACGGCATTATTTCCGGTCTAAAAACTGTCCGACCCGATTGGGAAATTGTAGATCTAGCACCCCGACATTTTGATAGAGCAAGTTCCTCTTTATCTCTAAGAGTCAGAAAATATTACGAGCGTTTCTGGCGCTTTCCACGCTTAGTAAAACAGCAAACAGCTGATATTTTTCATATAATTGAACCTGCCGAAGCCCATATAGTTTACTGGTTACAAAAGCCTGCGAAACCTGTTGTTGTCACTTGTCATGACCTCATCAACTTTTACTATTCTGACAATCTACAAGGTTCGGTGCAACTGCCATTTGTTAGTAAGACTGTTTGGCTATATGGTGTAAAAGGCATGAAGTCCGCTAATCATATCTTTGCTGTTTCTTCTGTGACAGCTAAAGATACAACTCAATTATTAAATATAGAACCAAGCAAAATTTCTGTAACTCCTAATGCCGTTGAGTCTATATTTCAACCATTATCTCAAGCAGAAATTGAGTCTTTTCGGCACAATAACGGATTATCTCCAAAAACGATTTGCTTACTTAATGTAGGGTCAAACCATCCTCGTAAAAATATTGTCACAATACTCGAAGTTCTCAATATACTGAAGCAAAAAGAAATATCGGTAAAGTTTTGGAAGGTTGGTGCAGACTTCACAAATGAACAAAAGGAATTTATCCAAAAATTTAACTTGGAAAATTATATCACTTACTTTGGCAAACCAGATAAAAATACTTTAGTTCAAATATATAATGCTGCTGATGTGTTAGTAGCACCTTCACTACACGAAGGATTTGGCATCACAATTTTAGAAGCAATGGCTTGTGGAACTCCAGTAATTACGTCTAACACCTCGGCCATGCCCGAAGTTGCTGGAAATGCAGCAATTCTAGTTAACTCCAAAGATAGCAAAGCTATATCAGAAGCAGTACTAAGGTTGCATAACGACCATGTTTATTATCAAGAATTAGTAGATAAAGGACTAGTAAGAACTAAGTTATTTACTTGGGAAAAAACAGCAGAAAAGTTAGCTGAAATTTATGAAAAATTGTTATATAGCTAAATTTTAAAAAATCAATTTGGATGATTAAGCGCAGTGTAAAAAAATTGATAGAACTATGTAAATTAACTTGTTTTTCAAACTATATGTTTATTCTTTATTGCTTATGAAAGTACTAATTTCTGCCTACTCGTGTGAACCAGGGAAAGGATCTGAACGTGGTGTCGGCTGGAATGTGGTTCGGGAAGCTGCCAAATATCATGAAGTTTGGGTTTTAACTCGACCTGATGAAAGTAAAGAAGCCATTGAAGCAGAGCTAGCCTCTAACCCAAACCCTAACTTGCACTTCGTCTATTTCACCCTACCCATCTTGGGTAGTCTGTGGCGCTTGGGGTCGAATGGCGCAATGCAAATCCACTACTATCTGTGGCAGATACAAGCATACTTTGTAGCTCGTCGTCTACATCGTGAAATTGGCTTTGATGTCGTACATCACGTTACATTTGTTAAGTATTCTAATCCCAGCTTTCTGTCATTATTGCCAGTTCCCTTTATCTGGGGGCCTGTTGGGGGTGGGGAAACTGCACCAAAAAAGTTTTGGCAGGATTTTAACTTTCGTGCTAAAGCTTACGAAACGGCACGCATTCTCACTCGCTCTTTAGGGGAACTTGATCCCTTTGTGCATATGACTGCGAGAAAGAGCGCCATAGTAAGAGCCACAACAGAGGATACGGCTCAAAGACTATACAAAATGGGCGTGAAATATGTGAATATTCTGTCCGAATCAGGTTTGCTCCACGAAGAAATAGCCGCTCTTAGCCAATACAAAATGCCTGATAACTACCCTGTAAGGTTTATTAGTATGGGTAGACTTTTGCATTGGAAAGGTTTTCACTTAGGGTTACGCGCCTTTGCACAAGCAAACCTACCAGAAGCAGAGTATTGGATTATCGGGGATGGGCCAGAAAGAGAGCAACTGCAAACCTTGGCACAAAACTTGGGAATTGCTCAACAAGTAAAATTTTGGGGCACATTATCTAGAGAAAAAACTTTAGAAAATTTAGGGCATTCTCATGTGTTGGTTCACCCCAGTTTACATGACTCTGGTGGATGGGTATGTATCGAAGCAATGGCAACAGGACGCCCAGTGATCTGTTTAGATTTGGGAGGGCCAGCACAGCAGGTAACGAAAGAAACTGGCTTCAAAGTTCCGGCAATTAATCCAGATCAAGCAGTTGTTGATTTGTCAAAAGTAATGATTACTTTAGCTAAAGATCCAGAACTTCGTATCCGCATGGGGCAAGCAGGACAGAAGTTAGTTAATGAGAATTATAGCTGGCAGGTTATGGGTAAACACTTAGCCCAGGTCTATGAAGAAATTGGATGTTCTCAAAGAGCTAAAGTACTTAACTGAATCAGAAATTTTTTACAGAAAAATTTCTAATTTTAGTTTATTTAACCATCTTCTAATATGCACATTTTAATTGCCGCTTTACATAGGCCTACAAAACCTACTGGAGTTTGCAGACACGCTGCAAATCTTGCTAGATGTCTTGCTGATACAGACAAAATTAGCAAAGTGACTTTGGTTATAGGCTCATGGCAAAAAGATTACTTTGAATCTTCTTTTTCTCTAAAATCAGATAAAATTGCGTGGGTAAATGTAGATATTGAAAATCGGTCAGTTACGAGGAATATCTGGTTTTTATCCGGTCTACCAAAACTTGCCAAACAACTTCATGCAGATCTGGTACATTTGGCATTTCCGTTACCATTTTTTCGTCAACTTTTACCATGTCCTGTGGTAGCTACTATTCACGATCTATATCCTTATGAATACCCAAAAAATTTTGGTTATCCTAATGTCATTTTTAATCAATTATTTTTGAGACAATGTGTTAACAATAGTGATGGGCTATCTTGTGTTTCTAAATATACACTAGAACGCTTAAAAAATTATTTTCCCCACATAGAACAGCGAAAAAAAACCGCTGTAGTATATAACTACGTAGACTTTAGTCAAGTCACTCCCAAAGTTCCCAACGCTAGCAATGTGAAATTACCTTTTTTACTCTCTGTTGCCCAGCATCGCAAGAATAAAAATTTAGATATTTTAATACAAGCATATTATTTACTTTTAAAAAATCATCAAATCGCAGATCTAACTCAACTAATTATTGTGGGTAGCTCTGGCCCAGAGACAGACAATATTCTTAACCAAATTCAAGCGCTTTCTTTGGCAAACAGGGTTCTACTAATGACATCAATAGATGATGATGAACTGTGTTGGTTATACAATAACTGTGACCTTTTAGTTGTGCCTTCTTCAACAGAAGGTTTTTGTTTACCTTTAGCTGAAGCATTATATCTTGCGTGTAAAGTAGTTTGTTCTGATATTCCTATATTTAGAGAAATTGGCAACCATAACTGTACTTATTTTGAATTGCAGGGAGATAACAGCCAAAATCTTGCTCAAGCTATTATTAATTGTTTATCTAAGCCTGATTATGATAATAATGTTTCAGATCAACGCTTTTCTAAATTAAAAGTTTCGCAACAATATCTTGATTTATATGCTAAAATGTTAAAATTTTAAATAATTTTTTATGAAAACATTAATCTTATAGGAAATATATGCAAAGCATTATCCATGAATCAGCAAATTTTCAAGGAAATAGACAAGGTTATATTAAAAATATATTTCTTATATTATTAGCCTTTGCTAGTGCTTTTTATCCTCGGATTTTTAGTGCAGTAGGTGCTCCATCGTTAATCAACTTTATACATTTTATAATTGTTCCTTGCACATTAGGGATTGTGCTAGTTAGTACTAGAACAAAAAATCGGCTACAAATAGGATTTACATGGGAAATTATAGCTGGATTACTTTTTTTCTTGGGTGTCATGCTCGCTAGTGCGCTATTGAATCAAGCGGGAGTAATTAATGTCTTATTAAACTTTATACTACTCACTGAGCCTTTCATGATATTGCTAGCAATATTATGTCTGCCGCTATCAATAGCAAGTTGGAAAAAATTGAGATCTTTTCTTTTAATATCTTCTATTATAAATATAATTTTAGCAATTGCTCAGCACTTTCTTTTAATCACAGGTATCTTAAAATATTCTCGATATTCCTTAGCGGATAATGTACAAGGTGTATTTTATTTATCAGGAGCAGGTAATTATGTATCTGTTTCTGTTTCATTAAGCGTTGCCATATACTATTTTATAAATGCTAAATTTTCTCCTCTTTGGTTGCGTATATTTTGTATATTTGCAGCATTCTATCAATTAGTAGTTTCTGACTCAAAACAAATATTGATAGTGTTCTTTTTAGCATGGATAATTTTAGTATTTACGAAATTCAATAACTTTAGAAAGCTACTATTATATTTAGTAGCCATAGTTGTTGTTATAGGTGGCTTTTTTTGGTTAGTACTAAATTCAAATATAGAAGCTTTAAGTGCATTTAAACATTGGGCTAATAGAACCTCAATTTACATCCCTCCTGATGGCGAGGGTTTCCAGGCTAAAATAGCAGGAATTGAGATGATCGCTAGTTATTTTAAATCTCCTTTCAATTGGCTGCTGGGCCTTGGCCCTGGCCATACTGTTAGTAGATTAGGAGGATGGGTATTTCGGGATTATGCATCGATGGTGATTCCGTTAGGCGCTACAACTCATCCCGTCACAGAACAAGCCTGGACTTTTGTGAATTCCAACTGGCTGATTTTGGAATCTTCCCTGTTTATGCCTCTTTTCAGCTGGGCTGGTATTTGGGGAGATTTAGGGTTTATCGGTTTAGCAACTTATGTGTATCTGGGCTATATCGTTTGGAATCGTCTTTGCTGGGACGATTTTTCCAAATTTTTGATGCTGACTCTGTTTATCTATGGATTGATTATTACTCAGATGGAGGAGCCTGGCCAAACAATGACTGTAGCTATCTTGATTGGGTTGCAATGGCATCAGAGGCAAATGAGTAAGCGATCGCTTACTCATCAAGCATACCTGCACAACGATGGCAACGCTCAGATACCTACCCACAAAAGTTAGATTACTCGGATGATCGTTATCTGGCTGTAGTCAAAAGGAAAAAATCTAGGTTTTTCCAAAATCAACTTTCAAAGTACTTGACATAACACTAGGAGTAGCTGCTATATTAATCAAAGTGTGAACATTGGGGCGTAGCCAAGTGGTAAGGCAGCGGGTTTTGGTCCCGCCATCCCTAGGTTCGAATCCTAGCGCCCCAGTTAAATGAATTCTCAGATCAAGAGCAAATTTATATTGTTATTTGAATAGTTAGCTAATTATTAATTAACTACGAATTTGCTATAGGTACAATTAACTTGAAAGATGTAATGCATTTGCATCTTAGCGCTTAATAATTGCGAAATTGATTGGTTTAGCGTGAATTTACTTAAGTAAGTACAGCTAAAATTAATACAATTTATGTTAAAATTTAATATCTAAACGAAATTACCCAACTTATCCTGCGTAATGTTACTGTAGTTATAATGCATTTATCGTAATTAGTCTGCATTTTCCCTACTATAGCCAGCCAAGGTCAAAGGACTGTATAGGTAAGTCTTTTGCTAATATAACCCCCCTTGAGATAATTTGGACTATCTAATAGGTATCCAATGAAGTGATTGTTGTACCAAGTACAGAAATAGAGAAGGCAACTTTTAAGAAATTTAACTGCCTATACCAACATTGACTTCAAGAATTCACCCATTCCAGGAATACAAGTAGTTTAATTGACAAATCCTATGCTGAATTCAGAAAAATATATTCACCCATTGTCACAAGCAAACTTGAGCCAGTTGAATGATATTGATGAAGGTGGATTAAATCTGGGTCAAGTTGGAGTTGTTTTACGACGGAGATTATTATTAATTGTTGGTACAACTGCCTTAGTAGCAACGGCAGCAGTATTGAAAGCGGAAACAGAACCCCCAGTCTACCAAGGCAGTTTTGATATTTTAACCAAACCTGTTACTGGTGAAAGTCAAGCTGTAGCTAATCTTCCTCAAAATTTAAATGTAGCGTCTCCTGAGTTAATAAGAGACATTCGGACAACCATAACAGTTTTAAAAAGCCCTCGAGTTATTTATCCTATTATTGATGAGTTGCAGAGCCAATACCCTGACCTAATTCAGAATTTTCTTGACGAGCAATCTCCAGGGCTAAATGCTGCAAGTGTAAGTTCAGCAGAACTCACTCCAGTCTTATATGGTTACTTGGTTGAAAACTTAACTATTGCAACCAAACAGCCAGATATCGTAAATGTGCAATTTACCTATCTAGACCAAAAGCTAGTTAGCGTTTTTTCAAATTTACTTGCTAAAGCTTACTTAAAATATAGTCTAGAAGAACGTCAATCAGATGTTGATCAAGCTATTAATTTCGTTAATGTACAAAAACAGCCAGTAGAGAATAGGCTGAAATTATGGCAAGAGAGATTGCGATCGCTGCAAGTTGAGAATACCCTGATCGAGCCAGCACAGAAAGCTCAAGAAGTGTCTAGTCAAGTTGCTTCTTTCAGGCAACAGCGAATAGAGAATCGCGTGCAGCTAGAACAAATGATGGCTAAATATGAAGACTTACAAAGGGAGTTAGCGCAGGAACCTGGTGAGAGAGCTGGTAATTCTTTGCTTAGTGATAATCCTCGCTACCAAAAGATACTTGATCAGATTCAGGCAGCAGATATTGCCATTAAACAACAGTCGGCTCTGTTAACAGATGATAACCCAGTAATGGAGACTCTAAAACAGAAAAAAGACTATTTACTGCCATTACTTGCACAGGAAGAGGCGCGGGTTCAAAAAGACTATCAAAGTCGTATTCAAGAACTTAGAGCGCGTGACCAATCGTTGGAAAACAAAATTTTTAATCTTAACAATGAAATTAGAGAATTGGCAACAACTAGCCGTAATTATGACAATATTATACGGGAATTAAAAATTGCCAACGATGCCTTGGTTCAATTTACAACCAAACAGCAAACTTTACAAATTGAGAAAGCCCAAAAGCAGCAACCTTGGCTTTTACTTGATCCGAGGCTCACTAAAGTAGAGCAACCTGCTGCTGTTTCAAACAGTACTAAGAGAAACTTAGCGTTGGGCGGTATTTTAGGTTTGCTCTTGGGTGTAGGAGCAGCTTTAGTAGTGGATAAACTTAGTAATATATTCTACTCTGCTCAAGAACTCAAAGATGCTACTAAACTGCCATTACTAGGAATAGTTCCCTTAACAAAGGAACTGCAAGCGGAGGCTAAAGAAGGTCTAGCTAGAGGCGTGCATAATTCAGATGGTGCCTCTTTCTTTGAGGTTTTTCGCTCTCTTTACACCAATATTTTACTCTTGAGTTCGGATACACCGATTCGCTCTCTTGTGATCAGTTCAGCCGGGCAGGGCGATGGCAAGTCTACAATTGCTATGCAGCTAGCACAAGCAGCAGCAGCGATGGGTCAACGAGTATTAGTGGTAGATGCTAATTTACGTGCTCCTAGCTTACATAATCGAGTCGGGCTGATGAACATTCAGGGCTTGACTGATGTTATTTCACAAGATTTAGATTGGCACAATGTAATTGAGCCATCGCCCTTGGAAGACAATATGTTTGTGATGACAGCAGGGCCAATTCCGCCAGACTCGATGAGGTTGCTTGCGTCTCAAAAAATGCAAAATCTGATGAAGGAACTGCAAGCAAATTTTGATTTAGTGATTTATGACACGCCTCCGCTTTTAGGATTTGCAGATGCCTATCTATTAGCTGCTAATACTAATGGTCTTGTGCTAGTAGCTGGTTTGGGTAAGCTCAAGCGCACTGCACTACAGCAAGCATTGGAACAGATCCAAATCTCTGGAACTCCTTTGTTAGGGGTGATAGCTAATAAGTCTAAGGATGCTGCACCTGTTTCTTATCAGTACTATCGGCAATATTACAAGCAGCAGAGTGTGAGTGCTGAACGAGTAGGAGTAAATACAGAAGCAGAGCGCGCTAGAATTCAGGATAGACTTCGGGAAATCAGAAGAAAACAATAAAATCGAACCTACACACGAAGAGTATCTGTTGAGAGTGGGTGTAAGGGGGTGAAGAGTAATTCTCCCTCATAGCTCTACACCCATTGTCCAGTCCCTTGATGAGCGTTTATCACTGCGTAAGTTTTACTTTGTTGGGTAGTTGCTAGAACAAATTTTACGGTATCGGTCTAGTTATCAAAAAGACTGCGATGGCATCCATGCAGATTGGAAAAATTCATGCTCACAGAACATTGCATAACGATAGGTAGAGTGTACTAACGGTGTGGCAGTGGCATAACTTTCAATTAAAGTTTCTAATTGTTGTGCCAAGGGCTGAAAATCTGCACTGCTGTAAGTCCGAATCCAGTTTGCATATAGATGCTCGGGAATGCCATCATGAGCTAACTGTTCTCCCAAAAAAGCGTAAAGACGCATACAGGGGGACATAGCCGCAGCAGTCAAACCCACATCCCCACCCCAGGCTGTAGCTAATAAAAAGTCAGTATAACGGCGAGTGGCTTCTGCTGGTGTTACAGAGTGTAAATTAACTCCCCATTGAGCAGCATAGCTTTCATGTAGCTGTAGTTCCGCCAAAACTCCATCAGCTAGGGTATGAAATGTAGTAAAT
Source organism: Mojavia pulchra JT2-VF2 (assembly GCA_019359325.1). Lineage (GTDB taxonomy): Bacteria > Cyanobacteriota > Cyanobacteriia > Cyanobacteriales > Nostocaceae > Mojavia > Mojavia pulchra. The sequence goes on along the minus strand of JAHHHN010000003.1, from coordinate 311,616 downwards.
CCTAGCCAGTCTGGTGCTTTAGCGGCAGCGATACTGTAGGCGCGGGCAAAAGCTTCTAAGAAAAAAGCATCTTGTCCTACGTAGTAGGCAAATTTCTCTTGCTCAAGAGTACCTTTAGCAATACCTTGAATAAAAGGATGCTCTAGACAAGCTTGGGCTAGGTCTTGATTTGCTGCCCATAATTCGCTCGATAGACTCATTATTTATTAATTAAGCTGTTCTACAAATTGATCATGAGCATTTTAGGTAAAATCTACAAACCCTTTCTTGTGCTAGTCTGCCGCCTCAATGTGTAAATTAAACCACAACAGCTTATTCTCTCCATATCTAAAAGGGTAAGAACTGGAGCAAGACTGAGCCGAGACTGCCTAAAAAGTCAAAAAAACTGGGTTTACCAACACTGACTTTATTATCTGGGGGTGTTTGCAGTTCTTTAATAAAGGCTTGTGTTGTTAGCTGCCCAGGGCTATTGTTTTGGGATGTGAAAAGTTTTTCTGCAATCTGAGCATCTTGGAATGCACCTTGTCGATCCAAGATTTGATAACGGGCAACACCACGCGCTAAGTAAGCTCCTGCATAGTCGGCTTTGGTGGCGATCGCTTGATTAAAATATTCAATAGCTTGCTGTTGGTTGCCTTTTTCCGCTTGCGCTACCCCCAAAGCATAAAATTCTTCTGGTGTGGCAATTTGTAATGGTATACCAATCGCACCTTGAATATTAGCGCTGTTAAGGTTGACTCCACTTAATTCTGCATTTACTAAATAGGTATTTCTCAAGTCAGCACCAGCCACATTTGCCCCACCGAGTTTAGCGCTGCTCAGGTTGACGCCAAATAAACCAGCACCGCTCAAGTTCGCACCTCTTAAATCAGCACCACTCAAGTTGGCACGGCTGAGGTTAGCACCAGCAAGATTGGCTCCGCTCAAATTAGCTCCAGATAAGTCAGCCAAAACCAAGCCTGCACCAGTTAGGTCACAGTTTTGACATTCTTTAGTTGCTAATAAATGTCTAATATCGTCAGAATTTGCAGCCTGGACGGTCGTTGCCAGGCTAATGATTGTTAAAAATACAGATATGCTGAGAATTTGGCTTTTCATACTGGCTGTTGCAATATCTCTTACTTAATACCCAGCCTTAGCTGAGACAAATTTATACTTCAGTTTATGATATGAGAACTTTAATGAATTTGACCTCGGTAGTAGTCTATATTACTTGTTAGGTTGGGTCAGAGCGAAAACTTGATTGTTGTGCAAGTTCATTTCTTGAGCGTTCTTTACCTCATGCAACTTTGCCGCATGGACAATGGCACAATCATTCTCCTACTCTAACTAGTGAGAAAAAGTATCGATTAAAAAGTATTACTACCGCTGCACCCTGTTATAACTGAAAAGCATTCAGAGCAAGCATTTCGCACAAGATGGCATGATTTTTCACAAATCGTTGCCATACCCCTACATCAATTGAGGGATAGCGATTATCGCTGTTAACTTCTAGTTTCAGTAATAATACTAGTTTAAAAATGAGGTAAGAAGCTAATGAATGGTAATACAACTATAAGAACTAATCAGTAAGTTATTGAAATTATAGGTATTACCACTCAAATATGAAGAAATGTGTTAGTTACAGCAAAAGGAAAAATGATTGTGAAAATTTAAAATTATGCTCTTTGAGAGACGGGTAAAATTTACTTCATGAATATGCTTAGTTTAAATTGATATCTTTTCATTAATTTTATATTTTATTTATAATTACTTTTTGCAAAACTAGCCAAACTTTATATTTTTTAATTTGTTTTATTTCTTTATTATAAAATAATGAAATCTAGCGCTTTCTTCATTATTTATTATCTTTAATATCCTTATAATTACTATTGGAATAGCAGCTTAAATAATTGATATTAAAGAAGAAGTTTCCGAATGTAGCTTGTCTAATACGTGAATAATAAATGGACTGTTAAACGAATTACTATCAATCTCACATCAGGCGAGGCAGAGAAGCTTGAACAATACTGCTCAATGACAGGGAGACCAGCAACAGATGTAGTTCGGGAGTTAATCCGCTCTGTTTCAACTGGCAAGGAAAAACCCTCTGAAAATTAGCAAATCACGAGAATTGGCTACACAATCTGTTCATTGCTGCTCCAATCAATGGGTATCACCCCACCTCCAAACCGCTTAAGACAATCCGCTATAACCAGCAATATTCGGGTAAATAAAATGGATATCGACTTTCTTTCTGAGTATCAGCAGATTCTCAATGAAGCATCTCAGTTTCATTTAGGCTATCCCTACAACCTTAAACACGATAATACTTTTTTGCTACCTTTTCTGAAGTATTCAATTAATAATCTTGGGGGAGATTGCTTCACCAAATCGAACTATCGAATTGATTCACGAGACTTTGAAAAAGAAGTTTTGCAATTCTTTGCGAATTTATACCATGTTCAAGATTGGTGGGGATATGTAACCACTAGTGGAACTGAAGGCAACTTATACGGAATACTTCTCGGAAGGGAAAACTATCCTGATGGTATTTTGTATGCATCGGCAGCCTCGCATTATTCTGTAGGAAAAGCAGCTAAGTTTTTCAGAATTCCTTATCAAAAAATTGGTGTGCAAACTCCCTCAGAAGAAATGGATTATGGTGATTTCTACGAGAAGCTTGTGCCTAATGCGCCTGCCATCATCTGTCTTAACCTGGGTACTACTTTTACAGGAGCAATAGACGATATCGATCAGATTCTCAATGTTCTGGAGATGAAAAAGGTTAAGCAATTCTTTATTCATGTGGATGGTGCCTTAGGTGGAATGCTTCTACCTTACTTGCGTCCGCACTGGATTGATTTCCACAAACCCATCAGTTCGCTTTCAATTTCAGGACACAAATTCATTGGTAGTCCTTTTCCTTGTGGCATTGTTATTACTAAAAAACATTTGATTGAATCCCTCGCATCTGATATTGAGTATATCGGCGCTCAGGATATGACAATTGGAGGTAGCCGCAACGGACATACTTCGCTTTGTTTATGGTATGAAATCTTCAAAAGGCGTTCTAGCTTTGGATTAGAAGTAGTTGATTGTGTAGCCAAAGCAGAGCATTTGTACGAAAAACTGAAGCTAAGAGACTTAAATCCATTTCTCAATCCCTATTCAAATACAGTTGTTTTCAATAAACCCTCTAACAATCTTGTACAAAAGTACCAACTTGCAGCAAGGGGAGATTATGCACACGCAATTATAATGCAGAATCATTACATTGAATTTCTGGATTCCTTTGTTGAGGAACTTGCTAGAGAGCAGCTCAGTTTGGCAAAAATAGGGTAGAGGAAAATAATTCGCAAGTATTAGGGGTATAAATAGCAGGCGATGCTGTTAGCAAAGCTAGATTTTGCCCCTTAAGTCTAAAAAATCGAGATATAGAAGAGTTAACAGCAGCGTCAAGGTATCAGAAGGAATCAAGTCGTTTATTTTATTGTGAGTGCCTAAGTGGAATTGAGATCGCAAATTCTGTACCCTTGCCTGGAGAGGAAATACATTGTAATTTTCCTCCATGTTTTTCAGTAATTATTTGATAACTAATAGATAAGCCTAGCCCTGTGCCTTTACCTACTGCTTTGGTGGTGAAAAAAGGATCAAACAATTGTTTTTGAACACTTTTCGGAATGCCACAACCATTATCGGCAATACGAATAATTATTACTTGCTGGTCAGCAGCGAGGCCAGTATGAATGCAAATCTGGGGATTGCTAGTTGTTGTTCCATTGGCCATTGACTCCTCCAAAGCATCGATCGCATTCGCCAGAATATTCATAAACACCTGATTGAGTTGTCCAGCGTAGCATTCCACAAGTGGTAGATCGCCGTATTCTTTGATGAGTGCGATCGCTGGATAATTAGTTGTAGCTTTGAGGCGATGTTCCAAAAGCATCAGCGTACTATCAATGCCCTCGTGAATATTTACCAACTTCATCTCCGCTTCATCCAAGCGGGAAAAGTTTCGCAAGGACAGTACAATTTCTGTAATTCTTTCAGCACCCACTCTCATGGAAGTTAGCAATTTTGGCAGGTCTGCTACTAAAAAATCAATATCTATAGCTTGTGCTTGCTCTTGGATTTGGGGTGCTGGGTTGGGATAATACTGCTGGTATAATTGCAGCAGTCTGAGTAAATCTTGGGTATATTCGTTGGCAGGGGTGAGATTGCCATAGATAAAACTGACTGGGTTGTTGATTTCGTGCGCCACACCTGCCACTAACTGCCCCAAACTAGACATTTTTTCACTCTGCACCAGTTGAGATGCTAGCAGTTTTGCTTCTTTTTGCAATTGTGCTTGTGAGTGTCGTAATTGTTCCTCTGCTTGTTTGCGTTTAGTAATGTCGTGGAGAATGACGACATATTCTTGAAAATCTTGATGCGGTCGGTCTGAAATAGAAACTTCCAAAGTTCGGATACCAGCCTCGTGGAATAGGGTGTGTTCACTTCGCTTTGTCCATTGTTGTGGCTCGTAGGGTAATCCAGGTAGCCATTTGCTGAGGTGATTTTCTAGCAACTCAAATGGTTTGATATCAAAGATAAATTCGGTTGCTGGGTTTGCCTGCCTGATAATACCCTGCTCATCCAAGACCAAAATACCATCCTGGGCAACAGTAAACAGGTGTTCGGCAGCTTCTCGCGCCTCTGCGATCGCCACTACCTGGGGTAAACTCGTCCAACAAGCTATAGCTACTCCCACAAATGCCACTGTCATCAGTAGCACAACAAATAGATTTTCACCTCTAATATTTGTTAGTGTGTTAATTTTGGCACAAAATAACCAGCCCGTTCCGACTGCACCGCACACTAGAAAAATTAGGATGCTTACCTGGAGCATCACCGAATCTTGGATGATTACCAAAGGACGTGCGCGATATCGCCGCATCCACCAACTTAAATGAAAAGGAGAAAAGGCAATGCGACGGATCACCGCATCAATTCCCATGATCGCAATGGGAAATAATAGCCCAATCAGAAAGTTGATCCAACCCCAGGCAACTCCGCCCACTAGCAGAACCACAACTTCTAACAGTAGAATGCCCAAAGATATCCGAGGGAACAAAACTTCTGGGCGATTGCGCTGTAGCCAAAGCCCTAAATGTAATAACATAAAGGAGACAAACCAACCGATATTTCCAACGGTCACGATTCGCGCCACATCTCCCCAAATTAGATAAATTAAGCAAAGCACCAGAGTTAAGCTCAGAGCAGGTATAAACACGCCGCGGCGCGACACGGCAGAAAATACTGGTGAGATATGATTGTCTAAGGCAAGCTGATACAGAATTCTAGGGCAATTAGAAACTACCGTTGCAGAACCTAACAGACAGGCAGCCACCAGCAAGAAGGTGACGTTTATAGCAGCCCATTGTCCCCAAAAGGGCGCAGAAGCCGCCAAAAGATTCAAGAAAGCATTGTCCTTGAGGTCTGGAGCTGTTGCTAACCGCATAATTACCCAAGACCCTCCTATAAAGATGGGTGGCATCATCCAAGCAGCAATATCCAGAAAGCGCAGCGTCTGGGTGGGATGACGGCTATCTGCGACAAAAGAAGAAGCCGTTTCACAGCTGTAGGTGGCGTAGGTAACGTAAAAGAACCACTTTGCCCAATCCACGAAGCTCAAGGATGACCAACTGCTGGGAAAAAGCCCAGGACTAGCACTAGAAAAAGTTAACCAGCCAAGACCCTGTATACAGAAGGTAATTAGCAGCCCAAACGCTGGAATTGCAAAAAACAAATGCAAAATACTCAGCGCACGAGTGCCACTAAATGCCACTACAAACGGCAGCAGGGTAAAGCCAATGTGCAGGAATATTTCAGGACAGGCAATCCCCAAGGCCTCCAATTGCACCTTAATTAAATCTGTGAGTACGATCGTATTAACTGATAAGTAGGAAACCCAGTTAAGAAGGTATCCAATTGCAGCATAGCGAGCTAGTCCAGGGTAGCGTTTGAGGAGATGGCTGACATAGTTAGGCGTTCCTCCAGCCACATCAATAAAATGCATACCCAAGCGTTTGACCTGATAGTTGATCAGCATCCCAACAATCACGCCAGGTATCCAAACAAGAATAGCTTGTGAACCAAGAGCAGCATGAATTGCTGGAACCAATGCTACCCATGAAATATGAGCTGTAAAACCGAAGCCCCAGCTTTCAATAGCACTCAGGCTTCTAGCCAAACGAGGGTATGAAGATTGGCTCACAGAGGGATAATCTTGATTGGACATGATTGGCAATACTGAGCTTTTTTAGTTAACCTTATTACCTAGAGTTCCCATTGCATCATTGTCCTGAACACAGACATTCAGTAAATCACAAGGTTTTTCCATTCTTGCGATCGCAAGGAGACAAGGAGAGAATGTTATTTAAACACACCCCCTTCCTCTTTTTGAGTAGAAAAATAATAAGCCTGCACAGAAGCCAAGAGGGTAGGCTAGGCAGGCTTAGAGGATTTCTATGAATTCGGCAGACTCATGCTGACGAAATTACATATATATAGAGATGCAGAGTTTATCCAGGTAACACAAAACCTGTGACGGCGATTGCTCCTGCGATCGCACTGGCAACAAGAGAAGTCAGAGCTGTACCAAATAACCACCAAGCAGCACTGGCAACGGTTTTTTTGGTTTCTTCAGCTTGCTTTTTAGCTTGCTTTTGAATTGCTTTTAAGCGTTTTTGTGCTTCTTGCTGGATACGTTCAGCTCGTTGCAAGACACCATCTCGCGCTGCTTCTATTTGATTAATGATGCGGTTGGCATCCTCTTGGGAAATATCCTGGCGAGAACTGAGGACAGCAACAAGGGTATCACGATCAAAATGACTGAGGCGATCGCGTAACGCTTCAAATCCAGTTTGCGGATCGTCAAACAATTTGGCAAAGTCTTGCTTAATACCTTCGTAGTTCAGTTCTGGACGATCTAGTGAGTTGAGATAGTTGCGAATTTGGCTAAAAGTTCCATCAACTACTGATTGCACCCGTTGCTGAATCTGCTGATATTGCTGCACAAGTGAAGCCCGAACAGACTCGATTTGCTCCACAATTTGGTTTGCTTCTTCTTCGGAAATATCTTCGCGTTGGGATAGCAGCGCCACAATTGTAGAACGGTCAAATCTGGCCAGGCGATCGCCTAAATTCTCGATTCCCAGCCGTGGATCTTGCAGTAGCAATTGTAAATCACGCTTGATACTATCTGGGTTTAGTTCTTCTTTGTTGGTATGACGCAGATAGTTTTCGAGATTGGTTTCAAAATCTAAAACTCTTTGTGTGGCTCGATTTGCCAAGCGTCGTGGTGATCTGACAATGGTACGAATCGCTTCTTGGACTTGATCGATTATTTGATTAACTTGTTCTTGGCTCAAGTCTCCCTGTTGGGTTAGTAGTTTGACCAAGGTTTCCCGGTCTACTTGAGATAAGCGATCGCGTATTGCCAAAGCACCTTGTTTCGGATCAGCCAGCAAAACTTCCAAATCTTGCCTGATACCCTCTGGGTTGAGTTCTTCGAGATTTGTGTTGCGGAGATACTCAGCGATCGCTGTGGTTGTTTGCTCGTATTGTTCTTTGGCTCGATCTGCTACTGCTTGCGGTGCTTGCAGAATACTATCCCTGACACCTTCTAGCTGATCGAGGATTTGGTTAACTTGCTCCTCGCTTAAATCTTGACGTTGACTAAGCAGTTGCACCAAACTATCACGGTCAAATTGCGATAGGCGATCGCGTAATGCGGCAAATCCTGCTTGTGGATCATCTAGTAAAGCTCTAAAATTCTGTCTGATACCTTCAGGATTAAGTTCTTCTAAGTTGGTATTTCGCAGATAGTCTTCTACTCTTTGGCGCAGTTGATCAGCTTTGGTTGTTGCTTGCTCTTGTAAATCTCTCGCACGGTTCAATACAGAATCACGAGTGCTTTCGAGTTGATTAACAATATTATTAGCTTCCTCTTCGCTAATATCTTGACGTTGCAGGAGCAATTGTACAAAGCTATCACGATTAAATTCTGATAGGCGATCGCTTAAATCTGCCAAACTAGCTTGCGGCTCTTCTAACAACTTGGCAAAATCACGCTCAATAGCTTCAGGATTCAATTGTTCTTTCCCTGTCGCACGCAGATAATTTTCGATCAAGGTCTGAAAGCTTTGGCGTTGTTCTCTTACTTGCGCCTGTTGCACAAGTTCTAAAACTTCTTGGCGAATGCTTTCCATCTGCTGGGAAATTTCTTTTACCCTGGCTTCGCTGATATCACCTCGCTGTGTCAGCAAGTTAGCAAAATATTCTTGATTGATTTCCTCCAATTCTCGCTGCGTAGTTGCAGGATCTGCCTGTGCATCGTAGATGACTTCTTGGAATTCATCTTTCATCGTCAAGCGGTTAAAATGCCAAGGCAAAGAATTGAGGATGTAGTCTTCTACATCTCCTTTAATAGTGTTGTGGCTTGGTGCAGGCAATCTTTGAGCGATTTGCTCGGTGGTTTTATCTGTAAAGCTTTGCAGTTCGTGGGTAATTCTCTCGACATCTATATCCTGAACCTTATCTTTGAGCTTTTGTAACTGTGCCTTAATTTTCCCCACATCTATATCAGAGAGGTCTAGCCTGTTCAACACTGCTGTCCCAGCAGTACCCAAGCCATATTGAACCGCTTGCTTGATCACACCATTGTTGCCATTGCCATTTTCTTTGCCATTTTCTCTACCGTTGTCTCTGGCTGTAACCAATTGCTGAAGCCGTTCACCTAAATCTTCCGAATTCAACTCTTCAGGAGTCGCAGACTTGAGTAAATTAATTACTGTCTCCGTCGGATTTTTCCGGGATGAAGCTTGTCGCCAAGCAGCTTCTAACTGGTCAGCAATTTGATTAATGTCCGCTTGAGACAAGTCTGTACGACTGCTGATTAAATCAACAAAAGTTTGGCGATTTACATTTTTTAGCACATCGTTATTAGCGATCGCTTGCCAATCTATATCATTGAGTATTTTGTCAAATTGATTGCGAATTTCTGACAAATCTAGCTTTGGAAGTTGCAAAGAATTTAAGGAGCTTTGTAGAGTATTGCTGATACTTTCAGGATCAAAACCTGAAGTTAGTTCACGCCGGACAGCAGCTGTAATTTCCTCAGCAGTAGCCACCATTTGTTTTTGAGCAGCATTAGCGCTTATACCAGCAGTTGCTGTACCCATTAGAGCTTGAAAACCAGAAGTGAAAGTGCTGGCAATAGAACCAATTAAAGAACCTACAGCTGATGAACCCAACCAAACTACTATCGAGAAGTAGGTAGACCAGATTACTACACCGATGATTGCTCCTAAAAACGCACTTTCGATTAAAGTGAGTTTGACGGCTAGAAAACAAGCTAAGAATAACGCAATGCTAGCAGTTATTATCGCCCAAAAGCCTAGTTTAGTTTCAATTTCACGAACTTTACTACCCCAAGTTTCTGAATCATCATCACTATCAGAATCAGAACCCAAAGTTGAAATTCCTGCGGCAACTGAAAAATTTGTTAATAGCAATTGAAAGGCAAATGCCATCAGAGTGCCAGCCAATAATGCTACTAAAAACTTAGAGCCAGAAAATACAACCGGTATTGCGTCTGGAGTGAATAAAGATTCTTGCGCTCTAGACATAGGTGCTATTCCCAAACGTAGCCAACCCCATGTCAAATTAGATTCGACAAATTGAAACATAGTATTTTCTCACTTGTATTCAATCTAATATCCATTTTTTAAGTAAATGGCTTACCTACTACTCTAGATATCAGCTAGCTTGACCTACACAATCTTAAGTGGTAAATTTCCTCACCAAAAGTCGTATTCTGCACTAAGAAATAGGTAATTTTAGTTTTAGTTGTAGCTAATTAGGTCAATTTTAATTTTTGTATAAATAATTATTAATTCATATGGAATTTGTATAATTTGAGATAAAAATTAATTTGAATAAGTTTAAAATTCATGATATTAAGCGGTAAAAACCATATTTAATCAAATTATTAGTCATATTTATTACATTTAGGTAGTTATTGGTATTGGGAATTTATAAATTTGACAAATTTGCTCAAAAAAATTAGTTGTCTCGATTTTAAAATTCAATATTTTTATTTCTAATTTACAAGCGATTTTTGATTGTGAATGGTCGCTTATTCATTAATTTAATTATTTTTATCAGCGTACCTATATCTAATGATAGATATAAAATTTCTTCCAAATGATTGATGAAAAATAATGCTAAATAAAACAAAAATAGACTTTAAGTGAGCTTAATAATTTTTTGATTAAAAATGTTCTTATTGAGGAGGAGAAAGAATGGTTGCAAATAAAGTAAGGCGTGCTATCGGTATATTTTCTAATCGTCGGGATGTTGAAGGGGCGCTACGTGAGTTAGGTAATTCCGGCCTAGTGATGGATAAAGTATCTGTAATCGCACGAGACGCAGATCGCAACGATGAAATTGCAGGTACTCAAGTACACGATAAAGTTGGCGATAAGGCTGACGAAGGTGCAACAGTCGGAGCAGTTTCCGGTGGTGCTTTGGGCGGTTTGACAGGCTTATTAGTAGGTCTTGGTACGTTAGCAATCCCCGGAATTGGGCCAATCATGCTTGCTGGGGCAACAGCAACCGCTTTGGCTACAACTTTAGCAGGTGCAGGTATTGGTGCAGCAGCCGGTAGTTTACTTGGCGGACTAATTGGCTTAGGAATCCCTGAAGAACGCGCCAGAGTTTACAACCAAGGAGTAGAGCGGGGCGGCTATTTAGTAATTGTAGACGGCACAGACGATGAAATTGCAAGAGCTGAACCAATTTTCAGACGGTGGAATATCGAAGAGTTTGCCGTTTATGATCGACCAAATGATGTGACATCTGCGCCTGCTGTGGCTCATACAGCTACACCTGTCGTTGCTCATAGAGATGTTCAAAGAAATAAACGGGCGATCGGTGTCTTTTCTCATCACCGAGATGCAGAAGCTGCACTAACTGAACTGCGAGATGCAGGCTTCTCGATGAATCGAGTCTCGATCATTGCAAAAAACAGCAACGGCAATCAAATTGCTGGTGGAGATCAGAATTTCGGTGCAGGCAATAAAGCAGACGAGGGAGCGAAAGCTGGAGCAGCTACAGGCGCAGCTTTAGGCGGTTTAGGAGGCTTATTAGTAGGTCTTGGGGCTTTAGCAATCCCTGGAATTGGGCCTGTGATTGCGGGGGGTGCAGTAGCTACAGCTTTAGCAACAACACTGACTGGTGGTGCTGTGGGCGCAGCAGCTGGCGGTATTGTTGGCGCACTTGCTGGCTTAGGAATTCCCGAAGATAGGGCGCGAGTTTATAGCGATCGCTTCCAAAAAGGTGACTACCTAGTTATGACCGATGGTTCGGAATCTGAAATCCACCACGCTGAAACTATTCTGAGACGTCGAGGAATTGAAGAATTCGCTGTCTATGACGCTACTGATATAGATCACGAACATCGTCAAGGATACGGCCAAGTTAACCGTCAAGATACACCAGTGGTTGATACCGCTCGCAGTACTAACACAACGGGTCTGGATAGACAAGACCCTGCGGTAATCATTATTGACCGCCGCGATGAAAAAGTTTAACCCAAGTTAGTTGCCACTCTCCAAAACTTTTCTAATAGGAGCAAGGGCATACATAACTTGTTCAAATCTTCTCCCACACACATCAGCACATCGACAACTTGTATCTTTATACCAACATTAAACAGATGAAAAAGCTAACACCCTTCTTAATTACTGGACTTTTGGTTTTTGGTGCTGCTGCTTGTAGTAATGATACTGCCAGAACAAGTGATGCAGCCCCTGATAATCCTAACGAAGCTGTACAAGCACCAAGTCCCCAGACAACAGAAGCATCTCAAAGAGACGCACAAAGTGAAGTTCGTCGTAGACAACTAAATTCCGACATCCGTGCCCGTGAAGAGCGCGAAAATATCGCTGGTGGTGGCGATACAAACAGAGCAGCAGCCGATCTTGCCAGTGAAGTTCGCTCCAAATTGGAAGCTAATATACCTAAGAGCGCTCTAACAGTTGAAGCCGCAGAGAATGGCACAGTCACTGTAGGTGGAACGGTCAACAACCAGCAGGAGTTAGACAAGATTGAGCGTTTGGCAAAAGAAATTAAAGGTGTCACACAAGTAGTTGTAAAAGCAGCAGTTGCTCCACCAGTTCAATAAAGTAGTCAGCAGTAAATTCAGGTCAATAAGGGTGCATCGCTAAATATCAAGAGTTCAAGAGTCTATAGTCTATAGTCAAAAATCTTAGTATGTAGATTAATAGACTATAGACAAAATATGCTCAATTCTAGGCTCTAATCATGACTATTATACTGATTGAAACTTAAGCAATTATAGAAAGTGTTGTAATTACCAAAATATAACAACCATGGAAACAGAACAACAGCAAGTCGAATTAGTAGATTCTACCTCACCAGAAGGTACAATGGCTCTTGTAGGCACAGAAAATGAGACATTACCAAAGCTACCGCCTGCGAAAGAACCTGATAATCAATGGCAGGAAATTGGTAAAAGTATTTCTGACTTCTTAGCGGAATTACCTGAATATTTAGGACGCTTTTTTAACGAATACAAACAGCCTTTGCTAACAATAGGCGCACTTGTGTTAGCAATTGTTGCGCTTAGAGTAGTGCTGGCAATACTGAGTGCAGTTAATAGCATTCCGCTATTAATGCCAACCTTTGAGTTGATTGGCATTGGTTACACAGCTTGGTTTACTTCCCGTTATTTACTCAAAGCTTCGACTCGGCAAGAATTAGTTAATGGAATTCGAGATCTGCAACAAGAAGTTGTGGGCGAAGAACATACAGAAAACTTAAACTAACCCTATTAAATTAAGCCAACCAAATAAAATAACATATCTATGTTAGTTAAATGCGTTAGCGCTACTCGTAACGCATCTAACTTCAAGAAATCGTGCGTTAATACGCTATCTTCAATTTATTTTGGTCGGGTTACTTATTAGGGTTGATGCCATTTGATTAATTGGTTATAGGGTGAGCAATGCTCACCCTATAATTTGCTGTTTTGAAAATTATAACTGTTAATTTGCTACAGTATTTGTCCTGAAAATTTTAGTGATTTAGTTAAGTCAATTATATATATATTTATACATTTAATTATAAATTTAAATATATCTTCTGATAGAGTAAATAGTTGTTTTTCCGAATCAACTCACTTCCAAAGATAGTAGATTCATCTTTACTAAAAGCCTAATCTAGTTCAGTAAGTTATTCAACAGAATGTTTAACGAGGGCATAAATTATGAGTAATAAAGAATTTAATAAAGCAATAGACTCATCTGATCGCGTTGACTCAGATGTATACGATCGCGGTATTGTCCCAGCGGAAACTGCTGCGCGTAAAGAAAGAGAGGGAGATCTGTTCAAAACAATCCCCACAGAAGAAAGAGAAGCAAGCGCTGTGACTGATGACCAAACCAATTCCGAAAGCATACGCACCACAGACGGCTACACTGTGGACAAAGAAGGTTTATTGAACAACTACCCAGTTGAACCGGAAATGTACTATGAAGTCCCTGGTGATGCACGCCAAGCAGAAGCGCAGGACACTGCAAACCGTGTTGAGGAACTCATAGAAATAAAACAGGACAAGGAAGGTCAATTAACAGAAGAGGGTGATACCCGCGGTAAAGGAACAGGAATGGTTTAACTTGATTGCTACATCAAGTCTGTGAAGTTTGTGGGGATACTGTAACTATAATGATGGGGAAGAAATCCTCATCATTATTTTTATCGGACAGTACGATTGGGAGTGAGAAGAATCATCCTTAAATCTTGAACGGCTCAAGTTCTCGGTTATGCCACTGCCGCTGATACCAGTCGGCAACTAAAGGACGGACAATGAAGTTAGCGTGGCGTTCGCCGGAGGCGTTGGTTCCGCCATCGCCTTTGACATCAATGCGAAGACATGAGTAGGGCCTGTGCTTCTGGGAACCTTGACCATTACGGCCGACGTAAAGATGCGATCGCGCTACTAATTTATCTGCATCTTCCATAGTTTCCCTTAAATCTGCACCCTCAGTTCGTTGGCGACGCAAACTAAAACCACTACCCCCACATACAATCCAGTGAATATGAGAATCAGCGTGTCCTGTGTCCAAAGTTTGCAGATATTCTAGGCAGTGGGCGTGTCCATTGATTACTAAATCGACTAAAGGACGCCCCTGAGTTAGGGAACCTAGTTGTTTAGCCACCGCATCTAGCACCCCACGTAAGCGGCTACGGATTGCTAGAGTTTGCGCTTGTTGCCATTTCGTCGCCTCAGTTACATAGGGAGGATGATGGAAATAAATTACCCTACCTCGAACTTCTTGAGTGTTCCAAGATTCAATTAACCTCTGCCTCAGCCAGTCCAACTGTTCGGCATCAGTTATGGTTGTTTTGTTCGTGGTTAGTTGCTTATCGATATCAACAATAATCTCCTCAATTTGCGAGAGTTTACTTTGCAAATCGTCCAGTTGTTCAGCTTCATTAGGATTACTGGGATTGAGGGTTGCTGAGGTTTGTATGATTTGCTGCATTTCCTGCTCTAAATCTTGACGACGTTTCTCCAAGATTCGGCGATCGGCATCACCTTCTTTAGTTGTAGGTAGCGGTGGCGGATCGTTAAATGTATTAGAATCGAGTGCAAAAAAGTCAATACCACCGTAGCGAAAGGTGTAGTAACGATTTGGCAACCGAGTGAATTGCCCTGGTTGGTAGGAAAGACAGCGACCAGTATCTGTTTTGGCAGTGTAATGTTTGTCTAAATGTCGGGCGAGATCTCCGGGAAACTGAAACGCGTTGAGATAGTCTAGAAAAGCCCGTGCATAAGCATCACCCGTTCCTGAACCATACAAACCTACATCCAAGTCTAGCCGCGATCGCAACAAACGCCGAATAGGTAATGTTGTCAGAGAAACTAAGCTAAATAAAATCGGCAGGTCATAATAATCGTGATTTCCTGGTATGGGGAGAATAGGCAAATTGAAAACCATTTGGTCATAGGCAATTTTTTGGGGATGTTCCCCGCCTAAAAGAAACTCTCGGTAAGGCTGAATGAAGTTCTGCTGGTAGTACTCTTTCGACCCCACTAAATAAATCACATCGCCCGTATGCAGCATAAAACGGCATTCGTGGTGATGGGGTAGCATCAGTTCCGCAACTTGTCGTTGGGGATTATGTCCCTTGTGTATTCCAGAACCGCTGTCACCCACAACCAAAAATGAGAAATCAGCATCATTTGCTTGACCATCCTCCAGCACTAGTCGAGTTTGGTCAATGTTCCGTTCTACAATTAACGGATCTTGCCATTTTACCCGCTGCTGCATCTTACGAATTTTTTTGGCGATCGCCGGGTCAGAAACGAGTTTCAATGCAACTTACTCCTGAATTTTCTAGCGATTGAGTGAGGGAGTTGAGGAAGATAGCTTCCCCATCTCCACCTTACCGAAAGTCGGCGCGGGAAAAGCCCATTCCTTCTAAGGGTGGAATGAATTGCTTTCCTATGCCCTATGCCCCATTCCCTATGCCCGCGGAGCTTAATCACTTGCTGTGTCTTTCAACTCAATTGTCAAGTTGGGCAGACCTTCTAATTTTTCTGTAGGTACAACTTCTTCTAAAAGTGGTGAAAAAACTTTTAAGCCACTTGGTACACACTTCACTTCAATCGGAGTTTTACCGATGATTTCACCATCAAGGACGACCTTTTGTGGTGGGTTAGTGGTAATTTTGAATTGTTTGGCTCGTAGGTAGCCAATGTCATCACGCTCAACTGGACTACCCGCAGAAGCCGTTTGAAATAGGTGATATGTTGCGGCGATCGCTCCCGCCTTACTAACTGGAGCCACTATCGTCAAATCTAGCAGCCCATCATCATAAATAATTCCTGCTGGCCCTTGAGCCAAAACGGAAGTGGGAGGTGCAGCATTCGCTACTGTTACCGCACAAGCGCTAGTTTTAATGATTTTATCTTCAGTCTCAATCTCTACATCAAAGCTCTCTAATTCTCGCAGCTGTTGCAGCCCTGCCAGAATATACGCCATAATGCCAAAGCGTTTCTTAGACTCTCGGTCTGCTTTTTCTACAGTTTCAGCTTCAAAGCCAACACCTGCCAGCAGTACCATTGGCAGATCATTGCAATAAGCTACATCTACACAGCGTGTTCCTCCCTGCAAAATTGTCTGGCAGGCGGCTTCAATTGTGTCCGGTAATGCTAAAGCTGTGACAAAAGCATTTGCTGTGCCTCTGGAAATAATGCCTATAGGAATATTTGTACCCACTACAGCTGCTGCTGCTGCTGAGAGAGTACCATCTCCACCCGAAGCAATAATTTCATCTACCCCCCGCTCGACTGCTGCATAAGCCAGATCATCAGCACCGATTTCTTCGGTTGTGAAGTAAATATCTAAATCAATTTCTGGCTCTAGTATTGCCCGAATCTGCTCCAGTTCTTGTTCTGAATCACCTTGACCCGCAACCGGATTAAAGATAAGGCAAGCGGAACGCTTCATAAGAATAAAGATAAGATTGGAATGAATAAAATATCAAATTATTCATAGCATACCGATAAAATTTCCGCTTCCTCCTGATGGTTGGTTCCTTATCTAGCAAACTGCCAAAGTTGGCGTTGCATAAATGCAGGATGATTTTATTGATTTACAGATTATTGTAGGGTGACAATGCGATCGCATCTACTTGCAAAAATTAACAACGTCTACTCGTTTAGAGCAGTTTTGAGAGTACCAGGTGACAATGCGATCGCAAACAGTGGCTCGTGATTTGGTTTTTTGGTTTGCTCTAGAGTCCGAAAACCCGCATACTCAAAATGTAGATATCTGCCAGTTTAACCTTCCTTTTGGATTTCTTCGGTTCAAATCTCATGATGAGTAACCAAAATCAAACTCGCAAAATCCTACTTTTATCCGCAAATCCCAAAGGTAGCAGTCAGTTGCGTCTGGGTGAGGAGATGCGGGAAATTAAGGAGGGGTTGAAAAGGTCAAAGAATCGTGACCAATATTCTATTGCTACAGCAGAAGCAGTACGCTACAGAGATATACACAGAGCTATTTTGGAATACGAACCGCACATCATTCACTTTTCTGGACATGGGATAGGAGAAGAAGGCTTAGTATTTGAAGATGAATCGTGTCAAATCAAGTTAGTTGATGCGGAAGCTTTAGCTGGGCTATTTCAATTATTTGCTGACCAAGTACAATGTGTAGTTCTTAATGCCTGCTACTCTAAATACCAAGCTCTGGAAATAGCACGACATATTAATTATGTTGTTGGCATGAGTCAAGAAATTGGTGATAAAGCAGCCATTGAATTTGCAGTGGGTTTTTATGATGCACTTGGCGCAGATAAAGGTTATGAGTTTGCTTATAAGTTAGGTTGTAGCTTGATTCGTGTAGCTGGGATACCAGAAAACTTGACACCTAAATTAATTACCACAAGAGAAACAGCATTCGACTCTTCAACAGAAGCGACGACAATATATGTAGAAAGACCGCCCATTGAGGAGAAATGTTGTGAAGCAATTTTACAACCAGGAGCGCTAATTCGCATTAGATCGCCGCAGAAGATGGGCAAAACATTGCTGTTAGAGAAAGTACTCAACCATGCTAGAAAGCAAGGTTATCAAACAGCAAAATTAGATTTAAAACTTGCTGATATTAATATTTTGGCTGACACTAAAACATTTTTACAATGGTTATGTCTTAATGTTTCAGACAGCCTATAACTAGAACCCCAATTAGATAAATACTGGCAAGATATTTCAGGCTTTTGATCCCCCCAACCCCCCTTAGGAAGGGGGGCAAAACCTCTTAAAGTCCCCCTTAAAAAGGGGGATTTAGGGGGATCTAAAACTTTTTGCTACCAACAAGAGAACTTTTAAAACATCCTCTTAGGGTAAGTGATGCATGACCACTATCAATTCTCTGGAAGTCTACCTGAAAATGCCAGCACCTATGTTACACGCAAAGCTGACAGTGATTTGTATGCAGGACTTAAAGCCGGAAAGTTTTGTTATGTATTGAATTCTCGACAAAGCGGAAAGTCTAGCTTGCGTGTGCGAACCATGCAAAGACTCAGAGAAGAAGGTGTACAATGTGCAGCAATTGACCTTTCGGCTGGCGGTATTCAAAATGTCCCTCCCGAACAATGGTATGCAGATTTAATTGATAATTTAATTGAAAGTTTTGGCTTAGATGTAGATTTTGGTGATTGGTGGGAGGCTAATCAGTTAAATTCGCTGGTGACAAGATTTCGTAAGTTTTTAGAAGAGATATTACTTACTGAAGTTAAAGAAAATATCGTTATTTTTATTGATGAAATTGATAGTGTACTCAGCCTTAACTTTCCCACAGATGATTTTTTTGCCTTGATTCGTGCCTGTTATAATAAGCGGGTTGATAATCCTGAATATAATCGCCTCACTTTTTGTTTGTTAGGAGTCGCATCACCCAGCAATTTGATAGAAGATAAACAACGCACCCCGTTTAATATTGGCCAAGCTATCTCGCTAACTGGTTTTCAATTGCATGGAATTGAGCCGTTAGCCAAGGGTATGGAAGGGAAATTTTCTAACCCGCAATTAGTAATGAAGGAAATCTTATATTGGACAGGAGGACAACCATTTCTTACGCAAAAACTGTGTCAGTTTATGAGTGAAGAATCTTTGCAAGACAATCCTCGTACTGTTGAGCAGGTGGTGAAGTCTCGGATTATTGAAAATTGGGAATCTCAAGATGAGCCTGAGCATTTACGCACGATTCAAGCGAGAATTTTGCGGGATGAACAACGGGCTGGATATTTACTAGAACTGTATCAGCAAATTCAATTGAGGAACGAACAATCTCAGATTACAGCCGATAATACTTTAGAGCAAAGTGAGTTACAGCTTTCAGGCTTGGTTGTTAGGCAGCAAAACAACTTAAAAATTTATAATCCCATATATCAAGAAGTTTTTGATCGAGATTGGATAAATAATCAATTAAAAAATCTGCGCCCATATTCAGAGAATTTCCGCTTTTGGGTTGCTTTCCAAGGAAAGGATACATCACGATTATTGCGAGGAAAGGCTTTAGAAGAAGCTGAAATATGGGCGAGGGATAAGAGTTTAAGTTATCAAGATAGGCAGTTTTTAGCAGCTAGTAAAGAGCAAGAAATCCAAGAAGAGATTGCTGTTAAAGAGCAAGAAGCTGCTTTAGAACGTGAGACAAAGGATAAGGAAGCAGCAGAGAAAAGAAATCTGACACTGGCTGAAGCTAATCAAAAACTAGCTGAAGCAAATCATAAAGCTCAACAACATATTCGTATTGGTTCAGTTGTTTTAGTGCTGACATTATTAGGAGCAGCAATTTCTATAATTTGGGCAGGTAAGGATATTCAAGATATTCGAGAAAATACTAAATATGTCTCGCAATTATCTAAACTGAGCGAGGAACTTTATAAGAAAGACAAATCATCTTCAGCAAGTCAAGCGAGGGAACAAATAGGTTTATCTTACGAAATTAAAAATCACGAATTGAAAAAAGCAATGTTATTTACTTCTATGTCTCAAGCATATCAGCAACTTGGAGAATGGAAGCAAGCTGAAAAAGAGATTAGAGCAAGTCAAAATATTTTAGAAGCAAATAAACATATTATTACTTCTATTCAAGGGTTACAAATTCAAGTTTTAGCTAAGAAGGCTCAAGGTGATTTACTAGCACAGAAAAAAGAAATAAACCAAGCTATAGAATCTTATAAATCAGCATTTGAAATTCTTAATAAGAACCCAGAGCAAACCAGTCCATTTACAAAAACTAACCAATTGCTCGCAGCCAAAGATATTGAAGCTGTTCATCGAAATTTACTTAATTTACTCTCAACCAACACCCCAGCAGCAGAATTAAGAAAGCAGGTAGAAGAATCTCTTACCCAACATTTATATGCTCAACTTGAATACTCTTTGAAGGCTAAAAATTGGGAAGCAGCTGATGGGCAAACATACCAACTTATGCTCAATATTGCTAAAAGAGAAAAAGAAGAGTATTTAGATCTCGCCTCTATTAATAATTTTTCTTGTCCCGACTTTAAAAAAATAGACCAGCTTTGGGTCACTTATTCAGACAAACGTTTTGGATTTAGTGTGCAAAAGGAAATATGGATTAGCGCCGGGAATAGGATGCGTATAACACCAGAAGAGTGGAATGGAAAAGATATAGAAAATTATTATCGGTTTGCCAAGGCAGTAGGATGGTATGATGACAAAAAAACTAGGGATGAAGAAACGGGCGGCAGAGGAGGCGACTTAGCTGTGACGTATGCCGAACTGCTGAGGCGTATAAAAAATAACCCATCAAAGTATAAAGGTAGCCTACCCCATAGTCTTTGGAGATTAAACGAGAGAGAAGGCTGGAAAGATTTAAATATATTATTGGAGTGGAATAACGATGAGAAGGATGAGCTATTCTTCTCTCGCGCTGCGACTTGTAAAGTTTAACGTTTAAGGCTTTCAGAAGTTTGTAACCAATTATTGCTGCTTCATTTTCCACGTGACCATCAGCATTTCCAGTTTCCGATACCTGGCACTGGGGGCTGATAGCCGTTTGCGTGAATAAATTTTTCTGCTAGCTCTTGCACCTCTGTAGATTCTGTAACTTTTTGCTTGTTCCAAGGTAAACTAATCTGTCCTGGGGAAGATTTTTTAGCTTTAGCACCCTTTATTACCGAGGTTAAAAAGCGGCTACCCCAATAATTTCGTTTCTCTGGCTTTGCCTGTGGTCGATATTTCTGACAAAACCTACGATACTTCGCCGCGCACTCTTCCAAAGTTCGCCCCAGTTGCAAAAACGCTGGATGCCATTGAGTGATACCATCATGACTCAAACGGTCATGAATACCATAATTGCTGAAGTCGTAGAAAAAACCCTGTTGCATCCCCGCCGCTTTAGGATTAGCGTGGATATATCGCAGAGTATTTAAAGCTCGTCGCTTATCTGTATTGGCAAACCCTGTGCTATGGTATCGTTTCTCCCAAAAATGCCCTGTGCGGTTCAGCATTCGATTAAAGCACATAGCAGTGTACCAGTTAAGCCAGTGCATGATTTTGGGTAAATCTTCTGGCTGCTTGGGTTCCAGCAAGTAGTGAACGTGATTCGACATTATGCACAACGCATAAAGCTTAAACTCATACTTTTGTTGTGCTTTTTTAATTGCATACAGGAAGACTTCTCGGCATTCTAACCGCGTCAGCCGAAATTCCCGATTGTTGCAACGGGTGGTGATGTGATAACAAAAGCCTGGTTGAAAGTTACGTGCTGGGCGAGACATTGTAAAGTGTAAAAGCGCTCGCATCCACTGACAATGCGATTGTATCGGATGACAATGCCATTGCATCGCCTGACAATGCGATTGTATCGGGTGACAATTTGATTGTATCGAGTCACAATTCGATTGTATCGGGTGACAATTCAATTGTATCGACTAACAATTCGATTGCATCGGGTGACAATTCAATTGTATTGACTAACAATTCGATTGTATCGGGTGACAATTCGATTGTATCGAGTCACAATGCCATTGCATCGGGTGACAATGCCATTGTATTGAGTGATATTGCGATCGCATCGATTTGCTACCAAATAGTCACAATTGTGGTTAAAGCTTGAATTCGCAAATCACGAGTCACCAAGGGAATACCTAAAGAAAAAGCGGTGGCTGCAATAATTCTATCAGGCATATCAGGAACCGTTGCCCTGTCAATTTGCCTAATACCTCCTGAAATATTGCGATCTAGAGGTACAAGTACAATGCCGACATTGGGATCATCCAAGGCATTTAAAATTCGTGTAAGCACTTCTTCTGCAATTCTTCCTCTCTCAACTAAATAAGAAATCTCTATGATTGTGATAGCTGAGATGTAAATAGGATTACCCGCATTAACTGCTTGTTCTAATGCTGTTAATGCTGTTTGGGATAGTCTATTTACGTCAAAAATGTACCAAATTAAAGCGTGTGTATCTGCTACTACTGATGTCATTAAACAATATCTCTAGGAAAATTACCCCACATTTCTTGACGCGCATGAGCAATATCTTCTTCTGTAATATCTACCTTTAAATCAGTACATAAACCTCTAACACTGAGTAAGGCAGATTTTGTAGTTGTTTTTTGGTACAGAAATTCTGCAAAATCCAGTAATTCTTGTTGCTTATCTATAGGTAGCTGCCGAAACTTTTCTAACACAGCTTGTTCAAGATTCATAATATTTCCCCATGATTTTGCGTAGACGCAAAGCGGCTTGTCGTAAACATCGCATCCACTGACAATGCCATTGTATCGGGTAACAATGCGATTGTATCGAGTCACAATTCAATTGTATCGGGTGACAATGTCATTGTATTGAGTGATATTGCGATCGCATCGACTGACAATGCCATTGACGATTAACTTCTAACTACTCATAAGTATTAATTTGTAATTCAGAAACTTTAAGCAACCTTGAAGCATGAAACACAGTCAAAATGTTTACTTCATCCCCATCTAGCAAATAAACAATCCGATAGCTTCCTAAAATAATTTCTCGAATATTTTCCTGGTTAATTTCTGGTACTATTCGTCCTGAACGCGGAAAGTTCTCTAACCTTTGTACTGCATCAAAGACTTTATCTACAAGCACTTGTGCAAAAGCTGGTGTATCTCGTGCAATAAAATCACCAATAGCCTGAAGATCGTCAAGTGCTTGAGAAGTCCAATTTATTTGTGCCATTTCTTCATTTGTGCTTTAGCTTCTGCATGGGAAATAATATCACCATCTGCAACTTGCTTTAGCCCTTGTTCTATCTTATACAAGAAGTAAAGATGTTCCATAATCTCCGGAAACGAAACATCTTGTGGCATCTCCTCTAAAGCCTTAAGTATTTTTTGCTTTGCTGTAGTACCTGTCATGACTGTTCGCCGCCTTTTGCAACTAGTGGGTTATCTTTTAGAGTAAGCTGCGATCGCATCGACTGACAATGCGATTGTATCGAGTGACAATTCAATTGCATCGACTGACAATGCGATTGTATCGAGTGACAATTCAATTGCATCGACTGACAATGCGATTGTATCGAGTGACAATTCAATTGCATCGACTGACAATGCGATTGTATCGGGTGACAATTCAATTGCATCGACTAACAATGCCATTGCATCGGGTGACAATTCAATTGCATCGACTGACAATGCGATTGTATCGAGTGACAATTCAATTGCATCGGCTGACAATGCGATTGTATCGGGTGACAATGCTATTGCATCGCCTTGCAAAAATTATAAGAGTGCGATCACACACCCGACATATCGCCGCAAGCTAGAAGCCTGGAGCTTTGTTCAATTAGCCGCACCATTCTATGGTGATGGCGAGATTTCGGGATAATGAGAGATTTAAATCCAGCTTATTTCAGTGCGATCGCATCCTCAATACCCAACGGACAAGAATCTGGTAGGATGCAATTATTATGAATAACTTATTACTTACTTCTTTGAGTATTCTTGCCCTCAGCAGTTTGTCTATTGCTGCTGTGGCAATGGCAAGCACAACACCGGAAACTACAAAGATACACTTAGCGCAAAAGTTCAACTGTAATAACGCTCAAACTCAAGTAGAAATCAATCGATGCGCTCAGTTGTCTTATCAGAATACTGATAAAAAATTGAATCAAGTTTATAAACAACTTCTACCAACTTTATCTAGTTCTAGAAAACAGAAATTAATTAATGCACAGCAAGCATGGATTAAGTTTCGAGATACTAATTGTGAGTTTGAAAGAAGTCAATATGAGGGTGGAAGTGTTGCACCTACTATTTATTTTGGTTGCCTAGAACAGACTACACAACAGCGTACCCAGCAGTTACAGCAATATCTCAAACCCGACCCTTAAGAGAACTGCTACCCGGTACTCCTGTAGTTACAAAAATGTTAATAAATGTAAATAATAAACAGAATAAACTTTATGTGAATTCGGCAATTACAACCCGGTAAGTCACTCACTGCGGTAGTCTAGATGAAAGTGAATTTATCGCCCGGTTTGACATATTGTTTTATGACTTCAGTTATTTCCAGCCCCGCACGCACAATTCGCATCGGTTCTCGTAAAAGCCAACTCGCCCTAGTTCAGACCTACTGGGTACGAGAGCAACTTCAAAAAAGCTTTCCTGATGTTTGTTTTGAAGTCCATACCATGTCTACCCAAGGCGACAAAATCCTGGATGTAGCATTAGCCAAAATTGGTGATAAAGGATTATTTACCAAAGAACTAGAAGTGGGAATGCTCAATCAGGAGATTGACTTTGCGGTTCATTCCCTCAAGGATTTGCCAACGAATTTACCACCAGGGTTAACTCTAGCAGCAATTACAGAGCGAGAAAACCCAGCAGATGCATTGGTGCTGCATGAAAAGTACAAAGGTCAGCAAATTGATACCCTACCAGAGGGTGCAGTAATTGGCACATCTTCTCTGCGGCGATTAGCACAGTTACGCCATAAATTTCCCCACTTTACTTTTAAAGATGTGCGGGGAAACTTGAATACACGTATGGCAAAATTAGATGCAGGCGAATATGATGCCTTGATTTTGGCAGTAGCAGGGTTAGAAAGATTGGGAATGAGCGATCGCGTTCATCAAATCCTACCCAAGGAAGTTTCTCTGCACGCCGTTGGTCAAGGAGCATTGGGTATAGAATGCCGTGCTGATGATACCGAATTGATATCCTTGCTCAAAGCTATTGAGCATCCTCAAACACGCGATCGCTGTCTCGCTGAAAGAGCTTTTTTACGGGATCTTGAAGGCGGTTGTCAAGTACCTATTGGTGTAAATACTGAAATTAACGATGAAGAGTTAACATTAACGGGTATAGTCGCTAGTGTAGATGGCAAAAAACTGGTCAAAGATAGCGTCACAGGCAAAGCCAGTAACGCCGAACAGCTAGGTACAGAACTAGCTAATCTCATGCGCCAACAGGGAGCGCAGGAAATTTTGGATCAAATCTTTACCGAAATCCAACGGGGTGCATAAGGGATTGGGGATTAGGTACTGGGTACTGGGGATTGGGGACTGGGTACTGAGGACTGGGGGACAAGGGGATAAGGAGAGAAATTCTTATTGTTCACGACTCAGCACTCAGCACTCAGGACTCACAACTCACGACTGTTTTGGTAACCAGATGTGATTAGATCAGAATTGATTGCCGTTGCACAAAAGTGTGCCAAGTATGTTTGGTCACGTTTGCTGCGATCGTGAGGTGACATTGACAATATTCGCAGAATCGGGGGAATAAAATTTACCATGCGGATTCTATTTGTAGCAGCAGAGGCAGCTCCCGTTGCAAAAGTTGGAGGGATGGGTGATGTTGTGGGAGCATTGCCCAAAATCTTGCGAAAAATGGGGCATGATGTGCGGATATTCTTGCCTTACTATGGCTTTCTACCAGACAAAATGGAGATTCCTCAAGAACCCATCTGGCGGGGATATGCCATGTTCCAGGATTTTGCAGTTTATGAAAGCATTCTGCCTGGTACAGATGTTCCTTTGTACTTATTTGGACATCCAGCTTTTCTCCCCCGCCGCATTTATTCTGGAGAAGATGAAGACTGGCGGTTCACTTTGTTTGCCAATGGTGCGGCTGAGTTTTGCTGGAATTACTGGAAGCCAGAAATAGTCCACTGTCATGATTGGCATACTGGCATGATTCCTGTGTGGATGCACCAAGATCCAGATATTATGAGCGTTTTTACTATTCATAACCTGGCTTATCAAGGGCCTTGGCGTTGGTATTTGGAGAAAATTACTTGGTGTCCTTGGTATATGCAAGGTCATAACACCATGGCAGCGGCAGTGCAATATGCCGATAGGGTAAATACAGTTTCCCCGACTTATGCCGAGCAAATTAAAACACCCGCTTACGGTGAAACGTTAGAAGGTTTGCTATCTTTCATTAGCGGTAAGTTATCTGGGATTATTAACGGCATAGATACCGAAGTTTATAACCCAGCAGATGACAAATATATCGCCCAAACCTTTACTACCGAATCCCTAGACAAACGCAGAGCTAACAAAATTGCCCTACAAGAAGAAGTGGGGTTAGAAGTTAACTCTAATGCCTTTTTAATTGGGATGGTAACACGGTTAGTAGAACAAAAGGGTCTGGATTTGGTGTTGCAAATTTTAGATCGCTTCTTGGCTTATACTGATGCCCAATTTGTATTACTGGGAACAGGCGATCGCTACTACGAAAGCCAAATGTGGCAGTTGGCATCCCGCTATCCTGGACGCATGGCTAGTTACCTACTGTATAACGATGCCCTGTCTCGTCGCATTTACGCCGGTACTGATGCTTTTTTGATGCCTAGCCGTTTTGAACCCTGTGGTATTAGCCAAATGATGGCTTTGCGTTACGGTTCTGTACCGATTGTGCGTCGTACAGGCGGATTAGTTGATACTGTATCGCACCATGATCCAGTTAACGAAGCAGGCACTGGTTATTGCTTTGACCGTTATGAACCGCTAGATCTGTTTACCTGTATGATTCGCGCTTGGGAAGGCTTCCGCTTTAAACCTCAATGGGGCGAGTTGCAAAAACGCGGTATGAACCAAGACTTCAGTTGGTATCAATCTGCCAAGCAATACGTCAAACTGTACAGAAATATGGTCGGCTTGCCAGAGGAAGAAGAACCTACACCAGAACCAGAGCTAGTGTTAAGTGAAGCGGTAGCTAATAGCAAATCCTGAGATGCTTTTAGCACTTCTAGCATGGTTGCGGCTGTTTTTCTACCATAATTTGATGCTGTTTGCGCCAAGCATGGGGAGGTAAACCGTGATGTTGGCGGAACTGGCGGGAAAAATGAGACACATCTTGATAGCCCAATGCTTTAGCAATTTGCTCGACTGTCTGGTTACTATTGTCGAGTTGAAGCAAGAAACGGGCTTCCGCCATCCGCCGTTTGACAATCCAGTTGTTGACAGTATCTCCTGTCTGCTTTGATACTCTGTTAGTTAAATAAGCAGGCGAATATCCAACTGCCTCAGCCACATCACATAGAGTAATTCCTTCGTCATAGTGCTTTTCGATAAAGTCGAAAACTTCTTTTAATTGGGGAATACTGGGAAAAATCGACTCAGACGGGACAGTTGGTGCAATTTGATTAGCAATTACTGGTTTAGGTGTTGTCTGGAATTTAGTAGCCCACCAGTATTCGATAGTAGCTTGCTTTTGCAACCGGGTAGCGATCGCAGCAAGCAATTCGTCTAGCGTAGAAGGTTTAGTAAGAAAGTCATCAGCTCCCAACTCCATACCTTTGCGAACAGATGCCTTAGCGTCGCTGCCAGTGAGAAAAATGAAAGGTATGATTGCTGTCAGGGGTTCTTGGCGCAGCTGAGTGAGAACGCTGTAACCATCTATATCGGGCATCAAAATATCGCAAATTACTAAGTCGGGTAAATGCTCTTGTGCTAGCTGGATACCAGCAATACCGTTTTCAGCACCTATCGTGTCGAACCCTTCAGCCTCCAGTCCACATAAGAAGAGATTGCGGGTAATAGCATCATCTTCAATTACGAGAATTTTTTTTGGCGATTCGTACATCATTGTTTATATCACTAGAATGTTCGGCAGGAAATGGTTAGCAAGCTCTGTACTGAGAGTTAATTATGGCGATGAGATGAATTATTTCCTTCTAACAGTTATCATTGTTGAGTTTATTAACAAATGAATACTTATAAATCACACTCTGGTACTGTTTTATGTGACTGATGGCAGCATCACAGTAAAGGTTGTGCCTACACCAACTTCACTCTCCACACTAACTTGACCGCCATGCAAGTCCACAAGGGTTTTGATAATCGATAACCCTAGTCCAGTACCGGGTACATGGTCGATATTTGTGCCTCGATAAAATGGTTCAAATATTCGTTGTTGTTCCTCTACGGGAATCCCAATACCGCTGTCTTTGACTTGGAAAATTACTTTTTCATTTTCAATAGAAAGTGTAAAATCAATTGCACTACGATTTAACGAATACTTAATTGCATTTTCGAGCAAGTTCTTGAGAATCGGCTCTAGCAGCTTTTTATCTATGCAGGCTGTTAAACTTTGCGCTTCACTAACAAAATTAATTTGGTTGTGCCTACTGCTCATCTGCATTTGCGCCACTAAACCATCGCAGAACTGAACTAACTCAAGGGGTTTTGGCTCAAAATTTATTTTTGCTGATTCTGCCTTGGCAAATAACAGAATATCATCCAATAGATGGCTAATCTGTTCGACACCTGCTTGAATATGATCGAGTAAGGGTAGTATTTTTTCTTCCGTCCATTCGTCGATATGCCGTTTTAATAAGCTATTAGAGAATGAAACAATATTCAGTGGCGTGCGGAATTGATGGCAGACCA
This sequence comes from Mojavia pulchra JT2-VF2, assembly GCA_019359325.1. Lineage (GTDB taxonomy): Bacteria > Cyanobacteriota > Cyanobacteriia > Cyanobacteriales > Nostocaceae > Mojavia > Mojavia pulchra. The sequence continues at coordinate 283,144 of JAHHHN010000003.1, read as the reverse complement.
TAGAAAGGAAACGCGCTTTGAGTTCGCTGAGTTGTTTTGCTTGTTTTAAAGCCTGGATAAGCTCCGATTCTGCATGTTTATAATCGGTGATATCAATACCTGAGATCAGTTCAACGGGTTTTCCCCCAAAATCCAGCCCGTCGTTAAGGATTGTTACCGCGCAAGCTAGCCAACGCTCCGCGCCATTTTTTGTCAGGATAGAAATTTCTTGGTATTCAAAGTTAGTTCCTTCACTCTGGCGACTTCCCAGCCTGCGTTTTTTGCTCTTGATTAATCGACGAATATCAAAACTAGTTAGTAGTTCTTTTCTGGTATAGCCAGTGAGTAGCTCCACAGCCGGATTTATGTAGCAAAGTCGCGTGCCTTGAATCAAGAAAGTGCTAGCGTCTGTCGTTTCTGCCAAAGTCCGAAATCTCGTTTCGTTTAAGCGTAGTGCTTCCTCAGTCTGTTTGGACTCAGTAATGTCCCAAATGCTCCACACTCTGCCAATAATTTTTTCACCAAGCCATTGAGGTTTAGAGTAGTGTGCGAAGAATCTTCCATCCTTTAACTCCAGAATGTCGTAACTCTCGAAATCAGATTCGCTAGAGACTTCCCATAAAAGTCGGCTAAAGGCTTCTGGCTCTTTAAGTTGGGTTTCAAAAAAAGTTTTACATCGAGGACATTTCTTGGAGAGGATCAAAGACTCTGGAATCTGCCACATATCCAAAAATTTCTGATTAACGCTGAGAATATCTCCTTCAAAGCTAACTGCAATGATCCCGTTGGCAGTAGATTCCAAAGTAGAGCGAAGTAGAGACAGAGATGTTTCCAGTTCTGCCTCCTTCGCCTTGAGTGTAGAAACTTCCTGTTGCAAATGGACTTTAGTATCTCTTAATTCATCAGTCCATTTTTGTACGCTCATCTCTACAACTTCATTACCCTTCTCCCGAATAAAGGCACAGCAAAACTTCCTACCCTGGTGTTCTATATAAGTGAGTGATACTTCCGCCAGAAATATTCGCTGTCCCTTTGTGCGATAACGTGATTTAAAGGTAAGTAAATTTCCTGTGCCGCTTGTCACTAGCGTTTGCCATTTCTCTGACCAATTGTGTAGCGCAAAGTCTAGATCTATGTCACTCAGCGTCATGGATAGTAATTCTTCACGGGAATACTCGCTCATGAAGCAGGTTGCGTTATTTACGTAGATAAACTGCGCGTTTGCTCCTAAACAAAAGGCTGCTTCTACGGAATGATTAATTAGAAAATAAGCAAATTCTAACTCCGCTTCTGACTGCATCGCCAATTGAGATTTGGATTGAATTAATGGATACCCCTCACAATTCATATCCCTAATTGCTCCCTATAATAAGTAGGCAACCTAGCCATTTATGAGCTAATAATCACAAATTTAACTAACCTTTAATTTGCTAATTAACTTTAATTTAATAAAGTTAATTAGCAAATTAAAAAAAGTTTACTAATAGTTGGATTGATTATTATTTTACCAACAAATACTGAATGATCTACCTTAAAGTTTAAAGTTTAGATGAAGCTGTTGGTGATAATTATTAATTTAAACAGATTTTAAAAATAAGGAAAACAAAAAATAGAGTATACAATTTTTTTACCTGTAATTATTGCCAGATAAAGGTTTTAACTTATTAATTTTTAGCTAAACAATATATTTGATTAAGAGAAGATTAAGGTATCTATCTATGACAAGTAAACTTTTAATTAACAATGTAAATACATTTCTCCTATTAACTCTAACTTAAATGTACTGGTAATTTTTCGTTCATTAATCTAAAGTATTAACTTTTATTAAGTCCTTCTCAGGAATTTAACTATAAAGCAATCTGCTGTGCCATCTACCAGAAGGAATAGATTTTATTTGAAGTTATCTTGAAGATTTGCCGTAAGAATGTATTTAAAAATACATCAAGTCAAGTAAATTCTTGTATTGCGCTGAGTCATCTATCATACGAAAGAAATTTAATTAAAAGATTATGCGTAGATTGCTTATGTATCTATCAAAAGACATAGTAATGTTGAATAATATATATGTTTTTCAACATAAATAATTGACTGAAAAATATAGAACAGCGATACAGATTACCCCGGATCGCCAGGTATCAATTTCCAATATTGGCGAAGTAGCTAGTGTAGCGATCGCAACAAAAGACAAAAACGAAAAAATTGATATTCCCATCAAAAGATTTTTCATTGCTAATGGGTCTTTATCTCTTCTATTCTGCTTGTTAGAAGCACATTCTTGATTGTATTGCTTATTTTGTAAAGTTTTTGGTACTAGTCTCACAAACAGCAATCGCAAGTAATCAAATATCTCAACTGTTGACTAAGCTCGTTCATAACCGAGAAAGCCACAAAATATTTCGTGCTAATGCTAAATAGCACAATAGTTAAATTTTAACATCAAGAGCCTTTGTGCAAGTTTCTGGAATTATGTGAAAGCAATGAGTCAAAAATCTACTGGTTCAAACTCTCCTCTAATCACCACCGATCAATATAGGGAATTGTCACCGAACAGCTATATAGAATCTGCAAATGGCAATTCCCATCAACTTAACGGAACAGCCCCAACACTTTCAGTTGCAGATGCAGCTGCCCAAATGCTGGAAGAGTTAGGAGTGGGCTACGCTTTTGGCGTCGCGGGAGGTGCGATGGCCAGCCTTTGGAATGCGCTGTCGAATAGCACCATGCAGGTGCTGAACTTCCGCCATGAAGCGGGAGCCGCTTTTGCCGCAGTCGAAGCATACTTTGCTAGTGGTCGTCCAACTGTAGTGTTTACCACAGCAGGGCCAGGTATCACCAACGCCCTCACCGGGTTGTTTGCTGCCCGTGGAGAAGGTGCAAAAGTGATTCTGCTGTCAGCTTGCACCTCAGCACCACAACGCGGACGTGGGGCGATTCAAGAAACCAGCTCCTACACATTGCCCAGTGGCGGTATTTTTACCTCAGGTGCGCTATTCAACTATGCAATCACCGTGGAATCTGCTGCTCAACTACCGCAGATTTTTCGCAAACTGGCTCTGGCGTTAGCTCAACCAGGAGGATTTGTTGCCCATATCAGCATTCCCACTGGTGTGCAAACAAGTTTAGCTGATGATATATCCTTGCCTAAACTCGATATTTCTTACCCAGCGATCGCACCTCACAAAGAAGCGATCGCCAAATCTGTAGAGTTACTATCTTCTGGGCCTTTTGCTATCTGGCTTGGTTTTGGCGCTCGTAACGCAGCAGACGAGATTCGTCAACTCGCTGAAAAAACAGGGGCAGCAGTGATGTGTTCACCCCGTGCTAAAGGCATCTTTCCCGAAGATCATCCCCAGTTTGTGGGTGTTACAGGTCTAGGCGGTCATACTTCCGTCTTGACTTATATGGAACAGGAACCACCACTACACACACTCGTACTAGGAACTCGTCTGAGTGAACCGACTTCTTTTTGGAGTTCGGCAATGGTTCCCAAAGGAGGCTTTATCCATGTAGATATTGACCCAGAAGTACCAGGGGTAGCTTATCCACACGTTGAAACTTTCCCGATTCAGTCTGACATCAAAGAATATGTGCAGGAACTATTGCAGCAGTTGCCAGATACTCCTGCTATTTACAAACCTTTATCCCTACCTCGTCCAGAACCCAAAGTAGTTGAACCAGACGCAGACATAGACTATCCTGTGCGGCCAGAAGTATTAATGGCAGCGATTCAAAAAATCATTGTTGAGGGTAGCGATGCGGTAGTCATGGCAGAGTGCGGTAACTCGTTTACTTGGTCAACTCATCTACTGCAATTTGCCCAAGCCAATCGTTATCGAGTCAGCACCGGTGTCGGGGCAATGGGTCATGCGGTCACAGGAGTATTGGGTGCAGCAAAAGCGCGGAATGGCAAAGCTGTAGCCATTGTCGGCGACGGTGCAATGCTGATGAATAACGAAATCAGTACAGCCGTAAAATACAAGATTCCTGCCATTTGGATTGTACTCAACGACGCTCGTTACAATATGTGCCATCAAGGGATGAAAGTATTGGGATTAAAAGGCGCAGATGCAACCATGCCACCAACAAATTTTGCGATGATTGCTCGTGGTATGGGAGCCGAAGCGATCGGAGTCGTCAGAGAGTCAGATATTGAAGCGGCCCTAGAGCAAGCGATCGCTTCATCTGTTCCCTTTGTCATCGATGTCGTGATTGATCCTGATCGACTTGCACCTTCTGGCGCTCGTAATAAGAGTTTGGCAGCACAAGGAGTTAAATCAACTTCAGGTAAAAGTTCAGCCAAACCAGTTTCGTTTCCAGCGGTTTGAGTTGAAAGCACGATGATTTTGTGCAGTTGCTGGAAACACTAAAACGCCACCAATAATCTGGAGTTTACCACTCATATTGAATTGGTAGATTCGCAATTTTCATCCCGACAGATAAAGAATGAACTTAGAGGCTACAAGCTTTCCATCCTAGCAATTACTACGCCACACCAACTGGGATTCAACATTTTAATTTCTCAGCATTCTTTTTTCATACTTTATCTTTGTTTGCGGGAACTCCTCAGCGATCGCCGTTATCCGGGTGTCCACATTCCTTTATTGGTCGTTCATTACTTGCTTGAATTAATCCCAAATCAATATTGAGAGACCAAGATGCTGCTATTTGAAACTGTTAGAGAAATGGGCCACGAGCAAATTCTCTTCTGCCATGGAAAAAATCCGGATATTAAGGCAATTATTGCCATCCATGACACAACCTTGGGGCCAGCAATGGGGGCAACAAGACTATTTCCTTATGTCAGCGAAGAAGCTGCTTTAAAAGATGCACTGCGTCTGAGTCGTGGTATGACTTATAAAGCTGCCTGTGCCAATATTCCGGCTGGTGGAGGCAAAGCAGTAATTATTGCTAATCCCGAAAATAAGACAGATGACCTGTTGAGAGCTTATGGACGTTTTGTTGATAGTCTCAATGGACGTTTTATTACAGGGCAAGATGTCAATATCACCCCTCACGATGTGCGGACAATCAACCAAGAAACTAAGTATGTAGTTGGGGTATCGGAAAAGTCTGGTGGGCCTGCTCCGATCACATCTTTGGGGGTGTTTTTAGGAATCAAAGCTGCTGTAGAGTTTCGTTTGCAAAGCAAACAACTAGAGGGGCTGAAAGTTGCAGTTCAAGGTCTAGGAAATGTCGGTAAAAATCTCTGCCGACACTTACATGAACATGGGATTAAACTTTTTGTTACCGATGTAGATCCAGTTAAGACCGAAGAAGTAAAAAAACTTTTTGGCGCAACTGTTGTAGAGCCAGATGAAATTTACGCTCTTGATGTAGATATATTTGCTCCTTGTGCTTTAGGAGGAATTATTAATAGTCATACAATTCCTTCCCTACAAGCTGCAATTATTGCTGGTGCTGCTAATAATCAGTTAGGCGAAGAACAATTACATAGTCAAATGCTTGCAGATAAAGGAATTCTTTACTGCCCTGATTATGTAATTAACGCTGGAGGACTAATCAATGTCTACAACGAAATGATTGGTTATAACGAAGAAAAAGCCTTCAAGCAAGTAAATAACATTTATGACACGCTGTTAGCAATTTTCAATATTGCTAAACAGCAGGAAATTACTACTAACGATGCTGCTAAAAAATTAGCAGAAGAACGGATTATGAGCGTTAGCAAAAGCAAGCTTAAAGAAATTGCTGCTTAATTGTTATTTACTAACCGCGAGCTATCAACTGTTTATTTAGAGAGTAACTAATGGAAAAAAATACATTTGCGACATCAGCTTATATTGCTACCTCACCTGAGAGCGCCTTTGAATATCTTTGCAGTCTCAAAAACTTAGATGAATGGACGCTCTTTAGCCGGATGAAAGAGCAAATTGACGAAGACACCTGGCTTGGAACTGCTTCTGGATACCACAAAAACCTTTATTATCATGTAAAAAAGCTACAAAATCCGCTTTTTTACGGTATTGAGTGGCACTGTGGGCTAGAGTATCAAAAATATTTTCAGGTCTACCCTGTCTTGCTTTTTCCTACTGACTATATCGAGCCAGGAACAGATGAAAAAGGCGTGTACTTTCACTGGCTCAGTTTTGTCGATCCCAAACGGCAAACCCAAATGATTATGCAGGGAATTCACACGGTACACACTTCCGAGTGTCGTTCTCTCAAAGGTCATTTGGAACGCAAGGCTGGTCTGACCGCAGCCGCGAAAGGACGCTACTTTATCGATACTGACACTATCTATGTTGATGCCCCCATTGATATCGGGATTGACTACTTAAAAGACTTACGAAACATAGATGAGTGGGCGCATCTACTGCGACCAAACGGAGAGATTACTCCTGAGTCGGGTGAATTTAAGGATGAATATAACCAGAAGGTCAAAGTTTCTGTACGGCTACATAGTTTGAGCAAATACTACTTGCTGGAGCAGGAACACTTTTATCCTGAGTACGAATATTATCAGCGCTCTGTAGCTCTACTCATCCCAACCGCCTATGCTTTCGCTGACCCAGAGGCTTCTGGTTTTATCCTGCATCGGATCACATTTTGGAAAGTAGATCAACCTCTTGCTCACGGCAAACTTCAGATTGAAGACTTTGGGGCTGAGAGCATGAATATCAAACGTTTGCTTGAAGCCAAAGCTGGTAACCTCCAGTCGTTTGACCGTGGGATGAGCTATCTACCAAAAACGCAAGAACTAGTCACTAGTCGCTAGTCAATCGATTTTGGATTTTGCGAAAAGTTGCGTGCGGGGGTTCCCCCTGTTGAGCAAACTTTTCAAGACGAATTTTGGATTAGGAGAATCTTTCAATCTAAAATCGGCAATCTCAAATCTAAAATTGGCACAGTCAAAGGGTAAAGACAAATTGACAAAATGCGCTCAGGGCCAATATCGCAACACATGAAACTCAAACAACTTACTATTACTTTTCTCACTTTTTGTGTTGCCGCTTTTTCTGGAATGAAAGCTGCGGAAGCTGCATCGTTTTCGGTACTTGCCGATGGTCTAGATAATGCAGGAGGTCTGAGCTTTGGCCCTGATGGTGGTCTCTATGTTACAGAGGCGGGAACTGGAGGAAATGGAGCTTGTGTTCCGCCACCTAGCGGCCAAGGGGATTCTTTATGCTATGGCACAAGTGGTGCAGTTAGCAAAATTGAGAATGGTAAGACCAAACGTGTCCTGACGGGACTTTCTTCCTTAGCATTACCCGATGGTACTGGAGCCGCTGGCCCACGTGATATTAAATTTGATGCCACAGGTAAGCCTTATGTTCTAGTTGGGTATGCGGCTGATCCAGCTTTTCGCGATCGCAATCTTGGTAATACTGATCTAGGAAAAATCATCACTCCTGACTTTAAAACAAATTCTTGGACAAGTGTTGCCGACCTAGCTAAATATGAACTCGCTAACAACCCTGATGGCGACAATTTAGGTAGCAATCCCTTGGGTTTGTTAATAGATGGCAATAAGTTAGTTGCGGTTGATGCAGGTGCAAATGACTTGCTTAGTGTGAAGTCTGATGGCAGTAATTTGCAGGCAATTACGGCCTTTCCTCAACAGATATTGAGTAATCCCGTCTTTCCACCTTCCGGTTCCCCATCTAACGAACCTAACCAAGTACCATCTCAAGATGAACCAACCACATCGGAGTTTGCAACTCAAGCAGTACCCTCAGGTGTAGCACAAGGCCCCGATGGAGCCTATTACATCAGCCAATTTACTGGTTTTCCCTTCCCAGAAGATGGAGCAAACATCTATCGAATTGGTGCTGATGGTCAACCAACAATCTATGCAGATGGTTTGACGCAACTAACAGATTTGGAATTCGATAGTGCAGGCAATTTGTATGCTTTGCAGTACGCCAATCAGCCAGCTTGGAAGGGTGATGTAGATGGTTCGTTAATCAAAATAGCTCCTGATGGTACTCGCACAACCATCCTCAGTGGCAATGGCTTAGAGTCTCCTAGCGCTCTGACTATTGGCCCTGATGGTGCAATCTATATCACGAATCGAGGCGATCGCCCAGGACAAGGACAAGTTCTCAGAATAGAAAATACAAAGTCCGTACCTGAACCTAATTCTGCTTTAGGCGGATTATTGATGCTTGGCGCTTTAGGTGTTCATCGTTTTCGGAAAATTAGAGCCACAAAACCGCTCTCAGGTAAAGAGTTTCAACCTAATCATAGCGCTTCTCAACAAGCGTAATGTCTTCCCCACGTTCCCCTGGAACCTAAACCCGTTTATCCAAAACTATAAAAATTTCCACAACTTACTAACTCTTAATCTCCATCGAATGGTATGAAACTCAAATCATTTGCTCTAGCACTATTCACATTTTGCCTTGCTACTGTTGCAGGAACCAAAGCTGCCCAAGCAGCAAGTTTTTCGGTAGTTGCCGATGGTTTGAACAATCCACGCGGTATCGGCTTTGACAATAGCGGTAATCTTTATGTAACAGAGAGTGGCTTCGGAGGTGACGGCAAAGACGGTAGATCCATTCCATCACCTAGCGCCCAATATATTCCCTTAAGCGCTGCCGAAAATGGCACTCTTCTCAAAATTACTCCAGACGGGAAGAAAGAAACTATACTTTCAAATCTCACATCTTTAGCATTAACACCCTCTGGAGAACAAGCTGCTGGCCCTGCGGACATCAAATTTGATTCTCAAAATAACGCTTATTTTCTCACGGGTTATGCTGGTGATCCGAGTTCGCGGGATAGTGTGTTAAAAAGCCCTTCACTAGGACGACTATACAAACTCGACTTAAACACCAAGGCTGTGACGAGTCTTGCTGATTTTGCACAGTATGAACTTGATAATAATCCCGACGGCAGCGATATAATCACCAATCCCTATGCTCTGGCAATTAAGGGTAGTACAGGTTACGTCGTTGATGGGGGTGGAAACACAATATATTCTGTAGGGCTTGATGGCAGTGGTATTAAGAACGTAGCTAAAATACCTGAAAAACTAATATCACCAGATAAACTTGAATTTCCAGAACTTCCTGAAGGAACCGTAGACCCAACAGGAGGCGCACCATTACCCCCAGGTTATTCAAGCGCTCCCAATGGTCTGCCGGTATCTAATCAATCAGTACCTACAGGTATAGCAGTTGCTCCAGATGGCAGTTTAACAGTCAGCGAATACACTTATTTTCCTTATCCCGAAAATGAAGCTCGTATCTTGAGCCTTGACCCCGAAACCTTGGAATCAACAGTCCTTGCTGATGGCTTTACACAATTGACCGGCGTGGCATACGACCCTGAAGGCAATTTGTATGCATTGCAACATATGAACAGTGCAGAATGGAAAGAAATTCAACAGGGCGGTATTATCACGGGTGATATCAGTGGTTCTCTAATCAAAATAGGTAAGGATGGTACTCGCACAACTATCTGGGATGGTGATGGCTTAGAGGCTGCTTCGGGCATAACTTTCGGCCCTGATGGTAGTTTATATATCGCAAATCGAGCCAGATTAGCAGGAACAGGACAAGTCATCAGAATTGATCCTAGAGACGTTCCCGAACCCACTTCTATGTTAGGTGTACTAACTGCGGCTGCTTTAGGCGCAAGTTTAAAGCAAAAGCGCAAACACAAAGAATTAGCTAAGGCAGAGATAGTCTAATACCTTCTAGATTTTGGCTAGTAGTAAGGGCCAGAACTTACGCACTCAGATCCCCCAACCCCCTTCAAAAGGGGCAGCCCTGCGCCCTTGCGGGTTCCCCGACTCCCTCAGTGGCGTGGCTTTAGAAATTCCCCCCTTCAAAAGGGGGGTTAGGGGGGATCAGGGTTTCAGGCTTCAGTGCGTAAGTCCTAGGGCTTAAGCCCTTACTACAAAAGTATTCAACCTACACAACCAGAACTTCAAAATCATGGGATTAGTAAAAAATTTATCAATCGCCATTCTTGGTACCGGATTTACGGTATTGGCAACAGCTGCCCCAGCCAAGTCCTTAACCTTAACTTACGACAGTAGTATTGGCAGCCCTGGCTTCGGCCCTGGGCAGCTTTTTGTTCCCCAGGGTATAACAGTGAATGACTCTGGCAATATCCTTATAAGTAACGGTCGTGGCCTTAACCCGGACGGCACTTTTAACCCAAACATCGGCAATAAAGTTGAGGTATTCAATCCTCAGGGTCAGTATCTGGGGGCAATTGGTAAGGGCGGCAAAGGCCCCGGAGAATTTGACGAGCCGTCAGCGTTAGAAATTGACCCGCAGACCAAGAATCTATATGTAGGTGATGTGTTCAACAACCGCGTCAATATCTACGATCCCAAGGGTAACTTTGTTAAATCATTTGGCTCATTTGGCGGTCTGATACCAGGTAGGGCTTTCTTTGGCCCATCTGGCGTGACATTCGATAAAGCTGGCAATGTGTATGTAGGTGATTTTAGCGGCGATAAAATCAATAAATACACTAAAGACGGCGAATTGATTGGGAGCATTGGTAGCTCTGGTACCGAACCTGGGCAATTCCAAGGGCCAGCGGGTGTAAGAATTTCCCCAGTTAGTGGAAATTTCTTTGTTAGTGACCAGTTTAATAACCGTATTCAAGTACTCTCTCCAGAAGGAGAGCCGATCTTGACATTTGGTAAAGAAGGCACCGGGCCGGGAGAGTTTAACCAGCCAATCGGCATCGAAGTAGACGAGTTTGAAAATATCTATGTAGCAGATTCGATCAACAGCCGTGTTCAGGTATTTAATAAAGATGGCAAGTTCTTGACGGCATTTGGTAAACCTACCGCAGCGCCACCTCCCCAACTAGGCGAGCCACCCTTTGGTGACCCTCTCGACCTCACACCAGGCACATTTAACTGGACAGCTGGCACAGCATACAACGATGGAAAATTGTATGTAGGTGACTTCTTCCAAGGTCGTGTTCAAGTGTTAAAAGTAAGCGGTGCCGAAGTGCCTGAACCTAGTTCAGTATTAGGTCTAGTCTTATTTGGGGCTGGGGCTACTGCTGTCAAATTGAAGAAACGCCAGTCGCAAAAGGTAGCCATCAGTTTAGCGAAGTAACTGGAAAAAATTCAGTGCAACAAAGCAAATTGGGGGCAGGGAAAATGGCTAGGAAATCCTCTTATTCAGATAAGCTGAAACAAACTGACCAAAGCTTAATTGCTCTATTGAGCGATCGCCTATCGCTGCTATCGGGTTCAGAACTTCCTTCTTTAGAAGAACAACTGGCTGGTGTGGCTCCTCTACTCGCTCAAGCTGGTATTCCTGAATCTGTTTGGGCAGATGTGGTAAAAAGTTGTCATGCCACAATTACTCCTGAATCTGCATCAGTAAATCATGCTAGACCCCGACAAATTACTATAATCGGTGGACGAGGCAGGATGGGAAGATTTTTCAAAGAGCAGCTTACAGCCATAGGTCACAATGTTAATATTCTCGAACATGAGGATTGGGAGTACGCTGACCAACTTCTGAGTCAAGCAGAACTAGTCTTAGTAAGTGTTCCCATTGAATATACGGTTGATGTCATCAAGCGTGCAGCCAAATACCTGTCCCCAACTACTGCTTTGTGCGACATCACGAGTATTAAGACTCAGCCAACTCAAGCAATGCTTGAATACCATTGCGGCCCTGTAATGGGATTACATCCGATGTTTGGGCCAAATATTAAATCGTTCTTAGGACAAAAAGTTGTGGTATGTCCAGGCCGGAACGATGATTCTTTTCAATGGTTTTTAGACTTCATCAAACGTCAGGGTGGAGAAATAATCATCTGCACACCTGAAGAACACGACCAAATGATGGTGATTATTCAAGCAACGCAGCACTTCTTACGATTTAGCCTTGGCGTTTTCTTGACCCAAGAAAGGATTGACATAGAGCGTAGCTTAATCATGTCCACTCCCAACTACCGTCAAGAAATTGACATTGTTAAACGTTTGTTTTCTCAAAGTCCTTGCCTATGCGTTGACATTATGCTGGCTACAGAAGAAAGATGTCAGGCAATTAGTTCTTTAGCTAATACATACAGCCGTTTAGCTAAATTGGTAGCAAAGAAAGACCGAGACGCACTAATTCAAGAGTTTGAAAGTACTCAAAGATTTGTAGGGCATAGGGCATGGGGCATGGGGCATAGGGCATGATCTGAGTAAAAAACTATGTTGATAGATATTTTTCACGATACTGTTTGCCCTTGGTGCCGAATTGGTAAAAAGCATCTTTTTGATGCACTGGCACAATGGCAAGAAGAAGCAATTAATATCCGCTGGCATCCCTTTCTTCTTGATGATAGCGTTCCTGCATCTGGGTACGAATTCCGCAACTTTATGCAAGCGAGAAAAGGGTTTGGAGAGGCAGAACTACAGCGTTTGTTTAACTATACGCGACTCAAAGGTGAGGCGGCTGGGGTCAAATTAGATTTTGATAAAATCCATTTGGCTGTCAATACCAAGCTTTCTCATCGACTGATTGAAATTGCTCCAGAAAATCTCAAAAATGATGTCGTAGAAGCAATTTATAAAGCTTATTTTGAGGAAGGTAAAAACATCGGAGATATTGAGGTTCTTGTTGCTATAGGTATAGCCCATCAAATGGATGCTACAGAATTACGACAACAACTAAATGATAATGTGGCGCTTAATGCAGTTGTCACTGAATCAAAATTTGCTCGAACAGATGGCATCACTAGTGTTCCATTTTTCATCATTAATAACAAAGTCAAGATAGATGGTTCTCACTCGGTGGAAGTGTTTCTACAAGCTTTGAATCGTGCCGCACTTATAGATATATCAGCAAAAATATGGTAGTAGATATTAAGAAAAAAAGTAAATTTAATCTGCAACCGATTCATCAAAGTGTGTCGGTTAGCTTTAATTATGGAACTTACTTTACTAACAATCTGTTTGAATTGAAAAATCCCACGTTAGCCCAAGTGATTACGGCGGATGGGGAGGCAAAACCGAAGAAAGTTGTAGCAGTAGTGGATGCAGGATTATTGCACTTCCAACCAGGATTGCTCAGACAATTAGTAGCTTATACCAAATTTTATGCAGAGATTATAACGCTGGCTATTGAGCCGATGATAGTTTCGGGAGGGGAAGCCGCCAAAAATGCTCCTGAGTTAGTGGAGGAAATTCATCAATTTATAGATGCTGCTGGATTGTGTCGCCACTCTTATATATTGGCTGTTGGAGGTGGTGCTGTGTTGGACTTAGTAGGATATGCAGCCGCAACCGCACACCGGGGAATTCGCCTCATCCGAGTTCCGACAACAGTGTTGGCACAAAATGATTCGGGTGTAGGAGTTAAAAACGGCATTAATGCTTTTGGTAAAAAGAACTTTCTCGGCACATTTGCCCCACCTTATGCAGTGATCAATGATTCTGCCTTCTTGACAACCCTAGACGATCGCGACTGGCGTTCAGGAATTGCAGAAGCAGTTAAGGTGGCGCTGATTAAGGATGCTCAGTTTTTTGATTTTATCCACTCTCACGCCGCAGCCCTTGTCCGACGAGACATGGACATCATGCAACAGGTAATCTATCGTTGCGCCCAGTTGCACCTAGAACATATTGCCAACAGTGGCGATCCTTTTGAAATGGGTTCATCCCGTCCTTTAGATTTTGGTCATTGGGCTGCTCATAAACTAGAGCATTTGACAGACTATAGTTTACGTCATGGAGAAGCAGTAGCGATCGGCATCGCTTTGGATAGCACCTATGCCTGTCTCTTAGGACTGCTGAGTTGGCCAGAGTGGCAAAGGATATTGAAAACACTGTTGGCACTTGGTTTTACATTGTATGTGCCAGAACTGGCAGAACAATCATCACAGCTCAACCATCCCCGTTGTCTATTCCAAGGTTTGACCGAGTTCCGAGAACATTTGGGTGGAGAATTGACCATAACATTGCTGCAAAGCATTGGAAAGGGAATTGAGGTTCACGAGGTAGATTTGTCTTTGTACAGGCAAGCAATATTGCTTCTGCGCGAGTTTACGATTTCTTACTCTGCTGGAGTACGCAAAATAATGCTGCCAAGTAATGAAGCAATTACGTCATTTGGCTGAGTCCATGTATTTATCAAGAAAGGCAGAGGGCAGGGAGCAGGGAGAAAGAAGCTTTTCCGATTTTTGCACAGATGTGTTAATCACTAATGATTAACCGGACTTGATATAACTCTTAAGTGTAGGGTGGGGAATGCTAGCCCTGTCAATGTGAATGCAATTTCTGATCGTTCGAGCTTAGAACTCGGAACTTCTAGATTAGTTGTAAGGGCACAGCAATGTTCTCTATAGCGTGGTTTACCTGAAAATAGTTGTAAAACCCACCTTGGTAAGACTAGCAATGCCCACCCTACTGCGCTATTTATTTGGAAGAATTGGTGTTATATGCTCAAAATGTAATGTTTGCCAATTACTCTTCAGACATCTATTTAAATAGTTTAAATAACAATAATATTGCTTATTCTCTGGCTTTGCTAGGGAATTTTTATTACCAAGGTTTGGCTAATATTATATCTAGAGGTAGAGGCGAAAAAGCTTTAATATTTTCTCGCAAATTGCATCAATAAAGAAGTATGGAAAGCAAATAAATTGATATTTCTATCTAAAAATTATTCATATATCAACTGCTTGACATTTAGTAGGATCGAGTAAGAATTAAAAAATCTTTAAATACCTCAAATTCAGCAAGGATAAGCAGATTAGAACAGCTTTAATTATGTTGACATTGAAGTGTCTAAATTTTTCCTTGCTCCAAATTTATTTACTAATAATGATTAATGGCTCTCAACTAATGACTGACTAATAACTATTCTAGAGAAATTACCCATGATTGTTGATTCCCACTCCTACACAACCTTTGGCGGTGTGCATGTATCTCGCTCGGTTACCGAAGTTAAGATGGACACTGCCCTTGAAAATATTCTGTTCCACCTAAATTCTCAACGTGGAGGGTTGCTGAAAAGCAGCTATGAATATCCAGGGAGATATAAGAGATGGGCAATCGGATTTATTAATCCACCACTGGAATTGACAACAACAGAAAACACTTTCATTCTGACAGCACTTAACGATCGCGGCAAAATTCTTTTACCATTGCTATTCAAACGCCTATCCCGCTCAAAGCAACTTCAGGAAGTTACCCTACAGAACAATTGCATCGCAGGATTTATTAAACCTAGCCAACAATTATTTGCCGAAGAAGAGCGTAGTAAGCAACCTTCAGCATTTACAGTTATTCGGGACATTTTACATACTTTTTCTAGCCAAGAAGACGAGCATCTAGGATTATATGGTGCGTTTGGTTACGATTTAGTTTTCCAGTTTGAGCCAATTTCTCAGCATTTGGAACGTCCCAGCGATCAGCGGGATTTGGTACTTTACCTACCTGATGACCTGATAGTGGTTGATTACTATCAGCAACGCGCATTTCGGTTCCAATATGAATTTGCCACAGCTAATGGCAGTACTAATCATCTTCCTCGAACAGGTGAGTCTATTGATTATCGAGGTAAGCGACTTCTCCCAGAACAAACTGCTGATCATCAAGTAGGTGAGTATGCCAAGCAGCAAGTAGAAGCTGCACTCGATTACTTCCGCCGAGGTGATTTATTTGAAGTCGTTCCCAGCCAAAACTTTTTTGAAACCTGCGAAGAAGAACCTAGTAAGCTATTTGAAACTTTAAAGCAAATTAATCCTAGCCCTTATGGTTTCATTTTTAATCTAGGTGGAGAATACCTGATCGGTGCATCTCCAGAAATGTTTGTGCGGGTTGAAGGTAGGCGGGTAGAAACCTGTCCGATTAGCGGTACTATTTGCCGAGGACAAGACGCGATTGACGATGCCGATCAAATTCTTCAGTTACTCAACTCACGCAAAGATGAAGCTGAGTTGACGATGTGTACTGACGTCGATCGCAATGATAAATCTCGAATTTGTGAGCCAGGTTCGGTACGAGTTATTGGTCGTCGGCAAATTGAATTGTACAGCCACTTAATCCATACAGTAGATCATGTTGAAGGTTTACTGCGATCGCAATTTGATGCTTTAGATGCGTTTCTCAGTCATACTTGGGCAGTCACAGTCACTGGCGCACCCAAAAAAGCAGCAATGGAATTTATCGAACAGCATGAACGTAGCGCTCGACGCTGGTATGGTGGTGCTGTTGGCTACTTAAACTTTAATGGTAATTTAAATACTGGGTTAATTCTGCGGACAATCCGCTTAAAAGACTCAATTGCTCAAGTGCGAGTTGGTGCTACTGTCCTGTATGACTCTGTGCCACAAGCAGAAGAACAAGAAACAATCACCAAAGCTGCGGCACTATTTGAAACGATTCGGCGTGCCAAGCAAAAGAACGAAACAACTCAGGAGTGCCGTTCTCCAAAATTGAGCAAATACATCTCAAATGTTCAATCTGGCAAACGCATCTTATTAATAGACCATGAAGATTCATTTGTTCATACCCTAGCTAATTACATTCGCCAAACTGGTGCTAGCGTCACTACACTACGTCATGGCTTTCCAGAATCGCTGTTCGATACAGAACGCCCTGACTTAGTTGTTTTGTCTCCTGGCCCTGGTAGACCAAATGATTTTAAAGTGCCAGAGATTGTCCTTGCCTGTGTCCGTCGCCAAATTCCCATTTTCGGAGTGTGTCTGGGACTGCAAGGCATCGTTGAAGCTTTCGGGGGAGAATTAGGAGTTCTCAACTATCCCCAACATGGTAAATCTTCAAAAATTTTCGTCACTGATTTAGATTCCGTGATGTTCAAAAATTTACCGGAATCCTTTACAGTCGGTAGATACCATTCATTGTTTGCTCTGCCGCGACACTTGCCAAAAGAACTCAAGGTAACAGCGATTTCTGATGATGACGTAATTATGGCGATTGAACATCAGACACTTCCCATCGCTGCCGTTCAGTTTCACCCTGAATCAATCATGACTCTAGCCGGAGAAGTTGGTCTGACAATGATTAAAAACGTAGTGGCTGCATACACGCAAAATAAAAAGTCATTGGGCATAGGGCATGGGGCATTGGGCATTGGGTGAAGAGGACAAGGAGCAGAGAGCATGGGAGAAAGTCTTTCCCCCTTGCACCCTGCCCCCTGCACCCCTGCCTCGAAGCTGCTCCCCAGCCTCCTCATCTTCCCCAGCCTCCCCAGCCCTCTATCAACTTATGACTAACCAAGTTGCCCCTCCCCGTAATATTCTCGAAGTAATTGTGTGGCATAAAAGGCAAGAAGTCGCACAGATGAAGCAAGAATTGCCTTTAGCTTTTTTGCAACAGCAGCTAACTACTGCCCCGACTGTGCGAAATTTCCTGAGTGCTTTGCAGCAAAATCCTAGCAAACCTAGCTTAATTGCCGAAGTTAAAAAAGCATCACCAAGTCGCGGGGTTATTCGGGCAGACTTTAACCCAGTGGCGATCGCCACCGCTTATGAACGAGGTGGTGCAGCTTGTCTATCAATCCTCACTGACCAAAAGTTCTTTCAAGGCAGTTTTGATAATCTGCGTGCTGTGCGTCAGCGAAGCTCACCGAAGGTATCGCAGGTTGCATTACCCCTACTGTGCAAAGAGTTCATCATTGACCCTTACCAAATTTATTTAGCACGGACAGCGGGCGCAGATGCTGTACTATTAATTGCCGCCATTCTTTCAGATCAGGAACTCCAGGAATTTTTACGCGTGATTCATGATTTAGGCATGAATGCACTAGTAGAAGTTCATACCTTGGCCGAACTCGATCGTGTGCTAAAGCTTGACAACGTACATTTGATAGGAATTAACAACCGCAATCTCGAAGATTTTACTGTTAGTTTAGAAACTACACAGCAACTTTTGGCACAGCGCCAGCAACAATTGCAAAGCTTGGGTATTACTGTCGTCAGTGAGTCGGGATTGTATACACCTGCTGATTTATCTTTTGTAGCTGAAGCTGGTGTTCGTGCAGTTTTGGTAGGAGAGTCTTTAGTTAAACAAAGTGATATAGAACAAGCTGTGCGTACTTTGTTAAGACATGATCCCCCCGCTTAAGGCGACCCCTTTTTAAGCTACGGCGTACACACATCTCTGTACTAAACCGAAATCATTGGAGATCCTCCTAAATCCTCCTTAAATAAGGAGGACTTTGAGGGGTTTTAGCCCCCCCTTTTTAAGGGGGGTTGGGGGGATCGCCTCCAAGCAAAATAAACTTCTTGCAGAAGTTGGGTAAAGGGGAAAGATTTAAGACCAAAGAAAATTATTCTCTCCTTTCTCCTTCCCCCTTAACCCTTTCCTTACAAAAAACAATAAAAATCCCCAATTCCCAATCCCCAATCCCCAATCCCCAATCCCAATGCTTTGAGGCAATTATATGAAAGCGATGGCGATCGCAAACTTCGGAGGCCCAGAAGTTTTTACAGAACTTGAGGTAGATAAACCGTCACCTAGCCATAACGAAGTTTTAGTTAAAGTTTATGCCACCTCAGTCAACCCAGCCGACTGTGGAATGCGCCAAGGATTCTTTGGCCCAAGGGTAAAACTCCCTGCAATTATTGGCTTTGACGTTTCCGGTGTCGTTGAGGAAATTGGCGAAAGTGTCAGAGATTTCCGAGTAGGTGACGAAGTTTATTATGCGATCGCCCATGAGCAAGGTGGTGGTGCTAATGCAGAATATCATGTTGCTAATGAAGCAATTGTTGCCAAAAAGCCAGCAAATATATCTCATCTAGAAGCGGCTAGTGTGCCTGTGGCAGGGGGTACGGCCTGGGCTGCACTGATCACCAGAGCAAATATTAAAGTTGGTGAAACTATGTTGATTCATGGTGGTGCAGGCGGTGTTGGTACATTCGCCATCCAAATAGCGAAAGCTGCGGGTGCTTATGTTTACACAACTTGCGGCGGCTATGACACCGAGTTTGTCAAGTCTATCGGTGCAGATAGAGCGATCGATTACCGCAACGAAGACTTTATTAACATAATTATGCAGGAAACCAGGGGTGAAGGCGTTGATGTGACGTTTACTACCGTTGGCGGTGAAATTTTAGCCAAGAGTTTGATAGTAACAAAAGCTGAAGGTCGTGCGGTTACTGTCACAGGCGTTGCGGGTGACCTGAACACCGCCATTTTCAAAAATATTACCATCCACTTTGCACATTTAGACCAGACACGCCCCAAGCTTGATGCTTTGAGAAACCTAATTGAGCGCGATCAAATTAAGCCCGTTATCGGGGCAACTTTTGGGCTGCATCAGATGGCGGAAGCACATAAAAAGCTTGAGGAAGGCGGTGAGGGTATGCGCGGCAAGATTGTTGTACAGGTTGCATAAGTTAACGTTTATGTTTTATCCCTCATGATTAATTTCTTTCCTTTCAATTATCTTCTTCCTTTGTGTTCTTTGCGTTCTTCGTGGTTCGTTAAAAAAATTAAGTAATCTAGCGGCAAGACAAAAGTAAAGCTCATTAATGGAGTTCAGAACCTCATTAACGGAGTTCAAAGACTCATTCACGGAGCTAAAAGCCTCATTAACGGAGCTAAAAGCCTCATTAACGGAGTTCAAAGACTCATTCACGGAGCTAAAAGCCTCGTTGTCGGAGCTAAAAGCCTCATTAACGGAGTTCAAAGACTCATTCACGGAGCTAAAAGCCTCATTAACGGAGTTCAAAGACTCATTCACGGAGTTCAAAGACTCATTCACGGAGCAAAAAGCCTCGTTGTCGGAGCTAAAAGCCTCGTTGTCGAAGTAAAAAACCTCGTTTACGGAGTAAAAAGCCTCGGCATCGCTAATTACTAATTGTTGATTATTATTCGCCAACCCTTAACCAATAACCATTTTTTAGGATGACTTCTATCTCTAATCACTTTCAAACTTTACGCGATCGCAAACAGTGTGCTTTGATTCCCTTTATCACAGCTGGCGATCCTAACTTACAAACCACCGCCGAGGCTTTACGCATCTTAGATCGCAATGGCGCTGATTTTATAGAGTTGGGTGTTCCTTACTCCGATCCTCTGGCAGATGGCCCTGTAATTCAAGCAGCAGCAACTCGCGCCTTACAAAAAGGAACGAAATTAGAGCAAGTGCTAGAGATGTTGCAAGCTGTAAGTCCCAGCTTGAAAGCACCAATAATTTTATTTACTTACTACAATCCCATATTGCACCGGGGTATTAAGTCGTTTTTAGCAGACATTGCTGCTGCTGGGGCACGAGGGTTGGTAGTGCCAGATTTACCCTTAGAAGAAGCAGAAGAATTAATCCAAACTGCTGCTACTTTTGATATTGAAGTAATTTTGCTTGTAGCACCCACTAGTTCTAAAGATAGGATAGAAGCGATCGCTCGCAAATCCCAGGGTTTTATCTACCTTGTGAGTGTAACAGGTGTGACGGGTATGCGTTCTCAAATCCAAGACCGCGTGCAGCATCTACTAACAGATATGCGTAGCGTCACCGATAAACCGATTGGTGTTGGCTTTGGTATCTCAGCACCAGAACAAGCACATCAGGTAATGGAATGGGGCGCAGATGCAGTGATTGTTGGCAGTGCTTTTGTGAAACGGTTAGCTGAAGGAAATTCAACTGAAGGACTGCAAGCTGTAGAACAACTTTGTCGAGAACTTAAAGCAGCAATTACCTCTGCATCGCTGCAACAAGTTGCTTCCGCTAGGTAAAAAAGTGATCAACCATCAGCTTCCTGAACTCTCTGCGGTTGAATTAAGGCTATGAAACTCCTGCAAATACTGGTCAAAAGCTTAATTTCTAGCGTAATTATAGTTGATGTCATCACACTTCCAGCCTTTGCTCATAATGGTATGGATCATGAACACCACGAACATCAACATACCGCCAAACCACAGACTCGCCTAGCTGTCAGAAAAGATGTCACTGACCTAAGTTCAGCAGAGAAAAAAGACTTAGTTCACGCCATCAAAACCTTAAAAACCACAATTCCCGCAGGTAGTCAACTTAGCATTTACGACCAGTTCATTGCCATACATTTAGGAGCAACACGCTTAATTCATAATCATCACGGGCATTCCCATAGTTCTGTTAAAGAACTTGCTCATGAAAATGCAGCATTTTTGCCTTGGCATCGACAATACATCCGCAGATTTGAACAAGCCCTACAAACTGTAAACCCCAAAGTCAGCCTTCCTTACTGGGATTCGACAAACCCGAAAGCGCTTGACGTAATTTTTAAAGATGACTTTCTCAGCCCCAACGGCCGAGGCGTAACTATTAACATCCCAGGTAGGGGGAGTTTCACAGGTGGCCCTGTTCAGTCTGGCCCTTTTTCATCTGCGAATGGTTGGGTGCTGAAACCAGAATTAAACTTCGACCCCGTAACAGAACAATCGTTGGGCACATCACTTGTACGTTTTCTGCAAGCACCTCCCGCAAATGATTATCCCTTGCCTCAAAGAGATATTGATCGCGTCCAAGCTCTTGATGACTATTCCCTGTATCGTGCAGCTTTAGAAGGATTTATTTCTGTAGATGAGCAGGGTAACATCACTCGAGGTGGCTTCACCCACAATTATATTCACGGCTTAGTTGGTGGAGTGCAGATAGACTTAACCACAAACCCTGTGTCATTTAAGGGACTTGGCACAATGAGCAATATCCCAAGTTCACCTTATGATCCTGTGTTTTGGTTACATCATGCGAATGTAGACCGCCTCTGGGCTGAATGGCAAGCCAACGGACATGAAGGGATCGATTTTTATCCGGCTGATGGTCAGCCTTATGGACATAATCTTGATGATTTGATGTGGCCTTGGGATGGCGGTATGTCTACCCCCGAAGCAACAGCGTTAGCAGATTTGCTATCTCTCCTACCAGATGTTGATGCTCAGGATTTGGTGCGTCCTAGAGACGTTTTGGATTATACAAAGCTGGGCTACATCTACGATAGGCATCAAATGAAGGAAGTTCCCGAACCCACTTCTACATTTGCTTTATGTAGTCTTACGGCTTTAGCTGCTATTTCTTTGCGAAAGCGTAAACAACAACAAATTAAGTATAGGCAACTCTAGCCCTCATTAAAATAAAGGATTTTAACCGATGGTAAGCACTCCAGACATCAAAAATATCATTTCCCAGCCGGAAACTGCGCGGCCTGATTCCTTGGGCAGGTTCGGGCGTTTCGGCGGTAAATATGTGCCGGAAACTTTAATGCCAGCCTTAACTGAGTTAGAAGCAGCATTTTATCAATATCGCCACGAGCCAAGTTTCCAAGCCGAACTGCAAAATTTACTGCGGGATTATGTGGGACGGCCCAGCCCTTTATATTTCGCGGAACGCCTGACAACACACTACGCTAGACCTGATGGTACAGGGCCACAAATTTATTTAAAGCGGGAAGATTTAAATCATACAGGCGCGCACAAAATTAATAATGCCTTAGCTCAGGTGTTGCTAGCTAAACGCATGGGTAAGCAACGGGTGATTGCAGAAACTGGAGCCGGTCAACATGGGGTGGCGACTGCAACTGTGTGTGCGCGGTTTGGTTTAGATTGCGTAATTTACATGGGCATCCACGATATGGAACGGCAAGCCCTGAACGTGTTTCGTATGAAGCTGATGGGGGCAGAAGTTCGACCAGTGGAAGCCGGAACAGGAACTTTAAAAGATGCGACTTCCGAAGCAATTCGTGATTGGGTAACGAATGTGGAAACAACTCACTATATTTTGGGTTCCGTTGCAGGCCCTCATCCCTACCCAATGTTAGTCCGTGACTTTCACACTGTAATCGGTGTAGAAACTCGCGCTCAATGTCAAGAAAAATGGCAAGGATTACCAGATATTCTTCTGGCTTGTGTGGGTGGCGGTTCCAACGCGATCGGCTTATTCCATGAATTTGTCGGTGAAGCATCCGTGCGTTTGATTGGAGTAGAGGCGGCTGGTGAAGGTGTAGATACAGACAAACACGCCGCAACTTTAACACATGGCAGAGTGGGAGTTTTGCACGGTGCAATGAGCTATCTCCTGCAAGATGATGACGGTCAAGTAATTGAAGCACATTCGATTAGTGCTGGATTGGATTATCCTGGCGTTGGCCCTGAGCATAGTTATTTAAAAGATATTAACCGCGCCGAATATTACAGCGTCACCGACAAGCAAGCATTAGAAGCGTTTCAGCGACTTGCACAGCTAGAAGGAATTATTCCCGCCTTAGAAACTGCTCATGCGATCGCTTATCTCGAAACCCTTTGTCCTCAGTTAGATGGCAATCCCCGCATTGTGATTAATTGCTCTGGCAGAGGCGACAAGGATGTGCAAACCGTAGCTAAAGTTTTGGGGTAATAAACAATGATAGCTGTAACTAAAACTGCACCTCAAAATACTTCGGTCATCCCTGAATCTTACAACTGGTCAGCTTTATTGCAACAATTGCTGAATCGGCAATCTTTGACAGTTTCCCAAGCAGCGGATTTAATGCAAGGTTGGCTTACAGATGCCATTCCCCCCGTATTAACCGGAGCAATTTTAGCCGCAATTCAAGCCAAAGGTGTATCCACCGAAGAATTGGTAGGCATGGCCAGCGTCTTGCAATCCCAATCTCAGGGAACTGGGGAGCGGGGATTAGGGATTGGGGAAGAAGCAATAAAGGGGGAATTTTCCCTATCTTCCACCTCTTCTCAGTCCCCAGTCCCCAGTACCCAATCCCCAACCCCCCTAATTGACACCTGCGGAACTGGTGGAGATGGCGCTTCAACTTTCAATATTTCTACTGCCGTTGCTTTTGTTGCTGCGGCTGCTGGGGTGAAAGTTGCCAAGCATGGCAATCGTTCTGCATCTAGCAAAACTGGTTCTGCTGATGTATTGGAAGCTTTGGGTATTAATCTCAACGCCAGTCCTGAGAAAGTGCAAGCGGCAGTGGGTGAAGTGGGAATTACCTTTTTGTTTGCCCCTGGCTGGCATCCAGCACTTAAGGCGGTTGCCGATTTGCGAAAAACTTTGAAAGTGCGGACTATTTTTAACCTGCTTGGCCCTTTGGTGAATCCGCTACGACCGACAGGGCAAATTATTGGTGTAAATGACCCGCTTTTACTAGAGGAGATCGCTCAAGCTTTATCGCAATTAGGATGTCGGCAAGCGATCGCACTCCACGGAAGAGAAAGATTAGATGAAGCGGGTTTGGCTGATGTTACTGACTTGGCTGTACTTCAAAATCAAAAAGTCCGTTCCCTCACACTCAATCCAGAAGAACTTGGTTTAACTCCTGCACCGACTGCGGCGTTGCGGGGTGGAGATGTCCAAGAAAATGCAGAAATTTTAAAAGCAGTTCTTCAAGGTAAAGGCACTCAGGCACAGCAGGAGGTTGTCGCTTTAAATACAGCGCTAGCCCTGCAAGTAGGTGAAGCCCTTGATGGCACAACAGATATTTTAGAAGGCTGCGTCAAAGGCATTGCCCTTGCGAAGGACGTTCTAAGAAGCGGTGTTGCTTGGACAAAACTAGAACAACTAGCCAAGTTTTTGCACTAATCAAATAGCTACTCAATATAGGAAAGGAAAAAGAACATGATTGTAGTACTGAAGACTGGTACGCCTGTTGACGAAATTACACGCATTACTCAAGAGCTAAGTGAAACCTGGGGAGTCACAGTAGAAAAAAGCGTCGGTCAACACAAAGTTATTCTGGGGATCATTGGCGATACTATTAGCATCGATACATTGCAGGTTCAAGAGATTAGCCCTTGGATTCAGCAAGTATTACGAGTGCAGCAGCCTTTTAAGCGAGTTAGTCGAGAATTTCGACATGGAGAAGCGAGCGAAGTTGTTGTACCCACACCTAACGGTCGCGTTTATTTCGGAGAACATCATCCCATCGTAGTTGTAGCTGGGCCTTGTTCGGTTGAGAATGAAGCGATGATTGTGGAGACAGCAAAGCGGGTGAAGGCAGCAGGAGCCAAATTCCTGCGTGGCGGAGCTTACAAACCGCGTACTTCACCTTATGCCTTTCAAGGTTATGGTGAAAGTGCCTTAGATTTGTTAGCAGCAGCACGTGAAGCTACAGGTTTGGGGATCATCACAGAGTTGATGGATGCTGCGGATTTACCAGCAGTAGCTAAGACAGCCGACATCATCCAAATCGGAGCGCGGAATATGCACAACTTCTCGTTGCTCAAAAAGGTAGGCGCTCAAGATAAACCTGTGCTGCTCAAGCGAGGAATGTCAGCCACAATTGACGAGTGGTTAATGGCAGCAGAATACATTTTGGCATCAGGAAATCCAAATGTGATTCTTTGTGAGCGGGGAATTAGAACTTTTGATGGCAAATATGCCCGTAATACTTTAGATTTATCGGTGCTGCCAGTCTTGCGATCGCTCACCCACCTACCAATTATGATTGACCCCAGCCACGGTACGGGTAGATCCGAGTATGTTGCACCTATGGCAATGGCTGCGATCGCTGCTGGTACAGATGCCTTGATGATTGAGGTTCATCCCAATCCTGCTAAGGCTTTATCTGATGGCCCCCAATCTTTAACCCCTGAGAAATTTGATCGCTTGGCTCAAGAAATGTCCGTTATTGGCAAAGTAGTCAATCGCTGGCCAGTCCCTGCATTAGTCGGTTCTGTGTAGTCGCTCTGCGATCGAAGACTGGTACTGGGAAAAATTCCAAAATATGTATTCCGGGGTCAAAACCCTAGACAGCGTGAGTTCGATGAACCTCTCCCCAACCCCTCTCCGACGCGGAGAGGGGCTTAAATATCTTGGTTTTCAACGAAAAAATCCAGCTTTTAAAGCCTCTCCCCTAAAAGGCTACGGTGTACACACATCTCTGTACTAAACCGAAATCATTGTAGATCCGTCATTATCCTCCGATACATTGGAGGACTTTGAGGGATTTTAGCCCCCCTTAAAAAGGGGGGTTGGGGGGATCAAAAGCCTGTGGGACAACTCTCAAAGACTTGTGTGTACATGGTAGCCCCTAAAAGGGAAGAGGTTTAGAGAAAGGTTTTTAATCTGTCGAACTCACGTTGGACATAATTTTTCCCCATTCTTTAACCAATCCCCAGTTTCTAATCCCTAATTCCTTTTACAGTTAAAATTTGTAGCGCAGATATCTTCGCCGTCTGCTCTTGTCATCTGCCTTACGATTTATATTTGAGCGCAATTTTGTATTAAGAATTGGGCATGAGTATCGGATGTACATCATGCGCTAAATAGCAACAACCTATAGTATTTAAAAGTTATTTTTCCTAAAATTTCTAAGTACATTTATCCTAATTACTAATAGGAAAATAAATATATAAAATATTGACCTTTTAATCTAAATATTCGTCATTGTAATACCTATCAACCATACCTAATATGTATGTGGCTAGCGTAATTTTAAGCTTAGTTTTGGTTTTCAAATATTAGATAAATTACTCAACGTGCAATCAACTAAGCTCAATACGTTAATAGCTCATAACTAGCTACGGCAGTGAAGAAAGACAAAAATAAAGCCGTAAAGCTAGTTAAATTTTGTCTATTTAATATTCCAGCACTAACGTAATTTTGACCCAAAAGATAGGAGGATTATTTCTGATGGCAGATTCGATTGGTGGTGGTAGCAACAATTCCTCTGCTGGTGGTGGCAATTCACTTGGGAGTTCACCTTGGGCCCGCTTGCAGGAGGTTGGTATTAAAGATATCGCCGATCTATTCAAAGGCGTTGGTGGTGGACAAGGTAGCGCTCCTCCATCTGGTGGCGGTGGTTCCTCACCTGGTGGCGGTGGTTCCTCACCTGGTGGCGGTAGTCCCTTCAGTCGCTTTGGCGACCCGAATGCTCCTGGCAGCCCTTTGACTGGCGGTGTCAATCCTTGGGCTACTGGCGGTAGCCGTGGTAGTGGCAGCGATTCCTTGACTGGTGGTGGTAGCCGTGGTAGTGGCAGCGATTCCTTGACTGGTGGTGGTAGTGGCAGCAACCCCTTAACTGGTGGTGGCGGTGATTTCTTGGCTGGTGGTGGCAGCAGCACAACTCAACCGCCAGATGGGTTTAATTTGAGGATGGAGATTGACAAACTTGTTAACTCTAGGCTTAAAAACGAACTTGGTGATGACGTGCCCTTAGAGCAAGCATTTGGTGGTGGCGGTATGCCATCATTTGGCGGTGGTAGTGGTGGCGGTATGCCATCATTTGGCGGTGGTAGCGGCGGCGGTATGCCATCATTTGGCGGTGGTAGCGGCGGCGGTATGCCATCATTTGGTGGTGGTAGCGGCGGCGGTATGCCATCATTTGGCGGTGATAGCGGCGGCGGTATGCCATCATTCGGTGGTGGTGGCGGTATGCCATCATTTGGCGGTGGTGGCGGTCGCTAGGATTCCTGTAACAAACCGCAGATGAACAATGATATTTCATCATTGTTCATCTGCGGTTTATTTTCAATAATAAGAAATTTTGACTTATAAACTTATTTGTGTAAGCAGGCAACAGGGAAGTGTAGGTAATTTTTTCAAAAATCATATATTATTCCTATAGTTAATAACTATGATTTCCGAACCCAGGTGTCTCGGAAAAACTACCTTATATCCCTTGATAAAATATGACAATGGCTCAACGAAATTTTGTTTGCTCTGCCGATCAACTCTTGCTTATGGTTGGTGTTTTCAGGAATTTCCACCGTAAAACCGCTTTTATTACCACTTTAATGATTTAATAACCAGACTCTTCCATATTTTTAAGAGGAGCATGATTTATAAGATTTATAAAAATAAAAATAAGTAATCATATATTTTTTTATTCTATATATATTTAGGTACAAAATAAAATTAAGCCTGAGGGTACGGCTATGACTAATTCCGATCCTTTTACTGGATACAACGATACCATAGTCGGTGCGGCAGCAGCCAAAACACATACAGTTTGAAATTTTGATCAAAGGGCAACATCTATAAAATATACAGATGGAGGGGAACCAGGGCGTGGTGTTGGTGACGTTATAAATGTAACATCTAATTTATTCCTTGAAGGTACAAATACACTAATTGGTACAAAGCAATCTGAATTCACAGCAATTAGACAACTAGGAAATGGTGAGATTATTGCTGAGGGTAAGGAGATTATCCACTTACCTGATGGAGATATCTACACATTAGGACAATTTAGTCAGACTGCTAATGAAGCAGGGGCAACCAATAGGCTTAAGATCGTGGGTGGTACTGAGGCCTACTCGAAAGCAAATGGCTTTGAGTACTTTACACAAGCAGGCAATGCAGGCACTGGTTTATACAATACCAGTTTAGTAATTCTCTAAATATAAAAGTTACTCACGGGTGGAACCGGACATATATTGGCATTGCACTGAGATGTTTGCAAAAACCTGCTATATGCCTTTGAAAAGCTTGATTTTTTGTTGTATATCAGGGCTTTTTTGATTCTAATGTAGCAAATTGCCAAACCTGCGAGATAGCCTGAAAAAGCCTATCTCGCAGATTTATAAGGTAGGCTATTCCAAATTCTTAGTGGCATACAGTCAGCAAATAACCTATTTACTGATGCTCGCTTTGAATTTTGAATTACTAAAAGTATTGCTCACTGTTTTACTAAATACTTAAATCATCAAAACATCAAAAATATTGATATAAAAAGCTAAAAATTGTTCATTCCAATGGGAAGGAAATTTTTATAAGATTTATGTCTAGAGTAAACTTGTGGTCATGTGGTCAGTTCAACTGCTTTCATCAAACCTACTTGTCTTGGATACATTATGTTGATGCCTATCAATATTAATGCATGATTAGGTAAGAATTAGTTTGCACTATAAAATACTAAACAATTACATCGTCAAGTTAACTTAATTGGTCTTTGAGATGCTCGTTTTTTCTGCCAAATTTTTAAACTAAAAATAGGAGATTAGTGCTGATGGTAGCCTCTGCTGTCAACCCAATTAATGGTGGGAACAACACCTCCACTGCTGGTAACCCCTTCGCTAGCACTGGTGGCAATCCTATTCCAGGTGGTGGTATCAACCCTTTTGCAGGCGATGGCGGCAGTAAGCTTCAGCAATTAATCTTTGATCGCTTGAAGTTAGTTCTTGGTGACAACTTTTCCAACAATGCTAACAGTCCATTTGCAGGTGGCGGTAGTCCCATTGCAGGTGGCGGTAACCCATTTGCAGGTGGTGGTAACCCATTTGCAGGTGGTGGCAGCCCCATTCCAGGTGGTGGCGGTAACCCGTTTGCAGGTGGCGGTAATCCATTTGCAGGTGGTGGCAGCCCCATTCCAGGTGGCGGTAGGCCCATTGCAGGTGGCGGTAGTCCCATTGCAGGTGGTGGCAGCCCCATTCCAGGTGGTGGCGGTAATCCATTTGCAGGTGGCGGTAGGCCCATTGCAGGTGGCGGTAGTCCCATTGCAGGTGGTGGCAGTAACCCATTTACAGGTGGTAATCCCATTGCAGGTGCTGGAAGTTTGCTTCAGCAATCACCTTTTGATCCGTTGAGAGAAGTTCTTGGCAACAACATGGCCTATTCTGGCGGTAGTAGCCAGCGTTTTAATGCAGGCAATGCACCTGTTGGTAATGGCAATAGAGATTCTGGTAGCAATAATGCAACCATTGGTAATGGTAACTCAAACTCTGGTAGTGACAGTGCAACTATTGGTAATGGCAACTGGAACTTTAATAGCAACAACGCAACCATTGGTAATGGCAATTGGCTATTTGGAAGTGGCAATACAAATCTTGGTAACGGTAACTGGTACTGGGACGATGGAAGTAACAACTCAACCTTAGGTAATGGTAATTGGCACTTCAACAGTGAAAACGCAACCATTGGAAACGGCAACTGGAACTTCGGCAGTGAAAACGCAACCATTGGAAACGGTAACTGGGACTTCGGTAATAACAATACAATCATTGGAAATGGCAACTGGATATTTACGAGTGGCAACACAGTTATTGGCAATGGCAACTGGCTAGTTGATGTTGACAACGAAAATATCGGCAATTTAGAGGAATTACCTGAAGGCATCCAAGCTGATATTGACAACCTGATTGACTCCCTCGTAGGCAGAATAGGTAAAGATTTTGTTGTTTTAACAGGGAATTTTGGGGCGTCAGAAAATCAGACCTATAACCGACTCATCCTTTCTAAAGGTGCTGGTACTGACTTTAATAATACATTTACGAAAATTGAGCAGCTTTTGGCATCAGTGGGCAGAACTCAAGGGAATATTTACCAGCCTGTGCAAAACCCCCACTCTGTCCCAGAACCTTCAGCAATACCGCTGGTAATAATAGGACTTTTATATTTGCTGATGTCGAGGTTTAAAAAAAGGTTTCGTCACAAAAACGGTTATGTTGCAAAAACTGTGGAAGTTGGGGCACATATGTAAAAATACTTCCTCGCCAGGAACTATAGCTCGATTTGACGTGAGAACAACTTTTCGATAATAGTTGTATGGTTTCTCGTGAGAATATTTTCGAGCTTCATTTCTGTCAAATATGTACTCAAGACATTGCCAGTTTTTGCAACACAACTAGATTTTTGTATCAATCAGACTAGGATATTGTAGTTTAGCTAATCCCTAAATAATTTTGCACAATTTGCAATATTCGTTCTGCCGCCTTCCCATCTCCAAAGGGATTAATTGCATTTGCCATTGCTTCATAGGCAGCTGGGTTACTCAGTAAATCAGTGGCGGCTGCAATAATGTTTTCGCTGTTAGTTCCCACAAGTTTGGCTGTACCCGCAGCAACAGCCTCTGGCCTTTCTGTCGTTTCTCTCAAAACCAGCACGGGTTTTCCTAGGCTAGGTGCTTCTTCTTGCAAACCACCAGAGTCAGTGAGTAAAAAGTGCGATCGCCCAATTGCTCCTACTAATTCTGCATAATCTAAAGGTTCTGTCAAAAAAATTCGGGGATGATCCCCCAAAAGCGCTTGTAACGGTTCTCGGACTGTAGGATTGCGGTGTAATGGCAATAACAGAGCCGTATCAGGAAACTTATCTAGTATCTGTAAAAAACCCTGAGCAATTCCTTGCAGCGGTTCACCCCAATTCTCCCGACGATGAACTGTCGCTAACAGAGTACGGTATGAGTCCCAGTCTAAGCCAGGTATATTACAGGCTGGTTGAGCCGCAGCTACATTTAACAGTGCATCAATCACAGTGTTACCCGTTAGATGAATTTCACCTAAAACGCCAGAACGTTGCAAGTTTTCTACAGCCAATGGCGTTGGTGCAAAGTGCAACTGGGTGATCTGAGAAATCAGCCGTCGGTTAGCTTCTTCAGGATAAGGATTAAATAAGTCATCAGTTCTTAACCCAGCTTCTACATGACCTACAGGAATTTTTTGGTAAAATCCCGCCAAAGCTGCGGCAAAAGCTGTAGTAGTGTCTCCCTGCACTATGATTAAATCTGGCTTACTCTCGTGGAATAATGCTTCTAACCCTCGCAGACTGCGACAGGTAATATCACTAAGAGATTGTTGAGGCTGCATAATCTCCAAGTTACCATCTGCCTTGAGGTTGAATAGTTGCATTACTTGCTCAACCATCTCACGATGCTGTCCAGTCAAAATTACTTGCAACTCAAAATCTGGAGACCTTTGAAAAGCCTGAATTACCGGAGCTAGTTTAATTGCTTCCGGACGAGTACCTAAGATAATGTAAACTCGTTTTTGATTAGTCATTAGTCATTGGTCATTGGTCATTGGTCAATAGTCAATAGTGATTAAGATTTAATCATCCGTCAATCCCTACAATTAATCACTGACGGCTGATTAATAAACATGAAAAAACCCGGCTGAACCGGGCAGATGCACTGTTTGTCGAAGTCAGCACTTATATTTCGATATCACAAGTCAAAGGACAAGCAGCATAGACGGTAGCCTGCATTTCCTCTGCTTCTCCGTGCAACCAACTTAACCATTTGATTTGTGTCGGATGTACTCCCTTAAGAGTTAGCACGCCAGCAGCTAGTACAACTGCCATGACATTAAACAAAATCAAACCACCTGCTACAAGCAAAACTGCACTAACAGGCATTACAGATTGCAGAACAATCGACAACAGGCACCCGACCGTAGCCATCAAAACCACTAATGGAAAGCCGACAACCAATAAGCATACTGCCAAGGTGAAAGTCCAAATCAAAAAGCTTTTGATCATCAACAAGGAGTAGGTCTTTCCTAGATTAGAGCTTTGAGCCGAAACCATGACTTTTCCTCCTAAAAAATACACGTCAAGAATTTAATTTCAGATAAATCTCGCGTTTGCAAGAAAACTGAACTGTTTAATTAGAAGTTAAGTATATAAAAACTAGCTGAGAAGATGAGCATTTGGTTACTAAACTTTACAGTTAGTCTTTTATAAATATGAATGTAAAGCCAAGCTTATATCTACGTAAAAAGCTTGCTTCCAGCATCTACCCTAAGAGATAGAAGCACTAACCCAATAGCTGCTGAGGTCGCTTACATCTACTCTATTTCGATCATGCTTAACATTTCTTATAAAAATCAGATGAGATTCTCATAATTCTCAAAGTGGTCTGAATAAATTATCTGCTGCTGATTTTGCTGTTAATTGCTAACAACTCTTGCCTATATCCAAGAGAAATTTCTCATCTAACAAGATAAGGTATTTGTAATTAAGCTTAATGTTTTATATAACACTTAATATCATCAATAAAATTACTGATGCTTGTTAATGGTTTAAATGTGTTACACCAGTTGATATCTGGTTACAAATCTTCTCTTGAATTAATGGTTGGCGTGAAAAACAGTAAAAAAAATACTAGTACAAGTTGTGAAATGGAACTGACTGTTGCTTTCAATTTCTGAGGCAACAGACACCCACTACTCTGGCTCTCGCCGCCACGAGGTCATCTACGGATGATTTCTCCCGGATTTAATTTTTTGCCTGCTACATTTTAAAGATTTATGACAGAATCACAGCATCCATCTAGTACTAATGCCGCTACACGTAATGTCCCGCCAATACCACCACCACCGCCAGCGCCAACGTTAATTACACAACGCCAAGCTACACAAACGTTGGATATGTCAAGGAATGCCAACACTCCTGGTATCCCTGCTGCACCACCGCCACCACCAGCTTCTGCGCCTGTTGCGGCTCATCGTCCAGGTTCTCCACCACCGATGCCTAATATCCCAAATAATAAGAGCAGCAGTTCAGGTTTGACTTTAGAAAAGCTAATTAAAGAAGCTTACGATAAAGGATTTTCTGACATTCACCTGGGTGTAGGTGAAGTACCCCGCTTCCGCAACCGAGGAGAAATTGAGACAACAGATTATCCAGAAACAGATAGAGAGACTTTTGTCAGTTGGTTGCGGGAAATCTTAACTGAAGCAGAAATTCAGCGCTTTGAAGAATATCTGGAATTTGATGGAGCAACTCAATACGATTTTGCTCGTGTGCGGATCAATATCTTTGACTCTCTGCGAGGCTATGCAATGGTATTGCGGTTAATTCCGCTAAAAATCTTGACTATGGAACAGTTGAGGTTACCGCCTATTTTTCGAGATATCTGTCATGCCCACAAAGGTTTAATTTTGGTAACTGGGCCTACTGGTTCTGGTAAGTCCACAACGATGGCGGCGATGATTGACTACATCAATAAAGAGATGCCTAAGCACATCATTACCATCGAAGACCCAATTGAATTTGTTCATAAAAGCCAAAAATCTTTAATCAAACAACGGGAAGTGGGAATGCACACCCGCAAATTTGATAATGCTTTAAAAGCAGCTTTGCGGGAAGACCCAGATTTGATACTGGTGGGAGAAATGCGGGATAAAGAAACAGTCAACACTGCTTTGAAAGCCGCGCAAACTGGTCACTTAGTAATGGGAACTCTGCATACCAATAGTGCTGTGAAAACTATTGAGCGTATACTTAATCTTTACTCAGGTGAAGAACAAGATGCCATGCGGGTGGCAATTTCTGAGTCTTTAGTAGCAGTAATTGCCCAAGGATTGTGCCGTACGACTGATAGCAAGCGGGCTGCATTCCACGATATTTTGATCAACACTGAGGCAATCAAAGAATGGATCAAAGATGGTAAGTATGATGAAATTACCGAACTGATGAAGCAAGCCAGTTTTGATGGCATGGTTACCATGAATCAGTCGCTGCTTAACCTCTACCAAGATGGGCGCATCACTGAAGAAACAGCCTTGGAAATGTCACCAACTCCTAACGAAATGGCCCAATTTCTCCGAGGACGAGTTTAATTACAGTAAAAGGTAAAAAGTAATAATAACTTTACCAAAATCCACACCCTTCTAGGGTGTTGCTATACGAACAAAGGCTGCTTCCGCAGCCTTTTGTGGATTTCAGCCTGTGGGCGTTTCACAAAATTGGCTAAGGTATTGAGGTAAAAGACAAAACTTTTTACTTTGCACTGTTTACTTCTCTTGTTCCTGTGACTGATTTAACTACAAACAGACTATCTAAACCCCAGTTGTTCAAAGGTATTGCCCTATTTACACCTGGAGGAGATTTAATTTACTGTATCGATCCAAGTAAGCAAGGTCGATGGCACTTACATTTGTGTGCAGCTTTGCAAGAAATTTTAGACTTACCAGAACTACCTCACTTTTTAGTACCTTGCTATACGGCGACTATTGACCACTGGTTAGATCCTCGCTCTCAACAGGTGCGAACTTTTGCGGAAGCATATCCGGCAATTATGCGACATCAGGCTGTGCTGAACGCCATTTTTGACGCAGGGGATTTAACATGGCAAGCAGCGCCTTGGCAGGATGGGTTGTGCGATCGCATGGTGTTGGAAACTTATCGCTCTTCATTTCCGCAACTTTGGGAAGACCACGATTTGATTGTACGTTTAGGAATTGCCGAAACAGCAGTGAAGTACCATCACCCGGCAACCAGGACACAAAAGTTGCAAGTAAAAACACAAGCTTATGTCCTGCGCCTGTTTGTTGCAGGGCATAGTGCAAATACTGAACGTATCCTTCATAATCTACATGAACTGTTAGAGCAATCGCTCTTGCAACCTTATACTTTGAAAGTTGTTGATGTTTTAACTAATCCCGAACAAGCAGAAATCGATCAGGTTTCTGCAACTCCTACCCTTGTCAAAGTTTGGCCTCATCCAATCAGGCGGCTTGTTGGAGGTTTGGATCAGGTGGAAAAGATTTTACAAATGCTGGGTACTCCACAACAGTTGTAAGTTTCATAAAAAGTATCAATGACAGACGGTGTATGTTGGGCTGTGCTAGTAGAACTTGTAACAATGACCTTAGAGGATGTTTGAAAAGTTACAAGGCAAAATTTTAGTTACGTCTGGGAGCGTGGTCAAAAGCACGAGCGATCGCATTCCAAGCTAGCTTGGGCTGCATTTGAGCATCAAGGGGTAGAGGACGAACTGGAGCACGATCAGATCTGGGTTGAGATTGGCTGACGTAAGAATAGCGATCGCTCAATCCCCACGTGATTACAGCAATAACCGCTTGTTCGTCGAGTACGGTTGAGAGATAATCTTCGTAGACTCCAGCGATGATGCGATCGCGGACTTTTACATCTGTAGGCAGCTTTTTATCAGCTACATCCATTTCTGTAATCATAATTTTTAATCCCATACTGGCTACATCATGCAGAAATTTTCGTAGCTTGCTTGGGTTAAATTTATTCTCACCAGGGAACAAGTGAGCTTGAATACCAACGGCATGAATCGGTGTACGCTTAGTCTGTAAACGCTCTAGTAATTTTAGTACCGCCGTTCTTTTTGCTTCCTGTTCAGGAGTGTCATAATCTAAATCAAAATCGTTGTAAACTAATAATGCTTGAGGATCAGCCGCAGCAGTGAGACGAAAAGCTAAGTCAATATAATTTGGCCCCAACAATTCTAACCAGGGAGTGATTCGCCAGCCGTCATTTCTGCCATCTTCTGTTCTAATAGCCTCATTCACTACATCCCAAGAATGTATTTTTCCGGCGTAGCGTTTCACAACTGTTTGAATGTGCTTTTCTAATAGCTGTGCTGCATTTCGACTATTAACACTTGTTTTAAACCATTCTGGTAAAGAATCATGCCAGACTAAAGTGTGACCGCGCAACAATTGGTCGTGAGTTGCAGCAAAGTTAGCCATCCAATCGGCTGCGCTAAAATCAAAACGATCTGGACTTGGACGAAGTGTTGCATTGCCGGCAGTCCATTTAAATTCCCATTCTGGTACGAGCATACTGCAATTTTGAACTATAGCAGCAGCATATGAAGCATTTGATGAGAGATCGATCTGCCGAGCCGCTGCTCCATAAATTAGTCCTTTCTTAGCAGCACGTTCTTTTAAAGAAAATCCCTCAGTAATTATAAAATTCCTGTCGGGATCATAAAGCGCTTGTATCTGCTGATTTTCATAAGCAGCTTTACTCGTTGCTACAGCACTCATAGTTGCTAAGCTACCTAAGCCGAATAAAAAACTGCGTCTGCCAATTAATCTATGCCTTTGATTCATAAAGACTGTGTTTTTTTGCCTGTGTCAATACTGAGTTATAGACATTGAACAAAGAATTGAGATAATTTTTAATGTCGTATGGCATCACACGTTCTCTTGCAGTTTTTCCCAGTAT
Organism: Mojavia pulchra JT2-VF2; assembly: GCA_019359325.1. Taxonomy (GTDB): domain Bacteria; phylum Cyanobacteriota; class Cyanobacteriia; order Cyanobacteriales; family Nostocaceae; genus Mojavia; species Mojavia pulchra. The sequence goes on along the minus strand of JAHHHN010000003.1, from coordinate 246,647 downwards.
CAACCTTAATTCCTCATTAGTAATTAAAGATAGTATTGCTGCTGATAACTGTTGAATATCGCCAGGTTTAACCAGCAAACCATTCTCATTATGAACTACTAGCTCAGGAATTCCTCCAACTGGTGTAGTAATTACAGGCAATCCCCAACTCATCGCTTCAAGTATTGCCATCGGCAAACCTTCATTGTAAGAGGGCAATAGGAATACATCCGCTTTAGCTAACAGCTTGTCTCGTTGTTCTGAGTTTACCCAACCCGCAAAAGTAATATGTTCTGTAAGATTTAGTTTCTCAATTAACTTGCGCCCTTGTTCTATATCTCCATCTCCGGCGATAATTAGCTTTGCACAGTTTTTTTGTTCAGCAGGTAGATTGGCAAACGCCTCAATTAAATCAAATGTTCCCTTGCGTTGACCAACACGCCCGCAAAAGAGTAGAGTGACTTGATTGGCATTCATCCGTTGGGGAATTTCTACAGGCAATTCAGCAGGATTAGGTAGCACAAAAACTCTTTGTGGGTTTAAATCTAGATTCAGAACGTAGTAATCTTTCCACGTTTTTGATAAAACAATCAAACCGCTGCAACGACGAAATATGCCGCTCAACAATTGCTTTGCCCATTCAGGAAGCCGAGAGTAAGTGAGATGAAATTCAGCTCCATGAGCGTGCAACAATACTGGCTTGCGAAAAATAAAAGCAATCAGGGCAAAAATGGATTTTCTTAGAAGGTTACCACCCTCTGAAATCTGAAGATATATAATATCTGTTTGCTCAAATATCAGTCTCCACAAAAACTTTACTAAAGCTTTTACAAATATTATCAGTCTATGTGCAATAGAACCTTCATCATGGCTAGTAATATGCTGAATTTCAATATCAGTAGGAGCATGTTTTAATATAAGTTTTTCAAAGCTTGCAATTCCTCCATTTTGTTCTAGACTAGAGCCAACCATAATAATTTTAAGTATCATCACTTTTCTATTCCTATGAATAATATTGTTAGATTCAATATTACAATCGAATTCAAACTATTAAGTTTTAATTAATATTTTTTCTTTAGTATAGATTGGTTCTTGAATAGGTAACAGCACAGAGTAAGCTACCGCTACGTAAAGTACCCAAAAAATATCATTTTGCAACATTAATGCACTCTCAGTCAGGTTAGACTGAATCATATATACGATAAATATTAATGGCCAAAATCCTTCTGACGTTTTACTATACCGCAACCAGATAAAGGCTTTAGTTAAAGTTTTACAAAAGCTTAGTGCAAATATAATGACTCCGAATAATCCAACATTCAGCCACAGATCTAAAAGCCCGTTGTGGGAGTTTGGAGGTATCCAACCAGCAGCATTCCAAAGCTCGCTAGATACACTACTTTCTCCTCCAAACCAAAAAGCACCATAGCCATAACCTAACCAAGGCCTTTTCCAAATCATATCCCATACCAAATTCCACAAATCTGTGCGCCCTGTTAGAGTTGCATCCTTACCAACAGCAGCAAATATCGCCTCAGAATTATCTATTAACCAAATATAAATACTGCTAATTAAAGTGATTATGGTTATGAATGTGGGAACCAAAACTTCATAGCGCCATCGCCAAGTGTGAGATATCAAAAATAGAGCAATAATCATTATCGAATTTATCATTGCTGAAGAGGATCTTGACAGTAATATAAGGATTATTGATAAACTCAAACCTAAATATAGTATTAATCGATTTTTAGTTGCACTAATAGAATTTAAGATAAAAATGGTTGTGCTAATAACCATCATTTTACCTAAAACATTCTTATGGTTATATATTCCTCGCCAAGCTCCTGCATGAATGCCTCCCATAATTCCATATTTGGGTAATCCCACAGCAAACAGAAAACTTAGCAATAATACTATTGCAAACATCCAACCTAATAAACCTATCTGCTCTTTCAAACTGTAGCGAGTAGCTAAGTAAAGACCAAATAAGGTTGTCCCAGTTATACCTAGAGAACGCACTATTGTTGCTTCTGGCCTAGCAGACCACAAAATTGAAGTTAAGGCGATGCCTAGTAGTATTAATATATATTTATCTTTACTTAGCATATAAACCACCTTTTTCCACCGAGCAGTTAATAGCACAAAGGTGATAAAATAAATTGCCAAAAATACTATTTTTACAAGAGAATTATTATCGCTTCCTGAATAAAATTCGGCTTCTCCTTCATTCACACCCCCAGAAGTAAGGACAGTGAGGGGGCCTCCCGTATAAAGCATTAATGATAAAATTGTAAATCCGTATTCTGCTAATGCCAAAATTTTTTTCATTTGTTTGCAGATACTATTAATTAAATCAAATATTATTTGCGAAACTCCTATTTATTTAGATGATAATATATTTAATATTTCCTTTGCTATATTTTCCCATTTATATTTGGTTATCATTTTGCATCTAGCTGCTTTAGAGAAAGATTCTAGTAAAGTAGGATTAAGCAATAGATTGATAATTTCTTCTGCTAAAATATCTGCTTTCATTTCAGATATGACAATACCATCGACTTGATGCTCAACAATTTCTGGCATTCCATCTTTATTAGTAACTACGCAGGGAACTCCATAATTCATTGCTTCCAATAAAAATGTTGGAAAAGGGTCACAATATGCAGGAGCAACAACTAAATCTGTTTTTAAAAATAGATCTTGTAATTCGGAAATAGATATCTTGCCTGGATTAATGATTCCAGTAATTCCAGATTCTTCAATCAGTATTTTTTTACCAATTATGACTAGCTTTGCGTTAGGAATTATCTGCTTAACTTGTTTAAAGGCTGCCAAAACTAGATTGCCACCTTTGCGTTCAAAATCTGAACCATTAAACAAAATTTGCTGGCTACCAAAAGTTTTTTCTCCTTTATAAGATTCTTGAAAGTTACCAGAAGAACCTACAACATTTATTTTGTATGGCTGTATATTATAATCTGCAATCAGAGATTTCTTTGCTACATTGCTAAAGGTGAAAATATGATAAGCTCTTTCATAAGCTTGACGCTCACATTCCATCCAATCTGCTAGTTCTTCCTGATTTTTAAAAGGAGCCCAGGGAGACCAATTTTGAGCAGCCAAATTCATGGTGTAATCTATATACATAACATAAGGAATGTCTGATTTATGCCAAAATGGGCTGTACATACCAAAAATATGAAATACTAAATCTGGAGTATATTCTAGCTGTCCGATCTTAAACTCTAGTTTCTGCGATTTAGCTATATATGCTCGCTTGGTTTTATGAAACAATCTGTCAGCTGTACTTAAAGAGAATTTGTAAATAAATCTATACAAAAATTGCATAAAGACATCAAAAAAATTATCTTGATATACTTTGCTTAACGGAAGATAATCTAATTCAATGGCATTTTTGGAGATAGCTGTAAACAAAGATTTATAGCGGTAGATGAAATTATCATCTCCTGTAACTAAAATTTTTTTAAGTTTCATAAAAAACCTCCTAAGTATAAGCGTCTAATTAAAATTAAAAACTTGTTGATACTGTGCTAAATTCGCTTCTAGAGAAAATTCACGCCCCCTTTGTTCGAGTAATTCAGAGTCAGGAGGATTGTTTAATGTGTTAATCATTGCTTCTGCCAAACCATTAACGTCTCCTACAGCTACTAACTTGCCGTACTTTCCGTTTTCTAAAATTTCTGCTGGGCCACTTTCGCAATCAGTGGAAACTACTGGAGTACCTGCCAACATAGCTTCTACAAGCACATTGCCAAAACCCTCAAAACTTGAAGAAAGTACAAATAGTTTAGCTTGTGCCATGTAAGCATATGGGTTAGCAACAAAACCAGGAAAAGCCACATCTTCTTCCATATTTAGTTCTTTGACTAGCGTTTCTAAATAAGGAAGTTCCTTACCTTGACCTAAAATCATTAATCTAGCTGGGTACTGCTGTCGGAGTAGAGCAAAGGCACGAATGAGAGTAGGAAAATCCTTCTGTTTTTCCAAACGTCCTACACCTAAAATTACAGGGTGATGCTTGTCCAAAAACCAAGGATGATTGACAGGTTGATGATATTTTTCTATTAAGTCTGAGGTATAAATGGGGTTGTGAATGACCTTGATTTGTTCTAAAGCTAAACCACTAACTTGCGCGGCATCTTCAGCTACTCCCTCAGATACGGCTACAATTGCGTCAGCCCAAGGGTAAAGCCAACGAACGAATAAAGGTGTTAGTCGCCGTTTTAGTTGAGTAGACATTTGGCAACTACGAGAAATATGGTTATGTACAGTAACAATTACACGAGTAGAGACACTAGCTAACTTTTTAGCTAAGAGGGCGATAGTATTTGTATCCTCTAAAGCAGAGATTAAGATTTTGGGTTGTTCCTGTTTTAAATAATTCACTAGTAAAGTAAGGCTCGTTATTAGCCGTTTACCTTCCAGTTTTACTAGTCGTACTTTGGGAGATATAAGTGATAAGTAGTCTCCTTCAACTTTCACTAACACAAAATCTACTTTTAGCCCTTGTTCTGCAAATCCATCTGCTAAAGTCAGCATCACTTTTTCGGCTCCACCACCACCAAGATCCATTAAAAAAAAGGCAATGTCTGTCATTTATACCTCTGTAAAAAACCAATATTACTGCAACGTTATAGTCTTTATAATGGAACTTTCAAATTATTAAATACATTTATCTGTTAGGTAAAACTTTTGCTAAAACTACCTTTGGGCCACCAACAGCATAAGTAGCCATAATAGTCACAAAAAAAGTGTAAGCCAAAGTAGCACTAAGCATCTCCGTAATAATATTTGCGTTCATTAATTTTAAAATTAGAAATATAAATACTATAAAAATACTAATTATTAATGGACGAACTAAAAGTCGCCATATATGTAAAGTGAATAGGCGATTAAAAACGGCATATATATATTGAGCAGAGGTAGCAATTTCGATTATCAGAACAGTTATTGCGGCTCCCATCAGCTGATATTTCGATATCAGTAGTATGCCAACTAAGCCAGTTAATACGCTTGTGCTAGTTACTTCAATTAGATTAACACGCTCAAAACCATTAGCTACTAGCAAATAGCCCAAAGGACGCGTAAATGAAGCTGCTACCAGCCCCAAGGCAATTATATTAAGTGGTACAGCGCCCTCAACAAATTTAGGATCGCCATAGATTAAAGTTAATATATCTCCTCCAATAAACAATAGTCCGACAATTAATGGTAATCCTACGCCTTGCAATATCTCAATTACACTTTCAGCTATGAAACGCTGCTTTTCTTTTCCTAATGTCACTGCCTTTGACATACTAGGAAATACAGCTACTACAAGGCTAGAAGCAATAATTTCAAATGGCTGCATCAATTGAACTACTGAGCCATACAAGCCAACTATAACTTCACTCGACAATAAAGATAAAATGATAACTAGCATTCTACCTTTTAAAATAGCTATACCCTCAATAGCTAAAAATGTCCGAGAAAATTTAAAAGTCTGCCAGATAAAATTCCAGTCAATCCGCCATTGAGGGTTGATAAACTGTAATATAAGTCCCCATTCAAAAAATAGAATTAATGCTTCTGAAATCACTAGACCTGCACACACAAAATTTATGCCATATTTGAGCTTCATTGCCCAAATCATGATTATTGTACGCAAAATATAAACGGGAACTGTACTGATAGCAATTAAATACATTTTCTCTTGAGCTTGAAAGATTGCTTCGGTAACGTTAGAAACAGAAAATGGAATAATCATCAAGCCCAAGATATAACAAACAATTGATGTGTCAGCATTATAGGGTAATGTAAATACTAGCAACACCATTGCTACATAACCGATGATGCTGAAAACAAACTGCAATAAAGTACCATTTACTAAATATACTGGTGTTTGCTGCGGGTTGCATGATAATTCCCGCGTAAACAAGGTTTTAAACCCTTGCGATGTCAGGGTCATGAAAAGAATATAGTAGGTGAATGCAAGCGTATATTGCCCCAGATTATAGGGGCCTAGAATACGAGCAATAGATGCAACTAATATAAAAGTTGTAATACTTTGAGTTAATCTACTAATTAATAGCGAAATAGAATTTTCTATAATTTTTCTGCGTTCTGATGTCATAAGTATATTTTTTATAAAAGTCTAATTTTATTTTCTTGGTTATATTTAGAGAATAAATAGTACTTTATTCGCCTTGATAATATTTTTGGAAAAAGCAGTTTGTCGTAACCTTTGACATCATATGAATTATCTGCAACCAGCACAAGCCTTTTCAACCTTTGTGGATCACACCAATCGTCGGAGTCTAGGAGAGCAATCCATTTGCCCTTGGCTTCTTTGAGGGCGCGATTACGTGTCTTGACCGCCCCAAATTTTTTGATTAGCTATAATCTTGAAACGCTTGCCAGTCAAACTTTTAGCCGCTGCTAAAGTCCGCTCGGTGGAAGCATCATCGACAACAGTGACTTCAATATTATTGAGAGTTTGCTTTAAAGCTGACTGTATTGCCTTACCATCACCAATATAAGCTTCCGTATTGTACGCAGGTATAATCACTGTTACCTTTGGATTTTTCAGAACGGTCTATAAAATCTTGATTTTCAGATTTTATTAGATAAGCTGATTACAGTATCCTCTCAAATAGTGATAACCAATACTATCTGGCGGTTAATGATAACCCTATGCATACACTATCCTCAAGGAAGATGAAATTGTCCACATGACTATCCACTAGGGGGTAGCGTGTTGAAGCTCTAAAGCTAATTCTAGAGACATCTCCGAAAACTATCAAACTTTGTTTGTGGCTAGCTTATATTGTTTACTTTCCAAAATGGTCACCTTTCATATTTATACTCTTAACAACGATGTCACTTCTGCCAGTTTTAGGAATAGAGATATTGGGTTATTACTTTATAAAAGTTAAGCAAGTATTTGTAAAAGAAAGGATTGAGTAAAGATGAATTTGATGCTTTACCTGAAACCATAAGTGTGCGAGAAGAAATATACTATTACATTGTTATTCCTGGGTCTTTTGGCAGCGCTCCTAAGCGCTAAAAATGTGGATAGCAATGATTACTAAGGCTTACCAATATAATTACAGGAAGTTTGTGATGTTGCTTCAAGAAGACATTGATTATTTCAATAGAGGTGAGGCTGAAAACAGTAAGTTTTGGAATAGACTTGGTGGAATGCCATTGCTTAAAGGCTTGACAGTGCTAGACGTAGGTTGTGGGCATGGTAGCCTCTGCATAAACGCTGCTTTAACTGGCGCTAGGAAGGTCGTCGGGCTAGATACAGATTCTCATAGAATTGATTTTGCTAATGAAAACCTAAGACAGAATTATCCACAACTAACACACATAGTCGAGTTCAAAGATATAGATTTACGGCACTATGACGGCTTATCCTTTGACGTTATTCTTTCCAAGGATTCGTTTGAACACATCCTTGACCTTGATATAGTAATGGCAGAGATGACAAAGCGTCTGAAAAGTGGTGGAAGAATATATATAGGCTTTGCTCCGCTCTATTCAAGTCCTTGGGGTGATCACCATAGGACGCAAATTCCGATTCCATGGGGACACCTGATCGTAAGTGAACAATTTATTATCCAAAGATTAAATCGCCAGAGAAAGCAGAAAATCAGCTCTATCTACGATCTCGGTTTAAATAAGATGACCCTAGCTGATTACCGAAGCCTATTCAGCAATTCTGGTCTCTATATTGTCTACTTGCAGACAAACGTGAGTAAAAATATAGTGATGAAGCTTTTCTCTTTGTTCAGCCGAATCAAATTCCTAGAAGAGTATTTTACTCATAATTTATACTCTATTCTGGAGAAGCCATAGAGCTGAATACAGCATCATATGGGAACTTTAAAAATTAAATTATCCAATTTCACTCCTTCAAAGCGACTTTCCCTCTCCCTGCTTCCTGCACGAGTGCCATAACAGCGATGGGATATTTTTTACTTGGAAGTCCCTATTGCATTACCTTACTCAGCACTGGTGCCGCCTGAACGAAAAACAACAGTGCTCGCATCAATACATACATGGATGTACTCTGGACTCAGTTACCTTAAAATCTTTCACTAGCAAAATATCTGGTTCTTCCGTACCTATAAAATAAATTTAGCATTAAAAATAATGAAACCCTTTATTTATAAAGGTTCTGGGGTAAGTAAACTCATGTTTGGCATAACAGGTTTAAGTACCAGTGGCTTAATGTATTTCTACGATACGGCCAAGTGGATAGCTAGGTGGACAATTTTATCTTCATACTAGGATGCTGTAGATATCAAACTTTAAGTAGCCATCAGATAGTATTTGCAATCGCTGTCTGAGGAGGAAACTACAAGAAGACTTAAAAATAAAGTTTCAACCGAATTAGTTTCCTCAATACAGGGTTTGGAAAGATGTCAAATTCCAAAGCGTTTAGGTCGTTACCGACGCAGTTTTTGCAACAGCAAAATAATTCTGTAACTCGATATTTAACCAAAAAAGTTAATATCTTAAATATTGATATTGATAATTTATTGAAAACAGAGGTTTTAGAAAAACTTCAATCTGGTGTCGTATTTACGCCTAATGTAGATCATTTGATGAAGTTGCAAAATGACCCAGAATTTTTACAAGCATATACTAGCGCTGATTACAAATTATGTGATAGTCAAATTTTGATTTATGCTTCTAAATTTTTGGGTAACCCCATCAAAGAAAAAATATCAGGTTCTGATTTCTTTCCTGCTTTTTATAATTTTCACAAAAAAAACAAAAACATTAAAATATTTTTATTAGGTGCAGCTAAAGGTGTGGCAGCTAAAGCCCAACAAAGAATAAATTCTCAAGTTGGTAGGAATGTTATTGTAGGTTCGTATTCACCTTCTTTTGGATTTGAAAAAAATGAACAAGAATGCAGAGATATCGTTGACTTAATTAACAAGTCAGGAGCTACAGTATTGGCAGTTGGATTAGGTGCACCGAAACAAGAAAAGTGGATATATAAATACAAAAATGAACTGCCAAATATCAAAATATTTTTGGCGATAGGAGCCACTCTTGATTTTGAAGCTGGCAATATCAGTAGAGCGCCAAAACTTATGAGTGAGATGGGACTTGAATGGTTATATAGAATGACTACTGAGCCTAAAAGGTTATGGAAAAGATACTTAATAGAAGATTTACCTTTCTTTTGGCTTATTTTGCGACAAAAACTTAATTTATATTCAATGCGAACTAGTGAGAATCAAAGCGGTGAGTAAAGAGAGAAACCCAATGATAATTCAAACTAAGAGAACTCTTTTACAATTATTAAACGCTTTATTATCTCTTATGATAGACATTTAACACCGGAATCAATAGGGAGATTTATGGCTCTCGCACAAGAATATCAATTGATTGTGCTTCAACCGCAGGGACATTTAGACCTGAATCTTTACCAACCACCAAACACCCAACACTTATAGCCTTGATATTCAGGATTGGCAGGAATTGACTCCACCCAGCATCGGTTACGGACTTGGCAAATTTAGATTTTGCCAGTCCTTTGAGATTTAAGTTTTCATGAGCAATGACTTTGGCTTTGGTTAATAACCATAGACAAGTTTTGTCTTTACGCCAAGATGCTTGCTGTTATCGCAATTAGACTGCCATTTCTTCCTGAATTTTGCTCTTGGCGGCTTTGAATTCAGTAGCCATTTGCTCTTTTTGCTCATCACTACAATTATTGTCAATTGCTGCAAACATCGTAAATTCTTCTTGGCGAATGTGATCGCCAACCACATCCATCAGCTGTTTAACTTTTGATCTGAATTCGTCGGCTGAAGCGGGGTTAATAGACTTAATTTCATCTAGCATCTGCTTCATTTGGGCTTGCTCATTGTACAGTTCCTGAGTGTTGTCCGAGCCGTAGAACGAGCGAACTTTTGGATAGACAACTTCTTCTTCAGCTATTGCGTGTGCTAATAGATCTTTGTAGAGTTGCCCAAAATACTCTTGGAGTTTTTGAGGATCTTTAGTAGCTCCGATTTCGGTGAAGATGGTATTCACCTTGTTATGATCTAGCCGGATCAGGGTCTGGATGTTCATATCCTGTTTGTCAGTGTTTTGGGTAATCACACTGCCAGCTACACCCGATAATGCAGCGATCGCATCTTGCACCCGTGCCCAAATTCCCTGATCGGCATCAAGACCCGTCATTTCGCGGACACCTACCTGTTCGAGTATGCCCTTGAGCTGTTCTTGGTGAGCGCGACCCTCAAAGTTGACGGTATTTAAAGGCGCAATTGCCACTTCAATGTCTGCTCCTACTTTTTGAGCAGCTTTGTGGATAACGATTCCACTCATGGCTTGACCATGCTTCATCAGTTCATGGTGAATGAGCTTCTGGTAAAACGTAAACTCATTACCTGACATCATCTGCTCAAACTGCGGAATAAATATCTTGGTTGCAGCACTAGGTTCAGCTTGAATGCCGTATTGAACGATTACAGTGTCTATAATGCCCAGGTTCTTCTGGTCATCAGAGAGCATATTCAAAAGACGCTCGCGAACATCTTGATCAGGGCAAGCATCTATTAGTTTTTGATCATTAGAGATAATTAAATTTTGAAATGCTCTAAGGTCTGCCAATCTTTCACCGATCGCAAGCCGCTTTGTATCATCTAGCGTTGTAACCACGTTTAGTTCTCCTCTATGAAAATAATCTGATTGATACCCTCTTCATCGCAAAGTAACGTAGCTAAACACGAGTGCCCCAAATATTCCTCATAAAACTTCCATAGACGTTGTTCACGCCTCGCTTTGAGAACTTGATCGAACACAATCACTAAAAGGAATAGAAATCGTGCTTATTAACCAACCTTAAAAGAAGCATCAGGGGCAACGAGCAAGAGCCACATTGGATTTTATGTTTTCAAGCGATAAATAGTTGGAATACTCTGATTTTGCTAGTAATCCAGTTTAAATCCACCTAACCCTGGTTAGATGTTTTGGCTTAAATTTGTATTGCAAAAAAATTTTATGTTCTCAATAAGTTTTAGTTGTTGAGAGGCAAATTGTTTTTTCCAATGCCTAGTGCAACTAAAGGAGATTATTCGCTAACGCTAAACTTTTGTGCTTGAAGGACAATGCCCGAAGTTCATCTCGCCTTCGCCAAACTGCGATCGCTATATACTTTTGCACCTCATATAGCAGATAAAACCGTTGACGAATCACAGCAGAGGTAGACTGATCGCGTTCCCTGCCATATCCTTTCCAGAAAGCAGGCTCGCTAATTCCACAATAGTCTAACACCGCAAATTCAATCTCTGGATCGCCCCAAAGGGCACGGTCGAAGTCTACTAATCCGGTCACATTACCTGCTGGGTCTACCAAAATGTTTTGAGACCAGACATCCATGTGAAGTAAGCGAGGGGATTGTGTGTAATCAAAGTGAGCGATATGTTGCTCTAAAAGATTAGACATCAACTGGCGATCGCTCAATGTATAGCATCCGCTTGCAACCACATCATCCAATAGCAGATTCCACATGACACGGAATGCTTCTGCCCAGGTTGGTTGAGGTTCCATTGGATGGTGTAGACCGATATATCCATAAGCCTCAATTCCGAGGCAGTCAGGAGCCGTCAGTTCATGCAACTGACGCAGGTAAGAGCCGACTTGGTAAAGAGTTTGATCGTGCTGATCGCAACTGAGAGAAGGAGCATCACTTAGGGGAACGCCCTCAAGGGCTGTCATCAGCAGATAATCTTGGTCTAGGTGAACACGACTAAAATCAGCAGCGATAATTTGTGCAACTGGAATGGTTGTGCGTGAGCGGATAAGTTCGTGTAGCGATGGCTCCTGACGCATCATGCGGCGTTCGTAAAACAGCAACCCTGTCGAATCTCTTGGAGCTACCCGCAATACATAGCGCTTTTGAGGAGCAAATACCCAGAAGGAAGAATTATGTTTACCCGTAGGAATCGGCACAAGCTGAAGCTCTGCTGGATCAACGTTGAGATGGGTGGCGATCAGTGCAAGGAGTTTTTCGAGATTTAGGGCTTGTGACAGTAAATCCATCTTCTGATTCATATCGTCTACCATGTCCTCATGCTAGCGTCGGACAAACAAAGAGAGTGCTATGGCTTTGTTTCAACCTACGCGACGACGGTTTATTCAAGTAGTTGGAGGGGCAAGTGTCCTGACTCTCTTTGGCTGCAATCGACGGGAGCAAGCAATGGTCACGCTATATACCTTTGGCGACTCAATTTTAGATTGCGGACGATATAACGAGTTTGGCGTTCATCCAGGGCAACTCCTCGTCCAGAATGACGATCGCCTGTTTCCCGAATTTCAAGGTCAGGATCTCAAATCACGTGGCTCTGCTCGCCTGGAACATCGTGCCCGTGATGGTGCAACAGTTGAGGGGTTGCCTTCTCAGGCTCACCGATTGCGGGTGGAAGGAAAAGCGATCGCACTAATCACTATCGGTGGTAACGATCTACTGCAAGGATTAATTCGAGATACTGGTGGAGGGATTGCAACCTTTGCTAATGCTCTCGACACGTTTGTGCAGCAGTTGCCGATTCGCCCCGTTCTGTTGGGTAATGTGTACGATCCTACCTTTGGAGATGATAGACGCAACTTTGTAGGGGTTGAGCCGACGATCGCCCGCAAGAATCTCCAGCGCATGAACACTGCAATTGGAGAAATCGCTAATCGCTATGGGCAATTTGTCGATCTCCACGCCCATTTTCTCAAGGGTGATCCATCCTGGTTCACAGCGACGATTGAGCCAAGCCTGCGCGGTGCATCGGAAGTGCGGCGGGCTTTTCTGCCTTATGTTCTCGGTAAATAAGAATAATTTTTTTTGTATCGAAATTAATTGTTGAGCGTTACCAAAGATATAGATCGAAGACGCTCCTAATGGCAGACCAGTATCGCAAATTTAGTCGATAGCATGAGAGCAAAACAAGATTATTGAGAACTAACCATCATGAAAACTACAGCAATTAACACCGATCAAGTCCCTACTGTTACCCCAGCTTACAATGGAGCCGATCGCAACGCCTGGATCTTTGGCTGGAATCCACAGCAGGAGCTATGGAATGGTCGTTTAGCAATGCTTGGTTTTGTCAGTTATCTTCTTTGGGATTTGGCTGGTTATAGCGTTCTTCGAGACGTACTTCATCTGCTCCGCTAAGGAATTAAGTTAGTTACAAAAGACCTGTGGTTGCCTAAAACCACGCTTTAATTCTGCAACAAAAGACTTTAAAACCAAAAATACTGCCATGCAAACATCAACATTTTCAAATTCCTCGATTCGTTACTGTGCTTTGTGTCTGGGTCTGTTTTTCTTGCTGCTCGGTTTAGCTGGATTTGTGCCTGCTTTTGTAGCTCCCGGAGCGAACGCTACGGCTGTAACAGGTTCTGGCTATTTATTTGGGGTATTTCCTACCAACTACTTTCATAATGCGATTGGTATCTTAGTTGGTATCTGGGGAATTGCTGCATTTACTAGCTTAACCGGAGCAATTGTGTTCAATCGCATCTTCGCTATCGTCTATGCAGCAGGCGCTATTTTAGGGTTGCTGCCTTTTACAAATACTCTGTTTGGGATTACACCGCTTTTTGGCAATAATATCTGGCTCAATGCGATTACTGCTGCGATCGCTTTCTACTACGGATTTGTGAAGTCAGCAGAAATTAATACACCAAGTTCATCTAGTGTTCAAGCTAGCGTGTAACGAAAATACCTTTTCCAAGTAGGGAAGTGTTCTAATACTTATCGTTAGGAATTATTTTGTCCGCACTCCTTAACGCTTATCTATGATGCAAAAGTAGTCTCACAAGGGCTACTTTTTTTATGATCGTTTTAGTATTTGTGGCTTTAATACCTTGCTAATGTATTTGCAAATCGGAAATAAATGAACAAAATCTAACCTACGGCAAGCTGTTAATTTTCTGTTGATGCGCTGTAATTGTCAGAGTCAGCCTTGTGGCTGTCCGATTTACCGGGAGCGAGCTAAGAAATTATCTCTTAAGAAAGCAGCATCAAGCCTTTTGAGAATTTTGTTAGTAATTAGGAGAGATAAATATGTCTTCTGAAGAGGTTTTCGTTTTTCCTGCATCTTTTGCCCAACAGAGGTTGTGGTTCCTTGACCAGCTGATTCCCGGTAATGTCATTTATAATGTGCCGACAGCAATTCGCTTGAGAGGTTCGCTTAACATTTCGGCACTAGAGCAGACGTTTAACGAAATTGTGCGTCGCCACGAAGTCTTACGCACCACATTTCAAGTGTTGGATGGTCAACCTTTACAAGTCATATCTCCCAACTTAACCATACCTCTTTGTGTAGTAAATTTGCGGCATTTATCCACAGATGAACGCGAAGCTGAAGCAAAGCATATCATCACCGCAGAGATAGAATGTCCTTTCGATTTATCCTCAGAAGCGTTGCTGCGGCTGATGCTACTGATGCTTTCCGAGACAGAAAATATTTTATTACTGAATATGCACCACATTATCTGCGACGATTGGTCTATTGGGGTGCTGATTCAAGAAATGGGAACACTTTACACAGCTTTTGCACAAAAACAAGCTTCACCTCTATTAGAACTGCCTCTTCAGTATGCCGACTTTGCCCACTGGCAACGTGAGTGGTTGCAAGGCGAAATCCTAAAAACTCAGTTAGCTTATTGGCGGCAACAATTAAATAACATTTCGATGTTGCATTTGCCTACCGATAAACCACGACCAGCTATACAAAGCTATCAAGGAGCAACAGAATTTATAGAGTTACCGAAAGACCTAACTGATGCACTACAAGAACTGTCGCAGCAAGAAGAAGCTACTTTATTTATGACATTGCTGGCAGCTTTTCAAACATTGCTCTATCGCTATACACATCAGGAAGATATTGCTGTAGGTTCACCAATTGCTAACCGTAACCGCAGTGAAGTTGAGGAAATAATTGGTTTTTTTGTCAATAGTTTATTGCTACGCACTCACCTCAACGGCAATCTAACTTTTCGAGAATTATTAGGTAGAGTAAAGGAAGTAACGCTAGGCGCATTTAGTCATCAAGATTTACCTTTTGAGAAGTTAGTAGAGGAACTACATCCAGAACGCAACTTGAGCTATCATCCACTATTTCAGGTAGTATTTGGTTTTCAAAATGCGCCAATGTCGGCTTTAGAACTGCCTGGGTTAGTGCCTAGCTTTATGAAAATTGACTTTAACAAGACGCGGTTTGATTTGGAATTGCACTTATGGAGATGTTCTGAAGATTTTAGGAGCTTATGGGGTGCAAAGTGGGAGCATTCTGAAGGTATCAGAGGTGTGATGGTTTACAACACAGATATATTTGATAAAGTCACCATTGTTCGGATGCTAGGACATTTTAAAACATTGTTGTCGGGCATTGTTGCTAATCCAGAACAACGTATCGCAAATTTACCGCTATTGAACGAACAAGAGCTACACCAGATATTACAAGAATGGAATAATACCCAGAGTGAGTATCCTCAAGATAAGTGCATTCATCAATTATTTGAAAATCAGGTGAAGCAGCGCCCTGATGCTATAGCAATAAAATTTGCAACCGAGCAACTAACTTATAGAGAATTGGATAATCGCAGTAATAATTTAGCGCATTACCTACAAAAAATGGGGGTATGCTCTGAAGTTTTAGTGGGTATTTGTGTTTCTCAGTCTATAGAAATGATAGTCGGCTTGCTAGGAATTTTGAAAGCAGGAGGAGCGTATGTTCCTTTAGACCCTAACTATCCTCAAGAACGCCTCAATTTTATGCTTGAGGATGCAGAAGTTTCAATATTGCTGACACAGGAAAACTTATTGAGAAATTTTGAGAATTTTTCTAATAAAGTTATTTGTATAGATAAAATTTGGAATATTCTTACCCAAGAAAGCGAAGTAAGTATTAATAATAGTGTAACCAGTGATAACTTAGCTTATGTAATTTATACTTCTGGCTCTACAGGAAAGCCCAAAGGAGTTGCTGTAACTCATAAAGCTGTAAATCGGCTGGTGTGCAATACAAATTATATAAAAATAGAACCTAACGATAAAATCGCCCAAGTATCTAATACTTCTTTTGATGCAGCGACATTCGAGATTTGGGGAGCGTTACTTAATGGTGCTGAACTTGTTGTAATTAGCAAAGATGTTATCCTTTCGCCTCACGAATTTGCATTACAACTACAACAAAAAGACATCAGCGTTCTGTTTCTAACTACTGCGTTATTTCAACAAATAGCTAGAGATGCTCCGCAAGCTTTTAATTCATTACGCTATTTACTATTTGGTGGCGAGACTATTGATACCAGATGGGTTAAAAAGGTAATGAAAAATGGTGCGCCTAAACAATTGATTCATGTTTATGGCCCTACTGAAAGTACTACATTTTCTTCTTATTACTGGGTGCAAGATTTACCAGAATCAGCCACATCTGTTCCCATTGGTTGCCCGATTACAAATACTCAAATTTATTTGCTAGATGCCCATTTGCAACCTGTGCCAATTGGTGTTATTGGCGAGTTATACATTAAGGGTGATGGACTAGCGCGAGAATATCTTAACCGTCCTGAATTAACTGCTGAAAACTTCATTACTGTTCCAGAAACTGAGTTTATTCCTAGAGTGAGGCTTTACAAGACAGGTGATTTAGGCCGGTATTTACCTGATGGCAATATTGAATTTTTAGGTCGCGTTGACAATCAAGTAAAAATTCGTGGCTTCCGCATCGAATTGGGAGAAATTGAAGCAGCGCTGAATCAACATCCAGCAGTGAGAGAAACAGTAGTAATTATTGGTGAAGACATACCTGGTGAGAAAAACTTGGTGGCTTATATTGTTCCCAACCAGGAGCAAATACCAATACAGGAAGCACAAGGCTTTATGTCTGGATTACGACAATTTTTAAAAGAAAAGTTACCAGAATACATGATACCAAAAGCTTATGTGCTACTGGAATCTCTACCATTAACACCTAATGGTAAAGTAGACCGTCGCGCTCTACCTGCACCGAATACAGTTATTTTCGATAAACAAGATTATGTAGCACCACAGACGCAAATTGAAGAGTCGCTAGTAGAAATCTGGGCTAAAGTTTTAGGAAAAGAGCAGGTAGGGATTCATGATAATTTCTTTGAATTGGGTGGTCATTCTTTACTAGCAACTCAGTTAAGTTCACGAATACGCGATACTTTCCAAATAGATATGACTGTACGCAATTTGTTTGAAGCACCGACTGTTGAACAACTTGCTAGGTATATTGAAACAATGTGTTGGGCAACACAGGGTTTAGATAAGACTGGAACTATGAAAACTCAGCGTGAGGAAGTAGAATTCTGACATTAATGGTTCATCGCATTAATTATGAAAGGCAAAAAAACGAACCGCAAAGGGCACAAAGAACGCAAAGTAAGAGGGGAAATAAGAGGAATGAAAAATAGGTTAACCTAGCAAATTTAATGCGATAGACCACTAATATAGTATGTATAGCCAAAGCTTAAATGCTTGTACTGAATCACTCAACTGAAAAACTAGAGGTAGGGAAAAAAATGGATGAATCTAATTTCATCACAATTTTAGGGTTAACAGCAGGAGTGCTTACTACAATCGCCTATTTACCCCAACTAATCAAAACCTGGAAGTCAAAATCAGCTGATGACCTTTCTTGGAGTATGCTGGTTGTTCTGTGTGTAGGTATTATCTTATGGTTGGTGTATGGCACTTATGTTCACGATATTCCCATCATTGCCGCTAACATTGTTACCTTTGTGTTTGCTGGGATGATTTTGGTATTGAAGATTAAGTACAAGTCAGTTAAATAGATACTTGCAATCGACGTGGTACTGGTTAGTAACCTGTCTACTCTCCGACTTTGCAAGTAGCACAAAAGGCGCTGACGGCTTGGGAAAACTGGTGGTTCTGCTCCATTAATGCCATGTGTCCACCAGGGTTGATCGTGACTAGTTTAGCTTGTGGTATTTCGGCTTTCATGCGATCGCTTGCTACAGGTTTAGTCGCTATGTCGGAAGCGCCACAAACAACCAACACCGGAACATTAATTCTGGCCAGTGTTTTAGTCTCATCATATTTGAACATTGCCAGTGTACCGCGAGCTAGAACACCAGGTGAACCTAATGCTGATAAGAAAGCTGCAAAATTAAGTTGTCCACGGGTTTCTCTACCCGTAAATCCTGATAATTCTACGCTAATGTACAGCAAACCATTGAAATACGAAAGCCAAGTCATCAACCAAAAAATCGGTGACAGCAGAATAGTAAGATACAGCAGGGGTTCGATTAGTGGCTTCTGCAACTTGCGGATCAAACCGCTAAATATACAAGTTTTTACGGGATTGGTGTAGGTGGTATCCACAAGAATTAAGCCAGCCACCCGCCGCCTTAAATGCTCAGGGAATAGCCGACAAAATGTCAAGTTAATCATTCCACCCATACTGTGTCCTAGCAAAAACACAGGCTGATTTCCTGCGATCGCAATAACCGCTTCTAAATCGCGGGCATATTTTTCTATAGAGTAATCGTTGTTGTCTGGTCTAAAGGATTTTCCCAACCCTGGTAAATCCCAAACAATAACTCGAAAGCGATCGCTCAGTTGCCGTTTGGCATAATACCATATAGTGCTATTCGGCCCCCAACCGTGCGACATGATAATCGGTTGACCATCTTCAGGGCCATAAAACTCTACTTGCAGTATGCTACCATCTGGTCTTGGCAGACGCTGCACAGTTTTAGTACGCATAAATTTGGGTTCGTCAGAACCATGACGACGCAGCAAAGGCAAACTGATAAAACGGCCGGCAAAAGACCACAGAACCATTGCTAGTCCAGCCACCAAGTAGGAAGTTCCTACCAATTCCCGTTCGTACCACTCATAGAGAATATAAATCCCTCCACCAAGTACCCCGATAGACAGCAGTTGAAATAGCCATACAAGCAGGAAATTAGGAGGCATGAATAGCATAAGCTTAAACCTGGCGATCGCCGATTAAATACATTCTCTCTCAGCTTCATACCATAGTTATAATCATGAAATTTTCAACCCCAGGAATGATTTATACAGCGTTCTAGATATGTTAAAAATGCTGAGTTAATAACTAGTCAGCAACAACTGTTGCGACAGGGTATAATTTTGAAAACTGTTGAGTTCTTAACTTATCTTCGCAGCTTAGATATTCAAGCTTTTGTTGATGGAGAAAGGTTGCGCTGTAATGCTCCTGAAGGAACCATAACGCCAGAATTGGCCGCAGAAATTCAAAAGCGCAAAGCAGAAATTGTTAACTTTTTAAAAGTAGCTAATCATACGGTCAACAACACTTTAACACCACTCGTACCCATTTCTCGCAGCAAAAACCTTCCTCTCTCATTTGCTCAACAACGGCTGTGGTTTCTTGACCAATTAGTACCCAATAATCCCTTCTATAACGTCCCAACAGCAATACATTTAACTGGTTCACTCAATTTAGCAGCACTAGAACAAACTTTTAACGAAATTGTCCGCCGTCACGAAGCTTTACGTACCACTTTTGCCGTGGTGGAAGAGCAACCAATTCAGGTAATTGCAGCAAGTTTAAAAGTCTCTTTACCAATCATTGATCTGCGGCAACTGCCAGAAACCGAACGTGAACAACAAGCGCGAAAAATAGTTACCCAAGAAGCTCAAAGACCTTTCAATTTATCAACTGAGCCGTTGCTGCGAGTCACACTGCTGCGGTTAGATGAAACCGAACATATTTTGGTGCTGAATATGCACCACATTGTCTCTGATGGTTGGTCTATTGGGGTGCTAATTCAAGAAATAGCAACACTCTACACAGCCTTTGCCAATAATCAGCCTTCTCCTTTGCCAGAACTTACCATCCAATATGCAGATTTCGCCCATTGGCAACGCCAATCTTTACAAGGGGAAAGATTGCAAACTCAGTTGAATTATTGGCAACAACAATTAGATGGTATTTCTATACTAAATTTATCTACAGATAGGCCTAGACCAGCAATTCAAACTTATCGGGGTGCAAGGCAACTTCTACAATTGCCAAAAAATCTTAGCGAAGCACTTTTAGCTCTTTCCCAGCAGGAAGGAGTAACTTTGTTCATGACCTTATTGGCAGCATTTCAAACTTTGCTCTACCGCTACACACAGCAAGAAGATATTGCTGTAGGTTCACCAATTGCCAACCGCAACCGCAGCGAAATTGAAGGATTGATTGGGTTTTTTGTCAATAGTTTAGTTTTGCGTACTCACTTAAATGGGAACCTAAGCTTTAGGGAATTACTAGGTAGAGTAAAAGAGGTTGCTTTAGGAGCTTATGCTCATCAAGATTTGCCTTTTGAAAAATTGGTAGAAGAACTACATCCAGAGCGAAAATTAAATCAAAATCCATTATTTCAAATGGTATTTGCGCTACAAAATGCACCTATAGCAGCGCTAGATTTACCTGGATTAACTCTCAGCCCCATGCCATTTGATAGCGAAACCACGCGGTTTGATTTAGAATTTCATTTGTGGGAGCCGGATCTGCAAAATGGATTGTGGGTAGATAGTTCAAAAGGAATTAGTGGTTTTGTTATTTACAGCACTGATTTATTTGATGAGGCTACTATTACCCGAATGCTGGGACATTTCCAAATATTACTAGAGGGTATTGTTGCTAATCCAGACCAGAGAATTGCCAATTTACCACTATTAAGCGAATCTGAATTAAATCAGTTATTATTTGAATGGAATAATACCCAAGTAGGCTACCCTCAAGATAGATGTGTTCATCAGTTAGTTGAAAGCATTGCCGAACAAAATCCTGATGGAATTGCGCTTGTATTTGAAGATAAGCAACTCAGCTACAAAGAATTAAATCTCCGCAGTAATCAACTAGCAAATTATCTCCAAAAATTAGGTGTTGATTCTGAAGTAATAGTAGGGCTTTGTGTCGAACGCTCTTTTGATATGGTAATTGGAATGTTAGCCATCCTCAAAGCAGGCGGAGCGTATTTACCTTTAGATCCAACATATCCGTCTGAGCGTTTAAACTTGATGCTGGAAGATGCTCAAGTTTCAGTTTTATTAACTTACACACAATGCTTAGAGAGTTTTAAAAACTCTAACTATCAAGTAATCTATTTAGATAAAGATTGGGAGATTATTGCTCAAGCAGTTCAAGATAATCTTCCCAGCAAAATAACAGCAAACAATCTCGCTTATGTTATTTATACCTCTGGCTCAACTGGAAAGCCTAAAGGCGTTAAAATTGAACATAGAGGATTGTTAAATTTGGTTTTTTGGCATCAACAAGCGTTTGCAGTTTCACACCTTGATCGAGTAACTCAAATTGCCGGAATTGCCTTTGATGCTTGCAGTTGGGAAATTTGGCCTTATCTGAGTGCTGGAGCAAGTATACATTTTGTTGATGATGAAATTAAGCGATCGCCTGAAAAACTACGAGATTGGCTAGAATTAAAAGCAATAACAATTAGCTTTCTACCAACACCCTTGGCAGAAAAGATTTTAGCATTAAATTGGCCAAATAATATAGCTTTACGCCTATTACTAACAGGCGGTGATAAACTAAATCAATATCCTTCATCTTTTCTTCGTTTTCAAGTAGTTAATAATTACGGCCCAACTGAGAATACAGTTGTCACAACTTCCGTTGATGTTACTGTAAGTAATCAAGTTAATGTAGCACCTGCAATTGGTCGTCCGATCGCTAATACACAAGTTTACATACTTGATAGATATCTGCAACCTGTACCTATTGGCGTTGCGGGTGAGTTGTACATCAGTGGTGATGGATTAGCGCGAGGTTATTTAAACCTTCCAGATTTAACTGCTGAAAAATTCATTTCTCATCCTTTTAGCAATCAGCCAAAAGCACGTCTTTATCAAACAGGTGATTTAGTTCGTTATCGTTCAGATGGTAACCTGGAATTTATCGGACGTATTGATGAGCAGATAAAAATTCGCGGCTACCGTATTGAATTAGGTGAAATAGAAGCGGTACTGAGTCAGCATCCAGCAGTGCTGCAAACTGTAGTGATGTTTCATGAAGATACAAATGAAAAGCGTTTAATAGCTTATGTGGCGCTGAATGCAGATTACAGTAGCCAGCAGGAAATACCACAGCAAAAATTGCAGCAAGAGCAGGTTTTGCAATGGCAGATGCTTTACAACGAAACTTATAATCAACCTGCTGTTAATTCCGATCCAACATTCAATATTATAGGTTGGAATAGTAGTTATACAAATCAGCCTATTCCAGCAGAACAGATGCGTGATTGGGTGAATAATCAAGTGGCGCAAATTTTGGCTTTGCAACCCAAGAAAGTATTAGAAATTGGTTGTGGAACAGGTTTAATGTTATTTAGGGTTGCACCCCACTGCACTAAATATTGTGCAACAGACTTTTCTGCTGCTTCACTTAACTATATTAAACAGCATTTAGCAACGCAAGATTTGCCGCAGGTAAAGTTGCATCAGAAGTTAGCTAATGATTTTGCAGGAATAGAAAAAGCTGCTTTTGATGCAGTAATTCTCAACTCAGTTGTGCAATATTTTCCTAGCATTGATTATTTAATTGGCGTATTAGAAGGTGCTTTACAGACAGTTGTTCCTGGTGGCTATATCTTCATCGGAGATGTGCGTAATCTGCCACTATTGACAGCTTTTCATGCGTCGGTACAACTGTATCAAGCTGAACCTTCTCTTACTCGTTCTGAGTTGCAGCAACGGGTAGAAATGCAAGTTTTTCAAGAAACAGAATTAGTTATCGATCCAGCATTCTTTAGAGCATTACAGCAGCGCTTTCCCCAGATAAGCCATATACAAACTCAACTAATTCGGGGACGAGATTACAATGAGTTAACTCAGTTTCGTTATAATGTAATTCTTCATATTGACGGTGAAGGAAATACTCAAAATTCCTCAAATGAAGCGTGGCTAGACTGGCACAGAAATAACTGCACAGTCTCAACAATACGTCAATTATTGATTGATAACCAACCAGAAATTTTAGGTATTACTAATATCCCTAATGCGCGAGTGATAGCAGCAGTTAAAACAGCACAATGGCTATCAGGTGTAGAGGATTTTAAAACTGCGGGTCAAATGCGCCAAGCTTTGCAAAATCTCCCGAATTTAGGCATAGATCCAGAAGATTGGTATGCTTTGGATTTACCCTACAATGTTGAGATTAGTTGCTCAAATTCTAATATTGAAGCACGCTATGACGTAGTTTTTGTACGTCAAAATATAACAAATAAAAAAATAATTTTTCCACTTAGCATTGACTCACACCCGTGGCAATCTTATGCTAATAATCCCCTACAAGCAAAAGCAGCGCGTAAGTTAGTACCACAATTACAAACTTATTTAGCACAGAAATTGCCTGATTACATGATACCATCGGCTTTTGCCGTATTGGAATCTCTACCTCTCACACCAAATGGCAAAGTTGATCGCCGCGCCTTACCTATACCCAATGCAATCAAGCCAGAATTAGCAGATACTTATGTTGCGCCTCGGACTGCTGTTGAAGAAGTACTGGTGAAAATTTTTGCTGAGATTTTAGGAATAAAGCGGGTAGGTATCCACGATAATTTTTTTGCATTAGGCGGACATTCATTACTAGCAACTCAGCTTGCTTCTAGAGTACGTGACGCTTTCAAAGTAGAGTTGCCTTTACGTAATGTCTTTGAAGCATCGACAATTGCAGAATTATCTAAATTGATAGAAAGTTTTCAAGATAGCAATGTGAAAAATCAAGCTCCAGCTTTAGTGCCACTATCGCGTGAAAGTCGGCGGATGAAGTTATCTGCTTTGAATAAAGAAACGAAAGAGAAATAAGAGGCGATCGCTTGAGTGGTTTTTTCTCGGTTGCGTCTACTGCTTTCATAGTTTCACTTATGTTGATCATATTGAAAAAATGTGCTTTATATAGCAAAAAAAACACAGAAATATGTATATGTAAAGATGAAACTTGCTGCGTAAAATATAAATAAGTATTTCACAAGCTAAAGTCAAAATCAGAGGCTAGTACCGCAAGGCGAAATTCAAAATTTGCTCATTTAAAATGAATACAGCGTAAGCGTTTCATTTATTTAAAATGGGTGGTTTATTTACGCCGCAGTGTACTAGAGAATGTGTTGCCTTGAGCGTCAATCATTGTCTTAATTGCCCAACAAAAAACAAATTTTAAGAGCCTCTAAGTTAAATATGTAACAGTTTAACTACCTTTCAGGTAGCTTAGTATGGACTATATAGACTGAGGAGAGCTTAAGGCGGAAGTTTATGAAAAGTGTCGTTCAATCGCCCTATAGCAGTGAACAAGTTGGCGCTTGGTTACGTGGATTGCTCACTATTGCTTGGGCAGACGGTAACTTTGATGAGCAAGAGCAGCAATTGATTGCCAGCATCACTGAAGATGAGTTGGCTCCTGGCATTAAGTTCGATTCGCTCGAAGTTATTACACCAGAAGAATTAGCCACAACTTTAGGTAAAGGTACGCCAGCAGCCGAAAATTTTCTACGCACCGCTGTAATGGTAGCGATCGCAGATGGTACATATTCTCCGAGCGAAGATCAAGTTCTTCAACAGTTGTGCCAAGCACTGGGGCAGCCAAAGGATTTATTAGAAGCCCTTCGTCATACTCTAGAACACATAGAACATCAAGATCCTGCAATAGACAGTTTCCTGCAACGAGAAGCACCCGCAACACTGTCCTTGTCAATTGCACCCCATTTACCTACCCAGAATGCACTCAAACCGCTGCGCGAATGGATGGATGGGTTAGATATCCAAGATCCCAGAGTTGCTCGTTTTTTATGTAAAATGATTCCTTCCCAGTGTCCCTTTGAGCGGGATGTCACTTTGTTTGGACACAAAATTGTGCATATTCCACCATTATGTAAAATCAACCCGCTTTACGAACAAATGGTAGGCTTGCGTTTCCGCGCTCTCTCCTATTTGGCAGATGAGTGTGGTGAAGATATTTCACCATATATCTGAGTAGTGAGTGCTGAGTGCTGAGTGTTGAGTGCTAACTTAAAAGTATAGAGTGAGGAGTGAAGAGTTAATTAAAAACTTATAATTTATAACTCTAACTCAGTACTCAAGACTCAGCACTCAGCACTCTAAGAATATGCAATTTATTGATCAAGCACAAATTGAAGTAGAAGCCGGCAATGGCGGTGATGGTATTGTCGCCTTCCGACGAGAGAAGTATGTGCCAGCTGGCGGCCCCTCTGGTGGCAATGGGGGACGAGGTGGTTCAGTAATTTTTGTTGCTGCCGAAAACTTACAAACCTTGCTCGACTTTAGATATAACCATCTTTTTAAAGCAGAAAACGGTGGACGTGGCGGGCCAAATAATTGCACTGGCGCAAATGGTAAAGATTTAATTATCGAAGTTCCCTGCGGTACAGCTATTTATGATGCGGAAACTGGCGAACTTTTAGGAGATTTAATCAAACCTGAACAAACTTTTCGTGTTGCCGAAGGTGGTAAAGGCGGATTAGGAAATCAGCATTTCTTGAGCAACCGTAACCGTGCCCCAGAATACGCTTTGCCAGGACTCCCAGGAGAAAGAAAGCTGCTGCGCTTAGAGTTAAAACTTTTGGCTGAAGTAGGAATTATTGGATTACCAAATGCTGGAAAATCAACTTTAATTTCATCTTTATCAGCCGCACGCCCGAAAATAGCTGACTATCCCTTTACTACTCTTGTACCTAATTTGGGTGTAGTACGCAAACCTTCTGGTGATGGTACAGTTTTTGCCGATATTCCGGGACTGATTGAGGGTGCTTCTCACGGTGCAGGGCTAGGACACGATTTCTTGCGCCACATTGAGCGCACACGGGTATTGCTACACTTGATTGATGCCACTAGTGAAGATGTGGTGGGTGATTTCAACATGATTCAGCAGGAATTAAAAGCATACGGAAGAGGTTTAGCACAACGTCCGCAAATTCTGGCGCTGAATAAAATTGATGCAGTAGATAGGGAAACAGTGGATTTAGAAGCATTGGCTACCCAATTAAATCACCTCTCCTATGCCCCGGTTTTCTTGATTTCAGCAGTTGCCCGTACTGGATTAGAGCCAATGTTACAAGAAATTTGGGGTATTCTTGACCAAATCAATGCTGCCGAAGAAGTCGAAATATTGGGGTAATTATTGACGCCATCCCATCTGCCTGTAGAGCGAGGCGTATCCTTTGGTATGCAGCGTATCCTGATGTGTAATTGAACAAAAACCCTGTCTACTCACTAAGAAAGTGACTCAACAAGATTTGGGTAAGAATTGTTGCGAATTTAAAGAAGAGGCTCAAAATGGACGTATCGCAGATTAAAGAACACATGCCCGTCTACGCAGAAGGCCCCGGTGGTTTAGAAGGGGCATCTGACACACATATTGGCAATATTGACTCAGTGGAAGAGGGTAAGTACCTCAAATTAACAAAAAATAACGCTCCTGATGGACAACACCACTGGTTTCCAATCGATTGGGTAAGAGCAGTGGATGAACGAGCCGTCTACCTCAACAAAACGATAGACGAAGTGAAGGCAGAAGTGCTTAATGAGCAGCCTTCTGGCAATTAAATTAATAAAAATGATTTGTTTGCTACTGGATAATTAAGCCAAAGGTCAGAAACGCTTATGGTATCAAAATTACAAACGTTCTGCCGTAAGCGTTTCTGTTCGGTAATCTTGTTTAAAACTTTTGCAAGCAAATACCGCAAAGGATGTGCGATCAATCATAGCGATCGCTCTTACACTTAGAACACAAATATATATCTCGTCTTTAGGGAACTCCAAAAAATAAATTATTCCAATTTCTGGTTCAACACGACTGTTCCTTCCCCCTGCTCCCCTGCCCTCAATGCGATGGGATATTTTTTTATTTGGAAGTCCCTTATCCCTGAAACTCCATCTGTACCAATATCTTTTTAGTGTTAATTTCTCTTGCGAGTCTGTGGATGAATTTATCTTCTCTCCAGAAACAGACTAATGGATAAAAGAGGGCAAACAGATTATGTCATCCGGTATATGTGAGCGAGCCGCACTAGGGATTAATTTAAGCATTAGGAAAATGAGCGAATCGGCTGGATGTAAGCCAAAGGGAACCATAAAAGCCCTTTGACTTACTTTTTGATGATGCTCATGTACAGCCTCACTGCCTGCACTTTTCGGTCTTGGGAAGTCTAAATAGCCTTACCAAACTGTTCTGCTGTCTTCTTCAGGCAGAAGTTTAAACGCGGAATTCAATCTGATACTAGGAAGTAGGCGATGCACATTGGATTTCTCAACCCTCAAGGCAACTTTGATTCAGCTAACAGCCACATCACAAAACATCCAGATTTTGGGGGTCAGCTGATTTACGTTAAGCAAGTCGCAATAGCAATGGCTCAACAGGGTCATAAAGTTGATATTCTCACCCGTCAAATTATTGACCCGGAGTGGCCAGAGTTTGCTGAACCGTTTGACACTTATCCAGGCATCGAGAATGTCCGCATTATCCGATTACCAGCCGGGTCAAAAGAATTTCTGCCTAAAGAGCTATTGTGGTCTCATTTAGTTACTGATTGGGTACCCAACATCCTGAAATTTTATCAACAGGAGGGTGGTTTACCCGATGCAATGACTGCTCATTATGGCGATGGAGGGTTGTGCGGCGTTCTGATTGAAGAGGAAACTGGCGTACCCTTCACCTTTACTGCTCATTCTCTCGGCGCTCAGAAGATGGACAAATTTGAGGTCACGCCAGAGAACCTGACAGAAATAGACGAGAAATTTAATTTTCGATACCGCATCATCGCCGAACGCCTAAGCATGAATCGCTCGGCTGTCAATATCACAAGTACACGACAAGAACGCTTTGAACAGTACTCTCATCCTGCCTATGATGGTGCAGTAGATGTAGACAACGATAACTGCTTTACAGTGATTCCACCGGGAGCAGATTTCTCCATCTTTGGTAACCAAGCGCGTGCCCAAAACGAGGAAGCTATCTACCAATTGATTCAGGAGCGATTGGCACGAGACATCACTGAGTCACGTCGAGATTTGCCTGCTATTGTCGCAGCCAGCCGATTAGCTCCCAAGAAGAATTTATTAGGGTTAGTACAAGCTTTCGCAATGAGCCAAACGCTTCAGGAACGAGCTAACTTGGTGCTACTGACAGGGGGACTGGATGATCCCCTGCGTGAAGAGGCTAACCATGATCTAGCTGAACAAGAGGTTTTAGCCCCTATCCGTGAGGTAGTGGAAGAAAACAACTTGTGGGGCAAGATCAGTGCCTTTGGCTTGCCAGATCAATCGCAAGAGTCGCTAGCTGCGGCTTATCGATTTATGGTTAAACGGCGCTCGGTGTTTGCGTTGACCGCACTCTATGAACCCTTTGGCTTGGCTCCCTTAGAAGCAGCGGCTGTAGGCTTACCAGTGGTAGCGACTAAGAATGGTGGCCCCAGCGAGAGCTTCCGAAAAGGAGATATAGAATATGGCGTACTCGTTGACCCTGAAGACGCTGCTGATATTGCACGGGGCTTGGAGCGGGTGATCTGTGATGCTGATGAGTGGGAGCATTTTGCCCAGGCTGGTCAGCAACGGGTACTGAAGAAGTACACCTGGGAAACTACTGCTGAAGACTACCTGACTTTGCTCGAACAGATTGTATCCTCACCAAAGGCACGCCGTCGGGCTGAACTCCTGCCAATTCATCCCTACTTTCTCAATCCCCAAGCAAATACTGATATTTCCCTGGAAGAATTGAGCCGCCTGTATTTTGGTTCTAATCAAAGGGCATTAAGTACATCTAGCCTTTAGAAGGGAACAGGGCATTGGGCATTGGGCATGGGGCATGGGGCATTGGGTAAAGAGGACAAGGGGAAAGAACTATGAATAACTCTTGCTCCTTGTCCTCTTCACAGCCCTCAATCTCTGGCCAAGGTTTGTAAACAAGCAAAGGAGGCACTAGATATGCCATCCCAGACTGAAGAATTTACTATTGGTGTTGAAGAAGAATATCAAATTATCAACCCGGTGACGCGGGAGTTGAGTTCACGTGTGGAACACATTCTCCCGAAAGCTCAAAAAGCACTTGGTGAAGAGGTGCAGCCAGAAGCCCAGCGATCGCAGATAGAAATTGGTACGCCAATTTGTCACACACTGGCAGATGTGCGCTCTGAGCTTGTGCGTTTGCGGGGCGAAGTGATTGCAGCAGCTGCCAAGGACGGTAACCAAATTGCCGCCGCCGGTACACACCCGTTCTCGCACTGGGACGAACAGCAGCTGACGCCCAAAAAACGTTATCAAGCGCTGATGCGAGACTATCAACAACTCACCCGTGAATTAGTTATATTTGGCTGTCACGTGCATGTGGGAATCAGCGATCGCTCCGCTGCCATCAAAGTGATGAATCGTGCCCGTGTTTGGTTAGCACCGCTCTTGGCACTGGCAGCATCCTCGCCTTTTTGGTTAGGTACAGATACAGGCTATGCCAGCTATCGTACTGAGAATTGGAGCCAATGGCCTTTATCTGGGCCGCCACTGATTTTCGAGTCATTAGCCGAGTACGAAGGGCTTGTACAGGCTCTGGTGGAAACCAAAAGTGTTGAGGAAGCAACGAAGATTTACTGGGATGTGCGTTTGTCAGAGCGCTTTCCAACGATAGAGTTTCGCGTTACGGATGTCTGCCAGACGGTAGACGAAGCGGTGATGGTGGCGGGGCTGGTACGGGCATTGGCACGAACTTGTTACGAACAAGCAATGCGTGATGAACCATTTCCTGCTGCACGCCACGAACTTATACGTGTTGCTCACTGGCGTGCCGCACGCTACGGATTAGATGAGGATTTAATCGACGTTGGCGCGATGAAAGCTGTCCCAGCGCGTGATTTGGTTGAAAGCTTGCTCACCTTCGTGCGTCCTTCGCTGGAGGAATATGGAGAATGGGATGAAGTCTCGTCTCTTGTACATAAAACGATGCAGCAAGGAAACGGTGCAACCCGGCAGCGTGAAGTTTACAAGCAAACAGGGCGCTTGGAAGATGTCGTTGATTTAATCGTCCGAGAAACAGCACAAGGGATAAAGCCAGTATAGGAGACAGGACTTTATGCTAGTTCATATCATCGCTGATTACGGCTTTGGCGACCTTGCCTTTGCAGAAGTAGTGCAGCATCTTAAACTCTATCTACCGGATGCTGAACCGATACTTACACCCGTGCCAGCTTTTGCCACCCTAGCAGCAGGATTTTGTATCGCGCAGTTAGGCTTGAATAAAGCCCCCGCCGGGACAATCATTTATCACAACGTTGCACCCCGCGAAGATGATGAACAGGCGCGTGTTGGTAATGCGGGTGAACGTCTGGCTTTTGCACGTCTGCCGACGGGTGTGCGCGTGATTGGCGTTAATGCTGGTTATGCTTTCTCATTTGTACGCGATTTAGCAGTCGAGTTGCGTTGGGCTGCTGTCGCGGCTGAAGGTTCTCAGTTTCGTTCTCGTGATTTGTTTCCAGAGGCAGCAGGGGCGATCGCACTAGGTCAACCCGATGCATTAGATGAAATTATTCCCTCTTCTGATATACCCGACGTACCATCCAACTGTATTGCCTATATTGACGGCTACGGCAACTTGAAAACCACTATTAAACATGAAGCTGACAAGACGCCGGAAGGTCAAACTGTGCGTTTGCGGATCGGTGATAGGGAACAAGAAGCCATATCCAGCAATGGCAGCTTTGCTGTTGAATCTGGACAGTTAGCTTTTGCACCTGGTAGCAGTGGCTGGGCTAATGCACAAGGCGAACAAATGCGCTGGATGGAAGTTTTCCTACGTGGTGGTAATGCCTGGGAATCGTTTAATCGTCCCGCGATCGGCACGCATATAGAAATCAGTTAAGGAACATCTAGAGAAAGAAATATCAGAATTTAATCTTTACAGGACTTCCAGAAAATTATGAAAAAACGAACCGCATAGACGCAAAGCGGCTACTCTACCCTTCGGGAACGGCTTCGCCGAACGAGAACGCTTTCAGCGAACCCGCAGGGTAGGGCACAAAGTACACGAAGAAATAATGTCCTGTCCGTTCAAATAACCGTCATTGCGACCATAGGGAAGCATAAGTCCTTCGGACACGCTTCTCCTGACGGAGACGCTACGCGAACGCAAAGCTCTTTTTTTCGTTGCGAATGCGTAAGTTCTAACTTATTCACTATCGTTTTTTATCGGTTCTCCCATGTCTGAGCCATTAATTATTGTTGATGTGCAATCCGGTTTTATCAACGAATTCACTCATCACATCCCGCAGAGGGTTGCCCGTTTAATCCAGCGAGATGATTACGCACCAGTTTTATTCACTCGTTTCATCAATGCACCTGATGGCCCGTACCAGAAATTCCTTGATTGGCACAGTTGTGCTAATGAGCCAGAAATTAATATTGCCCCAGAACTACAACCTTGGGTGCAACCGGAAATAGTTTTTTCTAAGTTGGGGCTGTGCGGGATACCGCATGAGTTAGCACACTACCTTCATCAGCAGTGTTTTAAACGGGTTTTCATAGTCGGCATTGATACTGATATGTGTGTGTTAAAAATAGCGATGGATTTTTTCGACATTGGCATTGAACCCATCGTACTAACTGATTGCTGTGCTAGTACGGCTGGTTTACAGGCACATCTAGCAGGGTTAGCAGTACTCAGCCGAAATATCGGTGCTTTTCGTCTGCGTGAAGCTGGTCTTTCTGAAGGATCGCTAGCCGCACCAGTAGAAAACCCCCGCAAGTGCTAGACAATTTAAAATTCAAAATTCAAAACTAAGAATAGGACTTACGCACAAGTTACGGAAGGATCGAACCGCGGAGGCACAGAGAAGCCAGTGCGTTGCGGGGGTTCCCCCCGTTGTAGTAACTGGCGTGACACCGAGGAATGAGAGTTAGAGAAGTATTTTGCGTAAGTCTTAAAGAAATAAGGTTTTTAGAGTATCTCTTAATTACGAATTAGTTTAGACTTTAAAAAACCAGCGTTGGCGATACAGAATAACTGCAACTAGCCACCACAACAACACGGTGACAATGGCAAACAATAGCGAACCGTTAAACGTACCTGCCCAAGATGCGAAAACATTTTGGTAAATCCAATTGAAGGTGCTGGGTGCTTCTTCGCCAGTGCCAATCTTGGTTCTAACTAAGATTTTAATTAGTAAAACCGATGCAACAAAAAGGGCGATCGCATTTAAGCCCATAATTTCAAATGGTTTACTCCAGCGACGTATGCGCCGTACTTCGATAAGTTCGTAACAAGCAGCTAACAAAAGTAATGCCCAACCACTTGTGAATACAACATAGGAACTTGTCCACAGCTTTTTGTTGATGGGAAATGTCCATCCCCAGGCCCAACCAATAATTAAGCAACCAATGCCAAATAATGCCAAACCTATACTCGTGCGTGATTGTACTGGCTGGCTGCGTATCCACTGCCCAGTAAAGTAGCCAGCAAGGACATTAACAATAGCGGGAATTGTGCTGAAAAGCCCCTCTGGGTCTCCCATAAAATTGAAGCCATCACCCTTATACAGATGTGCTTTGGGTATAATTAGTCGATCAATATAAGCGCCGAAATTGCCTTCCCGCGTTAGTACACCAGCACCATGGCCGGGAACAGGTACATACATCATCGCCAGCCAGTAACCGATAAGTAGCAGTGCTGCCAGTATCCATTGCCCTTTACGCGGTAAATTGAGAACTGATAAGGAAGCAAACAGATAGGCAAGGCTGATCCGCTGCAACACTCCCATAATTCGGATACTACTTAGATCGAAAGTCCAAATACCTCGATTCCAAAAGCCATTTAGTAACAATCCCAAGGCAAAAAGAATAGCCGCGCGCCGCAAGATGCGTCCATAAACAGCTGAGTTTGCTTTGTGGTCTTCGGTGTACTTTGACAAAGAAAAAGTCATTGCAACACCGATAATGAACAGGAAGAAGGGAAATACTAGATCAGTTGGCGTGCAACCGTGCCAATCTGCATGGGCTAAAGGAGGATATACATCATCTGCTACACCCGCCATGTTGACAAGAATCATGCCAGCAATGGTAATGCCACGAAAAACATCCAGTGAAGTTAGGCGCATAGGCGGAATTTTATATTTGAGGATCTAACAGTAACCCTCCTGTTGCAGACGAGCAAGCAAAGTTTTTAGACCAACACACAAGTTAAAATTTT
Organism: Mojavia pulchra JT2-VF2; assembly: GCA_019359325.1. Lineage (GTDB taxonomy): Bacteria > Cyanobacteriota > Cyanobacteriia > Cyanobacteriales > Nostocaceae > Mojavia > Mojavia pulchra. Next base: position 213,417 of record JAHHHN010000003.1, on the reverse strand, counting down.
GTAAAGGACTTTTGCGACAGCATCAAAATTTTGAATTTTTTAATAACTATGCCAGTTAAAGTTGGAGATACCGCTCCTGATTTCACTCTACCAGCCCAAAACGGCTCAACAGTGAGCCTTAAAGATTTCCGCGGTAAACAAGCCGTAGTTCTCTACTTTTATCCTAAGGATGACACACCTGGATGTACGGCTCAATCCTGCGCCTTTCGCGATCAATATGAGGTGTTTAAAACCGCTGGCGCTGAGGTTATCGGCGTAAGTGGTGACTCTAACGAATCGCACCAAAGATTTGCCGCGAAGTACAATCTACCATTTACTCTTTTGAGTGATAAAGGCAACCAAGTTCGGAAGTTATACGGTGCAACAACAGCCTTTGGTTTAGTCCCTGGCCGTGTTACTTACATCATTGACCAACAGGGAGTTGTGCAATATGTTTTTGATTCGATGTTTAACTTTCAAGGTCACGTTGAGGAAGCGCTGAAAACCTTGCAACAGCTTTCAGCGAAGTAAGGGATTGGGGATTGGGTATTGGGTACTGGTGATTGGGTATTGGGAAAGATTTTTCCTAGTCACCAGTCCCTAGTCACCAGCACCCGATCGCCTTATTTATTCAAATGCGATTTTTCTGGCATGACAAAATTAGCATGGGCTGCTTTGCCATTCTTGCCATTGTTATTACCGTTAGTGTTTGCATTATTATGACGGGGTTGAATCACACCATAACCGCCGTGATTGCGTTCATAAATAACGTTGATTTCGCCAGTTTCAGAATTGTGGAACATATAAAAGTCATGTCCCACCAGTTGCAGTTGTTCTAAAGCTTCTGCAACAGTCATTGGTGGCATAGAGAAATATTTAGTGCGGACGACTTCATTAGGTAGTTCGGGAGTGCGATCGCCTATTAAATCTGTAACTACTACTGCTTCTGGGGTTAATACTTCGTTAGTGGGTTGGGCATGAGTTTTCTTATCTTGACGCCTTTCCTTATATTTACGGAGTTGACGGGCAATCTTATCTGCAACTAAATCAATACTTGCATATAGGTTTTCGCTGCTTTCCTCGGCACGGATGACGCTACCATTGGCATAGATAGTGACTTCAGCCGCTTGTCTGGGATTAATTCGCGGATTGCGGGCTACGCTTAAGTGGACATCCACTTCATTTGTGATGTTCTGAAAGTGACTAACTGCCTTTTCTATTTTTTGATGTACATATTCCCGAATCGCATCGGTAATTTCAATATTTTTGCCGTGGATGACAAGCTTCATGTAAACTCTCCCGCTCAATATTTAATGTGAATTTGTAATGTATGACATGAAATTGCGGTAAGGTCTATCACTGCCGCCAAAACAATATGTAAATTATTGTTATGTACTTTTGATGTGCCTACTATCATATTGCTGTTTCTTTTTTGTTATTACGCATCCCTTTGATTAATTCCTCTATCTCTGCACTAGTTTCCAATTGTTTGCAAGGCAATTGAATACCCACACAAATGCCTGAGTGAGGCAGTCTGAGCAGCAAATATTTGACCTGCCTTTTGTGTTGGAGCAATGCTTACATAACTGTTGGTAGTTGTTCCTTTTGAGTTCCAGGGGTTCGTTTGCTTTTGATAGAGAATATTAGATTTTTGGGAATGTAAACAATTAACAAACAATTTATTAGACATCATTAGCCAGTACATTTTTCCTCTTGTTTTGGCGTGATGCTTATTGCAGATAATTCCTCCCAACACCATTGAGGTTATATATTCAAACTAGCACTTTGTATTTTCTAAAGTGGGTTCCCTTGACTTTCCTTTAAAATCCTTTGCAAAGCTTGACATTTATTGACTCTCTACTGGCGACTTGAAATATATTTGTCCCCAAAACAAGTTGATTTTTAGGAGAATTTGTAGTAATAAAATGTACCGACGCCGCTGTTTACTATATAACAAAGGATTATTGCCCTACTTGGACGCGCTGCAATGGCAACGATCGCTTGTGGGCGATCGCATTCAACAACCCAGCCTGGATGACGTGTTAATTTTACTAGAACATCCCCCCGTCTACACTTTAGGACAAGGAGGTAATTCAGAGTTTCTCAAATTTGACCTTGATACAAGTAAGTTTGATGTACATAGAGTTGAACGCGGCGGCGAAGTCACTTACCATTGCCCCGGCCAACTTGTGGGCTATCCAATTTTAAATTTGCAACGTTATCACAAAGACCTACACTGGTACTTGCGGCAATTAGAAGAAGTCTTAATCCGGGTATTAGCAGTTTACGGTTTGCAAGGCGATCGCATCCCTTCTTTTACAGGTGTTTGGTTAGAAGGACGTAAAGTTGCTGCTATTGGTATTAAAGTCAGCCGTTGGATTACTATGCACGGCTTTGCATTAAATGTATGTCCCGATATGGCAGGCTTTGAGCGTATTATTCCCTGCGGCATTGCTGATAAGTCTGTAGCTAGTTTAACCGAATGGATTCCTGAGATTACCTGTCAAGAAGTACGTTTTCATGTAGCACAGTCTTTTGCAGAAGTTTTTGGCATCGAATTAGTCGAAGCATAGCCTTGCTTCTTGCAATCAAATACTTAAAGCGGAGTCAAAGCTTGGGAACCCATTTATTTCTAACGCACTGTACTTGTACTCCATCACTACCTTTAATCACTGAACCTTCACTACATCGCTTCGTGGATCTCAACTTTTTTTTATACTTAGTGATTCGTTGTTGTCCTGTTGCATCATTAGGGTTAGCAGGTGGCACTGTTTTCATGAGTGAGGTTGCTGCTTGCCATTGAATTATTACTTTTTTCCATTCTTTTTCAGGGATTGTTGATTGCGCTAAGTTGGCTGTACTAATTGCTTTATTACCAGCTTGTTGGAATACATCAGGATTAAACGTGATTTTTGATGATATATTAGGAGAAGAAATATAAAGTGACAAATTATTTTTTATTAAAGGAACTTTAGTAAATAAAAATAGTCCTGTGCCACCTATTGCTAATAAATTAAATATTAGTTTAACCAACTTATTATTTTTACTTTTATTATAATATTTCTGGCTGGCTTCTAGTATTTGACGCTGATGTTTTTTGTTTTTGTTATCTTGCTTATCATTCGGTAAATCAGTATTTTCTAGCCTAACAGCATCATTTTTATTAAATTTATATTTATTTTTCCATATTAATTTTAGTTGATTATTCAATATTTTTTTGAATAAAAGCTCTAATTGAAAAAGATAACTGACATTAAAAATCCAAATTATAAACCAAGGTTGTACAAAAAACTTTTTATTTTCAATACTACTAAAAATTGATTTGATTGTACGTTCAGTTAAATATTTATTACATATATTTAAAGATTTAGCTATTTGAGAGTATTTGCATTCTAAAAACGTCAATTCTGTAAACAAAGCTACTATAATAATAAAGGACAAAGCTAATACGAATGTAGTATAAAAACCTTGCCAAATGCTGCTGCAACTAGGTATCAGTTTAGATAAAGTGTTTTTTGAGTTTCGCCTCTGCCATATATACCAAATAAAATGATATAAAAAAGCTAAAAAAACTGTTGGTAGGAATATTCCAAACCAAAGAGAAAACGATAAAAGTAAAGGTCTATTTTCAACAAAAGATATAATTATTCCCGTTAATCCCCACACTATTAAATGTGTACCAGGCAATGCGATCGGAACTAAAATTAACGCTCTGAACCAAGAACTAGGATATGGAAACCATGCAGGCCAGTAAAACCCTTGTAGGTTCTGCTTTGCCAGTTCTAAAAAATTCTGCTTTGTCATGATCAGTAAATGCTCAAACTGGAGCAAATAATTTTTAGTTTTTATAATTCCCTCTTTATATGCCATTTATTAAGCACATAGGGTACTTTGTAAATTTTTAAGGCCAAACTTACCCAAACTTAGCTCTATGGGCGGCAAATACATCGATATGCGTATTTAACCAACGAATGCACGAAATTTTACTAAAGTACGGAATGCTACCAAAGTTTTAACCCATGTCGGCAAAAGTTTGGTATTCCACCGATGACGAAAGCCTGTGGTAAGCTGATGCTAAAAGCGGAGATTGCTTCGCTCCACTTTGTTTCGCTCGCAATGACAGTTGCTACTTTTGATTGCAACTTGGTATGAGCAACCCACTCGGCAGGACATCCTTCTGTTACGCAAGTTGCTTTTTCAAGTAATCTGCCAATCTTAAGGCAAACGCCACAATCATAAATGTGGGGTTTGCCTGACTGGATGTTACGAAAACCGAACTACTTGCAACAAACAAATCATTAAATCCATGAATATTGCAATTTGGCCCGACAACACCAGTTCTTGAATTATCGGACATTCGAGTCGTGCCAACTTGATGAAACCCATCTTTGGTTTGATCCCATATACTCGCTTTAGGATCATCACTTAGGTACTTCAAATAACCGCAGCCGTGCTTCCTCAAGTGTGCATCCCAGTACTCGTGAGATCTCAAAACACTTTCAATGTCTTGGGAGGTACAGCGACGATTGATCTTGAGTCTACGCATCCCCAACTCATCCCGCTCATCGGACAGGCTAACCGTACTATCTGGATTTGGTACTTGCTCACTGTGGTAGTGCAAAGGATATTCGTTAGCAGCACTGTAAACAAATAATGCGGGGATTTTTCTTTTGGCAATAAACCGCGCATAACCGAAGCAAGAGACAAAGGAAGGTATTTTTGCGAAATCCTTAAGCATATTCATTATATGCGCCTGGTAGATCCCTTTAACTTCTCCTATCAATGACTTTCTAATGGCTTTGGCAGTCAAGTACTTTCCAAGCGTTGGTGAGTTCAATGCCAGATATGCGAGCGATAATATGCCGTTTCCGTGCGATGGATCGTAAAATTTTGGGGTTCCGAGCCAAGCCACAATGTTTGTCAGTTCTTTCTCATGCAGGAACTTCCGAGTGAACGAGAAGCGCCGTCGCAAGTAAATATTATCTGAATCTCGGTCAAACCCGAAAATCGTTTCTCTGGGAGAGGTATTAAAATGAACAACTGCAATATCTCCAGAAAGATGCCCCATGTAAAACTTTCCCAAAACCCCGCTGTGATTTCCGATACCGCCAGGGTGCTTTTGGTCAGATGCTAGAAGCAAGCGTGTGGTGTTCAAACCACCGCCCGCCAATACATATTTGCGAGCTTTCACACGAAGGGTTTTGCCACCAAGAGTTTTTGTTTGAAGTGCTTCTACCTGAGATCCTGAGTCGTTCGATTCAATCTCGGTACACGTTAAACCGTAAAGTAGCTTGATTTGCTTATACTGCTTCAACTCATTGAAGTACTCTTTAGCAAAATTGGTGGGAAGAGACCACCGTTCTAAGGTTGAGGTGAGTACTTGTTCATCAGGCAACCCCGGAACAATAGACTTGTGCTTGATATTTGGGATATTTTTAATATTAAATTCTGCTTTACCGCACAAGAAATAGTTACATGCCCTTGCGAAGTAGGTTTGGATCTCTTCATAGGTGACGGGCCAGGATGAGTGAGGAATATAGCTTCGTTTATCGAAATCTACGGGGTCGTAAGGCACACAACGCCCGCCCCATATTACAGATGTTCCTCCTACCTGTCGGCGGGTACATTCTGACATTGACTGATGGAATTTCGGATCGAAGTAACTGGCTTCACCTAGATTCTGAATCGCTTCTGAGAAACAAAAACGTCCACTTTCTAGAAGGGCAACATTGTATCCAGCCTTAGCTAACTCTAGTGCCAGAACAATACCTGCCGGCCCAGCTCCAACCACTGCAACATCTGAAACAAAGGTAGTTCCATCCTGAAATGTTTCAGCATCAATCAACATCGTTTCACTACCCACAAGCTAAATGAGAACTGCATCAGAAATAAATTGGCGGTTTTTGTTTTTTGAAAATTTTACAAATCAAGTAGCAACAGCATCAAATTAAGCAAACACAGAATCAACATCTAGTTAATAAATCAGTTATTAAATTCAATCAATACCTTTGCAATCTACTAAGGTGTAACAACGAGTGTAATGGAGTAAATATGACTTAAAAAAGTGAAATTGTGGAAAATTTTGCTCAATAAAATTAGCTTATGTTATTAGTAAAAATACAAAATAAGAGTAATGCTGTTAGTACAATTTTGGTACATATCACTTTAATTTTTTTATAAAGTTTATTTATTGCATCTAATTCATCAGTTATAGAAGGTTCGATTAACCACTTGTGATTAGGTAGGCGTAGCTTTACCAAAGGGTATAAAGCGCCAAGGATGGCAAACTCAAAATTACTGCGATCGCTGCCTCGCTTCGCTATCGTTGCGATATAATGACAAATTGTAAGTAATTCAGCGGTCATAATATTACCTGCTTCATCACAGAAAATTTATTAACATTAATATCAATTGTTAGCAATAAACTTGTTACTAAATTAGTATAAATTTTACACAAATTAATGCTGGATTCTATTAGTTTTTACATAACCCATAACTAATCTTTTTTAACTCTTCATACCTTTTCTATTGGCAACGTGGCTCTAATATGGTAGGTTGAGTATTTGCTATATAGAAAATTTCATAGCGCATACCTAAAATTGAATTTTTCATAAATTTAATTATATATATTCTCACAGATTTAATTAATCTCAAATATGGCAAATCTTTTGCTATATCTAAGTTTTAGCTGTCTGCCATGATTAATTTTGAGTCTTTTATTTAAACTAATTTACTCTTCTTGATATATTTATATAAAGGAGAAGGTGGAAGGCTTTTTGTTTCGCAACCTACAGATAATTCTGAATTCTGAATTACAACAAGCTTGATACTTGGCTTGGAAAACTAATTGTATACTTCACTAACTTGAAACCCGCTGTATCGCACCTAGCAATGAAAATATTGTCGAATTACTTGAATGTTTTTCTCAACTTCACTGCGAGAATAGCGAGGATAGGTTGGCAGATAGAATAGCTCTTTCTCAACTTTCCTAGAATTTGGACAATCACGATAAAATTCTTGAAACATGGGTGAATCAGCAGTGCTGGTAAAATGACCAGCTGCTATATCTCGATTATGACTGTACATAAATCGCAGAAGCTCATCCCGATTGGAATATTGAACTGGAAACCAAAGATATGTATGAGATCCGTCGGTTCGCAGAGGAGGCAAGATTAATTCATCAATATCTTTGAGCTTCTCGTAATAAAGCAGGGCGTTGTCAATCCTCGTTTTGATATCACGATCAATGTTATTAAGCTGTGATAAACCAAGGCGAGCCTGGAATGGTGTATACCAGGACTTATATACTTCAGGCAGATGTTCTGCTGGCTTGCTTTCCTGGGGTTTTCTGCGAACTTTTTTGTTCACAAATTCAATATCTTTAAGATAACTAGCTCGAACAATCGGGTAGGTCAATAACTGGAACAGAACAGGAAAGCCAGCAATGTCGTGTATCAATCCTGACTTGACTTTGCGAGTAATGCCGGGGAGTGGGGGATAGGAAAAACCTTCTAACTCAGCACGGATCTTTTCTACCACATCTCCTCGGTTGGAAATTACCGCTCCTCCAAGCCAAGTAGTTAAATTTTTATGCATTTCAAAGCTGAAGACACCAGCATCGCCAATTGTGCCTACGGCTTTTCCTTGCTCGTAGACGCCAAACGATTGAGCGCAATCTTCAATCATTGGGATATTGAAGCGATCGCAAATTCTCTTAATATCATGCGCCTTGGCAGCAAGTCCATGCAAATGAGTAATCAAAACTGCTCCCGTATTCGGGTTAATCAGACGCTCTACTTCAGCAGCAGAGATATTGCAGGTTTCGCGCTCAACATCTGCAAATACTGGACGTCCTCCCGCGAAAATCACCATATTGATCACGTCAGCAATGGTGTAAGGCGACAAAATCACTTCTTGTCCAGGCTTGACTAAAGCTTTGACGGCAAGATATATGCCAACTCGACATTGATAAACGCAAACTGCGTGCTGAGTATCAAATTTTTCGCAAAGCGCCTTTTCAAAAAGTTCAATATCTTTTTTATCTCGCTTTAACCGTCCTCCCAGAACATAACCCAAAAATAAAAGGTAACTGTTCAGATTCGTATAAAGGCGGTTTTTAGGATTAGGCCCAAAACTCAGCATATTTTTCTTTGCCTGTAAACTTCTGTTCTCAAAAGTGGGCTATTTTCGCCATCGCTGCGTTATTTGTAAATGCGATCGCTTTTCTCAATAGTCTTTTTAGCTACATTCTGAAGCTTTGGCATTGGGTAAGCCTCGAAAACAGGGCATCAAAATCAATTTTCAAAGCATTTAGGCATTGCTGCCGCAACTTGATGTTTGATTTTACGGTGCTTACTCGCTAAATTGGGGTAAACACAAATCTAAGGGTTCATTTTAACGTGCTTTGGCGCTAGTTCTTTACAAAGTTCCAGTGAGTAACTACAAAATCTGGTTTGACCGAAGAAAGGCAGAGGGCAGAAGGTAATACCATTTTGGATTTTAGATCCTGAAAGAGTTAGTTACTAAGCTTTTTGGCGATCCATCTGTCGCAATCATTTTTCAAATTGGTATAAGAATTTATTTTCCCTCTGCCTCCAGTATAGTTGCCTTCTTATGACATCTATATCCATCTATTTATTAGCATCTTAGTAGCCAGTCTAAAGCTAGAATATGATTGTTGAACAGCCACGAGACTAAACTTTTACGACAGTCAACTCTAATCTCGCGCGTGAATTATCCACCAAATCTACACATACATACCCCATTAATTACGTCCATTGCAGAACGTGATTGGAAAGCAATGACAGAACTTTTTGACAGGGAAGACGGCGATGAAATTGAAGCGGATATCCACACCAATCTGCTGTTGATGACACCTGAACCATGTTGGGGCGATGATCCGTTTGAGTTCTTGCGTGAGTATCTCTAAAGAGCGCTGAGTAATCTAAAACTCTCTGGGGTTGAGGCGGCTGAGGAAAGTACGTAAGCGATCGCTTTGTGGATTTGTCAGAACTTCATGCGCTGCACCTTGTTCTACCACAAGACCTTGATCTAAAAATATTACCTGATGTGCCACTTCTCGCGCAAATTGCATTTCATGAGTGACAACTACCATCGTCATGCCTTCTGCGGCTAATTGTTGCATGACTTGCAAAACTTCCCCGACAAGTTCTGGATCTAGGGCGCTGGTGGGTTCATCAAATAGCATAATCTGAGGATTCATACATAAACTACGAGCGATCGCAACTCGTTGTTTTTGTCCCCCAGAAAGTTGTTCGGGATAAGCTGATGCTTTGTCAAAAAGTCCGACTTTTTCTAAATACAATCCGGCTAATTGGGCGCTTTCTTTCGGTGTTTTTCCTAAAACTTTACGCGGGGCAAGTGTTAAATTTTCCAGGACGCTGAGATGAGGAAACAGATTGAATTGCTGGAAAACCATTCCTACTTGGGTTCTTAGCTGCCGTAGTTGATTATAGTTGATGGCAGAACGGGATAAATCGATACCATTAACTACTAAGCGCCCACGATTAATACTTTCTAAGCGGTTGAAGCAACGTAGGAGTGTACTTTTACCACAACCAGAAGAACCAATAACTGCGATAACTTCTCCCCGCTTGATTTCGCCAGTGATTCCTTTGAGGACTTTTAGGGAGCCAAAGCTTTTTTCGATATTGTCAAAAATGATCGCGGGGGTGGAATTGTTCATTGCCTGTGTCAACTGTTCTAAAGTTGATTTTAATGTTTTTATTTAACCGCAGAGAACGCAGAGGGCGCTGAGGGAAGAGAGGGAAATAAAAAAATATGGCTGGATTTGGTTTTGTTGGTTGGCTGCGTTTGTTTGTGGTGGTTGGCTGGAGTTTTCTGTTACTTACAGGCTGTAGCGTCAATCCTAGTGTAGGAAAAACTTTGCGGGTTGCAAACGAACCGGCATTTCCGCCTTTTGAGTTTTTGGGAAGTGAGGGTAAATCGCAAGGCTTTTCTATTGATTTGATGAATGCGATCGCACAGGCAGCTAATTTTAAAGTAGATTTTCAAAGTGTGCCTTTTGATGGCATTATCCCGGCTTTGCAAGCCAAAACGGTAGATGCGGCAATTAGTTCGATGACAATTACCGAGGAGAGGGCTAAGACTGTTTCGTTTTCTCGTCCTTATTTTAAAGCGGGGTTGGCGATCGCAGTTCGTACTGACAATCAAGAGATTACTAACTTTGACAGTCTCAAAAATAAAAGAATTGCAGTGCAAATTGGCACAACTGGCGCTAAGAAAGCTCAGGGTATTCCTGGGGCACAAATTCGCAGTTTTGACTCTGCACCTATAGCTTTGCAAGAATTAGCTAATGGAAATGTAGATGCGGTAATTAACGATGCGCCAGTTACTTTGTATGCAATTAGTACAGGCAATCTCAAGGGATTGAAAGTAGTAGAGCAATTGCTAACAGAGGAATATTACGGCATTGCAACACCGAAAAACTCGGTCAACTTAGCACTAATTAACGATGGTCTGAATCGGGTGTTGAGCAATGGCACGTATTCCCAAATTTACCAAAAATGGTTTAAAGCTGATCCCCCGAATTTACCTGCTAAATCACCCTTTGAAAACCAGTCTGGTGCTGGTGAATCAGGAATATTTACCTCCGTTGGCATTATTTTGCGGTCTTTCCCCGCTTTATTACAAGGTGCATTGGTGACTCTGCAACTTACAGTACTTTCTGTAGTGTTGGGTTTAGTTGGCGGTTCCCTAATTGGGATTATCCGCCTTTCCCGCACCAAATCTGTGCGGTGGGTAGCGAGGGCGTATGTGGACTTCTTCCGGGGGACACCTTTATTAGTGCAGATTTTTATGATTTACTTTGGGTTACCAGCGATCGCTCAAGAACTTGGTTTTACTTTTAGCTTCAATCCCTTAGCTGCTGGTGTACTGGCATTAAGTTTGAATAGCGCCGCCTATATTGCCGAGATTGTCCGTGCCGGAATTCAATCGATTGAACCAGGACAAGCAGAAGCTTCACAATCACTCGGCTTGAGTTCTGTGCAAACGATGCGCTATGTAATTTTTCCTCAAGCTTTCCGGCGGATGATTCCACCCTTGGGTAATGAGTTTATCAGTTTGTTGAAAGATACCAGCTTAGTTGCAATTATCGGTTTTCAAGAATTATTCCGCAAAGGCCAGCTGATTGTTGCTGATAACTATCGCGCTTTTGAAATTTACGCGGCGGTAGCTGTAGTTTATTTATGTTTGACGCTGCTTTCTTCCCAAGCATTTAGTCGGTTGGAAGCGTGGATGAATCCGGTGAAGCGTTCTTAATAAAATGCAGGATATAGGACAATACGGTTCAGTTAAGGACAGGACTTACCCAAAATTAAGAAAAAACGAACCACAAAGAGCGCAAAGGACACGTAGACACGAAGTGGCTTCCCGAAGGGTAGAAATAAGAGTTTCAGACAATTTTTGCACAAGTCCTGAAAGGTTTTTGGCGCTAACTGAACCGTATTGGGATATAGAATTCCTACTAGAATTGTACGGAATTATTCCAAAAATAAACCGGATTCCTATATTTCCTTGCTTGTAAAAAAAACTTAGAGTGTTTTTTCAATAGATGATATAAATTAGTTTTTCAAAATCTTGGGAATCAAAAGTTTGGTATTTTTGGGAATATTTACCACACATTTTATACTCAATTTTATTTTCTTTTACATTAAATAAATATCCGTCTATTGCAGATAGCTGATGTTTCAACTTAAAAGCTACTGTATGATTAGTATATTTGGCGTATTTATTAATAAGATAAACAAAACTCTGACTATTTCCATTTTGAGCATTTTCAAATTCTAATAAATCATCGTCAATACTGCTATCTGCTTGTAAAATTAATTCTTTTATTTTTCTCAAGTTTTCGGGATAATAAATTTCAAACTGATTACTCTTTCTAATAAAAATAATAATTTCGTGATAATTATATAATATTCCGATATTACAACCAGAATTTATTAAATATCTTTGTATCTGATTATAGTAATTTTGCAAGTTTACATCTTCTCGTTTTACTTCTACAATTATTAAAGGATTTTGATATGGTTTAAACTTCTCATTTTTTTGCTTCTTATATATTTCTATATCATGATTGTTAGATTCAACCTTAATATTAATTTTATCTGGAAATAATCCACTTTCTTTAATAAGAAAATGAAGAAACATTTGTCTAACTAACTCTTCTGGCCTTCCATCAATTGGAATTTCTAATCCCCTAATCAAACATTTGGTATATTTTTGATTATATTGTTTAATATATATATTGAGCTTTTCCTGCATCTCTTCATTTAAATAAATCATAAATATTTTCTTTGATTATATTGTTTAATATATATATTGAGCTTTTCCTGCATCTCTTCATTTAAATAAATCATAAATATTTTCAAAATAATTAATGGTGAATAAAGCAGTTTTAAGGGCACAATATATTGCGCCCTAAGCTGTGTATTAACTGTGCAACTGCAAATTTTTCTATTTTTGTCCAAAGAAGCTTAGTATTTGATTGACTAATTTCTCCCAATGCTCTTCAGCTTTGCTCTGGAAAAATTTATTCAAGTTTGTTTCTATTTCTAGCTCTCGCCTAAATATCTCACATACGTTACCTGCAAAAGTTTCCCCTTTCTTTCTTTCTCTACCTTTCTCAGCAATTAGAGCCTTCCAAAACTTAGAATCTTCACTTTGAGGTAGTAGTGTTCTTGTAAGTTCATCTTGAATTTCTGTTCCTACATCGTATACAAACTCGTCATATAATCCATAAAACTCTTTTATTAATTCAGGGATAAGTGTCTTTAAAGATTCGTTAGCAGATGTAAGTTCATACAAAATATTTTCTAGTTCTTGCTTGACTTCTCTAGTAAATTTTTTCAGCATCTCATCTTCATCTATACCCTCAGCAAAAACCTTCGCATCGTAGTATATATCTATATCCCTTGGTTCATAATATCCGAAATTTCTATGGATAGCGTGTTTAGTATTCCATGCTTTATAAGTTGTCCGGTAGCATTCAAGATATTTATCAATAAAATTTTCATAAACAAAACTAGGTACTCTTTTACGCAAGTCTCGTATATTCTCTATCTTAGAAATTGCATTTTCAATTGCTTTGATTTCTGCTACTGTTAAAGCCTCACCATTTTTTATTTTTCCAAAGCTTTCTCGAATATTCTTGATTTCGTCTAATAAAAGATTTCGTCTACGTTCTATTACATCTGCTATAGCTTTGATAAATTCATTTTTATCTGCCTGCACATCTTCTTCATCGTAGATTTCATTGAGCTTGACTATATCATCACGGTAGTACCGCAAAGAATCATAAGACAAGATATTGTCTTGGAAAAAATCTAAATTTAAACGCCTGAATGTAGCTTGAACTTCGTCCTGTCTAATTTGAATTCCTAACTCCCTATCTCCATCAGATCCATGTACTTTTTCAGCTTCGCCTTTGTGAGGTAATACCAAAGTGACAAATCTATGATGAAATTCTTTAGATTTGGATGTCAGATGATAACCTATTAATTTTGTAATATTAGCTTCAGGAGCAGCATTGAAGGGAGTTACAAAGATACAGATGCTATCTTGACTGTCAATATATTTTTGTAAGTCTTTACGAATTGGGTTTTCATCAAGTCCTTTAGTATCAATAACGGAATCGAACTGAGACAAGTTTGAGCCAGATAAAACATCATGGCTCACATAAAGATATATTTTTCTTGGTATAGCAAAGTCTTTCAACCGGACATTATTGATATCATCAAAGGTATATTTTATCCACTCTTGCTCTTTACCTTGATTATCAAACTCAACTTGAGTGGAAGTTCTTGATTCAAGGTTCGCATTATTCAATGCAGTCTTTTTCAGTACCTCGATTCCTGCTTCCTCAAATAATTCCTTAGCAGTATCAATTCTACTAGTTTTAGTTTTTTCACCATCAGGAACTGATTTATTAATTTGTTTGAGTTCTATAATATTCCTAATGGCTCTATCAATTTCTTCAGAAATAATTATTCTCTGTTCTAACTGAGGATTATCTTTACTGGCAATGTAGTCGCAGAATTCTAAAATTAGATTCTCCATTTCATCAACGGTATAAGGCTCTATCTCTATGTAAGTTTTATCCGCAGCTTTGATAATTACTTCACATATAGTAGTTTTGCCTGATCCCGTTGAAAGTAATTCTCTAGTTTCGATTACATCTTTAGTTTTACCATTAATATTTTTGGAAACTTTGAAATCACTGATTAAATTAAAAAGATGACAAATAGCTGTTGTCTTTCCTTGCCCAATAGTACCGATAAAAACAATTTTATATTTTTCTATATTTAGAATTTTTTCAATTTCTTCTAATCGGTCTAATTTTGATTTTAAGTTATTAATACAAATATGCTTAATTACATTAATTTCCGAACCACCTGATATTTTGGTAATTTCACGTCTCAAGCTTTGCTGTAGTAATGCGATTTCTTCTTGCCACTGTATAGTCAACATACTGTTCACGCTGCTTTAATGCTACTTGCTGGATAATTAAATATGCCCAGATAGCATGAGAATCTAACAACAAGCCTGACAGCACCCCTCACTTTGCTGCTTTCTTCCCAAGCATTTAGCCGCTTGGAAACCTGGATGAATCTGGTGAAGCGCTAATGAGAGCAATTCTAATGAGTATTCCTTCCTTCATAAAAAGACACAATTAGGTAGAATTGGGTAAAGTAATTTCTGCGTTTGTTAAACCAAGGCATCAGCAAACCCATGCAACTGAAACTCAGTGCATCTCGTTTTCCCGTAGCTACCCTACTGCTAATTGCTCCCTTTTTCCTTTGGGGTACAGCAATGGTGGCAATGAAAGGAGTAATTCCCCACACCACGCCGCTATTTATGGCGGGAGTGCGTTTGCTACCTGCTGGGGTGTTAATTTTGATTGCAGCGGCATTTATGGGTAGACCCCAACCTCAAGGATGGGTTGCATGGTTGTGGATTGCCTTGTTTGGATTAGTTGATGGCACTTTGTTTCAAGGCTTTTTAGCAGAAGGATTAGTCAGAACTAGCGCCGGGTTAGGGTCTGTGATGATTGACTCTCAACCTTTAGCTGTCGCCTTGCTGTCGTTATGGCTATTCAAAGAACGTATTGGTTTTTGGGGATGGCTGGGGCTAGGATTGGGAGTTTCAGGTATTAGTTTAATTGGCTTGCCTGATGAGTGGATATTCAATGTTCTTGGTTCTGGGGCAAGTTTCACAGTTGGTAATTGGCAACAGTTATTTATCAGCGGCGAGTGGTTGATGCTATTAGCAGCGTTGTCGATGGCAGTAGGAACAGTATTGATTCGGTTTGTGTGTCGATATGTTGATCCGGTAACAGCTACAGGATGGCACATGATTTTAGGGGGATTGCCATTATGGGGAGCTTCGTCAGTTGTAGAATCCCAGCAGTGGCAAAATCTTGTAGCATCTGATTGGCTAGCCTTGAGTTATGCAACAATATTTGGCAGTGCGATCGCCTACGGATTATTCTTCTACTTTGCTTCTAGCGGCAATCTCACAAGTCTTAGTTCCCTTACCTTCCTGACACCTATCTTTGCCTTAGTATTTGGTAATATTTTCCTCTCAGAAGTTCTCAGTCCGTTGCAGTGGATAGGAGTTTGCCTGACTTTAATCAGTATTTATCTCATCAACCAGCGTGATACCTTGGCAGGAGAGAATAACCAGGTTGCTACGGGAGAAAAAACTACTACACATCAACAACCATTGTTAGAAGCAACTACTGCCAAAAAAGTAAACCCTGTAACATTATCTGTAAGAGAATCCGAACCAGAAACTCTACCTTAAAACGTTTGACTTTAAACTCAAAATTTTTTGTTGAGATCAGAGTTACCTTTTAGACCGCTTGAAGTTATCGTGGTAGCGACAAATAAAACAGCACTTTCTGCCCGAAACTTGCAATATGCGGCCATGCAACTCCTCAATCCCTGTATTCGCCTATTTTATATGCCTGGGTTTGTACCAGAGTCCCGCGAGTCCGGCGACACCTGAGTTAACCCTTGAAATATTACAACTTGCACAAGCCAGTTCCACTGAAGTTGCCCAGCCGACTACTCTTAGACCCGGTAATACCGGAAAGGATGTGCAGGCTTTGCAAACTCAATTAAAGCTGTTGGGATATTACAATGGCTTGGCTAATGGTCAGTATCAAGAAAGTACGGAGATTGCAGCCTCTAAATTTCAGAGAGCGAAGAGTTTGACAGTAGATGGTATTGCTGGCAACACAACTAGAAAAAGCCTGCAAGCCGCAGTAGCCGCTAAAAAAGCTTTAATTGCCTCTTCTTTTCCTGCACCAACTGCCAAACCCAGTACCCAGCCGAAGCCAACACAACAAGGGTCTAGTTGGTGGCCACTATTAGGGCTTGGGGTTCTAGGGAGTATTGGTACAGTTTTTTACTGGCTGAGATGGATGAATCGAGTCAAACCAGGGGAACAGCCTACAATCTCAGAAGAAAAAACTGAAAATGCAGCCAACAAAGATGCGATCGCACAGACAATAGAAGAGTCGGATAGCACAGCAGATCAACATGAGAGCAATACCGCCACAGCATCAATCTCCACAAAATTGTTGCCACCAGAAAAAACTTCTCGTCTGGCTAAACTTAATATTGTTGATGAATTGATTAAAGACTTATATAGTGCTGACCCAGCGAAGCGGCACAAGGCTATTTGGGATTTGGGACAGCAGGGAGATTCACGAGCAATTCAGCCACTAATAGACTTGATGATGAATGCTGATTCGCAACAACATAGCTTGATTTTGGCAGCTTTAAGCGAAATTAGTATCCGCACACTCAAACCAATGAACCGTGCTTTAGCCATCTCAATACAAGATGAAAGCCCACAAGTGCGGCAAAATGCTATCCGTGACCTAACTCGTGTTTACGATATGATGGCACAAATTAGCCAGATATTGCGCCACGGACTCGAAGACCCTGATGCTGAAGTACAGTCAACAGCAAGGTATGCTCTGAATCATATTAATCGAATTCGTGTTTTGCCAGATTCCGAGAGTCTACCGGAACATCAGCAGCAAGATCCATCCCCATAAGCCAATATGGTTAAGTTAAGGAAAATTATCTATTGAGGCAGGGGAGCAGGGAGCAGGGAGCAGGGAGCAGGGAGCAGGGAGCAGGGAGCAGGGAGCAGGGAGCAGGGAGCAGGGAGCAGGGAGCAGGGAGCAGGGAGCAGGGAGCAGGGAGCAGGGAGCAGGGAGCAGGGGGAAAGAAAAAAGGCTGATCTGTATTGCCTACCTAATATATCTGTATTACAGCCAATAGCAAACCACTATAAATATTTTAAATGTATTTGGATGCTGGTATTTGGGCCTGCCAGCAAAACGGCTGCATCGCTAAATGGAGGCGCACTAGTGCGAACTTCAGGATTTCTGGAAAAGCCAAAGCCTTCGGTAGGCATCCCTAGAGTATTACGATTGAGCTTCAAATCTTCATTTTGATCGTGCATGGCTGCAATGGCATAACTACCTGCTGTCAAATTTTCAAAAGTAATTTTTACAGTCTTGTCGGTAATCTTGGTACACTGCCTTTGTAATACGCGATCGCGTTTGTTAGGAAAACCTTCACTCTGGGCAAAGATGCTGGCGCATACTTGGCCTTGCGTGTTTTTAAATCCATCAATTTCTATGGTGAGGTTGCCTTTAAAAGCTGCCTTAGCACTAGATGACCATGCTAAATTTCCCAAAACTGCTAACAGCAGCATACTAACTTTCAATTTGTTAACCATAAATTTTCAATTTATCCAAAAATGTTAGGTAACTAAATTTCTACTTATAGAAAGACGGCTTTCCTGGTATCTTGAACAGCAGAAAGACAGTAATTATTTTCTTTAGATAATCATATAGTGGGAAATGCTTTTCACTTGTGATCTAGCTACTCAATAATTCAAAAACAACAAAACTAACTAAATTTTGCACAAGATGAAGCTAGCATTTATCACAGCTACCCCCCAAAATGCCAAGCTTGGAAGTGGAACCTTTGTTGGTAATGCCCACTTGATTGCTCAGTTGCGATCGCAGCATACTGTTGATGTATTCACTCCAGCTAAGTCATCCGGGCCGATGGGTTATATGGTGCATCGTTTCCGTTGGAACTGGCGACTTGATCCGCTTGACTTTGACAAATATGATGCGGTAATTGGTCTGGATATGGATGGTTACACGATTGGCGATCGCATTAAAGCGCCTTTTATTGCCTATATTCACGGTATTATTGCTGACGAAGCCAAGTTTGAACGGGGTTGGGTACGTACATCCTTAGAGTTAATGGCAAAAGCAGAGCGTGTTAGTGCCCATCGTGCTGATATGGTGATTGCTACTAGCAAATATTCTCGCCTCAGACTCACCGAACTTTATGGCTATAGCAAAGATATCCATATCGTACCGCCTCCGTTTGATCTTCAAGGATGGGATGCGGCAGTAGCATCCGTAACTAAAAATGAAGAAGACCAAGTAAATACACGCCCTACTGTACTATGTGTGGGTGTGCAGTACCCACGTAAAAATGTCGCTACTCTAATTCGCGCCGCAGCAATTCTCCGCCAACAAATCCCAGATGTGGAAGTGCGAATTGCAAGTAAAGGGCCAGAGTGGAATAACCTACGCCGTCTTGCTCAAAAACTTAAGTTAAATCAAACTGTGACCTTTCTTGGCTACGTACCCTATGAGGAGCTTGTCCGCGAGTATGTCCGGTGTCATGTCTTCTGCTTACCAAGCCTGCAAGAAGGCTTTGGAATTGTTTTTGCCGAAGCAATGGCTACCAGTAAGCCTATTGTCGCTAGCCGTTCCTCGTCGACACCTGAGTTAATTCAACATGGCGTTCAAGGTTTACTAGCAAATCCTTTAGATCCAGAAGATTTGGCGCACCAATTAGCAGAAGTACTTTCGTCGCGGGCAAAAGCCTTGGTGTTGGGTAAAGCAGGCCGCGCTAAAGTTGCAGAGTTTGATGCACCTGTAATTGCCCAACAATTTAATCAGTTGTTGAACAAAATTACTGAAACCTAAATAACTATTAAAATTAGCCGCTTGCCAATTTTTCATTTTGCCTATGAAAGCCAGATCTGCCATTTTCCCAAGCAATAATATAGGCGATCTATTGCTGCGATCGCTGTTTATAATTTTACTGGGTCTATTTTTACTTACTCTCGGCGGTTGTCAGACTACTAGCCAAGCAGACAGCAAAATTGTGCATCTCACTCTTTGGCATGGTATCAATCCGCCTCCTAATCGAGATGTATTTCAAAAATTAGTAGATCGATTTAATCAGGATCATCCTGATATTCAAGTGGAATCTATCTATGCAGGACAACTCGATCAACAAATACCGAAAGTTTTAACCGCAGTTATCGGTAATGTTCCACCAGATATTTTGTTCTTCAACCCGCAAATTACAGGTCAGTTTGTGGAATTGGGAGCAATTCGTCCCCTTGAAGATTGGTTAAATAAATCACCACTAAAATCAGAAATTATCCAGAATCTTTTTGACGAGATGCAGTTGGACGGTCATATTTGGTCAGTTCCTTTATTTGCTGGCAATGTTGGACTTTTTTACAGACCAGATTTGTTTAAAGCAGCAGGAATTACTGAGCTGCCAAAAACATGGCAAGAATTACGGCAAGTAGCTAAAAAATTGACTGTAGACCGCAATGGTGATGGAACTCCAGAACAGTATGGAATATTAATGCCGCTAGGTAAAGGAGAATGGACGGTTTTTACTTGGTTTCCTTTTTTATTAAGTAACGGTGGCACAGTAGTAGAAAATAACCAGCCCAATTTAGCAAATCCTAAAGCGATCGCTGCTTTACAATTTTGGCAAGACTTAATTAAAGACGGTTCTACTAAATTCTCTGCACCAGAAAGAGGATACGAAGAAGATGATTTTGTTGCCGGTCGTGTTGCTATGCAGTTAACAGGGCCTTGGACATTTATTATGAAAAGTAAAGTAAATTTCGATGTCCTGCCGATTCCTGGCAATGTTCAGCCAGCAACTGTGCTTGCTAGCGGCAATATGTTTGTGATGAAGACCACACCTCAAAGAGAACAGGCAGCTTTAAAGTTTTTAGAATATATAGTGAGTGAAGAATTCCAAACAGAATGGAGTATTGGCTCAGGTTTTTTGCCTGTAAATATTAAATCTGCTCAAAGTCAGGCTTACCAAGAATTTATTAAACAAAAACCCGTTTTTAAAGTCTTTCTTGACCAAATGTCTATATCAGGTTCTCGCCCAATTATTCATGGCTATAGTCGCCTGTCCGACAATTTAGGAACAGCCATCGAAGCTACCATGCTAGGAGCATCTCCAGAAACAGCCTTGAAAAAAGCCCAAGAACGCCTTAATTTAATGTGGAATTAATTAAGAAAGGCAGATGGCAGATGGAATCAAGAGATTTTTTTCTCATATACCATAAAGGTTTAAGTTTTGTAGGGTGGGAATTTCCCACCTTAGAAATTAAATTCTAAGTTAATAATTTAAACAGAATTTGTAATTTTTACACCTAACAGATTATTAATGAAAACCACAATTTTACCAGCACCCTTAAAACCTGGAGACTTACTAAAAGTAATTGCTCCTAGTGGTGCTTTGCGGGAATTTGAAGTGTTTGAGCGGAGTTTAGAAATTTGGCGATCGCGTGGTTATAAAGTAGAAATCATCCCCACAATAGATGATAGATGGGGATATTTAGCAGGTAAAGACGAAGACCGCCGCGATCGCCTAGCCACAGCATGGCATGATCCAAATTGTCGAGGTATCCTTTGCGCCAGGGGTGGTTTCGGTAGTACCCGCATCCTCGAAGATTGGAATTGGCAAGAAAATTCAACACTACCAAAATGGTTAATTGGCTTTTCTGATATCACTGCTCTGTTATGGAGCCTTTATAATGTCGGCATTTCCAGCCTTCATGCTCCTGTACTAACAACTCTTGCCAATGAGCCAGATTGGTCAATTGAGCGCTTGTTTAATTGGGTGGAAGGTCGCCCCATCGAACCTATTAAAGGTTGTGGTTGGGGCGGTGGTGTTGCTAGTGGTATTTTGCTACCAGGCAATTTAACGGTCGCCACTCATCTGTTGAATACACCGATACAACCAAACTTTGATAGTGTGATTCTAGCATTTGAAGATGTTACAGAAGCACCTTACCGGATAGACCGAATGTTGACACAGTGGCGTTTATGTGGGGCTTTAGCAAAAGTCCGGGGAATTGCATTGGGTAATTTTACTGATTGTGAAGCGCCACCAAACGTGCCTAGTTTTAGTGTTGAAGAAGTTTTGCGCGATCGCTTGGGTAATTTAAGAATTCCTGTAATCTCTGGCTTACCCTTTGGTCATGAGAGTCCCAATGCAACTTTGCCAGTTGGTGTATTGGCAACTTTAGATGCAGACGAGGGGATTTTGAGTTTAGAAACATAGAGCATAAAATTGGCTACTCAATCTGCCTCGCGTAGCGCCCCATGACTTCTGCCTTATCCAGCACATGACCATCTATCGCTGCCATTATCTCTTGTTTGCTTGCTCCTGCTGGCAAATCAAGCATTATGTCTAATGCATGAAGTTTAAAAAAGTAGCGATGAGTGCTGTCTTTTGGTGGACAAGGCCCGCCAAAACCTAAATCCCCAAAACTATTTTTTCCTTGAAAGCAGCCATCAGCAAGTTTAGGTTGCTTGGCAACATCTTCTGGTAATTCGCGGCTATCAGCGGGAATATTGTAGATAATCCAATGGGTAAATGTTCCGTTGGGTGCATCGGGATCATCCATAATCAAAGCAAAACTTTTTGTTCCTGGAGGAGGGTCTTCCCAGGTTAAAGGAGGAGAGATATTTTCCCCATCGCAAGTGTATTTAAATGGAATAGTATTGCCAATAAAAAAAGCTGAACTTCTTATTTCCATAGTTTTACAAAAATAGAGGGATATGGATGAGGGGGTGTAGGTAATTCCTATACCCCTATAGCAAAATTTTGGTAGCAAAATTTTGAAATTGTTTACGATTTACCAGAAGGGTCTGCTGCGTGAACTAATTCTGTCTGTTGAGCCTCAGGACGCTGAATAATTTGCTGGGCTGAGGGTCTATGCTGACGCTTAAACTCGCCCAATTGCACAGGCTGATGAGTTTGTGCTGATTGGTAGATAGCACGGATAATGCGAACATCTGCCAACCCCTCCTCACCTGATGGTTCTGGGTCTTGACCAGTCAGCACGCAGTCTGAAAAGTAGATGATTTCTGCGGCAAACTGGCTACCAGCAGGATAGGATTGTTCCTGCGTTTCATTGTTGATGGTGATTTGTTGCTTCAGTTCCCCCGCATAAGAGTATGCCGATTCCATCTGCAAATTACCTTTTGTACCCACTACTTGGAGAGTCGAAATTGGTGCAACACCAAAGCTAGAAGTAAAGCTTGCTAGTCTCTCCCCAGGAAAACGTAAAATAGCGCTAGTCATTTCGTCAGCTTCGTCAAAGCCCTTTTCGCCTTTGCTGCTACTATAAGCAAAGACTTCTGTGGGTTCATCCCGGAATAGATAGCGGGCAGCATTGATACAGTACACACCCATATCGTAAACAGTACCGCCGCCATTAGAGATTGGCTCTAATCGCACGTTTCCTTCCTCAACCTGTTGAGAAAAGACGGAGTTAAAGATCCGAGACTCGCCTATTTTTCCTGAATTGACAATTTCTACTGCCTCCATATTTGCTTTGTCAAAGTGCAGACGGTAGGCAATCATCAGCTTGACATTGTTATCTTTGGCAGCACGAATCATCTGTTCGCACTCTTGTTCTGTTACCGCCATTGGCTTCTCGCACAGCACATGAACTCCGGCATTTGCTGCCCGCACGGTATAATCGCAGTGCAAATGATTGGGCAGAGCAATATAAACTGCATCAATTTCACCACTTCTTAAGCAGTTGTCGTACTCTTCGTATGGGTAAGCCTTCACCCCGTACTGCTTACCTAGTTCTTCACGCTTGATTGGATCTTCGGAAAACAAAGCGACCAATTGTGAATTTTCGGTTTGGGCAAAAGCAGGCAAAACAGTTTCTTGGGCAATCCAACCTAGTCCGATAACAGCATAACGAATTTTGCGCTTACCGTTTGTTGTCATTTTTAAACCTCCTGATAATTGCCTCTCCATGAATTTTTGCCAGATGCAGCAATCCCTCTGGCGTACCTAACTCCAAAAATTTCCCCAACGCTAAATTTATTAAATTCTGGTTTTGAGAGAACCCCTACGAAAATAAGGGTTAAACACTAGGGGGTAGGGAATAATAGATTTTTTATCCTGCATTGTGGCGATTCGTTCATGGAGTCTCTTGCCTTAAAGCTAGAAACTTATGACATCACCTCCATCCCCCTATCGATTGAGAACAGAAGTAGCACATTTCATTCTCATTCCATTTCTCGTACCAAGCTTGCTCGTAGAAAAGTACAAAAATACGGCATCTCACAGCCAACTCTCTACCTGACTGGAAAATGCCGCTGCTTACTATAAGACTCCTATTTGATTTTTGCGAAGCTAGGTACACCTTTATTCATTCTTCCCTGTTAAGAGTTCCCTATCTCCACAAGTGATTCAGAATCAAATCGGATTGCTATTTTGCTACCTATTCTTAGCGCACAGCATACAAATTAAAGATATCAACAAAGCTAGAGGGTAAAAGTTCCCTTTTTTGAGTTTTCATCTTAAAACCATAAGATTCTAGCATTCTTTTTATTTTATCTAGCCGCCCTTCTGTATCATGAACCTCAGCGACTATTTGCTTTATTTTGCCCCAGTCCTTATCTTCTATACCTTTTAAAACTTCGTACTCTTCACCTTATACATCTATTTTTAATAAATCTATTGAATCGATCGCTAATTCATCAATTACAGAAGATATTGTTCTCACCTTACATTTAACTTGTTGTTTTTCTACAAATAGATGTTCAAATATATTTTCTATCTTTTCTGATTCGTTTTCATTTGTAACAGTATCTGTATTAGCTAACGCATCACCTGGCTTGATTGTGGAATTTCCAGCCATATTTGGATAAAAAGTAAATAATTTTTCAGGGTTATTTTCTGAACTAAAGCCACAATTAAATAAAGACACGTTAGTCAACGAGTGCATATATATATTTGCTTGTAGAACTGCAAAAGTCGGCTGAATCGGCTCAAAAGCGTAAATTTTCAAGTTTTGTTGAAGTTTGCTGACAAATAGAGAGAAAAGTCCAATATTTGCTCCAATGTCGAATATACAATCATCTTCGTTAATTACAATATCCTGCCCAAGATACTGCTGTTCGGTGAATATTTCTGAAAAGATATATTCTGTTTCTTCATCACTGCTGATATAGTAGCATTCCAAACCATTTGAAAAAGTCATTTTTTTTCCGCTCATTATTGGCCCTCTACTTATTTATTGGCAAACTTAATTATTCTACCTTGTGGCAGGTAAAATTACGGCTAAACTGGTTGTAAAAATCTAAATACTAAAATTAACCACAGATAAACACAGATAAATATCGGTGTGAATTTGTGTTCATCTATGGTTCTATATCCTCAACAGAGACCTACGCAAGAGGTTTAATATTTCCCAAACCCAACCGATCCAGAATAAAAGCATATTCAAAAGCAAGTTCTCGCAAGCTTTCATAGCGTCCAGATGCGCCGCTATGTCCTGCACCCATATTCGTTTTCAGCAGAAGAACGTTGTTATCAGTTTTGAGTTCTCGTAATTTAGCTGTCCACTTAGCTGGTTCCCAATACTTAACGCGAGAGTCATTTAAGCCAGCAAGAATCAACAAATCTGGGTAATCTTTAGCCTCGACGTTATCGTAGGGGGAATAAGATTTCATGTAGTCATAATAAACTTTGTCGTTGGGATTACCCCATTCTTCCCATTCCATTGCTGAAAGGGGTAATGATGTATCCAAGATAGTAGTTACTATGTCTACAAATGGAACATCAGCAACTACTACTTTAAATAAATCGGGACGCATATTAATAACTGCTCCCATGAGTAAACCGCCTGCACTACCACCAGAAATGGCTAGGCGATCGCTTGCTGTCCATTTTTCGGCAATTAAATATTCTGCACAGGCAATAAAATCTGTGAAGGTGTTCTTTTTGTGCAAAAATTTGCCATTTTCATACCACTTACGCCCCATTTCTTCACCACCACGAATATGGGCGATCGCAAACACCACTCCCCGATCTAAAAGTGACAGGCGATTTGATGAAAATGTTGCTGAATACGAATAACCATAAGCGCCATACCCTGTAAGCAACAAGGGATTTTGACCATCTTTTTTAATCCCTTTTTTGTAAACAATGGATATGGGAACCTTTGTACCATCTTGGGCGGTAGCCATCAGCCACTCACTCTGATACTGAGTTTTATCGTAGCCACCAATAACTTCCAATTCTTTTTTCAACTCCCGCTGATGTGTTTCCATGTCGTAATCAAACACAGATTGGGGAGTAATCAAAGAGGTGTAACTAAACCGCAGAATGGTAGTATTAAATTCTGGGTTATTGCCTTCAGAAAATTCATAGGTAGGCTCTGGAAAAGTAATATTGCTCTCATCACTTGTTAATAAATTTTGTACTCTTGCAGTTTCCAGACCACCTTTTCTTTCATAAATTACTAAGTACTTGGCAAAAAGACTAATTCCTAATAACAACACATCTTCTTGATGGGGAATTACAATTTGCCAATTTTCTTTGGCTGGTGAAGTTACTGGAGTTTTTACTAGTTTAAAGTTAGTAGCTTTTTCATTAGTAACGATATAGAAATAATCACTATGATGGTCAACGTTATATTCTATGCCTGTAGTGCGTGGATGGATTATTTTCCAATTGTCAGTAGAATTATTTGCATCTAAATAGTGAATTTCTGTAGTGATGCTGCTTTGTAAATTCATCAAGATATATTCTTGACTGCGGGTTTTGCCAACATATAAGTGGTAACTTTCATCCGGTTCTTCATAAATCAAAACATCTTCGCTAGGAGAAGTGCCTAAAGTATGGCGAAATAGTTGGTAAGGGCGATTGGCTTCATCAATTTTGGTGTAGAAGACTGTCTGGTTATCGTTAGCCCAAGCCAAAGAGAAATAAGTGTCAGGGATGCTTTCAGAGGATAGCTCAAATGTAGTTAAATCTAGGAAATAAAGGGTGTATTGCTCAGAACCACTAGTATCAACTGAGTAAGCTAAGATTTGATGATTAGGACTAATAGCAATTACACCTAAACTGAAAAAATCGTATCCTTTTGCTAGCTCATTTTCATCTAAAAGGATTTCTTCAGGAGCTTCTAGGCTGCCTTTTTTGCGACAGAAAATGGGATAAGCTTTTCCTTCTTCAGTACGTACATAGTAGTAGTAATCATCTTTGCGATATGGCACTGACAGGTCAGTTTCTTTAATCCGTGCCAGCATTTCATTGTAGAGTTTTGTTTGCAGCGCTTCTGTATGCTGCATCATCGCTGCTGTATAAGTGTTTTCCGCTTCTAAATAGGCGATAACTTTTGGGTTTTCAATATCGCGCATCCAAAAGTAGTTGTCAATTCTTTGCTCGCCGTGTAACTCTAAAACTTGTGGTTGTTTGTCCGCGATAGGAGGCTTACTAATATTACGTGAAAGATTATCCTTATTCATATTTTGCAAAGTCAAGTATAGATATAACAATTCGAGTGATTCCTGAATCACTCATAGAGACAAGGAACGGGGAACTCTTAACATGGAAGAAGGAATAAAGATGTACCTAGCTTCGCAAAAATCAAATTGGAGTCATATATGAGTATAAACTAACTGCTTAGTAACTTAAGATGAACTAGAAATTCTAGTTGTGTGGTGTAAGTTTCTTTTCAAATTACACAACCCAATTGCTGGTATAATCCCCAAAATAAATGCCGTAAATCCTTGCTCATTAAAATACCATATCGAACTCCGGTAAGCTTCGGGAATAAAATTTTGCAGTAAGGAAAGCAAGCCAACCAAAAGACTGATGAAGAAGAAGCAAATGGTAGGCAGGAAATTCCACCACCAAGCACCTACTGTGTAGCGACGCAACACCAACCATTGGCAAAGCCCTAGCCAAACTCCAGAAATAATATATGCAACAGTAGACATAAATCCCAAAATTATCATTGCATCAGAAGTTAAACTGTCATTCAAAGATGAGGCAACGCCAGAAATGTAAGAAATCCAGGCTGTAGAAACAGTGTTGGCAATTAGCCAACCGACGCTAGTGGCTAGCATCCACAGCCAACCGGATAGATATCGACGCAAGACAAGCGCTTGATCGGCGGCGAAAATTGCCGCAAACACAAAGCTGCTGAAATAGCTGGCCAAGGTATTCCACATTTGTGGATCTTGAGACAAAACAAGCAAGAAGTTATATAAAATTTTTTCTAAGGCAATACTGGCAACACCACCCACAACCCATCCTAAGCAGGTCATGAAAGTAAATTGAATTAAAAACCTCCTTCTTTGGGAACGCGGGATCAAAAACCTTCCTGGGTTAGGAACCTTCTGAGTAGATGCAACATGAGAGGAACCGTTATCAGCTTGCATATAAAGTTAAGTTAAGCAAAGACTAGCATTTTTGAGTCCAGCTACCTGAAAAAGCGTAATCTCAGAATGATAAGCTAAACAGTGACATAAAAAAGTGACTTAGGATGAAGTGTTAAATGGGCGTTTCCTCAACAGCTCCTAATCTTCTTAGAGCAGCTCGTGGTGAAGTAGTAGACCGTCCCCCTGTATGGATGATGCGACAAGCGGGACGATATATGAAAGCATATCGAGATTTAAGAGAGAAGTATCCTTCTTTCCGCGATCGCTCAGAAATTCCCGAAGTAGCGATTGAGGTTTCCTTACAGCCTTGGAGAGCCTTTCAACCAGACGGAGTTATTCTATTTTCCGATATTGTAACGCCGTTGCCTGGTTTGGGCATTGACATGGATATTGCGGAAGGTAAGGGGCCAATTATTTACTCGCCCATTCGCACTCAAGAACAAGTTGATCACCTGCGTTCCTTTGATCCAGAAGCATCTCTGCCATTTATCAAAACAATTTTGCAGGCGTTGCGTCAGGAAGTGGGGAATCAATCAACAGTGCTAGGCTTTGTCGGTGCGCCGTGGACGTTAGCTGCTTATGCAGTGGAAGGAAAAGGTTCTAAAACCTATTCCATTATCAAAAATATGGCTTTCTCTGAGCCAGCGATATTGCACGATCTGTTAGGAAAATTAGCAGATGCGATCGCCGTCTACGTGCGCTACCAAATTGACTGTGGCGCTCAAGTTGTGCAAATGTTTGATTCTTGGGCTGGTCAATTAAGTCCTCAAGATTATGATGTCTTTGCTCTGCCTTATCAACAAAGGGTGTTTGAGCAAGTCAAGCAAACCCATCCAGATACACCTTTGATTTTGCTGGTTAGTGGTAGTGCAGGTGTGTTGGAGAGAATGGCAAAATCTGGCGCAGATGTTGTGACTGTAGACTGGACAGTAGACATGGCAGACGCACGGGCAAGATTGGGTAAGCACGTGAAAGTTCAGGGAAATCTCGATCCGGGAGTGCTATTTGGTTCCAAACAGTTTATCCGCGATCGCATTCTCGATACCGTTCGCAAAGCTGGAAATTGGGGCCACATTCTCAACCTCGGTCATGGTGTAATGCCAGAAACTCCAGAAGAAAATGTTGCTTTCTTCTTTGAAACGGCAAAGCAACTTAATGCACTTGTATAGTCAAGTGTGAGTTGTCAGTGACCATTGACAACTCACAACTCATAAATCCTTGGGAATCTCTAATTTAAAATTCAATTCAGCAACTCATTTTTTACAGCATTGTAAAAAAATTGAGAGTTTGTTATAAATTCAAAAACTAAGTGAACAGTTAACTGAGTGATTTACTCACAAGGCTAGATTGGGAACTAAAAATTAATAATAAACAACTTATAACTAAAACTAAAAATTTTCTATGAGCCAGAAACGGATTTTAGTGACTGGTGCAAGTGGCTGTATAGGTCACTACCTAGCTGAAGCCTTAATTAAAGAAACTGATCACGAGTTGTATTTACTGGTGAGAAACCCAAACAAATTGCAAGTTGATACTCAGGCGCGTCCAGGTATCACTGTTTTGCAAGGCGATATGCAACAAATTGGCCAGTTTGCTGAATTGCTGTCAACAATTGATATTGCGGTACTCACAGCAACAGCTTGGGGCGGTGATGAAACATTTAATATTAATGTAAACAAGACTCTAGAATTGCTGAAGTTGCTAGATCCAGATAGATGCGAACAGGTAATTTATTTTTCTACTGCTAGCGTTTTGGATCGTTACAATCAACCACTCAAAGAAGCTGGGGAAATTGGTACAGATTACATTAGTTCTAAATACGAGTGCTTGCATCAGTTACCGAAATTAGCGATCGCACCCAAAATTACCACAGTTTTTCCCACTTTAGTTTTAGGCGGCGATGATAGAAAGCCCTATTCCCATTTAACATCGGGTATCCCAGAAGTCACAAAATATATTAACATAATTCGGTTTTTGCAAGCCGATGGTAGTTTCCACTTTATCCACGGCCGAGACATTGCTACCACAGTGCGATATTTAATAGAGCATCCACCCAGCGAGCGGGAACCTCGCAAGTTTGTTTTAGGTCAACAGCAATTGACTGTTAACCAAGCTGTAGAAGAAGTCTGCGCCTATTTAGGTAAAAAAATTTACTTTCGCATTCCCCTGTCTCTATCATTAGCCAATTTTATTATTATCGTGTTCCGCATTCAAATGGCGGCTTGGGATAGATTCTGTATGAACTATCGGCATTTTACTTACGAAAAGGTAATTAATCCCGCCAGTTTTGGGTTACCAAATTATTGTGCAACTATGAGCGATGTTTTAAAAATTAGTGGTGTTAAAAGTACTAAATCTTATTAGTTTAGGTGGGCAATGCCCACCCTGCAACTATATCTATTTCAAAAATCCAATAGAAATCCTATGATATTGCTTTTATTTAGGATAAGAAAAAAATATTAGCGAACATTTGAAGCTGCTTAGATAAAAAGTCAATGTGTCTTTATTTTCGTTAAAGTGGGATAACAATCAAAGTGTGAGGATTGATACTGTATGCGAGTCTTACTAGTGTATCCAATATTTCCTAAAACCTTTTGGTCATACGAAAAAATTCTGGAGTTAGTTAATCGCAAGGTTTTATTACCACCTTTGGGTTTAGTGACAGTGGCGGCAATTTTGCCTCAAGAATGGGAATATAAGCTAGTTGATCGCAACATCCGCCCGGTGACTGAGGAAGAGTGGAACTGGGCTGATGTAGTCATTTTCTCCGCAATGATTGTCCAGAAACAAGATTTACTAGACCAAATCAAAGAAGCAAAACGGCGTGGTAAGTTAGTTGCCGTGGGTGGCCCCTATCCCACCTCCACACCCCATGACGTGCAGAACGTTGGCGCAGACTTTCTGATTCTCGATGAAGGGGAAATCACTTTGCCCATGTTCGTTGAGGCAATTCAACGTGGTGATAGATCTGGTACTTTCCGCACTGCTGAAAAACCAGATGTGACAAGCACACCAGTACCCCGCTTTGATTTATTAGAATTAGATGCCTATGACATGATGTCGGTGCAGTTTTCGCGGGGTTGTCCCTTCCAGTGCGAATTCTGTGACATCATTGTTCTTTACGGTCGTAAACCGCGCACCAAAACACCAGCCCAACTGTTGGCAGAGTTAGATTATCTCTATGAGTTAGGTTGGCGACGGGGTGTGTTCATGGTGGATGACAACTTTATTGGCAACAAACGCAATGTGAAATTGTTGCTGAAAGAGTTAAAAGTTTGGATGCAAGAACATCAATATCCCTTCAAGTTTGACACCGAAGCTTCAATTGATTTAGCACAAGACCCAGAATTGATGGAGTTGATGGTTGAATCTGGTTTTGCGGCGGTATTTTTGGGTATTGAAACACCAGATGAAGATAGCTTGCAAATGACGAAGAAGTTTCAGAATACCCGTAGTTCTCTGACTGAGGCGGTAGAAAGCATCATCAAAGCCGGATTGCGCCCAATGGCTGGGTTTATTATCGGGTTTGATGGCGAAAAAGCAGGTGCAGGCGATCGCATTGTCCGGTTTGCTGAACAAGCTGCAATTCCTTCCACTACCTTCGCCATGTTGCAAGCGCTACCCAATACAGCGTTGTGGCATCGTCTGAAAAAAGAAGGTAGGTTGCGGGAAAACAAAGACGGCAACATCAACCAGACCACCTTGATGAACTTTATTGCTACTCGTCCCCTGGAAGATATTGCTAGAGAATATATTGAAGCATTCTGTACTTTATACGACCCAGTAAAGTATTTGGATCGTACTTATCGCTGCTTCTTGATGATGGGTGGGCCAAGCTGGAAAGCACCTGCCAAAATGCCAGAGTTGATAGTAATTAAAGCGCTGTTGATTGTAATCTGGCGACAAGGCATCAAACGCGAAACCCGCTGGAAGTTCTGGCATCACTTATTTAGCATCATCAAGCATAACCCCAAAGTTGCCGATCATTACCTCGCTGCTTGTGCCCACAACGAGCATTTTCTAGAGTATCGCCAAATTGTGCGCGATCAAATTGAAAGTCAGCTAGCAGAATATCTCGCACAAGGTGCAGAAAGACCTTATGTACCACCCGTGAAGGAAAAGGCAGAAGCCGTAGTTAGTTAAGGGAATAGTAAAAAATAAATTTCCCAGAATGTAGGGGCACAGCACTGCTGTGCCCTTTGCAATGTTGTTGGTTAATTGATGATGTGCCTGAGCTAAAGCTTACCAGGAAAAAACAGTCCAGAACTTACGCACTCAGATCCCCCAACCCCCTTCAAAAGGCGAGCCACTGCGCCCTTGCGGGTTAAGCGACTCCC
The DNA here is from genome assembly GCA_019359325.1 of Mojavia pulchra JT2-VF2. Lineage (GTDB taxonomy): Bacteria > Cyanobacteriota > Cyanobacteriia > Cyanobacteriales > Nostocaceae > Mojavia > Mojavia pulchra. Next base: position 181,479 of record JAHHHN010000003.1, on the reverse strand, counting down.
TCAGTGGCGTGGCTTTAGACGTTCCCCCTTTTTTAAGGGGGGTTAGGGGGGATCAGGGTTTCAGACTTCAGTGCGTAAGTCCTATAATTGTTAAAATTGGCAGGTGAAGAAAAATTAGAATCTGGTGTGACTCTTGTTTTGCTTTGCGGTTTCTATTTCCTCATTCACGAGTATCAAACACTCCTTGATAAAAGAGCAACCTACTTCTTTGCGCCTTTGCGCCTACCCTGCGGGAAGCCCTTCGGGTGAATCCTACGGATACGCTACGCGAGCGGCAGTTGCTTCAAGTCGCTTAACCCTTTCGGCAGTCGCTCATGGGGAGCCACTGCGTTGCGCGGGTTTCCCGCGTTGTAGCAAGTGGCGTGGAAACCCCCTGCGTACCCGTCGCTGCCTCACCAACGCACTGCCTCACCACCCCGTGTCTATGCGCGAAACAAAAAAGACTTTTCATTGACGTGAAAACATCTGTAATATTACTCTTCGCCCCAAGTTCGCAACTGTAAATACACAAACACTAACGTCACTGCTAACAATACGGTTGCTGCTGCGGCTGCGTAACCAAAATCAAATTGACCAAAGGCTTCTTGATAAATGTAGTAAACTAATAAATTTGTAGAATTTAGTGGGCCGCCACCAGTCATCACATAAACTTGCTCAAAACCCCGCAAAGTAAAAATAGCAGTGGTGACGATCGCAAATATTAAAGTAGGTCGCAATCCAGGTAAGGTAATGTGCCAAAATTGTTGCCAGCCATTTGCGCCATCCAATTCCGCAGCTTCGTAGCGACTGGGAGGAATTGCTTGCAAACCTGCTAAAAATACCACCATATTAAAACCGAGTTGTTTCCAAATACTCAATAAAATGAGTACAGGCATAGCCCAAAAAGTATCTCCTAACCAGGGGATCGATGGAATAGCAAAAAAACCTAAAAATGCATTTACTGGCCCGGAGGTTTGAAACAGCCAGCGAAATCCTAAACCTGCCGCTACAAGGGAAATAATTGAAGGTAAGAAGTAAGCACTCCGCATAATTCCTCGCCAGGGAACGGAACGATTTAATAGTACTGCCAACCCTAAGGGAATAACTAAACTGGGAATGACGGTGGCAACGGTAAAATAAATAGTGTTACCCAGAACTTGCCAGAAATCGCTATTGAATAGTAACCGCCAATAATTTTTGAAGCCTACTAGATAAGTGCCTGTGGATGTGAAACTACCAGCGGTAAAACTGAGGTAAAACAAATAGGCGATCGGCCAAATTATAAACACACTCAATAAAATCAGCGCTGGTGTGAGAAAAATCCAAGCGGCAACTGTATCATTATCAAGCAGCTGCATACGAAACAAACGTGATGCTTTCATGGCAATGTTAGCTATTGAATATCGGCAGAGTGTGATTCTACGCAGAGGTACTGTTAAGATCCTTTCAATTTAGTGGCTCACACAAATGCTGAAAATTTTTCCCCAGTTTGGCAAATTCACCATTGCTGGTAAAGTTCTGACCTCTAGCGTATTTATAGCATTATTGATGACACTCAATAATACTGTGCTAGGTCAACCAACAACAGCACCGACCCCAAAGCCATCTCAACCAAATCAGCCTTTGCAGCCTATTGCCCAGAAAATATTAGGACAATGGCAAGCTAAAGACCCTTCATCTGCGATCGCCTTAAACTTCATATTCTCGCCTGAAGGTAAATTATATATTTTTTCGCCCAATTCTCAGAATCCTGTGGCTGTCGAAGTGAAATACAGCATTAACCCGACACCACAACCTATGCATCTAAATATCACCATCTCCAAGAATCCAGAACCAGTGCTGACAATCTTTGAATTTACCGCTGATAATCAACTACGGTTGCAATTAGATAATACTGATTCTGGCAAATCCCGGCCTAAAACTTTTTCTCCAACAGCGACGCTATTCACCAAAGTTTCCGACACAGCCAAATTGCCGGAAAATGTTAAAATTATTGACCCTCGTTTATGAGTAAAAATTTCACTCTAGATACTGCTAGCCTCATTTCACCAGACATTTCTAGCAACCATACACCCAGCACTCCCCTAAAACTGGGAATTATGGCTTCTGGGAATGGTAGCAATTTTGAGGCAGTTGCTCAAGCTATCCAAGCAGGACAGCTAAACGCCCAAATTCAAGTTTTAATTTATAATAACCCGGAGGCTAAGGCTGCTGTACGGGCTACAAATTGGGGTGTAGAAGCGGTTTTATTAAATCACCGTGACTACAAAAGCCGCGCTAAGTTTGACGGGCAAGTTGTGCAGACATTGCAGCAGTATGATGTCGAATGGGTGATTTTGGCAGGCTGGATGCGACTGTTAACGCCAGTATTAATTGATGCCTTTGCCGACAAAATTATTAATATTCATCCTAGCTTGTTGCCCAGTTTTAAGGGAATTCATGCTGTGGAACAAGCTTTGGCTGCTGGTGTAAAAATTACTGGCTGTACAGTGCATTTAGTTTGTTTAGAAGTGGACAGCGGCCCAATATTAATGCAAGCAGCTGTGCCAGTTCTCCCGGATGATACAGCAGAAACTCTTCATGCCAGAATTCAAATTCAGGAACATCGAATTTTACCACAGGCGATCGCACTAGCAGCACAAAGGCAATTGCAGCTGACATCAAAAGGATGAAAGGCACTCTATTACAGCGGCGCTGGCTGTAAGCTTACTTGTTTAGGGCTGGTTTGCGTTTGCGATCGCTTACCGGGCAAGATGAAATTGGCAGTAGATTTCAGCCCTTTAACAAAAGCTTTCGCGCTTGTGAGTAACCGTTCCCATCTGTCTTTTCTAAACTGGTGATGTGTAATAGCGTTACGTGCTTGGTTGATGTTACGTGTACTGTCAATCAAGTTAATTAGAGCATCAAAAACCGCTGTTGCTATTGATTTTGCCGTTACTTGGGCAGGCAAAGTTACATTTGGGGCGGTTTGAATCAGATTTACCAGATGCGATCGCATTTGGTCATCTGAAATTCCGCCTAGTTGATAATGAATAACAATAGATGCAGCCGTCGAGTTAACACGAACATTCGTAGTCCGAGAGTCGGATTCTATTACTCGCTTGAGTTTATTGGCATACTCAGAATCTTTGGCTATTCGAGGAATACGAAAACGAATACGTCCAGGAATTGCATGGGCAACACTATAAGATATATTTGGCGGCGACACTGTTTGATTAGCTGCGCTCTTATTTGTCTTCTGAGATTGTTGTCGATGCTGATTGAGAATAGGAGTTTTGTTAGAATTAGACCGTTTTCTAGAAGTCATAATGTTATATATTAGTTACAAAAAAGTAAAAATAGAGCCGAGGTTTAGAAATTTTTTTTAATATAGGACTCATATTTGATTTTTGAACAAAATTCAGTACACCTTTATTCCTTCTTCCCAGTCCCCAGTCCCCAATCCCCAGTCCCTTACCTCTACGAGTGGTTCAGAAATCAAATCGGATTGCTATATGCTTTTTAAATTAATACGCTTCAGTTTAGCTATAGCTATTTTTAATTGAGCCTGTCTATGAAATTGTTAAAGTTTGCAATTGATTCGGTTTATGTACCAAAAGCTGATTGATATAGGACTCATATTTGATTTTTGAACAAAATTCAGTACACCTTTATTCCTTCTTCCCAGTCCCCAGTCCCCAATCCCCAGTCCCTTACCTCTACGAGTGATTCAGAAATCAAATCGGATTGCTATACTACTTTACAGACACGCTCTAGCTGAAAAAATCTATCCCAATAGTGAGAAAAGATTTTAGGAATGCACAAGGCTAGTAAAAAGACACTGTATCCAGCTTTCAAGAGGTAGTCAGCACATTAAGCCATTGTGACTAGCACCAATAATTACAACGTCATACGATTCCATAATTGCAATTTTAAGGGTAAAGCATATTCCCCGATGTTAGAAACTGCTGCAAGTGTCTAAATCTTCCGTGGGTTATAGAAATTTTGCGATTTTGATATATTGCTATAGGTTTATGATCCCCAGACAACAAAGTTTTTGCTACAAATTACAAAAAAAGCCAAAAGAAATAGGTAAAACTTTTGACTTCTACCCTTTGACTTTTGGCCTGTGTGCTACTCAGGGAACGTTCTAGCCGACATCATCGTGGGCAAAACGGTTAAAGAGGAAATCTAAGGCATAGTTACGTAGTTGGTAATATTGTGGATCTTCCATGATCCGGGCGCGATCGCGTGGACGCGCAAAGGGAATTTCCAACACTTCACCAATCTTGGCATGAGGGCCATTGGTCATCATTACCAATTTGTCTGCTAAAAATAGCGCCTCATCAATATCATGGGTAATCATCAGCACTGTACAGCGATTATCACCCCAGATTTTCAGCAGTTCTTCTTGTAACTCTTCTTTGGTAATTGCATCCAATGCGCCAAAAGGTTCATCTAAAATTAGAACTTTAGGACGAATTGCCAAAGCACGGGCGATGGAAACACGTTGTCTCATACCGCCGGACATTTGCATTGGCTTCTTTTCCATAGCATCAGCCAAGCCTACCATTGCCAGATGTTCTTTAACGATCGCTCTTTTCTGCGCTTCTGGCTTTTCGGGATAAACGGCGTTAACAGCTAGGTAAATATTTTCAAAAGCAGTCCGCCAAGGTAAAAGCGCATAATTTTGGAAGACAACCATCCTATCTGGGCCTGGTTTGGTGATTGGCTGTCCTTCTAGCAATACTTGCCCAGAGGTAGGAAAGTTAAAACCCGATACCATATTTAGCAGCGTCGATTTGCCACAACCAGAGTGACCAATCACACAAAGGAACTCGCCTTGTTCTACGTTGAGGTTAACACCATCAAGTACAGTGAAAGGGCCTTTTTTTGTGGGGTAAACTTTAGAAACGTCTCTAATCTCTAGAAAAGGCTGACGGTTACCAAATCCAGTTACTGATGTTCTTCTTTGTGTATCTCTAGGGATTTCGTTTAATTTTAAATTGCGGTTTTGCATGGGGATTATGGAGTTAAAAAGCTGAGGGTTAAAGTTCAAAAGCTGATTTAGGAGTTACGCAGCGATTAAGGAGAAGGGAAAACAAACCACGAAGGGCGCAAAGGACGCTAAGGAAGAGGGTTTGAGAGAGATTTTTGCCTATGTCTTGTTATGGTTAAGGTACTAAGACTGATTAATGAGGATAAAAGGCTCATTAGTGAGGTTCAAAGAGTGATTAACGGAGCTAAAAGCCTCGTTAACGGAGATAAAAGCCTCATTAACGGAGCTAAAAGCCTCGTTAACGGAGATAAAAGCCTCGTCAACGGAGATAAAAGACTCGTTAACGGAGATAAAAGCCTCGTTAACGGAGATAAAAGCCTCGTCAACGAAGATAAAAGCCTCATTAACGGAGATAAAAGGCTCTCGCGTCTGGAAAAATAAGGGCTGGGAGTGTCCTCAAGGTTTAAAACCTGTGAGAATAATTTTGAATTTTGAATTTTGAATTTTGTAGGGCTTACGCACTCGCAACGAGAATCAAGACTTTGGGATTGCTTCCCTACGGTCGCAATGACGAAATTACGTTATTGGTGCGTAAGTCCTGTTTTGAATTCTCCCTAAGCTGCTGTCCTTCTTGGTGCATCAAGGATGACTTCGGCAACTGAAAAATCGCGTTTAATTTGCAGGCTGTTAAGATAGGCAATTGGATCATCAGCGTTAAAAGGTTTGCCATCAAATAACTGAATGGGTTGGCGAGTGTAGCTAATATCCAAACCTAATTCTCTAGCTGCGGTGCTGAAAACACTCACCCGACAAACTCTTTCTACAACTTCTACCCAATTTCTGGGAAAAGGAGTGTCACCCCAACGCGCCAATTGACTCATAATCCAAATTTGTTCGGTGCGACTGGGGCGGTTAATCGCAGACTCAGAATAAAATTGGTGATGAGCATAATCCCGCAGTGGATGGTCTAAATCACAGACAAGGTTATTAGGATCTTCGAGTTGGATATACTCTACATCAGTGCTGACATAATCTCGCCCTGCCAAAATCTGTCTAATTTCTTCGGCATTGTTGGGATTTGCACAGTATTGACAAGCTTCTAGCAAAGCTTTGGTTAACGCAATGTGGGAATTAGGATAAGCCTGTGCCCAATCTTCCCGTACACCAAGAACTTTACCAGGGTGTCCTAGCCAAACTTCTAAGTCTGTAGCAATTGTAAAGCCAACGCCTTCTACAGCAGCACGGTAGTTCCAAGGTTCGCCCACGCAGTAACCATCAATACTTTTAGCTTGCAAGTCGGCTACCATCTGTGCAGGTGGAATGGTCTTGATATCCACATCACCATCGGGGTCAATTCCCCCAGCCGCCAGCCAGTAACGCAGTAGCAAGTTGTGCATTGATGCGGGATGCACTACCCCCATTGTGTGCCTTTGCTCACGGGTGCGTAGCAAATACTTTTTAAAGTCTGATAATGTTTGTATACCTTCATCGTAAAAACGTTTTGCCAAGGTAATGGCGTTACCGTTACGAGTCATGGTCAAGGCGGTGACAACGGGGAGGGGTTGGTTTTTATGTCCCCCCAAAGTTAACCACATCGGCATCCCGGAAGGCATTTGAGCAGCATCTAAATAACCGCCGCTGATACCATCCTCGATACCTCGCCAGCTGCTTTCTCGCACTAGGTTAACTTCATCTAAACCATGCTTGGTAAAGAAACCTTTTTCTTTAGCAACTGCTAAGGGGGCGCAAGCAGTAAGGGGTAAAAAGCCGATTTCTAAATTAACTTTTTCTAAGCCATGACGGGCAATATTAGCAGTTTTTCTGGCGCGGATTTTCTTAATACGTTTCTGCTGGTTGAGGAAGTAAATCATCTCACTCCGCAGACTGTAGTAGCTGGGGTGTTCGACTACTTCCATGCGCTTACGGGGTCTGGGGATATCTACTTCAAGAATGTCACCAATTTTGGATTCGGGGCCATTGGTCAGCATGACGATTCTGTCAGACAACAGCACTGCTTCATCTACGTCATGGGTCACCATCACAGCAGTGACTTCATTTTCTTCGCAGATTTGCATCAGTTGTTCTTGCAAATTCCCCCGTGTGAGTGCATCCAATGCACCGAAAGGTTCATCTAGCAATAGTAACTTGGGACGAATCGCTAAAGCACGGGCGATCGCAACTCGCTGCTTTTGTCCTCCAGATAACATTCCCGGCTGTTTATCAGCATGGGGACGCAACCCCACCATATCTATATGTTTTTCGACAATGGATTTGCGTTCAGCAGCAGGCATCCCCTTCATTACTGAGTCTACAGCCAGGGCAATATTTTCTCTTACCGTCCGCCAAGGTAGTAGCGAATAATTTTGGAATACTACCATCCGGTCTGGGCCTGGTTTGGTGATTCTTTGCCCTTCCAAAGTAACTACACCTTCAGATGGTAAATCCAAACCTGCAATCATATTTAACAGAGTGGATTTTCCGCAACCGGAGTGACCAATCAAGGAAACAAACTCACCTTTTTTAATCTGGAGGTCAATTCCTTTGAGGGCGATATATTTACCACCGCCGGTTAATTCAAAAACCTTATCAATTTGATCAACAGCTACAAACATAAGTTATTGGGGAATGGGGATTGGGGATTGGGGAATGGGGAATGGGGAATGGGGAATGGGGAATGGGGATTGGGGATTAGGGAATGGGGAATGGGGATTGGGGAATGGGGATTGGGGATTGGGGATTGGGGATTGGGGAATGGGGATTGGGGCATTGGACATTGGGTATCGGGTATCGGGGAAGTTTTTCTCCCCTGCTTTTTCCCTGTCCCTAGTCCCCAGTCCCTAGTCCCTACTTCTGCTCTGCTGGTAAAATTTTGTTTTGCAGCCAAGCCATCGCTTTATCTAGGAGCAACCCAACAATGCCGATGTAAACTAGAGCCAAAATCACTTCGCTGACGTTGTTATTTTGATAAGCATCCCAAATAAAGAAGCCGATGCCGACAATACCAGACATTACAATTTCTGCTGCGATAATCGCTAACCAAGCCAAACCAATTGCAATTCTCAAACCAGTGAAAATATAAGGTAAAGCAGCAGGAATCAGAATGTTGGTGAAATATTCTTTGCGGCTAAGTTGCAGAACTTTCGCAACGTTGTTGTAATCTTGGGGAATTTGGGTAACGCCGACAGCAGTGTTAATTAATATGGGCCAAATTGCTGTGATGAAAATAACGAATAAAGCTGCTGGTTCGTTTTGTCTTAGTGCTGCTAAAGAAATCGGAACCCAAGCCAAAGGTGGTACAGTCCGCAATAGCTGAAAGATGGGGTCTAAAGCTTTGGACATTGTTTGATTGACACCAATTAAAATGCCCAAGCCAATACCGGCAACTGCCGCTAGGCTATAACTAATTGCAACCCGTTGCAGACTGGCCAAAATTTGCCAAAACAAACCTTTATCTATACCACCTCGGTCATAAAATGGCCAGAAAATTAGTATCCATGTGTCTTGAATAACTTGTATGGGGCCTGGTAATGTTGCTCCGGGAGTTAAAGCAAACAGTTGCCAGAGAATCAGGAAAATAGCGATCGCGATCGTTGGAGGTATTAGGTCAGGAAATTGCTTTTGCAGACGAGATATAAAGCTATTATCAAATCTAGGGGTTGCAGGGCGTTTTTGGGCGAGTGTCATAAACTGTGTTTTCCTGTATTGAAATTGGGGATTAGGGACTGGGGACTGGTGAGACAGCGACGGGTACGCAGGGGGTTTCCACGCCACTTGCTACAACGCGGGAAACCCGCGCAACGCAGTGGCTCCCCATGAGCGACTGCGTTCCCCGAAGGGGTTCTCGAAGAGTACCCGAAGGGGGACTGGGGATTGGGGTTCTGGCTAATAACTAAACATTAACTTTCTTGATTTTGAGACTCTTCAAATATGCTTCTGGATTTTCGGGGTCAAACTTAGTGCCATCAAAAAATTCTTCTACACCACGGGATGTATTTTTAGGGATGTCAGCAGCAGCAATTCCTGCCTCTTTCGCTGCTTCTTTCCAAATATCTTCGCGGTTGACTTTATTAATAAGTTCTTTTGCCTTAGCCGCATTATTAGCAATGTAGTCTTTGGGTAAAAATCCCCAACGAACGTTTTCAACTATGAACCATAAATCATGACTTTTATAGGGGTAAGATACATTACCTTTCTCATCTTTCCAGTAGTAAGCTGCCATTGATTTATCATCAATCTTGCGACCATCTCCCATGTCATACTTGCCTTGGTATGGTTCTGCAAGAATTTCCGGTGAAGGAAGGTTGAAATAATTTCTCCCAGCCAGAATTTGCGCTGCTTCTTTGCGGTTCTCGAAATTATCCAGCCACTGCTGTGCTTCCATAATGCCTTTGAGTAGTGCTTTCGTTGCTTTGGGATGTTTGTCTACCCAATCGGCTCTCATAGCCAGGTATTCTTCTGGATGATTCTTCCATATCTCTGCGGTTAATGCTGCTACGTAGCCGGTTTTGTCTTGCACAAGGCGATAAGGCCAAGGGTCGCCTGTACTAAAAGCATCCATCGTTCCTGTCTTCATGTTGGCAACAGTTTGAGCCGCAGGTACGGTGAGCAGTTTGACATCTGCATCAGGATCTATACCGCCTGCTGCTAACCAGTAGCGAATCCATAAATCTTGGTTCACGTGAGGGAAGGTGAATGCTGCGGTGAAGGGTGTTGAGGATTTGAGTTGCGTTAGCACAGACTTTGCGCTAGCCAATTGCAAACTAATACCTTTGCCTTGGTGCTTGCTGGCGATCGCAATTCCATTCCCATGTGTAATTAATTGACACAATACATACATAGGAATTTTTTGATTGCCTTTGGTAATTAAGCCTTCTGTAATTAAATGTGGCATTGGCATTTGCCATTGACCACCATCAATACCACCACCAGCAGCGCCAATTTCTACATTATCTCTTGCTGAACCCCAAGAAGCTTGTTTAGAAAGGTCAACATTGCTCATGCCATACTTGGCAAAAAAGCCTTTTTCTTTAGCAATAATTAACGGAGCCGCTTCTACAATGGGAATATATCCCAGCTTTACTGTAGTAGTTTCTGGTTTTTGTTCAGGACTAATATTAACCACTTGCTGAACTGCTGCTTGTGTTGCCCCACCACCATTGCTTAGATTCTCAGGAGGATTTCCTAAACAGCCTTTCAGTAATACAGCACCTGCCGAGGCTCCGGCTGTGACAATAAATTTGCGGCGAGAAATTTGATTAAATAATTCTGTCATAATATCTCCTTTTATGTAAATTTAAGTTTTTGTAAACATGGCAAATCAGGCAAAAGAAACTTTATGTTTCTTGCACTATTAATCGGTCATTAAATCTATATCTCAACAGCAAAACTCAGCCATTTCTATTAAGAGAAGGCAACTTTTACTGTCTTGATAAAAACTTTGTTGGCTTGATTTTGGCTGTAACTTCGGCTGTAACTTAGTTAGTGTGCCGCAGAAACATTACCTAACCTTGTTGAAATTAGTTTACAGGGTTTAAAACTAAAATGGTTAACTCGACCCCAGGAAATATTAAATAAATATTAGATTGCTTATATAAGTAAAACCTTATATTTCTTCACGGAAATGAAGCAAAAACCTTGATAGATAGATCAGCATCTATGCAATATATTGATGCCAAAATATGATTTTGGCTTGAAACCTGGATTTTTTGAAGTTAAACAAATAAGACAATTAAAAAAAGTTGATATTAGCTGCATATAATCTATGGTTATGAGAGATTTTTTCAATGCTATAAGTTATCCACTAGATAGAATCAATAGATGGATATAAATACACAGCATCAAAAACCTCAACATAAGCGCACTAAGATAAGGCAGCTAAGTTGAGGGGGAATGTGTACATCTGTGGTTCCTTTTAGTATTGGTTTTTGGCAATAAGTCTAATGTTTAACTTTAATCTCTGGGGACATCTCCAGTCCTTGTTCAACTTTCTTAAGCACCTAGCAAAAACTCAACGTGTCTCTCTAATACTGTTGTTGATAGGAGTCTTTTTACCCTTACAGGTATTTGGGGAGTTGGCGGAAGAGGTTTGGGAAAATGAAGGTGGCTTTCCGTGGGATGTACCTATTCTGTTAGCAATTCACTCAACATCTCAACCGCAACTAGATGTTTTTGCCTCTGTACTAACCAAATTGGGGGTATTCTGGGGAGTCTTTCCTCTTGCCACTGCGATCGCATTAAGTCTATTCATCCGCCGACAATGGCGTAAACTTGCTTACTTGGTTATCACCTTGCTAGGAAGCATCATTATTAACCGCACGGCAAAAGAACTGCTGCATCGAGTGCGTCCTCATCTGTGGATCTCACCAGCACCAGAATTTGACTATGGATTTCCTAGCGGTCATGCTATGTCGAGTATGACCCTAGTAGCCGCCTTGGTAATTCTGACATGGGGCACTCGCTGGGGCAAGCTGGTTTTGATTTTAGGGATTTTGTTTGTCTTGGCGATTGGTTGGACTCGGCTGTACCTCGGAGTTCACTATCCTAGCGACATTCTTGCAGGCTGGACAGCCTCGATCGCTTGGGCAACAGGAGTCAGTTTGCTCATTAAACCACGTTCAACAAACCCCTTCGGGGTAGGGAACAGGGAATAGGGAACAGGGCATAGAGAACAAACGGATGCCAAGGCTTTAATCTTCCCCTTCCCCTTCTGGCTTCCCCTTAAGCACTTAAAATCCTTGTTGTTGTCTAAATTGCTGCTGCTGTTGTTGTTGCCTCAACTGTTCCCATTGCTGTTGTAATCTAAATTGTTCTCCCGGTTGTTGCTGTCTTAGTCTGAAATTATCTTGCTGTCTAAATTGTTCTCGCTGCTGTTGTTGTCGGAGTCTGAATTCATCTTGCTGCTGCCTAAATTGTTCCCACAGCTGTTGAGATTGTTGCCTCGACTGATTCTGCTGTTGACTCCATCCCTGTTGCGGTCTTCTCAATTCTTCCCATCGTTGTTGTTGTTGCAGTTGTCTTAACTGCTCTTGCTGCTGCTGTCTTAACTGTTCTTGTTGCTGTTCTTGGTTTTGAGCAATTGTCTCAACAGTTCCTGCCCATGCTGGAGAATGTGTCAGCGAGGCTATTGCCAGGATAATGAGCGGTAGCCTTGATTTAACTATTAATGAATAATTCAACATACATTATTCTCGAAAATTGTTACAAATTGTAATGCGCCTTCGTCCTCAGAAGGATTGCACAGATACTCTCAAACCTTTATAAATTTAATTAATATTAAAATTAACTCGTTATATTAGCTTTACTACGAAATAATTTTTTTCATTTTTGGAGCCTCAAGAGTTCATTTAGTTCGCATAGCTTTAAGATATGTTGAAGAATGCTTAAGTGTCATCACCTGAGTGGATGACAGTCTAAGAATCTATTAAAAGAGCGAATTTGTCTAACAACTTATGACTGTAAAACCTCTGCCTAGAGAGCGATATAGCTGATCAACCAAATGAAGTAAAAATAGAATGCTAAATCTCATGAAGATTGTATTCTATGAAACTAAAGTATTTTACGAAACGCCTTTCGATTGTAGGACGCTGGATAGCGACAACTCTGTTTTGTGCCTTAGCAATGACCTTCGTTTGGCAGGGTGCGTTTTTCTCGAATACTTCAGCAATGGCTAATCCTGCTGCAAGCTTGATCGCATCGGCAGACGCAGGCGATAAAGTTCAAGACAAACTCGATGACACTGCTAAAGCATCCAAGAATTTCATCCGAGATGCGGCAGATAAAGTTGAGCAAACTGCAAATAAAAACGCTAATAAAGTTGATCAAGCAGATGATAATGGCAGTTTTGTTGAGCGCAAAGCCAAGAGCGATCGCAATACAATTGAGAAAAGAGCAGAGGAAGATGCGGCTCGGACAGAGAAAGCAGTAGACAACAACATCAATGCTGTTCAACGCACTATTGAGAACATCAAGGATGCTTTTACTAAGTAGAGAATAGATACTATAGGACTTACGCAAGAAATCTCTACTGCCTCACCGCGCTGGTTCACCGCTACGCGTCTACGTTTTTTCAGAATTTTGCGTAAGTCCTGATTAAGTCTGACTTTTATTTTTTAGTATTACTTTTGGCTTTATTTAATACTTTTGTACTATTAATCGCACTTCACTGTTCCAGTTGCGTAAGTCCTGCAAATATTAGAGCGGGAGTAAGTGGCTAGAAAACACGGCAAATTTTTCCTGAGCAAAAGCTATTTTGTTTTGAAGTCCCGAAAGTTTTGGCAAAGTGCCATCGATCGCTTCTAATCGCGGTATTAGTCCCTCTCGATTGGCAATTTGAATCGAAAGTCCAGGACGGGCATTGATTTCTAGTAAAAGCGGCCCTTTTTCGCGATCAATAAGTCCATAAATAATATATTTTGTTACATTTATAACTAAATCATTCTAAACGTTGATTTGACGAGATTTTTGAAAAAAAACCTGAAATTGTGACTTAGAAGACAGAAATTAACGTTTGCTATATTTACCCCAAAACCAACATTGATTGGCTTATTGCTCTAATAGTGCGTCAACTTTGAATTGACGGGTGTAGATCGACGCGGTGACGTGGGGAAATTGTCCGTGCCGCCGCGCCAACCTTAGCCTAGCAATTTCAACTTGACAGACCACTACTTCGGTGAGCAAAAATTAGAACTCAGACTTATGGAGCCGTTGCACATCAAACTAAATCATAGTTGGAATGTTGCGATCGCATGATTGCGCTGCGCCTTTAAATTTTTTCAGCAAGAGTCTTTTTCTTAGTAAACACAGCTGGCTTGTCTTGGGATGTGGTCATATAACCACAAGCCATATCCGACGAGTTATGCGCCCAGCCAACTCTTCCCTGACCATCCAAAAGGATGCACCCAGCTTCTCCCTCAACTTTAGATTTCAAAATCTCAATTGCCATTTGCGCTGCTTCGTCTGGATGTCTATCTCCATCTAGCAAATCAATCGCAGTTTTAGCCAGAACCACCGGGATAATCGACTCGCCATCACCTGTTGTTGAGCAAGCACCAAGTTTATTATCAGCATACAAGCCAGAGCCAACGAGCGCGGTATCGCCGACGCGACCAGCTAACTGATTTGTAGTCCCCCCAGTAGAAGTGCCAGCTGCTAGAGTGCCGTTAGCATCTAAAGCTACACAACCAACGGTATTGGGGCGATCGATTACTTCTTGTTCTTCCTCCCACTCTTTTCGTTGTTCCCCAGTAATTAAGTCTTCTTTTGCACACATCTCAACTCCATTGTCAGCTGCAAAGCGTTCTGCACTCCGCGCCACTAGTAGCATGGGTTTTGTATCCATAATCTTTCTTGCTACCGAGATGGGATGACGGACGCCCTGAACTGCTGCTACCGATCCCCAACCAAAGGAATCGCCCTCCATAATTGCTGCATCTAGCTCTACCTCCCCATCGTCATTAAGAACCGCACCCAGACTAGCATTAAATGTTCGGTCAGCTTCTAGAACCCGAATGGCTGCCTCAACAGCTTCTGCGGCAGTACCCCCGCTTGTTAGGACTGCCCAACCAGCCTCTACAGCTGCTTTGCAACCTGCATTATTGGCTTCAACCTTATTGTCTGTGATGGTTTTTGCCCCACCGTGAACAACAATAGCTAGTGTCATAACTTTCCTTTTATCTTTTATAGATAGGTGTATTCGTCAAAATTGGAATTATTAGGCTTGTTGAAGTCAACAGGCCTTTTGCAATCTATTGATTGCATCACTCGCATTCCATACAAGATTGTTATATGGGTGCAATTTCTTGAAAGCAGGAAATTTAGGGGATGATTACACTGACTCACCAAGCCAATGTAATCCCTTATTTTTTAGGTTCTGCTCATTGTCCTGCATTTGCGCGATCGTCTCTCCAGCTACAATCCCGTAAATTTCTGTGTAGATTTTTCCGTATTTGACCTTCTCTAGAGCCGACAGAATGATAAAATCTTTGCTCTCCAGTTCTGGTTTCAAGGTCATTAAAACAGAGTCCAATGCCCCAGCCATACGATAGTCACTGGAATACTTAGCTACCTCTTTTCCCATGCCTAGTAGGGTATGGCGCTGCAAGCAGAGTGGAGTCGAGCCATTTATTCGGAAATTAACATCAATTACATAAAGCTGTCCGTCTTTGTCTTCTAGTACGTCAAAGCCAACAAAGCCAAAATAACCATGCTTATGAGCATACTCACCAATGGCGGCAATCATCTCACCGAATCGGCTCATGTCGGTTTGGCGGTAGTTAATTACTCCCCCTAAATAGTTGCCTTCTGAGGTGACGAGTTGACTTGTAGCGCCGATGAGCGTTATATCTCCTACTTTGTTGACATAGAACTGTACGCAGTAATTCTGCACGACATTGTTGACAAAGTCAGAGACAATAATGTGATCGAGCAATTTAATATCGAGATATTTCCTCACCTCTTTCAAGCAATAGTTTAAATCGCTGGTGCTTTTGATAATATAAGTACCTTCACCTGAGAGTCCGTGGGACGTTTTGATTAAGTAGGGAAATTGCTCTGGTAACTGGATATCTTCAAGACTGACGGCGTGAAGATTGTAACTATCGTATTTCGGACATTGCGCCCCAAGTTCAGCTAGCGTCACTTTGCTGAGTAAGCGGTAGTGGGTATCGGGGGCTACTGCGTGTTTTTCATAACGCAGATGATCGAAGGGAAATAGAGTGATAATTTTGTCAAAGCGATCGCCTTGGCTTAACTCATCAAGATAAACTGAGCAGTCCATCTTCTCCATATTGGTGTAGCTAAAGCCAAAATGCTCCTGCCAGTAATCAATTAATGGCTTTTGGGGTGAAATAATCGCAATTCCCACAATAGCGTCACCTAGCACAGCTAGATTTTTCCAAGGTTCCTTCTGGCAAATCTTATCAAACGAGGTTTTGGTGGCTTCACTACTACCATCTTGAATATAGTATTTTTTTACATTAGGGTAAGCTGCCCAACTGCCAGTAGCAGGATAATTTGGTAACAATGCATAACGCCCATCTGTAGCGTCTTGAGCAAACAGATCAGATAAAGAATTTCCTTGAAAGTAATCAAAATCGTATTTTGAGTTCATAGAAAAATTCAAGTTTAGTTTCGAGGGGATTGGGTATTGGTTATTAGAGAATTAATTTCCATCCCCTTTTTGTGCTTATGAGTTTTGTGTGGCTGCAATGGCATTCACAGGTTCAAAAATCAGTTGCAACAATCGCTGTTTTAAAGTTTCTAAACCTAAACGTTCAGTAGCTGAAATAAATAGAGCCTCAGAATAATTTTGCTGTGCTTTCGCCAAAACCTCACTATCTACGCGGTCAATTTTATTAAAAGCAATCAAACTTGTTTCTGGAATCTCAGGCATTTCTTCGAGGATTTGCTGAACGCTGGCAATATGACTTTCCCATGCTGGGTGGGACAAATCCACGATATGAAGCAAAACATCGGCCTCAATTACTTCCTCTAATGTGGCGCGGAAAGCATCCATTAGTGGTGGCGGGAGTTCGTGAATAAACCCTACAGTATCTGTTAGTAAAATCGACCTTCGTTCTTGAGTTTCAGATTCTGTAATTACCAACTTGCGCGTTGTTGGATCGAGGGTAGCAAATAGTTGATTTGCTGTGTAAACCTCAGCATTAGTTAACACATTTAGCAAAGTTGATTTACCAGCATTTGTATAACCAACTAATGCCACAACAGGAATTTCTTGTTGTTGTCGTTGTTGCCTAATTCGGGCACGGTGGGCTTGTAATTCGTCCACTTCTTGCTGTAGCTGGGCAATTCGCCGCTGAATTACTCGCCGTTCTGTCTCCAGTCTAGTTTCACCCGGCCCACGCGTACCAATCCCAGCCCCTAATCTGGACATTTCCCGACCACGCCCGCGCAATCGAGGTAGCATATATTCGAGTTGTGCCAGTTCTACTTGTAATTTACCTGCACCAGAACGAGCGCGTTGAGCAAAAATATCTAAAATTACTTCTGTTCTGTCTACAACCCGCATTCCAATTTCAGCTTCTAAATTGCGGGCTTGGGATGGCGAAATATCTCGGTCAAAAACAATTAAATTAGCTCCTAACTTTTGTGCCAAAAGAGTAATTTCTTCCGCTTTTCCTTGACCTATAACTGTTTGTGGATGGGGGCGACTACGTTTTTGTCGTACTGTATCTAATACAATTCCTCCAGCACTTTCTACCAAACGCACCAGCTCTTGCAATCCATCTTCAAACCGTTGAGGAGAGATATCATCTGTCTGCACTCCCACCAGTAATACTTTGTCTTGGTCAGATACAATATCTTGGTTGAGGAATATACCTTCTCCAGCTTCAGAAATTTCTCGCTCCCATTCCGCAACTAATTCATCAAATTCTTGTTCGGTTAAGTCATCCAAATTAAGGGGAGGTGAAATTTCCCAAGGAGTTTCTAAATCAGGGACAAGATGCGCTAATGTTGCTGCTTTAATTTTGCCATCAGCCACGCTTAACACTACAAGAGCATCTAAGCGTTGACGTAGCATTGCAATCAACGCACCTTCATCAGGTTGTTCTGATTTGAATTGAGTAGCAATGCAGTGAATTCCACTCAATCGTTCCGCACTGTGGCGGGGTAATTCTTCCGGTGGAATTTGTGTTTGAAAAGGAGTTCCAACAGCAATTCGGATTACTTGCCCACGCCGATTGATATAACAACAAATCGGGTGATGAATTTCTGTGGTAATTGTAGCTAATGTTTGGGCAAATTCAGGTGTGGTTAATCTATCCCCTGGTTGCCGTTGCTCATACAGTCGTTGTAATAATTTGATTTGACTCGATTTTATGCCTTGAACATTGCCATAAATATTTTGCATATACTAATAGCTGAAAAATTTTTTGCTCTTGTTGTTTTATATTTAGCTTTTTAAAATCTTGAGTTAATCTACCAAGAGAAATAAGAAAATTTATAATGCCTCTACAACTTGATAACGTTGGGATTGAGTAACCTGCTCAATAATATCTGCTGCTTGTTTGACGCCGCCGGCTTGTTGAATTGACTGCTGAATTTTCTGGGCATTCTTTGTGTAGAAATTTTCTGTTATTACCCGCTCAATTGCCGATCGCAATGTGGAAATGCTGAGTTTGGGCAAAGACAACACTTCTCCTACTCCGGTTGAGCGAATGCGTGCGCCAGTTCCAGGTTGTTCAAAGGTGATAGGAATTGCTATCACAGGTACGCCGTAGCTCAGGGAATCCAATGTTGTATTCATTCCCCCATGGGTAATTGTGAGACTAGCTTTTGCTAGTATCTCCGGTTGGGGAGCATACTCGACTACTAAGGGACTTCCAGGTAGCGATCGCACTGTTTCTGCATTCATCCCACCTCCATGAGCAATTACCAGTTGTACATCCAAATCTTCGCAAGCAGCAGCAATGCAACGAAATACGTCGTGTTTAGTGTTCTGGACGCTTCCTAATGACGCATAAACCATAGGCTGTCCGGTTAATTTCTCGTAGGGGAAATCAACCAATTGTGGTGAAGCATTTCGCAACGGCCCTACATAATGGAGGTGCGATGGCAGGTTAGGAATGGGAAACTCAAACGCCGCAGGTTGTTGACTAATATGGGCGAGTCGTGCGTTGGAAGCATAGATGTGGCGGTATTTGGACAACTTCCACTGTTTGCGGTAGTTATTAATCGCTCCTAAAATTGGTTGGCAACTGCGATCTAAAAGGTAATACGCTGTCTGATTACGGATTTTTGCCCACTGCGTATTCTGATAACTCCAGGGTGTGAAAAAAGGAGGAACATCAGTTCGACGGTGAATTACCTGAGCGCAAGAAATGCAGATAAAAGGTAGATTGAGATATTCCGCCACCGTTTCGCCAACGGGTTCGAGTTGATCTACCAACAAAATATCAATTCCTATCGCTGCGATCGCTTGGGGTGCATCTTGACAAATAATTTCCACCATTTGCTGGCAAAAATCGAGGGAGTAACGCAACGCCTCCAAATGACTTAACTTTCCTAATTGTGCAAAGGCTTCAGCCATTGAGCCAGGTTGATAAATCGCTTCGCCAATAGGATAAAAATTTATCCCCTCCGATTGCACCTTTGATTCCAAATCGGGAATTTGTAGGAAGGTGACACGATGACCACGTGATTGGAGTTCTCGCCCCAATGCAGCTTGGGGATTCAGATGTCCAGGATAGGGTGGGCAAATAACGCCAAAGTGAGCCATTGGTTTTGAGATTTTGGATTTGAAATTTTGATTTTCCCTGACTCAATATCAAGCAAAATTATTTAGCGATCGCAATATTGTAATACTCTCTGTTTATCAACGGTTGGAAGCTGTCACCAAAGTATATACATATAATCATGATGTTCTTGTAACCAAAGCGGTAACAAGGGATGAATGACCAAAAAGTTACTAATGCAATTATTTGGGCATGATGGGAATGAATCTACTCTTTTTCAGCTTCTTTATCAGACAAAAAATACAAAAACTAAATAGAAAATAATGACTAACTTATTTTTTTCAATTTAAATTAATTTTACTAATTACTGATTTAGTATCTTTATTGTATCGATATAATTATTGTCTGTTTTCTATCTTTGGTTCTACTTGTAAGTATTCCTAAAGATAAGATAAAACCAATTAGCTAGCGATGCCCATTCAGCGATTGGGGCTATAGATTGGCTATCTGCCTGCTTTTTGGTGCAATTATCAAAATGGTAGATTATGAAATTTGGAATCTCTAACTGTCACAGTGGCTGAGGTATTTAACCTGCTGCCTCAATTCCACGCATAAAATCTTCTAGTAGTGACTTAAAAAATAGTGTAATCGTTGTAATAAATTGAGATAGCGGTACGCGGTGCAATAATTTGTATTGCTTCTAGACCTTGTTTAGCATCCATCGTTAAGAGGATGCCAAAAATTTTTGTTCCACCTCAATGAAAAAAATTTCATCACCATGCATGAAACAGGGGCTAGGGATTGGGAAGCAGGTGAAGCAGGTGAAGCAGTGACGGGTACGCAGGGGGTTTCCACGCCACTTGCTACAACGCGGGAAACCCGCAAGGGCGCAGTGGTTCCCCATGAGCAACTGCTGTTCGCGTAGCGTATCCGTAGGATTCACCCGAAGGGGTGCAGGGGAGATAGCACTCAGAACTCAAAACTCAGCACTGTTTATTACTTATGCCGTTTTTGATGCCATTGCCAAGCGTGGGAAATGATTTCGTTCAGATTTGGATACTGTGGATTCCATCCCAAAATTTGCTGTGCTTTGTCGCTGCTACCAACTAAGATTGGGGGGTCACCAGGACGGCGATCGCGCTCTACAATTTTGAGTTCTTTTCCTGTTACTTTTTGGGCTGTTTCTATGACTTCTCTGACTGAAAAACCGCTACCATTGCCTAAATTAAATACTTCGCTTTCTCCCCCTTTTAATAAATATTCCAAACCCAAAATATGAGCTTGTGCTAAATCAGCAACGTGAATATAATCCCGAATGCAAGTACCATCTCTGGTAGGGTAATCAGTGCCAAAAATAGCAATAGTTTCTCGCTTACCTAAGGCTGCAAATAGCACCAGTGGGATGATATGAGTTTCAGGTTCGTGGTCTTCACCTAATAACCCATTGGGATCAGCACCTGCGGCGTTAAAATAGCGAAATCTCACAGATTTGAGATTGTAGGCTGGATCAAAATCCGCTAATATTCGCTCTACCATCCATTTGCTAGTTGCGTAAGGGCTGATGGGATCTTGCGGATGTCCTTCAGTCAGTGGCACAAATTTAGGTACGCCATAAAGAGCGCAAGTAGAAGAAAAAATGAACTTGTTAATAGATGCAGCCAGCATTGCTTCTAACAATGTCAGCGTGCCAATGACGTTATTACGATAATATTTGCCTGGGTCAGTAACAGATTCACCCACGGCAATGTAGGCAGCAAAATGCATCACTGCCGCTATATCATGGGTTGTAAATATTTGATCGAGAAGTTGGCGATCGCTCGTATCACCAACAATCAATTTCACCTGCAAAACTTCTTCTACAATTTCTCGATGCCCATTTGAAAGATTATCGAGAACAACGACCTCATAACCTGCTTGCTTCAGGGCTAATACTGCATGAGAGCCAATATATCCGGCTCCACCTGTGACTAAAATAGTCGTCATAATTTGCGAAAACTCCCAACTTACAATTTTTCTAGCTCATCGAAATAGCGGGACATTGCATTGTCAAGGGACGGCATCAATTCACCGCGATCGCTACCCAAAACGCTATAAGCTGGGCGGGGGGCAATAAAACCAAGTTCTCGTGTGGGGCGGGCAATTAAATTGCTAACGCTCACGCCTGCGGTTTTCGCTGCTAACCGTGCTAAATCAGCCCAGGCGATCGCACCTTGATTTGCCAAATGCCATAACCCAGACTCGCCGTCAATTAACAAATCAAGGCTGGCATGGACAAGATCGGGTACATAGGTAGGTGAAACAATAGAATCATCAGCAGCGGTAAAGGTATTTCCAGCACTTAGCTGACGTAGAGCTATAGTTACGAAGTTGTAATCATCCCACGGGCCGAAAAATGCACTAGTGCGAATCACTAGCGATGCCGGATTAACCTTCAATACCAGCTTTTCTGCTAAAGCTTTGCTGCATCCATACACATTCAGGGGGGCAACAGTATCAGTTTCTCTATAGGGGTTAGTTACAGTACCATCAAATACCAAGTCTGATGAAAAAGTCAGCAGTGGCACGTTATACCGCGCACAAGCAGTTGCTAAATTTGCTGCTCCCTCTGTATTATTAAGCAGGCAAACATCAGGTTCATGCTCTGCATCATCTACTCGCACGTAGCCAGCAGCATTTACAACTGCCCAGGGCTTCAACTCAGCCAGAACCGCATCCACCGAGTCCTGATTGGTAATGTCCATTTCCTGACGAGACAATAAGCGGTATTTAATACCACGCACCTCGCACAAACGCGCAAAAGCTCTGCCTAGAGTTCCTCTGGCTCCAACGATCGCTAAAGGCGCGGAGGATACAGAAATATTGGAAATTTTAGCGTTTCCACCACTGACTATCTCACCACAACTCACAGCTGGGTACAATAGACGCTCTTGCCGATGCCACCACCCTGGTATTTCCAGTAAAGGATGGTCTGGTTGGTTCCCAGTTGCTAAGTCGCGCACCATTTTGGCAATTGCTGTTGGTCGTGGAGTTGGCGATCGCAAATCAAACACGCCTGATTCGTAGTTGCCAACCCAGCGAGTTACTAAGCTATTCCAATCATAAGTACCTAGAAGCGCCCAAACGGTCACAGCACGAACATCTACACCCTGCGATCGCACTGACTGTGCTGCATTCCACACCTCATAAAGCCAGCGTAACTGCTCCTCACGGGTGCAGTGGAGGTGAACTTCGGTGATCGCTAGTGGCAGTTTGTAACGTTCCCATGCTTCTTTAAGTAATGTGCGTGGCCCTGCTGCACCCTCAAGACAAACTCGCACCGCCTCTACATCTGCATATTTATCCTTGCCGTTGCCACCATGCGTCCAAGCTGGGTAATTTTCTAGATTCTCATCTAAAAAGCGATCGCTTGTGATGTAGTGGTTAATACCCATAATGTTTGGGGGGCAGGGATTTTCCCTAAACCAGCCAAGTTCTGCCTCGCTAAACCCGCATATTTGCAGGTACTCCCACATGGGATGATTTGAATCTATGCGACCGCAGAGCAAATCAAAGGTCAACCAGCGACGCTCATTTTCCAACTCTGCTTGATAAGCCAGCTTGGGTGTACTGTAAACCTTACCCAAATCATCAGTTTGCACAAGTTGGGCATTGGGATTAACCTGCCTAATTGCCTTCATCGAAAGGGCGATCGCGCGACACTCCCCTAACAAAGCACGGCCAAAAGTTAAATCATCCCGACCGTGAGGATACCAGTGACCGTACAACCCGCTGAATCGGGCCGTTGTTAGTGGTTCGTTTACAGGTGTGTAATATGTTACCCAAGGATAGCGTTCTGCCACTGCGCGGGCAAACTCAGCTAGTTTCTCTGGAAAATCCGGATCTACCAAACTGGTGTGATCTGGGCCGCTACCATGATGCACTAATCCCAGAATTGGACGGATACCAAGTTCGCGTAATCGTCCTAGCCGCTCATCCGGCCACGACCAGTCAGCATTCTCCAACCCATTGGGTGCAATTCTCTCCCAAAGCACAGGGTAGCGAATTGCCTGTATCCCCAGTTGTGCGAATAATTCCAGGTCATCCAAGCGCGTTGCATGACCGTTACGTTCCAACTGGTCAAAATACTTGTCACCCACACGATTAACCGTACACTCCAGACCAGCCCACACTTCCAGGGGAAGCTGTGATTGCTGAGTGTCAAGCGTTGAGTTGAAATCAACAGTCATAACGTTATAGCTCAAGCTTATATTCTGTTATTCTTCCTTCGCGCTCTTTGCGTTCTTTGCGGTTCGTTTTCTTAACCACAAAGGCACTTATAGCCGTTTGCAATTGTTGAGAATATAGGTCTTTCGTAGGGGCACAACAATGTTGTGCCCTTACCCCACTTGATTGTTTCAAGGTAAGACACCAAGTATCCTCAAGCCTTAACTCCGATTTGTTTATACACAGAAAGAGCCTGAGCGACACATTGATCCATGTTGTAATACTTGTAGGTTGCCAGTCGCCCAACAAAGTATATTCCTGTTGCGGTATCAGCCAACGCCTTGTATTTCTTGTACATTTCGTTATTCTCAGGGCGTGGTACAGGATAATAGGGGTCTCCCTCTCCCTTGGGAAACTCGTATACGATGCTAGTTTTGGCGTGTTCCTGACCAGTCAGGTATTTAAACTCTGTCACACGAGTATACAATTGCTCGTTGGGATAGTTGATTACTGGTGCAGATTGAAATACTTGGGTGTTGTGTGTTTCATGTTTGAAATCAAGCGAGCGATACGGCAGTTTGCCATAACGATAATCAAAGTACTCATCAACGGGCCCGCTGTAAACCATCTCGCGGCAAGGTATCGCTTTTTGAATTTCCCGGTAATCAGTGTTGAGCATTACCTTGATATTCGGATGATTTAACATATTCTCGAACATCCTGGTAAAACCATGCAGTGGCATTGCTTGGTATGTGTCTGTGAAATAGCGATCGTCGCGGTTGGTACGGGTAGGAATCCGGGCAATCACTGATTTATCAAGTTCTGATGGGTCGAGTCCCCATTGCTTGCGGGTATAATTTCGGAAAAACTTTTCGTACAATACTCGACCGACTTTGCTGACTACCACATCTTCTGAGGTGCGGATGTTTTCTACTGGTTCAGCAAGTGACTTGTAAAATTCCTCTACCTCAAATGAATTGAGATTCATCCCATACAGCTTGTTGATCGTATCGAGGTTGATTGGAATAGGCACAAGCTGTCCATCTACGCTAGCAAGGACGCGATGCTCGTAAGACCGCCATTGCGTAAAGCGCGAGAGGTATTCAAAGACTTCGCGGGAGTTGGTGTGAAAGATGTGAGGGCCGTACTTGTGTACCAAGACGCCATGATCGTCATAATGATCGTAAGCGTTGCCGCCGATGTGATTGCGCTTGTCTACTACCAGCACTTTCTTCCCTGACTGGCTGGCCAAGCGTTCAGCGATGACGCTGCCAGAGAATCCCGCACCTACAATTAAGTAATCAAAAACAAAGTCTCTGGTAATAACGTTTGGAGCTTGTTTTCCAGAGACTACGCCCTTAGAGTTATTTTTTTCTTCATTGTCGCGGGCAGCAATAGCAGAGTCGATGAGCTTCATCATTGATGCCCAGGTACGATCCCAAGATATCTGCTCTAAAAAGCTATCTACTCGGCTTAACCATCCCGATGCAGGAGTATCTTCTTGCATTGCCTGTTCTATAGCGGTAACGAAATCAGAGACTGTGTCTGCAATTCGTACCAGCTTCGAGTCTCCGTAGGGACGTACTACATCCCGAATTGTGGTAGACACCACAGGC
The DNA here is from genome assembly GCA_019359325.1 of Mojavia pulchra JT2-VF2. GTDB lineage: Bacteria > Cyanobacteriota > Cyanobacteriia > Cyanobacteriales > Nostocaceae > Mojavia > Mojavia pulchra. Next base: position 156,511 of record JAHHHN010000003.1, on the reverse strand, counting down.
TTACCTGCGGCCAGATACTCTGGAGTCTTTGTTGGGCTAATAAAGCGGGTTGACTCATTGCGCGCAAACGGCAGCATTGCTAAGTCCCAGCCAGCCAAGTATGTAGGTAACTCTTTATAATCTTTACTACCGAGATAATGAATATTCTCACGCTGTGGCAGTGTTGCGGGATCAATTTTCACAACTGGCCCAATGATTACCAGATGCCAATCGGGACGCGCATCGGCGATACCGCGTAGCAGTTCGATATCCATCCGCTCATCAATCACGCCAAAGAAGCCAAGGCGCGGATGGGGAATATTTGCCTGATCTGCTGGTTCTTCTGTAGTAGTTCTTGCCTGTGCAAAATGAGGTACATCTACACTGCTAGGAAAAGCATAGACATTAGGATGTTGATTGACTTTACTTTCGTAAAGGCTTTGTCCCCCAGTAAATACTAAGTCTGCACGGCGGAATAGTTCAGCTTCGTAGTTTTTTAAAGTCGGTGAAGCTCCTTTGAATGCAGACAACTCATCCATGCAATCGTATATTACCGCTTGGGGTTGCAAGTGGCGTGTAAAGGCGATCGCCATTGGTGTGTAGTACCAAAAAATGTAGTTGCGGAGGTTATACTCTGCAAACAAACCATCAATCAGTACTTGTAAATCGGCGTTTACGGCTTCCTCACTCAGACCTTGGGGTAGGTGTGGCACAACAACCACAACCCCACTGTTATCTTCGCTAACATCCAACCGCCCCAACGGTTCTTGGCTAAAAATTGGCTCTTCGATAAAGAAAACCCGTCTTCCTTGGGCACAACGGCTGAGAATATGTTGCGGTCTTTGATAGACAAAATTCCAACGCAAATGAGATAGGCAAACTATATCAGGCGCATCTTTAAAAACTTCTGTCGTTTGTACATTTTTCTTGAAAGGTGATAAATTCAGCGGTGATGTGCCTGAAGGCTGTGATTTAGCCATATCCGATAGCTTGGCTTCACTTGGCTTCGGCGACACAACATGACCGTTAGTATTATTTTCTACGTGAACTTTTTTGCTTGACATATTTTCTTTTCACGAAAAGTTTTGCGTTATCAACTAGCCAGTTACAGAACCAAAATTTCCAAAATAAGGCTATAGCTACTCTTTTGATTGCGTTTAGCGATTTGCCATTTAGCACAATCTATCCAGAATATTTATTTCTGGGATGCTTGCTATGAACTTGTAATTATTCCGGAGAAAATTGTTATATCTAATTACCAAATCCCAGGAATAACAAACCTATAAAGCAATTACCAATCACTTCAATCATTAAGTTAAGAATATATGCTTATTATTATGTCCACTTCTACTTGAAGATATATTTGTATATATCAAAAGTTTTAATTTTGTGTACAGTTATAGCTTTTTATGCGCGTAAACACGCAATGCCTAAAGGAATGAGGGCTATATTTGCATATACCAAAAGTTTTATTTTATCTATAGTTATGGCTACTCATTCGTATAAACTTCCAAAAATACAACGAATGGTGTATACTTTAACTGCCTAATGAAAGCTCCAAATCATTGAGAGTAAGGTTGGAAAAAGTTTGATAAAAACCAACCCGAAAACGCTATTTGTAAATTCTTATGAAGCAGATTCGGGTGAGTCGCTTCGGCATAAATTAAACGAATCACAGCACTATAAATTATAAATTCAGGCATTTACGGTAACACTACATAATTTTTACTGAGGCGGCAATATTAATTTGTCATTACCCAGATTTTTGTAACAGTTAAAGTATTGCACTGACCGATATCCCGCCCTGAACTAAAGTTCGGGCTAATAACTTAAGTCCACTCAAGTGGACTGAAATCTCTGCTTAGTCCTCTTGAGAGAACTTTAGCTATTAGCCTGGGAATTCATTCCCAGGCGGGTTAGCAACGAAGCGAGAAATTTAAACAATGTAGCGGTTCATCTCATTAGTTCTGATGGATTAATCGGCGTTGCTGATTTATGGGATGAATTTTGTTTCGCGCATAGACACGGAGTGGTGAGGCAGTGCGTTGGTGAGACAGCGACGGGTACGCAGGGGGTTTCCACGCCACTTGCTACAACGCGGGAAACCCGCGCAACGCAGTGGCTCCCCATGAGCGACTGCCGAAAGGGTTAAGCGACTTGAAGCAACTGCCGCTCGCGTAGCGTATCCGTAGGATTCACCCGAAGGGTAGGCGCAAAGAAGAAATCTTTAGCCTTGGTCTTTGCATTTATGCAACGCCGATTAATCTACCATCGCAACCCTGTAGAGAAGTTGCATACAACTTCTCTACAATCTATCAAAATTGATGAAACAGACCAGTAGGTAACGACAAGTCTTCTAGAGTGAGGACATTGTTAATTTTCAAGCTAGGGCAACTGCTGGTTGCCAGCGTCCTACAGCCTTACCAATCACTGATAATTCTTGCATTAAGTGGTCAAAAGCTTCTGGTGTCAGAGATTGAGGGCCATCTGACAAAGCTTTCTTCGGGTTGGGGTGAACCTCAATCATGAGAGAATCAGATCCAGCTGCGATCGCAGCCATTGCCATTGAAGGTACAAACTCAGACCAACCTGTACCGTGACTGGGATCAATCATAATTGGTAGGTGAGTCAGCTTTCGCAAAACTGGCACTACCGATAAATCCAGGGTATTGCGAGTGAACTGGCGGTCAAAGGTGCGAATTCCTCGCTCACATAAAATTACATTCGGATTTCCCGCCGCTAAAACATACTCGGCAGCCATCAACCAGTCTTCAATAGTAGCCGCCATTCCCCGCTTTAAGAGAACTGGCTTCGGTTGTGCGCCTACTTTTTTGAGCAAGGAGAAATTCTGCATATTCCTTGCCCCTACTTGGATCATATCGGCAACTTCCACGATTTTATCCAGATCAGCTGCGTCCATGACTTCTGTAATGATCCCCATTCCGCTTACTTCCCTAGCCTTGGCTAACAATTCCAAAGCACTCTCGCCGTGTCCTTGGAAGGCGTAGGGTGAAGTTCGGGGTTTGTATGCACCACCGCGCAAAAACTTTGCTCCCGATGCCTTAACGCGCTGGGCCGTTTCTACAATCATTTCTTCGTTTTCTACAGAGCAAGGGCCCGCAACCACTACCAAGGGATGGTGTTCACCAAATACAACTGGCCCATCGGGAGTGTCAACCACCACCTCAGACGCTTCCCCATGACGGAATTGACGACTAGCACGTTTGTAAGGTAGCTCTACTCGCAACACTTGCTCAATCCAAGGGCTAACTTCCTGAATTTGTAGCGGGTCTAAGTCGGCGGTCTCACCTACTAAGCCAATAACCACTTTATGCTTACCCACAATTTTTTCTGGTGTCAGCCCCCAGCTAGTTAATTCTTCGCTGACGCGATTTATTTCCGCCTCTGGGGAACCGATTTTCATTACGACAATCATGTGAAATTCCCTTTTTAGTTGAGTTGCTTTCTAAGGGGCTTAACCTTCTGATTTTGTAACTATAGCGCTCAGTGGATTTATTGCTGAATGTTGGGTGTAAAAGAAAATCATAAATTTTAAATTAGCAATGTTGAAGTTATCAAAACACTTCAACATTCAGGCTAAAATTTACCCAACATTGCAGTCTTCTATTACCTGAGCGCTGAGTATCATACGTTCTTTTGCCGAGTTTCGCGCCAAACAGCGACCATTCTTCCCCAGTTTGTGCCGAACTCACCCAAACCGTGCCAACTACCGATTCTTTCTTCATCCCAAGAGGCAGAGAGAACACCATAAGTGATCCCCAACACTCCCAAACCGAAAAAACCCATGTTTACCAATAACACGGCAATAGGAGCTAGTTTGATGCCGGTATAGGTGGGCAGCAGATAGCTAACAACCAGGGTGGTAATGCCCAAAGCTGTCGGTATACCACAAAATCCAGCTACTCGCCGAATCATCCGCTGGCTAACAACTTGCGGAATTGCCATCTCTTCTTTGGTGAAAGGTGGCTGCTTGCCAACCTGTTTACCAGATTCCTTTGGCTGTGCTGGTGGCTGATTCTTAGCTTTTGCTGGTTTTTGGCGCTTTTTGTTTGGTTCAAAAGGCAAGCGACTGCGTTCAGATTCTTCAGCAGACATAAGCGATGTCCTTAACCACGAATTCCCAAGCGGCCAATCAAAGCTTGATATTTTTCCCGGCTTTCTTGTTGAACATAAGATAGAAGGCGTTTGCGCTGACCAATCAGCTTTAACAACCCTCTGCGAGAAGAATGGTCTTTTTTATTCGCTTGGAGATGTTGGCTGAGGCGGTTGATGCGCTCAGTTAACATGGCGATTTGAACATCGGCAGAGCCGGTATCAGTTTCGTGAACTTGGTAGTTAGAAATGATTTCTTGTTTGTGCTGTTGCGTCAGGGCCATGATCGATTCAATTTCCGATTTTTCTAAATTTATGCAGCAGTCTCTCATAATATCACAGCCCTCAAGCTGTAGGGTGAATCCACTTGACTGCTACTATTGGGAAACAAATATTTTGGCTGTGTAGGGTTGTAGGTCAGTAACCATACCATCATCCCCAGTTTCTACTTGATAGTTGGCGAACCAATCTTGCCAATGTTCAGCAATGGGGAAGTTGGGAAGATGATATTGAGTTAAATTTTCATCAGAAAAATTTACTACAACTACGACTTGAGAATCTTGCCCATCCCAACGGGCATATGCTAAAATTCTTGCCTCTACATCTTCGTGGAAAAAGTCTATATAATCACTTTGCAAAGCTAGGTTCTTTGTACGGAGGGCAATGAGTTTTTTGTAATACTCAAATAAATCGTGGTTTTCGGTTTTTTCTAACAACGGCCAAGCAATTTTCTTTGGTTGAGTAACGCTTTGGCTTTTGCGCTTATGTTCACCAAATTCTTCTCCCATCCACAGCATTGGTACACCCATCGCTGTCATCAATAGCACAGCGGCTAATTTGGCTCGTGTAAATGCTGCTTCATCAAAGATACCCGATTCGCCTAATTCTCTAAATAAACGTTCGCGATCGTGTGTTGCCAAATAATTTATCGCATTTGTAGCAGTTTTATAACCCTGCCGTCTGGGTTCTAAGACCTGCTTGAGATTTTCTAAGTCAAATTTTTCACCGCAAATATGTGGAACTATAAAGTAGTGAAAACTTTCATGCCAGCAAGCATCCATTGGCCCTTCTGGTGCTGTGACTTTGCTGGTGTCAGGAATGTGTTCGGCAATATTGTAAAACGGCTTGCGGACACTATTGTTTTTTGCTTGTTGGGCAAGCCAGTCCATAAATTCAAAGTTAGCTAATTGGCGCACTGCATCATAGCGGATTCCGTCAATGTGATACTCTTGCACCCAAAAGCGCACTACATCCCCGATATATTTCCAAGCAGGTTTAACGTCTAATTCTTCGTCATAGTTATCGTAGTTCAACTCTGGCCCCCAGTAATTTTCTGGGTCTTCGGGATAATGCATGTGTTCGTAGTACCAGTAATTTCTATCAATTAGCATTAACGGGCACTCTTCATCAGTATGGTTATAAATTCCATCAATGAAAACCCGAATGCCTCTACTATGGCACTCATCAATAAATCGCTTTAAATCTGCTGTTGAACCATAGCTAGATTCTGTAGCGAAGAAGTGACGTATTTTGTAGCCCCAGCTATAATCTCCAGGATACTCATTCACTGGCATTAATTCAATTGCATTAATGCCTAATTCTCGTAGGTAATCTAACTTTTCAATAGCATCTAAATATTTTCCTCGTTTCTCACTATCAACCTCGCCGCCAGTAAAATCAGCAACGTGCATTTCATATATTATTAATTCTTTATTTTCTGGTAATGGCGTATCGTCATGCTGCCAAATATAACTATCAACGATTCGCTTACCATTTTTAATCTGCAATACACCGACTTTTTTTTGTTCATCAACGTCTGTTGCATAAGGGTCGATGACTTCTACCCATTCATCAGGTGCAAAATTAGGACTTTTACTCTGAACACGAAATTTATATTGATAAATACCGTCCTCTAGTTCTGTTTGGGTGCGAAAATAACCGTCTTCTCCTTTTTCCATTGGGATTTCTTGCCATTCGGAAAATGACCCGATTAAGGCAGCTCCTTTGTTACGAGGAGCAAACAATTTAAATTCAATTAACTTTGCCATCTCAACCTGTTAGAAAATGTCTAGAGTTCCATTGAAGAAAATTTGCTTGTAGGAAACGACTGTTTTTGATTAAGAATAAAATCATGAATCCCCCCCATTTCCTGAAAAATGGGACTATTTCAACCCTATTTTCCGGGCGTTAGTTGGGGGATTCTGATAAAAATAGACATTACTAATCGATAAATATTGACTCCCCACTTAATTCAAATGCATCTAATTAAAGTTAGCTATTTGCTGAACCAACAGGTATAGAAGCATCAGCTATAGAAGCGTTCTGTAGGATAGGCCTGCGACTTTTTAGATCAAACTTGTAGCCATGTGGCAAGATATGAAGTTTAGCGCCGAAAATAGCTAAAGGCTCATCTTTCAAGATTTCGTCAATATTGTTATGTGTAGCTTCTGACTCATCAACAATTGTGACTGCACCTTCACCAATCACTTCAATTTGGTTATCGGTCACTACCATAGCGGTATTTTCGTCAATGCCAAATCCTAAGTCAGCAGGTTCTTGTAACAAAGCCGAAATTAAGCGTCCCAGGCGACCACGCTGTGAAAAATGCTGATCAATTACCACTCCTGGCAAAAAGCCCATACCAGGGCCCATGTCAACAATTTCAATCCGCGGATTTGTCTCCGAATCGCCTTCTACAATCATTTTGTCAGGCATTACGGCAGCACCCGCACTTGTACCAGCCACAACTATGCCTTCAGCAAACCGTCGGTGAATAGCTTCATCGAGTACAGTACCCTTGAGAATGCTGGTAATACGAGCTTGATCTCCCCCGGTAAAAAAGACTCCAGTTGCTTTCTCAATCGCTTCTAAAGCAGTAGATGAAGATGCATCTTCACGGCTTTCTGTATCAACTATACGAACACTTTCCGCTCCCAAGCGCTCAAACACTCTAATATAATTTTCTCCAACTTCTCTTGGGAGTTCTGTTGCCGCTGTCATAATGACGATACTAGCCTTCGTTCCCCCTGCCCGTCGCAGAAACTCCCGTAGAATTTGGCAATCTCCCTCTTTATCTTCAGCACCACCAATAATCACTAGTTGCCGTTTCATTTCGCTCGCCACCATGATGTCACCTGAGATTAGTTAATCCATTTCAATAAAACATGACAATTAGAACTATAAAATCGTCCATTTGGTAGATTCAAAAATTAACTTTAAAATTGTTGGTTATGTAGATATTTCCAATCTTCAAATTTAAAATAATAAATATTATTTTTCAGTAAAACATTAATTTTTATAAATAATATTAAAAAATCAGTTTAATAAGCCTCTAGAAAATTACTCTAGAGGCTTGTTTAATTATTTTTGCTCTTTACTCCAGCCATCAGCAGCAAAACATCTTCTTTTAAAATTTTGGCTTTATTGCCATGATTTAAACATCTACAGCCAGATGGTTATTATTTAATGAAGCCGACTTCTATAAAGCAAGTTAATTAAGAAAAAACGTGCTTGCTCTAATGGAAGATGCCTGGGTTTGCCCTGATATACTATTTGGTACTCGTTGCTGTCTGGGCCATCTCCATGACCAGAAATAAGCTTGTTGTGAAAAGCTTCATCAGCAAGTTGCCGAACTTCATTTCTCAGAGCAACTTGTGTGCTGTTCATACTTTCTTTGCTGTCTCCTAAGATCCTTATTATACGTATATAAAATTTTAGAGTAGCTCGCACCTTTCAAAGGTTATATTTTTTATGGGTGATATTGCTATGAAAACTATTCTTTGCCTAGTTCTGACTGAGTAATGAAAACTTATAGGGCTTGATTATACCCTTAGATAGCTGAAAAAGTCTGGCAGTAGGGTTAGGCTGTGCCAAGAAAGGTTGAGTTTTATACTCGGATCAGCAGCAAAGCGATCGCTCCCCAAAAACTAAGGAGAATTAATTGACAATCGATGAGTCTGGATAAACGCAATCAGCGTCCGGACTTCAGGGTGTTTAGCTAAAGGTTTATTATCAATGCTGCAAGAAAAAAGCACCGATGCAGTCCGCATCAATGCCAGAAAAACTGATGTATTCGATATTTTCCACTTCAACCATTACATTGGCGCAAACCCTTATTTGAATGTAGGGGCTTTAGTATTCGATTTTGTTGTGAGTGAGTATAGAAAACCTCTGCCTATTGAGGAGTATGTTTCAATTATTAGCGATCGCTACCCACATTTAGGCAATCAAGAATACGAATCCTATGCCCATTTGTTTGCCCAAACTGCATCAGAAGTAGGTAAGCTGGACATGGGTTTACACTTAAGCCGCTGGAGTGTAAAATCATCTTCAAATGATGTGCGTATTGCTCTAGAGTCGCTTCATGAACGCACTACTAAAGGAGTAGTCTACTTTGTATGGGACTGGTTTGAAGCCATAGACCGAGATGCAGACTTTCTATTTGATGAGGAGTTAGTGCGGCTACAAAATAGATTTCGACAATCTGTCTACGGTGGCCCTACAGTATACGCCTTATTGCGGACAGCCCACGCTAAAGGTATTCCAGTTTTTTACCTGTGGGAAGAAGGACTAATGCAATATGGTTATGGAAAAAACCATATTCGTGGTGTAGCAACAACTTTTGACTGTGATAGTCACATTGATTCTGACTTTACAACTCGTAAAGATGACTGCAAAGCTTTTCTACACACGTTAGGTTTCCCAGTACCAAAGGGCGATATTGTTGTATCCGAAAAGGAAGCCCTAGCAGTAGCAAGAGAAATTGGCTATCCCGTTGCAGTCAAACCTGTAGTCGGTCACAAAGGAATTGGTGTGACGGCTGATGTGCAGGACTCCCTAGAATTACAATCTGCTTATGATCGGGCACTTGCTGCGATTCCAGAAGAACAACCCACACGAATAATTGTGGAGAAAAGCATATCTGGATCAGATTTTCGCTTGCTATGTGTTGATGGTAAATTCATCGCCGCAACCGAACGCCGCCCAGCATCGATTGTAGGCAATGGATATTCAACGATTGATGAGTTAATTAGACAAGAAAATCGCAAACCTGCTCGTTTGGATACACCCACTTCGCCAATGAGCAAAATCCAGCGTGATGACGCGATGGAATTGTACCTAGAAGAACAAGGCTTGTCGTTGGATAGCGTCGTTGAGAAAGACCGCACTGTGTATCTGCGTAAAGTAGCTAATCTCTCAGCTGGCGGTATGAGTATTAATGCAACGCATACAGTTCACCATGACAATATTATTTTGGCGCAAGACATTGCCCAACACTTCCGCCTGACTTGCCTTGGTATTGATGTCATTGCTCCAAGTCTTTCAGAATCGTGGAAATCTGGCAACTTTGCCATCTTAGAAATCAACGCCGCACCTGGCATTTTGATGCATCTTAACCCTGCTATTGGAGAAAGCGTTGATGTACCTTCCCATATTCTGGGAACTTTCTTTGAGTCAGGTACAGATGCCAGAATACCAATTATCACCTTTAATAAAATTGCAGTTCAGGAACTGCAAGAAACGATTGACCATATTCTTTTGCAACATCCTGACTGGATAATTGGTGCTGTTTGCCGTGATGCAGTTTTCGTAAATCGCTCGAAAAAAGTAATCAGTAAAGATTACAACAGCAACATCCAAAGTTTGTTACGTAATCCAAAACTGGATTTACTGATTGCCGAGTATGGGGGAGATATCCTGGAAAAGGATGGTATGTTTTACCAGGGTAGTAACATGGTCGTTCTAGATAATCCCACTGAGCCTGAAATGATGTTAGTGCGGGATGTTTTTGATGGTTCTACTGTGGTGATTAGAAAAGGAAACGATATTTCTATTAGCCGCAAGGGTTTAATTGAAGATTACACCTTGGGAGAAGAGGAACCATTTACACGAGTTTATTTGAAAGAAGTTGGCACGGTTTTGTAAGTAGAAAATTAGGCGTTCTAGATATCTGCATAAGGAGGTGAATGTCATTATTACATAGCAATACATTACCTCCTCAAATTTAATTGAGGAGGTAAATTATTAGTTTGTATTGGTTTTGCGTACACCAATTTGATTTTGTGCTTTGCAATGCTTTCAGTATCTAAGAAAAGCTTTTTAAATTTAAATGGCAGAAATTTTTTGTTATACCATATCGATTTTTATCTTTATTTGTAATACGATACCCTACCTCAAAACAATCTTAAAAAGCCGCTAGATGCTTACTAGCGGCTGTAATCTGCGTATCACTAAAACTACTTAAGTTTTTCGTAGGCTGCTAAAATAATTTTTTCTGTTTCCTCCCAGCCAATACATTTATCAGTGACTGAAACACCGTATTGTAATTCCTCTTTTTTACAAGTAAGCGGTTGGCTACCTTCATACAAATTCGATTCCAGCATCATGCCAACTATTGAGGTATTGCCATCAACAATTTGTTGAGTAACGTCTTCAAATACAGAAGCTTGCCGTCTGTAGTCTTTATTTGTATTACCATGACTACAGTCAATCACGATTCGCGGTGGTAAACTTGCCTCTTTTAACTTTTGTTCCACTAGTTTCACATTTTCTGCATCGAAATTTGGCTGATTACCACCCCTTAAAATAACGTGACCGTAAGGATTGCCTCTAGTTTGAAATACGCTGACTTGTCCGTCTTGATTAATTCCTAGAAAATTGTGGGGGTTTCTAGCTGAGTGCAGGGCATTTAAAGCCACTTGAATGTTACCATCAGTCCCGTTTTTAAAACCCACAGGCATCGAAAGTCCACTTGCCATTTCACGGTGAGTTTGTGATTCGGTTGTGCGCGCTCCAATTGCAGACCAGGCAATTAGTTCACTAATGTACTGAGGTATAATCGGGTCTAGAGCTTCTGTAGCAGCAGGTAATCCTAATTCAGCAATTTGTAAAAGCAAGCTACGGGCAATTAATAAACCGTTTTCTACATGGAAAGAATCATCCATCTCAGGATCGTTAATTAAACCTTTCCATCCTACTGTTGTTCTGGGTTTTTCAAAGTAAACCCGCATAATCAACAGTAGTTTGTCTTGGACTTTCTCAGCCAGAATATTTAGTTTTTCTGAATATTCTAGTGCTGCTTTTGGATCGTGGATTGAACAGGGCCCAACTACTATAAATTTTCTTCTATCCTGGAAATCTAGAATTTGCTCTAATTCTTGTCTAGATTTCAAAACTGTGTGTTCAGCTAGTGGAGTTAAAGGTAATTTTGTTTTTACTTCGTTGGGAGTTAATAAGACGTGAGAATTCTCAATGTTGGCGTCGAATAATTGGTTGTGCATGGAGCAGAACTTGTGATTTACGCTGCTGTGTTCTAGCGTAAAAATTATATACACATTTTAAAGACAAAGTGTATTATAAAATTAAAGACTTTTTCTAAATTGCTACTGTATTACTATATAAAATAATAATTAAACGTGTTTAATTAGACCAAACAAGTGCGGATAATTCAGTTAGCCATATTAATATTGTAAATAAAAAGGGGGCAGTACTCCCCCCTTTTATTGGTTACTAAATAGATAAACCTGTAAAGGCGTATCTATTTATTGCCAAACAAACACTTTGGCTTCGTAGGGCCCTATATCAGTTATGATGCCATCATCACCAGCTTCGACATCATAATTACCTGTCCACTCGTGCCATGTGCCACTACAGGGAAAATTAGGAACATGATACTCAGCTAAGAAGTTTTCTGAGAAATTTGCTACAACAACTACACGAGAACCACCATCATTCCAACGGCTGTAGGCTAGGACTTTTGCTTCTGGATTTTCGTGGATAAAATCGATATTCTCTGTGTAGAGTGCATGACTAGTTTTACGCAAATTAACCAAGCCTTTATAGTATTCAAACAAACTAGAATTTAAGCCATTACCTAGTAATGTCCAATCAATTTTGGCTGATTCGGGTTGTTTGGGTTTGTATTCACCAAATTCTTCACCCATCCAAATCAAAGGTACGCCAACAGATGTTACTAGAATCGCTGTTCCTAACTTAACGCGTTTAAAGGCTTCTTCATCAAAAATATTACGATTACCTAGTTCCACCATAAGACGATCATGGTCGTGGTTGGTGAGGTAATTTACGACGTTGGTTGCACCCATGAAGCCTTGACGTTTACAGTCAATTACATCTTTGAGGTTTTCTAAATCAAAAGTATCACCACAAATGTGTTCTGTAATTATATAACGGAAACTGTCATGCCAGCAACCATCCATTGGGCCATCGATATTGGTAATGCTGGTAGTTTCAGGTATGTGTTCTGCAATATTGTAAAAAGGTTTAGAACCAGCAGCTTTTTTCGCTTCTTGAACAATCCAGTGCATGAAATCGTAATTGGCAATCTGCCGTGCTGCATCATAGCGAATACCATCTAAGTGATATTCTTCAACCCAAAATCTTACGGTATCACCGACAAATTTTCGTGCCGGATATGTGTCTAAATTTTCGTCATAGTGTTCATAATTGAACTCAGGCCCCCAACTATTATCAGGGTCACGAGGCTCGTGATGATACCAATAATCGTGGTCGATTTGTGTTAATGGGCTAGAAGCTTCTGAGTGATTATAAATACCGTCCATAATGACGCGAATGCCTCTAGCATGACACTCATCAATGAGGTTTTTTAACCCAGCTGTCGAACCATAACTGGATTCAGGTGCAAAAAAATGGCGGGGATTGTAACCCCAGCTATAATCACCTGGATATTCTTTAACTGGCATCAACTCAATAGCGTTGATTCCCAGTTCACATAAATAATCTAGTTTTTCAATAACGTGTTTATATTTGCCTCGTGCATAAGGATCATCTTCGCCACCAGAGAAGTCTCCAACATGCAATTCATAAATGATTAACTCGTGGTCAGCAGGTAGAGGTTTATCATCATGTTGCCAAACGTATGTATCGATAATCCTTTCGCCATCTTTAATCCGAACAATACCATTATCTTTACCGCCAAATTCGTCAATATCAGTTGCATAAGGATCTGTGACATCAACCCACTGTTCTGGTTCTAAAAACCATGAGTTTGATTGCACACGGAATTTATATTGATATTCCCCATCTTCTAATTCAACAGAAGTACGAAAATAACCATCATCACCTTTTTCCATAGGAATTTCTTTCCAGTCGGAAAAAGAACCAATTAATACTGCTCCTTTGTTGTAGGGTGCAAATAAATTAAATTCAATTGGCTTTGCCATATATGTGATTTTTGGAAGTAGAAATACTTGGTAAAAGTATTCTCTGATTTCCTATTAAATTAGCCAATCGTTCCCTAGAAATATTTAATTAAGCAATACGTCTATCTAAAGTAATAATTTTTTGATTTGGTGATTTTTGCTAAAAGAAAATTATTTAATCAGTTAAATACTTGCTGATTTTGAATACCAATATATTTTATAGTAAAAACTTTTGAGCATCAGTGCCGAGTGGTTTTTACTCATAAATAAAGTTTAAAAAGCAAATAATTAGCAGATATTTGAAGGCAAAATTATCATGATATGCCTAAATATCTGCTACTTAAAATTAGCCCAAGTCTTCGCTAGTTTGTTGGAGATAACTTAACAACCAATTCGCAGCTGTTGCCCTGCGAGTCTGCCGAGGGCCGAATTCGCCAATTTTGTAACCTTTAAAACCCAACTTTTCTTTGAGTATTTGTTTGTTGTGTTGAGGGATAGAACGAGTCAATTTGACTGTTGCAGGACGACTATCAATAAAATCTGGTGGTTGTGGGTACTCATCGCGCCATTCTGACGCTACTTCGCTAGTGTCCCATTGTTCATTTGCACTGTTGTAGCGATAACCTAAATAGTGCCATACTAAATGGTTGACTGTGGCATCATCAATTGTCTCATTGAGAATTGCCCAAATAGTTTCTGTATTGAGTGGTGGCAAGTTAGACATAAGCAAGTTGAAGTTTCAAATTGACGCATTAATAAATTGAGAATTGGGGATGTAGTTGATGGTTAACAGTTCTCTATGCATCCTAATAGCGATCGCAATCCAGGTAGTGAACAACAATTTATCACTATTAACCAGCTAGACTACTAAATATAGGGATAATTTTATCCCTAGCCACATCTGCGGTAAGAACCATCAGCCAAGACTCAGTTGTGCATTGACAAACCAAGTAGACTAAAAATCGTAAATAATAGACCAATCAATGCAGAATTTCACACCACACCCAAAGCTTATCCGTGCCCATTTAATCATTTCTGGCCGAGTTCAAGGAGTTGGCTATCGCTACGCCACAGTAGATACAGCTAGCCAGTTGGGATTAACAGGTTGGGTGCGAAATCTCCCTGATAGTCGAGTGGAAGCAGTCTTTGAAGGGTCACGAGAAGTTGTGGAAGAGATGATTCGCTGGTGTCATGCTGGCCCTCCAGCTGCTGTGGTGAAAAATGTTGAGGTTGAATACGAACAACCAGAAGGTTTACAGAGATTTGAAGTTAAACGGTTAGACTAAAACTTATACTTACGTAAGTGAATATTATTATCTGCAAGGTTGATGTATCCCTTACGGTTAAAGCTGGAGGTTTGTATGCCTTCCTGCATGAAAACGAAGTATAATATTTTCATCATTTATCCTGCTTTTTGTCAGAAAATAGTGAAATCGTCTGTTTGATTTCTTCACTCGGTAAAGTTTGGTTTAGAGTAGCTTATTGCATAAGCAACGATCAAAATTGAAGCTATATTTGTAGTATGCTCATCTGCGAATTAAGGTAATACCCATAAAGGATAAGCACTCATAATTAATTTTCGGATAAGTTAAATAGCTAAATTTTTGATTCAGTTATGTTAATGCAGTCTAAGGGTAAAAATCAAAGAATTGGGAGTTTGACTAGACTTGCAAGAGTAGGATTGAGTCTAGCATCTTTGAGTTTGGCTACAGCAAGCATAATTTCCTCCAAGCCAGTGGTAGCTAATGAAAACCAAAGAATGGCCACAGCATCTACGGAACTACCAGTAGTAAAATCGGCGGCTTTGGGTACGGATATGAATGTACCTTGGTCAAAGCCTGTAAGGATTGACGATCCTTTTGAAGGAAATTATCTGGGGATTTTTGACCGAAATTATTTCTGGCGAAACGTTATTGATAATAATGCTAGGGTTGACGTGATTAGCCTTTGGAGCCGGAATTCTGTTCGCCTTTTGTTAGCTTACCGCGATCGCAATTGCTCGTATGGTTCATACTACCACGCCTTTAGAGCAATACCGGAGTGTTTAGTATCTAATAACACACTAAAGATTACTAATCTCTATATTAAACTAGGCGATCGCGTCTTTCGTTTAGAAGGAAACAACAGTAGATTTAAAGTCAGCAACGAGTTAGCAACGGCTCTCAAAAATTCACCTGCTCAAAATGTGAGTATTAGACTTTTATCAGAAACTGGAGAATCGGTAGATAGCGAAATAGGTAAAAAAACTGTAGAAGCTTGGAAAGCTATTTACTGAAGAAGGTCTCGAAGAAAAATTCACATCTATAGCAACTGAAGAATGGTATATCATTTATGCTGAAAAATTAAGCTTTTTTAGGGATAAATTTGGGGTAAAATGTCATTGTTTGTACCCCGATTTCAAATACTTATTGACCTTAGCGCTTCTAAAATACTGTCCATGCAGCTACTTCAAACAATCGACAAAGATTTTTCTGCTAGATTCAAAGCCCTTGTGAACGATCGCCGGGAAGCAACTGTTGATGTTAGCGGGACAGTAAGAGATATTCTATCTGATGTCAAAGTGCGTGGTGATGCCGCAGTCAAGGATTATACAAGCCGCTTTGACCACTTCAACTTACAGTCTTTGCGTCTGAGTAATAGCTTTATTGCCGAACACGCAGCCCAATGTTCCCCTGATGTGAAAGCAGCATTAGAGGTGGCTGCTGAACGGATTGCGGTTTTTCATCACAAACAATTGCCGCTAGATATTGGCTATACCGATGCCGTAGGGGTCAAGCTCGGATTAAATTGGGTAGCACTGGCTACCGTGGGGATTTATGTTCCCGGAGGGCGAGCCAGCTATCCTAGTTCTGTATTGATGAATGCCTTACCTGCCAAAATTGCCGGGGTGGATAGAATTGTCATGACAGTACCGATGCCTCGCGGTGAAATCAATCCCGCAGTACTCGCAGCAGCGCAAATTGCTGGCGTGACAGAAATCTACGGTATTGGTGGGGCACAAGCAGTAGCAGCACTAGCTTATGGAACAGAAAGTATTGCTCCTGTCGATAAAATTGTCGGCCCTGGTAATGCTTATGTTGCTGAAGCAAAACGACAAGTATTTGGCAGGGTGGGAATTGACAGTATTGCAGGCCCATCAGAAATTTTAGTTGTCGCAGATAGCAAAAATGATCCAAACTGGATTGCTTGGGATTTGCTCTCACAAGCAGAACATGATCCCAGTGCGCAGTCAATTTTGATTACGGATTCTGAAACATTTGCTCAGGAAGTGATCAAGGCGGTTGAGCAGATTTTGACAAATTTAGCTACCAGGGAGGTGGCTACTGCCAGTTGGCAACAACACGCAGCCATAATTCTTGTAAGTGATTTGATAGAAAGTATTCCCCTAATAAATCAGCTAGCTCCAGAGCATGTGGAATTGTGCGTAGATAACCCACAATTGCTTGCTAACCAAATTAAGTGTGCTGGTAGCCTGTTTTTGGGACGCTATACACCAGAAGCAATTGGCGATTATTTAGGTGGGCCAAACCATGTGTTGCCTACAGCACGTTCTGCCCGCTTTGCCTCTGGCTTGAGTGTCTACGATTTTCTCAAGCGGATTACTTATTTGGAATGTAATCAACAGGCATTGGAAACAATAGGCAAAGCAGCTATCACCCTAGCAGAAGCAGAAGGTTTACCAGCTCATGCAGGTAGTGTGGCTGTGCGGTTAACTTGAACGGATAAGTGTTTGGAAAGTCCAATACTAGATTCATCTCATCACAGATGCCTGCAACTATGCCTTACTTGGTCAATATCCTGTACCCTGATATCTAATGGCGATGCTGTCATGCTTCTAAAATGCAGCATTTACGATCGCACCTGCGGAATCTGGGTTACAACCCATTACCGATGAGAATGAAAGGGGCCCAATAGTAGGGGTGGCTAAGGTTATTGCTAGCTGGTTTTAATTGACTATTGTCAGGGATTGGGTCTAATACTATGCCCCGCTTTTGGCTCAAAGCTTCGTAATTTCCAGTAATTAATGCTATTTGGGCTGCTTGTAAAGCTTCGGCTTTGGTGGTGTTAGGCTTTTGGAGCGCAGTATAGAAAGCATCCATTAAATTTTGCGTCCCCCCATCGTCAACAGACCATAAGCTGGCGATCGCGGCTCTGGCTCCGGTTCGTTGTATTTGGTAGCCAAAGCCCAAAATTTCTTTACCATCGCCTAATTTGTCCCCCAAGCCGGTTTCGCAAGCACTTAGCACTACCAAATCTACGTGAGGTAGGTTCCAGTTTTGCACATCACGCAGGGTAACATACTTGCCATTACCAAACACGATAAAAGAATCTTCTGGCTGACCAACTACAAAAGCGGCGTGAGTTGCCAAATGCACAATGTTGTAGTCATTCATTGAATAAACAATATCTGGGTTGAATTGGTCATCTACTAATTTCTTGGTATCACGAATTGTGGCTGCTATTCCTTCCACTTCCTGACCTGCGAACTGTAGCCCTTGAAAAGTAAAATCTTGTTTGCCAATTTTGATATTGACGCTACGTTGAGAATTAGCAAATGCAGCAGCTAAAACTTGCAATTGTGGCTGTGGTTTAGTGGTGAAATTGGTCAGGCTCAGAGCAGTAACATTATTGACGCGGAAGCGTTGCACCAGCCATTGCTTACCATCGTATAAAGCAGCTAAAGGAATGTAACGCAGTTTGCCATCGGGAGCGTAAATGATGGTTTTTGTTTTCGCTTCAGCTAGGTCTTTTTCGATAGGTTTAATTAGCCATTCATAAAGTTGACCAGCAGAAACTTTCGGCTTACTAGTGGGATTTTGCAAATCACGACGGTATTTCTCAATAACGCTGTTCAGTTGTTCTTGAGTAACAGCAACTGTACGATGAATTGGAGGCCCATAAGGAGTTGCTAACACTAGTTCCAGACGGTCTTTAAGAACTAACGGATAAAGAATTACTGCATCTTGCTGGAGCCGCTGAAGATTGTTCTGAATGGTTTTTACTTGAGTTTCTAAGTTGATATTTTCTCCACCAGTACTTTGTTGTAACTCTGCCACTAGTTTTTCCACTTCTGGATTTTTGATAAATTCACCAAACTGTTTACGAATATCTGTTTGAAATTTCCTCAATTCAATAATTCGCTGTTGTTGGGTACTCGTTCTTTTACTTGAGGGTTGAATCTTTTCTAGTGTGTCTAATTCCTTACCCAATGCTACTGCTTTATCAAGGATGGCGTTGGTACTGGGGTCAGTTGATGGTTGCGGCGAGCTAGTTCTCTGGCTAATATTCAGATAATCTTTTAACTCTTGTAGTTTGAGCAAATCCAACACCTGCCGTGCTTGGGCTATCTGACCTTGAGAAAGTAACAAATCTGCTAATTCTCGGTAAGTATCTGCCTTAGTTTCGCCTTTGCGACCAGCTTGTAGAAAGGATGTTTGCAACTGTGGAGGTAAACCTTGAATTTTTTGCCGCACTTGCTCTAGCCCACGAACAGCTTTTTGATAGTATTCAATAGCCTTCTGTGGCTGATTCAAACTGCGATAAGCGCGTGCTAAACCTGTAAAAGCACCAGCACCACTACCTGGGATATTGGGAGTGGGATTTGTTTTTAATGCTTCTTCATAAAAAGATATCGCCTTTTGAAGTTGTCCCGATTTGCGGTAAACATAACCTAAGTGGCCTAAAGCACTAGACTCTAGCGATCGGAATTTTAGCTTCCTCACAATAGTCAATGCTTCTTGGGCTGTAGCAACAGCTTTTGGATAGTCTTGTAACCCTTGATAACCACCGCTCAAACTCAATAGTGCAAAAGATTTCATTACAGGACTTTTACTTTGCTCAAATGCGGCTGTTGCTTGTTGTGCCAGTTCTATTGTTTTTTGGGCATTTCCTTGGTGATAATAAATACCGCCTAAGGATAGCAGTGCAATACCTTCCATTAAATGATTTTGCGTTTTGCGAGTAATTGTCAGAGTTTGTTGATAAAAAGAAATTGCTTGTTGATAGTCTCCTAAATTAGTGTAAATACCACCTAATGAAGGTAGGGCTAGTAATTCTGCCATTGGATTTTTGATTTCTTGGGCAATAGCTAAACTCTGTTTGGCAAACTCAATAGCTTTGGGGTACTCTTGGAGACCCATATAAGTAAGACTTAAGTAACTCAAAGCCATCGATTCAAAAAAACGGTTTTTATTTTCCCGCGCAATAGTCAAGCCTTGTTGTAGTAACTCGATGGCTTTTTGATCATCATTTTGTCCAGCAGAGTAAGCAGCGCCTAAAATAACTAATGCTAGTCCTTCCAAATCACGGTTTTTAATCTGCTGTCCATTTTTTGAGGGATTTTCTCCTCTGGCAATTGCTAAGGATTGTTGACTCAATTCAATGGCTTTAAGATAATCTCCCTGTGCTAAATAAATAGCAGCAATATTTACCGAAACAGCACTTTCAAATTCAGTTCCTTTAGTAATGGATAACGCTTGTTGAAGTAGCTCAAATCCTTTTGGCAAGTTACCCATGTAGTTATAAGCACTTCCCAAAAGCATTAAAATCTTGCCCTCGTCAGCACGATTTTTCGTTTCCCTTGCTATTACTAGGGCTTGCTGAAAGTAGTTAATGCCTTGGGGTAAGTTTCCTAATTGGAATGAATAAGCCCCGCCGACTTGCGTTAGTGTATTTTGTTCTAAATCTCGGTCTTTGCTCTCCCTCGCCACTTTTAGGGCTTGTTGATAATAGGTAATTGCTTGAGGTTCGTTTTTCATATCACTAAAAGCATTACCTAAATTTGTTAGCAATTTTGTTTGTCTTTCCCAGTCTTTAATTTCTTCAGCAATAGCTAGTGCTTGCTGATAGTATTCAATCGCTTTTTGGTATTTCTGTAAATTATAATTAGCCAGACCAAGACCTCTCATAGAGGTGAGTTGATATGGTCTATTTTTGATTTCTTGAGCAATAACTAATGCTTGCTGAAAATATTCAATTGCTTTGGGGTAATCTTTAAGTGAATCGTGGTAAATGCTACCTATATCATTCAATAAATCAGATTCTTTATCGCGCTTCTTTAAATCCCGCACAACTGCGACACTTTGCTGATAATAATCAATAGCTTTTGCATATTCTTGCAATGAATTATAAGCCTTACCGAAGCCGTAAGCTAGGATTTTAAATTCACTTTCACGGTCTTTAATTTTTCTTGCGACTATTAAAGCTTGTTGAGAAGTATTGACTGCCTTATGGTATTCTTTAAGATAATTATAAGCGTCACCTATAGTAGTCAAAGTATTTAATTCACAATCAGGCTTGTTAGTTTTTCGCTCAATTGCTAGTGCTTGATTATAATACTCAATTGCTTTACTATATTCTTCCAAGTTTTGGTAAGCTCCACCAAGAGCATAAATATCGCGTGATTCACAATTGAGTTTGTTAATTTCTAAGTTAACCTTAATATTTTGCTGAAAGTAATCTATAGCTTTTGGCTTATCTTGCAGAGATTGGTAAGCTTTGCCAATGTTATATAAAATGTCAGATTCACGGTTTTTATTTTTGCTCTCGCGTGTTGGTAATAATGCTTGCTGATAAAACTTGATGGCTTGTGGATAATCTTTAAGTTTATAGTTGTAAACCTGCCCCAAGGCTTGCAGTGTTACAGATTGATATTCGATATTTTTTATTTCTCTTGCGATCGCCAGACTTTGCTGATAGTAATCAATCGCTTTTTGGGAATCATCTAAGGAATTGGAGTAAATATTTCCTATGCGATACAGGCTGTCTAACTCACCATCGCGCCGTTTTATTTCTCGTGAAATCGCTATAGTTTGCTGATAATAATTAATTGCTTTTTGATAATCTTTTAGTGAATTATAAAAATCCGCCAATCTGAATAGAGCAGAAGCTACTAAATAACCGTTATTAATCTGCCGCGCGATCGCCAAGCTTTGCTGAGAGTAATTAATCGCTTTCTGGTAATCTTTCAGCGAGTTATAACTATCCGCCAAACTTTTTATTGCGTTAATAGCTAACTTACGGTTGTTAATTTGCTGGGCAACTGCCAAGCTTTGTTGATAGTAATCAGTTGCCTTTTGGTAATTCTCTTGAGCATAATAAATATGACCAAAACGCCGCAATGCATCTGATTCAAGTTCACCGTTTTTAATTTCTCTTGCAATTACCAGTGTTTGCTGTTGGTAATCTAGAGATTTGGTGTACTCCTTTAAGGATTTGTACGCTACACCCAAAATACTTAAAGATTTTCCCTCTAATAGACGGTCTTTGATTTCCCGTGCAACTGCTAAACTTTGCTGAGAATACTCTATCCCTTTCTCATTCTTATCTGAGAAAACATAGCCACTACCTAAACCTTGTAAAGCCTTACCTTCTCCTTGACGGTCTTTTATTTCTCTATAAATAGTTAGTGCTTGTTGGAAAGACAGCAAAGCTGCTTCATATTGATTCTCATCAACCTGCTTAGTCCCAGTCTCTACTAGTCTATCTGCTTCTGCCTTACGGTTTTGTTGTGGTGGGGTGACTTTATCTGTATTTGGTGTTTGTGCTACAGCGCTGTAAATTTTTGGCTGTCCATACACAGTAGCAAGTATTAAAAATATCAGGGTTGCAATAATTGTAGAGAAGCGAACTGTACTGTTTGTACAAACTTTTAGAGGTCGATTCATAGGTAAGGCTGTCGAAAATTTGATGAGTGTCTGCTGTTTTCTACAGACACATTTCTCAGCCTTCCTTAAATGATGTAAGTGCGAGGCATTATTTTGATAATTTTTAACAATATGGGCTGCGATCGCAGTCTCTTAGCTTGAATAGTCGTAATGTTGAGTGCTGAGTGCTGAGTTACAGCATTTTTTCTAGAAACTGCTTGGCGCGATCGCACTGAGGATTGTGGAAAAATTCGCTTGGTGTGGTGTCTTCTGCCAAACATCCTTGATCGAGGAACATTATTCGGCTGGCGGCGACTCTGGCAAATCCCATTTCATGAGTCACAATTGCCATTGTTATCCCAGTTTGTGCCAAAGCTTTGATTACTTCTAGCACATCTTTAACCATTTCTGGATCTAAGGCAGAGGTTGGTTCATCAAACAATATCATCTCTGGTTCCATTGCTAGGGCGCGGGCGATCGCAACTCGTTGTTTTTGTCCGCCGGATAGTTTTGCGGGGTAAACATCCGCTTTCTCCACCAATCCTACCTGGCCAAGTAACTCTAACCCCTTTTGCGAAGCCTGTTTCTGATTTATTCCCCTAACTTTAATCGGGGCGTAGGTGACATTTTGCAACACCGTCATGTGGGGAAACAAATTGAAGTGTTGAAACACCATAACCAAGCGCTGCCGAACTTTGGCAATGTTTACCTTGGGAGCAGTAATTTCATATTCTTGAAAGTAAACTCGTCCTCTGGTGGGGCGTTCTAACAAGTTCATGCATCGCAGGAAAGTTGATTTACCTGAGCCACTTGGCCCTAGAATAGCTACTACTTCACCTTGGTAAATCTCAGTCGAAATATCTTTTAAAACATCGAGTTTACCAAAAGATTTACACAAAAACTCTGTACGAATTACAGCCTTACTCACTTCGTCTCAACCTCCTTTCGAGTGTAGATGCACCAAAAGTTAGACCCATTACCAAAACATAGTAAATTAACCCAGCAAACAGCAGAGGTTCAAAATATATATATTTATTAGCTCCCACGATTTGGGCACTGCGTAAAATTTCTACCACGCCAATAGTTGAAACTAAAGCAGAATCTTTCAAAAGTCCAATCGTTTCATTCACCAAAGCCGGGAGAATGTTCTTCAATCCTTGAGGCAAAATAATGTCCCACATCATCAACGAATAGGGAACACCCATAGACATTGCTGCTTCACTTTGTCCTTTATCTACTGCTTGAATTCCACCCCGGATAGTTTCTGACATATAAGCCCCAGAGTTGAGAGTAAATGTTAATACTCCCGCCTGTAATGCTGGGATATCATAACCAGTCAGCTGGGGTGTTGCGTAGTAAACCAATGCCAACTGCAACAACAATGGTGTGCCTCGAAATACAGAAGTGTAAGCGTTGGCTAACCAGCCTAGTGGCTCTATATTAGAAATTTTTAATAGAGATAGTATTGTTCCCCAAATTAAACCAAGTAATACTGATAACAGTGTAAATAATAAAGTTAAGGGTATTCCCTGAAGAATAAATGGCAGATCGGGAATGATTCTTCTAAAGTCTAAATTCAATCCACCTTGAGGTGCGGGTGCTGTTGAAGATGCGGCGTTGGCTGCGGTGTTGAGGGAAAACCACTTCGTTGCTAATTTTTCTAGTTCGCCTCTGTCCTGCATTTGCTGAAGGACTTTGTTAAAAGATTGTACTAAAGGGGAACCTTTAGGAAAAGCGATCGCCGAACCTGTAGCCTCTTGCGCTGAGGGAATTACATTAAATTCTAAATCTGGGTTAGCTTGAGCAAATCCCTTAGCCACAGTATCTTCGACAATAGCAGCATCAATTCGCCCAGATTTAATTTCTTGAATGACTTCAGGAACTTTGTTAAGTTGCTTTAATTGAATACCTGTAATTTTTTGAGCTAATTTTTTAGCATTTTGCTCTTGAATTGTCCCCAATTGTACGCCAACTTTTTTACCTGATAAATCTTCTGGTTTTTTTAAATTACTACTCTTAGGAGCAACAATTGTATCTTGCGCTTGGTAATAGATGATCGAGAAATCAACATTTTTGCGTCGTTCATCTGTAGGCGTCATCCCAGCCATTACGAAATCAGCACGATTTGCTTGCAGTGCAGGAATTAAGCCGTTAAAATCCGACTCCATCACCTTGAGTTTAAACCCCAGTTCCTTAGCAATGGTATTAGCAATATCAATATCAAAGCCAACTATTTTCCTTTCACCACCCTTAGTGTCGTAATACTCATAAGGAGGATAATCCGGTGAGGTAATCAGCGTCAGTGTATCTTTACCAACTGACGAAGCTGCTTGTAGAGGAAAGCTATGCTGGGTAATGGTAGTGATTGCTATCATTGCTACAAATAGCAGCATAAATAGCAATACTTTGCGTTTTTTCATTTCTAAACACTAACACTCTAAGTTGATCTACACCTTGGACTTCGATTCTGCAATGCCCAAATTTTATTCATCATATTGCAGTAGATCTAACCTTAGACTTTAGAAACGTATCTGGCAATCTGATATTATTTAAGTTGGCTATAAGAATGAAAAAGGCTTGGCAATTACCAAACCTTGTCAATAGAAGTGAAAGACTCACATCAATTAAATCATCCTTACCTTTAGTAGTTCATCTACCTTTGGGAAGTTTATATACGCCTTAAAAAGTGATTTGGCCTAATATTTGAGCAAGATGAAAACGCTTTAACCGATTTAGTCCACTCAAGTAGACTGAAATAGTTAGCGATCGCGATTTTGTGCATACCATGCGAGTTCATGGGCGGTATATGCGAAACAAAATTGATCCGGCGTTGCATCAATGCGGGATGAATTAAAATTTTATATCAAGGCTAAAGATTTATTCTTTGCGCCTTTGCGCGAAAAAAAATTCATTCCATCAATCAGCAACGCCTCAAATAATAGTTCTATCTCAACTACCTGCCCAAGCAAGACACAACTCGCGAAAATGATCGCCCCGGACTTCAAAATTAGGATACTGATCGAAACTCGCACAAGCAGGAGATAACAAAACTACAGCAGCTTGATGCTGTTTGGCTAACTCGGCTCCTCTAGGAACAGCCTTCTCCATTGTTTCAACAATTTCATAACTAGAATACCCTACCTCTTGCAGGCGTTGGGCAAATGCAGGTGCAGCATTACCAATTAATAAGACAGCGGCTGCTTTGGCTTGAATTTTTGCTAACCAAGCAGTGTCATCACCTGCTTTAGCTTCGCCACCAGCAATCAATATTGCTGGATTTTTAACCGATGCTAAACCAACTTCAGCAGCATCGTAGTTAGTGGCTTTGCTGTCGTTGATAAAATCTATACCTTCCCAAGTGCAGATATGTTCTAAACGATGGGATACACCGGGAAATTCTCGAATTGCATGGGAAATCGCATCACGATTAATACCCCCCAACCGCGCCGCAGCTACAGACATCAATAGATTTTGCTGGTTATGTTCTCCCACCATCCGTAAAGCAGAAACTTCCACAATGGGTTCTGGTGTAGCTGTGGGAGCCAACTTTTCGACAACCCAACCATCTTCGATGTAAAAGCCGCGTTCTCCAATTAGGTAATCTTTACCTTTAACACTTGTCCAGTAAGCGTCAGGCCAATGACTTGCACCCAATTTGCTTAAGTACGCATCATCACCATTGAAAACTTGCAATTGAGACTGACGTAATAACTTAGCTTTAATGTCGTAATAGTTCTCTAATGTCTTGTGGCGGCTGAGGTGATCTGGTGTGAAAGTTGTCCACACACCGATGCGAGGAGTGAGGGTGACAGATGACTCTATTTGATAACTGCTGAGTTCGGCAATTACCCAATCAGGATGTTTTTCGGCTAAGGCAACTTCGCAAGCAGCGTAGCCAATGTTACCGCAGGCGGGGGCATCTAAACCCGCTGCTTGAAAAATAGCGGCAATTAAAGCAGTGGTAGTAGTTTTGCCGTTAGTACCTGTAATTCCTACCCAAGGTTGCGATCGCAGATGTCGCCAAGCGAGTTCCATTTCCCCAATAGTTTCAATGCCTAATTCTCTGGCTTTGAGTAATAAAGGAATATCCCAAGGTACACCAGGACTAACGATAATTAATTGTGGTAAATCAGACTCATTGAATTCCAGGGAATACCCCAGTTTCACGGTAATTTGCTCGGTAGCTAGTTCTTGTTGTTGTTGAAGGAGGGCTTCGGAGGTGTTGCGATCGCTTAGTTCCACCTCCCAACCTTCCCTTTTCAACAATCTGGCCGCAGCAATGCCGGACTTTCCTAATCCAATGACAGAAGCTCTAGGCATAGATTGTATGTAGCAGAGATCCCTGGTTAAGCACTAATCATAGTAGCGTTTCTTGGTAAAAATTACACCTATATTTTGTTGATTTAGACTACAAATTTTTGACGATCGCACCAAAGTCAGCTAAAACACGGGCATGGTTGCGAAGCAAACCAAGTAAATTTAACCGATTACGCTTAATTTCTGGATTGGAGTCCATCACTAATACGCTCTCTGGCCCATCAAAAAATTTACTAACAGTAGGAGTAATTTTTCCTAGAGATGCTACTAACAGTTGGTAATTTCGTGATTGCTGCGCTGTTTGAGTTTGCGGCACTAACTCGACTATGGCATTGTAAAAAGCTTCTTCAGACGACTTTTGAAATAGTTCTTTTTGAACTAATGCTGTTGGTTCTAATTGTTGTGTATCCAAATCTCCTTGGGCTGCCAAGCGTGTGGAACGGTTAACAGTTTCGTAGATGCGGTCTAAAGTACCATCTTGACGAATTTGCTGGAGGTATAAAGCGCGATCGCGCACATCTAATAAATCCTTTAACGCCCGTTCTGTATATTCGGGGTCATTCTCTCCTAACACTGCATTTACGAGGTCATAATCAATTTGTTTTTCTTCTTGCAGTAGAGTACGGATACGTTGCAAGAAAAATTCTCGCAAAGCTGTAATTAATTGCGCTAAATCTTTATTATGTACTGTTACAAAATCTGTTGCTATTTGCTCCAATAAACTTGCTAAATTAATTGGTAAATTAGCTGACCATGTAATGTTAATTACAGCATTCGCTGCCCGTCGTAAAGCAAAAGGATCGGAAGAACCGGAGGGTATTAAACCCAACCCGAATATACTTACCAAAGTGTCCAATCGGTCTGCTAAACCAACAACTTGACCTGTCAAAGTTTCAGGTAAGATATCATCGGCTCCTCTAGGCAAATAATGCTCAAAAATTGCCCTAGCAACTTCTGCGGTTTCGCCACTAGCTAAAGCATACTTCTCTCCCATTACTCCTTGTAATTCAGGAAATTCGTACACCATTTGAGTAACTAAATCTGCTTTACAGAGCAAAGCTGCCCTCAGAATATTTTGACGCTGATTTTCTGCTAATTGCAGTTGATTGGTGATCTGTTCAGCAATCTTGACGATTCTATCTACCTTGAGGCGCAGCGAACCTAAATCTTCTTGAAAAGTGACTTTTTCTAATTGTGGTAAATAGCTTTCTAAAGGTTTAGCTAAATCAGTTTTGTAAAAAAATTGTCCATCTGCTAATCTGGCACGGATGACTCTTTCATTACCGACAGCAATGATATCTGCTTTGCTGGGGTTACCGTTAGAAATGGTGATGAAATAAGGAAGTAATTCTTTGCTATTGGCAGCTTTGAAGACAGGAAAATAACGTTGGTGACTTACCATAACGGTGGTAATCACCTCAGTAGGTAAAGTCAAAAATTGTGCTTCAAATTTACCCATAACAGTAGAAGGATATTCTACTAAGTTTGTCACTTCCTCTAATAAATCAGGGTAGATTTCGGCATAACCATTTAACTTTTGCACAGATGCGTGAACTTGCTCTTGAATGATGTTTGCGCGTTCATCAGCATCAACTATGACGTAGGCAGAGCGCAGCGTGGTAACATAATCAGTAGCTTGGGAAATTGTGACCGTTTCTGGATGTAAAACACGATGCCCACGGGAGATGCGATCGCTTTTCACTACCTTAGAAGCATTGACTAATTCAATTGGCAACAACGCCTCATCTAACAAAGCGACCAACCAACGAATTGGTCGAGAAAACCTCACATCTCCATCACCCCAGCGCATCAACCGCTTTCCTTCTAAACCCGAAATCCACTGGGGTACTAGTTCGGTTAAAATTTCCGCTACCGGACGACCGGGAATGCTTTTCTTGACAAAAACAAATTCCCCTTTATCAGTTGGACGAACTTGCAGCGCATCGACTTCTACACCTTGCTTTTTAGCAAAGCCTGCTGCGGCTGGTGTTGGTTTGCCATCTTTAAAAGCTGCTTGTGCGGGAGGCCCTTTAATTTCCTCTTCGCGGTCTGGTTGCTGAGATGGTAGACCTGTGATGAGTACCGCTAGACGGCGAGGAGTACCATAAACTTCCACAGCATCGCTAGTTAGGCTGTTTGCTAAAAGACTTTGGGGAATGAGCGATCGCCACTGTACGATAGCATCACGGAGAAAGCTTGCAGGTAGTTCTTCTGTTCCAACTTCTAATAAAAATGCAGGCATAAGACATTATGTGTAAAACAGCGAGTTTCAACAGTTTACCTCGCCTGTAATGCTGACGGGTTGACTTGGGAAACAAGCAGATGTCGATTAACACTTTATTTGTCGTCGTTAACTGATTAATGTCATCATTAACAAATTAATGTCGCTGTTGTCTCCTCACTCTCCAAAATTTCATCAACATCATTCGATCTGCCAAAAGCTAAAGATGCATTAACCTCATCGGAGTTTAGCGTTTCACTCATAAAGAAACTCCACCGCTTGGAATCCTTGAAATCTTTGATTTGGAAATACTTGAAGCTACTTCTGACAAAAAGCAAAGTTCACACCCTAAGCCGGCTATGTGATCTTATCTAACCTGCGGTAAAGCTACGAAGTGGGCAAGCTGAACGCTAAAGCCACACGAGCGCTGATCTTACAACTAGAGAGAACGAGGCTTCAGTAAAACCATGGAGTACAGATTATCGTCAGGGCACAACGGCCGTTGTGCCCCATTGTGTTATAAGGACGCGTTTTGTAACTCAGCCGTGCGTACAGAAAGCTGCTGTGTCTGGTTACCTCGTTGCACTTTCACTTGCAACGCTTGACCGAGGCGACTACTTTCTACAAGATTTTGCAACTGTTCAGCTGTAGTAATTGTTTGCCCATCAATTTGCACAATTACATCTCCACGCCGGATACCCGCAGATGCGGCTGGAGAGTTCGGTACAACTCGCATCACTAAAACACCGTTAACTTCAGGGATTTGAATCGGAGAGTTGGGATCGGTGTTGTTTTGCTTGGCTAGCTCAGGAGTTAAAGTTAGCATTTGCACGCCTAAATAAGGGTGAACCACTTTACCTTCACGTTGCAGTTGAGCTGCGATCGCTTTCGCTTTATCAATGGGAATAGCAAATCCGATCCCCATCGCATCGGGGCGAATAGCTGTATTGATCCCAATCACTTCACCTTGACCATTCAAGAGAGGCCCTCCAGAGTTACCAGGGTTAATCGCGGCGTCAGTTTGAATAAACTCTAAGCGTTTGTCTGTAATGCCAACTTGGGCGCTAGAACGTTTGAGGGTGCTGACAATTCCCAAGGTAACGGTATTATCAAATCCTAAAGGATTACCAACTGCGATCGCCCAGTCTCCTACCTGTACATTACTAGAAGAACCCAAAGGAGCTACTGGTAAATCGTTACCAGCATTAATTTTCACTACTGCCAAATCTGTAACTTCATCAATGCCTTGAACTTTGCCGTCAAAGGTGCGACCATCCTTAAGCCGGACTGTTACTCTATCAGCTTTATCAACTACGTGAGCATTAGTCAGAACTAACCCACTCTTGTCAAGAATGAAACCAGAGCCAAGACCGCGCAATTGCTCTGTAGGCATTTGTTGGGGGAAACCGTCACCAAAAAATCGCCGGAAAAAAGGGTCTTCAAGAAATGGATCGACACGCCGAGTAATTGTACGCTCTGTATCAATCCGTACCACTGCTGGCCCAACACGATTAACTGCTGCGGTGACAAAGCTACTAGCGCCTATCGCACCCGAAGCGGGCGATTGTCGTTGAGCGATCACTTCTGGCGTATCCGCGATTTTAGACTTTGGTGCTGGTTCTGCTTGAGAGGGTAACACTCGCAGACTGCTAACAGTTAGCACAACTCCTAGAAATATAGCTAAGACATGGGAACTGAGTTGGCGTATAGACCAGGGTAGTTTGGGAAATCTCATAATCACAACCTAAATCTAAAAGCTTAATTTTTGCTTAGTCGTGAAAAATCTATCTAAAGTTATTTTTACAGCAAGGATAAAAATCCTTACGTGACGTTTACGCTTTACTTCAGGTATAGTCTACTCCCCAACGTTGTATCCTAAGTTGTATTCATATATGATTGCTGGAATTTGATGGAGGTGAGAGAGTTAGCGAACTATTACAATTCTTCCTCATCCACCTCATATCCCTTTTTCTGCAATTTCTATCTTTGATTACAAATCAGTATTAGTTGGGGCAGAGGATGCGCTACCTGTAATCAAATTAATTGTATATTCAGCCCAAAAGCTATTATGGAGATTATCCCTTAAAAGGTTCGGATTTCACCCCATATCGAATATTGGGAATTGGTAATTATCCTCTTACACCCTTACCGATTACCAATGAGCGATCGCTCCCTAGGCTAGTATCTTAGTACGACCAGAACTTTGATAACCCATGAATGGATTAAACCGATTACCTAAAGAATCCTTGCCTACACCCCAGCAGGCAGAACACTCCCATCATCACAGCACAGACCAGGAACATTTAGATCATACTCCTGCACATGGAGAATCGGTTCATCCTCACGTTCATAGTGAAGAGTCCTTACGGCGAATTGTTAATCGATTAGCGCGTATAGAAGGACACATCCGTGGTATTAAGACAATGGTGCAGCAAAATAGCCCTTGTCCTGATGTTTTATTACAAATTGCTGCCGTGCGGGGTGCATTAGATCGGGTAGCACGAATTGTTCTAGATGAACATTTAACTGAATGTATTGCTAGAGCTGCCAAAGAGGGCAATATGGAAGTTGAACTTGAACAACTTAAAGCGGCTTTAGATCGATTTTTGCCTTAAAGAGCAGAAAAATATCAGTAATAAACCCAGGCGAAGCAAAACTGCCAGGGTTTTTCAATATGTCCTGTAATATGACTCTCGAAAATTATCAATTTCACTATTCTTTGATTAATAACCTAGATAAGCCAATAATTCTTTTTTTGCATGGATTCATGGGTAATATCGATGAGTTTGATGAAGCCATACAAATATTATCTGATGAATTCTCTTATTTAATTCTTGACCTTCCCGGACACGGTAAAACTCAAGTTTTGGGTGGCGATGATTACTATACAATGCCAAAAACTGCTGATGCCTTAATTCATTTATTGGATGATTTAAAAATTCCCAAATGCTTTTTAGTTGGCTATTCAATGGGTGGAAGATTAGCTTTATATCTGACCCTGCATTTTCCAGAACGTTTTATTAAAGTTGTTCTGGAATCAGCTTCTCCTGGTTTGGCAACAGAAACAGAACGGTTAGAAAGAATTCACCGCGATTCACAAATAGCTAGAAAATTAGCTAGAAGCATTGAAAGAAAAGATTTTGCAGCATTTTTATCGAATTGGTACAATCAAGCGATTTTTGGTAATATCAAAAATCATCCAAAATATAACTATATGGTAGAAAATAGGTTACAAAATCATCCCGTAGAATTGAGTAAATCACTGAAACTATTAGGTACTGGATGTCAGCCTTCTTTATGGGAAAAACTTAAAGAAAACAAAAATCCTTTACTGTTAATAGCTGGAGAAGATGATAAAAAGTTTGTAAATATTAATACAGAAATGGCAAATTTGTGTGATGCTATACAGCTAAAAATAGTTAGCAATGCTGGCCATAACGTTCACTTTGAAAATACCAATGATTTTGTGCAAAATGTTAAAGAGTTTTTCAATAAATCATAGACAGTGCAATCTATGAATTATCAAGATTAAGAAAAAATGCTATTAAATAATTTTAAATAAAATTTTGTTTTTTAATTTTTTGTATTAATTAAACTCACATCATGTCAGTTGAAATTGGCATAATAACAAATCTATAGCCAAGGATTTTTTTGAGGAATTAAGTCCTCAATATGAAAGTTATTTAGGTTAATTAACCAAACACCAAAACACTTCTCCTATGAAAGGGAAATATCAGATGAAACTCTTTTTACCGGGGTGGATGGGAGAGGTGTAGGGATTGGGTTTAGAGTTGAGTTTGGTGATGGTGGTGGATTAGTTGCTTTTAATTCTTCTTGCAATATTTTTTGGTAAATCTTAGGCAAAAAGCGACTAATAGAATTAGTCTCTATCCCATATCCTAAGCTTGTCCAAGTGGGAGATAGTCGGCGCAAAACTTCGTTTAATCTACCCTGACGCAATTGTTGGGAAATATCAGTTCCCCAAAATTTAGAATCACTTAACCATCGGTAAACCACTACATCTTGATACTCTGCTTCAAAACTATAAGAAGTCCAAAACATAATCTCCATTGGGTTGGGATGGTAGCGCGGGGCAATTTGAAACCAAGTGGTGTTGATGATTTGATATCTACCAGCAGCAGTAGAACAATTACCCGTGTTGGGGCCAGTAACAATGGTGACACATATTTCAGGATGACGGCTGAGGTCACTAACCTGCTGGCCACCATATAACAGAGAATAGGGACGTTTGCTGTTTGCTTCGCTGGCGGAGATAGTTCGCATCAAAGCTCGGATATAAGGATCGCCACCTTTCATGACTAAGGGTGGCTGTTGACCTCCGAAGACGGGATCGGAAGGCGATCGCAGGTCTCCATGTATATACCACTGCAACAAATATACGAAACCGAGAAGCGCGGCTATAGGGCCAATCAGTTTCTCAACACCTTTGAATTTAAAGCCTTTCAGAGTTTGACTCCTTAATATTCACTCTTTTAGCTAACAACAATGGTCGATGCACTGATTTCAGCAAATCTCATTAATTTAGTTCTGAGTGCTGAGTCGTGAGTGAGAAAGAATTTTTAATCTACCCTGCGGGAACGCCTTTAGCGAAAAATGAGGGAATCCTCCTTGCAACTTCTCTTTGCAGTACTGCTTTTGCAACCGAGTGGCTGCTTGCTCAACACTTGCAACTCAGCACTCACAACTGGGCACTCAGCACTATTTAATCAGGCGACGTTAGCAAATAGCTCGCCAAAACTTTTAGAGGTAGCCTCTGGTTTGGCAACAATTTCGATAATTTTATTACGTGCGGCTGGTTCAGATAGGGCTTCCACACAAACCTGGGCGACTTTTTGGCGAGGAATACTGCCATCAAACAATGTATCAGCACTCTGCATCACTATAGGATTGGAGTTATCTTCATTCTTCAACCCACCTGGTCGCACAATTGTATAGGTAAGACCGCTTTTTTGCAGATACTCCTCAGCTTGTTTTTTCCAAACCAAAATTAGCCAGAACAAGTTTAGTGGATGGAAAAACTTTGAAGTACACAAAGAAGAAACAAAGACAAAATGCTCAATTCGCTTTGCTTTAGCAGCATCTACTAAATTTTTAGTACCTTCAAAATCCACTTTGTACGGCCCAGTAGGGTCAAAGCTGGGTTTTGCGCCAGTAGCACACAATAGGACTGTGCTATCACCTAAAGCAGTATTCAGGCTTGCTGGGTTCAACACATCGCCTACTACCAGTTCGGCCTCAGGAGGCAAAATCGCTCTGGCTTTCTCGGTATCCCGAACCAAAGCACGGACGGGAATGTTACGCGCTATCAGCTCTTGCACAATCCGACGACCTGTCTCACCTGTTGCCCCTGCTACAAATGCTTTCATGATAAACGCTATCCTAGGAAACTAATATGTTCTTGTTCAGTTCTTTATTTTAGTGATTCTATGAAGTTCATGACAGATTAATAAGGATTCAGCCAAAATATAAACTGAGTGCGAATAGACCCACGCAAGCTGGGAACGATTAATATAGACAAACGCCAAAGAATACAGGAACGCATTTATGCTGTCGAGAAACGGCGAATACCAATCTTTGGAAATAACAGAAGCAGTTTTGCCTGTGGTGTCAGACCCAGTAGAAGCTGAGGACGCACTCACAGGAGCAGGTATAGCGACCCTAACAAAATTTTACGGTCACTATAGCGATTTTATGGAAATGTATGCTCCCGTACAAACGGTTGCTGAGTACCTTAATGCTCACGCCTCATGGTTTGTGCGCTGTGCGGAACCTATGAAGGTGCAACCGCTAGGAGAAAATGGCTACGCTTTAATAATCGGTCGTTTTGGCTCTTTTGGTTATGAAGTAGAGCCGAAAATTGGTTTGGAACTGTTACCCCCAGAGGAAGGTGTCTACCATATTCGTACTATTCCTATTCCTGATTACCGTTCACCTGGTTATGACGTAGACTATCGGGCATCACTCCAGTTAATAGAAAATAAGGCAAAAGATTTACCTAGCTATGATGGTGAGGTGACAAGAATTGAGTGGGAACTGGATTTGATAGTTTATCTTCACTTTCCCCGGTTTATTCAGCGATTGCCCAAGTCTTTAATTCAATCTACAGGCGATCGCTTACTTAACCAAATAGTCCGCCAAGTCTCTCGCCGCTTAACTCACAAAGTGCAAGAGGATTTTCACCAATCTTTGGGAATATCCTTTCCTGTCACCTCTAAGAAAAAGCGATAAAGCATTCAGTTGCCAGTTATCAGTTATCAGCCGAGAAACTGGTAACTGATAACTGACTCTCTAGGCATTAGTAAGAATTCTTTGGACAATTTGCACACCAGTGACCGCCTGCCAAGCAAACAATCCTAAAAGTGTGAAATTCAATAAAATATGAGTCATGCGCGCCCAATTCGCTCCTTTTTGCATATAAGGAGATAGAGCAGCGGAAAATGCAATTAAGCTAGTCATGCCAAGACCTGCTAACAGATGAGGTCCGACAAATAATTTACCATTATTGATGTAGGTGACACCCATCCCAGCGATCGCACCTGCTACCATCAAACCTAAAAGTATAGACCCAATTTGGTAGTGTCTAACGTTATATCTACCTTTAATCAATTCTTTCTTCTCATCACCCTGAGCATTTCTAGTACGCTGTACTTGTAGCCCTAGATAAGCAGCATAAAGCGAGAGTGCTAATAGTAGCCACATCATTACTGGGTGAAAGAAGTTCAGCCAATACTTGAAAGATGCAGAAAGTTCCAAATTCATGGTTTAGTTGCCCGATTATTAAATCTTCATAAAAATTAGCATAACTCTATTTTCTATGTTCGCAAAATAGAATTGACAGTTCTGGGTATACAGAAGTAGACAGCAATAATCATGACCTTTTTGACTATTTTCTGCTATTTCTAACTCCACCCTCTTGCAAAAGTTGATAAACAATCTCAGACTGAATTCTGGGGCTAAATCAACAAAAACCGCCTGTGCGGAATTTCATCCATGACTGAAAACAATGATATTTTGCTGCTGAGTGCTGCTAAGAGTGGCGATATCAAGCGGCTATGTACGCTACTAGCTGCTGGTGCTAAGGTGGACGTGTGCGATCGCGATGGCACTACGGCGTTAATGTTTGCTGCTAATTTAGGCTACACCGAAATTGTGCGATCGCTGTTGGATGCTGGGGCAAATATTAACCTACCCAGAAAACGTTATGGTTTAACAGCTTTAATGCTGGCAGCTAGTGCTAATCAGCTTGATATTGTGCAGCTTTTAATATCTAGAGGTGCAGATGTCAATGCTACCAACGAAGATGGCAGTACAGCATTGATGGCAGCAGCACTTAAAGGTAATGTTGATGTGGTAAAAGCCTTACTTGCTGCTGGCGCTGAGGTAAATATTACAGATAAAGATGATGACACAGCTTTAAAGTTGGCAGTTAAGCACCGACACACAGCCGTTGTCCAAGCATTTATCCAAAGTGGTGCAGATATCAATACCCAAGATGAAGACGATGAAACGCTGTTAATGATAGCAGCAGACTTGGGATACTTGGAGGTTGTACAAGCACTACTGGCGGCTGGGGCTGATGTGAATGTAAAAAACACAGATGGTGGAACTGCACTATCAGCCGCAGCAGCAGCAGGATATGGTGAAATTGTAGCGGTTTTACTGGAGCGAGACATCCAGATTAATCTCCAAGATAATGATGGTGAAACTGCTCTGCACCTTGCCGTTGTTGAGGGCTACGCTGATGTAGTGCAAGTTTTACTCAACCGAGGTGCAAATGTGCAAATCAGGAACCGTCTTGGTGATACACCTATACTAGTAGCAGCCTTGCAGGGACATAGCCAGATTGTCGAATCATTGTTGAGTTGTGGAGCTGACGTTCATGATAAAAATCTTGGTGAGATACCTTTGACCTTAGCAGCATCTCAAGGTCATACTCAGACGGTGCAGGTATTACTGGACTACGGTGCAGATGCGAATATACCAGTAGATGATGGCAAAACAGCTTTGCTCAAAGCCACTGAACGCAATCACCCAGAAGTAATGCAATTGTTGCTAGCTAAAGGGGCAGATGTGAATTTTCAAGACTCAGCGGGGGCAACGGCATTGATGTGGGCCGCATCAGGAGGTTATTATGAGCCTGTGCAATTATTGCTCGAAGCTGGGGCAGATGTAAATTTGCAAAATCGTGGTGGTTATACAGCTTTGATGATTGCGGAATTTAATGGATATAAAAATATTGTGCGGAGTTTGCGAAAAGCTGGGGCACAGGAGTAGTGATTTCTGGCGTTGCTGAATCAAGGTATAAATAAGGCAAGCAGGGGGAGAAAAGAATTTTAATTTTTCCAAAAGCTTCTATCATATTTCAATTCAGCAACGCCTAGGTTCTTTAATAATCTTCTACAACTTTACTTTAGATTAATTAAAATTTTTGGTATTTGCTCAGTAGTTGTTGTAATTATAATTACTTACTCGATTAGCTCATACTAATAATCACTTGTTTACAGTATTTTAATCACTAAAAGAGCAAATAGATGCTGGATGTTGATAATGGAAATGATTCTCAAATCTAAGTATCACATCTTTGGTGGATTTTTATTATAGTAATTATTACTCAGACAAACGCTAAATTTTAAGAAATTTAAAACAAAATTGATAAAAATAGCTAAAACTTAGATATTAAATCAACTTTTCAACTTCGTATAAAGGAGATATAAAATAACTAATTCCACCACTAACAAATAAAGAAATGCTGAAGAGAGCAAAACTCCGTCGCAACTCTGTAAATTCGCTGCAACGAAGAAGGAAGAAATTGAAACACCAAGATAGAGAAGGCAAAACACTTGCGCCTCAAGAATTCTAAGGAAGTAAAAACGAATCTAGAAATTCATCTTTTACTTTTTACCTTTCACCTGGTCTCTGCCTCGGCGTTTCCTACTGTGCTAGATGTACATCAATATATAGTTTTTAGCTTTCTGGAAAAGTATTCTAACGATCAATTTTTATGTATCATACTGAACTTAAAGTAAAACAACTCATATAAAGCGGCTAATTGGCAATAATTTGGGCAATTATTGAGGAAATAAAATTTTCTAATTTAACTGATAAGAATACGGCTAGTGAATGATAAACTTTCTAAATTACAGTGCCAGCCACAAATTTTGTGGGTGGGAATTGGTTGTCGACGAGGTACATCACGGCAGTTAATTGAAACAGCAATTCAGCAAGTATTAAAAGAAAATCAACTAAAGCAAAGCGCGATCGCAGGTATTGCTACTATCGACAATAAAGCCTCAGAAGTCGGTTTAGTAGAACTTTGCTGCCTACGCAATTTACCTTTAAAAACCTTTCCGGCAGCAGTTCTTAGAATCGTCTGTGTCCCCAACCCAGGTAAAATTAGCGAGCAAGAAATCGGGACTCCCAGTGTAGCGGAAGCATCTGCCATTCTCGCGGCTTCTCATGTCAATTGGCATTTAAAAATGACAAACCAGAGATGGGAAAAGACAGAACAAGTTCCACTTCATCCATCTCTAAACGTGAAAGCAAATTCACATCACCTCACTCTTTCCTTAGCTGCTTTGGAGGTAAAGTTATTAGTTCCCAAACAAATTTTCCGCTTACAGGAAGAACCAGGGGCAGTAACAGTAGCTGTTGCCCAAAGCATCAAAAGAATAGAGAGTATTAATCAACTACTCTCAGAACATAGTTGATGACGCTAGAAACAATCGCTAGCACAATTGATCCCAATAAAGCAGGTAAGAATCCATTAATCTCAAAACCAGAACCAGGAGTGAGAAAGCTTGCTAACCACAAAGTTAAGGCATTGAGGACAAATGTAAACAACCCAAAGGTGAGTAAAGTAATTGGAAACGCCAAAATACTAAGAATCGGTCGAATAAACGCGTTAACTAGCCCGATAACAACAGCAGCTACAAGGGCAATCACAAAATTCTTGACGATGAATCCAGGAACAATATTAGCAGTGATTAATAAGGCCACTGCCGTACCGAGCCAAGTGAATAAAAAGTTTTTCATAAGCATAAGCTGTTTTAGCGAAAATAGCAGGAATTTTAATTATCCCTCTGTTGCAGTATCGGATAAAACACTAAGCTGTTGTGTTTTTTATTTGCACATTGAGACAGCAAAGGGCACAAGGGTACAGGAGAGGCTTTGCAGGTTTTACTTAAAATGATCATGATGCTATTTGTAGGTACGACAGATGATCAAGTTTGTTTGTATCTGAGTATCATGTTTGCTAAAACGCTTGTATTATTTGTTGAGGCTGGTAATGGGTAATCACCTCTCTCCAAATTACCAATTACTAACTAGAAATTATTAAAAAAGTACTAAAAAATTTTTGCCATACACTTACTACGGCAGGCTTCTCGCCTGCCATCGCCCAACAAATGGAACTATGATGGACAAAAACAGCTTATAATTTTAACGCTGGCGCTGCGATCGCTCCAACAGAATCTCCCAGGTAGCAGCACCAGCTACACCATCAGCCTCCAAATCATAACGCCTTTGTGCCGCTTTGAGCGCCGTCTCGGTTGTTGGCCCAAAATCTCCATCTATACCACTTTCTAGGAAACCTTGCTTTTTCAATAGTTCTTGTAACTTGGCTACTTCCGAACCACTGTTGCCTAAACGCAAAATGGGAAATCCTTCTGAGGTGTATTGAAGGTTAGGTTTTTGTGGAGAGTTAGCGAATGGATTAGTACGGACTGGTTTAGTACGGGTTGGTGCAGTCCGGGTTGGTGTAGTCCGGTTTGGTTTAGTCCGGGTTGGCGTAGTCTTTTGTTCTCTAGCACTTGTAGCTTGCCTTGGTTGAGCAGGTTTTGGTTCAGATATAGGATTAACCCTGCGGATGTTAGTAGCTTGAGAAGGAACAATTACCGCCGCCGGGTTGGGGGCCGGATTTGGTGCAGGAACAGTTGATGCCACTATTGGTTGGCTGGGGAAAAGCCGCTGCCAAGTGAGGTTATCAACAATACCATCTGGATTTAAGCCAGCCGCTTGCTTAAACCGAAAAACGGCACTAGCAGTAGTATCGTTATAGATACCATCCACTGCACCTGTGTAAAAGCCTAAAAGTTTTAGAGCTGCTTGAAGTTCAGACACACGTTCTCCTTGGCTACCAATGTTCAACGTAGGGCGGTTGATGTTAGCTCCCGGAATTGCTTGCGAAATGTTCTGTGGCGCTGCAATTGTTACTAAAGCCGAGGAAGTAATGAACAGAGGCACAGAATAAAGCAGAATTACCCAATAAAACTTATTGGTGTTCAAGAAGCGAAGTAACTTAAGTAAATTTGAGTAGCGCAATATACTAACTGACAGGCTGCCTTTCATGGAATTTACCACCGGAATCTTCTGATGCTAATAGTACAGCCGCTTGGGTATAGAAAACAGCTGATGCGTTTTCTCTACGTATATGCTACACGTTAGCGTAAAGTTCTGCGGGCATGGCTGCGCTTACCGCGAAGCGTCTTTGTTAGGAGAAGCTCCTATGCTAGCAGGCTGGCACTATTAATTGCTTCCTCTGGGCCGACTAAAGACAAATAAGGTTCCTGTAAGTACCGAAAAGCTGCTGCCATCGCATCGGCTGCATTCACAGATGCAATCATTTCTTGAAATTTTTGGTCAAATTCAATTCCCAACCCTAAAATCTCATACCAGCCATATATTTGAGCAATTTGCCCATTAGTTTGTTTACCTAGCGCGTACTGTCCCAATATCTTGTTTTTAGCAGCCTGGAGTGCGTTGGCTGATACTTCGGTGGTACATAAAAGATCCACCTCTGTATGCAATCCTCTAAGGGCAATGCTAGTATTTTCTGGCGCTGTTCCCATATAAACGACAAATGATCCCGGAAACAGCCTTGTGGGGTAAAATGCAGACACTTCGTAAGCTAATCCCTGTTTTTCTCGTAATTCCACAAATAAGCGACTAGAAAGCCCATTGCCCAAGTAGGTAGAAAGCAATTTTAAAGCAGCATAGTCAGGAGAACTTACCGAGGGGCCTAAGTAACCCAGCATCACTATTGATTGTTGTGTCTGTAGAGGGTGAAGCTGGTGCTGGGGTTTGACTTGAATATCGGACAAATTCAGTATTGGTGGTGCTTCAGTAGGAACTTGCCAATCTCCAAAAACTTCTTCTACCAGTTTTACGGCATCTTCTAGGGTAATTCGACCAGCAATACTAATTACTAGATGATCTGGACGAAAATGAGTTTTGTGATAATTCACTAAGTCCGCACGAGTTAAGCGGCTCATAGTGGTTTCATCTCCTAGTATCGACATAGCATAGGGATGATTTTGGTACATTACCTGCCGCATTTGGTCAAAGGCAATGGTAAACGGCTGCTCTTTTTGAGAGCGGATATCTTGTAGTGCCAAACGCCGTTCTAGTTCGACCTGGGTTTCTGGAAATGTGGGCGATCGCATCATCAGCCCTGCCAATGCTAAAATTTCCCGAAAATCTGATGTTACCGTCTTCAGAGATAGCAAAAAATAATCAGTGCCTGTATCAGCACTTAAACTCGCTCCCACTGATTC
Source organism: Mojavia pulchra JT2-VF2 (assembly GCA_019359325.1). Lineage (GTDB taxonomy): Bacteria > Cyanobacteriota > Cyanobacteriia > Cyanobacteriales > Nostocaceae > Mojavia > Mojavia pulchra. The sequence goes on along the minus strand of JAHHHN010000003.1, from coordinate 115,485 downwards.
GACTTTTTCGGCAATTTCCAAGCTAGAAAGCCCATCGCATCCTTTTGTCATTACTGCTGACAACAAATGCGCTAGGCCGGACTGTTCACGGGTTTCGGCACAACTACCAGCACGGACAAAAATTCGCGCTGCAATAATATCTGCAACCGGATTTTCAGCTACTAGCACTACTATGCCATTGTTCAATACAGTGCGGTGGATAGGGGAATTAGATAAAGAGGGATTCACAGTTTGAGTCATTAGTCAACAAGTCAAGAATTCCACAGTCAACAGTCAATAGTCCTTAGCTAATGACTAATGACTAACAAGGTTTAAGGATAGTAACGGCGTAATTTTGAGGTGAAAGATACTGTTTAGCTAATTTTTGCAGTTCTTGGGTATCAAACGATAGAATTTTTGCGGGATAGGTAACTGCTAATTCAGCTTGGGCGATGGTATTGTAGTATCCATAAAGTCCAGTAAGTTGATTTGGCGTTTCTGTAGAAAAGGCATAGTCATTACAGAGCAACCTACGTGTGCGGGCTAATTCTTGCTGGCTAATTTCCGAGTTTTGCAAATCTTCTAAGTGAGCGCGAATCAAGAACTCAACTTGCTCCAAGTGTTCTGGTTCCAACCAAGCAGTAATGGTAAATAAGCTCGAATCCCTTTGTAGCGAACAATTACTGCAAATTCCCTGAACTAATTGCCGTTCTTCTCGCAAATCACGCACTAAACGTGAACTCCGCCCTTCTGCCATTAATACTGACAGTAAATCTAAACCATAAGCTGTGCGTAGTTGATCTACACCAGGTGCGTGCCATGCCATGAGCAACCGCGCCTGCTCTAGCCGTGGTAAATACAGTTCTTGACGATGAATTCCCTCTATTATCGGCTCTGAAACATTTTCGGATTTGGGGCAATCAGAGGGTTCGGCAAAATCTGCAAAGGTGCGATTGACTAAATCTAAGGCTGAGTGCTGAGAAATTCCTCCCACAATCACCACCGTCATATTTTCCGGTTGATAATGGGCACGATGAAAACAGCGCATGGCCTCTGGCGACTGCTGCATAAGTTCTCGCTCTGTACCCAGCACTGAACGTCCATAAGGGTGACGCTGATAAACGCTTTGAATGAGAGCTTGAAATCCTATCCAGTCGGGATCGTCATGATAGGAACGAATTTCTTCTAACACCACATCCCGTTCGCGGAGAAATTCATCTTCTCGAATCGCTGCATTCAGCAATAACTCGCCCAAATGAGGCAGCGTTTCTTCGAGATCAGGGGCAGCTGTAGTCAGGCAATAATGGGCATAATCATAACTTGTAGCCGCATGACTTACTCCACCGCGATTTTCAATGTTATAATCGAAGACCCCAGGGGGTAATGTTTCTGTCCCTTTAAAAATCATGTGTTCTAGAAAGTGAGCCATACCAAACCAAGGTTCTGGCTCCAGGGTAGCTCCAGCACGCACCCAAACATCTGCCACAACTACAGGGGTAGTGGCGATTTCTTGATGAATGAACGTTAAACCATTGTCTAGGTGAAAGACCGAGGCTGGAAACACGGTATTAATTAGTTGTTGTGACAATTTTTTGTAGCTTTAACCACAATTTAACGCAATTTCGCCATCTTAACTCTGAAACATAGCGAATTCAGAATCAATTTATACAGATTTGGCTTTTAAGAGCAGCGATCGCCAACTCTTCATATAGCGTTGGATTTTATATATGGATTATAAAATCTTTATGTTGTAATTCTTTAAAAAAATTATATATGTTTTTTAAATATAACGATATAAATTGATCAATATTAAATTAATTTGTTTATTCCGCCTAGTTTCACACAGATGATTTAAAATTTTCAATTCTGAATTCCTAAAAACTTTGCTGAGTTGAATAATTAAAGCTCCCAAGGTTTGGTCTACTTTGGGAGCTAAAAATTTTGAGTTCACCGCGACGCCGTTTTACCTAAGTTTATGACCTGGTTAAACCAGGGTGGGTATCTCAGTTTCTCGTTTAAAGTTTCCGGGTACATGCCCGGTCTACTGCCACGAGAACTCTTCGATTCCCTTATCTTTAAAGGCATAGATCAAAAAACTTGATGGCAGTCACCAACGTCGTAGTGCAACTAACTCATTATAGCTTTCAAAAAGATGTTGTGTGTTCAATATCGAAATTTTCTCGAAAATTCTCTTAGGAAGGATACCAGATAGCTTCTATAGCTTGGGCAATAGCAATTGCCGCATCTCGGCTTTGATGATCTAGCAAAACGGTGACATGACCTAGCTTACGCCCAGGACGTGATTCTGTCTTGCCGTACCAGTGGATGTGAGCATGAGGAACTTCTGCTAGTTGTTGGCGCTGGCTTTTGTAATCACTTTGCGAGGTTTCGTAACCCAGAAGGTTTACCATGACAGCGCTAGGGGAAATTAAAGCGGTATCACCCAAGGAAAAACCACATACTGCTCGCAGATGCTGCTCAAATTGCGAAGTTTCACACGCGTCCAAGGTAAAATGGCCGGAATTATGAGTACGGGGTGCAATTTCATTGACTAGCACTTTGCCATCGGCGGTGAGAAATAGCTCAATGCCAAAAACACCTACAACTTGTAAGCTATTTAATAAAGTTTTGGCGATCGCTTCTATTTCTGCGGCTTGATTAGCAGTAATTTCTGCTGGCGCAATCACACGCCGACACACTTGTTGTTCTTGTTGGGTTTCTACCACTGGGTAGGTAACTACCTCAGCATCTACAGAACGAGCGACTATTATTGCTAATTCTCGTTCAAAAGGTACAAACTCTTCGATTAAATAACTTGCTTGATTGCCAGTTGGTTTGCTAGAGCTAGCATCTAGCTGGTACTGCAAACTAGCCCAGTCCTTAATTATAAAAGTACCCTGACCATCATAGCCGTGGCGTCGGGATTTTAAAACAACTGGAAAACCCAAATCCTCAATTTTAGATTGCAGATTTTCCGGTTGGACACTTGCTAAATATTCGTCTAGGGCAAAAAAAGCGGGAACTGGTAATCCCAAATCTCGTAAATAGCAGCGTTGCTGATATTTGTCTAATAAAGGAGTCAAAGCTGCTAATTTAGGACGGAAACAAACGCCTTGGTTTTCTAAGACAGATAAAGCATCTAAGTTAACAAACTCGTTTTCAAAAGTGATAACATCACATTTTTTAGCTAAAACCTTTGTGGTCGTGACGTCATCAACTGGGGCAAAAACCGTTTCCTGCGCAATAGTTACAGCTGGATCGTATTTACTAGGAGTTTGTATCAGTAATTCCACACCTAATTTCTTAGCCGCATCCCCCATCATCCAGGCTAATTGCCCACCACCAATTATACCAACACGCTTCATTGACATCCTAGAGAATCTCGAGTTTGCACGCCAGTCTTAGAATTTACACCACTGGCTTTTTCACATAATTCTTTGATTTGTGCTTTATCCAAAACTGCATCGGTGAAATCTGCACTACTGATATTCACATCAGTAAAGACTGCACGCAATAAAAGGGCTTCTTTTAAAACGGCATCGCTCAAATCAGAGCCAGTTAAGTTTACCTGATCCACCATTGCATTTGTTAAATCCGCCCCATGCAGTTTTGCTTGCGTCATCACCGAAGCACTTAAAACTGCTCCTCGCAAGTCAGCATCTGTAAAATTAGTTAGTTCTAAATTTGCATTAGAGAACTCAGCTGCTTGTAAAGTTTGCCCCGAAAAATCGCGTCTTGTTAACTCTGCATTACTAAATGACAGCGGATGAGTCCAGTCTGCCAGTGCAGGGGAAGCGATGAAAAATACAATCATCCCCAGAATTAATGCCAACCCTTGCCGCCAAAACATATCCGCCTAGCTCATCTGGTGTCTAGTTACTGCCTTTTAGCTTATCGCATTTTAATTACACAAACCTATCTTAGAGAATAAAGCAGAGAGCAGAGGAGCAGGAAAGACAAGGGGAAAATTTATTACTCAGCACTCAGCATTTTCAAGGCGATAGTCTACTTTCAGAACTTTTAATAAACCTTTCCCATATAACTATGATTAAGTTGTTACATAGCTTCATCCTTGTCGTCGGATAGGCAATTGGATAACAAACTCAGTTCCTTGACCAAGGGCAGAGAAGCATTCTAATTTGCCACTATGTTTTTCGGTAATGATTTGATAACTAATTGCCATGCCCATACCTGTACCTTTGCCTACAGGTTTGGTGGTGAAGAAGGGATTAAAAATCAGGTTTTTCACTTGTTCTGGCATTCCTGGCCCATTGTCGGCGATCGCAATTTTTACCCATTGGGAATTGCACACAGAGGTGCGAATGGTAATTTGGCTGGGATTGGCTATCATTTCCTCATAGTTGCGCTTGCTATTGACCTCATCTAAAGCATCAATTGCATTTACCAAAATATTCATCAAGACTTGATTGAGTTGTCCAGGATAGCATTCTACTTCGGGCAAGTTCTCATAATCCCGAATCACTTCAATTGCCGGAGATTCTGGTTTATCTTTTAAACGGTGTTGCAGAATCAAAAGTGTACTTTCAATTCCTTCATGAATATTAACTGTCTTGAATTCCGCTTCATCCATCCGGGAAAAGTTCCGCAGCGATAAAACAATGCTGCGAATTCGCTCAGTCCCTATTTTCATGGAAGGTAGAATTTTTTGTAAATCCTCAATTAAAAACTCTAAATCGATTTCTTCAGCTAGTGCTTGCACTTCTGGGTCATCGCTAGGATGGCGTTGCTGGTAAAGCTGGATCATCCTGAGCAAATCTTGAGTATAGTTGTTGAGATGGGTAATATTGCCGTGAATAAAATTGACCGGATTATTGATTTCATGGGCAACCCCTGCTACCAGTTGACCGAGGCTCGACATTTTTTCACTTTGAATTACTTGTGTCTGGGTGCGTTGCAACTCGCTTAATGCAGTTTTTAATTCGTCGGTACGTTCTTCCACCCGGTCTTCTAGCTCTGCTTTACTATTTTCCAGGGCAGTAAAGTATTCTCGCAATTGCCCTGCCATGTGATTAAAAGAATTAGCCAGTGTATTGAGTTCCTGAATATGGCTAACATTTACGGTCTGGTCTAAGTTACCAGATGCCATTGCCTGACTAGCGCGGTTAATTCGCAGAATCGGCTTGGTAATCCAGCGTGACGTAGCATAGCCCATTAGTGCTGCCATTACTAATGCCACTACACAGAGCAAAATACTAGTCCGAGTATTGGCGTTAATTTGTGCCATAAAAGCTTGTTCTGGCAAACTCACTACCACCAACCAATCCATTCCATATTCGTCACGCCAAGGGGTGACATATACAAAATTCTTTTCTCCTTGCCAATCTAATTGCACTGTTTTGGGTTCGGTAATTGGCTCAAACCCGTTGAAGGTTTGCTGAATATGTTTGGCAATACCTTGAATCGCTAAGTCGGGACTGTCGGTAGCTTTCAACCGCTGAATCTCGCCTTTAACCAGTGTAAAAGGTTGCTGAGTGCTAGAGTTCGCTATCAGCAGACCATTACGCTCCAAAATGAAAACCTTTCCATAGCGGTTAACATCCAATTGCCGTAAAAATTCGCTTAATTTCAAAAGATGAATATCAGCACCAACCATCCCTAGTAAACGATGATTTACGTCATAGATTGGACGACCCGCTGAGGCGCTAATATAAGGAATACCAGCAGAATCCCAAGTGTAGATACGTGACCAAATGGGTTTACCTGCTTTTATTGGTTCTGTATACCAACTTTCTTTGAAGAGGTCGTAATCGTATGTTTTGTTGAGACGAGTAGGATTGCCCTGACCATCAGTGGCATAATTGCGAGTATTGTTCGGTGGTTTGTTAGTCCACTCTTCGACTGTAACTGTTTTGCCGTCGAAACGAGCAGCTCCTGCCCCTTCGCCTGTAACTAATCCGATACCGATGTAGCTTAAGTCATAGGCCTGCATCTGTTTCCAGAAATACTTTGCTACAGTTTTGCGATCGCGTACATCCAGCAATCCCATCTCAATTGTATCGGCATTAATCTGGTTCACCTTGTTAGGAGCGGATAGATAGGAATTGAGATGTTGCTCAACTATATCGCTTGTGCGATTCATTAACTGGTCTGCCAAGTCGTTCACGGCTTTCTGTCCATTCTTAAATGACAGAAAACCAACCAAACCCACTGCTCCAAAGATTTGCAAGAAAAACGGAACAATGAGAACAAGCTGTAATGGCAATGCTCTAATTCTGCTTGAGTACAGTTTTTTCATAAATAGGTTAGTAGGTGCAATTGTCTGACTGCTTCACGCACTCGCTGCCACACCATATAGAATTCCCAAATAAGATACCCAATTCCATACGTAAAACTACGAAGTCAAGGGAAGCGATCGCTTATCCTGCATTGCACTTAAAGGATGACTTCAGGAAATGTCATTAATTAAGTACTATTTATTTACAATTCTTGACTTAAAAAAGAGATTTTTAGAATATATATTTTTTTATGCTTATTTTATATTTCAGCAACCACCCATAGAATTATTTACAATACTTTACTTATTCAGTTTCTGGTTAAGTTTATTGTATTTTGATTTAACCAGCCTCAATCGGCTGTTAGCCTTGTAATTAAGTCAAGTATTGTTTGAGTGTATTTATATATGGTTCTCAAATGCTTGATAAATCTTTATTTAAGTGGTGAATCACCGTTAAATTTATAGCAGTAGATAGGTGTTATCGACTGAACTAAATATTTATATTCAGAGAACTACACAAATTCAACAAGTTACCCTAGCAACCCGATGATGAATCATTACGCTATCGAATGGATTGAGGCATGGTGCCTAGAAAATGGCTGGACAGATTTATTTGTAGAGCGGCGCAATAACTACTGGGCTTTTCCTCCAGGCGGTGTAATGCCTGAACCAATTCCAGTTCACGCACTCAGATTGATTAAAGCTGAAAAGGGGCTAACTATTGAAGAAAGATTGTGGTCGATATCAGCAGTAATTGGCACAATTGTAGCTGTATTGTCTACCGTTTTCTTTAAGTGCCCTATGCCATTAGTATTAGCTTTTGCTTTTAACGCAGTTACAGTGGCCCAATTTGAACCTGAAGATGCCTAAATTTTTCTTTTGGGCATTTATTTCTATCGGCATAAAAAATTAAAACTGCTCTTGACTAAACCTTCAACAAGAGCAGTTTTTAATTTTAGGTATGCCAATAAAATATCCTACCTATGTAGTAGCGCTAAAGCATGCTAATTAACGCAGAGTTATTGCTGCTTTTAACCAAAAATACTACGTTGTCATACAGCATAACTTATTGATATACAAATATTAAGTTGATGTTAACTCCTCCTTTGTACAGAATTAATGTCTTACTAGTAGGTTGTGGTCAGGAAAGTAATATATGACACAGACTAATTAGTAAGCCAATCTGGTCTTTAAAGCCTGATTTAGCAAGGGTATGCTTGATAGCAATTGCCTATCATTACCCTGGATTTGTGGTGTCATATGTTTCTCTGCTTTCATTCACCTATCTAGTGAGGGGTAAAGGAAGGATGGTTAAGTACGAGAATTTTGAGCGGTTACTACACAATTCGATCAAGCGACGTAACTTCATTATCGGGGCGGGAGCATTCACTGGTTTGGCGATCGCTAGCCAGTTTTCTCATCAACGTGCGATCGCTCAAGGTAGATTTTCCGATAATCCTTTTAAGCTTGGTGTAGCGTCGGGTGAACCTTATCCAAACAGCGTGGTGATTTGGACTCGTCTAGCACCAGAACCTTTAAATGGTGGTGGAATGCCACCTGTTAATGTACCAGTGCGTTGGGAAGTATCAAGCGATCGCAACATGAGGCGGATTGTGGCCAGGGGTACTGAGCTTGCAACTCCAGAACTAGCCCACTCAGTTCGTGTTGTAGTTGAAGGACTCCAAGCTGATACTTGGTACTGGTATCGCTTTAATGTAGGTAACCAAGCTAGCCCAGTTGGTCGGACTCGTACTGCTCCTTTAGCGGGTAGCTACCTGGGCAAATTTAACTTTGCACTAGCATCCTGCCAGAACTATCAGCAGGGATACTATACTGCTTACAAATACATGGCTCAGGATGACCTCGACTTGGTAGTCCATGTTGGTGACTACATCTATGAGGGAGGAATTAATACTAATGGCCCCAGACAGCATAATAGTTCAGAAATTCTGACATTGGAAGATTACCGCAACCGTCACGCCCTCTACAAAACTGATGCCAATCTCCAAGCTGCTCATGCAGCCTTTCCTTGGATTGTTACCTGGGATGACCACGAAGTAGAAAATAACTATGCCAACTTCATCTCACAAGTCGATACTGAACCAGATCAAGATCCGGCAATCTTCCTGCAACGACGAGCAATAGCTTATCAGGCTTACTACGAACATATGCCACTACGTCCCTTCTCACGACCAGTAGGCCCCGATATGCAACTTTACCGTCGATTGAATTTTGGTAATCTGGCGACATTTCATGTTTTAGATACCCGTCAATATCGTACCGATCAACCCTGTGGAGACGGAACTAAAGAACGTTGCCCAGAAAATTTCGACCCACAGGCTACAATTACTGGCAAAGCACAAGAGGATTGGCTATTCCAAGGATTAACTAGCTCGCAGACTAGATGGAACATTCTTGCTCAACAGGTTCCGATTGCTCAAAGAGATATGAAACCAGGGGAAGGTGGAACCTTCAGTATGGATAAGTGGGATGGTTATTTAGCTTCGCGCGATCGCCTGATCGCTTTTCTAGAACAGCAAAAGCCCTCCAATCCAGTCTCCTTGGCAGGGGATGTGCATTCACATTGGGCAATGAATCTCAAAGCTGACTTCAATAATCCCCAATCCGCCACAGTGGGAAGTGAATTCGTCTGTTCCTCAATTAGCTCCGGTGGAGATGGCTCAGACACTACCCCCACAGTTGAAGCCTACTTGCCAGATAACCCACACATTAAGTTCTTCAACAATCAACGTGGGTATGCACGCTGTACACTGACTCCTACCACTTGGAAGACAGACTATTTGGTAATGTCAGACGTGACAACCCCATTTGGCAGAATCAGTAACCGTGCTTCATTCATAGTTGAAAACGGTCGTCCGGGAGTACAGCGCGTCTAATTTTATATAAAACCACAGACGAACACCGATATTTATCTGTGGTTTTATATAAAAAACATAGACTTATGTAAGAGATTTAATGTTTTTACAATCCAACAAGCAAGTTGTCGTTGGCATCTCAAAAAACACTATCTATTACCTACTGAATCAAACCTGCTTCAGATAGTAATCAAACCGCTCTCGGAGTTGCTCAACTGTCAGGTTTTGTGCCCAGTATTCAACTAATGCATGACCAAAAGCCCAAGCGTTGCGATCGCTCTTGGCAGTGTTTTCTAGCAGCAGCGGCCAGAGGGATAGCAAGTCAAAATTGAGCTTGATAGAGTTATCTGTATTGAAGAGAGAAAAAATCTCATACGCCATTTGAAGCTTACCAATCACGATAGGCAACTGTTCCACCGGAATTTGTTCTGCTAGCAGGTAAGCCAGAGTAGGAGATCCGGTTGATAAGGTGGAAATAAATTGCAGAACAGGACTTTTTAGAAATGTGGTTAGCCCTTGGGTTGTCGCCATCTGGAAGGTGTAATGGTCGATGATTTTAGCAGCAGCGACAGTACGAGCTTCTAAGTTACGTAAAAAGCGGGCTAAACGCAGTTGTTTAGCAGGAGCGATCGCTTCTACTAATCCTAAAGATAAAGCTTCTATTCCCCAGGCTACTCGACCAGTTTTCGTGTCACCTGTGACGACAGGCAAAACCAAATTAGAGAAATCGCCCAGCAATTTAGCGCGATATTCTGTAGCTTCTCGAATAGCAATTTCCTTCGGGCGATCGCCCCATTCCCAATCATAGGGAGGTTGCCATTCACGAATCGGACGGAGACGATCTACCTGGGTGACTATAGTAATCACAGGTAAATCTGTCACCTCTGCCTTCATATCTTGAAGAAAGTCCACATCCATTTGCAAGGCAGGATCAAGGGCAGGAGTGACTAATAGCAGCAGATCAGCGTTAGTTGCATAATCTAACACCAAATCCCGGAAATCTGCACGGTTGACTTGTTCATACCCTGGAGTATCCCAAAGTGTGAGAGTTTCATTGTTTTGAGTCTGCCACTGATAATTTTGAATCTGATCGGTACTGGGCAACACATCAACGGCAGCTAGATCTGATTGAAACAATGTATTAATTAGGCTACTTTTTCCCGACCCTGTTCGCCCTACAAGCAAAATATTGACAGGTTTCTGTTCAACCACTTCTGTAGGTTCTGCTTCAGCCAGGATATCTCGCAGAGTTTGAGTCTTAGTCTGAGGTAATGTAGGTTGAGGAGAGGAAAATTCTGTAATTGGCAGAGTGCTACCACCGTAGAGAGCGATCGCCTGTCGGCATAAATTCCGCAGTGCTGCTTCGCGCAACATTTGGCTTAAATTTACTAATAATTGCTGATTAGCTTGGTTCGTGTAGCGCTGGCTGGCTCGTTTTGCCACAGCAGCCACCGGGTTTAATAGCCATTGTGCCCAATTCCAAGCTTGCAAAAATTTCCGGGCAGATGGTTCCAACTTCCGGTAGACCTCGTATGCCTCGTATGCCTGCCCAACTGTCACTTGATTTAGAGCAGGTGATAACTTCTGCATCCACTGATCCAAGTCATCCATAGTGCCCCGAATCAGCCCGTAAGCTTGGGTGATGTAAATGTTTAATAAAGGATATTTAACTTCAGGATGGTAGATATGAGCGATCGCTACAACCAGATTTTGGCATCGCGTCCAGAAAGTTTGCCAATCTTCCCAAATCGGGCGATCGCTTTGTGCGGCTTGCAAAATTTCATTTAGGGCTGCTTCTGCTTGAGTGGTAGTGTCATTTCCTGCTGGTAGTTGGTTAATATTCGCAGATGATGCCAGTTCCTCACTAACCTCTGTCATCACAGCTTGCAGTTGATCTACCGCCGGTTGCGTCCATTTCACCAACAACCAACGCCAACCCACAAAGATAAGAGTGAACACACCCCAAATCCAATTAATGCCCCAAGTGTGGATCTGGAATCCTGCGGATACTAGTAAGAAAGTGATAATAAAAGCGATCGGTGTTGCGAGTACAACCCACTGCCACAATTTTAAACGCACCATTACCCTTTACCTGGATTAAACTTCTTGTACAAATGACGAATAGGAAGCTTAGGAAAGTTGATTTTTTATGACACTTGTAAAAAGTCTATCGTTTCTAATTTGGGTAAAATGCTAGTTTATTTTGATAAGTGCTTGTTATTTTGCTCTGGCCAGCTTAAGCAATAGCTACAAAGCTGTCTTGCTGGGTTAAAAAAAGGTTTATATTGCTCAATAGGGATAGAAGCAAGATTTACCCAATAGACTATGCAAACTATTACAGACATCGGTACATTGATTGTCCGTACACCGGAAACTTGTGGTGGTCGCCCTAGAATTGCCGGACACCGGATTACAGTTCATAACATTGCAATTGACTTCAATGCAGGCATGAAGCCGGAAGACATTCTTGCACAAAGACCGCAGCTAACATTGGCACAGGTTTATGCAGCACTGGCTTATTACTATGCCAATAAAGAGGCAATTGATGCGGAAATTGCTAGAGAAGTTGAAGAATTTTACCGTTTGGAAGCTGAATACGCAGCAAAGATACAGTGAGCCAGATTTGTCTGTATTTAGATGAGGACAGCGTTGAGAAATCTTTAATTACAGCTTTCCGCAATGCAGGTTTAGATATAGTGACAGTTGCCGATGTTAACAGACAGAGCTATCCTGATGAGGAGCAGCTAATTTGGGCAACAGAGCAAGGGCGTGCCCTATATAGCTACAATCGGAGAGATTTTTATCTTTTACATACGGAGTTTCTGACAGCACAGAGAAATCATGCTGGTATAGTCTTGCTGCAACAACAACGTTATTCGGTTGGACAACAATTACAGGGGTTGCTTAAGTTGGTTACTACTCGGTCAGCCGAGGATATGGTTAACCAACTAGTGTTTTTGAGCGCTTATATTGAGAAAAGCTAAAGATTTTGTACGCAGCATTCTTGCAACTAGCAAAGCCCTGATACTGAAACGAGATAAGCTATTAAGCATCTAATTTGCAGTTTAGACCGCAGGGGGGCAGGAAGAGAAGTTGCCAGGAGGGTTTCCCTCCAAGCAAACTTCGGGGAGCAGAGGCGTGATAATGAATTTTAAGAGAAGTTTTCTCAAGGTAGTCAGAAAATCTATAGCGAGTAAATATGCAGATTAGCCAGGAACTATCGCTCCCAACTATGGGCTGTGGAACTTGGGCATGGGGGAACCAACTGCTCTGGGGATACGATCAAAGCATGGATGACCAGTTGCAAGCTGTCTTTAACCTTTGTGTGAGCAACGGCGTCACCCTATTTGACACTGGTGATTCTTACGGAACTGGAAGATTGAAGGGGCGGAGTGAGATACTTCTAGGACAATTTTCTCGTGGATATCAGGGTATTAACACAGAAAAAATTTGCATCGCTACCAAGCTGGCTGCTTATCCCTGGAGATGGACACGCCAATCAATGGTACAGGCCTGCAAAGCTTCTGCCCAACGTCTGGGAAGAAATGTAGATTTGGTACAGATGCATTGGTCTACCGCAAACTATGCTCCTTGGCAAGAGGAACGCCTTTTGGATGGTCTTGCCGATATTTATGAGCAAGGATTAGTCAAGGGCGTAGGATTATCCAATTACGGGCCTAAACGTCTCCAACGCGTACATAAAAAGTTTGCGGAACGAGGAGTTCAAATTACCACTCTGCAAGTTCAATACTCTCTGCTGTCTACATATCCTGTCACTCGACTAGAACTTAAAGATGTTTGCGATCAACTAGGGATAAAACTGATTGCCTATAGCCCTTTAGCGTTGGGGCTTTTGACAGGAAAATATTCTCAGAAAGGGCCTTTTCCTAAAGGCATTCGAGGTCTGTTGTTTAGGCAGTTATTGCCAGGTATCGGCCCACTTTTAGCCTGTTTACAAGAAGTGGCACAGTCAAGAAACAAAACTATGTCACAGGTAGCAATTAATTGGTGCATTAGTAAAGGAACCATTCCCATCCCTGGCGCGAAGACTGTAAAACAGGCTCAGGAAAATATTGGTGCTTTGGGTTGGCAGTTGGACTCCGGCGAGATAGCTGCGCTAGATCAAGCTGCTACTAGTGTGGATAAGAAAATGGTACAAAACATCTTTCAAACTAAGTAAAATATCTATTTATTGAAAGTTGTTGCGTAGCCTAACTAAGTCAGCAATATTAACTTATGACCACAAGCGATCGCAATTAAAAACGAGATATAGTTTTAAGAAAATAAGGGCGGCTAAAACGTGACGACGCTACGAATTGATTCGCCTTTGTGCATCAATTCAAATGCATCATTAATCTGCTCAATCGGCATTACATGGGTAATCAAATCATCAATATTTATCTTTCCATCCATATACCAATCAACAATTTTTGGCACATCTGTACGTCCCCTAGCGCCACCGAATGCTGAACCTTTCCAAACACGTCCGGTTACCAGCTGAAACGGACGAGTACTAATTTCTTGCCCCGCACCTGCAACACCAATGATTACACTTACGCCCCAACCTTTGTGGCAGCATTCTAATGCTTGACGCATCACTTTGACATTGCCGATACATTCAAAGGTATAATCAGCACCGCCTTTGGTTAAGTCAACTAAGTAGGGTACTAAATCACCTTCTACTTCCTGGGGATTAACAAAGTGTGTCATGCCAAATTTTTCTGCCAAGGCGCGTTTGCTGGGATTAATATCTACCCCAACAATCATATCGGCTCCCACCAGCCGCGCCCCTTGAATGACATTTAAGCCAATACCACCTAAGCCAAAAACTATTACCTTTGCACCTGGTTCTACCTTGGCTGTATAAATAACTGCGCCAATGCCGGTTGTTACGCCGCAGCCAATGTAGCAAACTTTATCAAATGGGGCATCTTCCCGAATCTTGGCAACAGCAATTTCCGGCAACACTGTGTAGTTGGCAAAGGTGGATGTGCCCATGTAATGATGAATCATCTGCCCATCAAGGCTAAAGCGACTCGTGCCATCGGGCATAACCCCACGTCCTTGAGTGGTGCGAATGGCTTGACAGAGATTGGTTTTGCGACTGAGACAATATTCACACTGACGACATTCTGGGGTGTAAAGGGGAATTACATGATCTCCTGGCTTGACACTGGTGACACCAGCACCCACCTCCACAACCACACCAGCGCCTTCATGTCCCAAAATAGTGGGAAACAAACCTTCAGGATCAGCACCAGAAAGAGTGAAGGCATCGGTATGGCACACGCCACTAGCTTTAATTTCGACTAATACTTCTCCAGTTTGTGGCCCTGATAGTTGAACGGTTTCAATAGTCAACGGCTTACCCGCGCCGTAAGCTAATGCTGCTTTAACTTCCAAGCTTGAGCTTCTCCTAGATAAATTTTCCTTAATGGGCTGATCTGAGTTTAGATCGGGGAGTGGCTGAAGAAATTTTTTGTAACTTTTTTGCAATCTTTTTGCATTCTTGTTAGGGAAGAATACATAACCAGAGCTTCTGACTTTAATAACTATAGGCTGATAGGTATGATGTGCATGATACACTTTTGGATCAATCCATAATATCTTCTCCAGCAATATATTGTGATATTGTGACTTTGTTAAAATATCATTCTTTAGTTAGATTGGTTAAGGGTAGCAACATCTGTTTTGCAACGACGTAAACTTTGTGCTAGCAGTAACCCTCCTTTAATAAGAATTTGTCCACACCTTGATGAATCTATTTTTTCAAAACCTATGAATCCTGCCCTTACTAAATTCGGCGCTCAAATGTCCAACCTGACTGGCGTTCGAGCAATTATGAAGGACATTGTTGAAACATTGCAATCTGGTGCAGGGCAGGAATTGATTAATTTGAGTGCGGGCAATCCTTTAATTTTGCCAGCGGTAGAGCGGTTATGGCGGGATTGTACAGCAGAATTACTTGCTAGCTCAGAATATGGTGAAGTGGTTTGCCGTTACGGGTCTAGCCAAGGTTATGCACCTTTTATTGAAGCGATCGCTAATGATTTTAATCGGCGGTACGGATTAAACTTAACTGAACGCAATATCTTAGTTACCCCCGGTAGCCAAACTCTCTACTTCTACGCTGTCAATGCCTTCGGTGGCTACACTAATACTGGTGAACTGAAGCAGATTGTTCTGCCTCTAAGTCCTGACTACACTGGTTATGGCGGTATCTGCTTAGTTCCAGAAGCCTTAACTGCTTATAAACCAGCCCTAGATATTGATACAGCTAACCACAGATTTAAATATCGCCCTGATTTTAGTCAACTATCAATTACAGAAAATACAGGTTGTGTTCTATTCTCTCGTCCTTGTAACCCTACAGGTAATGTTCTTACTGATGAAGAAGTAAGAAAAATTGCCGCCCTGGCCGCACCTTATGATGTGCCAGTTTTAATAGATTCGGCATATGCTCCTCCCTTCCCAGCGCTCAACTTTACTGATATGTCGCTGATATTTGGAGAAAATATTCTTCATTGCACAAGCTTATCTAAGGCAGGGTTACCAGGAGAACGGATTGGCATTGCTATTGGTAATGAACGGATGATTCAAGTTTTAGAATCGTTCCAAACAAATGCTAGTCTGCATTCATCGCGTTATGGACAAGCGATCGCAGCTCGTGCTATCAACTCTGGTGCTTTAGCCGAAATTGCCGAGCAAGTTATTCGCCCATTTTATCAAAACAAGTTCAGTGTTCTAGAAAACACTTTAGATGCATCCATGCCGAAGGATTTACCTTGGTTCTTGCATCGAGGTGAAGGCGCAATCTTCGCTTGGTTGTGGTTAGAGGATCTACCAATTACCGATTGGGAATTCTACCAAGAACTCAAGCAAGTGGGTGTAATTGTTGTTCCTGGTAGTACCTTCTTCCCTGGTTTAAAGGATGAGTGGCAGCACAAGCACCAATGCTTACGCATCAGCCTCACAGGTAGCGATGAGGAACTGGTTACTGGTATGCGACGTTTAGCAAAGGTGGCTGAACAAGTTTATCAGCGTGCAGTTGTTAGCGCTTAGTTAGGTAGTGGGAATGAACCGCAAAGGCGCGAAGGACGCGAAGAAAAAGATGGGGAGCAGAGGTGGAGGGGAGCAGGGGGAAATTGAAAAACGCCCAATCCCTAATCCCCAATCCCCAGTATCCAATACCGATGATTGGCTCGACATTGGTAAAATTGTTGCAGCTCAAGGGTTAGCTGGAGAGTTGCGCGTGTATCCTAATTCGGACTTTCCCGAACGATTTGAAGTGCCGGGAAAACGCTGGTTGCTACGTCCTGGCGAAACAGAACCGCAACCTATCGAATTATTGGTAGGGCGTTACATCGAAGGTAAAAATTTGTATGCGATCAAGTTAGCGGGTGTAGAAAATCGCAACCAAGCAGAAGATTTGCGTGGTTCTAAGTTAATGGTTCCAGCAAGCGATCGCCCCCAATTGGCAGAAGATGAATATTATGTCCCGGATTTGATTGGCTTGGAAGTCTTTTTGCAGGCATCGGGTGAACTTGTTGGCACAGTTGTAGATATAATCCCCGCTGGCAATGATTTATTAGAAGTGGAATTACACCCGGCATTTGCTGGTAATAAAAAACAAAAGAAAGTTTTAATTCCGTTTGTCGAAGCGATCGCGCCTGTGGTAGATATACAAGCCGGTCGGATTGAAATTATGCCACCGCCTGGATTATTGGAAATCAATGATTAAGTTTTTGGTTGGCTTCAACGATGAGATCGCGGCTATTTAATTTTGGGTTTTGTTCCTCAATCCAGCCTACGAAGAAAAGCGATCACCTTCAACCGTAGGCTTTGCCCAATTGCACTGAGTAAAAATTGCTGTAACTATAACCACAAGAACGGCGTTGCTTGTGACACGAACGACGTTGGTTATGATACCAAGTTGCGTTCTGTTGTAGTCATCTTTCGTTAGGGGAGATTGCTTCGCTCCACTTTGTTTCGCTCGCAATGACAGTTGCTACTTTTGATTGCAACTTGGTATGACAAGCGTAATTTACAGCAATTTTCAGATATAGCAAAGTGCTGAGTGCAAAGTTGTGAGTGCTGAGTTGCTATCTGCCCTGCTCCCCTTCGGGTGAATCCTACGGATACGCTACGCGAGCAGCAGTTGCTCATGGGGAGCCACTGCGTTGCGCGGGTTTCCCGCGTTGTAGCAAGTGGCGTGGAAACCCCCTGCGTACCCGTCACTGCTTCACCTGCTCCCTGCCCCTCTGCTTCTCAGTCCCCAGTCCCCAGTTCCCTTATCCCCTGCCTTCTGCCTTCTGTCTTCTAACGATCAGTCGTGACAATCAATTCTGATAAAGTATGCAATAAATCCTGCGCCGTGTAGGGCTTTAACAAAAATGCCTTGGCTCCCAGCAACAAAGCTTGCTGGCTGTGAGTAGGCAATCCACTACTAGCAATAATTTTTACTTGTGGATTCAATCTCTTCAAGGTACGGATAGTGGTTAACCCATCCATAGTAGGCATCATGAGATCCATCAATACTACGCTGATTTCGTTTTGCTGCTGGGCATAAAGGGCGATCGCTTCAATGCCATTATTAGCCGACAAAGTTTTATAGTTATAATTCTCCAGTGTTAACTTGGTAATTTGTTGCACTATTGTTTCATCATCCACAATCAAAATCAACTCGCCGTTACCTTCGAGCATTTCTTCTTCGGCGGTTGCTTCGATTGCTGTTTCTTCTGCACTCGGCAAGTACACCTGAAATTGAGTACCTTTGTCTACCTCGCTCAAAACTTGCAAAAAACCACTATGGTTTTTGATAATACCTAAAACTGTTGACAGTCCTAGACCTGTACCTTGACCAACTTCTTTGGTTGTAAAAAAAGGATCGAAAATCCGATCTAAGATTTCTGGAGGAATACCCGTACCAGTATCTGAGACAGTAATGACGACATAGCGTCCTTCATTGGCTTCAAGGTGCATCCGGGCATAAGTTTGATCAATAAAACGATTTTCAGCAGAGATTGTCAGTATGCCACCATTAGGCATGGCATCACGAGCATTGACTGCAAGGTTCATTAAAACCTGATGCAGTTGAGTAGGATCGGCTTTAACTAACCACAGTGTCTTTGCAGAAATTTCAGTGCAGATTTCAATAGATTTAGGAAATGTCTGTTTGATGACTTGTGCGACTTCTAAAAGCACATGTCTCGGTTGCAAGGGAAGGCATTTTCCTTCTGTGCCACGGGCAAAGGTTAAAATTTGTTTGACTAATGCAGATCCACGTTTAGAGCTATCTTCCAACGTTTTCAAAAGTTCTTGAGTTTTTGCATCAGCATTTCGCAATCTTAACGGTAGCAATTGAGCAATCATTAGGATAGGGCCAAAAACATTGTTGAGATCGTGGGCGATACCACTTGCCAGTGTTCCCACGCTTTCCAGTCGTTGAGCGCGGTAAAACTGCTTCTCTAGTTGTTTCTTCTCTGTGATATCGGTGTTAACCACCAAGAGCGATTGGGGTTGTCCTGCTTCATCTTGCACGAGAGTGCAGCGGCTAGCAACGATGATGTTTTTACCTGTTTTAGTAATCTGCTCTAGTTCACCTTGCCAAAAGCCTTGCTCAACAACCACTTTTAAAAAGTCTTTAAATTGAGATGATGCTGGTTTGCAGAATAGGTCGTATGCTTTTTTTCCCAGAATTTCTTCTGTCGTCCAGCCATATAAATTTTCAGCCCCTCGGTTCCAAAATAGAATGTGGCTGTCCAGATCGCGGACAAATATCGCATCAGTGGTGATATCGATCAAGGCAGCTTGTTCAGCTATTTTCTGTTCTGCCTGCTTGCGTTTGGTAATATCTTCAATCACAAACGCAAATCTGGGATGTTCACCAAAGTGTTCGGAAATGGTGCAGACTGTGGCGAAAAACCATCGTTGACCTTGAGGAGATTCTTGAATATGTTCAAAGTGAACTGGAGCTTGAGTTCGTTGAGCTTCCAGGTAGTGATTACGCCATTCACTCTGATATTGCTCAGGTATCCCCATTTCACTGACCAGTATTTGCTGCAATGCTTCTGGAGTTACACCATAGAAGTTGGCTGTGGCTGGATTACAAGTCACGATTCGTATATCTTCATCGATCAACTCGACGATTCCCATCATCATCGAGGTACTATTAAAGAAACTGCGGAGTGTGGCTTCGCTTTGACGTAGAGCTTCGGTTGTCTTTTTACGCTCGGTAATATCTGTTGAAATTCCACAAATCGCATACGGCTTACCATGTGCATCATACAAAGGAAACTTGATGGCTAGATAAGTGTGCAACCCATCATCAAGTGGTACTTGTTCTTCAAACTCTATGGGAGTTAGAGCAGTAAAGATGCGACGATCGTTTTGCCAAAAAACCTCGGCGGCCTCGTATGGAAAAATATCATAGTCCGTTTTGCCTTTGACTTGCTCACTTGTTAAGTGAGTGAGTCTTTCGTATTGAGAGTTGACCAAAATGTAACGACCTTGGAAATCTTTGGCATAGATGACTGCGGCTGTATTATCTAAAATTGCCTGCAAGCGTTGCTCACTTTCCCGTAGCGCTTTCTCTGCCTGTTTGCGATCGCGGAGCGCAGCTTGCTGTTCGCTGATATCCGTGCTGACTCCTACTATACCAAAAGCTTGCCCAGCTTGATCTCGCACTAGTGTATTAACCACATGGGCTGGGAAGATAGTACCATCTCGTCGTTGCACCTCAAACTCTCCTTCCCATGCGCCAGTTGCTTGAATGCTCACCATAATCTGTTGAGCGATTTCCTGATGTTTAATAGGAACCGTGACTTCCAGAATGGATCTACCCATATCTTCTAAGGTAAGCTGATAAAGTTCCTCAGCAAACTTATTCCAGTAAATAACTTTGCCTTCCAGATCCGTTGCTATGACTGCATTACGAACCTGGTTGAGCAGAGATGCTTGAAAAGCAATCTGTTCTTCTGATTGCTTGCAACTGTCAAGTTTCTGTTGCGAATCAGTATTTATCTGGGCATCAGCCGTGCGTTGTTCAACTAGCTTTTCTAACTCTTGCTGTAGTTGCTGATTGATCTGGCTTAAATCTTCTAGCCTTTGCTGTAATGACTCAATGACCTGATAAATCCTGTCTTGGGTGATTAGCCCCACTAATTGATTCTGCTCATTCACCACAGGAAGGTGACAAATCTGATGCTGGCGCATGAGCGCTAAGGCTGTGAGGGCATTTTGTCCATCAGAGGCTGTGAGAGTAATTACCTGCTGCTGCATTACCTGAGAAATTTTCACGCTGGAGAAATCTGTCCCTAAAACGGTCAGCCTTACTACATCCTGCTCTGTAAATATTCCTACCAAGCACGACCCCTGAACTACCAAGGCACAACTATTTTGACCTTGGCTAGGCAAGCTCAAATCAGATGAAGTTTCTGCATTAGTTAAAATACAACCACTACCTTTTAGCTCACTCATTAAAGCAATTACATCGATGACAAGGGTATCAGGTGCCACAGTCAAAACAGAATATTGCATCACCTGATCCAGAGCAGGTAAATCAATGAGATAAGGGGGCTGCATAATTCAGCATTCCAGCCAATTAGAGGTTTAAACCTATAAAGACACTATCTCCCTAGCCCACACAGCAAACGAGTCAACTAGAAAGATTTTTTAAACTTTGTTGCAAATCCAGTCTTCTGGTCAACCAAACTTCTGATTTCAATTTTTGATTTAGTATTTAACAGATTGTTTCTATTATTATGAAAAACTAATTTTAAATTATATAGGATTCAGATCTAAATTTTTGAAATATACATAGAAATACACGTAGGGCAATGTCCACCAAATCCATGATATGTGGGCAATGCCCTACAATTAAGCTTCAAGTGTACGAAATTTTTTCAAAATTCAAACCAGATTCTTATAGAGAAAGTATCTTGGGCTTGGCTGATAACATATAATAATTTGCAGCTTCGTGACACCATAATTCTGAATTCTGAATTACAACAGACTTGATACCTAGCTTTGAGAATTAATAGCGTACTTCACTAACTTGAAATCCGCTGTATATTACTTGCGTCCTTGCCAATATCGAAATTAGCATCTGTCAAAAGAAATAAGTTTTAATTTTATAAAAAATTTTCTTTATATCTGCAATAAGTTTATCTATTAATTTCAAATTTATCTAAATTTAATCTTAAAAAGAAGCTTAAAAATTAACTGCAATCGCGTTAAGTCTGGTAGATTTTCAAAGAATTCCTCATAATGTATTGCTTTAGATTGATTTTAGATTCAAGCAAACAGGCGTAGTGAAAGACTAATAATCTCAGCTGTTTTAATATCAGTCTAAGAAATTTCATCATTAGTAAGATGACGCTCATCTTGTTGGCAAGTACACTTGCATACTAATGAATTCGTCAAAAACATTCTTGTAATGGAGTTTTGAGATGACTTTAGCAACTCCGACCCAATCAAAGCCTTTAACAGATGAAGAATTGCGTAAAATAAACGCCTACTGGCGAGCAGCCAACTACCTTTCAGTAGGACAAATATATCTCCTCGACAATCCACTGCTAAGAGAACCGCTGAAGCTAGAACACGTTAAACCAAGACTCTTAGGTCACTGGGGAACAACACCAGGTTTGAACTTTATCTACGTGCATTTAAATCGGGTAATCAAAAAGTTTGATTTAAACACGATTTATATAGCTGGCCCCGGTCATGGCGGCCCTGGGCTCGTCGCTAATACCTACCTCGAAGGTACTTACAGCGAATACTACTCCAACATCTCTCAAGATGCAGAGGGCATGAGGAAACTTTTCAAACAATTCTCTTTCCCTGGCGGTATTCCTAGCCACGCTGCGCCAGAAACTCCTGGTTCTATTCATGAAGGCGGTGAACTTGGTTATGCTCTTGTTCACGCCTACGGTGCGGCTTTCGACAACCCTGATTTGATTGTCGCTGCTGTTGTAGGCGACGGCGAAGCCGAAACCGGAGCTTTAGCCACTAGCTGGCACTCCAACAAGTTTATCAATCCTGTGTATGATGGTGCGGTACTCCCCATTTTGCACCTCAATGGGTATAAAATTGCCAACCCAACTGTGCTATCACGGTTGAGCCATGAGGAGTTAGAGAGCTTATTTGTAGGCTATGGTTACAAACCTTACTTTGTGGAAGGTTCTGAACCTGCGGATGTGCATCAGCAGATGGCGGCAACTTTAGACCAAGCGATCGCAGAAATTCAAAGCATCCAGAGGGAAGCTAGGGTACATGGTTTCACTCAACGTCCCCGGTGGCCGATGATTATTCTAAGAACCCCGAAAGGTTGGACAGGCCCCAAGGATGTAGATGGGAAAAAAACAGAAGATTTTTGGCGATCGCATCAAGTTCCCTTTGGCGAAATTGCTAAAAAGCCAGAACATCTAAAATTACTGGAAGATTGGTTAAAAAGTTACAAGCCAGAGGAACTGTTTGACGCTAACGGCAAGCTGATTCCAGAACTAGCAGAACTTGCTCCCAAAGGACATCGGCGTATGGGCGACAATCCCCATACCAACGGCGGTGTCCTGCTGCGCGACTTGAAGATGCCTGATTTCCAAAACTATGCCGTAGATATCCCCCAACCAGGCATGGTAGAAGCCGAAGCTACCAAGGTGATGGCGAAATTCCTGCGAGATGTCATGCGACTTAACCTCGAAAGCCGCAACTTCCGCATTTTCGGCCCCGATGAAACCCAATCGAACCGTCTAGATGCAGTATTTGAAGTCACAGACCGGACTTGGAATTCTCAAATTCTCCCAGAGGACGAACACCTATCCTCCAATGGTCGGGTGATGGAAATTCTCAGTGAAACTACCTGCCAAGGATGGTTAGAAGGTTACCTGCTCACGGGGCGTCATGGCTTTTTCTCCTGCTATGAGGCATTCATCCACATAGTAGACTCCATGTTCAACCAGCACGCTAAGTGGCTGAAAACTACCCTTGACATTCCCTGGCGCAGACCCATCGCTTCCCTCAACTACCTGCTTACCTCCCACGTTTGGCGACAAGACCACAACGGTTTTTCTCACCAAGACCCTGGTTTTATTGACCTTGTAGCTAACAAAAAATCAGAAATTGTTCGCGTATATCTCCCCCCCGATGCCAACACACTGCTGTCGGTAACTGACCATTGCCTGAGAAGCCGACACTATGTCAACGTCATCGTTGCCGGGAAGCAACCAGCATTGCAATACCTCGACATGGATGCTGCGATTAAGCACTGCACTAAAGGCCTTGGCATTTGGGAATGGGCAAGCAATGATCAAGGTAGCGAACCAGATGTAGTGATGGCTTGCGCCGGGGATATTCCCACATTAGAAACTTTGGCTGCTGTGGATATCCTACGCCAGCACTTCCCAGAGTTAAAAGTGCGGGTGGTCAACGTAGTCGATTTAATGACGCTACAACCAAAAACTGAGCATCCTCACGGTTTAAGCAGCAAAGACTTCGACACGATTTTCACCACCGATAAACCGATCATCTTTGCTTTTCATGGCTATCCTTGGTTAATTCATCGCCTAGCTTATCGCCACACCAACCATCACAACTTGCATGTGCGCGGCTTCAAGGAAGAAGGAACCACCACTACTCCCTTTGATATGGTCGTCCTCAACGATCTTGACCGCTTTCACCTCGTCATGGACGTAATTGACCGCGTGCCAAAATTAGGATATAAAGCGGCTTATGTCAAACAAAAATTGCAACATAAGCTAATCGAACACAAACATTACATTGAGAAGTACGGCGAAGATATGCCGGAGATTCGTGACTGGAAGTGGCCTTACTAAAAAGTACACATAAGGGGATGCGGAGAGATGTTTAGAAACATTTTCCCCACATCCCCTTAATTTTTTAACCAGCGATGGTGAACAGGTACATTGCGTATTTTTATGCGGCATTGCAATCCGTACTTTGCCTTGCCGCACTTATTGTCTTTCCTGTCAATGCGTAAGTTAGAGTGAGTAACCCTTTTAAGGCGACTCAAAAATCTTCGCTTTCCTCTCTGTGCCTCTGCGGTTAAAAAATAATTTATTTAACCACAAAGATACAGAGGACACAAAGGTAAGTAATTAAAAAGGAATTTTTTTACAAGATTTTTACCCACCTTGAAAGGGCTTGTTATAGCAAGTATGAAATCTAGAACCATATCCTACCACTGCCTAAAACAAGCTAGAGAAGCTTACTAACGGCACTGCTGAACTGCTCATAAGGAGAAAGCCCGATAATGCTTTCTGATAACTCACCATCTTTGAATATTAAAACTGCTGGAATACTGCGAAGCCCAAATTTTTTGAAAATCGGCTTGTTGTTATCAACGTCTACTTTGATGACCTTGGCGCGACCTTTGTATTCTTCAGCGAGTTGATCCATTAGCGGACTGACCAAGCGACAAGGGCCGCACCACGTAGCAGTAAAGTCAACAACAACAACTTTTTCTTCACTTAAAATAGTGTCAAATTCGCTTTCTTCAACATAAGCAACTAAGCCAGTGTTAGTAGACATTTTTATTTCCTGATGATTAAACTAAAACTACAATAGAACGAATTTTGGACAATATAACCAACCAAAATTCAGAATTTCGTTTTAAACTGATGAAAAAGGCTTAATTAATAAAAGGCTTCTACATTGTGTCGAAAGGCGATTAAAGCGTGCTTGCCCTGCTCCTCTTTCAGTGCCCAAAAGATAGAATCAGATACTTCTAGTGAAACAAGAGTCTTAATTTCAATGTTAGTGTTGTAGCCTGCTAAGTCTGACAAGCGTCTTCCATGTCCACCCTCACCTTGTACTTGACTAATGGTGTAACCGCTGACATCGTGGCTTTTTAGTAGCTTAACTATACGGTCTTTGAGTACTGTCTCACCAATGATAGTAATCAGAACGGCAGGTTGGGTAGGAAAAGCTAAGTTCGTCATAAAGAATTCCAGAGAATGGTTTTTGGTTTTGAAAGCTGAAGTTTTTATCCACAGCCCAAATGTTGTATCAAAAAGGCTCAAGCATTCTTGCCTGAGCCACTGCTAAATAAAATTAATTTGCTAGATTAATGGATTAAAAGAGCTAAATTTACCAAGCTTAATAGCGGTTGTTGAAGTTGTTATTTCCTCGATTACCACCAAAGGAACTTCTTTCTTCCCTGGGTTTAGCTTTATTCACTTTCAGGCCACGCCCCATCCACTCAGCACCATCAAGAGCTTCAATGGCTGCTGTTTCTTCAGCATCTGTACCCATTTCTACAAAACCAAAGCCGCGTACACGACCTGTTTCACGGTCAGTAGGTAGCTGAACCCGCTTGACAGAACCATATTCTGCAAACACAGCATTCAAGCTATCTTCTGTAACTTCGTAAGAAAGATTACCTACATAAACTGACATAGATTGTCTCCGAAATTGTAAATGTGCAGAGTTTTAGATTTCGGAGAAAACTTTGTAGATACCAAAAACAAAAAGTCTGTCAATACTAAAAACAAAACGTTGTTAACCGAATTTACTCTTACTTCTTATCGTAACATAGCAAACAACTTTTAGGGAAGAAATTAGAAAAGCGTTATATAAAGTCATGTAAGCAATTGATAGCTAAGCATGATAATGGCATAACTAGAGATGTACATACTAGACTAAACGAGCGTGCCATTTCATTTGAAAGGTTAGTGCTTAAAATTGTGAAAATCGCTATAACGCTTTGAGTTATTTAATTACTCTGTATCAAGGAATAGTTTTATATTAGCTGAAGAAAACTCTACACAATGATATAGAAGTTTACCTGCCTAACCAAGTATAAGAGTATTTTTTAGCACATCATAATTAATAATTGGTGTTGTGTTACATTAAAATTACTTGTACTTGCGAAGTATTGAACAATTGAGAGGAAATCATTATCGTAATCCAAAAGCAACAACTTAACTCACAAATCAAAGCACCTCAAGTCTTCTTGATTGACCATGAGAACAATAATCGTGGTCTGATAGACACACATGAGGCTCTACAGTTAGCACAGAGCGTAGAGCTTGACCTAGTTGTAGTCTCTGAAGGCAAAGATGCTCCAGTAGCCAAGATTGTCAACTATGGCAAGCTTCAGTATCAAAAGAAAAAGCGTCAGGGGCATAGCGCTAAACCTACGGTAAAGGAAGTTCGGCTGCGTCCGAACGTAGGTGTGGCTGATTACAACTTACGCATCGAGCAAGCTGTTGGGTGGTTAAGTAAAGGCGATTCAGTAAAGTTTGTTATTCGTTTACGAGGTCGAGAAAATCAATATCGAGAACAGGCTGGAGAACTGTTAGAGCGTATTGTAACTGCTCTAGGCGAAGTAGGTAAAGTCCAATCGCTGGATAAACGCTCACTAGTTGCTCAAGTTATTCCTGCCTAAATTAATTTTTTAAGAATATTTTAGTGAACTCAAGTAGCTAGAGGAACTGCCTGCATGATCTGGCTACTGCAATGCTACCGTGTGCGTGGGAGAAGCCATATCACACGGTTTTTTTATGCAGATAAGGGATGGGTTGTAGATACTTTGCGATGCGATCGCCCAAGGGACACTGGCAAAGCCAATCGCACAGCAGCTTGCAAGACATGGTTTTGCGTTTGTCGCACACTTGGATAACTTTGATGAGTTCACCTCAAATCGTCCGCCAATCCCTAATCACCTATCCCCTAGAACCAAAACCTTAAAAGATGCCAAGTAAATAGGCTTGAGGTGTCTGTTGACTGTCACGATCAGCTAAGTCAGACCAAAAATATCCTAGCTGAATGCAGCGTTGAAGTTAGGGTAATACCCCTGAGTTCAGGTCTAATAACAGGAGGTTTAATTTTGACGAAGTTGAAAGTTGGCATTAATGGATTTGGTCGTATTGGGCGGCTTGTGCTTCGCGCTGGCATTAATAACCCAAATGTCGAATTTGTGGGAATTAACGATTTAGTGCCACCAGATAACCTTGCGTATCTGTTTAAATACGACTCAACCCACGGTAAATTTAAAGGCAAGGTTGAAGCTAGGGAAGATGGCATTGTCATTGATGGGCATTTTATTCCTTGCGTATCAATTCGTAACCCAGCGGAGTTACCTTGGGGTAAATTAGGCGTAGATTATGTAGTGGAATCTACAGGACTATTCACTGGGCATGAAGGATCGACAAACCACCTCAAGGCAGGTGCAAAGCGAGTAGTAATTTCCGCTCCTACCAAAGATCCAGACTCGGTTCCTACCTTGCTCATGGGTGTCAATCATCACTTATTTGACCCCAGCAAGCACACTATTGTTTCTAATGCTAGCTGTACTACTAACTGTTTGGCTCCCATAGCAAAGGTGATCAACGATAATTTCGGCTTGACCGAAGGGTTGATGACCACAGTTCACGCCATGACTGCTACCCAACCAACAGTAGATGGCCCTAGCAAGAAAGACTGGCGAGGTGGTCGAGGTGCAGCCCAGAATATCATTCCTTCTTCCACTGGCGCAGCTAAAGCCGTAGCCTTGGTTTTACCAGAGTTAAAGGGCAAATTAACTGGCATGGCATTGAGAGTTCCGACTCCTGATGTTTCAGTGGTAGACTTAACCTTCAAGACAGCCAAAGCTACTAGTTACAAGGAAATCTGCGCTGCAATGAAGGCAGCGGCTGAAGGTGAATTAAAAGGTATATTAGGCTACTGTGACGAAGAAGTCGTTTCTACTGATTTTCAGGGTGATACACACTCCAGTATCTTCGACGCAGGTGCTGGTATCGAACTAAACTCTAACTTTTTTAAGGTGATTGCCTGGTACGACAACGAGTGGGGCTACTCGAATCGTGTAGTTGACCTGATGTTGTCAATGGCGCAGAAAGAACAACTCGCCCCGGCAGTTGCTTTTGCTTGATTAGAAATTGGGCATGGGGCATGGGGCATGGGGCATTGGGCATTGGGGATTAAGTAAATTGTCCAATCCCTAGTCCCCAGCCCCCAGTCCCCAGCCCCCAATCCCCAATCCTCAGCCGAACGGTGCATTCTCTGACAAAAAAACTAAATAATAAGTGGTTTCCTTGAGAAATGTGAATGATATGAAGCACTTGTGAGCTTGGGCGCGTTAGCTGTCCATGTCGCAGGTTATGGAGAAAACACCCCAAGCTATTCTTAAACCCTTAATCCCTATGCGTCGAACCAAAATTATTTGTACTGTTGGCCCTGCTACTTCTGCACCTGAGCGGCTACAAGAGTTGGTAGAAGCTGGGATGAATGTGGCAAGGCTAAACTTTTCTCATGGAGCCTATGAGTTCCACGCTCAAACAGCGCAGCATCTTAGGCAGATTAGCTCTAAACAACAAAAACCGATCGCTATTATGCAAGATCTGTGTGGCCCAAAGATTCGCTTGGGAACTTTACCACCAGAAGGGCTAATGGTTGAAGCTGGTAGCGAAGTCACTTTTGTTTTGCAAGATAAAGGTGAGAGTGTTGACGAACTACCTTTGCCTTTGCCGACTTTGTTTGCAATGGTGCGACCGGGTGAACCGATTTCAATTAATGATGGTCGTGTAAAGTTAGTTGTTACCAGCCGTGATGCCGATCGCATTCGGGCTTTAGTTAAAATTGGCGGGTTAATTTCCACCCACAAGGGAGTTAACCTGCCAGAAACTCGTTTACCTGTTAGTTCGATCACTGAAAAAGATTTGCTAGATTTGCGGTTTGGCATTCAGTTGGGTGTCGATTGGGTGGCAGTTTCCTTTGTGCAATCACCCCAAGACCTAGAACCCGCTCAACGGATGATTGAAGCTGCGGGTGCCAAAATTCGGGTAATCGCCAAAATCGAACGACCGGAGGCAATCAAGCAATTTGATAGCATCCTTGAGGCTGCCGATGCAATTATGATTGCCCGTGGCGATTTAGGGGTAGAAATGCCAATTCACGAAGTCCCTCTAATTCAAAAAGATATTATTCGCCGTTGCAATCGGGCAGGCAAACCGGTGATTACTGCCACTCAAATGCTTGAGTCAATGATTAGCGCCCCCGATCCCACCCGCGCCGAAGCAACAGATGTTGCTAACTCCATCTGGGATGGTACGGATGCTGTCATGCTTTCTGGAGAAACTGCTGTGGGACAATATCCCATTGCTGCCGTCCAGATCATGCACAACATCGCTGTGCGAACAGAACAGTCCTTGCAAGAAGGTAGCAGCCATTCTTGGTGTCATGAGGCTGGTAGTGTGAGTGTCACCGAATCTGTAGCTGAAGCAGTGTGTCGGATTGCCTATGAAACAGGCGCACGGGCAATTTTGTGTAATACTTCCTCTGGAAGTACGGCGCAACTAGTGTCTAAATACCGCCCATCGACACCGATTATTGCCCTGACTCCTGATGAAACCGCTTATCGCCAGCTAGCACTTTCTTGGGGTGTAGAACCTTTGCTCATTCCACCAGTACACAATGCAGAAGAGATGTTTGTGAATGTGGTGAACACAGTTGTAGACATGGGCCTAGTGAATAATGGCGATAAGGTGGTGATTACCTCTGGCGTTCCAATTGGTAAATCGGGAACAACTAGTTTAATTAAAGTGCATTCTATTGGACAGCCGATTTTGGCATAACCCCCCTAGAATAGGGCTGAGGCTCAAGACGGTAAGCATACCTTAGGCAAGAATTAAGAAAAGTTGCCAAAATCAGGATTGAAGGAGCAGGAGAGAGTGTATACAACAGGGGAATAAGTAAATCCTAAAAAAACAACCATTACGGAGTTTTATGCCTAAAAATTTACTAGAACAATTGAGAACAATGACGGTTGTGGTCGCGGATACTGGGGATATCCAAGCGATTGAAAAGTTCAAACCCCAAGACGCTACAACTAACCCCTCGTTGATTACTGCGGCAGCGCAGATGCCTGAATATCAGGAAATTGTTGATCAAACTTTACTCCAAGCTAAGAAAGATGCAGGAGCAGGCGCAAGCCAAGCACAGGTAGTTTCTCTTGCCTTTGACCGTCTGGCGGTAGCTTTTGGCTTGAAGATTTTACAAATCATCCCTGGTCGCGTGTCTACAGAAGTAGATGCACGTTTGTCCTACGATACCGATGCTACTGTTACTAAGGCTAGAGAATTAATTGCTCAATACAAAGCCGCTGGAATTTCCCGCGATCGCGTGCTAATTAAAATTGCCTCCACCTGGGAAGGTATTCGTGCTGCGGAAATTCTTGAGAAAGAAGGTATTCATTGCAACCTGACATTGTTATTTGGACTCCACCAAGCGATCGCTTGTGCAGAAGCTGGCATTACCCTAATTTCTCCCTTCGTCGGTCGAATTCTCGACTGGTACAAAAAAGAAACTGGACGCGATAGCTACCCGGCTGCGGAAGATCCAGGTGTAGTTTCTGTTACCACAATTTACAACTACTACAAAAAATTCGGCTACAAAACCGAAGTTATGGGAGCTAGCTTCCGAAACCTTGGCGAAATTACTGAATTGGCAGGTAGTGACTTGCTAACCATTTCTCCGTCGCTGCTGGCTGAATTGCAAGCAACTGTTGGCGAACTACCACGCAAACTCGACCCTTCTAAGGCAGCAAGCATGGAAATTGAAAAAATATCCATCGACAAAGCTACCTTTGACAAAATGCACACTGCTGATCGCATGGCATCTGACAAACTAGCAGAAGGTATTAAAGGTTTCACCAAAGCGTTGGAAGACCTAGAAAAACTGCTAGCAAACAGACTGGCTACCCTAGAAAGTAAAGCTGCAACTCCCGTAGCCTAGAGCTTTTCTCCATGTAGTTAGCACTTCAGTTTCAACATATTGTACTCAAAAACCCGATTTTTAAATAATCGGGTTTTTTATATCTTTTTTTAACGTGAGTCTCCAAGGAAGGCGCACCTGCGGGAAAGTCATACCTTACTCAGGTAGCGGTGTATAAACTGCACGCACACGCTGCCTTCTCCGACACCAGAAGCCACCCGCTTGACTGATGCATAGCGCACATCACCGGCTACAAAAATACCAGGTACGCTGGTTTCTAGTAGATGGGGGTCTCGCTCCAAAGTCCACCCTTTCGGACGGCGTTTGTCTAGCATTAAATCAGCACCCGCCAAAATAAAGCCGTTCTCATCGCGTTCGACAATTCCATCGAGCCAGTCAGTTTGGGGACGAGCACCAATGAAAATAAACAGTGACTTTGCAGGTACAGTTTCAATCGCCCCTGTCCGGTCATCCTTCAGTACGATCGCCTCTAAATTTTGCTCCCCCTTTACTTCCACAACTTTGGTTTGAGTGCGGACAGTAATGTTCTGTGTAGCTTCGATTTGGCCAATCAGGTATTGCGACATGCTCTTGGCAAGCGAATCAGCGCGTACTAGCATTGTCACCGAGCGGGCATACTTAGAAAAATGCATCGCAGCCTGTCCAGCAGAGTTCGCGCCGCCAATGACAAATACTTCTTCACCTTGACAGGCGATCGCTTCAGTCATTGCCGCACCGTAATACACACCCGCGCCACACAGCCGCTCCTCACCTGGAATATCGAGCTTGCGGTATGATACTCCCGTTGCAATCAACAGCGCGTGACAACTGATCTCGCTGCCATCTGCCAATGAAATCACCCGATAGGGGTCTTGAATCCGAACTCCTGTTACCGTTTGCGGCGTCAAAATCTCGACACCAAACCGTTTTGCCTGCGTCACTGCCCGACGCGCCAAATCTGCGCCACTTAACCCCACCGGAAAGCCCAAATAGTTTTCAATGCGAGAACTTGACCCTGCCTGTCCACCCGGTGCTTCTCGCTCAATCATCACGGTGCTGAGTCCTTCGGATGCCCCATAAACAGCAGCAGCCAGCCCAGCCGGGCCACCTCCTACAATCGCCAAATCATAAAATGGACGTTCTGCCTGAGTTCGCAATCCAATCTGTTCAGCAATTTGCAGATTCGTCGGTTGCACGAGCCGGGAACCGTCTGGGAACAGCACCAGGGGTAAGCGTTGCGCTCCATCGGGTTCGCTATAAGTCAGCAGTTGAGTTGCTTCTTTTTCTAATTCCACATCCATCCATTGATAGGGAATTTGATTGCGTGCCAGAAAATCTTTTACTTGGTGCGACTGCGGCGACCAGCGGTTTCCCACCACCCGAATGCCTTCAAACGGTGGACGATAATCTGCTAGCCAATCATCTATCAAATCATCCAGCACCGGATACAACCGTTCCTCTGGCGGGTCCCAGGGTTTTAGCAGGTAATAGTCGAGTTTAGCGTTATTAATGGCACGAATAGCAGCATCAGTATCTGCGTAAGCTGTGAGCAACACCCGTTTAGCGTCGGGAAACAGCGCGATCGCCTGCTCCAAAAATTCCACTCCGCTCATCTGCGGCATCCGTTGATCGACGAGAAATGTGGCAACGGTTTCATTGCGAATCTTCAGTTGGTTTAAAGCACCTAATGCAGTTGCTCCAGAGTCTGCCCGCATAATCCGAAAGCGATCGCCATATTCTTTTCGCAGGTCTCGCGCTACCGCTTGCAGCACATCGGGATCATCATCAACAGTGAGAATGACTGGTTTTGCCACGCGCCTGCTCTCCAATTTTACCAAGCTCCGCTCTCAGGCTAGAGCTAGATGGCAAAAAAGCGATTCTACCTAAAGAGTGAGTTTCAGATGTGAAGTAGTCGGCTTTGATAAGGAAAAGGGTTACTATGCTGTCTGAGCAGATGAGGAAATTATGCTTTGTCTTGAAGAACTGCTGACTTTGGAATTATTTCAAGCCTTGCCACGAAACCGCCTCGACTGGATCTGCGATCGCGCCCAAACGATTGACCTGAAAACTGATGAAGTACTGATACACGAGGGCGATCCGCCACGTGGCTTTTTCATTCTGTTGTGTGGTCGTATGGGATTAACCCGGCGCAGTGATGGACTGGAAATGCCGATTGGACAGCATGAAGCTCCTAGCTTTTTTGGTGAAATCCCAGTCTTGACTGGTGAAGCTGCCCCTGTGACTGCGCGGGCGATTACAGACTGTCATTTTTATGAGCTATCAAGTGAGGATTTCCTGACATTGCTGCATGAGTGCCGCACTTTTGAGCAGATGATTTTTCAAATTGTGGCAAAGCGATCGCGCGGGTTAGAGTCCTTTATCCGCAACCGGGAGAAAATGGCAGCCTTGGGCACCTTAGCAGCAGGATTGGCGCACGAATTAAATAATCCCGCAGCCGCTTTAGTTCGTGCCTTACGAGATGTCACCCCAGCATTACTGGAACTACAACGCATGAATTTGGTTGCTGGACGACACCAAATTGATGAAGTACACACCCAAGAATGGCTTAAAGCACGTGATGAGGGCTATGAAGCAATTCTCCACAAGCGAGTTGATCCGATGAGTTTGAGCGATCGCGAAGAGCAAATGCTCGATTGGTTGGAAGATTACGGCGTGGAGGATGCCTGGAAACTGGCTGAACCTTTAGCTGAAGGCGGCATCAAAATTGCAACCCTTGAAGAATTGACAACGCAATGGCGGGATGACTCAACAGAAATGCGCGACATGGGGCTACGTTGGTTGGCACTCTCGTTTGAAGTGATGTCGATGATTACCAGTGGCTTGCGCGGTGCAGAACGTATTGCTGAACTGGTGCAGTCGATGAAGTCTTATTCCCATTTAGATCAGGGTGCGCGACAAGTAGTTGATGTGCATGAAGGGCTGGAAGATACCCTGCGATTATTCTCATACAAACTGAAGCATGGCGTGGAAATTCGCAGATCATACGATCCAGCAATTCCCAAACTATGGGCGTATGGAAGTGAATTGAATCAAGTATGGACAAATTTGATTGATAACGCTATTGATGCAATGGAAGATAAAGGCGTGCTTGAAATTCTTACCATCTACCGTAGCGATCGCATTGAAGTGCAAATCATAGATTCGGGATCAGGTATTCCACCAGAAATCCAATCACGAATTTTTGAACCATTTTTTACAACAAAGCCCGTTGGCAAAGGGTCAGGCTTGGGCTTAGAAGTGGTGCGACGAATTGTCGAAATTCGCCATCAAGGAACGATAACGCTTGCATCCAAACCAGGAAAAACTCAGTTTACTGTTTGTTTACCGATCATTCAGCATGGGCTTTAGTCTACTACGAGCCTGCATTACTTTACATATTAAACTCAACAATGAAGTAAGAACAGATTGGGCGTAATTTGGGAAGTTGTCCAAATGTACGGAAACCAAATTTTTCGAGTTAAACCTCGTCCATGTTGAAACCTGGAGTTTTGAATTATTATGTTGTGTCATTGCGACGAAGGAAGCAATCGCAAAACTTTGGTAAAAAACTACAGTTCTCAAGTTAGACGAGGTTTAGACAACGGATGCGCTCAATCAATTACCCTAGAAATGGAAGTATTCAAGAAGCTCTTCTAACTTATCTACTCACAGCAAAATTCTATGCCGTGTCAACATCTCAATCAGCTGACTCTGGAAAACATGATTGCGAAAGCAAACTATCCCGTGTTTCGTTGTCAGGAGTGTATTCGGATTAATGAACGCTGGGTGCATCTGCGTATTTGCCAGACCTGCGGTCAGATGCTGTGCTGCGACTCTTCCAAAAATCAACATGCACGCCGTCATTATGAAGAGACTGGACATCCCGTAATTAGTTCAGCAGAATTAGGAGAAGAATGGCTGTGGTGTTTTGTGGATGAGCAACAGAAGAATTATTGATAAATGAATACCTTGAAAACATACAGCCAGTTGCTACCCTTGTCCTATGGGAGACGCTACGCGAACGGGAAGCCCTTTGGGTGACGCTCCTTCGTCGCTAACGCTGACGCTAACACCAACGCACTGGCTGTGAAATATCCATCGCAAAGTGGGGCGGTATGTCCGTTTGCCTAGTTGATGGCACTCAGTTACAAGAACGCTACATTGACTCCAGTTTCTGACATTTTGTCTACACTATAACTTGACTGAATTAATCAAGAGCAGTATAGACCTAATGTCTAAAAAGCCGTCCGAAACCCCTTATACAAGCCGTAACCATTACTCAGACAAATGGCAGGAGAGGGTAGCGCAAGTAGCATATCGGTTTAACCGAGAGTATCAAAATCAACCCTTTGATCTGCCAACAGAAGTGCAGGAAATGCCAATATTCCGGGAATGGATTACTGGCACATTGTCAGGGAGAATTGCTTCTCATTTCTGGGAAATTGCTCAACCGCAAAAGAATCAGCACTGTTTGGATATTGGCTGCGGTGTCAGCTTTTTGATTTATCCCTGGCGAGATTGGCAAGCATTTTTTTATGGACAAGAAGTCAGTAACATAGCACGTGATACTCTTAATGCCCGTGGTTCGCAGTTGAACTCAAAGCTGTTTAAAGGTGTAGAGTTGGGGCCGGCTGATCATTTAAATTATTCATCAGATCAGTTCGACTTGGCGATCGCTACAGGATTTAGCTACTATTTTCCGCTTGAATATTGGAATGCTGTGTTGCTAGAAGTGAAACGGGTGTTGAAACCAAGCGGACAGTTTGTATTTGATATCCTCAATCCTGAACAACCTTTAGCAGAAGATTGGGCAGTTCTAGAAACTTATTTGGGTGCTGAGGTGTTTTTAGAACCTGTGGCTGAGTGGGAAAAAATGCTCAAAGCTGCTGGTGCTAAAGTCGTTACACGCAAATCAGGAGAATTATTCGAGTTGTACAAAGTGCGATTTTGATATTGTGTCCACTTGAATACTTGTACTTAGAACTGACACGGCAAGACAACGCTGATTTACTCAGCACTCACCACTAATATCATGTCCGTTTAAATAACCGTCATTGTGACCGAAGGCAAGCAATCCCAAAAACTTTGCGATTGCGTCGTTTCACTTCGTTCCACTCGCAATGACATATTCAGGGTGATTTGCCGGACATCATATAAAAACTCGACGTTGCACAAACAAGCGATAAAATTAAGTATTGAGATTTAAAACTCCTCATACTCTCTGCGTCTTTGCGGCTCTGCGTGAGAAAAATCATCCCGCTTTCTCTGCAAAGCCAAAACTTAGCACTCACTACTCACATATTTGGTGCTTGGCTCAATTCCATGTAAAGCTAAAAATTGATCCAGCACCAACTTTGGACTCCAGTTTTACCACTCCACCGCGAGTTTCGACAATTTTTTTGACGACTGATAGCCCGATTCCCGTTCCCTCGATTTGATCTCTGGCCTCTAATCGCTGAAAGATACCCCAGATTTTGTGATGAAATTCAGGCGCAATCCCAGGGCCATTATCTGCAACGGAAAATTCAAAATATTTCCCGACTTGTTTTACTCCAACCACAACACGAACATCAGGTCTGAGTGCATATTTCAAGGCATTATGGATCAAATTCATAAAAACTTGCTGAAGTGGTACTCGCTCAGTTAACAATTTAGGCATCCCTGGCTCAATCATAATCACCGTTTCAGCAGGCGGTGCTATAAGTTCAATCACTTCAGCGAGTAAAGCAGCAACATCTACCATCTCAGATGTCTGCATTCGACCTGCGCGTGAGTACTGTAAAATCCCGTCTATCAAGTTTTCCATCCGTTGTATCCGCTTGTGTAACAGGTTCAGATGCTCGCGGGATTCTTCAGTCAATGTGTCTGCTAGGTCTTCTTCAAGCCAGCCTGATATGCTCGAAATGCCGCGCAGAGGTGCTTTTAAATCGTGGGAAGCAACGTAAGCAAACTGTTCGAGATCCTTGTTACTCCGCTCTAATGCTAAAGTTAGTTGAGACAGTTCTTCAGCCTTTTTCTCAATTTCTTTACGGGAAAGCACTTGCTCTGTCACTTCCACTGCATGGGTCATGATGCCATAAACCTGAGCGTTCGCATCGAGTAATGGTTGGTAAACAAAATTCCAAAAACTTTCTTCTAATATGCCATCGCCGTTTCGGTCAAATAATGCCCGCATTTCTTTACCGACAAAGGGTTGTCCAGTGGCATACACCTGATCGAGTAACTCAAAAAATCCTTGTCCTGCCAAATCTGGGAATGCTTCCCTAGCAGTCTTGCCAATCACCTCGCGGTTGCCAACAATCTGAAGATATATTGGATTCGCTACCTCGGTAATGTGGGTAGGGCCGCGGGAGATATGAATTGCGGCGGGTGCTTGCATAAATACGCGATGTAACTCAGCACGTGCTACCTGTGCTTCTGCTAAAGCGCGATCGCGTGCCTCTTTAGTTCGCTTACCATCAGTAATATCACGAGAGACACCGACAATTTGTACAACATTCCCCTCTGTATCAAAAATTGGCGATTTAATCGTGTGGAAGAACCGAATTTCGCCATCCGCTCTTCGATTAGGCTCCTCTAATACCTCTACTACCTCACCCGTAGCGAAAACTTTGAGGTCATCTTGTATGTATTGCTGGGTATAATCAATTTCGTTAAATGGAACGTCAGTGATACCGTGCAGTTCTTCAAGGGTCATGCCGTAGTAGCTACAAGCAGCTTTATTTGCATAGACAACCACTGAACCAGGAGCTTTACAAAAAATCATGTCTTGAACCGAATCGAGGATTTGGGTGTAGCGGTGTTCGGTTTCTTTAAGGGCTTCTTCGGCACGCTTCTTGTCGGTAATGTCGGTGTGAACGCCAATCCACTCACGAATGCTGCCATCAGGCTCAGACACTGGCACAGCTCGTACACTCATGTAGCGATACTCACCATCATAACGGTGCAAGCGATGCTCCACTTCGTACATGGTGCGGCTAGCAACAGCAGCAGACCACGCAGCGGCCGTGTGTGCTTGGTCATCAGGGTGAACAGCATTGAGCCATCCCCATCCTTTCAATTCGGCGGAACTTTGTCCAGTGAAGATACTCCAGTTAAGCTGTTCATCGGCAAATTCACCAAGAGCATTAGTATTCCAAACAATTTGAGAAGTCGCTTCCACGAGTGAGCGATAGCGTTCCTCACTTTTACGTAAAGCTTCCTGAACCATCTCGATATCTACTGATGCCCTTTCCTCAGACATTTACCCTATTTACTGCTCAATGTTGTTCAATTATTAGAGCATTTCTGTGTGTTATTTTAAACTTTGTTGCTTAATATCGTCGGTCAGCGGATCGAGTTGGGCGAGACAATCGCGACGCGATTGAGAGTTAAACCATCTTTCTAGCGATTCTTGATCGGCAAACCGAAACACATCGCGTCTGTTACCCAGATTATCAGGTTCAACCCTTGGTTGTTCCAAGATAGCCTCTAAAGGTTGCCGATCGCAGAATCAGTTCAGAAATACGCTGCTCTTTCTTGAGCTTCTTTCCTCGGTTTGGGGGGAGCGAGTATGAATGTAAGTTGCCGGGATAGACCGCGATTCTCGTGCCGAGAGGCTGCGCCAACGCTGAACCATAACGTTGAAGCCCTCTAAGATTACTGAGGCCCAAACAAATCGTTATTATGGTGCAGCGATTTGTTAGGTATGCTCAACGCGCAACATATAATAATTAAGTTTTTGTTACTAAAAATATTCCAACAGCAATCATTACACAGCCAGCAGCAATGTTTATTCCTTTTCTTGTTTTAGAACTAATAAGCAATCTAGCTCTGTACGCCATGAATGCATAACCAAGTTTTACACCGCCTACGGCCACAATAGTAATCGCTATAATTATGCTGGTGTCAAAATAAGATATTTTAGAAAGATCAAGAAAAGCTGGGAAAAAACCAAGATAAAATAAGGTTGCTTTTTGATCGCCCAATGTAATAAATAGTCCAGTCAGAAAACTAGACAGCAAAGAAGTTTCTATAATCTCTCCTGTCTCCATGTCCTGTGATTTTGACCTGCATAACCCTATCCCTAAAAAAACCAGATAAGCACCCCCAAGGTATTTTATTAGGACAAATAGGCTCCCCATCGTTTCAGCAAGAAGCGATAAACCCCAAATGGCTATTATTATGAAAATGATGTCACCAACCACTATCCCTATAGTTGTGAAAAGACCATGAATAAATCCAGATGTAGCTGATCTTGTGGAGACAGCTAATACACTAACGCTGGGAATAGAAGCCAGAACAACCATCGCACCGAATAATGCAACAATGGTGCTAAATGTCATACTGCTTTGCATAAGCATAACAATTAACAGAAATTTATAGAAACTTTAATATTTTCGGTAATAGTAATTGGAGATGGAGAAAAATCCAATAGTTGAAAGCTGACTATCAAGATTTTTGAGTAGGCGGGGAGAGATTCAGTAATTTTTTTCTCCCCCATTGCTTCTATCTAGGCAAATTTTCTTGCGTCTGCAAACCGCTTATTAATCGCATCCCAGTTAACCACATTCCACCAAGCTTCTAAATAATCAGCGCGGCGGTTTTGGTAGTTAAGATAATATGCGTGTTCCCATACATCATTGCCCAGGATGGGATATTTACCTTGACTTAGGGGATTATCTTGGTTGGCTGTAGTTGTTACTTCCAGCTTGCCACCTTTATTACGGACAAGCCAAACCCAACCACTACCAAATCGAGCAGCACCAGCTTCGTTAAACTGTTTTTTAAAGGCTGCAAAACTACCAAAATTTTGATTAATTGCTGATGCGATCGCTCCTGTTGGTTCTCCACCACCTTGGGGCTTCATAATATTCCAAAACATCGCGTGGTTTACATGACCACCGCCATTATTACGCACTGTTCTGCGAATATCTTCAGGTACTGTGTCAAGCCTACGTAACAGTTCTTCAACAGTTTTACTTTTGAGTGCTGGATGTTTCTCTAACGCTGCATTTAAGTTCTTCACATAAGTTGCATGATGCTTATCGTGATGAAACTGCATAGTTTTGGCATCGATGTGCGGTTCTAGCGCTTCATAAGCGTAGGGTAAAGGTGGTAATTGAATAGCCCCTTTGGTGGTATCTGGTGTTGTGCTTGTAGTTGTGCCTGTACTGGAATTTGTTTGGTTGTTGCTAGAAGATTTCTCTCCCACAGCGCAAGCATCTAATGCAACACCCCCCGTAGCTGCTGCGAGTAAAAACAAGAAATTGCGTCGATTAATATTCATAAAAGGGCAGCCAATCAATATGAATGTCTTGATAGCTTTTATTTTCTTAGATTTAGGCTGCAAAAAGTTGGGGATTGGATGAAGAGGATAAGGAGCATGGGGGATGGGGGGACAAGGAGCAAGAGTTAATCATGGTTCTTTCCCCTTGTCCCCGTGTCCCTTAGTCCCCGTGTCCCCTTGTCCCTTTGTCTCCCCTGCTTTTTCCTAGTCCCCAGTCCCTAATTAACCAAAATGTTGAACGATCGCCTCGGCAAATTCAGAACATTTTAAGGGTTCTACTGGTGGTTCTAGCAATCGTGCCAAGTCGTAGGTAACTTGACTATTGGCGATCGCATCCCCTAAGCCTTTCTTAACCAAGTCTGCGGCTTCTTGCCAGCCGAGATACTCTAGCATCATCACACCAGACAAAATCACCGAACCAGGATTAATCCGATCTAAGCCGGCGTGTTTAGGTGCAGTGCCGTGGGTAGCTTCAAATATGGCACAGGCATCGCCAATATTGGCCCCTGGCCCCATTCCCAATCCTCCGACAATGGCAGCAGCAGCATCAGACAAGTAATCACCATTCAAGTTCATCGTCGCCAGAATCGAATACTCATCGGGTCTGGTTTGGATTTGTTGAAAAATGCTATCAGCAATCCGGTCATTGACCATTACTTTATCTTTCCACTTGCCGTTACCGTGGGTATCCCAAATTGAGTTAAGAACGGTTTCGACTTCCTTGACAATTTGCGCTTTTTTCTCTGGAGTCAAAGCATCAAATCCAGGGTCAACCTGACGGGCGTTTTCTTCCAAGGAGATATCAGGATTTTTTTCCTTGTTACTCAAAATCCAAGATTCCCGTTCGGTGACTGTTTCTTGGCGAAATTCGCTAGTTGCTAGTTCGTAACCCCAATCGCGGAAAGCGCCTTCGGTGTACTTCATGATGTTGCCCTTATGCACCAAAGTCACTTGTTGCTTGTGTTTGGGCAATAACAGGGCGTGTTTGATAGCACGTCTTACTAAGCGCTGAGAACCATTTTTGCTGATGGGTTTGATGCCAATGCCAGAATCAAGAGGAATTTGCTTTTTACCATGTTCTGGAGTGGCGGGAATCAGTTCCTCGTTGAGGATTTTAATGAGGCGATCGCCAATTTCGCTTCCTTGCCGCCACTCAATACCCAAATAAATATCTTCCGTGTTTTCCCGATAGACAATTACATCTAACTTTTCAGGATTTTTGTGTGGTGAAGGTGTACCTGCATAGTATCGACAAGGACGCACGCAGGCATAAAGGTCAAAAATTTGTCGTAACGCCACATTCAAGGAACGAATACCGCCACCTACTGGGGTAGTTAATGGCCCTTTTATTGCCACACCATATTCTTGAATAGCCGTTAGCGTATCCTGGGGTAA
Source organism: Mojavia pulchra JT2-VF2 (assembly GCA_019359325.1). Taxonomy (GTDB): domain Bacteria; phylum Cyanobacteriota; class Cyanobacteriia; order Cyanobacteriales; family Nostocaceae; genus Mojavia; species Mojavia pulchra. The sequence continues at coordinate 74,003 of JAHHHN010000003.1, read as the reverse complement.
ATATTGGTATGTACCGTATAAATCACACGCTTCATCCCCAGCATAAACTTTAAACCAACTGATTTGGCGTTTACCGTTATATGCCTTTGCTACCGCAGCATCAAGTACTTTTTGAGCAGCAGGCCAAATATCTATACCTGTGCCGTCGCCCCGAATAAAAGGAATAATTGGATTGTCAGGCACAATCGGTTCACCATTTTTGAAAGTGATTTTTGCACCTGTTGTGGGGGGGGTAATCTTTTCATACATAAATCACACATTCCTGATCAATTGACCATTGACATTAGAAATTGGGCATTAGGGATTGAGCATTGGGTGAAGAGGACAAGGAGTATGGGGGATGGGGGGATTAGCAGAAGAGGCAAAGTTGGAAGGGGACACTTTAAGCTTAGATACTCGTTCTTCAAACTCAGAACACGACAATCCGAGGTTTTTACTCGACACTCTCTGTTCAGAAAACGACAATCCGGGCTTTTGACTCGACACTTCGAGTTCAGAACACGACAATCCGAGGTTTTTACTCGACACTTCGAGTTCAGAACACGACAATCCGAGATTTTTACTCGACACTTCGAGTTCAGAACACGACAATCCGAGATTTTTACTCGACACTTCGAGTTCAGAACACGACAATCCGAGGTTTTGACTCGACACTTCGAGTTCAGAACACGACAATTCGAGCTTTGAACCTTAAACTCTCCACTCCCCCCTCCCCGTGTCCCCGTGTCCCCTTGTCTTCCCCTCTCATTTTCCCCAGTTCCTTGTCCCCTTGTCCTTGTTGTCTTTTTCCCTTCCAGCCCTTTGAGGCGCAGATTTTCCCCTTATTCCCCTTGTATAGTATTTGGGGTTAAGGTAAGGGATTGAGCGAAATCACCGCTAATTTGTACGATCAAAAATAGTAAACTACTTTTCGCTATTAGTGTTTCACTTTGATAACACCCGATAGCTGATCGCTTTTTCACGCTCCCGTTAAAACGAGTAATGGCATGACAGACCCAATGATTGTATCAGGCCCTGCTAGTGACATCGACTCCCTCCGCCTCCAGTTAATCGCTGGGTCTCTTCAAGTCCAACAACAAATAATCTCACAGTTAGCTGACTTGGGTGATCCGGGATTGGATGTATTGATGGAATTTTTACTGAAACGTTGTGACACCCCAGTGACTTGGATTGATGGCAAAGCCTACCAAGTAATCTACAATTCTGATGCACCTAAAGCCAAAGAATTTCTGCAAACTAATTTTCCTGAAGGAATTGTACCTCTAAAATCAGAGTGCGAGATTAATTACAATCCTTTGCAACAGCTTCTTGCTGCCCAAGATTTTCAAGCAGCCGATCGCCTAACTATACAAAAAATGTGTGAAATAGCAGGGCCAACGGCAGTACAAAGAAAATGGTTGTATTTCACTGAAGTAGACAATTTCCCTGTTATTGACTTGCAAACCATTAATACTCTGTGGTTAGTACATTCTGAGGGTAAATTTGGCTTTTCGGTACAGCGAGAAATCTGGTTGGGTTTGGGAAAAAACTGGGATAATTTTTGGTCAAAAATTGGCTGGAAAAGTGGTAATAACTGGACGCGATATCCCCATGAGTTTATCTGGAATCTAAGCGCCCCTAGAGGTCATTTACCCCTTTCTAATCAACTGCGCGGAGTGCGAGTTATTGCTTCTTTATTTGCTCATCCTGCTTGGTTAACAAATTCAGAGCAATAAAAATTATGATGAATGCTTCTAAACGAGAATTCTACGTCATCATTGAACGGGATGAAGATGGCTACTATGTCGGAGAAGTTCCTCAATTAACAGCTTGTTACAGTCAGGGAGAAACAATAGATGAATTGATGACGAATATTAAAGAAGTCATTGAACTTTGTTTAGAAGCAGAAAGTGATGAACCAATACCAGAATTTGTTGGTATCCAAAAGGTAGTAATTTAAGGTTAAAACTACCAAGCTCAAATCTCAAATCTCATATCTCAACTCGGATAATGGCAAATGTTCGGCTAGAAGACATTAAGCGTAGATTCAACAACGTCACCGCTATTGAGGATATTTCTTTTGAAATTCCTGATGGTGAGTTTTGGGTTTTGGTAGGGCCGTCTGGTTGCGGTAAGTCTACGATTTTACGAACGATCGCCGGTTTAGAGACAGCCACTTCAGGTAAACTCTTTATTGGCGAGCGCTTGGTAAACAACATCCCAGCCAGACAACGGGATGTGGCGATGGTGTTCCAGAACTACGCACTGTATCCACACATGACAGTGGCGCAGAACATCGCTTTTGGGTTACAGATGCGAAAAGTTGACTCAAAAATTGTTCAAGAACGGGTGGTGAATGTAGCGCGATCGCTATCCTTGGATCATCTGCTGGATCGCAAACCCAAACAACTTTCTGGGGGACAGCAACAACGGGTAGCATTAGGAAGAGCGATCGCCCGTGAACCACAAGTTTTTTTACTTGACGAACCTTTATCTAATTTAGATGCTCAATTACGAGATGATACTAGGGCAGAGTTGAAACAGCTACATCAAAGTCTGGGGATTACAACTATTTACGTTACCCATGATCAAGTTGAAGCAATGACTTTGGCTGATAAAATTGTGGTGCTAAATCACGGACGAATTCAACAAATTGGCGATCCCCAAACTATTTATGCCTGTCCTGCTAACCAAATGGTAGCGACTTTTTTAGGCAGTCCTCCTATGAATATTCTGTCTGCCATTTATAAAAATAATGCTTTTGATGTTAGTGGGCAGTTATTAGAAATTCCTAGCAATCTCAGCGAGAGTTTACACTTGCATCAAGGACAAAATGTTGATTTAGGGATTCGTCCAGAGCATATACAAATAGATACTAACTCAGAACTTAGAACTCATAATACAGCACTATTATCAGTTGAAGTGAAAGTGCTAGAACCTTTAGGACGAGAAACTTTAATTCGTGCTAGTTTACTCGGTTCTAGTGGAGTTTTGAATATTCAGGTAGCTGGAAATGTGCGCCTACATCCAGGCGATCGCCTTTCTTTACAACTAGATTTGAGTCAGTTATTTTTGTTTGATCCTAATACTGGTGACAGAATCTGGCCTGAAAAGTGACGACCAGTTTCCTTCAATTCAAAAAAATTATTTATGCTAATTCACTAAGCGATCGCTATTTACGAAGGTCTAACAGACTTTTTTATCAACTTAAGTAAAATCTAAGAAATGCCAATGTTTGATATTAAAGTTTCATTTTTGTGATTAGAGATTCTTTTTTACTTTTACCGCAAGGTTCGGCACTTTCACAATCACTAACTGACATGATTTCATAAACTAAATTCACTTTTTTATTTAGGAAAGTTTTAGGGCTTTCGCAAATCTCAAAAGTTGCACCCAAATTATGTTTAGTTCCATTTTCATCAATTAGTGTTACATAGCACTTGAGGTCGCCGTTGACCATTTCTTTAACTGTGCCTCTTTGTGGATACTTAATAGAATTTTTCTTTGCTTCGTCAGTTTTAGCTTGTGTATTTATAGGAGTTTTTTGTGGAGATTCCACCTTCGTTGACGTTTTCTGTGTAGCCTTTATCTTAGCTTGTTCAACTGTATTTGCTTGAGTATCCTTTACAATATCAGTTTGTGAGCTACTACAACTCGTAATCCAAATAGAGCAAATAATTAATGCAATTTTTGGAACTAAATTTTTCATTATTATATTTATGAAATTCATAAGTGCCGCTAAATTTCACTTTTTTAGCAGCACTTTTGCACTAAGGCAGCTGTAGTACACAACATTTAATAAATCTGTAGTTTAAACTACTTGCTGTACTTGGGATTTTGCTAACTCACCAGGAGCAAATGCACCATTTTCGGTAATTATGGCTGTAATCAAATCTGCTGGCGTGACATCAAAAGCTGGATTGTAAAAATCTATGCCAGATGGGGTGAGAATAGTATCACCGACTTCGTATATTTCTGCGGGATTCCGTTCCTCAATGGGAATTTTACTACCATCAGATAATTCAAAATCAACTGTAGAAAGGGGAGCAGCAACGAAGAAAGGAATATTATGTGCTTTAGCTGCGATCGCTACACTATAAGTACCAATTTTGTTAGCGGTATCACCGTTAGCAGCGATTCTATCAGCACCGACAACAACAGCATTAATTAAACCTTGCTGCATACAGTGGGCTGCCATGTTATCAGTAATTACCGTAACTGGAATTTTTTCTTGGGCACATTCCCAAGCGGTAAGTTTTGCACCTTGCAAGCGAGGACGGGTTTCATCGGCAAACACACGCACTAATCGGCCTTCTCTCCAAGCGGAACGCACCACACCCAAGGCTGTACCATAACCAGCTGTTGCCAATGCGCCAGCGTTGCAGTGAGTGAGAATTGTTAGCTTTTCTGGGTTTTTGGGTAATACTACCAAGCCATGATCGCCGATCGCCTGACAAGTCTGCAAATCTTCAGCATTAATATTTTGGGCAGTTTGGAAGAGAGTTTGTTTGAGTTCTTCTACTGTTCCTAAAGTTTCGTAGGCAGTTTTCATCATGCGGCCAATTGCCCAAAATAAATTCACCGCCGTCGGACGAGTGGAACGCAGTAACTGAGCAACTTTTTCCAAGCGTTCTAAAAATTCGTGGCGATCGCTTGTCTCAATTTCCCTCGCTCCCAGATACATTCCATATGCCGCAGCTACACCAATTGCTGGCGCACCTCGCACAATCATGGTTTTAATTGCCCGTGCCATATCTTCACTGCGGTGAATTTCTACAAATGCGTACTCGTTAGGCAAACGGGTTTGATCAATGAGCGACACTGAATTGTTGTGCCAGATAACTGGATAAACCTGGTTTGTAGAAGGTGTCATAGAAAGAGGCAGTTAGTATATGAATATTAATTACATAATTGCTGCTTACTAGCAATTTTTTGTTTCTCTTTTGTTACGCAAGCAATGTCCTTGTCATTAAATCGAGATAATAGTTTGTCATTATGTACTTCTTTAGATATATGCTTATCATAATCAACCTTTCTAACACTAATTTTCGAGTTGAGATTTTGTAACCACTGTTTTGGTCTTCTATAGTTGTAGCGATTGACGTAAATTTACATTAAAAGTCATTACTAAAAGGCTATTTAAACAGCCAAAAATTATATCACTTATTTTCAGCCTTGTTTAATATTCTAGTATCATTTATTGAAGAAAATTCTTTGTGTTGATTAACGGAAAATATTTTTCTGTAAAATCACAAGAAATGTAGATTGATCAAAAATGAGAACAATGAACAGTAAAATTATGAAGCACAGGATAGTAATAATGTCATTACTGTCTATAACTACTTTGTTGACAACTAGAGTAGTGTATGCAGTACAGCCTTCCTCTGGGAATTATATGTATACCCAGATGAATCAGCTACCCATTGGTTGGGAACTTGGAAAAATCCTGCTTATAATTTTTATAGCAGGTGCTTTAGGTGGCTTTATTTCTTTCTTAATGAACTTCAAGGTAACAGAAGAAGAGATATCTAGACCTATTGAACAGAAATTAGTTCGACTTGAACAGCAACTAGCAAAACAGAACAAAAACTTAGATAAAGAGTATAGAGCAAGGTTAGATAAGCAAAAGCGGGCTGCTATTATTAGAACTTGCATATCACAGTCTCTAATTGGTGGAGCAGTATCACCACCTGTATTAATACTTCTCAAACCTGACAATGCTTTTACTCTAATTACAATGTCATTAGTTGTAGGCTATGCTGGCTCTGCCTTTTTTCGCGCTTTACAAGAGCGAATGTTCGAGTATGTCAGAAGAGAAGAGAGGCTTAAAGAGCAAGTGCAAATTCAACTTAAACAACAGTCAGATAAGATAGGACAGTTGATAGAAGCTCTATCAAAAGAGGATTTAAAAAAAGCAAAATCCCTCGCAGATGAACTTAACGGATTGTGTGCAGCAGGTTCAGCTGCATTTGGTAAACATTTTGATAGTACTTTTGTAAACTCAGAATTTTATGACAAAGTTAAATACAGAAATAATGGTTATGAAGTGCCTGAGGATAATGCCAATAAACATCCACTAGAGCCAGCCAAAAGATAAGCTCACCTTGTGCATGATGATTGTTGGCAAAGCTTGCTAATATTCTAATGAAAGTAATTCTCATTTCAGAGTGAATTTTCATCAGAATATTTTTTTATTTAAATTAATATTAAAAATTGTAGCTAACTAAATAATTACTAATTTGTAATTCTTGAGGCTGTCCGGTGAGTCCGAGCAAAAAGCCATAATTTATCCATATTTAAATAGTTAAATTTAGGTTATCCAGATTAAACCGAATTCGTTATAGCCAGGGATATGAAGAGTGTAGGTAATGGCAGCGATCGCTAACAAAATAGAGAGTAAACTCAGACAACTCTTAATCTGGAGTACAAAGAGTAATAAATAACATTACATAAGATTACAAATAACTAACTCATAGGATTCTGAGCAGTAATAAATAAAAATACTGAATATGATGATATATACTATAAACCTGTCATAGGCAATCTTTCAGTATTTATACTCCATAGCGTCAGTTATTTTCGTTTGGTGTAAGCTAATCGTCATTTAAATTGCACCATTTTCATGGTAATAAAAGCTGCAAACCCTCTCCCCTGCTCCCTGCCCCCTGCTCCCCTGCGGTCTCAATGTGCAAATTAAATGCTTAACAGCTTACCCACCAAACACAATTGATGCGCCCATCTGAATTAATAATAGTCGTACTATCTTATGCGTTTATTTAAAATATCCTGGAAACGAATCAGTAAGAGATATTATTACCCTTTGCTATCCCTTGGTCTAGCGTGCATTTTACTGTTGACTTCAGTAGGATTGGGTGAAGCACAGCAAAATAGTAGCACTATAGCGCCAACTAATACCAACTCTAATCAGACAGGCACTACAACTTCTATTCAGCAGACTAGTAATGAAACGCTGACTATACCTCGTGTTACTTCGATAAGGAGCATTAGTCCTAAGGAATTTTATATCAGTATTCCTCAGTCACTTCCATTTGTACAACAAGATATCAGACGCTACAAACAGGAAAAACTCAATTTAGTGGTGACAGGAGATAACTTTCCCAAGCCAGACAATTTACTTAGAAATAAAATTGAGGTAAAAATTGGCAATCCCCCAGATATTGCTACTACTACTAATGTCAAAGTCACAGAAGACAGAAGGGCGATTTTTGCCACCTTTAGTAGCGAGCAGCTAAAGAAATTAAGCCGGGGAACACACCCTGTAAGTGTGGAGGTGGGAGGAAATGCAACTAACATTGATCCCCAACTACCTGATGATCGACTTCAGGTAATGGTAATGCGTCCTGTAAGTGGGTTAACTACTTTTCTTATGTTTGCGATCGCAGCATTTATAACGCTCATACTTGTGGTGATCATCTATGCGCTGGCTACACAGTCAAAACAAGCACACTTGCCAAGCCTGCTCAAAGAAAGCAAGAGAAAAAACCTCAATTCATTAGAGTGGCTACTCCTAGATCGACAGACTAACACTTTTAGTCTGGCTCGTGCCCAATTTATATGGTGGCTCACTATCATAGTTTTTGGCTATTTATTTCTTTTCATCGGACGCGGATCAATCCAAGGCGTGTGGGAGTTCATACCGCTATCAGGATTCGGCTATACCTTTTTGATTAGTCTGGTAACACTGGTGACGGCCCAGGCAACCTCCACAATTCGAGGCAGTAAAGGATCTGGAGAAGTTAATCCTGCCTGGTCGGATCTGGTAGTGCATGGTGGCGTAGTAGCCTTAGAACGCGTACAGCAGGTAGTTTGGAACTTAATTATTGGCATTGCTTTTATCGTTATTCTTTTAGTCACCTATACAACTGCGTCTTCTTTACCAACCATCCCCTCGGAAATTTTGGTGCTGATGGGAATCAGTGCTGGTGGCTATATCGGTGGTAAAGCTGTCCGCAAACCAGGGCCAAACATTAGTCAAGTAGTATTGTGGGATAACCCTGAAGACTTAATTACAAATCCTGACCTGACTCCTCACCTTACCCTCGCTGGAGAGCATTTTTCCCAAGCAGGGGGCGTAATAGTTCAAATGGTGTACTTAGACGAATACAAGAATGAAAAACAGGAGACGCGCATAGAAATCAAACAAGACAACATCTGTACACTAGAGCCTGATCCTGAGCATCCTGGAGAGTTTTGCAGAAAACTACAAATTAATTTTAGTGGGCTTAACGCACTTCCAGAAGATGACTGGTTAGAATGGCTACAAGTTTTTTCCGAGAATTTCACAGCACAAAGGGTAAAAATCACTCTAATTAATGCTGATGGTCAACGGGCTGTTTGGGATGGTTCTAATCCCGTACCTGAAAGAAGAAAGGCTCCGTCACTACAGTCAACATAACAAGTAAAAGTTCTCCTTTTAGTGAGGAAAGTAGGCAACAATCATCGCCAATTTAGGGTGATTACGGGCGATCGCTTCTGGTACTTGCCCTAGCAGAGAAAATAGTTGGTGTTTATGCTCAACAGATCCATTCAAAAGTAATAAATCATCGGTTTTAAGTAACCGAGAAACTTGCCGCACAAAATTGCCCCGCACTCGTTGAATAGGTGTATCTTCTGGTAATCCAGTGTGAATCAACTCAATAGTTGCATCCCGTACCGATGTGACTTGTAACAGTTGTAGGGATGCTTTAAGTTCTGTTGCCAGACTTTTTGCTAATTCAATACTTTGCCCAAAAGAATCAGCATAAGCTTGTTGAGCGGTAAAAGCGAGAAAAACTCGTTTCGTATGTTCAATAGGTAAAGGAAATCGAGTTACCAATACAGGTACTGAAGTACGATGGACAATTTTGTCAATTACGCCGCCAAATAAATTTTCCTGATAACTGGAGTAACCTTTCCAACCACAGATAATCACACTGGCCTGTTTTTCTTCTGCAACTCGCGCGATACCCTTATCAATTGATTCGTCAATCCGCCCAATTGGAGTAACGTTAGCAACGGCAGCATGGGCAATCATTTCTGCGGTTGAGAGTAATTGACTTTGCCTAGCTTTAGCCTCTGGGGAAACAGGGGCACTCTGTTCTAATAAAATGTGTAGCGGTAACAGAGTTCCAGAAGCTGATTTTGCCAAAATGATTGCCATTTGCAACAGATTATCTTCAGTGCTGGGGTTGGCAATTGGTACTAAAACGCGATCGCCCAAGTTTACTGTCTGGCTACTTTGTGTACTGGTTTCTTCTGGTTTGAGATTTCGTCCCCATTTAGCCGTTACCCAAGGAGAAGCAATACAGGTAACTAAGATCATGGCGATCGTGCCATTTACGGTTAATTGATCGACTAACTCAATTTGGTAGGCAACAGTAATTGCCGCCAAAGTAGAGGCAGCTTGAGCCACCGATAGCCCAAACAAGACCATGATATTGTTCAAGTCAAATCCGAATATTTTGCCCACACCCCATGCAGGCAGGAACTTGGCAACAATAGCCACAACTACCATCACACCGGAGACTACTAGCGCTCGCGGTTCTTGAAATAAAATCCGGGCATTGACTAACATACCCACAGAAATCAGAAAAAATGGCACAAATAGTGTATTTCCAATGAATTGAATCCGATTCATTAGGGGACTATATTGTGGGATTAGCTGAGTAATGGCAACTCCAGCTAAAAAAGCACCAATAATCGGCTCAATACTGACTAATTCTGCTCCGTAAGAAACCACAAACAGGGTAGCCAGCACAAATGTAAACTCTGCGCCTTCGTCGTGTCCAAACCGCCGAAAAAACCAGCGGCCGATCCGAGGAACGCCCCAGAGTGTAAGAAAAGTATAGATAATGAGTGCTGGAATCAGAAATAGCCAAAAGCTGAGGGTTAAACTGCCTTGATGCGCTCTCACCACTACAGCTAACACTAACAGTGCCAAAATATTGGTAATTAGCGTACCGCCAAGAGTTGTAGTCAAAACCTGAGAACGCATGATTCCCAATTTGCTGGCTACAGGTAATGCTAATAAGGTATGGGAGGCGAAACAGGAAGCAACTAAAATGGCTGGTAAAAGACCGTAACCGATCGCCATCATCGCTCCAACACCCAATACCATTGGTACAGCAAAGGTAGCTAGCCCAAAAATCACCGCTTTATCTGCGTTATATTTCATGTCATCCAGGCTAGTTTCCAGTCCTGCCATAAACATGAGAAACAGCAAGCCAACTGTGCCCAAAAGTACAATTGTGCTATCTCTTGCCAGTAGTCCTAATCCATAGGGGCCTACTATAACTCCCGCCAAAATTAGCCCCACGATTCCAGGTAAACGGATTCTCTCAAATAATAGGGGTGCAATTAGCATAATCCCTAAAATCATCAAAAAAACCGGCACTGGCTCTTTTATAGGCGTAAATAAGACGGAAGAAATAAAAAACTCATTCATCCTCTGCGATAGAGTTGCGAGAATATCTAGTTTCATAGGTATTTGTGGCGAGCTATAGTTGCACTGGCACAAATCAAATATTATTACTTTCTCAAAATTTAAGTCGAATTTAGGGGCAGATTTTTTATATCTATTTCTTTAGATATATGCTTATTTAAAAAACCACATATCCTACTCTAAAACAATTTATCAGAAGCATGAAAAAATTAAATGACAGGTAAGATTCCTGTCATTTATCAGGAGGATAGATGTCTGCCCTCAATTGTGATTATTATCTAGAAAATAGAGTGAAAGCAGAAGGACAAGGGTTGAAGAGTTAGTTTTTTCTCTTCTGGGAATTTCCCACCAGTTTTGAGTTAAATTTCTGAAAACACAAGATGTGATTTATTGAGTAATTCTAACCAGATTGAACACTATTCGATAGCGGAATTTATTGCTTCTCATAGTACGCGCAATAAGCTAGGAATGCTGTCTATTGCCTCTAGGGTTTGAATTTCTGCTAAAGCTTGTCGAAAGTCGCCTTCCCTAACGTCGTGGGTGACAACAACAATCTCTGCTAGTTCTCCCTGAAAGCCAGTTTGGACAACTGACTCTAAGCTAACGTCGTAATTGCCAAAGCAAGTACCTAACTTGCCGATCACTCCGGGTTGGTCTCTAGTCAGGAAGCGCGTGTAAAATCGAGTTACAACTTCTGCTATGGGCGCTATTTGACAGTAATCTTGATGACTACAAGCTAATAGAGGATTTAGGTTAGCTGTACTCGTTTTCAGCGTCGCAACTAGATTTAAAATATCTGATGAGACAGCACTAGCAGTTGCACCTGCACCTGCACCAGGGCCAAAAAACATCACTTGCCCAATCGGTTCTCCTTCCACAAGAATGGCGTTATACACCCCGTTAATACTAGCTAGCGGGTGTGCTTTGGGCACTAAGGTGGGGTGAACTCTTACAGATAGCTTTGAGGTATCGCTGCTATGAAGTTTAGCGATCGCCAGCAATTTAATCACAAATCCTAATTTTTCAGCATAGGCAATATCTGTCTTGCTGACTTGGCGAATTCCTTCACAGTAAACATCTTGCAGATGAATACGTCCGCCAAAGGCTAATGATGCCAGAATGGAAATTTTATCTGCTGCGTCTAAGCCATCCACATCAGCAGTAGGATCGGCCTCAGCATAGCCCAATCGTTGGGCATCCACTAACACATCGTTAAAGTTGCTACCTTCTGTTTGCATCCGTGTAAGGATGTAGTTGGTAGTACCGTTAACAATACCCGTAACAGCGTGAATGCGGTTAACACTTAAAGACTGCTTTAGCGGTTGTATCACAGGGATACCACCGCCAACTGCTGCTTCTAGCAAGACATATACCCCAGCTTGATTGGCTGTTGTAAAAATTTCATCACCAAAGCGGGCGATCGCAGCTTTATTAGCAGTGACAACGTGTTTACCATTGCGTAGAGCTTTAAGAATCAGCGATCGCGCTGGTTCTAATCCACCCATCACTTCAACTACTATATCTACCGTCGGATCGTTGACAATCGCTTCTAAATCTGTAGTGATTACGTCCTTTGGCAATTCTACCGCACGGGATTTATCAAGCGATCGCACTCCCACTCGGTATATTTCTACTTCCTGCAATAACGGGTTACGCCCAGTCTGCTCTTGTAACAACTGTACAGTACCCGTCCCTACAGTTCCTAATCCCAGTATTCCTAGCTTCACTCCCACAAGCTTTGCACCAAATTAGTTCTGAGTTCTGAGTCATGAAGTACTGAGTAGTGATAGATACTTGTTTCTTTATCTACCAGAACCCTTTGCTTAACTATTCATCCAAAACAATTGTAAGATGGGCAGCGCCTACTCTACTAAATTCCTAACTAAAAACTCAGCACTTAACAAGTTTCTACTAATACAAAAAAATTGTAGGCTGGGCATTGCCCACCCTACACACTCAGAATTCAAAATTTATAACTTAGCACTTAGTAGGTTTCTACGTGCCAGCGACCAGCTTTCTTGATTTCCTTCTGATAATCACTCCAGGTTACTCCTTCCTTAGCAGCCGCAGCTGTTAGAGCAGCATCAATACCATCTTCCATACCGCGCAAACCGCAGATGTAGGTGTGGGTTTTTTCCTCTTTAATTAACTTCCACAGTTCATCTGCGTGTTCTGCAACACGGTCTTGGATGTACATTCTGCCACCTTGGGGATTCTTCTGCTCACGGCTGATGGCGTAGGTGAGGCGGAAGTTATCAGGATACTTCTGTTGCATTTCCTCCAGTTCTTCCTTATATAGGATGTTTGGAGTTGTTGGTACACCAAAGATTAACCAAGCAAAACCATTGAACTGGTAATCTGGGTTAGCTGCTCTTTCTGCATCCTTAAACATCCGCCACAAGTAAGCCCGCATTGGAGCAATACCTGTTCCGGTTGCCATCATGATCACTTTGGCATCGGGGTCGCTGGGTAATAACATTTCTTTACCCACAGGGCCAGTAATTTTTACTTCTGCCCCTGGTTCCAGGAAACATAAGTGAGTTGAGCAAACACCATAGACTGTTTCACCGGTTTCTGGGTGCTTATACTCCAACTGACGGACGCACAGTGATACTGTCTTGTCATCTACATCGTCGCCATGACGAGTTGAGGCGATCGAATACAGTCTGAGTTTTTCCGGCTTACCGTTCTTGTCTACTCCTGGTGGAATAATACCAATACTTTGACCTTCTATATATTTCAAATCCCCACCAGAAAGGTCAAACTTGATGTGTTGAACAATCCCAATACCGCCTTCTTTGACTAACGGTTCATTAGATATGCACTTACCAATAAATGGAGCGTTGGGACGGTATATGTTAACAGGAACATCAGCGTGGGCGTCTTTTTTGGCTTTCGCTTGAGTCATGGTGTTGCCTTTCTTATCCTTCTTCTTGAGCTGTTCTTCAGCTGATGATTTAGCGAAGCCTTTAACTTCACTTTTAGCGTTCACAGGTGTGGCTTGACCATTCCCCTCACTGTTAGCAGTCTCCCCAGATGTAGCTAACTCGTTTACATCACTATTAGCAATCCCAAATGCGGCTTTACCATTGACTTGTGCTAAAGCACTTATGGGTTGAATACTAACAATTTTGCCGCCTAGGCGAGTGATACGTCGCATTTCTTGGTTCATGCGGTTGTAAGGCACTCTGATGAATACACTGCCACTTTTACGAATTGGGTAGTTGGTTTGATCAGTTTCTTCGTTCTGACGCAGACCCACCACTTCGTAAACGAAGACGCGGCTACCTGATTCTGTGTTGGCAGCACCCTCAACAGCACCTTGATTGTACATTCGTTCTACCACTCCGATGTTTACTTAACCGTTTTTCAAAAAAAAACTCTTCCTATCACAAGCCAGCTTTAGTTTACCGGATTTTCGTTTCACAAAACTGGCGCTTTAGGAAAGCAGCATCATAAGCTAATGCTTTGCTAAGTACACTCACCAAAGACATGCAGGCAGCGCAAAAACACACCTGTTCACCTTCTAAGGTAGAGGATAAGTCTTTTGGAGAATGTTAATAATGAGTCAATTTAATCTTTTTTTCGTGAACTACCGCCGCCATTGGTGGAGATAGCAGGCAACTACCCAAGGGGCGCGTCGTCATGGCAGATTCGGTTATAAGGTAAAGACAGTTTTGATTGGTATAAGCTACCACCCATTTTGCCGCCAAAACCTGCCGCTACGCGTGCTTTCTTTGGGCGTATATATTTGATTTGGGGAATGCCAATCACGGAAAGTTTTCTTCCGATTGGTTTTATTTCCCTAACTGCACCCTTTCCTCCCATTCGACAGAAAACTTTTCTGCGATTTGCATCAAGAATGTTTCTAGTTGCATTTATCACATCGTGATGACTAATTCCACGACTAGGATAGGACAATCTATAAAACATAATGATACAGAGAGACATGATATAAGCAACTATAATAAGTTTTACTTGATGTGAAACATCTGTCAACCTCTAAAAGTAGACTTCTGGATACACTCAGTTGTATTTAAGCGAGTCTAAAAAAGTATGACCAATATTTTTTTGCCTATTAGTTGCTTACTCATTCATTAGATAGATATTGGCTATGAATGTTTGAAGTATTGCTATAAAACCAACTAAAATTCAAGAATGGCAAAAAATTTGCTGCTGAAGAAAATTATACTTTATACACGTGATTGAGAGAGCCATAAATAGCTAACAGTGTTTGCCAGACTGCTTTTGGGTGATCAGGAGATGTTTTTTAAAATCACTCACAAAATCATCAACATGATTGATGAACCACTAGATTCTTCCTGACAGCAAACCTTGTATAGAATAACCCCTTCTGTTAAAATCAAATATACCACTAGGATTAAATACTTACCAGCAACGAATTCAGGCTAGACAGACGGGTAACAACTATTACTTTGTTGTATGCGCGTCTGACTTCTTATGGCGCTGTGGGTAGCAAGAACGCCGGATAAAACCAATGGGGTAAACTCCTGGCTTCAGAATCTGCTGTGTGAAAAATTATTGATTGACACATCTTTAGTATTTAGAGGAGATTTATGACAATTAAGCCGGAACGCGTGGTACTAATTGGAGTAGCCGGAGACTCCGGGTGCGGTAAATCTACGTTTTTGCGTCGTTTAATAGATTTGTTTGGTGAAGATTTAATGACAGTTATCTGTTTGGATGACTATCATTCCCTAGATCGCAAACAGCGCAAAGAAACTGGGATAACGGCTCTTGACCCCAGGGCGAACAATTTTGACCTCATGTATGAGCAAATTAAAGCTCTCAAGAATGGTCAAGCGATTGATAAGCCGATTTACAACCACGAAACCGGCATGATCGACCCACCAGAGCGGATAGAGCCGAATCATATCATAGTGATTGAAGGGCTACATCCTTTATATGATGAGCGAGTGCGATCGCTGATTGACTTTAGTGTTTATTTTGACATCAGCGATGAAGTAAAAATTGCCTGGAAAATTCAGCGAGACATGGCTGAAAGAGGTCATCGCTACGAAGATGTTTTAGCTCAAATCAATTCTCGTAAACCTGATTTTGATAAGTTTATCGAGCCACAAAGAGAATTTGCTGATGTAGTTCTGCAAGTATTACCCACCAACTTAATTAAAAACGATACAGAGCGCAAAGTCCTGCGAGTACGGATGCTGCAACGAGAAGGTAAAGAAGGCTTTGAGCCAACCTACCTCTTCGATGAAGGTTCAACAATTAACTGGACTCCTTGCGGACGTAAACTAACCTGTTCATACCCTGGTATGCAAGTATACTACGGTTCAGATGTATACTATGGTCGCTATGTTTCAGTGTTAGAAGTTGATGGTCAATTTGACAACCTAGAAGAAGTAATTTACATCGAAACCCATCTCAGTAACACATCCACTAAATACCAAGGCGAGTTGACTCACTTGTTACTCCAGCATCGTGAGTACCCAGGTTCTAACAATGGAACTGGTTTGTTCCAAGTGCTGACAGGGCTGAAAATGCGTGACGCTTACGAGCGGTTAACAGCAAAGGAAGCCAAGTTAGCAGTTCAAGTTTAAAACAGCAGAGTTTGTGTCAAAGCTTTGGGGGATGCTGGCGGGTATCCCCCTTTTTTTTACAAAAAATTTTTAGCCAAAAGCAATTCTATTCTTTCTCTTATACCAATCCTCCCCTGTTCCTTATGTGTAAGCATATTAAAGGGAACAGTATTTAGAAATTTTCGATCCAAGTAGTAATTTTTTAGAAGATTAAGAAGACACTAACTACTCAATGTGTCAATATTGTTATGATTTCAGAAATTAGAGTAACTGTACTAAATAATCACATTTAGCCAGTGAAAACTCTCTTACAAGGAGGAATACCTTTGTCTCGTCGATATCTATTTACCTCCGAGTCAGTTACCGAAGGACATCCAGATAAAATTTGCGATCAGATTTCTGATACTATTCTTGATGCCTTACTGACCCAAGACCCCACTAGTCGTGTTGCGGCTGAAGTAGTGGTTAATACTGGCTTAGTGCTAATCACAGGTGAAATCACCACTAAAGCCAATGTCAATTATGTTAATCTTGCCCGCAAAAAAATTGCCGAAATTGGTTATACCAATGCTGATAACGGCTTTTCAGCAAATAGTACTAGTGTAATAGTAGCATTAGACGAACAGTCGCCTGATATTGCCCAAGGCGTTAACACCGCCCAAGAAACCCGTGAGCAAGATAGCGACGAACTGTTCGATACTATAGGCGCGGGTGACCAAGGGATAATGTTCGGTTTTGCTAGCAACGAAACCCCTGAACTTATACCTTTACCGATTTGTCTTGCCCACCGTATTGCCCGCCGACTAGCAGCAGTTCGCAAAACAGGCGATTTACCATACTTACGTCCAGATGGTAAAACTCAAGTCACTGTAGCCTACGAAGATGGATGTCCCGTAGGCATTGATACAATTTTGATTTCCACTCAACATACAGCTAGTATTGGGGAAATCACAGATGAAGCAGCAGTACAAGCCAAGATTAAGGAAGACCTCTGGACAGCAGTAGTTCAACCTGTTTTTGGAGACATTGACATTAAACCAGACGAGCAGACACGTTTTTTAGTCAACCCCACCGGGAAATTTGTTATTGGTGGCCCTCAGGGAGATTCTGGTCTAACAGGACGGAAAATCATTGTTGATACTTACGGTGGTTATTCACGACATGGCGGCGGTGCTTTTTCGGGCAAAGACCCCACTAAGGTAGACCGTTCTGCTGCTTATGCAGCTCGCTATGTGGCTAAAAATATTGTCGCCGCAGGGTTAGCAGAAAAATGTGAAGTCCAGTTAAGTTATGCCATTGGTGTCGCACGACCAGTGAGCATTTTTCTCGATACCTTTGGCACTGGCAAAGTCGATGATGACATTTTGTTGGAATTAGTCAAAAAGCACTTTGAACTAAGACCTGCGGGGATTATCCACACTTTCAATTTACGTAACTTGCCAAGTGGACGAGGCGGACGTTTTTATCAGGACGTCGCGGCTTACGGTCACTTTGGTCGGGCTGATTTAGATTTGCCTTGGGAGAATACCGATAAAGCCGACTTGTTGAAGCAAGCAGTAAACGAGTCTCTTCCGGCTGCGATCGCCCTTGGTGCTGCGCGGAGCGCAATCGCGTAGCGCGCCCAAGCATTGAAGTAAACTAGTGTCAACGTTCCAGAGCTTTACTAGATATGAAGGTATAAGTAACTATTGTGTAGTTAGCAATACCACATATTAAGTAATTTGAAAATGTCGAAAACCTAATTAGAAAACTCCTCTGCCTTCATGGTGGCAAAACTGCTACAAGACAGAGGATTTTTATTAGCTTATTTAAATGCAATGATTAGCACTTAAACTAGCCAATTTTCAAAAATTTAGTTTTGTCAACTACATTAATGTAGAAAAATATAATTATTGGAGAATCAAAGGAATTAGTGATAAAATCAGAAAACAATGAGCCTGTCTATAAAGAGCAGTAGTTTTAACACCCTTTGTCGTTAAAAACAGGTGTATACTGCTTTGTAAAACTTGAGAGTGGCTTTTAGAAGGCTAAAGTTCAAGTAAATTAGTAGTTTAACCAAAAGTTAGAATATTGCCACAATCAGTAGCAGATCGAAGAACGTGGTAAAAAAGATAACTTTATAGGAGTGCATTTGCTTGAAGGAGCCGCTTTTTACTGAAAAAAGCGATTTTTATTTACTGCTACTAAATTTTGATATTAATATTCATCTTAAAAAGACTCAAATATAATAAAAGTCATGCCGATTTTCTAGTGAGTACTAATTTGCTCTTGTTATAAAAGAAGATAATGCAGCTGTTAATCACTAACTGAAGTGATTGCAAAAGCAAGGCTGATATAGTGAATTTTACGGGAGGGTAAGGAGATTTGAGGGATGCAAACTCAAAAGCCAACCCCTGTTGAAAGCAGTTCAGAAAGCAAAACAGTGCCAGCAGAAGAGCCATCGACAGACGAACTCCCGACTATAGAATTTCCCTCACGAGGGAAACTCAAAGCAAGTTCCTGGCGCATACATCAAAAAATTGGCTACGGTTATTTTGTAGCAATTGGGATTGGCTTTTTTGGTTCACTCACTGGTTTAGTAATCGCAAACTACTATCGGGGGAGAGAAATCAGACAACTTAACCAAGCTTATGAGCAAAGACAATTACTAAATAATTATAAAGATGCAGTAGTAGGAGCGCAATTATACAGCGCCAATTTAGTTGCAGTATTGGAAGATTCACAAAAGTTGCAAACTAAAAATGCTGAATTTATCAGAAGTGTTGACAAAGCTAAAAGATTAGAGCAAGAAATTACTAATTTTATCAATAAAAAACCAAAAAGATTAGCAGCTACAAGTGCTACCTTAGATGCTTTATTGCAAGATTATGCGATTAATTTAAAATCTTATGTTGACCAAGTAGAGTTTGTATTACAAAAAATTAGCGCCCAGCAAGTGCAGGCGCAGGAAATTGCGTTAGTACGAGAGCAGTTGCTAAAAATTATGCGTGGTGAAACAGCCATGCGACTAGAGCAGCTGTCGCAAACCTTGTCTAACATCTTACAATATGCTGAATTTCAAGAGCAGGAGAGAACACGCTCTGTAGAGCAGGCAAAAGGTGTTGAGAGATTAATTGTGATTATGAGTATGCTGGTATCAGTGGCGATCGCAGCCATTGTAGCTTGGCGTACAAGTCGGGCGATCGCAGAGCCAGTAATTACTGTTACCCAAGTAGCTGAACAAGTAGCAAGAAAATCTAATTTCGATTTGCGAGCTCCTATCACGACAGAAGATGAAATAGGGTTATTAGCCAAATCTCTTAATCGTCTAATTGAGCGGGTATCTGAGCGTACTAAAGAATTACAACAAGCTAAAGAATTAGCTGAAGCTGCTAGCAAAGCAAAAAGCATATTTCTGGCAAATGTCAGCCACGAGTTACGCACTCCGTTAAATGCCGTAATTGGGTTGAGCCAACTTCTAGAAGATGATGCTACTGATTTAGGTTTATCGGAAGACTTTATTACTGATTTAGAAACCATCAACTCTGCGGGAAGACATTTACTGGAACTGATTAATGACATCCTCGACTTGTCAAAAATTGAAGCGGGGAAAATGAATCTTTACCCAGAAACATTTGAGATTGCAACGTTGATTAATAATATTGTTCTTACAGTTAAGCCAGCGATAGAAAAAAACGGCAATATCTTTGTAGTGGTCTTTGATGAACAACTGGGTACGATGTATGCCGATCAAACCAGAATGCGCCAGGTGTTATTAAACCTGCTGAGTAATGCTGCAAAATTTACTACAAATGGTAAGGTAACGTTAACAGTTAAAAGCGAAAAAGAAGACTTATTAGCAGAAGCTCCTTTTGGCATGATTACTTTAACTGTTAGCGACACAGGCATTGGTATGTCTCAGAATCAACAACAACAGTTATTTCAACCCTTTATGCAAGGGGATACATCAACTACGAAAAAATATGGTGGTACTGGATTAGGTTTAGCAATTAGTCGCCATTTTTGCCAAATGATGGGTGGTGAAATTATTGTCAAAAGCCAGCTTGGGGTTGGTTCTACTTTTACCGTTCGCTTGCCCTTGACTGTGCAAGAATAATTTCTTTGAAGATGCGATCGCCTAATGCTGCTTGGGTAAAGTTAGAGCGATTGAATGCACTGACTCCAGAGGAAAAAGCAGGCTTTGCTCCTATCTATCCAGATTTTGTCGTAGAGTTGCGTTATATGAGTTAGTCTCACCCAGAGGCGCACAGGCGCGGAGAGTTTGAGTTTTATACAGAAATTCGGCAAGGTCGAATTGAGATATTTTAATTAGCCTAGAATAATATGCGTTGATTGCGATACTCTCATAAGAAACGGTTCTTTGCCCAGTCGCCTTGGCTATCCATGACTACAACTATTGACTTTCTCAGCCATCTTAATCCCAGCCAACGTCAAGCCGTAGAACACTACTGCGGCCCACTGCTAGTTGTGGCTGGCGCAGGTTCCGGTAAAACACGAGCGCTGACTTATCGGATTGCTAACCTGATTCTTAAACACCGTGTACATCCCGAAAATATTTTGGCGGTGACTTTTACTAATAAAGCCGCACGGGAGATGAAAGAGCGGATTCAAAAGCTATTTGCCGAACAGTTGGCTATGAAAGAACATGGTCAGCGTTTTGATTTGTTGCCAGAATACGAACAAGTTAAACTGCGATCGCAAGTTTACCGCACTACCATTAAAGATTTATGGTGTGGTACTTTTCATAGTCTTTTTTCTCGCATCTTGCGCTTTGATATTGAGAAATACCAAGATGAAAAAGGCCGCCGTTGGAGTAAAAATTTCTCTATCTTTGACGAATCTGATGCTCAAAGCTTAGTTAAAGATATCGTTACCAAACAGCTAAATTTAGACGATAAGAAATTTGACCATCGTTCTGTGCGCTATGCAATCAGTAATGCTAAAAACCAAGGTTTCTCACCACAAGAATTTGAGCGTGAACAACCTAATTATCGCGGACGGGTAATTGCTCAAGTTTATAGCAGCTATCAAGATAGACTTGCAGAAAATAACGCGCTCGATTTTGATGATTTAATTCTCATTCCTACTAAACTATTTCAACAAAATGAACAAGTCTTAGGTTATTGGCATCGCAAATTCTGCCATATTCTTGTTGATGAATATCAGGATACTAACCGCACTCAGTACGACCTAATTCGCTTGTTGGTAACAAATGGCGAAGATAGAAAGAGTGAATGGGATTGGCAAAATCGCTCAGTGTTTGTTGTGGGTGATGCAGACCAATCAATTTATTCATTTAGAATGGCTGATTTTACCATCTTGCTAGAGTTTCAGAATGATTTTGGCGATGGTTTGCCGGATGAAGATACCCGAACAATGGTGAAGCTAGAAGAAAACTATCGCTCTTGTGAAAATATTTTGCAAGCAGCTAATGAACTGATTGAAAATAATACTCAACGAATTGATAAAATCCTCAAGCCAACGCGGGGAGCAGGTGAACAAATTTATTGCCACAAGGCAGATAATGAACTAGACGAAGCCGAGTTTATAATTCGCCAAATTCGCACTTTAGAACACCAAAATCCAGAGTTGAATTGGGGTAGCTTTGCCATACTTTATCGTACTAACGCTCAATCTCGTCCTTTTGAAGAATTGTTAGTAAAATATCAAATTCCTTACACAGTTGTAGGAGGAATGAGGTTTTACGATCGCAAAGAAATTAAAGATGTTATAGCTTATTTAAGAGCGATCGCTAACCCAGCAGATACTGTAAGTTTGTTACGAGTTATCAATACTCCCCGGCGTGGTATTGGCAAAACAACCATTGATGCTTTAGTTAACGCCTCCCAACAATTAGGGACAACTCTTTGGGAAATATTGTCAGACGAGACATCAGTTAATACCTTAGCTGGACGTGGCGCTAAATCGGTGAAAAGCTTTGCGGAAATGATTAGTCGTTGGCAAGCAGAAATCGGCACGCTTCCCGCTGCGGAAATTGTCCAAGGTATACTAGAAGACTCTGGTTATGTTCAAGACTTGCTAAATCAGGGTACGGATGAATCGCAAGACAGAATTCAAAACGTCCAAGAACTTTATAACGCTGTACTGCAATTCCAAGAAGAGAACGAAGATGCTACCTTGCAAGGGTTCTTACAAAGTACCGCCCTCAGTTCTGATTTAGATAATTTGAAAGAAGGACAAACAGCAGTTTCGCTGATGACTTTGCACGCTTCCAAAGGATTAGAATTTCCCGTAGTCTTTTTAGTGGGGTTAGAACAGGGACTGTTTCCTGGCTACCGTTCGCTGAGTGATCCTGCATCTTTAGAGGAAGAACGCCGCCTGTGTTATGTGGGAATTACTCGTGCCCAAGAACGGTTGTATTTATCACACGCCCGTGAACGCCGCCTTTATGGTTCTCGTGAACCCGCCATGCGATCGCAATTTCTGGATGAAGTACCAGAAGAATTATTAACTACTAGAAGTCAGATTCGCCAAACCTATACTAAAACTGCCGCCTCTAGCAATGGTAAGCAAAATTGGAAAGTAGGCGATCGCGTTTTACACAAAACTTTTGGTATTGGTGAAATCACTCATGTTTTTGGGGAAGGGAATAAGCTTTCTGTAGCAATTAAATTTGCCAATTTGGGACAAAAAATTATCGACCCCAGAGTAGCGCAATTACAAAAGGTAGATTAAAAATTCGTAATTCGTAATTTATATAAAAGCTAGATTTCAATCTCTTCAAAATGTTCAACAGTGGGAAAAGGCTCATAAAAATGATGTAGCAATTTTTTCCACTCTTGATACTCAGCAGAACCTCTAAATCCAACAGTATGTGATTCTAAAGTTTCCCATCTGACAAGTAATAGATATTTACCCTTGGCTTCTATGCAGCGATGGAGTTCATGGGATAAATATTCATTCATCGACGAAATAATCTTGGAAGCTTTTTTGAAAGAAGATTCAAAATCAGATTCCATCCCAGGTTTGACATGAAGCATAACTGCCTCAAGAATCATAAAATATTTCCTGAATACTGAATATGATGCCGTTTAGTATAGTGCGATCGCAGACGCCATAACAAATGTTCTTGTTAAAGCTGGAATAATTTCTCGTTGCAATTTTGGGTGTAGGTGCAGTTCAATTTCATCAATTAGAACAACACCGCTACCTTGAAGCGGTTCTGATAAACCTGGGTTAGATATTGCCACATTTTTAGACGCTTAACTTTCATAGTTTTAATAACGCTGAAGGTAATTTATTTGGTGGGCACTGCCCACCCTACATATAATTAGGCAGGTAATTAAGCTGATTTTAATTGAATAATACCCTGATCAAAGACACGGTTATTAATACCAATACCGCTCAATTCTATTCTATCTGCATACACTTCATAGGCAGCAAAACTTAAATTACTAGTAGAGTATTCTGTCCACTCATTTTTACCAACAGGACGATTACCAGCACCTGCTCCACAAGTTAAGTAAGTTGTACCGTTGATAGAACGGGTACGTTCATAATGGTGTTCATGTCCGTTAATATAAACTTGCACGCCGTATTTTTGAAATAAAGGAGTAAAAGTTTTAATAAACTCTAAATTACTACCATAAGCACCAGATGAATAAATCGGATGATGTCCAAATACTACTTTCCAAGGGGATTTGCTCAGGCTTAATTCTTTTTCTAACCACACTAATTGGTTTTTCCAATCGGCATTAGCGTTAGTATCTAAAGCGAAAAATTGCACATTTCCACGGCTAAATGTATAGTAGCGTCCCTTCATATTAAAGCCGGGATATTGAACTTGTGGTTCGCCGTTAGCAGTGCGAATATCGTGATTGCCTAAACAAGCTTGAAATTTCACACCTCGCTTGAGCAATAATCCATAAGGACGCTCAAAAACTTGAGCGATTTTTTCAATTTCACCGTTATTGTAAATGTTATCTCCTGCTAAAACCACTAGATTATAGGGATTTTGCTTGTGATAAAGATTCATCGCTCCAGCTACGGCATACTGTCCTTTAGCACCAGTGCCTGTATCTGCAACAGATACAAAACGTAGTAGCATTCCCTTTTTCGGTGGGTTGGCGGCGATCGCTGTGTCTGATTCAGCAAAATCAGCGCTTTGAATATTTTGCCGAGTTAACATCCAGCCTAATCCTGTGCTGATAGCACTAACGCTACTTAAAAATAAAAATTGGCGGCGTTTTAGATTCATAAATCATTAAATTCAACAATTAGTCAGTTTAGCCTAAGCAATGGGCAATGAAGTGATACATTAAGGCAAAAGAGGCTGCAACAGTAAGAATGTATCCAATTTGATTTATCTTTGATTCGTTGCTCTTGGTGAAAGTTCCATGTCGCAAGACAATCAGAATCCCCAACCTCCCCAAAAACCCTATCAGAGAAACCAGCCAATTTGGAAGTCTACTATTATCCAATTTCTAAGAGGGACAATTAGGGTTTTAGAGACAGCAGTGGTGAAACTGGAAACAGCACCTCCACCAGGAACTGAAGAAACTCCTGGTTTTTGGGGTGGGTTATTAGCTAAAATCCGCGCTTTGTTACCAGCCAATTTGTCAGCCAAGTTGTCAGATACAGCTTTGACTGGAATTATTGCTAGCATTGCCGTGATTGTAGTTTGGACAAGTACGAGCGTTTTCACGAATAAACCTGTTGAGGTAGCAACGGCTCCCCCGGTTGAGGAAGTTCCTGCGCCAACACCAACGCCAACAATAACTACTCCACCAGAGTCAGCAACGCCAGAACCTCAAACACCAGAAGAAATTACGCCATCGCCAGAAGCAGAAGTTCCGCCAGTGGAACCAGAAACGGAACCCGAACCACCACCAACGCCAGAACCGGAACCAGAACCAACGCCAACACCAACACCAACACCAACGCCAACCTTGCAATTGACACCAGAACAAATTTTGATTGCAGGAATCGAAAATCAAGTAGCGGAAATTAGCGATCGCTTTGCCTCTGGACTTATAAAATCGATTCAAGCTAACTTCCGTACTAGTAACTTGAGTGTCAAAATTAGTGACGAATGGTATTCTCTCCCAGAATCACAACAAAATAAACTTGCAGCCGATATCTTACAACGCTCTCAAGAACTGGATTTTAGTCATCTAGAAGTTGTTGATTCTCAAGATAGGCTGGTAGCGCGAAATCCGGTTGTTGGGACTGAAATGATTATTTTTCAAAGGCGGGTTAGTTAGAGAATGTCTGAAAACCCTGCAAGAACACACTGATGTTATCTGGAGTGTAACATTTAGTATAGATGGGAAAACACTAGTTAGCGGTAGTACTGACGGTGATCTATACCGTCAGCACTGCCAGAACCCGCGCCGACAGTTCGGTCGTGTCTGGCACTCTGTAGGGAATACCCGCATCACGGATCTTGCGCTTGGCACGCACAAGCCGTTGCGCCATTGTCGCCGTGGGCACAAGAAACGCCTGTGCGATCTCATCCGTCTCAAGTCCGCCCATAACACCGATTCATTAATAAAACACAGGACTGATAAACCCAAAACTTACGCACTCAGATCCCCCAACCCCCTTAAAAAGG
Source organism: Mojavia pulchra JT2-VF2 (assembly GCA_019359325.1). Lineage (GTDB taxonomy): Bacteria > Cyanobacteriota > Cyanobacteriia > Cyanobacteriales > Nostocaceae > Mojavia > Mojavia pulchra. Next base: position 48,448 of record JAHHHN010000003.1, on the reverse strand, counting down.
GGCAGCCCTGCGCCCTTGCAGGTTCCCCGACTCCCTCAGTGGCGTGGCTTTAGACGTTCCCCCTTTTTTAAGGGGGGTTAGGGGGGATCAGGGTTTCAGACTTCAGTGCGTAAGTCCTAAAACCCTTTTTTAAGGTCTTTAACAACCAAACATTCCTTGTTGCAACGCAACAAAACCTGGTTTTTTCGTCATGATTCCGATTACTGATACCAAGTTGTTATCAAAGGTAGTATCTGTCATTGCGACCGGAACGCAGTGAAGGGAAGCAATCTCATGAATCCCAAGGTACTACAACAGACCGCAATTTAGTATGAATCGGTGTTCTAGAAGCCTGGGGCTATAAAAACAAAGTACACCTTCGTGGGCTTTATTCCTGTGGGCGCACCCCGTCAGGTGTCGGCGATAAAAGTGGGATGCTTCTGAAACTAAGTTTGTAGCGATCGCTTTCTCTAGCCCGTTTTTAATTACGAATTACGAACTACGAATTATGACGGTGCCAAACTTGATAAAACTTTAGATATTCTGTATTTTCCGCACAGTGCCAGATAATTTTATAACAATCGCGGCATCTTTCCCATTCATGTCCGCGGACTCCATCAGCACAGCAATTTTTTAACGATGCAATCACTTCTGGTAACTGTTGATTCAAGAGGATTTCTTTTAAGTTATCTGCCACACGTTTGCGTAGCGTTTCACTTTCAGTTGACTTCATCAGTTGTAATAAGGTGGTGAATGCCACTGTATTTCCTGGATCAAGCTGTGCCAATTTATAAGCCCTACGTCTTTGGGTGTCCTCATCATCTGATGAAGCAATACCTTGCAGTAATGCTGTAATTTTTGTAGTGTTGGAATAATGGGTTGATGAAGTGGGTTTTTTCCTACTATGGCTTTGCTCATTTGTTGGCAGTTCCGATGTCTGCGGTAACTTCTTTGGTGAAGACTCATCGCCTTGCAGCGTTTCTAGATTTTCTAATGCTTGTCGCCTTTGAGATACATCGGTTGCGAATTCGGCAATTTCCTTGAGTGCAAAGATGGCAATCACATTTCCCGAATCAATTTTTCCTAAACTATAAGCGGCTTTACGACGAGTTGATTCATTCTTGCTAGACTCGATAATTTCAACTAAAGCCTTAATTGCAATTTCGTTACCCCCATCAACTCTTCCTAGACTATATGCAGCCTGCCACCGAATTGATTCATAACGGACTGTTTTAACGAGTTGTGTTAATGCAGCGATCGCAATTTTGTTACCCGGATCAAAAACTTTTCCCAAGCTATAAGCCGCATTCCAAGTGTCAAATTCGTTCTGGCTGGAGGAGATAAACTGCTCTAAAGCAGCGATCGCTTTTGGGCGATCGGTCTTCAATAACGCCACCCGCGCACCCTCAACAATTGGCGGCGGATATCTCCACGACTTTTGATTTGGAAATTGGCAATCACCAAAACGCCACTCTACCAATTGCCGGACAATCTCATCAGCTTTTTGGCAATCTCCAAACTCAGCAATTCCTTGTGCGGCTACAAAATAAGCTTGATAGCCATAGTATCCGCCGCATCCATCAGTAAACTCGATTAATGCTTGGATAAATTCTTCCTTATGAATTTGCGGTATGTCATCTCTACCTAGCCAGAGCAAAATTACTTCTCGCCACTGTGGTTCAAATATGCGGTAACTGTGATTCTGTTCGCTACTTTCTAAATGTAATGTGTGATTTAAGAAAAAATGCCAATCGCTAACAGCTTGTGCCGCAAAGTATTCTTGAAACGTCGGATGGTAAAAAGCGTAAACCTTTTCTCCCTGAGTTTCCGAGATACCTACCTGATTGAGCCAACCTAACTGTAGTGCTAATTGAAACAAGCCATCATCAGGAGGGCCTAACACTTGACAGACAAAGCGGTGTCTTAGCCGGAACTTGGTTTTTTCTTGGGCTATAGCTAATAGTGCCAATTCTCCCAGCGCCCGATTTAACTGCTGTCGTTGGGCTGAAGTCGTAGGAAAGCGATCTTGTTTCCACTCGTAAATTGCCTCAACAAACTGCTCATACAGCATTGCTTTGGTAGTTGGTAATCTTCCCTGTGCCAATCCCCAGGTACGGCACAATAACGCCAACCTTAAGGGATTTTTCACCACATCTTTAAGCCGCCGCCGTTCCGGTTGATCTAACTCTGCCTGTAAACTCTCTCCACAAGCGGGATTATCCTGAAACCACCGTCGAATAAACTGCCCTACTTGGTTATACGAAGCTTTAGAACTAAAAGCAAATTTTTCACCATAGCTAAAATTCAAGTTGCGATAGGTGTTAAAAGATTGCAGCGCATTCTTGCCTCCATCCCAAACATTGAGCCGACAAGTTAGGACTACCCTCGCATCTGCCACCCAGCCTGTAAGGAAACTGGCTATTTTTGCTAAGGCGTTAGTCGATTCAATAGCCATTTCATCCACCGCATCTAAAAGCAACCAAACCCGCCCTTGGTTAAACTCTTCGCAGAAGGCTTCCTCGATTTCTTCAGGGACGCGTAACTTACGAATAGCTGAAGGTAGCCAATCTTGAATCAAGTATTGTTCTAACGTTTTGCCTTGTAAATCTGCTAAAGAAATCCAGATAGGCAAATCTTCCGTGTTATCCAAAACCCATGCAGCAATCTTTTGCAGCAAAGTAGTTTTTCCGGCTCCCGGTTCTCCCAAAATCGCAATCCGCTGGCTTTGCTTTTGCGCCAACAGTTGTTGAAGAAATTCCTCATGCTCAAAAGTTTGAATAATTTCCGCTTCTTCTGGTTCATATAACCGAGAACCTTCTTGAGGAGTCACATCACCACGGTAACGCAGACGTTGTTTGCGTTCCACCAACCCCAAAGGCACATAAACTTGATCCAATTCAAAGCTGACGCCATCAACACTGGTAAGGGGATTGGTAGTGAGTCGTCGGTGATTTTGTGTTTCTAAAGCAGTACGGCAAAGCTGCTGCCAGTCGGGGAGAGGGGCAGAGGAGCAGAGGGGCAGGGGGCAGGGTGCAGGGGAGAGTATTACTGAAAATTTCCCCGCGTCGTCCTTTCCCGCCACCTGTCTCGACTTTTCAGGACGACGATTTTCCCATTCAGCATCGAATTTTTGTAAATTGGCTTCTATGTCCTGGCGTTTATGCCATAGCTTGAGGGTAAAGTGCCAAGTTTCTGAACCGCCGCGAGATGGGCGATTATCTTCGAGAATTTCTAAGAAATCTGCAAACCGCTTGAATGCTTCTTTGATTTGCTCGGTGTTTAATTGACTTTCACCCGCTGCCAAACTGATCAATGCTTGCAAAAATCTTACTTTTGTCCTGACAACCAGCCGATTTTCCGACAGCCAGCGAGTTTGAATTTGGGGACGCAGGGCATCTAAAGCCGCTTCATCCTCACAGTCGATTGTGTCATTAGCATAAGCTAACAATACCGTTAACAAAAGCCGCGATCGCTTTTTCGTTTCTGGGCCATAACTCGGTCTTGCCATCGCTGTATTTCTAGGACTGGACAAAGTTTGGGGAATTATCCAAGTTTAGCAACTTCCCCTAGCTATCTCAGCGGAATGGGTGAAAAACCGGCTGAAGCACTCCCACCTTCAATCCAGCCCGTCGAACTCACGTTATATTATCAATTGAAGCTATCTATCATCTTTTCGTGCCCCTTTGCTTTGCTATTACCTATATGTAGCAACATTAAATTTATGACTCGCTCATACAAAACAAAATCCACCTAAACATCAAACTGCTAGGTGGACTTGTTAACTATTTTTAATGGATCCGAGCAGAGTCGAACTGCTGTCCAAATTGGGTATTGACCCCCCGCTCATTCACAGGTTTAGCCTTTCTGACCCTCAAGGCGGGAATCGTTCATTATCCCGAACGTAGGATGCTCTGATTTAATCTTAGCTAGCAAGCCAATCAGAGAACGCTTACTAGAGCATCCGTTGGGGTTTGTCCCTAGCCCTTAACGGAGTCGGACTAAAGACGCTCGAACCTATAAGAGGCGTTTAGGCAGCTACTAGAGCTTCCCGACGAGCAAATTTAACGATGTTATTCGCATTTACTTTTGTTTTGAGCCTTGGATTTCCGAGAGGAGACTCACTCTCGACCTGAATCACAGAGCAGCGTTCGCCAACCTGTCGAAACCGTGACGGACCCATGCGCTTCATATATATATTATAGTGTGCCGTGTTTGAAATGTGTTGTCAGACAAAGAGTAAATACTAAAAATAGCTAATTGCCAAGCTGAAAACTACTAGCAACTAGCTATTTATCAAAACTAACAATTAATAATTCCCTAAGTTAATGCTTCAGCACCACCAACAACCTCAAGGAGTTCTTGAGTAATTGCGGCTTGTCGGGCTTTGTTATAAGACAATGATAGGGTTTTAATCAATTCACCTGCGTTATCGCTGGCGTTGTTCATAGCTGTCATCCGTGCTGCTAGTTCACTAGCTGCTGATTCTTGCAGTGCCCGTAATAGCTGGTTACTCAGATACAAAGGCAGTAGAGAATCAAGAATCTGCACAGGATCTTGCTCAAAAATCATGTCGCGGGGCAAAGGACGGACTTGGCTAGTCAGTTTTTGCCGTTCAACTTCAAATTGACCACCACGGGTTGTGAGGCGGAAGATTTCGTCATCTGATGCCTCTAGTCCTTGAGGATCGAGGGGTAAGAGAGTTTGTACTACAGGGCGAGAACTAACCAAGGAAACGAATCTTGTGTAGATTAACTCAATGCGGTCTACACTTTCCGATAAGAACAAGGAAAGCAGTTCATCGGCAATTTGAGTAGCTTCTGCTGCTGTAGGAATTTGCTCTAAACCACTGTAAGTACCTTCAATAGGTTGATTGCGGCGTTGAAAATACTGAATGGCTTTGCGTCCCACCAGCACGAATTTATAATCTACACCTTCTGCTTGGAGTTCTTTGGCGCGATTTTCGGCACGACGGATAACGTTTGTGTTGTAGCCGCCACACAAACCGCGATCGCCTGTAATTACCAATAGCCCTACTGATCTAACTTCCCGTTTCTTCAGTAGTGGCAGATCTACATCTTCAAACCGCAGACGAGTTTGTAAGCCATACAGCACTTGTGCCAAGCGATCGGCAAAGGGACGAGTAGCAATAACTTGTTCTTGGGCACGACGTACCCTAGCCGCAGCCACCAGACGCATTGCTTCTGTAATTTTTTTGGTGTTTTTGACCGACTGAATGCGATCGCGTATTGCTTTGAGATTGGGCATATTCTTAAGTTCCGAGTCCTGAGTTCTGAGTCTTGAGTGTCAGCAAGTGCTGAATGCCAAGCTTTACAGGAATTAAAATTTGAGAATTCGCACGCAAGCATTGTGCTCATCTCTGTTCACTTTTAACTCAGCACTCAGCACTCAGCACTTGATTACACTGTTGCTTTGAAGTCCTTTTTGTATTCGCTCAATGCTTCCTTCAAAGCGGCTTCTTCTGCATCACCCAGTGCTTTTGAGGATTGAACTGCTTGAGCGTACTGAGTGTTACCGGTCTTTAAGAACTCCCGCAGACCTTTGGTAAAGGTGGTTACTTTCTCTACAGGAACATCATCTAGGTAACCATTAATACCAGCGTACAGAATGGCTACTTGCTCGTATACCGACAGTGGAGCATTTTGTGGCTGTTTGAGTAGTTCCCGTAACCGTTGACCTCGTGCCAACTGATCTTGAGTGGCTTTATCTAAGTCGGAAGCAAACTGCGCGAAAGCTTGCAGGTCGTCAAATTGTGCTAGTTCCAATTTAATCTTACCAGCAACTTTTTTCATTGCCTTGGTTTGAGCCGCAGAACCTACACGAGATACGGAAATACCAGGGTTCACAGCGGGACGAATACCAGCGTTAAATAAGTCAGAAGAGAGGAAGATCTGACCATCGGTAATCGAAATCACGTTGGTGGGAATGTATGCAGAAACGTCACCTGCTTGAGTTTCGATGATTGGTAGGGCAGTCATACTACCTTTACCCAATTCGTCACTTAGTTTAGCTGCCCGTTCCAACAAGCGAGAGTGAATGTAGAACACATCTCCAGGGTAAGCTTCCCGTCCGGGTGGGCGACGTAGCAACAGGGACATTTGGCGATAAGCTTGGGCTTGCTTGGAAAGGTCATCGTAAATTACCAAGGTAGCTTTGCCCTTGTACATGAAGTACTCAGCCATTGTTGCTCCGGTATAGGGAGCCAAGAATTGTAGCGTTGCTGGGTCACTGGCGTTAGCAGCTACAACGATGGTATAATCCATCGCACCTTTTTCCTGTAATGTCTGCACTACGTTAGCAACGGTAGAAGCTTTTTGACCGATAGCGACGTAGACACAGATTACATCTTCTTCTTTTTGGTTGATGATTGTGTCAATTGCGATCGCAGTTTTTCCAGTTTGACGGTCACCAATAATCAACTCCCGCTGACCACGACCGATAGGAATCATTGAGTCAATAGCAGTGATACCAGTTTGCATTGGTTCATGCACAGACCGACGAGCAATGATACCTGGTGCTGGAGACTCAATCAAACGGCTTTCTGTAGTCTTGATATCGCCTTTACCATCGATGGGACGACCCAAAGCATCCACAACTCTTCCGATTAAGGCTTCTCCTACACCTACCTGGGCAATCCTGCCAGTCGCAGTTACAGAGCTACCTTCTTGAATTTCCAAGCCTAGACCCATGAGTACTGCGCCCACGTTGTCTTCTTCCAAGTTCTGGGCGATGCCAATTGTGCCATCTTCAAATTCTAATAGCTCACCAGCCATCGCCTTTTCCAGACCATAGATCCGGGCAATACCGTCACCGACTTGCAGGACAGTACCGACGTTAGCTACTTTGACATCTTGGTCGTATTGCTCGATTTGTTGTTGGATAATGCTGCTGATTTCGTCAGGTCTAATTGAAATGCTCATTTGTGTATCTTATTTTGCTTGCGAGTTGTAAGAAGTTACATAATCAGGAGTTAAGTGTGAAGAGTTAAGAGATATGAGTTAAAAATACTAAAGTTAAAAGCTACAACAAATTACTTTTTACTTTTTACTTAACTCCTAACTCCTAACTCCTCACTTGCTAGCCACTAGTTAAGCGCAAGGATAAGCGACGCAGTTGACCTCGCAAACTGGCGTCAATTACCTGCGAGCCGACTTTAATTATCACACCACCAATTAATTCGCGGTCTACTTTGGTTTCCAATTCTACTTGGCGAGCTTTGGAGATGGCGAGTACCTTTTCTGTGACTAACTGCTGTTGAGCTTCTGTCAGGGGAACTGCTGAAGTGACTTCCGCTAATACGGTTTGATTCAACTGCCGCAACAGCGCCAAGTACTGCTGTAAAATCGATTCCAAGAATATAATGCGCCGTTTGTCTACTACCAGTAACAAAAAGTTGCGTAAGTAGGGACTAGCGCTTTCACCAAGTATTTGCCTGATGATAGACTTTTTGTCCTCAGACTGAATAAAAGGATTGGCGATAAAGTTCTGTAGCTGCTTGTTTTCTGAGAGCAAATTCAGCAAAGTACGCGCATCTTCGCCGAATTCTTCTGCCAGATTTTTCGATTGCGCGATCGACAACAATGCCTGTGCATAAGGCTGGGCTACTTCGGCTGTTGCTACCTTACTTGTCATACCTCGCCTCCCAGTTGTGCGATGCTGCGGTCAATGAAAATTTGTTGAGCATCATCGGCAATCCCACCTCTGAGTTCTGACTCGACTTTTTGCAATGCTTGAGCAACTACTCGTTGCCGCAGTTGGGCGATCGCTTTATCTAGGTCTGCACTCAAGTCGGCTGCCCCTGCTTCCTGCAAGCGTTCAATGTCTACAGCAGCTTGTGCCAGGATTGCTTCTCTTGCTGCTTGGGCGTTTTCTTCGGCCGACTTTTTAATTCTTTCGGCTTCTGCTTGAGCTTGTTCCAGCTTTTGCTGCGCCTCTTTCAGTTGCTTTTCAGCTTCCGAGGCTCGTTGCTCTGCATTCTTTATTGCTGTTTCAATATTTTCTCGGCGAGTTTTGAGCGTATTACCCAGAACTTTCCGCCCAAAGACAAACAGCACAGTAATAATAATGGCCAGGTTAATCAGGTTGGTCTCTAAGAGATTGGTATTTAAACCAAAACCACCATGTCCCGCGCCTTCTGCCAATTCACCTCCAACGGCGCTGGCTTCCGCCACCAACAGTAAAATAGTCCCCATGATTTTTCATCCACAACTGCGCTGCCAAAGCTTCACATTTTCGACGCTGCCAACTAATATATAGCGGAGGCGTCTTTAAAATGTCCCTTAACGATTTCGACCTAGATTTTTGTTAGTTAGCGCCGACTTACTAAATCTGCTCCTAAAAGCTTTTCTAGTATTTGGCGACTGAGGGCATCCACTTGTTGCTCTAAGGAGGCAAAAGCCTGTTGTTTTTGCTGCTCAATTTCACTAGCCGCTTGTTCTCTTTGAGCCTGGGCTTCTTGTTGCGCTGCTGCTATTTTTTGAGCAGCGATTTTTTGAGCTTCGGCTTGAGCTACAGCAATAATATTTTGTGCTTGCCGTCTAGCTCCTGCTAGATCTTGCTCGTATTGCTGCGCCAATTTTTCTGCTTTGCTCAAGCGTTCCTGGGCTTGTAATTGTTTGTTGCGGATTTCTTCATTCCGCCCATCAATGGCGTTACCCAGTGGTTTGTAAAGAGTCGCATTCAACACCAAGGCTAATACTAGAAACTGGATTGCCATTAAAGGCAGGGTAGCATCTAGATCAAATAGCCCCCCTTCTTTAGCAACCTCTTCTACAGCTAATAAAGTGATCCAATGTGTCATGGTTGCTTATTCCTATCTACTATATTAGTCCTGAGTCCTGAGTTATGAGTTATGAGTTATGAGCTAAACTCTTAACTCCTAACTCTTAACTTTGTTTTCACTCAGCACTCAGCACTCAGCACTCTGTACTGTTTATGCGAAGGGGTTAGCAAACAATAGCACTAGGGCAACTACTAGACCATAGATGGTTAGCGCTTCCATGAATGCCAAGCTTAACAGCAATGTACCGCGAATTTTGCCTTCTGCTTCTGGCTGACGTGCAATACCTTCTACAGCTTGTCCTGCTGCGTTTCCTTGACCAATGCCAGGGCCAATAGCAGCCAAACCCACAGCTAGAGCAGCAGCTAAAACGGAAGCAGCAGAAATCAATGGATCCATGATATTCTTTCCTTACTTTACTGAATCGAATGGGTCTTGAAGTTGTTGTCTGTCACTGGTTATTTGTCATTTGACTTTTGTCATTGTTTAGAAACTAATGACTAATGACTAATGACTCATGACTAATGACTATCATCTGAGGGTATTAATGTCCCTCATGCTCCTCGCCACCATGATGCTCTTCCATCGCTTCGCCGATGTAAGCAGCTGCTAAAGTGGCAAAAATTAGTGCCTGAATGGCGCTGGTAAATAGTCCCAGAGCCATTACCGGTAATGGTACAAACAAGGGCACCAAAAGTACCAGAACTCCCACGACTAGTTCATCAGCTAAAATGTTACCGAATAAACGGAAGCTCAAGGAAAGGGGTTTGGTGAAGTCTTCAATAATTTTGAAAGGCAACATGAACGACACTGGTTGGACGTAGTTGCCAAAATACCCTAAACCTTTTTTGCTGAACCCAGCGTAAAAATACGCTAATGATGTCAACAAAGCTAAAGCAACAGTTGTATTGATATCGCTTGTGGGAGCTGCTAGTTCGCCTTCTGGCAGATGAATCAGCTTGAAAGGAACAAGTGCCCCTGACCAATTTGACACAAAAATGAACAAAAACAAAGTGCCAACAAAAGGCACCCAAGGGCGATATTCTTTTTCGCCAATCTGGTTTTTAGCCAAATCCCGAATGAATTCCAAGGCGTACTCCAAAAGGTTCTGTAGCCCACTAGGAATTCGTTTAATGTTACTGCTTGCTGCCACGGAAGTCAGCACTAGCACACCAATAACAAACCATGAGGTGAGAAACACCTGGCCATGCAGCTTCAAGTTGCCTATTTGCCAGTACAGATGTTTTCCCACTTCCAATTCGGCAAGTGGAACAGAGAACAAGTTCAGAAAATTCAGCATTTTCTTTCCATATCAATCATTTCTCCAATATTAACTGGAGAAGAGGAGCCTTTTAAGGTTGCCGGAGCTTTGACGAGTCAGAGATAAACGCCACCCTAACTACGTAGATTATGAGCGTGGCTTTATAAGTGAGGAATCCCAAAAATATGGGCAGTATTTGCAGCTGATTCCACCGCGATGCTAGCAAAATCAAAATTATTAATAAAGCTAACCGAGTTTTACTCAGCTGTTGTTTTCCTCTACCTAAACGCTCAACATCTTTCGCCAACATCCTCAAGTAAAGCACACCTGTACACGCCCCTAATAGATAATTCAGAGCAATGTTTAAGGAATAAAAAATCCACACAGAGACAAAAATAATCCCTGTTAAGACAAGTGTGATTACTAACAACTCCTGGTAGAGTTGATAGAACTCCTGCATCGAAGAGTCTACTGGTTCTGTGTCCTCAAAACCAGATTGAGCATCTTGTCGTGTTGTTGGCGTGGGGTCGATCGGTTCTTCTGACAAGCTCACGGGACTTGAAACCAGTACAGCTAACTATGATGACTGCACATTCAGTCAGCTGAATCATATCACGATCCGGTAACAATACTTTAGAAAAAAACAATTAACTTCTTGTCGTTTAACAGCGACAAGCCTATAAGGAGCTATCAAGAGATAGATGGAGCTAGGAGGAGCAATAGCGAGTTGGAGAGATTCCCAAACAAATCTAGAATTACCCTCTATCTTGTTGTTATTTGCACCTTGTCAGTTTTGTTAAATTATGTCAAGCAAATAAGCTGCTGTATGTAAAATAATTGGTCTAGCAAGGAATCTAGCGATCGCAGCCTTGGCAAATTCCCAAAAATCCCTAATTTTTGGCTTTGTAGTGTCCAAATGTTACATTAGTTTGTTTGTGTTTACTTTAACTTAGATTTACTACAAAACGTTATGAGCGATCGCCCAGCACTACAAATAATTAGCGCTGAGTGGATAGAGTTATAAATCTTGCTGTTACCTCGCTTACTTGCTTCTAAGCAGGTGTTAACAGAATTAATTGTTGGTTGAGAAGATTTCTGACATTATCTACATTTAATTGCACATTTGTTAGAATTTCAGCCACTGTTGATTGACCATTACACTTTTGCAAAAAATCAAACTCTGGTAATGATAAATTCACCAGTTGATAATCGTAATTAAATACACATTGACTGGGAAATCCGTCAATACAAGGATTAAGTTCGGGAATAGCTGTTAATAAAATCTGATCATTTGACCAGTCAGCTTTGGCAAGAGGAGGACGACCGAGGAAAAACTCGTAATGGGTAACTTCTGGATCTAGTAATTCTATTAAACGGTAACGCTGGCGCTCGCTCAATCCATTTGCCCGTTCTATCAAATCTGGGGCTTTACCCAATAGTCTTTCTAACTGCCAAAAACTAGGATTTGAAAAGCCAATAAACTCCAAGCCAGAAGCATCAATTAATTCAAACAGAGTTTCAACGTTATAGTCAATTTCCTGGGGATGAACGTACATATCGGCAAAACATTCATCTTTCTGATTTTCCAATGACCAACGTTCTTTTTCCCGCTTGGCAAGACGATTATTTTCTGGCAAAGATGCGAATATCTGCCGCCCGACTTGGACACCATCACGGTAGTCGCCGCGTTTGTCACCTTGGAGGAGGGCGATCGCTTTTTGCATGAGTTGAATTTCCCAACGTCCCAACTCTCCATACACAAAAATGTGCATCAAGCCGCCTGGAGCTAACTTTTTCGCCAAAGCTTGAATACCCCGAATTGGGTCAGGAGTATGGTGCAAAACTCCCACACAGTTAATTAAATCAAACTCACCCGGTAACTGTTCGACATCGTACAAACTGAGGTGATGAAACTCAACACGGTTTGCCCCAGAACGTTTGCAGCGTTCCTTAGCAACTTCCAGAGTACCTGCACTCAAGTCAATTCCGACTACCTGCGCTTGTGGGTTGAGATGTACCAAATATTCAGTACCTACCCCAGAGCCACATCCTGCATCTAAAATCCGAATATTCTGCTTTTGTGGTTTCTGTCCGGTGCAAAAATTGTAAGCTGCTAGCCAATTCCAACGCCAATTGTATCCAGGCGGTGGTTCATCCAGCATAGGTTCTGGGGGAAATGGATAAGTATCGTAGAGTTTGGCAACAGCAGTGCTAACGGTTTGAGGATCTGACATTTCTGAAGCTACATTGCAGCAATTCTGAGTTTAGCGAATGCTGGGTACTTAAGGTAGACAGATAATTATGATCGGTATCAGCTCTATCTGAAAATGCGGCGTTGGATTATTGCGATTGAGGTGGGCGTGGGTAGCCTTTCAGTAAAAACGCTACTGTTTTATTTTTTTATATTTAGTATTGATAATTATAACTTTACATCAGAATGATTTCTAAATGCTGACCTACTTACTATCTAACCTTTCATATTTTTATAATATTATCTTTGGCGATCGCTCTCATGATTTACGACCAGTTAGAGTTTGACTTACGCTGTGAGTGGGGCGCACAAGGAGTTGCTCAACTTGCGCCTATTAGCGATGTCATTGTAATAGTTGATATTCTGTCTTTTTCAACTTGTGTAGAAATTGCCACAAACAATGGCGCAATAATTTTTCCCTACGCCAAAAGAGATGAATCAGTCATAAATTATGCCAAATCAGCGCAGGCAGAATTGGCAAGTCATAGACAAAGTTCTACAACAGAATATTCTCTTTCTCCAAAATCGCTTACTAAGATTCCTGCTGGAACTAAGCTAGTTTTACCCTCACCTAATGGTTCCTTCCTAACCTTACAGACTGGAACTACACCAACCTTGGCTGGCTGCTTGCGAAATTGTGAAGCTGTGGCAGGGTTTGCTCAAAAGTATGGCAATAAAATTGCAGTGATTCCGGCTGGGGAAAGGTGGAAAAACGATGGTGGCCTAAGACCTGCATTTGAAGACTTAGTTGGTGCTGGGGCAATTATTAGTTACTTGCATGGTAATCTATCACCAGAAGCAGCAATGGCTGTGGAAGCATTTCAGGCTTTCCGGCAGGATTTATTATCCTACTTGAAAAAGTGTAGTTCGGGCAAAGAGTTGGTTGCAGGTGGGTTTGAGCCAGATGTTGAACTCGCCGCCGCCTACAACATTAGTAATTGCGTACCTTTGTTCACTAATAATGCTTACGTTAAACAATCATCTTAGATTGATAACCTTCAAAGGTCGCATTGATTGGTTTGACAATATCTGGCATTATCTATTTCTCCTTGTAAACTACTTAAATTAATTATCTGAAATGCTGAACCACCTTGCACCTCAGCAGCGATATAGGCAAACTTATTACCTGCATAAAACTGATCTCGACCAACTTTTGTAATAGAGCGAGACTTGCTAAAGTCATTAGCAACGTTGGAATTATAAATATCTTGAATTAATTGCACTGTCCTGGCATTTTTCTTAGTAAATTTGACATTGGAATCACCACTAATAGTTATCCCTTCTTTAGTTACTGTCCCATTCTGAGAAGTTACATTAACATAAAAATATAATTTTCCTTTCCTGCCGTCATAACCATGCGCTTCGCTGTTATATTTCAAGGTTGGTAATTGGGCTTTGGCCTTTGTCCAATTTACGACGGTATTAATGTGTTGTCCTGGTAAGGCATTAGCTGGAGCTACTGTTAATACCAGAGCTAGACCAGACAAAGCAGCAGAAATTATAGAATAAAACCTGTGAATTTTGCTCATACTATTTCTTGGCTAGGTGAATGCTGACAGCCACAGCTTAACTCACCTTTATTTCTAAGTCACGTGAAGAAAGTTATACAGTAGAAGGGAGATGGCAGAGGGCAGAAGGCATAAATAAAATAGGCTTTATATCTGGCTTTGATATCTATATTTTGTACTTTGATGAGTTACAAACTGCTGTATTATTTAGGGATTTACTGAAGTGAGCGATAATAAGAAATAAAAGAAAAAAGCTACTATGGCTCACAACGGCTTGATTCAGTTTGAAAAAGTTCAATAAAATAATTATAAATAAATCTAAGTATATAATATTAGTCATAATCAAAAAATAGCTATAAATTTGTAACATCATCTCTTTTATAAATTCTCAATTTCTTAAAAAATTTTTTATCAATAGATTGTTGATTTGTCAAAAAAATCTGTATTGAATTTCAAACCAAATATAACCGTATGGGGTTTTGTAACTATACGATACAAAACTTAGTTGTCATCTCAGCTTCTTTGAGATATCGACTCTTTCAAACTGACGCACTAGGGCAACAGGATCTACATACTTCTTAATAAATCAACAGGGAAGCCGCAAAACGTTCTAATCTAAAAGCTGACTGGGTTAATTTACTGGCAGTTTTGAAGGCGGTACTCTTAAGGCATGACTACAACGACCGATGTGTCAAGCCTCAAAGCGACCCAGACTTAACACATAAATAATTATGATGGGAGTTTTACAAATCCGATGAGTGTTAAGGCAAGTGGTGGAAGCTCAGTTGCGCGTCCGCAACTATATCAAACCCTAGCAGTGGCGACAATTTCCCAAGCGGAGCAGCAAGACCGTTTCTTGGGAAGTGGTGAACTGAATGAACTGGCAAGCTATTTTGCATCTGGTGCAAAGCGTCTAGAAATTGCCCAGATGCTCACGGAAAATTCCGAGATTATTGTATCTCGGGCTGCCAACCGGATTTTTGTCGGCGGTTCGCCAATGGCTTTTTTAGAAAAGCCCAGAGAACCAGAATTGGCAATGGCCAGTGCTGGTGGAGATGTTAGAGAAGCGATGAAGCTGGGAACTGTAACCTACGTTGAAAGTCGAGGTGGGTTCTTAGAAAATTTGCGCTCAATCTTTAACAGCTCACCCAGTGGCCCGACTCCTCCAGGCTTTAGACCAATCAATATTGCCCGTTATGGTCCTAGCAATATGGCTAAGAGCTTGCGGGACTTATCTTGGTTTTTACGCTATGCGACTTATGCGATCGTCGCTGGTGACCCCAATATCATCGCTGTGAATACACGTGGTTTGCGGGAAATTATTGAAAATGCCTGCTCTGGTGAAGCTACGCTTGTAGCTTTACAGGAAATCAAAGCAGCGTCACTTTCTTATTTTCGCCAGGATACTGAGGCTACAGATATTGTGTCTCAGTATATGGATGTGTTGTTGACAGAATTCCAAGCACCAACACCTTCAAGCAAACTACGCCAACGTCCTTCTGGTGACCAGCAAGGGTTGCAACTGCCCCAAATTTACTTTGTTTCGGCAGAACGGCGTCCCAAGTATGTGATGAAGCCTGGATTATCATCCAGTGAAAAAAATGAAGTAATTAAAGCCGCATATCGGCAAATCTTTGAGCGCGACATTACCCGTGCTTACAGCTTGTCGATATCTGACCTCGAATCCAAGGTGAAAAACGGCGACATCTCAGTTAAAGAGTTTGTTCGTCGTCTAGCCAAATCTCCCCTATACCAAAAACAGTTTTACCAGCCTTTTATTAACAGCCGAGTGATTGAACTGGCTTTCCGTCACATTTTGGGACGGGGGCCAAGTAGCCGCGAAGAAGTACAAAAGTACTTTGCAATTGTTTCTAATGGTGGTCTGCCAGCTTTAGTTGATGCCTTAGTAGATTCTGAAGAATACAGTGACTACTTTGGTGAAGAAACAGTACCCTACCTTCGGGGGCTGGGTCAAGAAGCACAAGAATGCCGTAACTGGGGGCCACAACAAGACCTACTGAATTACAGTGCGCCTTTCCGCAAAGTACCTCAGTTTATTACCACATTCGCTGCTTATGATCGCCCACTACCAGATCAGCATCCCTACGGTTCTGGTAACGATCCGTTGGAAATTCAATTTGGGGCGATTTTCCCGAAAGAAACCCGCAACCCCAGCAGCAGTCCGGCTCCTTTTGGTAAAGATACTAAGCGCATCCTGATTCACCAAGGGCCTGGTATTAATAACCAAAATAGCAATCCCCAAGCAAGGGGCGAGTTTCCTGGTAGCCTTGGGCCCAAGGTGTTCCGGTTGGATCAACTTCCCGGCACTATTGGCAAAAAAGCTGCCAAAGGTGCAAGCGTGAAGTTCTCTGAAAGCTCCACACAAGCAGTAATTAAAGCTACTTACCTGCAAGTTTTCGGTCGTGATGTCTACGAAGGCCAGCGCCTGAAAGTGCAAGAAATTAAGCTGGAAAACGGCGAAATTTCTGTACGGGAGTTTGTCCGTGCTTTGGCTAAGTCGGATTTATTCCGTAAGCTGTACTGGACATCGCTGTATGTTTGTAAAGCGATCGAATATATCCACCGTCGCTTGTTAGGTCGTCCAACTTACGGTCGTCAAGAAAATAATAAATATTTTGACATTGCCTCCAAAAAAGGCTTTTATGCCGTAGTTGACGCGATTATTGACAGTCCAGAATACAGTGAAGCATTTGGTGAAGATACAGTTCCTTACGAACGGTATCTGACTCCTAGTGGTGTGGCGTTGCGACAACTGCGGGTTGGCAGTATTCGTGAAGATGTCAGCGCGAAAGTCCAGAAGCAAGAGACACCGCGCTTTGTGGAACTGGGTACAGTTAAAGAAAGCCGGACGGAACCAGATATTCAGTTCCGTATCAACCAAGGTGTTACCAAGCAACGCGAACAAACAAAAATCTTCAAGCAGGTAGCAGCTATCAATGATAAAGTTGCTGTGCAAACTTTGATCAGCGCTGCCTATCGCCAGATTTTTGAGCGCGATATTGCACCCTACATTGCTCAAAACGAATTTACAGCGTTAGAAAGCAAATTGGGGAATGGTGAAATCACTGTTAAAGAATTTATTGAAAGTTTGGGTTACTCGAACCTCTACCTCAAAGAGTTCTACACACCTTATCCCAACACCAAGGTCATTGAACTAGGAACGAAACACTTCCTGGGACGCGCACCCATAGATCAGGCAGAAATCCGCAAGTACAACCAGATTCTAGCTACTCAAGGTATTCGTGCCTTTATTGGGACTTTGGTAAATAGTGCGGAATACGGCCAAGTGTTTGGTGAAGATACAGTACCTTACCGTCGCTTCCCGACCCTACCTGCAGCGAATTTCCCGAATACGCAAAAGCTGTATAACCAGCTGACTAAGCAAAATGATGATGTGGTTATACCTAGCTTTAAGCCAGTACAATCCCGCATGGAGTCTAGTAAGACACCAATTTTAGCGAAGGCGATCGCAGACTTGGCAGCACAAGCCAAGCAAATCGACAAGACCAAGCCCTTGTTCATTGAACTGGGTCGTTCCTTCAACGACGGTCGCGGACAGTCGGTGGAAGTAGGTGTAGGTACAAGCCGCCGCAAGCCAGCCCGGATTTACCGCTTGACTGATGGTACAAACCAACCAGAAAGGCAACTGGTAATCAATGCTATCTACGCTCAGGTTTTAGACATATTTAGTGGTCAAATCCCTGATTACTTCCGTCGTACTGAACTAGATAGCAAACTACGGAACGGGGAAATTTCCGTCCGCGAGTTTGTCCGTGAGCTAGCCAGTTCGGAAATCTATCGCAAACGCTTCTATACGCCTTATCCCAACACCAAGGTGATTGAATTCCTATTCCGCCACCTGTTGGGGCGTGCACCGGCAACTCAAGGCGAAATTCGCGCCTACAACAAGTTGCTGGCTGATGGTGGTTTAAGAGCCGCTGTAGAGGCAATTGTAGATAGCCCAGAGTATGCCCGTTACTTTGGTGAAGATGTAGTGCCTTACCAGCGCTTCCCATCCCTGCCAGCAGGCAACTACCTCGGCAGTGTACAAGCAGCCGCTGACTTGGTGAAACAATCATGGTCTAGTCTGTCTCCCTCTGTACTAACAGGACGGTCTAGCGATCGCTAAGGTGCTACGCATAAGAGATAGGGATTAGGGCTAAGGATTAGGGATTAGGGAAGAGTCTTCCTAGTCCCCAATACCCAGCCCTAATAACCTTTTTTACCTTTCGTAACACAGTTTTCAGATTGCAGAAATAACGTAAATCTGAAAAGGAATATTACAAACTGTTAAGAGCAGTCATAAATGCTCAACATAATGCCGGAAAATATTCTCCTGAAGGTAGCTGAGTTTTAAAAGCTTTTGTACTAGAGATAGACTCAAGCATTTCGTAATTCATTAACTATGACAATTTGTCAAGTGTTGTTTGATGAAAAACGAAAAAACCAAGTTACTCTCAAACCAATTAAAGTCGCACCAGTTTAATTAAATTCTGGTTTCATTAGTACTGGAGGAATCCATTAATGAGTATCGTCACGAAGTCCATCGTGAATGCTGATGCAGAAGCCCGCTACCTTAGCCCTGGTGAGCTGGATCGGATCAAGAGCTTTGTTAGCAGTGGTGAGCGCCGCCTGCGGATTGCTCAAGTTTTAACAGACAACCGCGAGCGTCTTGTTAAGCAAGCTGGTGAGCAACTGTTCCAAAAGCGTCCTGATGTTGTTTCTCCTGGTGGCAATGCTTACGGTCAAGAATTGACCGCTACTTGCCTGCGCGACTTGGATTACTATCTACGTCTGGTTACCTACGGAATCGTTGCAGGTGACGTTACCCCCATCGAAGAAATTGGTGTTGTGGGTGTTCGCGAAATGTACAAGTCCTTGGGTACACCTATCGAAGGTGTTGCTGAAGGTGTACGTGGACTGAAGAATGTTGCTGCTTCTTTGCTATCTTCTGAAGACGCTGCTGAAGCTAGCTCTTACTTCGACTACGTTGTCGGTGCCCTATCGTAGGGTGAAACTGTTTCTCTACTGAAACAGAAGTATTGCAATACGGTTGGAAATAAGGAATTAACAACATGCAAGACGCAATTACCGCTGTCATTAACTCTTCGGACGTTCAAGGTAAATACCTTGATACTGCTGCTCTAGAAAAGCTAAAAGGCTATTTTTCAACTGGTGACCTGCGGGTACGTGCTGCTAGCACCATCAGTGCCAACGCTGCTGCGATCGTTAAAGAAGCTGTAGCAAAAGCTCTATTGTACTCTGACATCACCCGTCCCGGCGGCAACATGTACACCACTCGCCGCTATGCTGCTTGCATCCGCGATTTGGACTACTACCTCCGCTATGCTACCTATGCTATGTTAGCTGGCGATCCTTCCATCCTGGATGAGCGCGTACTGAATGGCTTGAAGGAAACCTACAACTCCTTGGGCGTTCCCGTAGGTGCTACCGTGCAAGCTATCCAAGCAATCAAGGAAGTAACCGCCAGCTTGGTAGGTTCTGATGCCGGTAAAGAAATGGGCGTTTACTTAGACTATATCTCCTCTGGCTTGAGCTAAAAGCTAGTTTGCACTTAATAATTTAGGTGCAGCTTTATTAAGGTCTGGAAATCAATCGTGAGTGCTAGAACGTTTATTGCTTATGCTGTTGAAGAGAATAGTGATGAGTGATATTGGTCTAGTATTGATGCTTGATTTCCAGCCTTGGATTGAATAATTTAAAGATTTGCACTCAAGATTTTGAGATAAAAAAGTTTTCATCATCACTACAGGAGATTACAAAGCATGGCCCGGTTATTTAAAGTTACTGCTTGTGTTCCCAGCCAAACCAGAATTCGTACCCAACGCGAACTACAAAATACTTATTTCACAAAATTAGTTCCCTATGAAAACTGGTTCCGGGAACAACAACGCATTATGAAAATGGGCGGAAAAATCGTTAAGGTTGAACTGGCAACTGGTAAGCAAGGTACTAATACTGGGTTGCTGTAATTGCTATAAACAGAAGATTATTATAGGGAGTTGTAAAGAGGTCGAAGAAGACCTCTTTTTTGTTGCTTATAGAGTTTGACTTGCTGATGTCACCCTACAAGGTACGCCTAAACAAACTAAGCCTGCGATCGCAGGCTTATCTGAAGCGTATTGGCTTATCAATTCTAGTATGGGTAGGTTAACACTAACAGCCAATAAATATCGTCTTGCTGACATCTAGATTCCATCAAACATCTTTACAAGGCAACAGCGCTTAGTATAAAGCGCAACATAATTACTAGTATTCTGTATAGGACTAGCCTGCTCAACAGTTTTATCAAAAACGATTAGCGTCTCCTTACCAACCTTTAGCCAGTCTTCATAGGGCACGCTCATATCGCCTTCAACACCGCCAATATACTTCCTTGCCAGATCATAAACATAGCAAACTTGAAATCGTAAAAATGCGGTTGCAATCATGCTAGTTTGCAGTATTACAATAGCAGCAGTCCTGTCCTGGTTTTCCCTGAACTCACCTTGTATACCAGAAGACAGGATTTAAGGTTTGACTCAAGCAAAGTTTTACATTTAAATAACCACTGTTCGGCATGAGTTTGTCAAGCTTTGATTAAATTTATTCAGTAAACCTTGGCGTATCAAGAGGAAACTTTTATGTATGGATTAGTAAACAAAGCGATTCAAGATATGGTTTGCACTCGCTTTGGTAAGGATACTTGGCAAGAAATTAAGCTTAAAGCTGAAATAGAAGTAGATGTTTTCATCAGCATGGAAGGCTATCCTGACGATATGACTCACAGGTTAGTGAAAGCTGCTAGTGTTGTTCTCGGTTTATCTCCTTCAGAAATCATGCAAGCCTTTGGAGAATTTTGGGTTCAGTATACATCTGAAGAAGGCTATGGCGAAATGATGGATATGAGTGGGGATACACTACCTGAATTTTTAGAAAATCTTGACAATCTTCATGCTCGTGTAGGAATTAGCTTTCCTAAGCTGAGTCCGCCATCATTTGAGTGTACTGAAATGGAAGAGAATTCTCTGAGCTTACACTATCGTTCCACCAGAGATGGGCTTGGTTCAATGGTTATTGGTCTAGTTAAAGGATTAGGAAAAAGGTTTGATACAGAAGTTGATATTCTACAAACTCAGAATCGGGATGAGGGTGCTGAACATGATGAATTTTTAGTTAAATATAAGCCTAATTGAATGCAGTATGCTTCCTCCTTACCTGAGCCTTTCACCAGAATTGTTTGCAAAAGCTTTCCCATTTCACTTTGTATTTAATAAAAATTGCGAAATTTTACAAGTCGGTAGCGTACTAGAGCGTATTAGCCCTAAGCAGCTAGTTGGTAGCCAAATTGAACAACATTTTCATATTAATCGTCCCAAAATTCAAGCTGATTTTGATGCTATTAATAAGAATTCCCGCTCTTTTTTCATATTAGAGTTTCTGCACAATAAAATGCAGATGAAGGGTCAAATGATGTATCAACAAGAGCAGGAAATCATGTTTTTCTTGGGTTCTCCCTGGATTACTGACACGGCTAACCTTGCTCCTTTTGGAATAAAACTAAAAGACTTTGCTATTCACGATCCAATTGTTGATTTTCTTTTTCTACTAGAAGCTCAGAATGCTGCTTTGGCTGATACTCAAAAGTTAACGGTAGAACTGACTCAGCAGAAGGCACAACTACAAATTGCTGTTCAAATCAAAGAGAATTTAGCTGACATTGCTGAGGCGCAGGCGAAAAAATTAGAAAATTCTTTAAGAGAACTACAGCAAACCCAATCCCAATTAGTTCAGGCTGAGAAGATGTCAAGTTTAGGACTGTTGGTTGCCGGAGTAGCTCATGAGATTAATAATCCAATCAACTTTATCTATGGTAATTTAAATTATGCTCAAGAATACACTGAATATTTAATAAAGCTTTTACAGCTTTATAAACAAATTTATGTCGAACCTGCACCAGCAATTAAAGATTATCTTGAAGAACTTGATTTCAATTATTTAGTTGAGGATTTACCTAAAATATTAAAGTCAATGAAGGTAGGTGCAGAGCGGATCACTGAAATTGTACTTTCTTTACGAAACTTCTCTCGACTTGATGAAGCTGGGCTGAAAAAGGTTAATATTCACGAAGGGCTTGATAGTACTCTGTTAATTTTACAAAATCGCTTAAAAGAAACTCTTAATAGACCCAAGATTGAAGTTATTAAAAACTATGGTAACTTACCTTTGATAAATTGCTATGCTGGGCAGCTAAATCAAGTATTTATGAATATTATCAGTAATGCGATTGATGTGTTCGATATTTACGATAGTAAAAGTGCTAGATCAGAAATTAAAGCTAAACCTTGTCAAATTACAATTACTACAGAATGTATAAAGACAAATTATATTACTATAAGAATTGCTGACAATGGCCCAGGAATGGCGGAATCAGTTAAGAAAAAGCTGTTTGATCCATTTTTCACAACTAAGCCTGTAGGAAAAGGTACGGGTTTGGGATTATCAATCAGCTATCAGATTGTGGTTGAAAAACACAGGGGAAAACTTAGCTGTATCTCGGAACCCGATAAAGGATCTGAATTCTGGATTGAAATTCCTTTATCAATAAACAGTCAGCTAGTAGATGATGCGGGCTTAGTAAGCCGTATTAAATGAATAATTTAATCAATAAAACTTTATTAAAAATATTTAAACTATTTATTAATTTTTGTAGTTGCTTAGTAACATCTGCAATTTTAAATTACGAATTTAATTAAAGTGGAATAGTTGTATACAGCAATAACCAAGTTTTTTACAATTTTTTTACTTAGCTGTTCATAACTACCATTTAAAAATATACGGTTAAATTTTTTGTTTACCAAAAAAAGCTGCAATAGTCTAAATTTTATATTTCATTCTCAGGCTGCTGTCTAGAAAGCAGCTTTACCATTTTATGAAACGTCTTCTTTTCATTACAGAACGATTTGCACCAGATTTAGGGGGCTTGGCTAGTAGTGCAACACGTCTGGTGACAACACTCTCTCAATTAGGTATAGCAATTGATGTTGTCACCTGGAGTCGTTATTTACAACCAGGTGAAGTATTGCCACCAGAAACTTTAGAACAAAATGTTTGCATCTATCGTATAGGGTTATATCGTCATTGGGATATGACGATGCCTCATACCCTAAATGTTCTCGACTGGTTACACCCGTCTCATGCTTATGATGCTGTGTGGGGCCATTACTTGTTTCCAAGTGGTTTTTTGGCTACTTGGTTTGCTGGACTTAAGGGATTAGCCAGCACAGTTAGTGCCCGTGGTAATGATATTGATCGCGAAATGTTTCCGCCAGGAGATTTTGCCCGCCTGCAATGGACACTGCAACATACCAAGGTAGTCACTGCTGTAAGTGCTGATATGTCTCGCAAAATTCAACTACTTAGTGGACGGAATGATGTATTGGTACTGAAAAATGCGGTTGATACAGAAATATTTTCTCTTTCTCTACAGGCTACAAGCTTGGGTTTAGACAAGCAAAACCCACCTGCAACTAGAGAGGCTTTAGGAATTGCGCCTGATGAAGTAGTACTAGGATTTTGTGGAGAATTAAGAGAAAAGAAAGGGCAAAAGTTTCTGCTAAATGCTTTGACAACAGTTCGTCAAGTGCGTCCTGCTTGTCTGTTGATTATTGGTGAGGTAAGGACTTCCCAGGAATCTATATTACATTTGTATAAAACTCACGAACCAGAAAATGCCCAGCGAATTGTAATTACTGGACATTTACCTAATCCTAAAATGGTTGCTGAATATCTGCGACTGTGCGATGTTTACCTTCAGCCTTCACTATGGGAAGGAATGCCAAATGCACTATTAGAGGCTATGGCTTGTGGCTGTTGCTGTATCGCCAGTGATGCGGGGGGTATTGCTGAGGTGATTGTACATGGCCAAAATGGCTTTTTGCTACCTCGTTCGCATCTGCACAAGCTGGGTGAGGCGGTGCTGGAATGTTTGGCAATACCCCTAGAGGAGAAACATCAAATTACGCAAGCTGCACGCGATCGCATTTTAACTGAATATTCCATAGCTCAGGAAAAACTACAACTTCAAACTTTAATCGACCGCTTAATTCCCAATTCTGCATAAGCAGCAATTAAAGCTTCGCCAGCACGTTGCCAAGTGTAACACTCCTCAATCCGTTGGCGAGCATTTACCGCTATTTGGGTTGCTAATTCTGGATTGTTTTGCAACTGTAACACAGCATCTCTGATTGCCTTTGCTGAACCTGATTTGACTAATAAAAAATGTCTTCCATCTTCTCCTAATTCTCTTACCACGGGCAAATCGCTAGCAATCACAGGTTTTCCCGTTGCCATTCCTTCTAAAATCTTTAGAGGACAGCAACCTTGAATTAAGTTGCGATCGTTAGGCGTTAGCGGGGCCAAAATTATATCTGAAGCATGGATATGTTCAACCAATTGTGTTTGCGACATTGGTTCTAAAATAGTTAACTCATCTGTTACTCCCAACTTTAATGCCAGTTGGTTGAGTTTTTTAACCTGGTAGTCTCTAGCTTGCCCTATCACTGTTAAACAAGCAGGTAAATCTCGGCTTACTAAGGCCAAGGCCTCAATTGCGAGATTTACACCTTGCCAAGATGAAAGTGTACCAAAATATAATATTCTTAGCTTCCTTTTAGGGCTGGGAAAGTTGCCATCCCTCCATGAAGAATGGTGGAAATTTGCAGAATTTAAATTATAGGTAAATACATTTAAATCTACACCATTGGGAATTACACGAATTTTTGTTGCAGGTATACCTCTAGCTTGCAAATATTCGTTAGTAACATTACTGGGCGTGATAATTAAATCGGCTGCTTCTAAACAAATTTGTTCTTGGGATTGCAATTTATGTAGCAGTTCTTGATCATCGGCAACATCAGGATAGCGATATTTTAATTCTATTGAAGGTAGACCGTTTACTTCAAAGATTAAGCGATCGCAGTATTGCTGTTTATTGAGTGCGATCGCAAAGCCTTCGTAAATCGAACGAATATGGATTACCTCAAATCTCTGCCGTTGCAACCATGATTTTAAAACCCGACGAAAATATAAAATTCTTTGAATCAAGTTATCACCGATAGCTGGCAAAGCTGTTTGCATAACTTGCGGATAAATCTCATAATAATCTATACTTGCCGCTGTTGGAGAAACTGTTACTAACTGGACATCACCAAAAGCTGCCCCTAAAGCAACAGAAAAAGCCGCAATATGAATTGCTGCGCCCTTCGGTGCGGGAACCGTATCAAAGGCGATGTAAGCTATTTTTGATTTATTCATCAATGTCTATAAATTCCGTTGACACTTAATTTTGTGTTTGATATACTGGCGGCAAATTTATATATGTTTTAGCTAATATATTTTTTTTATAGCTTAATTCTCAAATAACTTAAATAAAGTTAATAAAATTGCATATAGTGGGAAACTCTAACCAAATAAATATCTGGTTAAATTGCAATTATGAGGTTTTGATAAAATGCCTATTGAATTAAAACAATTTCGAGAAAATTTAATTTATGCAACGAAAGCAAAAACTGCCATTGTAATGGCTGATTTGCAAGAATTAGCAGCACTGGATAATTTTGCAGAACTACAACAAAACAAATTTAACAAATTAGCGCTTTATTATTTTTTGGCAGTAGTTGCTGTAATTATACTATTTGTGATTGTATCTACCTTCCAAGTTGATGCTGGAGGATTAGCCTTAGTAAAAATTGTGCTATTTTTGACTGGTAATGGTTTGGCGATCGCTTGTATTTATAACTTAGTAAAAAGCTCAAAATTCAGCAATCTGAATATTAGTAATTATCGCTATGAGCTAACAAATAGAGTTTTGCAGATGTTATCGAGAGATATGGAGGAAGATAAAGAAATTGAACTAAAACTATCTTTTAAACCTATTGTTATCCCAGAAAATAAAATAGAAACTATAGCTCATCCATATAAAGAAAACTGGAAGATAGATAAACATCAGCATGAATGGTTGCAACTTAAAGGACAGTTTTTAGATAAAACTCGCTTTGCCTTAAGTGCTACTGAACTATCTAAAACCCAATACGGTTGGAAACGTAGCAGAAGTGGCAAGAGTAAGTATAAATCAAAAACAAATTCTGTAGGATTAGATGTAGTTTTAACATTAAACTATCCCCAGCGCCGTTATGGAGCAGTTAAAGTTTTACAAAATGAAGTTACTGATGCAGTCAAACTTCCTAAATTATCTTATATGAAAGGGTTGAAAGTGACAGAAAAGGCAATACATATGGCTGTCAGAATTGCTCCACAAGTGGCAACTAATCAAGAAGAGATATATCAAACAATTACTATGATGTTTTTGAGCCTGTATCAAGTGTTAAATCTAGCAAAAATATTGGCTAAGTAATTAGTAAGATGAAAATAATTTTCCAAACTTTACTGTCATTTGTTTTAACTGCTTTGATTTCTAGCTGTGTTAGTGGTAATAAACCTGTAAACGATGCATCTACTCAAAGCATTCCACAAACAGCACCGATTACCACTAATGTTGCAGCGACTTCTGCTAAAATTCAGTTTAAAACTGAGGGAGGTTCTGAATTATTTGCCCTTAAACAAGAAGCAGATGGAGCTAAATTAGTAGATGGCAATAACCAAGAACTAGCAAGAATCAAAGCAGATAAATCAGGAAAAATTAAAATTAAAAATGCCTCAGAAAAAGTTTTGGGTTATGTAGTAAATCAACAAGGTCATTGGAAGCTGAAGAACCCAGAGCAAACTCAAGATTTATATATTCTCAGACGACAGAATGATAGCGATTATAAGTTAGAAGATGCGTCTAAAAAAGAAATTTATCGAATTAAAGTGGGCAAAAATGGTGTTGACATTATAACTCCAGATAATAGCTTAGTTTATCAAGTAAAAGTTAAGAATGGTAAAACATCTTTAAGAAAAGCTTCAGATAAAACAATTTTTTATACTAAATCTGGTTTGTCAAATATTGCATTTGCTTGCTTTGGATTTGATGTTCTTACCCGCGAACAACAAGCGGCTCTAGCTTATGCTGTAAATTTAACAGAAGGAAAATAACTTTGCAGATTCAGCTAACTTGGATAGACCCCAATACAGAAGAACGTCGAGAACCGTTACTAGAAACTCCCGTAGCAATTGGACGGCAATTTCAAATAATGCCACAACAATATAATGAGCAAAGAGTTTCTAGATTAGTCATTGAAGATGACTTGGTTGCAGATTACCATGTTTTGATTGACTGGCAAAATCAAGAATTAATTATTACCGACCAAGATACTAATAGTGGCATTAAGATTAATGACGTACAGGTGAAGACTGGTAGCCTCAGAGATGGCGATCGCATCACAATTGGTGCTTGTGAAATTGTAGTAAACTTTGCGGCACAAACGACATGGGAGTGCGATCGCCAAGTGGGTTTTCTTTTCAAACGGCGTTGTGGACGTACTGATAGGACAGGCTGTCCTCACTGCAATGATTCATACGAAAATGACTATGCCTATTACTCTGAATATGGTTATTATCGGTCTGGAGCTTGGGGTAGCGATTATTATGATAACCGTGATGCGTACTCCTATGACCCCCAAACTGGCAACGTAGAATTTACAGAAGCCGATTCTGTGAGTTTAGAAAATGAGAGATATGATGATTTTGAAAGTAATATGGGTGCAAGTTAAATAATTCAAAATTCAAATAACAATATAATTTCTTAATTTTAATTGGAGAGAAGCAACCGAATCTTGAGTAAGACTTGGTTAATTTACGCCTTGGGTGGCGGTTGGGGACATCTGAATCGTGCTTTATCCTTGGGGAGAATTGCTGCGACTCAAAGAAAAGTAAAGATTATTACCAATAGCCCTTATGCACAACATATAGATGATGAGGGTTGCTTAGTGCAGCGCATTCCTCATAATGCAGGTTTTTCGGAAGCTTGTTTGCGAGTACGAGAACTTTTATCCTGTACTTGTTACGATCGCTTAATTATCGATACTTTCCCCAGAGGCTTAGGGGGTGAGTTAGCAGATGTCTTACCCAATTTGCATCACATCCCGCGGATTTTAATTCATCGGGATATTAACCCACGCTATGTTGCAGCCAAGAAATTAGAGTCTTTTGTCATAGAAAACTTTGATAAGGTAATTGTACCTGGAGAGGGGAAAGATTTACCTTTTTGTGCATTACCTAACGTGCAGCATACAGCACCTTGGTTGATTCGCAACTCTTGGGAGTTACCAGATAGAATCACTACGCGATCGCATATCCTAAAAGTTGACAAATCTATAAAAACTATCCTTGTTTGTGCATCTGGGCAAACATCAGAGTTAGCTTTATTTGGGCAATTAGCGCTGCAACTACATCAAAATTTTCCTGAATGTGCAGTCAGAATTTTAGCTGCAACTTGCCCAACAGAATGCCCAGAGGGTTTATGCGTGTCTCATCATCCAGGTATTGAATGTGTAGCAGCAGCTGATGTCGTCATTGGCGGAGCAGGTTACAACACAGTTTACGAATGTGCCGCTGTCGGTGTACCCTTAGTAGCATTAGCTTTGGAGCGACTATACGATCGCCAAAAAAAAAGAGCTTGCAAGGTTGAATGGGTAGGTGATATCGAAGATGCAATATCTGACAACCAACTGCTACGCATCTACACAACCGTTAAGACACTCTTAGAACAAGTAGAACCAGAAACAAAGCTGTCTGTGCCATCTTATATTAACGGTGCTATAGAAGCAGTGCATCAGATTGAGCAAACTCGATAGCTAAAAAGTCTTCGAGATTGGTAATCATAACTATAGGACTCCTATTCAATTTTTGAAAAAAATTTCGTACACTCCTCTGTTCCTTATTCCCTGCCTACGCAGATAAATTCAAGAAACAAAGCGGACTTGTATATTACATAAACTTATAACTGAACTATTTTCCATTCCCGAATCTAAAATCTTAAAATATCATACCTGTACTCATCGTGAATCTACGCCGTCTGATTCCAATTTTTGATAGTTCTGTCTCCAGCTGGGCTTTAGAGGCGCGGCTGTTGCGTTGGTTGACATTTACTTGGCTATTTGTCGGTTTGATTATCCTGTTTTCAGCATCTTATGTTGTTGCTGATGCTCGTCATGATGATGGGCTGTATTACTTTAAGCGTCAAGTCCTTTGGGTAATAGCTTCCTTAATTGGATTCAACTTTATCGTCAATACGCCCTTAAAGAAAATTTTGGGGGTATCTCACTGGTTTTTCTTTGTATTTTTAACTCTAATTTTCGTCACCCTAGTTCCAGGATTGGGAAAGAAAGCTTTTGACGCAGCACGCTGGATAGCTATCGGGCCAGTCCCAATTCAACCCTCAGAATTAATTAAACCCTTTTTAGTACTACAAAGTGCGCGACTATTTGGGCAATGGGATAAACTAAGTTGGCGGGTTCGCTTCACTTGGCTAGGAATTTTCTGTCTTGTACTGCTAGGAATTATTGCCCAGCCTAACTTGAGTACAACAGCATTGTGCGGTACAACTATTTGGCTGATAGCTCTAGCAGCTGGGTTACCTTACAAGTACTTAGGAGGAACGGCAATTGGTGGAGTAATGTTAGCCCTACTCAGTATTAGCATCAAAGAGTATCAGCGCAAGCGGGTGATGTCCTTCCTCAACCCTTGGGCTGATGCTACAGGAGATGGGTATCAGTTAGTGCAGAGTTTGCTAGCAGTCGGTTCTGGGGGAATTTGGGGTTCTGGGTATGGACTTTCCCAACAAAAATTATTTTATCTACCAATTCAGGACACCGATTTTATTTTTGCAGTGTTCGCCGAAGAATTTGGCTTTGTTGGCAGTATAGTGCTGTTGGTATTATTAGCGTTATTCGCCACTCTCGGATTAATCGTAGCACTCAAGGCTAAAAGTCCAGTGTATCGACTCGTAGCGATTGGTGTAACCATAGTGATGGTAGGGCAATCATTACTTCATATTGCTGTGGCTACAGGTGCTATGCCAACTACTGGCTTACCTTTACCTATGTTTAGTTATGGTGGGAATTCGATGATTTCAAGTTTAGTAGCAGCTGGGTTGCTGATTAGGGTAGCACGGGAGAGTAGCGAAGCAGAAATAGTACCGTTGCGATCGCCTGAACCTCAAAATCAACGTCAGCGCCGGACTTTCCATAGAACCAAAGTTTAATTTTGACTGGAACCAACACTACTGCTACCACGTCGGTTCAATCAACACTATTAGCATGGCTGCCAATACTGGGTTTTTTACTTTGGATATTGAATTGCTTAGATGTGTCCAATCGGTGTTCGTACTAGTCACTCAACTCATGCCTTAGAAACCGGTTTAGCAAAACTTTGGCTGCTGCTGGTGGGAGTGAACCAATACGAAGATGAGCAAATACCTTGTTTGCGTTACTCAGCATTAGATTGTCAGGGATTAGGAGAAGCATTAAACGCAGCAACGCAAGGATTTCCCCAGAAAGAGGTGATAATTCACCACGATTTTTCTCACCAGCAGCCGCAGTTAGAAAATGTACGTGCCAGTCTTAGACATATAGCAGCCGCCACTAAACCCATTGATACTGTTGTATTTTATTTTTCAGGACATGGGATGCTAGACTCCTTGAGTCAGCAAGTGGTGTTGTGTCTTCAAGATACTCAAAAAGAAAACCTAATAGACACTGGTTTAAAATTACAAGAACTGTTGCAACTGTTGGAGAATTGTTCTGCCCAGCAGCAATTACTGTTACTCGATGCTTGTCATAGCGGTAGTATGACACTGTTGGGTGCTAAAGGAGAAGACCCCCAACGCAACCCTACACAAGAGTTAGTAGAAGTTCTGCGACAACGAGCCGCCCAAAGAAAAGGATTTTACGCCCTCTTATCTTGCGATCGCGAACAGCAATCTTGGGAATTTCCCCAATTAGGACACGGAGTATTTACTTATTACTTAATTCGAGGATTAAGAGGAGAGGCTGCGGACTCCCAAGGAGTAATTGAGGTCGATGGACTTTACCGATATGTTTATCATCAAACACTGGCATACATAGATAAAGCAAATCAGCAGTTACGAGTGATTAATCAGCTCAAAAAAGGACGAGGCGACACTTCCATTCATTCCGAATATCCAGCACAAACGCCTAAGCGAATTGTAGAAGGGGTAGGAGAAGTTATTTTAGGACTCAAACCTGAAAAAACAGTTGCTTCACAGCATCCACGACAGGCATTAATTGTAGAAGGACTCCCCAAAAGTCATTCCTCGGCTTTGAGTAAAATACTCAGCACTGCTGGTGATTTTGAAACAGATTATTGGACTGTAAAAGACAAAAACCCCCAGTCAGATGTACGCAAAGCGATCCAAAAGTGTTTGTTATCTCAATCTTTTGCCGAATCAACCACTACCTCTACTACCTCAGAAGAAGCCGCAACGGTCTTTTTATATCTGCGAGGGCAAATTCAAGAGATAGAACAAGGAGAAGCGGTATTACTATTATCTGACGATGTTGTACTTTATCGCTCATGGTTGAGAAAACAGCTACGTAGATGCCGATCGCAACAAATCATCATTTTAGATTGTCCCTTACAAGAAGGGATAGTTTCTGTACGCGATTGGCTGGAAGAACTGCAACTGAGCTTAGATGAAGGACAATGCTTAATTGTTGCTGCTGCACCACCTCACGAGAATGAACGATTTGCTTGTTGTTTATTAGAAACCCTGAATCAAGCAAATCAGTTATCTGGACTAACCGCAGCAGGTTTGATTACACAATTGCAAATCGAATTAGCCAAAACCGACATTCAATTATATTTTTGGCTATCTGGTTCTCAAGGAATTATTGAAGTATTACCAGGAAAAACCCTATTTTCAGGTGAAAGTATAGAGCAAAAGGCTGAAGATATTGGCAGTCTTCCTGATGATTTGAGTTCTGCCGTAGGGATAGATTACACTCATCTGCGGGATTTACTCCAAGCTAAGAGATGGTTGGAAGCGGATCGAGAAACTACAACTCTCATGCTGAAGGTAGCCGGACACAATGAACAGCAATACCTTGATGCTCAAAGCTTAGAAAGCTTTCCCTGTAAAGACCTTAATACTATCAACAAACTTTGGATAAATTATAGTCATGGGCGCTTTGGTTTTAGCATCCAGCACCGTATCTGGCAAAGTATTAAAAATAATTCTGCCACAGACCCCGTGCTGTCCTTGATGATTGGTAGCGCTAAAGTCGCCGCCTCAGAAAGCTGCATTGATTTTGCCAATCGCGTTGGTTGGCGTCTGAAAGACTCTTGGGTTAATTATGACGCTCTCATCTGGCAAGGAGAAGCCCCCATCGGACATCTACCTTATGTTGGTTTTTTTGAACAAGTTTGGCGTGTCAAACTATTAGGTATTTGGGAATGGCATAGTGCGATCGCAACAGCTGCTTGGTGGGAATTGTGCGTTACTCTGTTCTCGCGTATTGAAACTTGTAAAGATGAATTCATTGAGTGTTTATAAACAATAGCTGTGAGAAATTTAACAATTTTCTCCTGACTGTTCACAAGCACCAATGCTTACCCAACTGCTAGATTGTTTACCATCTAGCTCGCTAAACCATTCTTTTTTCCAAATCGGTGCATTGTGTTTAAGGGTATCAATAGCATAGCGACAAGCTTCAAAAGCCTCACCACGATGGGGACAACCCACGGCGACTAAAACACTAATTTCTCCAACTTGTAAACGCCCAATACGATGATGAATCACTACCCGATTCACATTAGCCCACAAAGAGCGAATATCATCTGCTATTTGTAAAAATACCCGCATTGCCATTGGTTCGTAAGCTTGATACTCCAAACAAACCACAGGCTTACCTTCAGTTTGATTGCGAACCATTCCACTCATCACAACCACCGCGCCATTAGCTGGATCATCAGCTTTAGCGTAGATTTCCTCAACAGACAATGGCGCAAAGGAAATAGCAAAGCTATCTTCAGCTCTTGGTTTAATAGAATTCACTGTATTTGTCACGACAGTTTCCAGATTATTTAGCATTAGTATTTATAACAAATAGATGATTTTCCTTGAATACAAGGACTAATACAATTGGCATATAACTGTTACAAAGGAGGCTATAACACTGTCGATTGTGAGTAAATATATTTATAACAATTCGTAATTTTATACGACAACTTTTTCGCTAAATAAAGCAGAAAAAGAAATCCATAATTTACGGGCTGATGGCTATACTGAATTAATTGATGAACATCAATCCTTCCTTGTCGCCATTGGCCATGAAATTAATATATAGCAGTCTTAAATGATTCGTGCAATCTTCTCTTCTCATCCTTGATTTTCTACCCTGTGCTAAACCACTAGCCTGTGGCTTCTAACAAGGTACGCGTCAACGTTAAAAAAGTTATTTTTATAACGGAAACTGATTATGATAAGTGGGCTAGTTGCTCCAAGAATCCCACGGCTATGAAAATATTGCGATCGCTCGTTTTCATAGCCGTGATAGCGTCATAAATGCAATAGCTTAGAGATTTCTCTAAATATACAGCACTTGCTACAAGTCGGTAAACCTGCATAATGCAGTGCCTTGAAACAAATCTGACCTCTGCTCAATTCCTACAAGTCAGGTGGCAAAATTACTTGATCAATAGCATGGATGACACCATTGCTGCCTGTAATATCTGGCTGAGTGACATTCGCTTCATTTACCTTCACTCCTGTAGTAGGGTCAACTTTGATGTTGATTGCACCACCCTCAATACTCTTGACTTCGCCAGATTTCAAATCGCTCGCTAATACCCTACCAGGTACTACATGGTAAGTTAATATTTTTACTAATACTTCTTTATTCTCAGGCTTCAACAAATCTTGTACTGCATCTTGTGGCAATTTAGAAAATGCAGCATCAGTAGGCGCAAAGATGGTGAAATTATTGTTTCCTTGCAACGCTTCTGCCAATCCAGCTGCTTTCAAAGCTTTAGTGAGTGTTGTAAAAGAACCGTTGGATTCTGCCAGCACTACCAAGTTCTTGCCTTGAGTGTTGGTCGTTCTTCCTGGGGTTTGAGTAGGTATAGTAGTTGAAGGTGTTTGTCTTGGTTGCGTGGTAGGTGTAGTTGCAGGGCTACTACTTGGGGAGGGTGCAGCACTATCACCACGGTTATAGGGAGGCTCATTGAAAATACTTGGTCTGGGATTGAGCGTCCTTTTCTTGGGTTTTTGAGCTACCAAATTTCTGTTAGAAGTTCTTTCTTTTGCTGTTTCTGATACAGACTCAGCCGATGTATATTCAGCGTTTACCTCAATGCGTTGACTCCGGTTATAGGGGGCCTCGTTAAAAATGCTGGGGTTGGGATTGACTGCTTCTTTTGCTCCAGATGGTAAAGTAACCAAGAAGCTAAAGCCGGTGGCTCCCACTATACCTGCCAAACTGAGCAGAAATTGGTTGTAATTTATTTTCATAAATTTGTTTTGTTTGTTTTATGCTAAATAGGTTACATAAAGATTTATATCATTTTGTTATCCATAAAATCTAACCTTAGAAGTAAGAATTGTTCGTACAAATAATATAATGCTCATAAATTTAAATTAACTGAAAATAACGATAATAAAAATTACTAAGTATTTTCGATTCAAGGTAATTGGAATTGAGTTTACCTTACCGATTATTGTTCTATGATGGCGTTCAGTGGGGCTTAAGTAATATTTTACCCAATGCCAACGTCAACAAAGTATTAGTTATTAGTTATACAGCTTTTACTACTAAAAATATATTCAGTAAATAATTTTATGGGAAAATTATACATATATAACAAGAATTTAATAATGGGATTTCAAGGCAGATTTAATACGTTCTGTACTGTAACTTCCTCTTTCTGCGCTAGCTTGAACAGCATCAATTACGGCATAAGCAAGTTATAAGCCGCCATCAAACATTTTTCACTTTAGCTAGTTCATCTTTTTTGAGCTGTTGCCATTCCAATTTAATTGGAATTGTCGGGACTCAATTTTATTTGGCGTAGATGCGAAGTGCGCGAAGAGAATCAGTTTTTTTACTAGCCGCCATGAAAAAATATCCTGCAAATATGCAACGCTTAAATTTTAGCAAGAATCGCTTGAGCAGCCGCTTCATCGGTAATCAGTCCGGTAATTAACTTGCCATGCAGAGCAGCCAGAATTGCTTCTGCCTTTTTCACTCCACCTGCCACACCAATGATCAGCCGACGAGCTGGTTGTTCAAGAGGTACGCTGGCAACTCGGCTGTTGGTTCCCTGTTGCAGTAACACTCCCTGATGATCATAAGCCCAACCCGCAATTTCTCCTACTGCGCTTAGTTCAATTAATTCAGCCACCTCATCGTCATTGATGAAGCCGTCTTGATGTAATGGGGCATTCCAAGCAATGTGACTGATGCCGACAAACGTTACCTTGGCTTGCTCTGCAAGAGTTTTGACGGCGATAAACGATCGCTGTGTCTGCAAAAGTTCCCGTTCTTCAATGCTAGTCGCCACAACCGGAGTCGGCACTGGGTAGGCTTGAGAACCGACGCGATCGGATAAATGCATGACCACTTCGTGGCGACCTGCACGCCCAAAGTGAGACATATTCCCAATAATTGAAACAATTTTATGCTGGGGTTGGTTCATTGAGGGGATTTGCTCCACCATTGCTCGCAATGTGCGACCTGAAGACAACGCCAGTATAGTCGGGGTTTTCGCCATCAGGTAACCCTCTAGATGGGTGGCAGCACACATGCCAAGCCCGTATAATGTATCACCGCTGCCTGCGTCAGTTGGTACGACTTCACAAAGCGACAGACCAAACTTATCACGTAACGACTCAGCCAGAGCAATGCATTCACTCAGAGGATGATCGAGGCGAAATTTGATCAATTTTTCACTGACTGCCAGTGCCACCAAGCGTTGTGCAGCTTGCCGGGATACATTAAGTTTTGCTGCAATCTCCTCTTGTGTATTGCCAGCAATGTAATACAGCCAAGCAGCATGAGCAGCTAGATCGAGCTTGCGCGCCCTAGGGGGCAAGCCAGCCTTGCTGGCATCGCGCCGATCTAAGAAAGGTTCTCCCATATCCCACCTTTAAAAACTATGTCCCTATCAAAGGAATGATTGCATTATTTTGAGTATATGCCCAAGGAAATAAATTTTGCTCAATATCTGGAAATTTCTATTCACCACCAGTAACCTCCAAGTTAAACCCAGTAATGTAGCTTGCCTCATCACTCATGAGAAATGCTACCCCATTCGCCACCTCTGCCAAACTCCCCAAACGCCTCATCGGTACTGAATTAATCATCTGTTGCTCAACCACCTTGGGGTCGGTATCAAAGTACTGGGAACCAACTGCGGCTTGCAATTCTGTTTGCCGCGTCCACATAAAACCGGGGCCGATGAGCGCAGGCGAAAGCGCATTTACCCGGATGCCGTAAGGAGCCAAGTCTTTCGCTGCTGTTTGAGTCATTCCAATCACCGCAAATTTTGAAGCACCATAAGCTAACATATTTGGCGGCCCAACTACACCTGCATAGCTCGCCATGTTCACGATCGCACCTCCACCGCCAGAACGCAAATACTGTGCAGCTGTCTTGAGAACGTGGAAAACGCCGACAACGTTAATATTAATCACCTTTTCAAAATCATCTTCAGGATATTCTTCTGTTTTGGCAAATGCTCCTTGATAACCAGCGTTATTAAATATATAGTCAATCCGCCCAAGCTGTTTCACTGCGTCAGTAAAAGCTTTGGCAACATCATCAGCAGATGTAACATCACAGCGAAACGAACCGACGGGAACGTTGTAACTTTTTAATTCCTCAGCCACATCTGCCATTTTCGGTTCATTCAAATCTAGTAAGGCTACACCTGCGCCATTAGCAGCAAAACGTTGTGCAGTTGCCTTACCAATATCGCCTGCACCGCCTGTAATTAGGATGGTTTTACCTGCAAACTCATAGGTTGCTTTCGCTGCCATAGTTTCAACCTCTTATTGAAGAATTGTTGCAAATGCCCGTCATTGAAGTGGGGTTGGTATGATTCTATTATTGAGCTTTTACTCAAATTTAGAGCATAAAATCAAAAATTTTCTCCGTTCGATATTTTACATCAAAGGAGTAATGCGATGCGTATCCCCCGCTTCGCTAAAGTACTGGTGGCATTTCTCGCAGGAGTGATGCTGGCGCAATTGCTACACGCTTGTGCACCGCGATCTCAAGCCGCAGGGAAAACTACACTGACGATCGCTACAGTCAACAACGGCGACATGGTAGTTATGCAGGGGCTTTCCCGGAAGTTCGAGGAAGCTAACCGTGATATTCAACTGCGGTGGGTGGTGCTAGAAGAAAATGTCTTGCGCCAACGCACAACCACAGATGTTGCTAGCCAAGGCGGTCAATTTGATGTGCTAACAATCGGTTCTTATGAAACGCCAATCTGGGCTAGGCGGGATTGGTTGAGACCCTTGGATCTAGGCGCAAACTACGACGTAGATGATTTGCTCAACCCCATCCGCGAAGGACTTTCCCACAACGGCAAACTTTATGCCGTGCCATTCTATGGGGAAAGTTCCATGCTGTACTACCGAAAAGACTTGTTTGATAAAGCCGGGATTACGGTTCCCGAACAGCCAACGTATCCTCAGATGAGAGAATGGGCAAGCAAAATCCATAATCCAGCCAATGGAGTTTACGGAGTTTGCTTGCGGGGAAAACCCGGTTGGGGTGAAAACATGGCATTTGTTTCCACATTAGTCAACACCTATGGCGGACGCTGGTTTGACATGAAGTGGCAACCAACGATTAATACTCCAGCTTGGAAAGATGCGATCGCCTTTTATGTTGATTTGCTCCAAAAGTATGGGCCGCCGGGAGCAAGTTCCAATGGTTTCAATGAGAATCTAGCGTTATTCTCAACTGGCAAATGCGGGATGTGGGTAGATGCAACCGTTGCAGCAGGATTATTATCCAATCCCAAAGAATCCCAAGTACATGATCAAGTTGGCTTTGCCCGTGCGCCAATTGAACAATATCCTAACGGCTCAAACTGGCTTTGGGCTTGGGCGTTAGCAGTTCCAAAAACATCAAAATCACCGGAAGCTGCACAAAGGTTTGTTGCTTGGGCAACATCAAAAGAATATATCCAACTAGTTGCTAAGGAAAATAGCTGGGTTGCTGTACCACCAGGAACTCGGACTTCCACATATCAAAATCCCAACTATCGCAAAGCTGCACCCTTTGCGGAAATCGTGCTGAGAGCAATTCAATCTGCCGATGTTACCCGCCCATCTGCAGAACCAACTCCGTATAAGGGAGTTCAATATGTGGATATTCCCGAATTTCAGGCGATCGGGTCTTCGGTTGGGCAAACTTTAGCAGCGGCATTAACTAATCGTACTTCGGTAGACCAAGCGTTGCAGCAATCGCAGAGATCTACTGAACGCTTCATGAAACATACAGGTTACATCGAGTAAAATTTTGACTTTTCTGTCTATGTCTCTGTGGTGAAAAAGCATAGTAGGGTGGGCATTGCCCACCTTTAGGAAGAAACGAACCACGAAGGGCACAAAGGGCACGAAGGTAAGAGAGTTTTAGAGAGATTTTGCGTAAGTGCTGTCATTTTGAATTTTGAATTTTGAATTGATATTATGTCTTCTTCATTAGCGGTAAAACCTCAACAGGAAACGCCACCACCCGCGAGGCAAAGAACTAAGCGGCAAGCTTCAACCTTGCCTTTGGTTGCGCCTTCGGTCGTTGTCCTGCTGCTGTGGATGATTGTGCCTCTGGTGATGACTCTATGGTTTTCCTTTCAGCGGTATAACCTGCTGAATCCAGATGCACGCAAATTTATCGGGATTGAAAATTTCACCTTCATCCTGACTGACTCAGCTTTATGGACATCGATCACCATCACAATTATTCTGGTTGTCTCGGTTCTGGTAATCACAATCGGTCTGGGCACACTCTTAGCAGTGCTATTTGACCAGGACTT
The DNA here is from genome assembly GCA_019359325.1 of Mojavia pulchra JT2-VF2. Taxonomy (GTDB): domain Bacteria; phylum Cyanobacteriota; class Cyanobacteriia; order Cyanobacteriales; family Nostocaceae; genus Mojavia; species Mojavia pulchra. Next base: position 9,623 of record JAHHHN010000003.1, on the reverse strand, counting down.
TTATGGTCGCGGGGTGGCACGGGTGCTGGCAATCTCGCCGTTTTTCGTGATGCCCACGGTTAGCGCCCTGATCTGGAAAAATATGCTGATGCATCCAGTAAATGGGCTGTTCGCGCAAATTACCAGGGGTCTGGGTTTGGGGGCAATTGATTGGTTTGCCAGCGTTCCTCTGCTGGCGATCATTATCATTGTTTCTTGGGAATGGTTGCCCTTTGCTTTGCTGATTTTGCTAACTGCAATTCAATCACTCGATCGCGATCAGTTAGAAGCAGCGCGAATGGATGGTGCAAATGCGATCGCTCTATTTCGTTTCGTCATGCTACCGCATCTGAGCCGCGCCATTTCTGTGGTCGCCATGATCGAGACAATTTTCTTCCTCACCATCTTTGCCGAAATCTTTGTTACCACAGGCGGCGGGCCGGGACTTGCAACCACCAACCTAGCTTATTACATCTTCCTCAAAGCCTTGCTGGAATTCGATGTCGGTGGTGCATCAGCCGGTGGATTAATTGCCGTCATCCTTGCCAATATTGTGGCAATCTTCTTGATGCGTAGTGTTGCTCGTAATTTGGATACCTAACACCAAGCTTCCAAATCAAGCTACCAACGCAACCTAATTACGAATTATGAATTAGCATTATGGCACGTAAAACCTCAAAGCGCTGGCTATGGACATTACTGGGTTGGCTTGCTGCTGTCCTCTTATTTTTCCCCATCTTCTGGATGTTTCTCACCAGTTTTAAAACCGAAGTCGCGGCAGTTTCCACTCCCCCGCAGTTATTTTTCCGCCCAACATTAGAAAATTATGTTGCCATCCAAGACCGGGCAAATTATTTCAATTATGCATTTAACAGCGTAGCAGTTTCCCTCGGCTCAACTATACTTGCACTACTGCTTGCCGTACCTGCCGCTTATGCGATGGCGTTCTTCCCCACGAAACGCACTAAGGGAACTCTGCTGTGGATGCTATCTACGAAAATGCTGCCCCCTGTTGGCGTACTAGTCCCCATCTACATTTTGTGTCGCAACTTTGGATTACTAGATACCCGCATCGGTTTAATCATCATTTATACCTTAATTAATTTGCCGATTGTCGTCTGGATGATTTACAGCTTCTTCAAAGAAGTTCCTAAAGATATTCTCGAAGCCGATCGCATGGATGGAGCAACCACACAGCAAGAACTCCTGCACGTCTTGCTACCACTAGCACTGCCTGGAATTGCCTCCACTGCCTTACTCTCAATTATCTTGTCCTGGAACGAAGCATTTTGGAGCCTGAACTTAACAACAGCAGACGCCGCCCCACTTACAGCATTTATTGCTTCATTCTCCAGCCCCCAAGGATTATTTTGGGCAAAACTTTCAGCAGCATCAACACTAGCGATCGCACCCATCCTCATCTTCGGTTGGCTAAGTCAAAGACAACTAGTCCGAGGCCTTACCTTCGGTGCAGTGAAGTAGAAGGCAGATGGCAGAAGGTATTAGAAAAAACTCTTGCACTCTTGTTTGCGCCTTTGCGCCTTTGCGTGAGAATTTCTTTTCTTCAACCCCCTTAATAGAAAAATTTTATGTCAACAGTTGCTTTAAGACATATCCATAAAACCTACGCCGACACAGAAATCATCAAAGGCATAGACCTCGACATAAACGATCGCGAGTTTGTTGTCTTCGTCGGCCCATCCGGCTGCGGAAAATCTACTTTACTCCGCATGATTGCTGGACTTGAGGAAATTTCCTCCGGCGATTTGTTCATTGATGGACAGAAAGTTAATGATATACCCCCCGATAAACGCGGTTTGGCAATGGTGTTTCAAACCTATGCCTTATATCCCCACATGACTGTGGCGGAGAATATGGCCTTTAGTCTCCGGCTTGCAGGTATGCCGAAAGCCCAACGCTTTGAAAGGGCGCGTGAAGTCGCCCGCATTCTGCAACTAGAACCACTCTTGAACCGCAAGCCCAAAGAACTATCGGGAGGACAACGCCAACGGGTGGCGATTGGTCGTGCTTTGGTGCGGAATCCCAAAGTATTTTTGTTTGATGAGCCACTATCTAACCTGGATGCTTCTTTGCGGGTGCAGATGCGGATTGAACTTGCCAGCTTACACGACAGCCTGCAAGCCACGATGATTTACGTCACCCACGACCAGGTTGAAGCAATGACCCTTGCCGACAAGATTGTGGTATTGCAAGGCGGCATCATCGAACAAATGGGTTCGCCCCTAGAACTGTACCACCATCCCCGCAATTTATTCGTTGCTGGATTTATTGGTTCACCGAAAATGAACTTTATCCCGGTCACGGTATCAACGGTTACTGATTCTGGGACAACAGTTAGACTTCCTGGTGACGCAACTGTAATGATTCCGGTGAAGCCCAAGACCCTCTCGGCTGGCGATCGCGCAACATTAGGAATTCGTCCCGAACATCTGCGGCTCGATCGCAATAACCCCAGCATCAATGGTGAAGTACTAGTTGTAGAAAGACTGGGCGGGGAAACCTATCTCTACATCAAAATTGCGGGTGGTGACACCATAGTCGTGCAAACAGATGGAGATGATCCCGTTCAATTGCACGATTTCGTTCCTATCTACATTAACGGCGAGCTTTGCCATTTGTTCGATCAAAGCGGTGAAGCTATTCCCAAAGCTCATCGTCATCACCTAACCATGAATCAATCCCATGAACAGCAATATCAGCACAGGTTCAGCAATCAAGCTGAATGAAGCATCTTTGTCTCGTTTAGGAAATAACGTCCGCATACCTCAGTACGATCGCCACCAAATTACTAACGGCATTGTCCATATCGGTGTGGGCGGGTTTCATCGGGCACACCAGGCATTATATCTCGATAACTACCTTCATCATCATCCCGGCAGTGATTGGGGAATCTGCGGGGTGGGGCTACTAGAATTCGACAAACGGATGCGGGATGCGCTGAAATCTCAAGATTGTTTATATACCTTAGTTGAAAGGTCACCAGAAAGTGAGAACGCCCGTGTGATTGGTGCTATTACAAAATATCTCTTTGCCCCAGATAACCGCCAAGCAGTAATTGACACCTTAGCAGATCCCCAATGCCGCATCGTCACCCTCACCATTACCGAAGGCGGCTACTACTATATTGAAGGTAGCGGTGAATTTGATGGCAATCATACAACAATTCAGTACGATTTACAGAATCCCGACCAGCCAATTGGAGTATATGGCTTTTTGACAGCAGCCCTCGATCGCCGCCGTCAACAGGGAATAGCACCGTTTACTGTGTTGTCTTGCGACAACCTGCAAGGTAACGGCAACATTGCCCGCAAAATGTTGACTGCATTTGCCCAAATGCAGAACCCGGAATTAGGACGTTGGATTGCTGAACAGGTAGCCTTCCCCAACTGTATGGTCGATCGCATTACTCCCGCCACAACTCCAGCAGATATCAAAATGGTGGCGGAACAATTTAACATCAATGATGCTTTTCCTGTTGTTGCCGAACCGTTTCTTCAGTGGGTAGTCGAAGACAATTTCTGTGCAGGTAGACCAGATTGGGAAGACGTGGGCGTGCAGATGACCAGCGATGTTCATCCCTACGAGATGATGAAAATTCGGTTACTCAACGCCAGTCATCTGTTAATTGGCTATCTCGGCACTTTAGCAGGCTACACCTACGTCCATGAAGTCATGGCTGACCCCTTAATTAGGCAAGCCGTTGAGCAATTAATGGCAGAAGTTACGCCCACACTCCAACCTGTACCGGGGATTAATTTAGATAATTACAAAAAAACCTTAATAGAACGCTTTGCCAATCCCAAGATACGCGATCAACTGCCGCGTCTTTGCCTCAATAGCTCCGCCAAAATGCCAAAATTTGTTTTAGGCTCAGTCCGTGACGCACTGCGGCAAAAAGGAGCAATTGAATACATGAGCTTAACAGTAGCAGCTTGGTTCCGTTACCTCAACGCCAACGATGACCAAGGTAACGCCATTCCCATTGATGATCCAATAGCAGGAACTCTCACGCAACTTGCTCGTACCAGTGGTTCCGATGCCAAACCAATGCTCAACCTCACGGAGATTTTTGGCGATTTATCCCAGTCACCGCCTTTTATTGATGCAGTTACCAACCATTTACGCCGATTGTATGAGTTTGGCGCGAAAGAAACACTAGCCCGATTCTCACTAGTACATTGAAACAATACCTTTTTATTCTTCCCTTCGTGTCCTTCGTGTCCTTTGCGGTTCGTTAAAAAATTTATTTATTCTGGCGATCACGTAGCGCGCCCTGTTGCCCAACCGCACAGAGTGCGGTTGCCTCAAAGCTCCGCTTTGAGGGAGCCTGTTCTTCTAGAACAGGCTTGGCAATATACGGGCGATCGCACAAAACTAACCTAATCAGACAATCGTAGGGGCACAACAATGTTGTGCCCTCATAACAATTGATTCTTCAAAGCGTGTATTCCATTCAAATCAAACCGTAATTCTCTACATTAGGGAATACAACACTAATATTTATGTTGTATATCTGGGCACTCTAAATTAGACAAACATACTTGAGAGTAATTTCCATGTCCAGAAGCCCCATTAGTGCAACCTTGGCCCAAAAAGAGAGAGAAGCCGTGTTGCAAGCGATTACCACCATTAAACAAAAGCTACCATTTTTAGTTGATTTGAGTGCAGATGAGCGTAAAGCTTTACCCAAGATGGGAGATAAAAGCCGCGCCTTTGTTAGCAAAGCATTAGAGGTAGCCACACAGAACCCAGAGTTTTTACCGCGATCGTTTGACCTGGATGAGATGCGGAAGGACGTAGAATTATTTGAAGCGTTGTATCCTTTGTTATTGTCGCTGACGCAATTGCAAGAATTGGTAGATGATACATCTCTGGCAGTTGGTAGTGAAGCATTTGCCTCTGCCTTACAAGTGTATAACTACGCCAAAGCCAGTGGACAGGGGGCAGGATTAGATGCAGTAGTCGAGGCAATGGGACAACGTTTCGTCCGTAAGTCTAAAAAAGTGAAGTCTAAAGAAGCAGCGTTGTAGAAAATAGCTCGGTGATTGCACCTTTGAAGTGCATCTTTGAGGCTCAGAACTCGAACATTTAAGTAAAAAGGTCAACGTTCCGAGTTCTGAAGTCAAACGTTCAAGCAAAAAGGCCGAAATTTCGAGTTCTGAAGTCAAACATCCGAGTAAAAAGGTCGAAACTCCGAGCTTTGAGGTCGAATGTCCGAGCAAAAAGGTTGAAACTCCAAGTTCTGAGATTACTTGCTGCTTAAAGGTGTCCAATTACCAGAGGGAACAAAGGCAGCCCAGTACATGGGATGCTGATAATTGGAGCTATTGAGCAATTCTAGCTGTGCAGAACGTAAAGCTTCATGTCTGCCTTGACCAGCCTTCAAGTTCTGATAATACTTCACCATCAAATCTTTAGTTGCTGCATCATCCACTTGCCACAAACTTAAAATCTGAGTTTGAGAACCGGCAATTACCAAAGCACGGCGCAAACCATAAACACCATCGCCAACTTTGACATCACCACTGCCAGTATCACAAGCAGACAGCACCACTAATTCAGTGGAACGCAAATCTAAACCAGCGACTTCCAGCGCTGTCAACACACCATCATCACTACCTGCTGGTACTTTTTTACGTTGATTAAACCCAGCCAAGGCTAAACCAGAGCGCAACAGAGGGTTTTCTATTTGTACAATGTTTTGTGGGGGCGGTGTTAGTTGTATTTCCCGTGAAGCATTTAGATTTTGTTCGATATCAGTAATAAAAAAACCGTGGGTAGCCAGATGTAAAATACTGGGATTTTGAAGTTGTTTGACAGCGGTTTCTGAGGCATCTTGACCTAAGAGAACCTTGGCATTAGGTAAGACTTTTTTTATTGCCGCGGCTTCATCTTTAGTCGCGTTTAAAGGGTCAAATGCCAACTGAGCCAAGTCACCAGAGCGTAAATTTTGCTCCCCTCGCACACCAGTTGTTTTCGCTACTGCAACAGCCTGCACTTGGTTGTCATAGTCAATATCTGCCAGCACTACAGGCGCAGAAGCTTTGTTAACACCAGACTGAAAACGCAACAAATCCCGCCCACTGGTGAGATAAGAAAAAGCATAATTCTGAATCAGGAATTGATTTTTTTCATCTCTTAGGGCTTCAAAAGGAATAACTGTTAATTGTCCATCTGGAGAAATTAAAATATGACGCGCATTTCCCAATAAAGGACGAATTTGCTCCATTACTTGTTGGTATAATTTGCGAGCATTTTCTTTAAATGGTCTTTTTGTTGCTAACTCAGCGCGAAAATTCACAGCTAATTGATCAATTACTGCGGCTTCTCCCAATTCAACCCACTTTGGTTCACCTTGTGAGCGCAATACCGCCGCTACATAACGCGCTTTACCCCACTTTTGGGCATATGTCTTAGCTTTGGCATTGTATGGTTTATACTGGACAATTTCTATCAAAGCAGCATCTTTGGGTATTTTGGCTTGAATCGCTGCTAATTCGACTGGTTGGGTTTGTGTACGGAATTCAGCACTTTTAGTACTAATCGCTGCTTCTAATTGTGCTTTTTTTGCTTCTAGTTGTTCTAACTGAGTTTTAGAGTTAGCAGTTTGTTTTTCTGATTCAGAAAATACTAGTGATGAGAGTTGCTGTTGAACTTGCAACCACTGAGCAAATAATTTTTTTGTTTCTGGGTTACTTTCAAGTTGGCTGCGTAGTATTTGAATGCTATCAGCTACCGCATCCAACACCAGCCCTTTGCGACGTAGCACGGTAGTTAGCGCTAAAGATGCGGCTGTTGGATTTTTGCCAGCTTTTTGCAGGGAAAGGGAAACAGAAATATCAGTTGTCCCTGAAAACGTTTTTACGTACCTTTGTTTTCTTTGTTCTGAGCCTACAGCAAAAATCAGATTCAGATTACGTTGTTCAACTTCTAGCCCACGGCGTAAAAAATCAGTAGCACGATTGCTATCATCCTGTGCTAGGTAAAATGTAGCTAGATTATTTAAACTGAGGGCAATATCTGGATGTTCTTTACTGAGTAACTTTTCATAAATAGCCAAAGAGCGTTGATACAGAGGTTCTGCTTGTTGAAATTTCCCCTGATCTTGATACAATCCGGCTAAATTATTTAAGCTACTGGCAACTAATGGATGTTCCTTGCCCAGTAACTTTTCTAAGATAACTAGAGCGCGCTGAAACAGAGGTTCTGCCTGTTGATATTTGCCCTCATCCCTGTATAGTAGTGCTAAATTATTTAAGCCAGTGGCGACAGATGGATGTTCATTGCCTAGTACTTTCTCTCTAATAGCCAAAGAGCGTTGGAACAGAGGTTCTGCCTGTTGATATTTCTCTTGGTCTTGATACAATCCAGCTAAATTATTCAGGCTTTGGGCGACAGATAGATGTTCATTGCCTAATACTTTTTCTCTAATAGCCAAAGAGCGTTGAAACAGCGGTTCTGCCTGTTGATAGTTTCCTTGTAATCGATATAGCGCGGCTAAATTATTTAAGCTAGTGGCGACAGATGGATGTTCCTTATCCAGTACTTTCTCTCTGAGAGCTAAAGCACGTTGAAACAGAGGTTCTGCCTGTTGATATTTTCCTTGTTCTTGATACAGTCCAGCTAAATTATTCAGGCTAGTGGAAACATCAGGATGTTCTTTGCCCAGTACCTTTTCTCTAATAGCTATGGAGCGCTTAAATAGAGGTTCAGCTTGTTGATACTTCCCCTGTGCTTGATATAATGCAGCTAAATTACTCAGGCTGAGGGCGATATCTGGATGTTCTTTACCCAGCGCTTTCTCATAGATAGATAATGCCCTTTGATATAGAGGTTCTGCCTGTTGATACTTTCCCTGTGCTTGGTAAAGTGCAGCCAAATTATTCAAGCTATTGGCCACAGATGGATGTTGCCTGCCTAGTAGTTTCTCATAAATAGCTAAAGAACGTAGATACAAAGGTTCAGCTTGTGGATATTTCCCCTGTGCATCGTACATTAGTGCCAAGCTATTGAGAATATTGGCAACATCTCTATGTTCGTTGCCCAGTACTTTCTCTAAAATAGCTAAAGAGCGTTGCAACAGGGGTTCAACCTGTGAATACTTTCCCTGTGCTCGGTAAAGCGTAGCCAAATTATTCAGGCTCGTAGCGATATTTCTATGTTCTTTACCCAGTATTTTCTCTAAGATAGCCAGAGAGCGTTGATAAAGCTGTTCAGCCTGTTGATAGTTTCCTTGTGCATCGTACAGTAGTGCCAAATTATTCAGACTTGTGGCGACATCTGGATGTAACTTACCTAATATTTTCTCTCTGAGAGCTAATGCGCGTTCTGCTAGGGGTATGGCAGTAGTATATTTGCCTTCTTGGTATAACTTTAACACCTGTTCATTGAGCTGATCAGCTTCTTTTAAAACTGCATGCTGCTCTGCTGAGTATGTAGTAGGTTGCTGTTGGGCTATACCTTTAACTGGAGTACTTAACAGTAGCCCTGTTGTCATTGCCACAACTATTGGCAAAGGTGCGAACAAGATACTTACTGCATTCATAGCACTGAGTAATTTTTTCACTGTCAACTTACAGATTTACGGGTTTGGCTATTGATTAAATCATGCCGTTATCGGTCTTTTTTGCAAAGATTTTGTGATAATAAGTAGAAAACTAGGTGTCTCCATTACCATCATTCAGCCTTTGAACTGAAAATTTCGAGTTCAAAATCTGAAACTTATCTTGTAAAACTTAAATCTTTGAGTACAAATATCAAATAAGCAAGCAAATAACTGAGAACTTGAGTTACAAGATATATAGCTTACTGGCATAAGGGTTAGGTAATGAGTGAAACTCAAACCCAGTTACCAACGGATACATGGATTTACGCTTCATGGGATGAGTATGAGCAAGCGATCGCCAACTTGCTCAACGAGAAGGGAAAAAGCTACTACTACAAAGGACACATGAGGCTGGAGATGCCACCAGTTAGTTTTGATCATGGTCAAAACCATGTTGTAATTATCTTTGCGGTGACTCTATTTGCAACACTCCAAGGAATTCCAGCTACAGGTTTAGACACAACTACCTTTCGTAAAACTGGAATTCAGGACTGTCAGCCTGATGTAGCTTATTACCTCAGAGAACGTGCCCAATCTATCCCTACTGGTACAGGAATTGTCAACTGCGATCGCTATCCTGCACCAGATTTAGTGATTGAGATTGCGAAAACTTCTTTACTTGATGACTTGGGTACAAAGCGAAGTCTCTACGAAGAGTTAGACGTTGCTGAATATTGGGTAGTAGATGTGCAAAATGCCCAAATCATTGCATATACTATTGCAGACCAGGGTAGTAAACGTATTCAAGTATCGCAGGTTTTGCCAGGATTGGCGATCGCCTTATTAGAAGAAGCTTTACGCCGTAGTCGAGAAATGAATCAATCTCAAGTTGGAGCTTGGTTACTGAGTCAGTTTCAGCAACAGGAGGATTGAGCATCGTCTCAAAACTATTTGCTGCTTAAAGGTGTCCAATTACCAGAGGGAACAAAGGCAGCCCAGTACATGGGATGCTGATAATTGGAGCTATTGAGCAATTCTAGCTGTGCAGAACGTAAAGCTTCATGTCTGCCTTGACCAG
>JAHHHN010000010.1 GCA_019359325.1 Mojavia pulchra JT2-VF2 | reverse complement strand
TTGCTGCATCATCCACTTGCCACAAACTTAAAATCTGAGTTTGAGAACCGGCAATTACCAAAGCACGGCGCAAACCATAAACACCATCGCCAACTTTGACATCACCACTGCCAGTATCACAAGCAGAAAGCACCGCTAATTGATTACCACGCAAATCTAAACCAGCTACTTCTAGCGCCGTCAGCACACCATCATCGCTACCTGCTGGTGCTTCTTTACGTTGGTTAAACCCAGCCAAGGCTAAACCAGAACGTAACAGAGGGTTTTCAATTTGTAAAATATTGGTTGGGCGTGGTGTTAATTCCAATTCTCGTGAAGCATTCAGATTTTGTTCAATATCAGTAATAAAAAAACCGTGGGTAGCCAGATGTAAAATACTGGGACTTTGAAGTTCTTTGATAGCGGTTTCTGTGGCATCTTGACCTAAGAGAACCTTGGCATCAGGCAAGACTTTTTTGATGGCTGCGGCTTCATCTTTAGTCGCGCTTAAAGGGTCAAATACCAGGTTTGCTAAGTCAGTTGAGCGTAAATTCTGCTCACCTCGCACAGCAGTTGCTTTCGCTGCGGCTACAGTTTGTACTTGGTTGTCATAGTCAATATCTGCTAGCACCACGGGAGCAGAAGTTTTGTTTATATTTGGCTGAAACCGTAACAAATCCCGCCCACTGGTGAGATAAGAAAAAGTGTAACGCTGAATCAAAAATTTATCTTGCTCATCCTTTAATGCTTCAAAAGGAATGACTGTTAATTGCCCATCTGGAGAAATTAAAATATGACGCGCATTACCCAACAAAGGACGAATTGGTTCCATTATCTGTTGGTCAAAAGTGCGGGCAAGTTTTTTAAATGGTCTTCCTGTTGCTAACTCTGCTCGTAAATTCACAGCCAATTGATCAATTGCTGCGGCTTCTCCTAAATCAAGCCACTTTGGTTCACCTTCTGAATGTAATACCGCCGCTGCATAACGCGGTTTACCCCACTTTTGGGCATCTGTTTTGGCTTTAGCATTAAATGGTTGATACTGGACAATTTCTACTAAAGCTGCATCTTGAGGTATTTTGGCTTGAATTGTCGTTAATTCTAGTGGTTGAGTTTGTGTGCGAAATTCAGCACTTTTAAGACTAATCGCTGCTTCCAATTCTGTTTTTTTTGTTTCGAGTTGTTCTAACTGAGTTTTAGAGTTAGCAGTTTGTTTTTCTGGTTGAGAGAATACTAATGCTGATAGTTGCTGTTGTACTTGCAACCATTGAGCAAATAACTTTTGAGTTTCGGGGTTTTTATCAACTTGAGTGCGTAGTATTTGGATACTGTCAGCCATCGCATCTAACACCAGTCCTTTACGACGAAGGACAGTAGTTAATGCTAAGGAAGCTGCTGCTTTTTGATTGCGAGCTTCTTGCAGGGATAGGGAAATAGCTGAATCAGTTCTCCCTGTAAAAGTTCTCACGTAGCTTTGTTTTCTTTGTTCTGAACCGACAGCAAAAATCAGATTCAGATTGCGTTCTTCAACTTCTAGCCCACGATGTGAAAATTCAATCGCACGAGTAATATCACCCTGAGCCTGGTACAGTAGCGCCAAATTACTTAGATTCATGGCGACATTGGGATGTTCCTTACCCAATAATTTCTCAAAGATATTTAGTGCGCGTAGATACAGAGGTTCAGCTTGTTGATATTTTCCCTGTAACTGGTACAGGTATGCTAAATTATTCAGGTTAATGGCGACGTTAGGATGTTCCTTACCGACTAATTTCTCAAAGATATTTAGTGCGCGTAGATATAGAGGTTCAGCCTGTTGATATTTTCCCTGTGCCTGGTACAGTAGCGCCAAATTATTCAGGCTACGGGCAACATCAGGATGTTCGTTACCCAGTGCCTTCTCATAGATAACCAAAGAGCGTTGCAACAGAGGTTCAGCCTGTTGATATTTTCCCTGTACCTGGTACAGGTGTGCCAAATTATTCAGGCTCATGCATGGTCTAAATTTTTTATCTGTTGATTAAGTTGTTCAGCTTCCTTTAGTCCTGCTTGTTGCTCACCTGAAGAAGGATTGGTTTGTTGTTGCGCTATACTTGCAGTTGGAATACTAAGTAGTATCCCTGTTGTCATTGCAACCACTATTGACCAAGGTGCAAAGAAGATACCCGCTTTGTAAATAGCACTGGATACTGTTTTCACTGTAGATTTACAGGTTTGTGGGTTGGGCTAATGAATAAATCATGCCGTTATCGGTCTTTTTCGCAAAAAAATTGTGATAAAAAGTAGAAAACTAGGTGTTCGCATCACCATCATTCAGCCTTTGAACTCGAAAGTTGCACGTCAGAACACGAAGTATCGTCCTCAAAACACCAATATTCAAGTAAAAAACAGGAAAATTCCTGTTCTGAACACGAAGTTTCACCTTCAGAACACCAACATCCGAGCAAAAAGCTCGAAACTTCTCCTTCTGAACTCGAAGTTTCACCTTCAGAACACCAACGTTGCACCTGTGAACTCAAAAGTTCGACTTCAAAACCTCAAACTTCCCCTTCAGAACTCGAATATCGAACTTCGGATGTCAAAGTGCCGAGCAAAAAGCTGAAAATTTGGGTTACAAGAGATATAACTTACTGGCAAAAGGGTTAAACAATTAGTGAAACTCAAACCCAGCTACCAACAGATACGAAATGAATCAATCTGAAGTTGGCGCTTGGTTACTGAACTAGTTTCAGCAAAGGCAGATTTCAGTATTGTTAAATCTTGCCTGCTTAATTAATTATGGGTGCGCTACGCGCTACGCGATCGCCTGCTGAAAAATAACGGATAATTTTAACAAAAACAACCCCCCTTAATCAGGAGGGTTGAGTAAATATTTGTGGGAGCAACTAGCTAACCAAAGTAAATATATTGGTTCGCAACCCTATAAAATTTCTTACTTAGCAGTACTTTCAGCAGGCGCGCCAATCAACTTGGCAGCATTTTCTTCACTTTCGAGAATACCGAATTCAATCAGCAACTCTTCTAATTCTTCCATCTCAATAGGTGTAGGAATTGTGAGATTTTTGTTGTTGACGATCTTATTAGCCAATGTGCGGTACTCGTTACCTTGATCGCTATCAGGTGCGTACTCGTTCACTGTCATCCGGCGCAACTCAGCGTGTTGAACTATGTTGTCACGGGGTACATAGTGAATCATGTGGGTGTTCAAGCGTTTTGCCAGAGTTTCGATTAATTCGATTTCTCTGTCAACGTTCCGGCTGTTACAAATCAAACCAGCCAAGCGCACGCCACCAGTGTGAGCATACTTAAGAATACCGCGAGCGATGTTGTTTGCAGCGTACATCGCCATCATTTCACCAGAGGTAACGATGTAGATTTCTTGCGCTTTGTTTTCACGAATAGGCATAGCAAACCCACCGCACACAACGTCACCTAGTACGTCGTAAGATACAAAGTCAACATCTTGGTAAGCACCGTTTTCTTCCAAGAAGTTAATGGCGGTGATAATACCACGACCAGCGCAACCTACACCTGGTTCTGGGCCACCAGATTCCACGCAACGCACACCCCGGAAACCGGTCAGCATCACTTCGTGGAGTTCTAAATCTTCTACAGCACCGCGTTCAGCAGCTAAATGCAGAACGGTTGTTTGAGCTTTACTGTGCAGCATCAAACGGGTGGAGTCTGCTTTGGGGTCGCAACCTACAATCAAAATCCGTTGACCCATTTCTGCCATAGCAGCTAGGGTGTTTTGAGAAGTAGTAGATTTACCAATACCGCCTTTACCGTAGAAAGCTATCTGTCTGATTTTTTGGTCAATAGCCATGATTTGTGTTTTCCTGCAATTAGTTGGTTGATGGGTCTGAAGGTTTACCTGAGGCGTTCAAGCTTGGTCGTTGTTAGCATTAACATTTGCCGACGAACACACCAGGGCCAAAACATTTAAACTCCAGAAAATATTCAAGTGTTGCTAAGTTTGCGTTGATCATTTAGTCATTAGTCCTGTATTTGAAGAATGGCTAATGACTATTAACCAATGACCAAATTACCTTGAATATAAGGTTCTAGAGTAAACAGCGATAAGAATTTGCGTAGATGCAAAGCACCTTGTTGTCAGACATCGCACAAGGAATATGATTGGAAGTGCTACCAGACGCAAAGCCAGATAATTTTTCTACTTATGGGTGCTAGTTTTTCATCTAGGAAAAATTGATATTTCCTGATGATGAAGCTTTAAAAACCTTGACTAAAGCATTGCAAGTTTGTTGCAGCAAGATTCCATGCGGCTGCTCAGACCTTAAGAGTGGTTACAGCGGCAATTCAAATTTATACAGGGATTTCCCCTGAACCCAACCAACCAGAATTGCAATCCACTCTCCATGGTCGCTACAACTTACTCGATGTTGCTTGTGTTATAGCTACTAAAGACTTCTAATTGTAATTAAACCAGCTAATATCCCAAATTACTATGCGATCGCTATGCTGGTGCTTCCAAATATTCCTCAAAAATCACTAATTCGGAGCGTAGTTAATGCACACGAATAAGTTTGCAATATTCTGATTTCTAAATATTTACCAGGCTCTACTAAGAGTCTTTCTTCCCAGGCTCCTAGATTAATTGTATCTGCCAGGTAATACTAGCTAGGTTAGCCAAGTTTTACTGTCTCTAACCTTGACAATTGATGATTTACTTCAAGTTTTGACTAAGGTTACTATCCTGCTTGTTTAGCTCTGTCTTTCCGCTACAAAAAATTGTAACGATATTGAAGTGGACTTACCAGAGCAAAAGGACTTTGTTGAGTTTACCTCAATCTTACCTTGAAGTCTTTTGCATTTCTACGTTTTTGATTCCTATAAAAACAATAACACATATCTGACTCCTTTATTTATCAAATTCCAAATTATTTTTTTTTGAATCACATCTTTTCTTAACTTTTTTGAATAGTTATAAATGCTGTACTGATAATTAGCAATTTCTTTAACTATTGATTATATAGCAATCCGATTTGATTTCTGAATCACTCGTAGAGGTAAGAAACTGGGGATTGGGGACTGGGGACTGGGAAGAAGGAATAAAGGTGTACTGAATTTTGTTCAAAAATCAAATATGAGTCCTATAATCTAATATTTAAATGTTCAATGGCTCTTATATTACTATCATCCAACTTACAAGCCACAAGTTTCCCCATCAGAAATCGCAATTAAATCTCCCAGGCTGAAAATCTAACTTTAAATATGTAATATTTGAGCAGAAAGTAAAAAAATAACTCCAAATTTTTGTGCTAACAATAATTATGCGATCGCCAGCGACAAGATCACAAACTTTCATAAGTTAATTCTGGGTTTGCCCAATGAGTTTCTTCCAGAAATTCCTTAAATGTAGTCAAAAGTCCCGGAAATTCTGCTCGCAAACGCTCAACATCAGCTTGATAACCTTTGTTGCGATACCACTGAATCAAAGTAAACAGTTCTTTTTGCCAAAGCAGTAAGAAAATCCAAGCGGGTGTTTCTTTGTGGACAACTTTCATTCCCTGCGCCTCGGAAAAGACCTCTGCCATTTGTTTGGGAGTCAGTACATCCCCAGCTAACTCAATTTCTTTACCGATGTACTGGGAAGGATGTTTAATCACATAAGCTGCCACACGTCCCATGTCTTTGGTTGCAATCAAATGTAGAGGTCTATCAGGCTGAATGGAAAAGGGAAAACTACCTTTGAGGATAGACGGTCGCGTGTACTTTTTCCAAAACTCCTCCATAAACAAGCAAGCCCGTAACATAGTTGTTGGTAAGCCTGCTGCTTTCAGAATTTGCTCGACTTTGTACTTTTGCTCAATGTGAGAAATGCCAGAATTTCTATCCGCGCCGCCTGCGGAATTGTAGACAAAGTGAGTAATTTGGGCTTGCTTTGCAGCTTGTGCAACTTGCTTGGCTCTTTCCACCTCTAGGGGATCGGGCTTACTAGAATCGGCGGAAGTAGCATGGCAGTAAACAGCCGAAACTCCTGTAAAAGCTGCTGTGAGGGAGTTTACATCATCAAGATTGGCTTCAACCAGCTCGACTCCAGCATCATTTAACTTTGACAGGGAAGGACGATTCAGGTCAATCTTCCTTGTAATGGCACGCAGGTTGGTGACTCCCTGTTCGAGAAATCCTTTGACGGCATTTCCACCAGTACCGCCAGTAACGCCAATCAGCAGAACTTTGTTCATTTTTTACCTTCCACTGGAGCCAAGAGTATTAAAATTAACAATAAATTATTAAAGCTTTGTTCCCTTATAGCTATAAAGCCAATCTTCAAACTCTGACTGACTCATCTGTGCTTGTTCTGCAACACCGCGCAGAAATGTATCGCTGTCAGCGTCATAAGAACGAGCGCCCTGGAATGCACTGCGAGCTTGAATGACTTGGGTGCGGTGTATGCGACTATTTTCATAGCTAGCAAGGGCTGTTTCAATACTGGGTGCATAACAAAGGCACTCTTGCAAATCTGATGCATCTTCAAAAGCCATATTTGCTCCCTGTCCTAACACTGGCACTACTGGATGTGCTGCATCACCCAAAAGCGTTACCCTACCTTGGCTCCAACTCTGCAATGGCGGTCTGTCGTATATTGGTCTTTCCACAATGTCCTTGGCATTTGTTGCTTCTACGAGCGCCTGTACGGGTTCTGCCCATTCAGCAAATACCTCTAAAACGCGAGATTTTACTTCTGCGGCATTTTGGAGGCAATTATCATCCGCCCATAATGCTCCAGCAACCCAATATATGTATCCACTACCCACATCAATCAGGTTGAAGTTTTTGCCATCAGTTCCAAGCGTAAAAGTTGATTCATCAGAATGTAGAAGTTCGTGGCGATATTGAACTACACCACGCCAAGACAAGCGCCCAGAATAGTGAGGAGAACCGTCTCCAATAAGTGTCTGCCTGACTGCGGAGTTTATCCCATCAGCTCCTATCAGTAAGTCTGCCTGAACTTTTTTGCCATCTTCAAAGTAAACCTCTACAGCTTGGTCATTTTGTTGAAAGCCTATGCACCGAGAATTGAGGTGGATGGCATCCGTTGGCAGTGCAGCAGCGAGTATTTCCTGCAAGCGCGACCACCGAATGTTTAGCATCGGTTGCCCGTATTTCTCCATCAGAAGAATTGGGCTTTGTGTTATTACTTCTCCGGTGCTTTTCTTCAAGTTCAACATGCGGGTTTGGCTGCCTGCGCGTTTCAGCGACTCGACTATACCTGCATCAATGGCATGGAGACTATTCAAGCCGTTGGGAAAAAGGGTAAGACCAGCACCCACTGGTCGCAATTCCCGTGCTTTTTCATAGATTTGCGCGTCAATGCCTTGTTTTCGTAGCGCTAACGCAGCTGTCAAACCTCCAAGACCAGCACCAATGATGGCAACTTTCCACGGCGATGCTACTGGAAATTCGCTTGGGTTATTTTCCGACATGGATAAGACTCAAGAGTAATATTTTCGTCGTGTTTGGGAGCTATAAAAAAAATTTCAAGAGAATTTTGATTTCTTCAACAAGCCTACAACTTCATTTTAATGTTAGCGAGCTGTGTCAACTTCACTTTAATTTTTTTAATAGCCATCATAGTTGTAGGTAACTATCAACAATATGCTATGCGATCGCCACCCCACAGCGATCGTATCCTTAAAAGTGGCAGTTAAAATTTCCACAAAGTAAATACATGGCAGTCTACCCCGATAATATCGAGTCATTCCGAGCTTTGGCGCTGCAAGTTACGTGTCATGCAGTCAATCAGGCAGGCGATCGCCAAGAGGCTCGTTCTCTGATGCACAATAGTATCAATCGCTTGGCACAACAAATTGCTGCCAGTATCGCTTTTATTGGTTTGGACTGCCGTTTAATTGTGCTGCCAGAATATTTCCTTACAGGTTTCCCTCGCGGAGAATCGCTGGCGATGTGGGCAGAAAAAGCTTGTCTGGAAATAGATGGGGCTGAGTATGAAGCTTTAGGTAATATTGCCCAAAAACATCGGATTTTTTTAGCTGGCAATGCTTACGAACTCGATCCTAATTTTCCGGGTTTGTACTTTCAAACCTGCTTTGTCATCGATCCATCGGGAGAAGTTGTCTTGCGGTATCGACGGTTAAATTCAATGTTTGCTCCGACACCGCACGATGTTTGGGATAAGTACCTTGACTGCTACGGATTGGATGGAGTTTTTCCGGTTGCGAAAACTGCGATCGGTAATTTGGCAGCATTGGCATCCGAAGAAATCTTATATCCTGAAGTGGCAAGGTGTTTGGCAATGCGCGGAGCAGAAATTTTTCTGCACTCGACATCAGAAATTTATGGCAATTTCACACCCAAAGACGCAGCCAAAATCTCTCGTGCCGTGGAAAATACAGCATATGTAGTTTCCGCTAATACAGCAGGCATCGCTAATATCCCTATTCCTGAAGCTTCGGCTGATGGCGGTTCTAAAATCATTGACTATCGCGGAATAGTATTAGCACAGACAGCTACAGGCGAAAGTATGTCAGCTTTTGCAGAGATTGACTTAGCTGCCTTACGCCGTGATCGCCGCAGACCAGGGTTAAATAATTTACTTTCACGCCAGCGATTTGAGCTATATGCAGACAGTTATCGTCAGTCGCATTTTTACCCAGCAAATACTATGCTGGAAACAGAAGTAGATCGCAAACACTTTATCCAAACCCAGCAAGCGACCATTGAACGCCTAGCCAAGCTGGGAGTAATTTGACAGACAGATTTTTTAATTGGGGAATGGGGATTAAAAAATTCAGAATTTAAAATCAAAAACCTCGCTTCGGCAAGTATCCTAACTACTGACTGAATAAAAATTAAAGTTGCAATCTGCTGTAACTAATAACTAACGACTAATGACAAATAAATAATGAGTAAATCTATAGAAGTCCGCAATCCCCGGACTGGAAAATTTGATTATGTGATTATACCGCCGCCTCCGAAACTGCTGGCGCAGCTATGTAATCGTCTGCGGAGGGCGCAAGTTCGTTGGCAAGAGTTGGGTGTAGAAGGAAGAATTGAAGCATTACAGGAATGGAAGGAAGCTTTATTGTCCAGGCGCGATCGGTTGACTGAGGCTTTGGTCAACGATACAGGTAGATTGTCAATCTCAATCATGGAAATTGACTCCTTCCTCGCTAGCATAGATCGCTGGTGTCGGTTAGGGCCAGAATTACTGCAAGAAACCGCAAAAAACACAGCCATCCCGTTTATCGCCTTGCAGCAAACATCTGTGCCTTACCCGTTAGTCGGGGTAATTAGCCCGTGGAATTTTCCACTTTTACTGTCTACAATTGATGCAATTCCGGCATTGATAGCAGGTTGCGCTGTTGTTGTCAAACCCAGTGAAATTGCTCCTCGATTTGTAGCACCACTCATAACAGCACTGAATGCCGTTCCCAAGTTGCGCGACGTATTCACTTTTATTGAAGGCGCAGGTGAAACAGGAGCCGCTTTAATTGAAAATGTAGATTTAGTCTGTTTTACAGGCAGTGTAGCAACAGGGCGAAAAGTTGCTGAGGTCGCAGCGAAAAGATTTATTCCAGCTTTTTTAGAATTAGGAGGTAAAGACCCGGCGATCGTCTTAGAATCAGCTGATTTAAACTTAGCCACCTCAGCAATTTTGTGGGGTTCAGTTGTTAACACTGGGCAATCATGCCTCTCAATTGAGCGAATTTACGTTGCAGAATCGATATTTGATAAATTTGTTACACAACTGACAGCCAAAGCCCAACAACTAAAATTAGCTCACCCTACAGTTGAAGATGGCGGAATTGGCCCGATCATTGCCCAAAGACAGGCAGCAATTATTAGCGATCATCTCTTAGATGCAGTCCAAAAAAAAGCAGTAGTTCACTGCGGCGGTCAAGTTGAAGAATTAGGCGGGGGTTGGTGGTGTCGTCCCACCGTTCTCACCCAGGTTGACCATTCAATGAAAGTGATGACTGAAGAGACTTTTGGCCCAATTATGCCAGTAATGCCATTTTCTCAAGTTGAAGAAGCGATTCACTTAGCCAATGACACTATTTATGGACTGAGTGCGGCTGTGTTTGCAGGTTCAGAACAATTAGCCTTAGAAGTTGCCCAGCAAATCGATGCAGGTGGCATTAGTATCAATGATGCTGCGCTCACTGCTATCATGCACGAAGGCGAAAAAAACGCCTTCAAGTTCTCCGGCTTGGGCGGTTCGCGCATGGGGCCAGCAGCTATCAAACGGTTCACGCGCAAAAAAGCTTTCTTAATTAAAACCAACTCTGCAAGCGACCCTTGGTGGTTTGATAATGGGTAATAGTTTATTAGCCAGTTATCAGATTAAAAGGAGTTTTGTTATGCCTAATATTAGAGAAGGAATGCCCGTGCTAGCCCGTCATGAAGGAGACTGGGTAGGTACGTATACACTTGTCGATACAACTGGAAAAATTCTTGATAGGCATGAATCTCATTTAACCTGCCAATTTCCAGAAAATAGCCCCTATGCCTACTATCAAATTAATCGTTACAAATGGTCTGATGAGAAACAAGAGGAGCATAGATTTCCTGGAACCTATCAAGATAAAACTCTTTTATTTGACACCGATCGCATTCAAGGAAAAGCTTGGGAAGTTGACGATTCCACAGTAATTTTGTGGTTTTCTTATAAGACAGTACCAGAAATGTACTTATATGAAATGATCCAAATTAGTCCTGACAACAACTATCGCGCTCGTACATGGCACTGGTTTAAAAATCATCAAATTTACCAACGTACCTTAATCCAAGAAGAACGAGTACGATAGCAATTTAAAACTTTCAAGATGATTTAGTTAATAAATTATTAATTTGTAGGGTGCGTTAACGAAGTATAACGCACCCTTATTTGAGCAAATAGACTCAAGTTTTATATCAAGGAGCTCATTATAATTTAAAATTTAAAATCTAAGAGGATGTTTTAAAAGTCTTTTTGTCGGTAGCAAAACGTTCTAGATCCCCCTAAATCCCCCTTAAAAAGGAGGACTTTGATTCTTCCCCCCTTTTTAAGGGGGGCTAGGGGGGATCAATAAGTGCCTAAAATCACAGCCAACCACTTTTCAAACAACCTCTATTTTCTAAAATAGCTAAAGGACAAAACATGACAAAAGGTGACAAAATAAACTTTTCCACACCCAGTGGCTTTCCTGAATTTCTTCCTAGTGAAAAACGTTTAGAATTATACTTGCTAGATACCATTCGGAGAGTTTTTGAAAGTTACGGATTTACACCGATTGAAACTCCCGCAGTTGAGCGTTTAGAAGTATTACAGGCAAAGGGAAATCAGGGTGACAATATTATTTATGGTATCGACCCCATCTTACCACCCAATCGGCAAGCAGAAAAAGATAAAGCAGGTGAAACAGGTTCAGAAGCTAGAGCTTTAAAATTTGACCAAACAGTTCCTTTAGCGGCGTATATAGCTCGTCACCTCAATGAATTAACCTTTCCTTTTGCTCGTTACCAGATGGATGCTGTTTTTCGTGGTGAAAGAGCAAAAGATGGAAGATTCCGCCAATTTCGTCAGTGCGATATTGACGTAGTAGCTCGTCGAGAATTGAGTTTACTTTATGATGCTCAAATGCCTGCAATTATTACTGAAATATTTGAAGCAGTTAATATCGGTGATTTTGTAATTCGCATCAATAATCGCAAAATTCTTACAGGTTTTTTTCAATCATTAGGAATTGTCGAAAATCAAATTAAGTCGTGTATTGGCATCATTGACAACCTAGAGAAAATTGGTGAATCAAAAGCCAAACAAGAATTAGAAAAAGAAGGTATAAATTTAGAGCAAACACAGAAAATTATTGATTTTATTAAGATTGATGGTACAGTTGATGAGGTATTAGATAAACTTAATCATCTATCACAAAATCTTCCAGAATCCGAGCAATTTGGCTTGGGAGTTTCCGAATTATCAACAGTGATTGCAGGTGTCCGCAATCTCGGAGTTGCCGAAAATCGTTACTGTATAGATTTATCTATTGCGCGTGGTTTGAATTACTATACTGGCACAGTTTACGAAACAACGCTAATAGGACATGAAGCTTTAGGTAGTATCTGTTCTGGCGGTAGATATGAAGAATTAGTAGGGATGTTCTTAGGCGAAAAAATGCCCGGAGTAGGAATTTCTATCGGCTTAACTCGCTTAATTAGTCGCTTATTAAAAGCTGGTATTCTCAATACCTTAGCTGCCACACCTGCACAGGTGATGGTTGTGAATATGCAAGAAGATTTAATGCCCACTTATTTAAAAGTGTCACAAAATCTGCGTAAGTCGGGCATTAATGTTATAACTAACTTTGATAAGCGTCCTTTAGGTAAACAATTCCAGTTAGCTGATAAACAAGGAATTCAATTCTGTGTAATTATTGGTGCAGATGAAGCAGCAGCACAAAAGTCATCGCTTAAAGATTTGAAAACAGGCGAACAAGTAGAAGTAGGATTGGCTAATTTGGCTGAAGAAGTGAAACGGAGGCTTCAGTAATTCAGTTGATTTGGAAAATAAGGGGATAGAGCGTCTTTTCCCCAAAAACCAACACTCAGGTTAATAAGTTTTTTGAAAATATGTTTATCTTTTAACTTTAGCGATCGCCTAATGTTTGACGCTAAACTATAAAATTTTAACTTTGGTTGCATGAAAATAAAAGAAAAGCGATCGCATCCTCGGATTGTTACTCGCTAATGCGAATATCTACATATTGTCTAATTTTTAGCAAGCGTCGATTTATTGACCAGTAAGTAGGTTGGCGTAACGAGAGTACAAAGAATTATGTTCAGACCTAATAGACTGAAGAAAATGCTCCAAACCAGTTCCCAACCAATCGGTTGCTGGATTTTTTTCTCAGATGGTGACTCAATCGAACTTCTTTCTATGTGTGGGTTCGATGCCTTTATCATCGACCACGAACATGGCGCGATGGAAATGGGCGTTTTAGTAGAGCAACTCCGCGCCGCCCAAGCAACAGATGTTACCTGTATTTTACGCGTGCCTTCAAACGATCCAGTTTATATCAAGCGAGCCTTAGACATGGGCGTGGAAGGTATAGTCGTTCCGACCGTAGAATCAGCAGATGAAGCGCGAGCCATTGTCGCCGCAACCCGCTATCGACCTCATGGCGGACACCGAGGTGTCGGTTATCCGGAAAGCCGAGCAGCCAACTGGGGTTTAGCAGAGCTAGAGTATCCTGCCAATTATCGGGAGAACCTACTTCTAGCCGTTATCGTCGAAACCCGTCAGGGTTTCGAGAATGTTAAGGAAATTGCCGCAGTTGACGGTATCGATATGGTAGTTTTAGGAGCAGGCGATCTGATGGCAGACATCGTGGACGATTTTGCTGCGCTGACTAAATTAGGAACTTACAATAATTCAGAACTTGAACGATTGATGGCGGAAGCTGAAGCCATAGTTCGCTCCACCCCTGATTGTTGGCTTGGGGGTGTCAGTCGCAATGCCGTCGGAGGTCGCGCACTGTTCGCTAAGGGCTATGATTTCGTGCTACCTGCTGCTGATGGCTGGTTGTTGTCCGATGCGGCGCGTTCAGTTGTCAGTGCTATGAGAGGTTAAAATTTTCAGTTGATAAAGTGTGGAGCTACTTAGATGGCGAAGACTCGTGAAGTCATTATTCCCAAAGGAATGGAAATTTTATACGAAAAGTATCACTATTGCCCTGGGATTAAGGTAGGCAATACATTATATATCTCAGGACAGGTGGGACGTGATGAAAATTTACATGTAGTGGAGGGAATAGAAGCCCAATTTGTCCAGACTTTCGAGAATGTCAAAAAGGTACTTTCAACAGCAGGAGCCACTTTTGACAATGTGGTAGAGATGATTACTTACCATGTGACAGGGGTAAATCTCGGTAATTTGCAAGTGCTGCCTGCTAATGCTTCAGAACAGCAGTTTACCATTCCACACCTGCCACTATTTATGCAAGTAAAAGATCGCTATTTCACTAATAACTTCCCTACTTGGACAGGCGTTGGTATAACTGCTTTGTCTACACCAGGACTAATTGTAGAGATTAAGTGTACAGCAGTCCTAGAAAATTAGAAGCTGAACTATTCTGAATCTTTTAGAAATTCGATTACTGCCTGCGCTACTTCTTCAGGTATCTGATTCATCATGCAAATTGTTCCTTGGTCAAATTCAACGACTTTGCCATGAGGAATTGCTTGAGAAAGAAAATAGCGATCGCCTGCTTTTGCTAAACTCAGTCTTTCAAATTCTTTGACATCATCCATTCCCCAGATAATCAGAGTTGGACACTTGATAGAACGAAATCTTTCTGGTGCATCTAGACAGTAGTTGCCGACAGCCCAAACTGCGTACAAAGGATGACCAAAACATTTTAAATCGTCTAAAACCCAACGGTGATTTAATTCGGCAGAACCTACGTATCGAGAACGGGCTAACCATCTTTCCATGAGATGAGAGCCATCTTCTTTGATGTTAAAACCTTCCTCAAATCTTCTGAATAGCTCTGCTTGTCCTCCTTCACCGAAACCAGCTACATTACCTAAGATCAGTTTTTCAATGCGATCGCCATAAGTTGCTGCTATTTCTCCGGACACAAAAGCACCTGTATGGTTTCCCATAACGCTAGTTTTTTCTATACCTAATTCATCTAAAAGTGCGATCGCTGTTTTCGCATAGTCGGCGACTGTATACATTCTTGGTGGTTTATCCGAATCACCAAACCCCATCAAATCCATTGCTATGACTCGTCTGTGTTCAGCAAGGATAGGCATAAGTTCTCGGTATTCATCACTACTGCGGGGGTTCATGTGCAGCAAAAGTATGGGTTCACCCTCGCCACCGATGCGATACAGAATCTGTCCATCTTCTGTGTCTAAAAAAGCTCGTTTAATCTTTTGTTTCATTTCCTTAGAGCGATCGCAGTTAGATTTCCCTGTAGGTGGGCATTGCCCACCCTACATTTTAGATCCCAACTCATTACCAAAATTTGCTGATATACTTATGCCACCTACTTAGTTGGCAGTTGCTTGTAGTTCTTTGCTTCGGGAAGCTCGCGGCGACATCTTCAGAATCTCGCGGGTTTGCGCTGGCGTTGCAACTTCCCGACCGAGCGTATGCGCCATCTTTGCAACCTTGTCTACTAACTCGCCGTTGTGTGGCTTGCCAAAGCGAGTGTAAGCATAATCTCCCAGCCCAATTGCGACGTGTCCGCCAAGGGTGATTGCCCAGGCTGCTACCTTCATCACGTCTCCATTCCAGCAAAGCGCCAGCCACTGGTTCCCCATAGGAACCTCAGCTATAAACGCCTGCAAACCCGATATAGTCGCCGCAGCTCCAGCCGGCATTACTTCCCCGGTAAAGACAAACTCCCAAAACGTGTCCCGTGGCAGAAGTCCCATTTCCTGGAAGCAACGCGCTGTTCGCATTTGCCCTACGTCCCAACAGACTGAACTGACGTAGATATTGTGTTCCTTGAATACTTCCAGTACTGCCCTGAGGTTAGCGCGGGTATTAACATACACTTGATCGTAGGTCGTGAACTGTTTCGCCTGGGGATTCCAGAAGTCCACGTTGAGCGACCCAAAATCCACTGGAGCCATGTCCACCCGCAGCACTGGATCGTCATTCACTGCCAAGATGTGCCGGACGCGATCCTCTACCTGATTCTGTGTAATGTAGCCAAGCGTCGGATGGATTAGGAGATCCGTCTGTTCACGAATTCCCTGTATCACTTCGAGATAGAGTTCAACTTCGTTGCGCGGTTTCCCACTATCTGGGTCTCGCCCGTGCCAATGGAAAATCGAAGCCCCTGCTTCCCAGGCACGAACTGCTTCGCGGATGATCTCTTTTGGAGAGTAGGGTAAAGCAGGATTGTCCTGGCGATAGGCTATTTCGTTACAACGACACTCGATAATCAGTGGTAATTCGTTGTTCATTGTCTTCCTCCTAAATAGGTAGGTAAATTTAATTTATTTGTATATTTACTAAGCAGTTATATTTTTTCTTTCCTGCTCTCCCTCTATAGAAAAATACCTAATTAATTTTGTACAAGTACTTATTACTTTTCCAAAAAATCAACTACTACTTTTAATACTTCTTCTAGTATTTGATTTATCATCCAAACAGTTCCACCTTCGAGTTCAACCCTTTGGCTATCAAAAATTATTTCCCAGAGCTAACAATCCTTCTAACCCCTTTTCCCGGACAAAATTATAGTAGGGCACTTAATCAAAAATACAACGGTGAGGCAAGAAGTAGCTTAGGAAATATAGTAACAGAGAGATTAATAATAAATATCAAATGATACAATCTTACAATGAAGAGTGATATTACTTAACTATTACCGCATTGTCAAAGACCATTATTAGTATGACCCCACGTTTAGCACCCTTCCAAGACAGATAAAAGATGATGGCGGCTTGTTTTTTATCAGAGTTGATAGAGATTTATCACAAGTAAGTATAGTATTATTCTATGCACCTGGAGATGCCTAATGATTAGACCAAATAATTTTTCGGGTATTCTTTGTGGATTGGCAGTTTCAGTTTTGATTTTGCCACTGGCTTCATTTGCACAGGTTGAAACTCTTACAGTTTCAGCACAACCTCTACCAAATAATACTGCTACCACCGAATCAAAGAAAGTAGTCGCACGTATTTGGCATGGTACAACGCTAACATCAAAAGCCGATGAATACTATGCTTATTTGGTAGAAGCTGGAATTAACAAAATTAAGTCAATTCCTGGTAATTTGGGAGCGCAAGTACTTCGCCGCACTAATGGAAATAACACAGAATTTACTGTGATCTCTTACTGGGAATCACGAGATGCAATTCGCAACTTTGCTGGTAATGATATTGAAAAAGTCAGATTTCTTCCTAGAGATAAGGAATATCTGATAAAACCAGAAACTACAGTTAAACACTTTGATGTCATGCTAGACGATCGCAAATAATTTTAGATCAAAATGTAGCGACTGTCTGGGCGTAACACGGAAACGTGAAGACGGAAGTTGCTACAGACTGCGCGTAACACGGAAACGTGAAGGCGGAAGTTGCTACAGACTGCGCGTAACACGGAAACGTGAAGGCGGAAGCTGCTACAGGGAAGGCAGAAGTTGCTACAGACTGCGCGTAACACGGAAATGTGAAGACGGAAGCTCTTACAGTGAAGACGGAAGTTGCTACAGACTGCGCGTAACAGGGAAATGTGAAGGCGGAAGCTGCTACAGGGAAGACGGAAGTTGCTACAGGGTAGACAGAAACAGTATTTCCCTAGTAGCAACTGTGTTAAAAGTTAAGCGATCATAAAAAACCGGAGTCTTCTACAGTATTTTTCACGTCAATTATTGTGTCCTTACGAATAGTGGGAGCGTTTTAAATAACGTCCAGTAGGTGAACCTAGAACTTGTCCTTTGTTATAAATCAGATTTCCCCGCAAAAAGGTACTCTTCACCCGTCCGGTTAACTCGACTCCTTCAAAGGGTGTATAACCTTGTTGCGATTCCGACTCAGCAGCACGTACCACAAAGCTTTCATTGGGGTCTACCAGCACTAAATCAGCATCATAGCCAATGGCAATATCACCTTTTTCTAATAAACCAAAACGCTGCGATGGGTTCCAAGATAGCAACTTAGCGATATGGTTGTAAGACATTCCCCGCTTACTACCTTCACTTAATACACCAGAAAGTAAATATTCTGTACCACCAAAACCAGACTTTGCTAACCAAATATTATTCGGGTCTTTAGTACTTCTTTTTTGTTCAGCAGAACAGCAAGCATGGTCACTAACTATCCAATCTACTTGATTGTTGAGTACTGCTTGCCATAAGTATTCCACATCAGCACGGGGACGGATAGGGGGGTTGACTTTTGCCCAAGTACCATTAGGAGTATCAACATCTAATAGCAAATGTCCAACAGTAACTTCACGCCGAAAATTGATATGGGGAAAAGCAGTTTGCATAGTCAAAGCTGCTTCCATTGCTTTACGCGAACTTAGGTGCAACAAATTAATATTTGCACAGTTAGTCTCATGTGCCAAATAGGAAGCAATACAAATTGCTAAACCTTCGGAATGAGGAGGACGCGCTGCACTGTAAGCGTGCAGTCCGCTAAGGCTAGAATCGTTTTCAACTATTTTGGTATAGGCGTTAAGAATTTCCGCAACTTCACAGTGCAAACTCAAGCTAATAGTATCTCGTGCTTCTGGATGCGCTTCTATTAAGCGAGTTAGACCGCGCATAATAAATTCAAAATGAGCGAAGTCGTAGCGTTCCTCTTTATTAATCATCAAAAACAGGTTTTGCTGATCTGACAAACCATGCAACCCATAACCGCCATAAAACATGAAGATTTTAAACGAAGATACACCATGTTCCTCAAACAGCAGAGGTATTTCGTCAATATGCTGGCTAGCTATGGGTGCGACATGATAGCTATAATCTACAAAAAAATTACCTGCGGATAAGGTCAATACCTCTGGAAAAAAATCGCGGTAGGAACCGCCTTTGTTGAGATAATACTGTCCTGTACGAATGTAGTTCAGGCTGGTAGTCACGCCTCCCATCGCCGCAGCTTTGCTTTCTGTCACAGCATCTTTATCTAGGGGTTGATAAATACCGATGTGCATGTGAGCATCCACGACCCCAGGAAAGCCTAGCAAATTTTTGCCATCGAATACTTCTATAGCTTGGTTTGCACTAATATTAGGGGCAATTTTAGCAAATTTCCCATCCTTAATTCCTAAATCAACTAGTTCGACAGCATCATCATGGGGACGAACTACGCGCACATTTTTGATAATTTTATCTAATACAGGAGGTTCAGACACAGTAGACCTCACACTAAAATGAGTAAAGAAGCTTCAGTTCTGGTTTAATCAGGAATTTCAACATAGTACCGGAATGCAAGCTAAAACCCATTATTATGTAACAGTTTTTTATTCAATCATTTTCAGGATAAAAGCCAATGGAAAATTTTAATGAGTATCATCTAAATCCAAAAGAATTTCCTTTTCTCAAAAGTCTTCAAGATAACTGGCGAGTGATTAGAGATGAGTTTACACACTTTCTTAATCAGGCATCTAATGAGGAGTTAAAATTTACTTACGATGTTTTAGGGCCTAAAAGTAAAACGATTAAAACCAAGGGAAATTCAAAATATAGTGCTTTTGGTATTTTATTTCAAGGTTTATTTATTGAAGAATATATTAAAGTACATCAAATACAGTACCCAGATTATGGGATAGATGAGGCATCAGAAAAAGCGCTTGCCTTAAGAGAAAAGTATTTTTCCAATTTGGCTAATGTAATCGAAAAAGTAAACTTTAGCGACGATAGTATTATCAGAAATGCCTATTTTGGGACATTCCATCCAGGTTTAGATATTAAACTTCATGTCAACTACAACCCACACATGAATCGTGGCTATCTAGGATTAATTGTGCCAGAGGGGGATGTAGCTATGAAGATATGCCATGAACAGCTTTATTGGCATGAAGGAGAATTCATGGTTTTAGATCATAGCTATCCACATTGCCCGCATAATTACACTAATTATGACAGAACAGTTTTGGTTGTAGACTTTTTTAAACCGGATAAGCCTAGAGAGGAAGTAATTCAATTTGAAAAAGAGCAAGTTGCAGAACGTATGCAAGATAATCCTTACAGCTTAGGTGTATTTGGGAAGAGTGATAAAGCTAAAGAAGAAGATTTTATCAAGTATGGTTTAGCTCATCAGTTAGAGTGGGATAAAGCTTTAGGAGCTTAATATTATCTCCCCACTATTTGGGAAAAATATTTGGATGGAAACTTCCCAGCTTCTCTTAAAAGTATTCTTCTTGGAGATGAGCGGTGCGTTGCCCTTTTTTATAACAACGCACCCCTACAAAGTTAAAATTTACTAACGTAGACGCGTAGCGGCTTGCCGCAGGCTACCGCCGAGACGCAGAGAACGCAGAGAGAATTAGTAGATATTTTTAGAAATATTTTATAATTGATAAATTATAACAATTTGAAAAAAGAATGCAACAAATGGGTAGGGGAGCCACTCCGTTGGGCGGCTTTGCCGACTTGAAGGAAGTGGCGTCGCACGGCATTGCCGTGCCCCTACGAAGAATTTATGTGTCGCAAACATTATTTGAATTGGTATTATTTTGAATTGAATAATTTAATTTTTAGATAAATATAAGATTTAAAAATGAACGCAAAAACATATAAAAAATTAATAGCAAAACAACTGAATCAAGATTTTAAATTTGCTGTGGAAATTGTCGAATTTCCTATTCCTAAACCTGCTGCTAGTGAAGTTTTAATTAAAAATAAATTTGCTGGCGTTAATGGTGGCTTTGACACATTACTTTGTCGTGGTGATGTTCCTTATGTTAATTTAACTCCTCCCTTTGATTTGGGTGTGGAGGTGGTGGGAGAAGTTGTAGCAGTCGGAGAAAATGTTCAAGATTTCCAAGTGAGTGATGCTGTAGTCACTACTAATCGTGGTGGCGGTTATCGTGAATATCAGGTTGTAAATGCAAACTTAGCATTTAAGGTGCGTGAAGTTACGCCAGAAGTGTTAACTCTAATGCCTACAGGTGTATCAGCTTTGGTCGCCTTGGAACAAGTGGGGGAGATGAAAAGTAATGAAGTGGTTTTAGTAACAGCAGCAGCAGGGGGAACCGGTCATATTGCGGTGCAATTGGCGAAGTTAGCAGGTAATCATGTCATTGGTACTTGTAGTTCTGAGGCGAAGGCAAACTTACTTAAAGAATTCGGGTGCGATCGCATTATCAACTATCGCACCGAAAATCTCAACCAAATCCTTAAGCAAGAATACCCCAACGGCATTAATTTGATTTTTGATTGTGTGGGAAAACAGGTTTTTGATACTTGCGTGGAAAACTTAGCAGTACGAGGACGGTTAGTAGTAGTTGGGTTCATCTCAGAATATGCAAAGGATGTAGAACAAATTACCCAACCCCGCATTTACCACCAGTTATTTTGGAAAGCTGCTTCTGTTCGCGGCTTTCTCATGCCTCATTATAAAGAATATATGCCAGAGGCACGCGATCGCCTGTTAAATCTTTTCTACACAGGCAAACTCAAAGTTGCCGTAGACCCAAATCATTTTCAAGGCATAGAATCTATTCCTGCGGCTGTTGAATATCTGCTTAGTGGTCAAAATTGTGGCAAAGTAGTTGTCAGATTGTAGCTATCGACAACCATGACACAAGAGTTAGAAAATACTTTAAAAGTTGCCCAGCAGGGATTTGAGCATTTTACGCATGGTTTGGCAACAGGAGAGTGGCAAGCCTTTTTAGATATGCTCACGGAAGATTTTACTTTTTGGTTTCCTATGGGGAAATTCCACGGTTTGAATGAAGGAAAAGAACGAGCTAGAGAGTTTTTTGAATACGTTACTGAATGTTTCAATCCGGGAATTAAGCTGGCTTCCCTAGACCGTGTTACTAGCAATGAAACGACGGTTGTTTTTGAATTTCGGGATGAAGGACTCTTATTAGGACAGCCTTACAAAAATCGGGTAGCAGTTTCCTTTGATGTGCGGGGAGACAAAATTTGCAGTTATCGGGAATACTTTGGCAGCGATGGGAAATCTTATTAATTGAGGCGATGGGGTAGAAGAAGTATCTACTTAGTTATTCTCAAGCTTTGGTTGATTGATTTCTTGGGATTTAGCTACTGCGGCTTGATATGCGTCCAAGTAATCCTGACCGCCTAACATCACATCACCATAATATGCATAAGGTGCATCACCGTAGATGGGTAGGGGGTCATCTTCAGGATAATCTTCTTGCGATTCTTCGATGATTGCTTTTAGCTGCTTAACAGTTAGGCTTTGTGCGGCAAAGTAGTAAAGCTGCTGGGGATTTTTTTGCAGATGCGGTAGGTTGGGATCGACAATAGATTCGCCTAACTCAATCCAACCGTGTTCAATGGGTTGGTATGGCTTGCCAGGAAAAACTAAAAATCCCTGGACATACTTTGCTTTGTCAGTTGCCAGTGCTGCTTTATAAGCATTATCAAACGGCTTCTTTGCCTTGCTTTTGATGCGTTGAGCAATCTCAACTGAAAGTGCTTCATCCAATGGTTTATTCATCGATGGGAAGGAGTCAAGCAGCTACTTCAACATACTACCACTCGTGGGGCTGTAATGAGGACTTCAGCCCTGATTTTGATGAATAAAGTCCTAACTACGCAAGTTTGTTAACTTAATTGGGAAATATTAAACATAGCCCCAGTTAGATAAATTTCTTTGCAATAAGCGCTGAAGTGCTTACTACAATAATAATTTGCGATCGCCTCTAGCTTTTTTATTTAATCCGAGCTTTTAATTAAAATATTTACACTTAATTATTTAGTCTGTGAAAATCCAAATTTATACCTATAGATATATTGTTTAAATTTACTTAGCTATTAATAAATTAAATGCCTTTTTGCTTGAAAAAAATTATTAACGAAAATGTAGTTTATGACTGCAAGTTGAACTGCGTTATAAATAGTAGAAGTGTTATCTTAAAAGCAAGGTAATTTACTCAATTTTTGAGGAAAATACTATGACTGCAACGCTCTTAGCAGGTGATTCTATCGAGTCTTTATTAGGTAAAGAGGCAGAAGACCTGCTTACATATAAAGCAAAAGTTGCTCAAGATTTACTACACTTGCCGGGGCCGGACTTTATAGATCGAGTTTGGATAAATAGCGATCGCAATCCTCAAGTCTTACGTAATCTCCAGCAAATTTATTCTACTGGTCGTCTTGCACATACGGGTTATCTCTCCATTCTACCGGTAGACCAAGGTATTGAACACTCAGCAGCGGCTTCTTTTGCACCCAACCCGATTTACTTTGATCCAGAAAATATTGTTAGATTGGCAATAGCAGGAGGCTGCAACGCTGTTGCTTCGACTTTAGGAGTATTGGGCAATGTTTCGCGTAAATATGCCCATAAAATCCCCTTTATAGTCAAAATTAATCATAACGAACTGCTGACTTTTCCCAATCAATATGACCAAATATTGTTTGCCGATGTCGAACAAGCTTGGAATTTGGGTGCAGCAGCGGTAGGTGCGACAATTTACTTTGGTTCAGAGCATTCTACTAGGCAAATTCAGGAAATCAGCCAAGCTTTTAAATATGCTCA
The DNA here is from genome assembly GCA_019359325.1 of Mojavia pulchra JT2-VF2. GTDB lineage: Bacteria > Cyanobacteriota > Cyanobacteriia > Cyanobacteriales > Nostocaceae > Mojavia > Mojavia pulchra. Next base: position 194,984 of record JAHHHN010000010.1, on the reverse strand, counting down.
TGAGCTGGGATTAGTAACAATTCTCTGGTGCTATCTGCGTAACAACGCTTTTAAACAAGATAAAGACTATCACGTTGCCGCTGACCTCACTGCCCAGGCGAATCATTTGGGTGTAACGATTGAAGCCGACATCATTAAACAGAAGTTACCAGAAAATAATAATGGTTACGGAGCCGTAGCCAAGGCATCTGGTAAGAGTTATGGTAAAACCGATGAGCGGGTTTACACAGAGTTGACAACCGACCACCCAATTGACTTGACTCGTTACCAAGTGCTGAATTGCTACTGTGGACGCGCAGGATTGATTAATTCTGGTGGGGCTTCTGGTAAAAATGATTATTTAGAAGCAGTTCGCACAGCTGTGATTAATAAACGCGCCGGTGGTACAGGATTAATTTCTGGGCGAAAGGCTTTCCAGCGTCCGTTTGAGGAAGGGGTAAAACTGTTTCACGCTATTCAGGATGTTTACCTTTCACCAGATGTGACTATAGCTTAATGCTGGAATTGGGGACTCCTCGCCACAACTTTTTAAAAATAGAAAAAACAGATAATCAGGTGGGCTATTTGTCCACCTTTATTTTTTAATAATTATGTAGGCTTGGCATTGCCCACTAAAACAAAAATATGTGGGCAATGCCAAGCCTACTAAGTAATTTTATTAAGTAATTTTCAAAAGGAAGCCAAGTTCTTAATTTTGGATAAAGTCGAGCTTAGAGGATGACTGAAAAGTTTTTGGTGTTGTATTCAATAGTAGATCCCCGAAATCCCCATTAAAAAGGGAGATTTTTAAAAGTTTTCTCTCCTTTTTAAGGAGGGCTATAGGGGATCAGACAAAATATTTAATACTTTTGAGACATCCTCTTACAAAAAGACTTTTAACAAGAGGCTTAGTACAAGAGCGTACTGATGATTGTTATTCATTAACAATCGTAAAACCTTCATAATCGGTAGCTCCAGTTGAAGCATTTGGCAAATTGACTTGACCAATTAATCTAGCGGTTGCAAAGCCTGCACCATTACTACCTGTGGCACTACCTAAACTTAAACCTGTTGCGTTGAGTTCGTCTTGGAAGCCTGTAATCTCGTAGATAGCGCCAGTCTCCAAAAAAGCCAACAGTCTTTGAGTAGATCCGCTAAGGTTAGTAAATGCCAACCCAGAATCTGCATTGACATTAAGAGCTTGTCCTGAAGGTGTTTTAACACTAATCGGTGCAGATAACTGACCAGTAAACAAATCGACTTTGTAAAGCTGCGCCCCATCTTTATCTGCGGTACTGAAATCGCCAGCAATAGCTCGAGTACGACCAGGATTAAGATTGTCGATGGCTAATGAATCGACAAATTTTCCAGGATTGGTAGGTTGAGTTCCTTGTCTTTGGGCAACAGTAGTAGCTGCACCAAATTTGTCTACAAGAGTAAGAGTACCTGCTCCAGTGCCAGGTACAGTAATTTTGTAAAGAGAACTACCGACTGTTCCAGTAGAGCTTCCTCCAATGGTGTATAGAACATTAGTTGACAGTATCTGACCTGTTGATGAAAAATCACGTCCAAAGTCAGCACCTGAGTCAAACCCAAAACGACGCAGATCAGATGGTGAACGTGTTGGCGAGGCACTGGCTGGAGCAAAAGGCTGATCGATATTATTAATCCGAATAACAGTTGGATCAATTGTTGGGCTGCCACTTTTGCGTGGTTCGTTAACGGCACTTATCCTGTTCGTGCTGGGGTTAGTTCCCAGCCCTTCTAGATCTGGGTTATTAATACTAGCGACAGTAACTGTGCCTACTAGCCCAGGAGTAATAGTTTTTGGTGCAGTTGTAGAGGCAGGAGGGATAAGAAAGCGATAAACCTGGAATTGGTTTCCAGGTGCGCTAGAAACATCCGTGTCTCCTACTGTATAACCGTAAAGAGCCATGAAAATTTTCTCCACATTTAAATTTGTACAGTTTTAAAAGCATTCCAAATTTGGAAATTTTCGGTTGCAACTTTGAATTTACAGAAAGCAGACTTTTGCAGACTTAAATTCAAATTAGTCTGCGTTATCTTACTTCGCTTGTACGGCTATAAATTCTATTTGCTAGCTATATTGGCAAAAATTAATGCAGCGAAAACTTCTACTTCTAAAAGACTAGAATAACTTGACTTCAGGCTATCACATTTATTAGTTGTTCAAGAATCCTGAGTTAAGAGTAGTATTTGGAATCTTTCCATCCTTAGGATATGTGAATAATGTTAAAAATAAGTTATCTTCTTTTTAAAGTTTAATCGTATCTAAAAGCCAAAAACTATAAACCTACCTTTGGGAAATTATCAAAACCAATTATTGTATATATGCTGTCTTACAGCATATTTTGGTAACTTTATCCGTAGTTAGTTCTTAGAGAATAGGATTAGACTAGTAAAGCGCCGCACCCTAAATAATCTCAAACCTTTACGAGAAGATCCTTTACTCTCTCAAGCAGCGCAACTAAACACCCAAAATATGCTTGAGCGCCAATATTTCGAGCATCTCTCTCCCGGAGGCAATCGCTTACTAGTTTTACTAGTAAGCAAGGTTCTAATACTCATTAACGGAGTTCAAAAACTCATTAATCCAGTTCAAAGCCTCATTAACAGAGTTCAAAGGCTGGCGTCTGATGTTTATCTCAAGTTTTTCTGCTACGGAAAAATCGCGTTTAATCCGCTAACTGTTATTTACAGCGACTTGCAGTTTAGGCCACAGTAAGGGCACAACAATGTTGTGCCCTTACAATAATTTAGAAAAGTGCTGTAAGCCTTGCCATAGGCTAAGACGGTTTTTGGTAAGGTCTTTTTAATTTCGTGCAGCCGATACTACCCCGTCTTTATCTTCTCGGTTTGCAGGTCTAGGCAATAGTTCCACCTTAATCCAACCGGGTTGCCGTGTGTCAAAAGCTTTGTAAGCATCAATGACTGAGCTTAGAGGTTCAACCTGCGTCAGGATTTGTTCTGGATCGAGTTGTCCAGTCTGAACCATATCAACCAAAGTGGGAGTAAATTGCTGCTAATTTAAATGGCGTAGCTGATTCAAAATCACTAAATAAAAATTTGAAATAAATCTGCTTGTTAGCTTTTAGGTAGCGATCGCATGATTGCACTGCGCTCTGCGCGATCATACTAAAGCTTGGTGAGTCAACTTGAACTCATCAAAGAGTATCTATTTTTGTTTTCTTGTAACCTCTACCTCAAGCAAGAAAGAATACAACAGAACAAGTTAGAGAAAGCGACCATCACAGGCCGCTGATTACGAATTATTTAGGCTTGTTTTTCCACCCGCAAACCAAAATAGGTGAGAACAAGTTCAGTCGCACCGTTATTTACTACTTCGTGGACTTCTCCCGGTTCTATAGCCACGCAGTTACCAGGAAGTAAAGGATATTCTTTACCATCAATGCGAATTACCCCCGAACCAGCTTCGACAAAAAACACTTCCGACATATCTTGATGGGCGTGTGCTGGTGCTGTTTGTCCGGGAGCAAAACGTGCTTGAGAAAAGTTAGTTAGGTGAGGCAAATCGCCAAAACGCAGCATCACCTTTTTCTTGATTTCGGGGTTGTGAGAAACGGATTCTTCTGGTAAATCGTTGAGGGAGGTGGTAATCATTCTGGTCTTAAGTCGTTAGATAATTCCACAATACCCCTAGACCCATCTATCCGTACTCGTTGCCCATCTTGCAGCAGCCAAGTAGCGCCTCGAACATCCATCACCGCCGGAATACCATACTCACGAGCCACGATCGCACCGTGAGAAAGCCTGCCTCCTGCCTCGGCAATTACTCCTCCAGCCCTGACTAACAGAGGGGCCCAGCCGGAATCTGTGTAAGGCACTACGAGAATTGTGTCTCGGTCAATCTGCGGCAATGCTTGTAAATTTCGCAACACCTTCACCCGTCCTTCAGCTTGTCCGTGGCTGGCGGGAATGCCTTGTAAAATTTGGTCAGAATATAGCTCAGAGGGGGGTAGGGGGTGAGGAGGTGCATTGCCGTAAACTAATAGAGGTATTTGATTGATTTCGCTATCTTGGACAAATTGCGATCGCCTCTTTTGCACTAATATGTCCAACTGATGGCTGAATTCTGAATCAGCAGCGTCAACCAAATTTTCTATTTCTTCTAATTTGAGAAAAAAGATATCTCCTGTTTCTCTAAGCAAGCCGGACTTTAACCAAATCTGCTCTATAGCGACAAAACTCCAACGCAATTCAGCTAACAGCCGAGAATAAACTTCGGTAACTCGTCCTTTGAGATCCACCCGTCGTTGCACAGGCCCCCGTTGCTGCTCTTTTTCGGAAAGCGCTTGATTGATCGCGTCTTTTTCGCCTGCTGGCGGGTTGTCTCCCTGCATTAACTGCACAAACAACTGCTTGACATACTGAGGGTTTTCTTTCCAAGTGGGAACGGCAATATCAGTACCGACTTCACTTAAATAGCCGTAATCCTCAAGTAATTCTTGAAAGTCGTATAAAATGTTCTGCCCCTGTGGAGTTTTTCCCAACTGCTCAAACACCTGTTCAGGTTCAAACTCAGGTAATACTTGTTTGGCTTCTGCGGCTAAAGCACTCAGCGATCGCAACACCGCTACTTCTGGCGCGATGCTGTTATCAATTTTGGCATCTTTGACCCGGAAAATCCCCTGCCGGATGGCAGCACTCAAGGGAGCTAAAATACTGTAGTACGTCGCCAGGCGCAGCAAGTCTAAGATCCAATCAATTCGTTCTAATATTTGGCGTGGTTCTAGTTCATGTATAGGTTCGTGAGCCAACTGCGACAAACCTGGAATAAATTTTTCGCGGTAATCTTGCTTGAAATCCTGTTCGAGATTTAATTCTCGTTTCAGCAACCGCAACAGTCCTGGTACATTCCGTAAGGTGGAAATCAACGGCGGTTTACTGAGTTTTTCTCCTCTAGTTAAAAACTCCAGACTTTCTGGTGGCAAACCCATGCGTAAGAAAATCTGCCCTAACAAAGATGCATTAAAGTATGCTCTTGAATAATGCAGTGTGGCAGTGTCGATAAAACTTAACCCTAAAACGCGATCGCCCAACACTAAAGTAAAAATTTCTCCCCACACCCCACAAGTTAAGGGACGATTAATCGACCAAGTTAAGGGGTGAATAACTCCAGGGATTACTTCGGCGGCAATTTTGCGTGTCCAAATCGGCAGTAAGGTGGTTATGGGTCTTGCTTGCAACACCCACAGAGTTTGACCGTCGTAACTCCACTCGATATCTTGAGGAACACCGTGATAACGTTTTTCTAGCCGACGGGCTAAATATGCTACTTGTTTGATTATTGCTTGTGGAACTCGCCCTGTACCCTCTAATTGCACAGAGGCGAAATTTTCTGTATCAACGACAAAAGCCCGATATTGTTCTGGTGTAACTCTTCCAGAAACGACTTGACTGGCGCTTCCTGGTAAAGCTTCAATGACGATCGCATCACCTTGTTGGGTAATGGGATCGCGGCTGAAAGCCACACCAGAATATACACTCTGGACTTGTTGTTGAACTAGCACTGCCATCGCTTGATCTGGCAAACCGCGATCGCGTCGATATTGTACAGCAGTGGGATGATTATAAGAAGCTTTCACTTGGGCGATCGCTTCTTCTAGCTTCTGTTTACTGGTAACGTTCAACACCGTTAGGTATTGTCCAGCAGCAGAAGCTTGTTCTGAGTCTTCTCCAATAGCAGAGGAACGCGCTACCAAAGGAGATAATTCCGAAGGCTGGAAAAATTCGCTTGCTCCTTCGCCATCATCAACTGGAGAAATTACCCATCCCTTCGGCACTGGGTAACCCCATCGCTTAATTTGAGATAACGTAGCTGCTTTTTGCCCAACTCTCGCCTCATCTAAATCTTCATCTAGAGAGACAATCGGTTTTTCGCCACGCAAAAATTCCAGCATTGCTTTTGACTCCGTTTCTGCCCCTGCGGTAGGCAAGTTCAAATCATCGGGAATTTTTGTATAAATCCAGCCAAGTAGTCCAGCCAGGATCACAGCAGCAATAATTCTGGGGAAATCTTCAGCGTGCAGCAGTGCCACAAATAAAGGAAATACTAGCAAAACTCCGTACTTTACTAGTTTTTTAGATTGAAAAACTGTAAAGCTGACGGCTGCTAACAAAGCGACAAATCCTGCTACCAGTGGATCGTGTACTAAAAATCCCCAGACGACATTTGTTGTGCCTGCCCCTCTGCCCATCCAGTATCTACCTATTACCAAAGCAATTAGGGCAATCAATTCCCAAGCCGATCCTTCTTTAAAGAAAGCACGGGCAATGAAAACTGCCGCAATTCCCTTCAAAGCTTCCGATAATACTGCTAGAATTCCTACCAGTTTGCCGCCGTGGTAAAAAGCAGCTGAGACGCTTATATTTCCCGTACCAAGTTGCGCCAGTTGCCTTCCCTTCAAGGTATAGGTAATCCAGGCAATCAACGGTAACGCGCCCAACAGTGAGCAGGCAATTAAAGTAATTAAGGCACCCCAAAGTTCAAACATCGTGGATTTTGGATTTTAGATTTATATTGCATCTTGCATCTCAAATGTCAAATCTAAAATCATGCGTAAATTGTATTGATGCTTTTATGGGCGCTTTTATCAGTTGTGCGATGGACACTTGGCATCGGCAAAAACCGTTGTTGCCAGTGCCCTTCCGAACGACTAATTACTAAGCGAATAATTGCTTAGTTTAACGCATAGGCCGCTTGTAGGGCCCAGATAATCAAACCAGCAATCGACCCTAAAAGCAAGACGGTAGATATAGTGACTGCTTTCGGGGAGTCAGCACCCTTAAATTTCATAATTCCTCGATTTAAATCGGACATAGCTTTGTAAGCCTCCTTTGTTACAGTGCTAATTTGTCCGTTTTGATTGTAGTCCTTCTGTTAACGGATCATGCCAAATTACCATGATTATTTTATTTAAGCTTTGCAACATTTATAAGAGAAAATTTATTTACTCCTATGGACTTACTAAGTACTGATATACATGAGTATCAGTTACACGGTATGGAGCATAGGGTATAAGGCATCCAGCATCAGGATTTCTGAAAATTAGATTTTATTAAATATACTAAAGCATTGAATTAAATTACGTAAATTTACCTTTAAAAATAGAGTCATAATTTTAACAAAATCAGTCCAGCGGCAGAGAAAACAGTAGTATAATTTATCACTTTATTCCTGGAGAATAATTTTCTCAAAATGATTGGAGAGTATTTGCAGGTGAAATTAGCCCTGATAATAATTTTGGCGGTGATGGTGGGATTGTTGTTAGCTATAGAGATAGGACTGCGATCGCTCTTTGGCTTTGGGAATCCGTTAATTTACATTGGCGATGAGCAGATTGGCTATTTATTAGCGCCTAACCAGCGTACCCGTCGCTTTGGCAATCGCATTGAGATTAATGAGTATTCTATGCGGAGTGCGCCACTGCAAATGATACCTGTACCGTCTACACTGCGAATTTTAATTTTAGGAGATTCTATTGCTAATGGTGGCTGGTGGACAGATCAGGCTAACACCATTTCTAACTTGTTGATGCGTTCCTTAAAATCAGCCAGCATTGATAATTACACAGAAGTAGAAGTTTTAAATGCGTCAGCCAACTCTTGGGGGCCGAGAAATGAATTAGCTTATTTACAACGATTTGGGAATTTTCAAGCTCAAGTAGTGGTTTTATTAATTAATACTGATGATTTATTTGCAAAAGCTCCAACTTCTTTACCAGTAGGACGCGATCGCAACTACCCAAATAGTAAACCTCCCCTAGCTTTAGTGGAACTTTTACAACGTTATATTTTTAAGCAAAAGCCAATTCCCGAATTAGAAAATATACAAAATGAAGCAGGTGATATTGTTGGGATTAACTTAGAAGCTATTAGTAAAATTCAGGCATTAACTCGTGACAGCAACAGCAAATTTCTGTTAATTATGACTCCTTTATTCCGAGAAATTGGTGAACCAGGCTCGCGTGATTACGAGATTAAAGCACGTCAACGTTTGAGTGAATTTACGAAAACGCAGCAAATTACTTATATAGATATGTTGCCAATATTAAATTCAATCAAAGATGTTCAAGAAGTGTACCAAGACAATATTCATTTCAACTTCCAAGGTAATCAGTTAATCAGCCAAGTTATAGAGCGATCGCTAAGAGAAATGTTATATCACGATACAAAATTATAAATTGGAAAAGTTACTATAATAACTAATTAAAATCTTGACTTTTAGAATTATAAATTTTAAATTTAATTTTAGTATCAGCCCATTTTCCCCAACTTAGGATCAAGGCATTATTAAATGCTCGTCCTTTAGCAATGAGTCAGATGCCTTCTTCGTTGCCATCTTCTCCTACACCCATTGAGGAATCTCCGCCAGCAAGTACAAGATTGGGGAAAAGCACAAAAAAATTGGTATTTAACATTTTAGAATTTGTAGATCAGATATTCTACGGGTTGATGGGGCAACTTGGGAGAACAGTATATGCTTCAATTCAAGATGCGATCGCCCTAAGTATTATCTTGCAAATTCCAGGATTTATAAGTGAATTTATTATCGGTAAAAATTTCTCTAGTTTTGATGTTTGTTTCCAAGAAAATTATTTAGATGTATCCTGTTTAGCTTGCTTCATTATTGTGACATCTGATTTCTTGCTATGGATTGTGCTTGCTGGAAGAATCCTGGGCCGTTTTTGGGCAGATTTAAGGAATTTGAAAAATCCATAGGAGAAACAAGTTATGTCAGCAAATAACCGCTATCAAATGAGTCTTGATCAAGAAGCTAAATTCGGATTAAATTCTTTACTCAAGCAAACAGCTCAAGTTGGCATAGGTTTTTTAGCAATGTTATTACTCACTGGGGGTAATCCACCAGCTTTGACTATGATGTTAAGCTGCGCCGCCGGAATTAGTTTTGTTACTTGGAGTGAACAAAAGCGACTTACTAAGCAGCGAATAATAACCGAGATGCCTATCCCACGCGAGGAAATTCAAGAGCAGGTAAAGCAACTTCTCCAAGCGGATACAGAGAACTTGTCTGAGTTAGTCAAAACTGCTGGATTAAACCCCCTTGAAGATTTTGTGGGAGCTAATTTAGTCGGTGTGAAAGGAGTAGGCTGCAATTTCAGCGGCTTCAACCTTAATGGTGTTCAGTTGGGTGAAGCTGACTTAAGCCGCGCCAACTTGAGTGATGCTAACCTCAGTCATGCCAACCTACGGTCTGCTAACCTCAGCCGTGCCTATCTAGTAGGCGCTAACTTATACAATGCTTTGTTAATAGATGCGGATCTCAGCCATGCTGATATGAGAAATGCCAATTTAAGCAATGCTGACTTAATTCATGTTGACCTGAGAGGAACTGATCTCAGGGGTGCTAACTTAACCCAGACCAATTTGAGCAGCGCCATAGTAGTAAATGCACAATTTGGTGCTAATCCCGGACTTACTGAAGATACTAAATCTGACCTAAAACAGCGAGGAGCAATCTTTCCTCAAGATGAACCTGCTCCAGCACGATTGTAGAGACTTACGCTTGCTGTGTCTCTACTAAAGTTGCCCTTGGTACAAAAACCGGATTGTGTATGAGTTAGGGTACTTACCAAGTCTTGGCCATGCAACAACTCCTTCCAATAATGCCCCAAACTCAGCATGAAAACAGGTTTCCCCATTGCTTATACATAGAATTCAATACACAGCCATTGACATCTGACCAGTTTGACTTGCCTATCACTATACATTTCAGCGAACAAACGGTGCAGCTACTGGGTGGACGTGTTCAATTTGGTTTGAAAGGTATGGAACTCAAACTTAAACTAAAAAACGCTGAGATTTCTTACGATTCGCGTTATCAGCCTGAGCGAATAGAACTATCGACCTACGAACACACAGAAAAAATCACCGCAAACTATTTGCCTGTAGTTTGTCAGGTAACAACCTACGGTTCTAATTCAGACCCAGCTTGGATGTTTGAACTCACAATAAGTAGTTCAGTATTGAAAGGCTCGCTGCAAATAGAGAATTTAGGAACTTTGCAAGTCAGAAGTAAACCTTGTCAACTGAGAGCAACTGTGGAAGTCTCTTTGCAACATCTATGTTTAACTTCTGTTGAGGGATTATATGCATCGAATATCAGCCGCAATAAACAGACAATTGCAAACATAGCGATTAAGAAGGAGTTGCTGAGAACAAAGTTACAACCATATCTCAGTCGAGCCGAGGTAGATTATGAGTGACAAAGAATCTCTAAACAAACTTCAAAATCTGATCGAGCTTGTTGTCAAGGCAAAAACTGATAACTTTTTTGCGCTGGCAAAAATTGCTGGTTTAAATCCTGCTGAAGATTTTGTTGGATCTGACCTAAGCAGTATTAACCTCAATGATGCAAACTTTCAAGGTGCTAATCTCAAGGGTGCTAACCTGATTGAGGCCGATTTGATTGATGCCGACCTCAGCGGTGCTAACCTTAGCCGCGCCAACCTCAGCCGTGCAAACTTGAGGGGTGCTAATCTTAGCCATGTCAATCTCAGCCGTGCAAACTTGAGGGATACCAATCTTAGCCATGCCAATCTCAGAGGTGCAAACTTGAGGGGTGTTAATCTCAGCAGTGCTAATCTCAGCCATGCCAACTTAGTTAGTGCTGTACTAGTGGGAGTCAACTTAAACGGTGTAGAAGTAGAATTTGCCCGATTCGGGAATAACCGAGGAATTTCTGAAGCTATAAAGCTTGACTTGATTCGCAGGGGAGCGATTTTTCAAGACTTTCCGCCAGGCGATCGCTCTCCAATTCTGACCCGCATTTAAACTTATTAGCAATTACTTAATTATCGATGAAATTACAAATTCAACTAGTATAAACAACATTTATTGGAAATAAAATTAAGATTCTTGCTAATGTTTTTTTCACAAAAGACATCAATTTACATAAACAAATTTGCATAATTATGTAAAGAAAACTTAAGGTATTAAAACTCTTTCTCCTTTGCCTTCTATTCTATATAAGCGCTAGATATTGATATTACGTAGCTTACTATTGATTCATATATTTACATTAAGTTAATCTAAAAAATTTTAGAAAATATAGCAAAATAAAATTAAAAGTTTTTTCTTAACTAATATTCTTGGTTGCTAACAACTCAACCAAGCATCTCTGGTGTGATGTGAGTAGTATTTAATTTACTACTAGACTTGTTTACCTGTAGAAATTGCGAGGTGACAATATGGACACGAAACACCTCCTGAGTCGATATGCAGCAGGGGAAAAGAATTTTAATGGAGCCAATTTGCATCAGGCTAACCTTTCTAATGCTGATTTGAGAGGTATAAATTTTGCTGACGCCGACTTGAGCGGAGCCGACTTGAGCGGAGCCGACTTGAGTGGATGTAACTTAACTAGGGCAAACCTGACTAATGCAGATTTAAATAGAACCAACCTTAACGGTGCAAACTTAAGTGAAGTAAACTTTATAGGCTCAGATTTGATGAAAGCCAGCCTCAAGGAAACGAACTTGAGTCGTGCCGATTTGCGGGGTGCAAATTTAAATATGGCAAATTTGTTTAACGCAAACCTCAGCGAGGCAGAAATGAGTGGAGCCGAGTTAAGAGGTGCTAATCTGAGGCAGGCAAATTTAACTGGCAGCAACTTCAATGAAGCAGAACTTACTGGAGCAGATTTAACAGGAGCAAGCATTACTGAACAAGAGATAACTGAAAGCGTTTTGCATATTGGTTTATCGCATAAATGGGTAACTTGGGCTGGTAGTTATTAACTAATTAAAAATTCAAAATGCAAAATTCCAAGCGTCCCGTTCATATCATGTCTGCCTAATTAATTATAATTCTCGCATCTGTGCAAAAACCGCGAAATGCTCTTTCCCCCTGCCCCCGAAGTTTGCTTGGAGGGAAACCAACGCCACTTGCTCCACTTGGGGAGCCACCCCCGTGGGCGGGTTCCCCACGCCAGTCCGCACAACGGGGGGAACCCCCGCAAGCGGCTGGCTTGACTTGAGGGGAGTGGCGTGAAACCCCTGCGTACCCGTCAGTGGCTCCTCCTGGCAACTTCTCTTCCTGCGGTCTTAATGATAAGTCTTTCACCGGACACGATATCACCGATTGTACGCCAGTTAAATTAGTCAATAAAAAACTTCCAAGTTTAGCACCTGGAAGTTATTTGATGCAAAGCATAAACAAAGAATTTAGATTAAAAAATTAGTACACCAAGGGTGTAGCACCACGCATTTGGCGTAAAGAATTTATACAAGCAGGACAATCACAGCCAAATAAGTCGATCGCCATATCGCTTTCTTGATCGTTGAACTCTAGCATAGGAACGCCATCTTGAGACGGTTCCGCTTCTGGTTGATAGTTAGGAATTTGAGCTAATACAGAAGCTCTAGCACATACCAAACCAACTTTATGTTTATTGCGTATACAAGATAAACGGTCAGCGTTTGTGGTTACTGGCTCTATTGCTTGGGCTTGATTATTGATTATCACTCCCATAGATAGGATAGAGCCAAGAAGCACAGGAGTCGAAAGCAAGCTAAGTATAAATTTGTTCATGGTTTCCAGGTGAAGCAATTGCAATTGCTCAGATTCTCCGATTTAATCTTACAGTGTCAGTAAATGTCTATCAGGAATAACATTTACAGAGAATAGAGATTGAGGATTGAGATAAAAATCTGGGAATCGGGGCTTTTTCCCAGTTTCCTGTCTCTCCATCTCGACCTGATGAGTTGTATTATGACTGCGTTTGCAATTCGTTGCAAAGATTGCTGGCAGTAAAATTCCTTGCTTTCTACACCTTCAGGACTTACGTACAATGATTGTCTGTCTTGATTTCATCTGCGCTGCCTTAAAGGTTCCTCCATAATTAATATTTGACTCTCCCACCGTACTTACTGTATCTATATTTCATAACAAATGATACTTATTGTGCAGTTGCATACGGAAGAAAATTTTCTTTGATAACAAGCAAGTAGCTACTTAATAAGCTGACGTGTATACAAATTGCATCATAATCATTTATAGGTAAAACCTACAAACCTTCTGCTCTGCCACCTGCCATTCCAATGTGCAAATTAAAAACACAACAGTTTACTTAAATTTACTAGTATATCTTTATAATTTCCTCAACTTTTCATGAAACACTTTTGGTGTAACTTCGCGTTCAGTACCAAGTATTACTCATGAATCAATGTATATTCTGCCGCTCTTTGTCAGAAAAGGCTCTTCTCTGAACCTTTAAAGACAACTATAAATCGCATTCAGATGAGTCCAATCACTTACTCTTTGACTGGTGTTTTGTAATTCCAGTACGAGAATTTATTAAGTAGCTTTATAAACACTTAAAAGGTATGTAACGTGAAAATTTTGTTGGTAGAAGATGACCAGCCTACCAGTTCCGCTCTTACTGATATTCTCATTGCTCATTACTATACAGTTAACCTGGCAGTGGATGGGCAAAGTGGGTTGGAACTGGCAATGGCATTTGAATATGATCTGGTGCTGTTGGATATCATGCTTCCAGATATTGATGGTATTAGCTTGTGCAGACGCCTCCGCTCTAAAGGCTATCCCAGCCCAATTCTGCTGCTAACTGCGAAGGATAGTACCACTGATCGAGTTATGGGGTTAGATGCAGGAGCAGATGATTATGTAGTTAAGCCGTTTGACATTGATGAGTTGATGGCACGGGTACGTGCCCTACTGCGGCGAGGCAAACCGATACCATCATCTACCATCACTTGGGAAAACGTGCGTTTTGATCCGATCAACAGCGAGGTAATCTGTGGAGAAAAACTCCTGCGTCTGACTCCCAAGGAGTATTGTTTATTAGAGCTTTTCTTACTCAATCCCAAGCGAATTTTTAGCCGCAGTGCTATTCTAGAGCGCCTATGGGATTTTGCAGAGTCACCTGGAGAGGAAACTGTCAGTACCCATATCAAGTGTTTGCGTCAAAAGCTCAAGGCCGCCGGTGCTTCAGACCCCATCGAAACGGTTCACGGGCTAGGTTATAGGCTCAGACCTCCAGCGCAACCAAAAGAGCCTGCTACTTCTGTAGCCTCATATAGCAGTGACAAGAACAAAGAACAAGCATATCAAAAGAAGGTAAAGGCAAGCACTTACAAGATTTGGGAGAAATTTCAGGGCAAATTTGCACAACAGTTTGCTGTCTTGGAACAGTTAGCAATAGCGCTAAAAGCAGGCGAAGTGACATTTGAAATGCAACAGCAAGCAAAGCAACAGGCACATAACTTAGCTGGATCGTTAGGTATTTTTGGCTTGATGAAAGGTTCCCTTCTGGCAAAAGAGTTAGAGGACATATTGGAGTCGGGAAGCTTGCTGGAGGAAGTTCAGGTAGAGCAAATTGCCAACTTAGTAAGCTCACTCCGCCAAGAAGTACATAAGTCCCCCGAAGTAAAATCAGAGCCTGACTCCTACTCGCCTTTGATGCTAATTGTGGATAATGACTTGAAATTGGCGGAGCAAATTAAAATTGAAGCGAGCGTTTGGGGAGTACGAGTAGAGATTGCCATAGATTTAGACATTGCCCGCCAAGCGATCGCTCAAGATCCACCCGATATAATTTTGCTTGACCCTAATATTTCTAATTCAACGGAAGATGGGGTGACACTGCTTAGGCAACTGATGCAAGAGAGTCCTAAGATTCCTGTGTTGGTATTTACTAGGCGAGATAGCTTAACTGACAGGTTAGAGATAGCACGTTTGGGTGGGTATGCCTTCTTACAAAAACCCTTGCCAACTCGTGAAATTCTCCAAGCTGTAAGCGAAGTTTTAAGCAAGAATCACGTTACCTCTGGCAATCGAGTCATGGTAGTAGACGATGATTCAGCCATGTTAGTTATTTTGTCTACTCTCTTACGACCTTTGGGAGTAGAGGTAACAGTGCTAAATAACCCACATCAGTTTTGGGAAGTCCTGACAGCTTCGGCTCCAAACTTATTAATACTAGACCTGGAGATGCCTGATTTTAATGGATTGGATCTTTGCCAAGTTGTACGTAGTGACTGCAAATGGCACAGCCTGCCAATTATATTTTGGTCAGCGCATACAGAAGCAAAGCATATTGACCAAGCATTTGCAGCCGGCGCTGATGATTATATCTGCAAGTCTACGAAAGTAACGGAACTAACCACCAGAATTATCCGCCGTCTTAGAAGAGTTGGCTTTCAAAAGCAAAAGAGTTCAAGGGGCGACAAAGCACTTGCCTGAAGCCGAGAGCTAAATAGCACAAAAAGATTCTGACAATTTTGAAAGAACATTCAACGTCGAATGAGGGCAGCACAATGAATGCCAAAATTTACCTACAATTTTCAGCCTATGTAGTGGCTGTCGGCTCAGTAGCGATCGCGCTTCTGCTTACCCTCCTGCTTCAGCCGCTGTTAACCACTAGTATTGCTTCATTATTTTTCGTTGCCGTTGCACTGACTACATGGTATGGCGGTATTAAGCCAGGATTAATCACAACAGTGCTGTCTGTAATAGCAATTAACTATTTCTTAATTACACCAGTTCATCATTTTACTCCTGCAAGTTGGAGTGATGCTTTACGTTTAGGATTATTTTTTTTGAATGCCT
The DNA here is from genome assembly GCA_019359325.1 of Mojavia pulchra JT2-VF2. Classification (GTDB taxonomy): domain Bacteria; phylum Cyanobacteriota; class Cyanobacteriia; order Cyanobacteriales; family Nostocaceae; genus Mojavia; species Mojavia pulchra. The sequence continues at coordinate 179,372 of JAHHHN010000010.1, read as the reverse complement.
CAATCATTAATCTCTTAGGTAACGACTTACGGAAAAACAAACACCAAGTTGAACAACTCAGCCAACAGTTATTACAAGAAAGCGCAATACAGCTAAGTCTGGCTTTATCCGCAACTCGTATGGGAATGTGGAACTGGAACATCCAAACAGGAAAAATCAACTGGTCGCCAGAGCATGAGCGGTTATTTGGGTTAGCACCAGGCACATTTGATGGTAGGTATGAAACTTTTGATCGTTGTTTGCATCCTGAAGACAGAGAAGCACTAAACCAAGCAGTAAATCGGGCAATACAAGAGCAGATTGCTTACCAGCATGAGTATCGTATTGTCTGGGCAGATGGAAGTGTGCATTGGATTGAGGGTAGAGGACAGACTTTTTATGATGAAACAGGGGAGCCAGTGCGAATGATGGGCACTGTGATGGATATCAGCGAACGCAAAGAAGCAGAAGCAGCTTTGGCTAGGAGTGAGCAACATCTACGCACTATTATTGATGCCGAACCAGAGTGTGTAAAAGTGATCAGCGCAGATGGTATTTTGCTCAACATGAATGCAGCTGGTTTGGCCATGATTGAAGCAGATAGTTTGGCACAAGTGGTTGGGCAATGCGTGTATCCGTTCATCGCACCTTCCCACCGACAAGCATTTAGGGATTTTATCCAGCAGGTAGCTCAGGGAGATTCCAGCGTCTTGGATTTTGAAATCATTGGACTCAAAGGAACTCGTCGATGGGTAGAATCTCATGCTGTTCCCCTGCGCGAACCAAAAGAGTCTGGGAATAGGGTTCTGGCTGTAACTCGTGATATCACTGAGCGCAAGCAAGCCGATATTGCCCTGCGCGAAAGCGAACAACGTTACGCTAGTCTAGCTGCTGCTGTTCCAGTGGGTATCTTTCGCATTGATGTAGAAGGCAACTGCCTTTATGTTAACGATCGCTGGTGTCAACTTACCGGATTAACTCCTGATCAAGCAAAAGAAACAGGTTGGTTGCAAACTTTACATCCAACCGACCGGGAACGCGTTATCCAAGATTGGAATCACGCTACCCAAAATCAGCAGATGTTTTATTCAGAGTTTCGATTTCTGCGAGCTGATGGAGTTGTCAATTGGGTATATGGTCAGGCTGTGGTAGAGCGAGCAGTCAGTGGTGAAGTATCAGGTTATGTAGGGACAATTACTGATATTAGCGGACGCAAACAACGTGAAGAACAGTTGCGATTGCTGGAATCTGTGATTTTAAAAACCAATGATGCAGTGTTAATTGTGGAAGCCGAACCCATAGATCCATCTGTACGGCGGATTGTCTACGCCAATCCTGCTTTTACTAAAATGTCGGGATATGCCCTAGAAGAAGTGATAGGCAAAACTTTTCATATTCTCCAAGGTAAAAAAACTGATCAAGCAGTACTAGCGAAAATTAACTTGGCTCTGGAAACTTGGCAATCTATCCGCTGCGATCTGATTAATTACCGCAAGGATGGCTCTGAGTTTTGGGTGGATTTAAGTATTGTGCCGGTTGCAGACGAAGAAGGTGAGTACACTCATTGGGTCGCAGTTCAGCGAGATATTACAGAGCGAAAACGAGCTGAAGAAGAACTGGAAACGCGTGTAACACAAAGAACTGCCGAATTAAGTCAGGCGAACAGTCGGCTACAATATCTTGTCAGTTCTTGCCCTTCTGTAATCTTTAGTTGCAAACCTTGCGGGGATTATGGAATTACTTACATCAGTGAAAATGTTTTTTCGTTGTTAGGCTACGAACCACAGGAATTTTTAGAAAAATCTCATTTCTGGGTTGAGCGAGTGCATCCAGAGGATGTAGAGCGGGTATTTACTGATATGGTGAGAGTTGATGAACAACACTTTTACTCTCACGACTATCGCTTTCAGCGTGCTGATGGTACTTACTGTTGGCTGTTGGTACAGATGAGATTAATTCGGGATGTATCTGGCAAACCGACTGAGATTTTAGGATATTTAGTTGATATCAGCGATGTCTACGACGAGCTTCGCTTACGCAAACAGGCAGAGGAAGCATTACGAGAAAGTGAAGCCAAGTTTCGTTCTTTGAGCGAATATTCGCCGATTGGTATTTTCATGACTGACGCTCAAGGAAAAACCACTTATACCAATCCTCGCGCCCAAGAAATAGGCGGTTATACCTTTGAAGAGGCTTTGGGATATGGATGGTTGCAATCTATTCATCCCGAAGACCAAGAACAGATTTATACTCAGTGGTCGGCTGCAATCTCTAACCAACAAAGATTTGCCCACGACGAATTACGCTATCTTCACAAGGATGGTACAGTCCGCTATGGCAAAGTTCAGACTGCCCCGATTCTGGCAGCTAAAGGTCAATTTCTGGCTCATGTCGGCACAATTGAAGATGTTACCGAAAGTCGGGCGATCGCGCAAATGAAAAATGAGTTCATTTCTATCGTGAGTCATGAACTCCGTACTCCTCTGACTGCTATTCGCGGCTCACTAGGATTACTAGCTGCTGGAGTCTACGATAAAAAGCCTGATAAGGGAAAACGAATGTTGCAAATTGCCGCAGATCAAACTGATCGCCTTGTACGATTAGTCAATGACATTCTCGACTTGGGACGACTTGAATCAGGAAAGGTGCGCTTGGAAATGCAAATTTGTGATGCAGCTAAATTAATTCAACAATCTGTAGACGCAATGCGGGCAAATGCTGAACAAAATCATATTGCTCTATCGGTTAGCTCTTCATTTATCCAAGTTTGGGCAGATCCTGATTCTATTATTCAAACTCTAACCAATTTACTGAGCAATGCCATCAAGTTTTCTCCTCCTAACACGCATATCTGGTTGAGTGCTGAACAAGTATGCGAGAACGGTCAATCTTCAACATCGATTCCTCATGTTCTCTTTCAAATTAAAGACGAAGGGCGAGGAATACCCCATGAGAAAATAGAAGCAATATTTGAGCGCTTCCAACAAGTAGATGCTTCCGATTCTCGTCAAAAAGGAGGTACAGGTTTGGGGTTAGCCATTTGTCGCCGAATTATTCAGCAACATGGTGGTCACATTTGGGCAGAGAGCATTTTGGGTAAAGGCAGTACATTTTACTTCACATTGCCCATTGCAATTGCATAAGATACAAAATTATCTCGTCCAAAATCACATTTAATGTGAATTAATTTCTAAAACTATTGTCATTTCGTAGTTGATTTCAAAACAATGATTTTGAAAGAATCTAGAGACCTTGATTAAATAAAAGGCGTTTCTAATTCACATCAGGCGTAAATCTTCAATCCCAAACTCCTTTAAGAGGTTTTACCTATATACGTAGGAGAGAATTTCTTATTATGCCAATCAAACGTATTTTGGTAATTGATGATGAAGAAGTCATTCAAGAAGTAATTCAGGAATGCTTAGAAGAGTTAGGGGCATGGCAAGTGTTTACAGCAGGATCAGGCAGAGAAGGATTGTTGATTGCTGAGTCTAAATTGCCAGATGGCATACTGCTTGATATATCTATGCCAGATATGGATGGTTTCGAGACACTCCAACACTTGCAACAAAACTCTGCAACTCAAGGAATTCCCGTTGCTTTATTAACTGCTAAAGTGCAACCTACAGATCGAGAGCGGTTTTCTCGCTTAGGAGTTGCAGGTGTCATTGTGAAACCCTTTGATCCATTAATACTGGTTGATCGGGTGGCGGAAGCATTTCAATGGGAATTATGAACTTTTTTAACTTCAAAATTTCTTCAATTCCCTATTCTACCTTAGAACAACCAAGTTCAAATTTGGTAGGAGCTAACTTTAGCTCACTCAATTGTATTGAGTGATTCTGAATTGTTGAGAATTTCTTAAGATTTTTCAATATTAAATAACTTAGAGCGTACAGCTATAAATTTTGAGATGATTCAAACTGAATATGAAAATTTGGAGGTGGTAACCATGACCACCAAACGCGTTTTGGTTGTTGATGATGAAGCTTGCGTTCAATACGTTGTGCAAGCGTGTTTAGAGGAAATAGCCGGTTGGGAGGTTGTAACTGCCAATTCCGGTCATGAAGGTTTGGTAAAAGCAGTCAAAGAAAGACCAGATGCGATCATTTTGGATATGATGATGCCAGGGATGGATGGAATAAAATTTGTTGAGCTTTTGCAAGCAGATCCCATGATTCAATCTATTCCGGTGGTACTACTTACAGCAAAAGTTGATTATACAGATTCTTGCCATATACAAAATTTAGGAATAGCAGGAGCGATCGCTAAACCCTTTGATCCTATATTGTTAGTGAATCAAGTTGCACAATACCTCGGCTGGACATGGTAGTACAAATAGCCCACTTTGGCTCATAAATTCTTTGTTAACAGATAGATTTTTATTTTGATATTTTTGCCCCCAGCCTCCTTGTTGTTAGGAGGTTTTTTTGTCAAAGCTAAGTTTTCACTTTTTATAGAAAAGTATCTAATTGTTGCTCTTTTGTAACTTCTAGCAAAACTTCAAAATTTCTTCAAAATTACCAATTAAATTCAACTGTGGCAAGTGCATCAAAGCCACTACCAATTTAAATTTTTTAATTATCAAATTTGTAAAATTTTATGACAAATTGTCTTTGCTGCTCCAACCAATTACTGCGTCACATCCGTAAAAATCAAGTTTTTCTTTTCTGTCGTCATTGCTGGCAAGAAATGCCTGAATCAAATCACAGAACAAAATATTCGGCAGCTATTTCTCCGCCACTGGAAGTAGCAAGGCAAAAACTATTGAATACTCATTAGTCATGAATCAAGCTTAAATCGTATTTACCTTAACGCACCCCTAATAAACTGTCCATAGTGAAAGTCTCTTAGGAGTTGGTTAATACCAATTTAAAATTCGTCTTGGAAAGTTCTGATGCCTGCGGGAAGGCTACGCCCAACGGTGTACCGAGGAAACCTCCGCTCAGACTTTCCGCAAAATTTAAAATTAGGAAAGCCAGATGTCAAAAGGGTTGCTGAGTTTTGGAGAATTGGTATAAGTAGCTTTATTAAGACTTACGCAGTAATAAACACTCATCAAGAATGTTGCGAGGGTTTTCTCCATGATGGTTGATCTTGGGCAAAAATTGAAAATGGGTACACGAAAACGAGCAAAAACCTTCAGGCTTCAACATCAACTGCCCATCGACAGATCACAAAACAATCCTTTGATTCTGGTGGCTGATAATGATCTTGCTATACGAACCGTTTTACGGCAGGTAATGGAAGCTGAAGGTTATCAGGTTGTTGAAGCGAGCAATGGAGAGGAGTGTCTACAAGTAGCTTTGCACTATCACCCAGATTTAGTACTACTAGATGCCACGATCGCAATTATAGATGGGTTTACTTGCTGTCAGAGGTTAAGTGCGTTAAATGAACCAAGAGTAAATATTAAAAATTATAAAGAAACTTTAAACTCCAGCTTTTTTGATTTAGCTCCTACTGTCATAATCACAAGCCTGAATGATGCGGAGTTGGTGGAACGAGCATTTGCAGCCGGGGCAACAGAGTGTATTACTAAGCCAATAAATATGGCGCTGTTGCGTCAGCGTGTGCAATCCTTACTTCAGGCAAAGAGGGAAAAAATTGCCTTAAAATTTCAGGAAAAGCAAACACAATTACTCGCCACGATTGGCCAGCAGATTAGTCAATCTCGTAATTTGATGCCGATTCTCAACAATACTGTTGCCCAAGTGCAGCAGCTATTATTGACTGATCGCGTGCTAATCTATCAATTTGAACCAGACTGGAGTGGCAAGATTGTTGTAGAAGCAGCCAGGGAAGGATATTTAGCTGTTCTAGATACTGAGATGTCTGACTCTTGTTTCCCTAAAGAATACGTTGCTCTTTATCAACAGGGACGAGTCAGAGTAATGCCTGATATTGAAGTTGCAGAAATTAGCTCTTGTCACCGCAGTTTACTCTCTCGGTTTGAGGTGAAGGCAAATTTGGCATTACCAATTTTGCAAGGAGAGGAACTTTGGGGTTTGTTGATTGCTCATCAATGTTCTGCTCCTCGACATTGGCAGACTTGGGAGATTGATTTTTTACAACAAATTGCAGTCCAAATGGCGATCGCTGTTCAGCAATCCCATCTCTATCAACAGGTACAGCAATCAAACACTGATTCCACAAATAAATTGCAAGAGCGTATCAAGCAGCTTCAGCAAGTTATTGAGTTTGAAGAAAAGCTAAAAAGCATTACGAACAAAGTGCGTGATTCTTTGGATGAAGGCCAAATTTTACAAACAACTGTAGAAGAACTTATTTTGGCATTGAGTATTGGTGGTGGGCATATAGCCTTATATGACAAACAAGAACAAGTCGCTACCGATTGCCATGAGGACGATGTGAATTTTTTACCCACCTATAGATATTTTCCCGATCTAGCAGATGAACCGGAAATTTCCTACCAACTGCAACAGAGGCAGCATTTTCAATTTTGTGTTCTTAGTCCTGTTGCTACTTATGGGCATAGTTTTTTAGTTTGTCCCATTTCTGATGAACAGGGAATTTTGGGTGATTTATGGTTGTTTAATCAGGTAGATTATGGATTTGAAGAATTAGAAATTAATTTAGTAAAGCAAGTAGCAAATCAGTGTGCGATCGCTCTACGCCAATCTCATCTTTATGAGGCAACGCAGACACGTCTAGCCCAATTAGAGCAACAGACTCAACTAAAAGATGATTTCTTAAGTACCGTTACTCATGAAATGCGATCGCCCTTGGCTAATATGCGGATGGCGATCGAGATGGTAGAACAAACGCTCATGCGGATTAAAGTCAAATTTGGGCAGTTAGTGAACTTAGATGCAGACTATGCCAGAGGTGATAAATATCTTCAGATTCTGCGTTTTGAATATGAACGAGAAATTAATTTAATCAATAATTTACTAGATTTAAAGCGGCTAGAAGCAGGACAACATCTATTAAACCTGAGTACGATTTCACTGCGGGATTGGATTGTTCAAAGAGTAGAACCCTTTCAAAAGCGATCGCAAGAACGCAACATAGCTTTAAAGACGGAACTACCTACTGATTTGCCTGATTTGGTTTCTGATTCAGCGTTTTTAGAGCGAATATTTACAGAGCTATTAAATAATGCTTGTAAATATACCCCACCCTCAGAAACAATTACCGTCACTGCTGCTGTAGTCGGAGTAGACAGACTGCAATTGCAAGTAAGTAATTCAGGTGTAGAAATTCCTACTAAAGAATTTTCTCGTATTTTTGATAAGTTCTACCGTATCCCTAAAAGCGATCATTGGAAACAAGGAGGTACAGGCTTAGGATTAGCTTTAGTAAAAGAACTATTAACAAATTTAGGTGGTTCTATACACTTAGAAAGCGCTAATAACTTGACCTGTTTTACAGTGGCTCTACCCTTAAAGGGTTTCAACATCAGTAGTGGTGAGTGCTGAGTGTTGAGTGCTGATACCGAGTTGCATTCAAAGATAGTAAATTAGGGCAGCAGAGGCGCAGGAAGAGAAGTTGCCAGGAGGGTTTCCCTCCAAGCAAACTTCGGGGAGCAGAGGTGAGGAAATCCGAATCTGTCTGATCGCAACATAGTATGAGTAAAAATACTAATCCCCAGTCCCCAGCCCCCAGCCCCTACCTTCTGCCATCTGTTTTCTACTATAAAAAACAGGGTAATCCCAGAAATTTCCAAGATTACCCGATTTTAGATTTTAAATCTTAGCAGAAATCGCTTATGCGAAAGCAGCAGTTTTCACATCGTTATTTGCCAGAATATCTTGCAACTCATCGGCATCTACTGTTTCCTTATCAACCAGCATTTGCGCGATTTGATCCAAGATGTGACGGTTATTCATCAACACTTCTTTGGCGCGAGTATAAGCTACATCCACCAGTTTGCGGACTTCTTCATCAATTGCCGCAGCGGTTTCTTCAGAAAAATCACGCTCTGACATAATATCCCGACCAAGGAACATATTGCCTTGCTGACGACCAAGGGCAACAGGCCCTAAGCGATCGCTCATTCCAAAGCGTGTAATCATCTGACGGGCAACTCTTGCAACTTGTTGTAGGTCGTTAGAAGCACCAGTAGTAACTTCTTCTTCACCAAAGATTAATTCTTCAGCAATCCGACCGCCCAAAGCCACTGCCATCTGATTCTCCAGATAAGCACGGCTGTACAAGCCAGTATCCATCCGGTCTTCGCTAGGAGTAAACCAAGTTAAACCGCCAGCGCGACCGCGAGGAATGATGCTAATCTTTTGCACTGGGTCATAGTCGGGCATCAAAGCACCAACTAAGGCGTGACCAGCTTCATGATATGCGACCAAGGTTTTGCGCTTTTCGCTCATTACCCGGTCTTTCTTTTCTGGGCCAGCTAACACGCGATCGATGGCATCGTTGATTTCGTCCATCGAAATTTCGGTCAAGTTGCGCCGTGCAGCTAGAATTGCCGCTTCATTCAGTAGGTTAGATAAATCCGCACCAGTGAATCCAGGGGTACGACGGGCGATTTTATCTAAGTCCACATCTTTTGCCAAGGTCTTACCACGGGCATGAACCTTGAGAATTTCACTGCGTCCGGCATAGTCGGGACGGTCTACGACAACTTGACGGTCAAAGCGACCGGGACGCAACAGTGCTGCATCTAGTACATCAGGACGGTTGGTTGCAGCAATAATAATAATGCCGGTGTTGCCTTCAAAGCCGTCCATTTCTGTGAGCAGCTGGTTGAGGGTTTGTTCGCGCTCATCATTACCACCACCTAAACCTGCGCCCCGTTGACGACCTACAGCGTCAATTTCATCAATGAAGACGATACAGGGGGCATTAGACTTGGCTTGCTCGAACAAGTCACGGACGCGGGAAGCACCCACACCCACGAACATTTCGACAAACTCAGAGCCAGAGATGGAGAAGAAAGGTACGCCTGCTTCGCCTGCTACAGCACGAGCTAGCAAGGTTTTACCTGTACCAGGAGGGCCAACTAACAGCACGCCTTTAGGAATCTTTGCACCAACTGCGGTAAAGCGATCGGCGTTTTTGAGAAAGTCTACAACTTCATTTAGTTCTAGTTTGGCTTGGTCAATACCAGCGACATCACCAAATGTCACCTGGGTTTGTGGCTCCATTTGAACTCTGGCTTTAGATTTCCCAAAGTTCATAGCTTGGCTGCCTGGGCCACTTTGGGCACGACGTAACAAGAAGAATAAGCCAACTAGAAGTAATACAGGGAAAAATAAGCTGCTGAGTGCCTTAAACCAAAATCCTTCATCGGTTTGTGGCAACACAGAAATATCAACACCTTTGGCGGTAAGGGTATTAATCAAGTCTGGATCGTTAACTAAAGTTACTACTTTCTTGTTGCCGTCTCTGGACGTTACAAGAGCAGTAGAACGGTCTGCGCTCAAACTGACTTTATCTATTCTGCCTTTTTCAACTTCTTGAATAAACTGACTGTACCGCAATGGCTCTCTGCTTTGAGGTTGTTTGTCAAAGAATGCTGTCCCTAAGGCAATGACAACAATAAAAAGCAGCGCGTACAGCCCCGCATTTCTCCATCTTTTATTCACCGAGGTTTATCCTCCTGTATTTTTTGTCCGTATGCGTTAAGACGCACGCTAAAAGAGAGGTCTTTTTTAAGAATTATGTTAACTTATCTTAACGTATACTAAATGGGCGTCGCTGTCATGCTAAAAAAAACTCCTTAGCAAATGAAAACTAGGATGGTAGGGATTATATTGTAGCGGCCCTGAAGGCTGCTGAACGGTATGAATAGGGATAATTTCTACCACACTGTTAGTGTAGGCGATCGCTTCAAATTTCTTGACTAACTCTTGTGTCCAAGGTTCCTCCTTTACTTGCTGTTGCTGGCGCTGCAACCATTTGACAAGCTGCGATCGCATGATTCCTGGCAAAATTCCCACCGCTAGAGGCGGTGTCCACCAACAGCCATCCTGCCATCCCCAAAGGTTACCTGTGCTTGTTTCCAGCCAATTTCCTGCATTATCGACTAAAATTGCTTCTTGGGCATTCAACTGTAGGGTACTCTTCTTTGCTATCCAAGCACCCAGGTAGTTACCTGTTTTATGAGAGGGAAGACTACGATTAAATTCTCCACTAGCAACAGCAGCGACAACGCCATTTTTTTGGTTTTCTGCCAGATCATCTGGTAAGAATCTGCCAATAATCCACTCGCGTCCATCGGGAAAGATGGTGATTCGCAGAACAGGAAACTGTGCTTTAAGGATTTCTGCACCTTGACGCACTCTGTTCCAGTCTGGTTGCTGCCAATTAAAAGTTTGTAGTGAGAACCGCAAGCGATCGCAGTGTGATAGCCAGTTAGTTAAAATACTATCGAGCGAGTTATCATAAACCCGCAGTGTAGTAAAAACTGTCGCCCCGTAAAGTAGTCCCGGATCATAAATGTCTAATTCTAGAGATTGGGAGTGGATTAATTTACCTTGATACCAAAAAATAACACTAACCTCAATAATCGCTGATAGGGCATAATTAATAAATAATCTACTCGCTCAATCTTTTGGAGGTAATATAACTCTGTGATTGCCTTCAGGAGTTGTAATTACTTTACCTCCCAAAGCTTCTATTTCACTAATTACCCTTTTTCGAGTTTTCTCATCGACTTGGTTATTTAACACCATTACCCAGCTAGAAATTCGAGCATTTTTACTATTAGGATTACTCTCCAGAAAATTAACAGTTTTTTGGGAAATATGGACTATATTTTTACTTTCATCATCTGGATAGTTACTAGCCCAGTTAGCAGCACTTATAAAAGATTGCTTGGCGGCTTGAGAATCTCCTAAAAAGAGTAACTCATCTATGCCTTTATAACGCCAAACATAATAAGATTTTTTCGGGACTTCAGGAGATAAAAATTTTAAACTTTTCTCCATCAACTCTATAGATTTTTCAGGCATAGCTGCATACATAGAAGTACTAGTAGACATACCTAAATAAGCGCCTAAAAATCGTGGATCGCGTCCAAGTATAACTTCAAAATACTCTGGGCTTAGACTGTAACCTGTTTTGGCACGAGCCTCTTCATCACCAAAATATTGCAAAAAATTAAGATATACCCAATCAGCAATCAAATTATCATACCCAAAACTGGGCATTTGATTAAGTAAGTTGAGACGTTTTTTTTCTAATTTAATTTCTCGCTCTAAAGTTTCAACAGAAGCAGCTTGTTTACTATTTAGAAGCTGTTGCAGTCGGGGATATTGTAACAAGCCGACTCCTAGCATACACAAACAGATTGCGAAAGATGCACCAACAGATTGACGAGATAAGGCGGACATTCTGCTTAAGTTACCTTTTTAGCTATGGATTACAGGTATATAGTAGCCACAAATTTTCTAAAAGTAACAGCAGACTTAATGCCAGCAGCGCAATAAAATGTAGATGTTTACTTTTTCAATAATTGCCAACATTGTTGAGCGATCGCCCAATCTTCTTGAGTATGAATCACTAATACTCGAACTGCTGAATCAGGGGTGGCAATATCTTCATCAACGGGGTTGCGTTGATTTTTCTCTGGGTCTATTTTCAGCCCTAAAAACGTAAAACCTTCTGAAGCAGCTTGGCGAATTCCTGGAGATTTTTCACCTATACCTGCGGTGAATATCAAGGCATCTAATCCTCCCAAACTGGCAAGCATAGAACCAATACCAGACCGCAAGCGATGTATGTAGATATCCCAAGCGAGTTGAGCGCGGTAGTTACCTTGGGCGATCGCCTCTATGACTTGCGGCAAATCGCTGGATATGCCAGAAATTCCACGTAAGCCTGAAGCTTTATTAAGAACATAGTCCAAGCTTTCGGCTGAGTAATTAGATTGCCGTAAAAGGTAAATCAGAATCCCCGGATCAATCGAACCACAACGACTGCCCATCATGAGTCCGTCCAAGGGTGTGAAGCCCATAGTCGTATCAATGCTACGACCATTTTTAATTGCTGCCAAAGAGCAGCCGTTACCCAAATGGCAGGTGATCAACCGCAAGGATGCTAAATCTTGCCCAAGAATCTTAGCTGCACGTTGAGAACAGTATTGATGACTAATGCCATGAAAACCATAACGACGGATACCTTGCTCTACCCACTCATAGGGGCCAGGATAAATTGCCGCCGCATCAGGTAAACTAGCATGAAATCCTGTATCAAATACTGCTACTTGTTTGACTGCACCCAAGCTTTGTTCAATCGCTTCTATTCCTTCCAAAGCGGCTGGATTATGTGCTGGAGCTAAGGTAGCAAGTTGGGTGATCGCTTGTTTGACTTCCTCAGTAATTACCACACTATGGCGATAGTCCTGCCCACCATGTACTACACGATGACCTACCACATCGATTTCTGACAGATGACTAATCACCTTAGTGGCTCCACGAGTCAGAGTATAAAGCATATAGGCGACGTGGGCGCGTCGGGAGTCAGCATAGATTGATTCTTGCAGCACTTCACCTGTAGCAGTTTTGACCTGAATTTCTGCCACACCTCGGTCTTGAGTCCAGTTTACTTTCCCTTCCCAAAGCGGCTGGGGTGCTTTTTCTGGGAGACCATCATCTGGTATCTCATACAAACAACTTTTTTGACTACTAGATCCAGCATTGAGTACAAGGATTTTCATACTAATTTCATGACCACTTAAGTACACAAAAATCAGGTAAGTAGCTCAACCTAATTAAACGTTAAATTTTATTGAATATTATTATATGTAGATTTAATTATTTACATCTAAGCACATTCAACATAAATTATCTATTAATAAAAAACAAAATGTCAGTAATTATTTCTTTTCAGATAAATTCTGTTTATGAGTATTTCATTTAATACCTATTTTTGAGAATTTAGCACTGATTGATATGCTTTTACTTGGAAATCAATACCAGTAATAGCAGTGCCAACTACAACAGCATTAGCTCCTAAATCTAAGGCTTTGCGAGCCATTTGGGGTGAGGAAATACCACCTTCACAAATAGTGGGAATATCTAGCTGTTCTACAATTTGACTCAGAAGTTCCCAACCAGGAGGAGAAAGATGCTTAGTTGAGACAGTATAACCAAAAAGAGTTGTTCCCACCATATCTGCTCCAGCATTTACAGCTGCTTTTGCCGCCTCAATTGTATCTACATCTGCCATCACTGGTTTATTAAATTCTTGATGAATTCGGGCAATAATTTCCGCTATTGTTTCATCACCAGGGCGGTTTCTCAGAGTTGCATCTATGGCTATAATATCGGCTCCGGCTTGCGCCACAGCAGCCGCATGATGAGACTGTGGTGTTATGTATACATCAGAGCCAGCTATTACTTGTTTCCATAGCCCAATAATCGGCACTTTCACTTTTGCACGCACGGTACTGATATGATTGGGAGTGTCGATACGCACACCAACTGCACCATTATTCACAGCAGCTTGTGCCATTGCTGCAATTACTATTGGTTCGTGCAATGGCGAATCAATAGGTGCTTGACAGGACACAATCAGTCCGTTTTTTAAGCTTGAAATTAAATCGTCATAATTCATGAGTCAGGGCCTGGAGACTAGGGACTGGGAGAAAGCAGGGGAGCAGGGGGCAGGGAGCAGGGGAGACAAGGGGACAAGGGGACAAGGGGAAAGAACTATGAATAACTCTTGCTCCTTGTCTCCCCGTCCCCCATGCTCCTTGTCCTCTTCACCCAATGCCCAATGCTCAATGCCCAATGCCCATCTCACTCATCATTTCAACACTTTCATTGGCTGGGCTGGTATCCATACGGTAAAAATTGAGCCAATTCCTACAGTGGATTCAACTTCGATTCGACCACGATGGAGTTCCACAAGTTGTTTAGTTAAAGCTAAACCAAGCCCAGTGCCTTCGTAGCGGCGGCGATAGGGTGTATCGAGTTGCTGAAATTTCTCGAACAGTAGTGGCAATTGCTCTTCGGGAATACCTATGCCAGTATCTTCTATTTGAAAGATAGCTGTGTTGTCTTCTACCCAAAGGCGTAAGGTGACGCTGCCACCTTCAGGCGTGAATTTAACAGCATTAGTTAATAAATTCGAGAGAATTTGTTCTACTCGTACCGCATCGGCAGTGAAGCGATCGCGTCTTGGATCGATTTGCAGATCGAGTTTGAGATTGATTTGTTCGTTGGTGGCTTTTTCTCCTAGTGAGGTAATAGCAGTTTCTGCTACATTCACCAAAGAAAATTCGGAAATATTTAAAACTGTCTTACCAGCCTCGATTTGAGATAAATCAAGGATGTCATTAATCATTTCTAATAAATGTTCTCCGCTGTCATGAATGGTTTGGAGATAATCCCGTTGTCGCTGGCTCAACTCACCTAAAGGCCAGCGTAACAGTGTAGAAGACATTCCAATGACATAAGTTAAAGGAGTGAGCAATTCATGGCTGATGGTAGCCAAAAATTCATTTCTGAGGCGGCTAGCAGCTTCGGCAGCAAGTAGGGCATCGCGCAGTGCGACTGTACGTTCTACAACTCTTTGTTCTAGGGTGTGTTTTTCTTGTGTCAGCGATCGCATCAACTCAGCTTGATGAATGGCGATCGCTAATTGTTCCGCAATATAAGTTAACAAATTTTTGTCACTCTCAGTCCATTGGCGTGATCCATTGCACTGATGAGCAATCAGCAGCCCCCAAAGTTTCTCCTCAAACATAATTGGCGCAGCCAACTTTGCTTTGACTTGGGCTTCTCTTAAAAAATTTAACAAACACTCTTCTAGAGCATAAGTTTTTTCGACATCATCCACAGCTAAGGTAAAACCTTGACGATACTTCTCCCAACATGGAGAAGTGCGTACAAAGCAAATTTCTTCCTTGTAATTTAGAACTGACGGAATGTCATCTGTAGCCCTGGCTTCGTATACAATACAACCCCCATGTTGGTAGTCTCGTTGTGGGGGTTGGGGGTTGAGTGAGAGAGGGGGTGAGTGCTGTCCATTGAGTGATGTAGATGCTGGCGCGGATTCTACCCATTGGGAATCCAGCCTCGTGCGGGGATTGTTGCCATTGAGGGTAGCAGTATCAAACTGGTGTTGAGTTTTGCCTCTAGTACCCTCAAATTTATATATTACTAATCTGTCTAATTCTAAAAACTCACGCACTTGTGTAACTGCCGTCGCCATAATTACCGACAAATCTAGGCTTTTACGGATTTGGCTTGTCACTTGATTTAACAACCGCTCTTGGGCAATCTGTTTTTGTAGGGCATCTTCCACTGCCTGACAGACATAAACATTAGGAGAGTTGGAAGTTGGTGTTATACTTTCCCCGTGGTTTACGTGCGGTAGGAGATATTCTAATAGCAAGAGTGTGAATTGACTTTGGAGCGTGGCATCATTAGTACCCAAAATTTGACTATAGCGTTCCAGATTATGGTGAGTATATGAATCACGCCTAAACAATTCTCTCAATGTCGAGAGAAAGGAGGCGATCGCCTCTGAATTAAATGTCAAAATAGCAGTTATTCTTGATTCCTCATCTCTGTGTGCTGAGTCTTGAATCAATGAAGTAAATTCTCCGCTCTCCTCTGGTTTCCCTACCAAGAGCGCACTAAACTGCTCAGAAACTAGCAATGTAAACCTTTGCTTCTGCCATTCAACAGGTATACGAATTCTTGCCAGTACAGCTTCTGTTAGTACCAAAGCGCCATTTCCCACTGCTTGAGCCATCTGTTGTTGCAACAATTCTCCAAGCTCATTAAATAGATCTAAAGGTAGGGTTCGGGAAAAGCTCAAATCAGAAGAACTAAGCATTTTCAAAAGTCTGGTGAGGGGCTAGCTGCTGCGCTAAAAGGTTTTTATTGTGTTCTAATCAACAGTTTAAGACGGTAATACAGAATTATGCATCGTGTAAGCGCCACATCCGGAGGATGGAATCAGTCAGAAGGTTTGATTTTTTTAGAACAAACTCCAGCTCCGTTTGTATTTATTACGGCTGCTGATACCGACATTCAAACCCTAGCGGCTGCCGTACCTAAATTACCCGCTACATTCCCTGCATTAAGAGTTGCCAACTTGTTACAGTTACAGCAACAACTAAGTATAGATACTTATGGAGAGCAAGTATTAGAACTTGCCGAGGTAGTTATTTTGCGCCTGTTAGGGGGACGTTCCTATTGGGCTTACGGTTTAGAAGTTTTACAGGAAATTGTTCAACGTAATGGTATAACCCTCATTGTAATGCCAGGGGACGATGCTTTTGATCCCGACTTAATTTCCCAGTCTACCGTGCCTTTGGATATTGTTAACCAAGTATGGCAATACTTTAGCCAAGGTGGTGTAGAGAATGTTGTTAACGCACTCAAGTTGATTGCTGATACTTGCCTATCAACTACATTTAATCCTCCACCACCCCAATTAATTCCCCGTGTCGGTTTGTATGAGTGGGTACGGGGGACTAGGAAAGAACTTCCTCAATGCCCCATGCCCAAAGTCGGTATTTTATTTTACCGCGCCCATTATCTAGCAGGAAATACTAAGGTAATTGATACTTTATGTGAAGCTTTGGCACAGAAAAATTTACAACCTGTGCCAGTGTTTGTGACTTCATTGCGCGAACCTGATGTCCAAGCTGAGTTGAGCGAATTGTTTCAGCCCAAAGAATCCGAACCAATCGCACTACTGCTCAACACAACAAGTTTTTCTCTGGCGCGGTTGGAAACAGAAACACCCGAAATCAAGCTGTGGGAAAAATTGGATGTGCCAGTCTTACAGGTGATTCTCAGTGGCGGGCCGATTGAGCAATGGGAGTCACAACTGTCGGGGCTTTCTCCCCGCGATATAGCGATGAATGTGGCGCTACCAGAGGTAGATGGGCGGATTATTAGTCGCGCTGTGTCTTTTAAGACAGTGCAAAGTCGAAATTCGGATTTAGAAACAGATGTGGTAGTTTATGAGCCTGTAAGCGATCGCATTGAATTTGTATCTCAACTAGCAGCTAATTGGGTGCGCCTGAGTTGTAAGCCTCCCCAAGAACGGAAAATTGCTTTGATTGTGGCAAACTACCCTAACCGTGATGGACGCCTCGCTAATGGTGTGGGATTAGATACACCAGCTAGTTGCGTGGAAATTCTCCAAGCTTTACAGTTGGCTGGCTATCAACTAGACAATTTACCCGCCAATAGTGATGAGTTAATTCAACTTCTTACTGCTGGTGTAACTAATGATCCAGAAGGTAGGGATTGGCGACCAGTCAAGCAAAGTCTTTCTTTGGCAGAATATCAAGATTATTTCGCTGCTTTGCCACAAGTTGTACAGCAAGCTATTTGTGAACGGTGGGGAAATTTTGAGCAGGGGAGCAGGGAGCAGGAGAGAGTGACGGGTACGCAGGGGTTTCACGCCACTCCCCTCAAGTCGGGGAACCCGCCCACGGGGGTGGCTCCCCAAGTGGAGCAACTTCGGAGAGCAGGGGAGAAAAACTTCCCCAATACCCAATGCCCAATCCCGATTCCCGGTATTCAACTTGGTAACATTTTTGTGGGAATTCAGCCAGCACGCGGCTATGATATTGACCCTAGTTTGAATTATCATGCTCCTGATTTAGAGCCAACTCATGCTTATTTAGCTTTTTATTATTGGGTTAGAGAATGTTTTGGTGCGGATGCTGTTGTTCATGTCGGGAAACATGGCAATTTAGAATGGTTACCCGGTAAAAGTCTGGCTTTATCTAGTAATTGTTATCCAGAAGTTGCTTTAGGCCCACTTCCTCACCTTTACCCGTTTATTGTTAACGATCCTGGTGAGGGTTCACAAGCTAAACGCCGTACTCAAGCAGTGATTATCGACCACTTGACGCCCCCAATGACTCGTGCAGAACTTTATGGTTCTTTGCAACAGTTAGAGAATTTAATTGATGAGTATTATGAGGCTGAAAGTTTAGATCCAGTGCGGTTGCCGATGATCCGCGATCGCATACGCGAGCTAATTATTCAAGAAAATTTACATCTAGATTTAGGAATTAACAATGAACAAGATATTATAAATTTTGAATTGTTAATTTTGAATTCTATAAATGGCTATCTTTGTGAATTAAAAGAAGCCCAAATCCGAGATGGATTGCACATTTTTGGCCAATGTCCTCAAGGCAGACAGTTGCGAGATTTGATAGTAGCGATCGCCCGGATACCCAATCGACATTCGTTAGGTATTACCCGTGCCTTAGCTCAAGAGTGGGGTCTTGATTTCGATCCCCTAACAGCAGATTTCAGCACTCAACTATCAGCCTTCGAGCGCAAGCTTGTTGCTGATAAAACTCAGATATCGTGTCACACTATCGGCGATGTTGTTGAAGCCCTAGAAGAACACGCAGCCTTACTAGTCGAAGAACTAATAACCTCCTCCCTAGTCCCTAGTGCCCAGTCCCCAGTCCTTAAGGTTCTCCATTGGATCAGTACGAAACTCGTGCCAGCATTACAACAAACCCACCTAGAAATCACTAATCTGTTACGCGGACTCGATGGTAGGTATATCCAGAGTGCCCCATCTGGCGCACCCACCCGCGGACGACCGGAAGTCTTACCTACAGGTAGAAACTTTTACTCAGTTGATATTCGTGCCCTACCTACAGAAACAGCTTGGGATATTGGCAGGAAAGCCGCAGAAAACTTAATTGAATGTTATACACAGGAAAATGGTGAGTATCCAAAAACCCTAGCATTATCAGTATGGGGAACAGCTACCATGCGAACTGGAGGTGATGATATCGCCGAAGCGTTGGCATTATTGGGCGTGCAACCTGTGTGGGATGGTGCAGCACGGCGTGTAGTAGATTTTGAAATTTTGCCACTTTCAATTTTGGGACGGCCCCGCGTCGATGTAACTTTGCGGATTTCTGGATTCTTTCGGGATGCTTTCCCCAACTTAATAGATTTATTCGATGCAGCGGTACAAGCAGTAGCGGCTTTGGATGAACCGCCAGAGCAAAACCCGCTAGCAGCGCAAGTCTACCAAGATACTGATTTTTGGACTGCACAAGGTTTAGCTTCCGAGGAGGCGCTGGTGCGATCGCGTTACCGCATCTTTGGTTCTAAACCAGGTGCTTACGGTGCTGGACTCCAAGGCTTAATTGAGTCACAAAATTGGACAAATGACGAAGATTTAGCTCGTGCTTATATAAACTGGAGTTGTTACGCCTACACTAAGGCTAGTTCTTCCCAAGACCAAGGCGGTTTAGTGGGAATTGCTGCGCCTGAAGCCTTTGAGCAACGCTTAGTGCAGACACAAGTTGTGCTGCACAACCAAGACAACCGCGAACACGACTTGCTCGATTCTGATGACTATTACCAATTTCAAGGTGGTTTAACAGCCGCAGTGCGTTCTCTTCAAGGAAAGAATCCCCAAACTTATTTTGGTGATAATTCTATTCCTGCTCAACCACGTGTGCGCCAACTCAGAGAAGAAATCGCACGGGTATATCGTTCTCGTGTTGTAAATCCGAAATGGATTGCGGGAGCCATGCGCCACGGTTACAAAGGAGCATTTGAAATGGCGACGACGGTAGATTTTTTATTCGCTTATGATGTTACAACTCAATGTGTTGAAGATTATATGTATCAGGGAATTGTACAATCTTATTTACTTGATCCTGGGGTTTCTGAATTTATTCAAGAAAAAAATCCATGGGCGTTACGTGATATTGCTGAAAGATTACTAGAGGCACACAAGCGCGGTTTATGGCAGGATGTAAATATAAGGGTATTGGAAACTTTAAGAAACTTAGTACATCAAGCTGAAGCAGTAATCGAAGAACAATAAGTGGTGTAGGCAACGAATATGGACAACCTCGCGTATTTGCACCTAGCTTTTGCATACGAAGATAACCAACCCAGCGAATTGGTTTCTTTAAGCTATTTGTTAAACAAAACAGCAACACCTGACTGGAAAAGACTTTCTAGCAGGGCTTGGAAGTATATGCTACCTCTTGCCCTCATGCTGTCTATTCTGAGTGCAGTCAGTAGCGTCATGGCATTGGAACGAGGCGATCAAGGCCCATCTGTCAGGAATCTACAACAACAACTGAAAAAAATAGGCTATTACCAAGCTCCCATTACACAGATATATGATTTTCCCACAGAAGATGCTGTCCGCCGCTTCCAACAAGCAGCAGGTTTACCAGTGGATGGCATTGTCGGAGCTACAACTATCCAAAAATTAGATAATTGGCGTACCGCATCTGCTAGTACAACTGCTTTTACCACAACGGCCTTCAATACAAGTACACAGGTGAAAGAACCAATTACTGTAAGTAACTCAGCCACTAGAACTAATGCTGCGAGTACATCAGCAAGAAAGACTAATGCTGTAAGTACACCAGCTAGAAAAATTATTGCTACGAGTACATCAGCTAGAAGAACTAGTGTACCGACTTCAGTAACTAACAAGCGAAACAATTCTAATTTTATTAGCAGAGGTGATGAAGGCGAAGAAGTCAGAGTTTTGCAAGAAAGGTTGCGAGTTGCTGGCTTTTATTACGGTAATGCAACAGGGATATTTGGCCCAATTACAGAAGAAGCTGTCAAACGATTCCAAACAGCTTACAAATTAGCGCCTGATGGTATTGTTGGCCCTGTGACACTAGGTAAATTGCCACCAGTTGGAGTTGGTAGTGGAGAAGATGCTCCTAAACCAGTTGTGGAAAGAGACAAACTCCGCCGAGGCGATCGCGGTGAAGCGGTTCGTATTTTGCAAGAGCAGTTGATCAAGGCAGGATATTTACAGGGAGAACCAAATGGCTACTTTGGCCCATATACCGCAGATGCTGTACGGCGATTTCAGGCTGCTAATTATTTAGCGTCAAGTGGTGTTGCTGGCCCAACTACTCGAGCTAAGTTATATAGCTTAGTTAATCCTACTTCCAAGAGCGAGTTCAGTGTTTTGGAAATCCAAAGACGACTACAAGAGAAAGGCTTTTACAAAGGTCAACTGAACGGCGTAATGGCAGAGGACACTAGAAAAGCAATTAAGCAAGCCCAAGAATTTTACGGTATCAGTCTTAAAGACGTAAGAAGCGGACGCTTTTAGCATCCGCTTAGGTCTTTGAGTATGATTCCCCAACTGGTTGCTTACCTCCGATAACAGCGAATGAAAAATTGCTCAAAATTTCACTTATTGGTTAATTTGAGACTCCGCCTTGTTATCCCATTCAGGTACTACAGTGGCATAAGTGCCCTTTGGCACTTGGGACAGACTGCATGGATTGTCAACTGACAGTCAAGGAGATGAAAACCTTCTTTTTGGGCAGTTTTAGCACCAATTTTTAAAATTGAGTCGTTTTTAAACTCAATTGTATTGTTGCATCTGACACAGATCAGGTGATGGTGGTGATGGGGGTAGGGCTGGTTAAGTTCGTAATGTTTATGCCCTTCCCCCAATTCTAGTTCCCGCAAAATTCCCATTCTAGCCATCAACTTCAAAGTTCGATAGATAGTTGACAGACTTATTCCTTCCCCATCAGTTTCTAGGCGATGGTAAAGATCCTCTGCACTGAGGTGTTCACCTTGCGGAAGTTCTTGAAAAATGTGTAGAATTGTTTCTCTTTGGGGAGTTAAACGCCAACCTCGGTCGTTTAGCTCTGCTTTGAGTGAAGTAGTTGTGTAGACAGTCATACTAGTTTTTCTCAACAAAGCCTAATAATTGAGAATATAACAAATATTCCAAGGAATTTGCAACAACTATCACTTATTGAGAAAGTTTGCTAAAGATTGAAGAATATTTAATCAAATCTTGATGGGCTGAAAAATAATAGGTGATCCCCGCCAGAAACATATCCTCAGAACAGAGTTAACAAAACTCAATCTCGCTTAAGTGATAATAATTTGCCATAACTAGAAAAATTTTGGCAACGGGGATCAAGTCAGTAAAACACAGTGTCGATAGAGTAACTATTCAAAATCATTGAAAAGCTTTTTAGATAGGCTTTTTTAATTTTGAATTCTAAATTTTGTGTAGGAGTACTCGTCTGCTACTTAATAAATAGTCCAGAGTCAACAATCCATAGTTTGGATATTGTTCAGTTCGCTATTGACCATTGACCGCTGACTATTGATTAACTAAGAGACTCCAAGTAATCGCGGATTAGGTTACGGCGCTTAGGTTGGCGTAGTTTTTGTAAAGCCTTAGATTCAATTTGTCGTACACGTTCTCTAGATAAATCGAGAGCACGTCCAATTTCCGCTAAGGAGTAAGGATGGCCATCTGCTAAACCGAACCGCATCAAAATTACATCACGCTCGCGGCTAGTTAAATCAGCCAACAAATGTTGCAAGTCTCTTTGCAAAGATTCTCGCATTAACATTTCTTCTGGGGTTACACTGTCGGTTTCCAGTAATTCCCCTAGCTCTGTATCTTTATCTTTTCCTACTTTTGTTTCTAAAGAAACGGAACGTGGCACACGTAATAAAACTTCCCGTACCTGAGTAGGTGTCATTTCTAGCTCAACTGCCAAATCTTCTAAGGTGGGGGTGCGGCCTTTTTCTTGAGCTATTTTACGTTGGGCTTTTTTAATTTTGTTCAGCTTTTCCGTGATGTGAACAGGGAGGCGAATTGTGCGGCTAGAAGTTGCGATCGCTCTTGTAATTCCCTGACGAATCCACCAGTAAGCATAAGTACTAAAGCGATAACCCTTGGTGGGGTCAAATTTTTCTACAGCTCGCTCTAAGCCTAGCGTGCCTTCTTGGACTAAATCCAACAATTCTAAACCACGATTTTGATACTTCTTAGCAACAGACACCACTAAGCGAAGATTCGCCTTAATCATGTGTTCTTTCGCTTGGAGTCCTTGGGACTGAATTTGCTCCAGTTCTTCTACCGTCATCTTGGCAATTTCTGCCCAGCGACGCTTGCCATCTCCCAAAATTGGCTTCAGGTCTGACACGTTGACACCAGCAGTAGCAGCCCATCTTTCCAAAGATGGTCGGTGTCCCAGTTCGGAGGCCAGACGCTCCTGAACTTCAATTAACCGCAAATAAGGCGAAATTACTGCATCCCCATGCTTGGCGGCGTTAGCAAGAACTATCCGCATCCGCAAGTAACGCTGGACTTTTTGAGCTTCTGAAACTTCTTCATCCCGCCCTAACAATCGAACCCGACCAATTTCTTGAAGATACAAACGTACTAGGTCTGTACTGCGACGGTTGGTGTTAGCAGCAAAATGAGCAGGGTCAACAGCAGTCAATTCCAAATCCTGTAGATCATCTACAGCCAAGTCACTATCGTCAACCGTAAGATCTCGGTCTAATGCCTGGTGGGGTTTTTGGGCGTTGTAAGGGGCATCTGCGTAAAAAGATGTTGCTGGCATAAAGATCGTCTCAATGGCTCCAGGTAACAATAGATTACGGTCAGCTAAGATTAAGGTCAGCTATTTAACTATTGCTATTGTTCCCGTGATTCAAGATGAACTAACACGGTTTAAGATTTGATTACAGTTTTTTTTGAAAAAAAGGAAAAAAAGCTGTAATAGTTATTTTTTAAACATAACTACCGAAATAGCTTGCTGCTGTAGTTCTCTGACTGAACCAATAGCTATTCATCTCTACAGCTAGCTTTTAGGTTATCAACTACCTCATTAACATTTCAATTTCGATAGCTTTTGGCAGTTATAAAAGTAACATTCTATAAACATATTTCGGTGAAAACCATGTTCGTAATCAGCATAGTCATATCTACATGGCTATAAAGGTAGTATCCTGACAATTTACTAATTTCCCTCTAAGGAATATTTGGTAAGAGGTATAAGTAATTGTCATCGGCAGTACGTTAGTAGTAATGCTTAAGTGCAAATACTAAGCAATTGCGGTTTAAGATTCCCAAAATTATAGGACTTACGCACTGAAGCCTGAAAACTTGATCCCCCCTAGCCCCCCTTCAAAAGGGGGAAAGTCTAAAGCTACGCCACTGAGGGAGTCGGGGAACCCGCAAGGGCGCGGTGGCTCCCCTTTTTAAGGGGGTTGGGGGATCTGAGTGCGTAAGTCCTGAATTAGTACTTAAATTTCAAAAAATGTGGAGATTGGAAAGAATTCAGCCATCTGTTTCCAATCTCCATCCGCAAAGTAGTGATTATTTCAATAGTTGTATTCTGGCTTGATGTCTCGCAGCATCAGTTCATCAAGGGCTTGTTGAGGTGTGAGTTCGCCTTGAAGTAAGCGGTAAACTTGCTCGGTAATTGGCACAGGAATATTTTGCAGCCTGGCTCGTTGCACCAAAACCTGACAAGTATTGACTCCTTCAGCAGTTCCTTGTAAATTCGCCAGAATTTCTAAAAGTGTTTTGCCAGCAGCTAGTTGGTAACCAACTTGATAATTTCGGCTTAAAGGGCTATTGCAGGTTGCTAGCAAATCCCCTAAACCTGATAAACCATAAAATGTTTCTGTCTTCGCACCCCAAAAGCTACCAATGCGAATTATTTCTGTCAGCCCGCGGGTAACTAAAGCGGCTTTGGCATTCGTTCCTAGATGTAAACCATCACAAACACCGGCTGCGATCGCAATGACATTCTTCAGCGTTCCTCCCAGTTCCACTCCCACAGGATCGGGATTGGTATATACCCGAAATCGAGTAGAAGAAAACACCAGCTGCACTACTTCAGCAGCAGTGGTGATGCTACTGGCTACTACCGTTGCGGCTGGCAATGACTGTTGAATTTCTTGAGATAAATTAGGCCCAGATAAGACAACTACTCCATGGTTAGGAAATGCTATTTGCCAAATTTGTGACGGCGTGCAGGTAGTTTCTGGCTCTAAACCTTTTGTTGCCGTCACAAAAATTGTTTCTGGAGAAAGGGAGAAAGACTGTACTTGAGTAGCAACATCTCTCACACCTTTCATTGAGATGGCAGACAAGATAATTTGGGCATCTTGTAGCACCTCTTTGAGAGTTTCTGGCCCCTGACGCGACCACACGCGCACCCTATGACCGTTAACTGCTGCCAGATTTGCCAGAGATGTACCCCAAGCACCCCTGCCCAAAATGGCTACGGTTTGTGGATTGTGGATTATGGATTGTGGATTAGCCATTGGTTTTTGGTCATTATTCTCCCTTGTCTTCCTAACCTCGACTGCGGGGGTAATGTTCCATTAATTCTCTGACTTGTTCTGCATGATATGAGCTTCTTGTCAAGGGTGAGGAAACAACTTGCAGGAATCCCAATTCTTCGGCGAATGCTTTCCAAGCGGCAAATTGTTCTGGGTGAATAAAATTATCTACTTTCAAATGTTTTTGACTGGGTTGAAGATATTGCCCAATTGTCAAAATATCGCAATCTACTGCTCGCAAGTCTTGCATGACTTGACGGATTTCTTGATCGGTTTCACCAAGTCCAACCATGATACCGGATTTGGTGTATATCCAAGGAGCAATTTGGCGCGATCGCAAAAGTAATTCCATTGTGCGCTCATAATTACCTTGGGGACGCACACGGCGATACAAGCGTGGAACAGTTTCTGTATTGTGATTTAGCACTTCTGGTGCAGCGTTGGTAATGATCTCCAGAGCATTCCAATTGCCGCACAGATCAGGAATTAGCACTTCAATTGTAGTATGGGGCGAGACAGTGCGAATTGCTGTAATACACTCCACAAACTGAGACGCGCCACCATCAGGTAAGTCGTCTCGATTTACAGAAGTAATTACCACATGATTGAGTTTCATGCGGCGAACAGCTTCTGCTAACCTTGCTGGTTCAGTAGGGTCTAGGGGTTTAGGCTTTTTTTCAAAATCTATATCGCAGTAGGGGCAGGCGCGTGTACAAGCTGGCCCCATAATCAAAAAGGTAGCAGTACCAGCTTGGAAGCACTCACCAATATTCGGACAGGACGCTTCCTCACAAACCGTATTGAGCGCTAAATCTCGCAAAATTTCTTTAACATTACCGACGCGCTCCCATTGAGGCGCTTTTACCCGCAACCAGTCTGGTTTAACAGCCACAATCCGTTTTTCTTACTTAAGTTATACAAATCTAATCGTAGCAACCAAAGCCCTGAGAAATGTAATCTATTATATATAGATGTAATTTTGTTATTTATCGCTGGTTGTGATATCTTGGGTTCATAGTCGCGTTTTTATGACGGGATGTAGCGCAGCTTGGTAGCGCACTTCGTTCGGGACGAAGGGGCCGCTGGTTCGAATCCAGTCATCCCGATTGGTTTTGTTGTCGATTAACACTTTATTTGTCGTCGTTAACTGATTAATGTCATCATTAACAAATTAATGTCGCTGTTGTCTCCTCACTCTCCAAAATTTCATCAACATCATTCGATCTGCCAAAAGCTAAAGATGCATTAACCTCATCGGAGTTTAGCGTTTCACTCATAAAGAAACTCCACCGCTTGGAATCCTTGAAATCTTTGATTTGGAAATACTTGAAGCTACTTCTGACAAAAAGCAAAGTTCACACCCTAAGCCGGCTATGTGATATTATCTAACCTGCTGTAAAGCTACGAAGTGGGCAAGCTGAACGCTAAAGCCACACGAGCGCTGATCTTACAACTAGAGAGAACGAGGCTTCAGTAAAACCATGTATTAAATAGTAATTATTTACTATTGCTCAATAAATATAATACTGCTTTGTTCCAAAAAGCGACATTTAATTTTTGACAAATGGCTTGCTTCTAAAAAGTGATAGTTATTTTGTTATCTAAAAGAACAAATTTTGGAATGGGAAATTTTTAAAAAACAACAGTTAAAATGTTATTTTTTAAAGAAGCGACATTTAATTAATGGAAATAATCCGAGTGTTAAATGCCAGTCAAAAAGGCTGTAATCCATGTATATAAGGGATTACAGCCTTTAATTCTTAGGCGAGATTATTTTGTTAAGACGACAAATAATTAGTTATCTGACAGCAGAATCAGCAGAAACTCAAACATGGATAGAGTTGCTGTTAAATGTGATTACTTAGATGTTGAGACAGGTCGAGAACTTTATAAGACTTATAACCAAATTCTTGGCAGCTTAGTCAACATGATTACCAATCCATTGCCTTGGCTTATGAAACGTTAAGTACCCCATCTCCTCTGCGCCCCTGCTCCTCTCTCTGCCCCTCTGCTTTCCTTCCTACTTTTCCGATTTTTGCCAGTAGTTTGATGAAGCCTATAAGTAGATAAAACGTGCAGTCAAGGTACAACATTGTTGTGCCCTTACAAAAAACTGTATTCCACACGAGTGGGAAACGCTATATATACTAGACAAATTAATCTACCAAGCACAAATGACACTGCAAATCATCACCTGGAAAGCCATCACAGCAGCAACCTTGACATTATCCGCCTTTGTCAATGTCATTAATTTAACACCAGCAACAGCTCAACCTACCCCTAACACTCAACAAGTAGGTCAGGTAATCCTGACCCTATCTGGGCATACAGCACCAATTCGCACCATCGCCCTCAGCGCTGATGGACAGATTTTAGCCAGTAGTGGTGATGACAACACAATCAAGCTGTGGAACCCAAAAACAGGAGTTTTACTCGCCACTTTGAAGGGACATTCAGAAAGAGTGATATCTATCGCTATTACCCCAGATGGGCAAACATTAGCTAGTAGTAGTTCTGACAAGACAATCAAACTGTGGAACCCGAAAACCGGAAAATTACTCCGCACCCTCACTGGACATACAAATCAGGTAACATCGGTTGCTATCAGCCCGGATGGAAAAACTTTAGCCTCTACCAGTTTTGACAAGACAATTAAATTATGGAACTTGAAGAGTGGGCAATTAATTCGTAACTTAAAACCTGGAAAAATTTCCAAAGCCCTTGTTATTAGTCCCGATAGTAAAACCCTGTTTAGTGGTGGTTTAGAAGATGGCAGAATTCAGTCATGGAACCTCAGCACAGGAAAACTACTGCGAACCTTGATTCCACCTCGACCAGTAAATCCTATATATGAGTATCAAAGGGCATCTGGTGTTGTGTCTCTCGCCATCAGTCCTGATGGGCAAACTTTGATTAACGGTGGTTACGATGACACTCATCAGTCACTTCAAGAAACTGATGGCAAAAACGTTAAAGTATGGAATTTGAAAACAGGAAAATTAATTCACAACTTTACTGTTGGTATTGGTAGCGTTGATACAGTTGTGATCAGTCCAGATGGTAAGACTGTTGCTACCGGCGGTTTGTCTCGTGAAATTCAGTTATGGGATTTGAAAACAGCGAAATTAATTAATAAGCTGAATGGTCATGCAGGCGGGATTTATGCTTTAGCTTTTAGCAAAGATGGCAAGACTCTTATCAGTGGTAGCGGCGATAAATCAATTAAGCTTTGGCGGGTTTCACCTTAAACGTGATAGGGAGAATGTACTACTCTGTAAAAGTCGAATAATCCCCTCCTTCTAGGTTCGGCTTCGCTGACTGTACTGCAATTAATATGCTGATAAATTTATTAATAATGAAGCGCGAACTGAGGCAATTATTATGAGTAATCTTTACCACCGCCACCCAGATGATATTGAGTCTGAAGCAATAAGCAACAATAATTTGTGGCAATATGTGCAATCTTTGCATCCTGAAATGGTTGCCCAACTTTCTCAGCCTACTTCACCTGAGGTATTGCAGTTAATTCAACGTGCTATTGTTGCTATGTTAGGTAACTTGCCTAGTGATAGATATCAGTCAGTGATTACCACCAGCCGCGATGAACTAGGAAGGCTTTTAGGTTCTGCTATGGTAGACGGCTATTTTCTTCGCAATGCCGAACAACGGCTAGAAATGGAAAAAACATTGCAACTGACAGGTGTTAAATCCCAAGATAAGGAATAGTTGTAGTGTTGTAACTGGTAACAATAACAGCACGTGTGAGTACAAAAAGCCTTGCTTTGCGTAGATCCTTATGATTAATCTAGTAGCCTCCTTTCAATTACTAACAAATCAGAATCAGCTTGGTTCCAAAAAATTCCCCCTTCTTGTTAACCAAAGAGGGGGCTAATTATTTATTTGGGGTAAGTTATTTTATTTACTGAGAACTTAACATTTTTTCTATAAAGTTCTACTTACATCCCAAAGATTCACGAGTATCCACACCAGTTTTAGAATTTACACCACTAGCCTTAGTGCAGAGTTTCTTTACCTGTGGGCCATCTAAAACTGCATTTGTAAAATCTGCACCTGTGATCTCAACATTATCAAAGGTAGAACGCAACATCATTGCATCTGTCAGTACCGCATCACTTAAATCAGCATCTTTGAATTTTGCTAAGTAGGCGATACCTTCACTAAAATCTACACCATGCAGATTTACTCCTTGCAACACCGTACCGTTAAATACGCCACCGCGTAAGTCGGCATTGCTAAAATTTGCATTCTCTAAATTGACATTGGTAAACTCAGTACCAATGAGAGTTTGGCCAGAGTAATCCTTACCTTTGAGTTCATCGCCAGCAGAACGGGTAATACTGGAAGAACTTGCAGCTTGCGCCGAGAGGGGAAACAAAAAAAGAACCATAGCTAAAACAAAGCTAGCTAGTAGTTGCCAATATTTCATAACTTCTTCTTAATAAATCTCAACACTTCTACTATTAACTATTAAACAGTATTGGGGATTAGGCATTGGGTATGGGGTATGGGGCATTGGGTATTTTAGGTAAGTTTCCCTTGTTCCCTAGTCACCAGTCACCAGTCCCCAGCCCCCAATCCTCATTCTCACCAAAAAAGAATCCTGCCTTAGGATATATAAATGTTGAGGTGCGATCGCAAAAATACCTGTGGCTAATCAAGAAACAGAAATCGCCCAATCTTTGGCGCGAACTCCTTTATACCAACTGGGTGTAGAACTCAAAGCCCGCCTGACCAGCTTCGGCGGTTGGGAAATGCCTGTACAATTTAGTGGCATTAGCCGCGAACATGAGGCTGTCAGAAATGCAGCAGGAATGTTTGACATTTCCCACATGGGCAAATTTATTCTCCAAGGTAAAAACCTCATTTCTCAACTCCAATTTTTAGTGCCCTCAGACTTAAGCCGCTTAAAATCCGGTCAAGCCCAATACACTGTATTGTTAAATCCCCAAGGGGGCATTATTGATGACATCATCGTCTATTATCAAGGTGAAGACACCACTGGTACACAACAGGCAGCGATTATCGTCAATGCGGCAACTACGGGTAAAGACAAAGCTTGGTTATTACAACATCTTGACCTGAATGCAGTTGCATTCCAAGATTTATCAAATCAAAAAGTCTTGATTGCTGTACAAGGGCCAAAAGCTGTTAACTATCTCCAACCTTTTGTAGAAGCCGACTTAAAACCAATAAAAGCATTCGGTCATCTACAAGCACAGGTACTGGGAAAACCTGGATTCCTTGCCCGCACAGGTTACACCGGGGAAGATGGATTTGAGGTGATGGTAGACCCAGAAGTGGGCGTAAAATTGTGGCAACAACTCTATGATGCTGGTGTCATTCCCTGCGGACTCGGTGCGAGAGATACCTTAAGGCTAGAAGCAGCAATGGCACTTTATGGACAAGATATCGATGACAGCACTACTCCCTTAGAAGCGGGTTTGGGTTGGCTAGTTCACTTAGATACCAAAGGTGATTTTATCGGCCGTGCTGTTTTGGAACAGCAAAAAGCCGTAGGAGCAAAGCGCCGACTAGTAGGTTTGCAAATGTCAGGACGGAATATTGCTCGTCATGGATACCAAGTACTATCTTTAGGTAAAGTAGTAGGAGAAATTACCAGCGGTACTCTTTCCCCGACCCTTGGTTATCCCATTGCCTTAGCATATGTTCCTTCACAGCTAGCATCTGTCGGTCAGCAACTAGAAGTGGAAATTCGCGGCAAAGCTTATCCAACAGTTGTGGTAAAACGTCCTTTTTATCGCTCGAAAAATCGTGTTATTTAAAGGATGAAGTATAATTTTCATTCTTTATCCTTTTTTTAGTCATGAACTGATAGCTGCTGATTTTTTGAGGAAAATTGTGTTGTAAGTTGCTCATCTAGAGTATGGTTAATTACCAGATGTAGCTTGGATTACCTTTGGGTAAATAATGTTTTTCATGTGGAGGGGGAAGTAACATGTCGTCTTTTGAATATCCTCAAGATTTGAGATACTTGGATACTCATGAGTACGTGCGATTAGAAGGCGAAATTGCCACTATTGGCATTACTGAGTTTGCCGTAGATCAACTGGGTGATGTCGTATTTTTGGAACTGCCAGAAATAGGAGATGCTCTAACCAAGGGAGATACCTTTGGCTCAATTGAATCAGTGAAAGCCGTTGAAGATCTCAACTCGCCAGTTACTGGCACAGTTGTAGAACGTAATGATGAGTTGATTAATTCTCCTGAACAAGTAGCAGATGACCCTTACGGTGAGGCGTGGTTCTTGAAAGTTCGCGTCAATGACCCCGATGAAGTTCATGATGCCTTGAGTGCCGACGAGTATCGCGCCCAGGTAGAAGGGGAGTAGGGGCTGGGGGCTGGGGACTGGGGACAAGGGGACACGGGGACAAGGGGAAAGAACTATGAAAACTCTTGCTCCAAGTCGTCCCCCATGCCCAATACCCAATCCCCGATACCCAATATTATATTGATGAAATTTAAAGAAACAGCTTTAGCTATAATCCGACTTGTTAAGAGTAATATTGCAAAATATTAAATAGTATTATTTGGAGAGCTATTTGTGGTAATTTACGCTCCTATTCCCAAGTCTAGCGATCGCCAGACACTGGGCAACAATAATCAAAAGTCAAATTTTGCCCAACGACACATTGGGCCTAACTCTGATAACATCCAGCAAATGCTTGATTTATTGGGGATTACCAGCCTTGATACTCTGATTGACCAAACTGTACCCCAAGCGATTCGGCTGAATAAACCCCTACAGTTGCCTGAAGCCCAAAGTGAGTATGCAGCGCTGGCAAAGTTAAAAAAAATTGCTACTAAAAATCAGGTTTTTCGCTCATTCATCGGCATGGGATATTACGATTGCATCACCCCACCAGTGATAGCGCGTAATATCCTGGAAAACCCTGGTTGGTATACTGCTTACACTCCCTATCAGCCAGAAATTGCCCAAGGACGGTTGGAAGCACTGCTGAATTTCCAAACGATGATTATTGACTTGACGGGTTTGGAAATTGCCAATGCTTCGTTACTCGATGAAGCGACAGCAGCCGCAGAAGCAATGAGTTTGAGTTATGGTGTTTGTAAAAATAAGGCAAATACCTATTTTGTTTCTCGTGACTGTCATCCCCAAACTATCGATGTGTTGCAGACACGGGCTAAACCTTTAGGAATCCAGATTATTGTTGGCGAACATCAAACTTTTGATTTTGAGCAACCGATTTTTGGGGCAGTGCTGCAATATCCTACGAGTGATGGCACTATCTATGACTACCGCGCTTTTATTGAAAAAGCCCATGCTCAGGGTGCATTAGTAACGGTAGCAGCAGACCCTTTAAGTCTAACTTTGCTGACACCTCCTGGTGAATTTGGTGCTGATATTGCTATTGGCAGCACTCAGCGCTTCGGTATTCCCTTGGGGTTTGGGGGCCCTCATGCGGCATACTTTGCGACTAAAGAAGAGTATAAGCGGCAGGTTCCCGGACGAATTGTCGGTGTATCAAAAGATGCTCAAGGTAAGCCTGCATTACGTCTCGCTTTGCAAACCCGCGAACAGCATATCCGCCGGGAAAAAGCTACTAGTAATATTTGTACAGCGCAGGTATTGCTGGCAGTCATGGCGAGTATGTACGCAGTTTATCATGGCCCAGCTGGACTCAAGGCGATCGCCGAAAATATTCACCAACTAACTTCAATATTGGCAGCAGGACTAAAGCGCCTCGGTTATAGCATCAGTTCGGAACATTTCTTTGATACGCTCAAGGTGGAGTTGGGAACACACTCTCTAGATGCTATTCTCGAAGCTTGCCAAGCTCATAATATTAACTTGCGAGTTTTTGATGCCAGTGCTGTAGGCATCTCGCTAGACGAAACAACTACAGTAGAAGATTTACAAGACCTATTAGAGATTTTTGCTTTAGGAAATGAATTAACTTTCACAGCCGAAGAATTAACAACTTCTGATTTCCCAATCTCCCGCACCAGCAATTACCTCACCCATCCTGTATTTAACCGTTATCACTCAGAAACTCAGCTGTTGCGCTATCTGCATCAGTTAGAAACTAAAGATTTATCTTTAACTACATCAATGATTCCTTTGGGATCTTGCACGATGAAGTTAAATGCCACATCTGAGATGATGCCAGTAAGTTGGGAGGAATTTGGCAAGATTCATCCATTTGCTCCAGTATCGCAAACACGGGGTTATCAAATTCTGTTCCAGCAACTTGAGGCATGGTTAGCTGAAATCACTGGATTTGCTGGAATATCTCTCCAACCTAATGCAGGTTCTCAAGGTGAATACGCAGGACTTTTAGTGATTCATCAATATCACGAAAGTCGAGGAGAAGCACACCGCAACGTTTGTTTAATTCCTACCTCGGCACATGGAACAAACCCAGCCAGTGCAGTGATGTGTGGGATGAAGGTAGTAGCAGTTGCTTGTGATGCAGAAGGTAACATTGATGTTGATGACTTGAAAGCTAAGGCAGAAAAACATAGTAATGAATTGGCTGCCTTGATGGTGACATATCCCTCAACTCACGGTGTCTTTGAGGAAGCAATTGAGAAAATCTGCGCTGTAGTTCATGCCCATGGTGGACAAGTTTATATGGATGGGGCAAATATGAATGCCCAAGTGGGAATTTGCCGTCCTGGAGATTTTGGTGCGGATGTCTGCCATTTGAATCTACACAAAACTTTTTGTATTCCCCACGGTGGCGGTGGCCCTGGTATGGGGCCAATTGGTGTAGCTTCCCATCTTGTGCCATTCCTACCCGGACACGCTGTGGTTCCCATCAATAAAATTCAGGAGTCAGCCAGTACTGAGGATTCCCACCTCGGTGCAGTTGCTGCTGCACCTTGGGGTAGTGCTAGCATTCTCGTAATTTCATGGATGTACATTGCCATGATGGGTGCAGCTGGTTTAACAGAGGCAACTAAGGTAGCAATTCTCAATGCTAACTACATCGCCAAGAAGCTAGAACCTTACTATCCAGTTTTGTATAAAGGGAAAAATGGTTTAGTTGCCCATGAGTGTATTTTAGATTTGCGATCGCTCAAAAAATCCGCCAACATCGAAATCGACGATGTAGCCAAGCGCCTCATGGATTATGGTTTTCATGCGCCTACTGTCTCTTGGCCTGTGGCAGGTACAATCATGGTAGAACCAACAGAAAGCGAATCCAAAGAAGAATTAGATCGTTTCTGTGATGCGATGATTGCTATTCGTGCAGAAATTGCCGAGATTGAATCAGGCAAGGTAGATATTCAAGATAATGTCTTGAAGAATGCACCCCACACTGTTGAAAGTCTCATCACTGGGGAATGGCAACATCCCTATTCTCGTGAACAAGCTGCTTACCCTGCACCGTGGACACGCGAACATAAATTTTGGCCTAGTGTTGGCAGAATTGACGCGGCTTTTGGCGATCGGAATTTTGTTTGTTCTTGTTTGCCAATGGATGCTTATAACTAAATCATGCCTAGTTGCTGTCAAAGATAGTAACTTCGGGTGAGAGTAGGAAGCAATAC
The DNA here is from genome assembly GCA_019359325.1 of Mojavia pulchra JT2-VF2. Lineage (GTDB taxonomy): Bacteria > Cyanobacteriota > Cyanobacteriia > Cyanobacteriales > Nostocaceae > Mojavia > Mojavia pulchra. Next base: position 144,789 of record JAHHHN010000010.1, on the reverse strand, counting down.
GATTCGGATAAGCATTTTTCATATCCCTTGTGGTTTGGAAAAAGGGTAAGGGGAAAATGGGAAAGGTTTGAATTCACCCTTTTGCCTTTTCCTTTCACCCTTTAACCGAACCGTATTGGGAGTGGGACTAGAGAATAGGAAAATTGCTAATTACTAACTTCTCCATTTTTCAAGATTTTTGTTGAACTCAACTGAGTATCAAAGTGTAGCTTTGGTAATTTGAAATCATTAGGCGATGTCTACGATGGCCTACGCCTACGCACTTGACAATTCGCTCTTACAACACCTCTGGCGTTCTTCTTTGCGCCTTTGCGTGAGACAAAAAAATCTATGTAAAATCGAACCGCCAAAGACGCAGAAAGCGCCAAGAAAGAGAGAAGAAGTAGCTTTAGCTGTAATATGGCTTTACACGGGCTAATTTTTGTAATCTAGGAATGAGGGGAGAAATAATTTTATCTGCGAAAGATTTCGTTGACGGTAATATTCACATCAGGAGAAGCTTGAATTGATAAAGTTTGACCGCTAGTGAACTTTTGCATAAGCTAATATCCTACGGCTGTTAGTTGTTGATAAACTTCGAAAATTCGCTCCAGAGGACATCCAACGTAGTTTGAGCAAGAATTCTGCGTTGTGCTTCATTCCCCATGCCCAAAAACTCCATTCCTTTGTGGGTGGAGTTTTTCATCTGCAAATTCAATCATAGACATGCTATAATGGAAAAGATTAAGGGCGCGTGGCTCAGTGGATAGAGCAACAGATTCCGGTTCTGTGGGTCGGGGGTTCAAATCCCTCCGCGCTCGTTTTATGTACAGTGACTAATTATTTGTCATTGTTATCATGTTGAGTGGTATAACAACACTCAGCATTTTTTGCCTGCATAATTTCAAGGATAGCAAAGTGCGATCGCCCAATATCGGGATTTGGTTTTTCATGACGATTAATATTATTAAATAGAATAAACCACTGTGAGGCAGTGGTTCAAATATCAAAAATTGGTATTTTATTAATTACTCTAAAGGTGTGCTATAGGCACTAAAGCCATAAGCTAGCCTTTTTTTCCAACGATCTGAAGGTTTGAGGCTTTTATTAATAGCTTTAGCAAATGGCACAGGAATACCTTTGATAGTTTCCGGTAAAATTGCATATTCCTTTGTTAGTTCTACTGTGTATTGCGGACACTTTGGTTTTATTCCGCAAGCATTCAACATTTCCTCGATTTCAACGGCTGAATATTGCTTGAGATAAATAGGATTTTTTCCGAAAATATTGAAGCTTCTAATTAAATTATGGATAATGTGAGAAGGGCAAGATTTGTTGTGAAAGGAATGATTAAAAACGAAACTACCACCAGGTTTAAGTACACGAAATATCTCAGATAATAAAATCCTTAATTGTGCATCTGGTATATGCATAAATACACAGTTAGAAATAACTAAATCTATAGAATTATCTTCTAGAGGTAAGATTTCTGCTGAGTTGCAAATTACATTAAATTCCGCCCCTGGAAAAAAATCATATTCTTGTTTAACCTTGATTAATCTTCGCAATAATGATTCTGAAATATCAATAGCATAATATTTTTGGCAGTTGAGATTTTTCTCTTTTGAGAGATGTAATGAAGCACGACCATAACCACAACCAATTTCCAGAATAGAACCAACAAATTTATTCATGGGAAATTGATTCCATGTACCACCAGGTCTGCCACCTAGCAAAGTATAATCTTGTTTAATTAGTGATGTGTCTGTAACTTGTTCAATTTTTTGAGAGCCATAGTAGGTTTTACCAATTTCATCCCATTTTTGTTTGTGGTTAGTACTATTTAACTGTTCATAGTTTTCAGGAAAATAAATGCCATCTCGAAAGTGAAATTTATTTAGGCTAATTCTGGATTGTTCTAATTGAGCCATAGAAGTATTTTTCATGAATAGCTAGTTATGTTTCTTGTTATACTCCCAACTAATATTTAAGTGCAAGTGCTTTTAATTAATAGCCCTAAATAAAGATATATAAACTAATTATAAAATCTACTAATAGCTTTAATATTTCCTCAAAAACACAGTAGTTTGTGATAAAAATTTATGTATCAAAAGCAACATTATATAACTAAGTTTAAGTTAATTTGCTAGTTATTTATCAGTATATTTACTTTGAAAAATGTGAATTCGTTTATAAATACTTTAAATTTAACTATATGTAACCACAAGAGATGAAGATGAAAACAGAATCACAGCAAAAACGGATAGTAGTTGTGGGAGCAGGTTGGGCTGGTTTAGGAGCAACCTACCACTTGGCAAAACAAGGCTATGATGTGACGTTGCTAGAAGCAGGGCCTTATCCCGGTGGACTAGTAGCTGGTTGGAAAACATCCGCAGGACGTTCTGTAGAAGCAGGTATACATGGTTTCTGGTATCCTTACAGAAATATTTTTTCTTTAATTAATGAATTAGAAATTAATCCTTTTACAACTTGGACTCGTTCTTCGCAATATTCGCCTGCGGGATTGGAAGTGGAATCACCAATTTTTCAAGACTTACCGCAACTCCCCACACCTTTAGGCACGTTTCTCTACACTCAGTTTAAGCGACTACCACTAATTGATCGGCTTAGTGCTTTACCTTTACTTTACGCTGTTGTTGATTTTGATAATTCTGATGAAGCTTGGCGGCGTTATGACTTTGTAACTGCACGTGAACTCTTTAAAGATTTTGGTGTGTCTGCAAGACTTTATAAAGAAGCTTTTGAACCAATGTTATTGGTAGGATTATTTGCTCCAGGCGAACAGTGTTCAGCCGCAGCCACTATAGGAATGTTGTACTTTTTTATTCTGGCTCATCAACCTGATTTTGATGTAGTTTGGTGCCGGGGGACTGTTGGAGAAAAAATATTTCGTCCTTGGGTGGAACGTATTGAAAAAGCTGGTGCAAAAGTGCTATCAAAGCGGCGAGTAACTGACTTAATTATTGATAGCAATAATCGGGCTAAAAGTGTGGTTTGTGGTGATGAAGTATTTGATGCTGATGCCGTAATTTTTGCTGTTGGTATTACTGGCATGAAGAAAATTGTTGCAAATAGTGCTAGCTTACAAAGCCGTGAAGAATTTCGCAATTTGAATAATTTAGGAGCAATCGACGTTTTAGCGGCTAGGTTGTGGTTTGACCGCAAAATTGATATTCCTCGTCCTTCTAATGCTTGCTTTGGATTTGATGCAACCACGGGATGGACATTTTTTGATTTGAATGCTCTACATGACGAATATAAAGATGAGCCAGGAACAGTAATTGAAGTTGATTTTTATCATGCAAATCAGTTTCTCAATTTGAGTGATGAGGAAATTTTGCCAATAGTCCAGCGTTATTTAGCAACTTGTGTACCAGCGTTTCGAGAAGCAAAGATAATTGATAGCAGTGTAATTCGGTTACCAAATGCGGTAACTCACTTTGCGCCTGGTAGCTATCGCCATATGTTGCCAGCCAAGACAAGTTTTGAGAATGTATTTATGAGTGGGGATTGGATTGTGAACCGTCACGGCTCATGGTCACAGGAAAAGGCTTACGTTACTGGTTTAGAGGCGGCAAATTTGGTAGTGTCATATTTGGGGGAGGGTGCGCCATCTCAAATTTTACCTATAGAAGCGGATGAACCGCATATACAAGTAGCGCGATCGCTCAATCAAACAGTGCGTGAGTTGGGTAAATCTATTTTGCCTAATTTTTGGTTGCCCTAGCTATGCAATCAAAACAGATACCTGATTTCAGATTTTGGGAGACACGCATACAACACAGGCAATATCCACATGAGATTTTTGCTCATCTTTTTCAAGCCAATTAAGGCGGGAGTCTTTAGCATCCCACCATAAAATCTGCATGAAGATACTACCACGTGTCATTATTTGCGCTTAAGCAACTTGAGCAATTCGCTGTTGAATCGGAATTTGAATCACGAATTCTGTCAGATTTCCAGGTGTGGATTGGCAGTAAATATTGCCACCATGTTTTTCCACAACAATCTGGTGACTGATAGACAAACCTAATCCAGTTCCTTTACCAACTGGTTTCGTTGTAAAGAAGGGATTAAACAGCTTTGCTTTTTTAACTTCACAAATTCCGGGGCCATTATCACTAATGTGGATAGCAACCCATTCGTTGCTGATCATTGTGGTGCGAATTGAAATTCGACTTGGTTGCTTTTGAATTTCCGCAAATGAACGCTGTTGATTATATTCATCCAAAGCATCAATGGCATTGGCGAGAATATTCATAAACACTTGGTTGAGTTGCCCAGCATAACACTCAATTAGCGGTAACTGACCGTATTCTTTAACTACTTCGATACCAGAATGTTCTGGTTTTGCCTTTAAGCGGTAATTTAAAATGGTAAGCGTGCTATCAATTCCCTCGTGAATATTTACCGCTTTCATTTTGGCTTCATCTACACGAGAAAAAATCCGCATAGACTTCACAATTTCGTGAATGCGTTTTGCACCGATATTCATGGAGTTGAGCAGCTTTAGCAAATCCTCTTGGAGAAAATCTAAGTCCGTGGCTTCAAGTTGCGTTTGAATACGAGGGGTAGGATTTGGATATTCCTGTTGATAAAGGCGCAAAATATGCAGTAATTCTTGAGTGTATTCGCCAGCAGGAATGAGATTGCCATAAATGAAATTTACGGGATTGTTAATCTCATGAGCAATGCCAGCCACCATCTGTCCTAAGCTAGACAGTTTCTCACTTTGAATTAGTTTAATTTGCATTTGTTGCAAGTCTTCATAAGCTTGGCTTACTTCTGCAACTTTCTGTTCTAACAGAGTATTTTTCTGATCTAGTTTCGCCGCCAAATCATACAACTTCAGGTGCAATTTAACCCGTGATAATACTTCCTCTTGTTGGAAGGGTTTGGTGATATAGTCTACAGCACCGACTTCAAAACCTTCCAATTTGTTAGCAGTATCGGAGAGTGCAGTCATAAAAATGACTGGAATATCTTTAGTTTGCGGATTTGCTTTTAATTGACGACAAGTTTCAAATCCATCAATCTCTGGCATCATCACATCTAAAAGAATTAAATGAGGTAGAGCATATTTGACTCTTTCTAGCGCCACCTTCCCAGATTTCGCCACCCACACTTCTAGCCCAGCCTGATCGAGGGCATCAGATAATACACCTAAGTTGGCAGGATTGTCATCAACAATGAGAACCGTTGCAGTTTGTTCAGTTACAAGATTCATAACTTTTACTTGTGAGATTGAATGAGTGCCAGAATATCTTGGTCTTGAAATCCTTTTGCCAATTGGTGCAGCTTTTTCACAAAGGGGATATATTTTTCATCCATTTGTGCAATTAATGCTGCCTGTTTAATAATTCCCTTGAAATTACCTTTCATCACCAACTCGTACAAAGTTTCGATTTCTGCTGTTGGTGGAGCGATTAGCTCAGTATTATCTCGCTCTGACTCGCTCACAGTGTTCTGCTCTTCATAAACCCACTCTAGGCTCAGATGTTTCCGCAATTTCTGGAACAGCTCCATTGCCTGTATGGGTTTGGGAAGAAACTCATCACCACCTACTTCTAAGCTGCGATGTTGATCGGTTTCAAATACGCTTGCTGAGGAAACAATAATCGCAATGTCTTTGAATGCTTCTGATGCACGAATGCGCTTGATTAGACCGAATCCATCAAGTTCTGGCATTAACAAGTCAGTAATGACAAGTTCTGGTTGAAATTCCGAGACTTTCTGCCAACCATCTTCTCCATTGATTGCTTCAGCCACCTCGAAGCCAATTGGACTGAGCAAATTGGCAATAACTGAGCGATTTGCCCATTTGTCATCAACTACAAGAACCTTGGGTCGGTGGTCTTTAATGCCAATAATTTGTCCGCGATCATCAGCTTGAGATGTTTTGACCCACTCATCAGCTGCGGGCAGGTTGACATCAAACCAAAAAATACTACCAACACCCAGCTCGCTATGAACCTGAATGGTACTGCCCATCAATTCTACAATTCTTTGGCTGATTGCCAAGCCCAACCCAGTACCCTCAGTTTGCCGGCGGTTATCTCCTGCTTGCTCAAAGGGTAGAAAAATAGCTTGGAGTTTATCTTGGGGAACACCGATGCCTGAGTCACGTACTTCAAAGCGAATTTTTCCTTCAGAAGCATAGCTGATAGTAAAGATGACGCTACCTGCATCGGTAAATTTGATTGCATTGCTCAGAAGGTTAATTAATACTTGCCGCAGGCGTTTTTCATCGGCATGGATACCAATAGGTAGTTCTGAAGCTAATTGATATTCAAAGTTAATATTTTTCAGTTCAGCGCGGATGCGGCACATCTCCGCAACACCTTGCAAGAATGCGGGAAAGTGGAAATCAGTGGGTATGAGTTCGACTTTCTGCGCCTCAATTTTTGATAAATCTAAGATGTCATTGATTAAGGTCAGCAAATGCGAACCGCACTGATAAATCACATCAATGCGCGATCGCTCTTCTTCATTGAGATGTTTGGAACGCTGAAGAATTTGGGCATAGCCTAAGATACCGTTGAGGGGAGTCCGCAACTCGTGGCTCATGTTGGCTAGAAATTCGCTTTTAGCGAAACTTGCTGCTTCTGCCACTTCTTTGGCTTGGGCAAGTGCAATTTCTGCGAGTTTGCGGTCATGGATATCAGTATGGACTCCAATCCACTCTCGAATGCTGCCATTTGTATTCAGAATGGGCAATGCTCGTACACTCATGTAGCGATATTCGCCATCGTAACGCTGCAAGCGATGCTCATCTTCATAAAGTATTCGATTAGCAAGAGCGTGTGACCAAACCTCTGCGGTGTGGAGTTGATCGTCAGGATGAATGGCGTTCTGCCAACCTAATCCTTTCAATTCTTCAAAGGACTGTCCGGTAAATGCACTCCATTGGCGTTGTTCAGTGACAAACTCGCCCTCTGCCTTGGTATCCCAAATTATTTGGGCTGTGGCTTCAATTAGCGATCGGAATCGTTCTTCGCTATGTTGCAGCGCTAGCTCTGCTCGTTTGCGATCGGTAATATCTCGTGTTGTGGCAACGATACCGAGAATGTTGCCATTAGCATCCCGCCAAGGAGCCTTGGTAGTAATAAAAGTTCCACTAGTATCAGCACTGGCGAGTAATTCCTCATAAGTCTCGGTGATACCCGTTTTAATAATGTGGCGGTCTTTTGCGATCATTTCACGCGCAACATCCGGCGGAAACACTTCAAAATCGTCTTTGCCGATCATGTCGTCAACTGTTAGGTCAAGAAAGTTTGCCGCAGTGGTGTTGAGGGCGACATAACGCCCCTCACAATCTTTGACAACAATGACGTCTGGTGTACTTTCCAAGATAGAACGCAACAGCATATTGCGTTCGCGTAGGTCTTCTTCAGCTTGTTTGCGCTGAGTAATATTTTCGTTAAACATCATGATGCCGCCAATTTCACCGTTTGCTGTATGCCAAGGACGAATAGACCAGCGTACCCATTCAATAGAACCGTCTGCTCGTGAATATGGGTCTTCCTCGCGTTGTGCGATCGCCCCTGCTAAACACTGCTGGTGAATCTGTTTCCACTCTTGTGTAATCTCAGGAAACACCTCGTAGTGGGAGCGTCCGATAATCTCATCAGTCAGGTTATACTCTTCTAGCCATAAGCGATTCACAGCAACATAGCGCATTTGTTGATCAAATATGACCATCCCCACAGGAGCATATTCAATTGCCTGCTGGAAGTGAGCGACACTTTCATACAAAGCGATTTCTGCCTGGTTGCACCCAGCCATATCAGTGTTTACTCCAATCCACTCACGAATCACACTGCTGGATTGTTCTTCGTTTTGTTTGAGAGCATCCTGGGGGTTTGCTTGCTCTGGCATTTTGCTCATGATCTGCGATCGCTCATTTGCTTAGAAGGTTTCAGATGGAAATCGTTGGTTCATGGTCAATCCTGAATTAAGGGCTAATACTTTATTAAAGTTGGATTTGCTTCACTGCTATGATTCTGGATGCGGAACTTTCCCTATAAGGGTTTCCATAACACAGAGTTCCCTGTGAGCTTGAAAATATAATCGAGGTAAACCAATTCCTAAGTTTCCTGTATATATTGAAACCACATTTATCCTGAGACGAGATCCGGGCAACAACGGAAATATAAAAATTTTGACATTTTAATTACATACACCAGCCTTGTCGCTGGGAAAATAGCGAATTATTAGATATCAAGTAAGACAACTAACTAATGTCTAAGCCCAAAGTCTCCAAAAACATTTAAATTGGGTATATATTAATACTGAAATTAAGTAATATTGACTATAGATTTTTATTCCTTGGCGCAGCTACGCTGCGCTAAGGCTTGTGAAATTTTTCTACATCCTATAAATCCCTTTACCTAAGAAAGCCATAGTCTTAGAAAAACGGATATTTATCCTTGATAATCAACGCTTGTCGTGATTCCGCATGGCTTTATGGATTTTCTTCCATCGTTCTTTCTCAGCTACCTGTGCCCTCTGGTCTTGTTTGCGAGCTAAATAGTCCAGTTCTTTTTGCAATTTTTGGTAGCTGAGAAACCTGGAGTAATCAAGTCTCTCCTCTGCCAATGCTTGCTGCACTGCACAACCGGGTTCGTTATTGTGCTGACAATTGCGGAAGCGGCAATACTGCGTTAAATTTTCGATGTCTGCAAAGGTTTCTTGCAAACCTTCATTACCCGCCCAAATTTGGATTTCCCGCATTCCTGGGGTATCCATAATTAAGCCGCCACTTGGGAGTAAAATTAACTCACGATGGGTGGTAGTATGTCTGCCTCGGTCATCGCCCCGTCGCACTGGTTGCACAGCTTGCACGGTTGCACCCTTGAGTTGGTTAGTAATTGTAGATTTACCAACACCAGAAGATCCCAACAAAGCAACTGTTTGTCTTGGTTGCAAGTAAGCTTTTAAAGCATCCAATCCTTGATTATTAATAGCACTTAAGGTCACAATTGGGACACCCATAGCGATCGCTTCTACTTGTGCCAAGTAATCTTCCAAAGATTTGCACAAATCTGCCTTATTTAAAACAATGACTGGATTCGCTCCACTTTCCCAAGCAAGAATCAAATACCGTTCAATTCTTCTGGGGTTAAAGTCGCCATCTAGCCCTGAGACTAAAAATACAGTATCAATATTGGCAGCAACAATTTGTTCTTCTGTCCTACTACCTACGCTCTTACGAGAAAATTTACTTTTCCTGGGTAAAATCTCGTGGATAGTTGCTCGTCCTTCCATCTCTCGCGTACTGATTACAACCCAATCCCCGACTGCGGGAAAGTTCTGAGGTTGTGCAGCTCGATGTCTAAATTTACCTGCTATTTCGGCTGAAAGCTCTCCATGTTCGGTGTAGAGGATGTAGGTATTTCTATATTCAATGGCAACTCTACCAATGCTAAATCCTTGTTGACGATAGAGTTCAAACCTATGAGCAAAAAATTCACTCCAGCCTAGACAATCTAAATTCATTGATGTTTCCTCGATGTGTGCTACTTGTTTTGCACAAGGCCGCACAGAGGAGGACTCTTCTCTACGGGTGTTCACCCGGTTGAGGAACCAGTGCGTTAAAGCAATTGGCGTGAAAGTGTCCGCGAATTCTGGGTTTCATTCCTGTAAGGAGGACTGAAAAAGAATCTCTGCGCCTTGTGTCCGTTGGGTTGGAATGGTTAATATCACCCGAACTGCTACAAACTCAGTCATCTTTTTTCCTCCCTTATGTACTACAAGAAGTATTCGTGCTTACTACATTAGCATATTTCGGAAAAATCGGTACTAATATCATCTTGGCCTAACGATAAACTTTGCGATCGCTTGGTTGATTAGTCATACTCTAACCAACCTAGCGATCGCTAGCTTCCTCAAATTTGATGTTTATCTTGTTCTTTGGCGTGTATGTCGTCCATCAATTCCCTGTTTGATCCAATTCAAACATTCGTATTCTGATTTGAATAATTTTGGCGCAGCAATATTATTCAATAATTCTGGTGGGTAATGGTCGTAAAAATACTTATCCTCCTCGTGGCTGACAATAATCAAATTGTGGCGGTAAATATAGCGAGACTTAAAACTATCTCCGTTGCTAACAAAATCTGATTTTTGATCAATATGTTCTTTGGCAATATCTATGATATTAATGATGCTACTGCCGTAGATTCCTGCTGGATTTTCTGCTTTATGGAATTGGCTTTTATGACCAATTTCTGCCAATAGTTTATATGAATATATTTCATAACTATCGGCTTTGCCAAAAACAAATGGAATGATGAGATATCCTTTATATGAGACTGAGCTTTCATAAAGAAGACGACTCATCGTAACCTCCTTTGGTATAACTGCTCCCTAAAAAATCGCTCCAATCACTTCCACACTAACACTCGATATATTGCTGTTAGTTAGTTGCACAATCAATATATGCCCATTGCCCTTTTGCCAAGAGGGGTATCTCCCCCTTTTGAAGGAAAATATAGGGTATCGAGGCTAATTAGAAAAGTATTGCAATAACAATTATCACTCTTTTTGAAATTAGTAAGTAATAAATATATCGCAAAAGTCAAAAAATCATGAATTTCGGTTTGAGCGTACTATAGCAATCCGATTTGATTCGGAGAATTTACTTGCGTGGACAGGGAACAGGGAATAGGGAACTCTTAATAGGAAAGAAGGGATAGATGTGTACCTAGCTTCGCAAAAATCAAATAGGAGTCCTATAGTTTTCTAAGTTGATGGAATCTTGATGGCAAAAAAGCTATTTATTCAGAAATCTGATTCATGAGTAAGGCATAAAATGTTACACCTTTAATGTGCATATTTTTGTTAACTGGGAAAAGGCAGCAATTTATCTCCCCATCGGCTTCAACTGATAAGTTTATATACTTAGCAATTGAAGACACTCACCATAAACTCAGCTGGTTAGGAGGATGATCAAGATTATCCCAAGGTAGAGGTGGAACTACTACACCATTCTGTTCTAACAGCTTTTGGAAGTAACGTCCTGTACTAGGCGATCGCTCTTCCATAGGACAATGAACAAAAAAATAAATTCGTGTTCCCATCTGCAACCACTGCTGAATCTGCATCACCCACTCTTCCATAAACGGCTGATTCACAGATAAATTAGGATGAGAGATAAATCGAATCAGGCTAAAAGGTGCAGTCACGCTAAATTGCACTGGTAATTTGGGTTTGCGTCGTTCTGAGTGTAGCTGAGGGTCATCATCTCCAGTGTAGATAGGGCGGGAATCTAATAGGACTCTACCCACGCCTAGCTTTTTCAACAGCACTGTCAAATTACTAGCATGAGGTTCCTTGAACCAATCCTGATGTCGAACTTCTAGTGCTAGGGGTGCTACTGTGTGCGGCCAAGCTTCCAAAAAGGTAGTCAAATCTTTGAGTAATGTAGGTGCATAACTTGGTGGTAACTGGGCAAACATCGGGCCCAAACGTTTACCTAATGGACGCATCCCCTCTAAAAATTTTAAAGCAGCGGGGATATAGGGTTGCAGCAAACCCTGATGGGTGATATCTCGCGGTAACTTCAAGCAAAATTCAAAACTTGGGGGCGTTTCGGTTGCCCAACGGGTAACAGTTTCCTGGTTAGGTACAGCATAGAAGGTGGTATTACCTTCAACAGTGCTGAAGCGACGACTGTAGAGGGAAAGAAAGTCGGCTGTACGAGTACCTTGAGGGTAAAGTTCGCCCACCCAACCTTTATATGCCCAAACTGCACACCCAATAAAAAAGTTCACGAGCTTTTACACAAACAATTTATTGTAAACTTACAGCGTCTAGAAGCTTTGATGTTTCATCCTCAATTTTACAGGTTGGTTTGAGATATTGATTGGCGATCACCGCAAAGGATATTCATTGCCTAGTTTAAAACAGCCGATAAGCTTTGCAGATGCAATCATTCGGGGAATATCTCTCGATAGGCTTGCTGACATTGCTCATAATTTTCTGGCAAAATCTCAGCATCGCTAAAACATAATTGTTCGTGAATGGTAATCAAAGTTTCATAAGGCTGTATCGACATTACAGATGAACTGAGTAATTGCAGATATTCGCCATCAGTACGGCTGGGTTTGTGGGGAACAACACCTGCATCATGCAAACGCTGCAATATCGCCAAATAAAGGTAACGACAAGCTTCACGGTAGTTACCCTGATGATACAATTCTTGCGATCGCGCCAACAAAGAAGCAATAGACAACTCACTTGAGTTGATTTGGGACTTTGAACGAGTATGATTGCCACCTCTAGACAACCAAGAATACACATAAGGGCCAAATTCTCGCCACAACCGCCAAATTACCCAAACTAATAATAAACCTAGTGAAAACCAAAACAGTACATTTAGCAATTTACCTAACCAAGGGCTAATTGCCCATTCTTGAGGCCATTGTGGTAAAGCGGATTGAAACTGAGAAAACTGGTATTCTAACCATTCTCCCACTTGTTTTTGTAACTGAGAAAGCTGCCAATTCCAGCTGGTTTTTTCAAAAGCGTCTGTGGACATAGAAACGGAAAGGGGAGATGGGGAGAATGGGGCTTTTTGCCAAAGTTAAAGCAAGGGTAAAAAGCATTAATCCCTTTTACCCTTCAGTTTTGCTTTTTGCTAGACAGCAAGAAGAATTACGATTTTGCGACTTTGCTATTTTGTATCATGATCCAACCGACTACAACAAGCAGCGCACCAAATATGAGAAATCCGAGATCCCAAGCTAACTGATTCGGCCCTGATTTCACATGATGGATACCAAGAATTTGGTGATCAATCAGTCCTTCAACTAAATTGAACAGTCCAAAACCGACGAGTATAGATCCGATAAAGGTCTGTGTTGACCAAGGAACATCATCACGCCCACCAGCCCGCCATAATAAGGCTACTCCTACCACAGTTAGCACCCAATCTAAGGCATGAAATAACCCGTCCCATACCATGTTTAAATCTAAATTTGAGACGGTTGTCAATGGTCTAACATTACTTAACATATGATGCCATTGAAGGATTTGATGCAGTAGGATGCCATCAACGAACCCTCCTAGACCTAAACCAAGGAAAATTCCTGCAGTAATCAGTGGCATAGGTCGGTTAATTTTCTCGCTGTTTGCCTCCATCCTCAACCTCATAGATAGGCTTTTTACCACCATAGAACTGTTTTGCAAGCGATATCTTCTGTCTGGAGGCAAATGCTAGCGTGCAATTTAAAGTGGACAATTTCTTGCTAGGTAGTCCTTGCAGATGTGTTAATTAGCATCTACAGGCATGATAAAAATTGATATTAAAGAGCAATTTTCAAATGAGTATTTACTTTTACAAGGTTTGGCAGCCTTATGGCTGTTTTTCTAACTTTTCTCCACATGGTATCCACATTCAGGGTATCTATTGGCCAACAGTTGAACATTATTATCAAGCGCAAAAATTTGTGGGCAGCATTGATGCGGTGATTATACCCCTCATCCATACTGCCAAAACTCCAGAAGAAGCTGCCGCTTTAGGACGCTGTAGCACTCGCCAACTACGTCCAGATTGGGAGATGGTCAAAACTCAGGTGATGCGAGAAGCCGTACTCCAAAAGTTTCTCACTCATGCTGATATCAGAGAAATCCTTCTCAAAACAGGCAATGAAATTCTCATAGAAAACTCCCCAAACGATTATTTCTGGGGTTGTGGTGCAAATCAAACAGGTCAGAACCATCTTGGTGAAGTTCTGATGAGTGTGCGTGAAGAAATCCGCAAGTTAGTCTCCGTACCGCAATTTTCTAAGAATGTTTGTAACATTAATTACGGTTAACTTTTGGTAAAATATAGTTAGGGGGAATAGGCATATCCCCCATTTAATTAAGGCTTTATTTATCTGTTATTTTTTTATATTTTAAATTAATGTATAATTTAATACTTAAAATTTATGTTTGACTAATTTACATAAAATTACCCTAGGCATCTAAATATTCAAGCGATAAAATTAGATATTTCTTGTTAACTTTTTCTTAATATTTAACCCTTGAAAACTAAGATTCCTCAGTAGAAGTTCTAGTAAACAAGGATTTTTAAAACGTTTTTATACAATTTCCAGCGTACATAGCCAATGGCATTTATCAAAAAACCAGGTGGGTTGAAGGTTTGCTGCAACTCAAAAAGTTTACTGCACCGAATCACTAGCCAGATTAAGCGATCGCTTGAGCTTCCAGAGTTATTAACAGCCGCTGTTGCAGATGTTCGTGCTTTTTTAGGTATAGACCGAGTAATGATTTATCGCTTTGATGCTGATGGTGGTAGCGAAGTCATTGCTGAATCTATCGATGAGCAACGTCTACCTTGTTTATTGGGGTCACAATTCCCAGCAAACGATATCCTCAAGAAGACCAGACAGCAATTGTTGTCATCGCGGCAAAGTTTAATTGTGGATGTTGCTAGTAGGAAGTTAGAAATATCGCCGCTAGATTCAAAACCGACTACCAACGCCGATAAAACTCAGGATATCTACCACTATCAACAGTTAATGCCATTGTGGATTGAATACTTAAGGGTAATGGCAGTACAATCTTCGCTGGTAGTGCCAATTTTACCTTGCAACCAACAAGAGCTATCGGCAAACCTTGAACTGTGGGGATTGTTAGTATTACACCACAGTCAACCGCGAAAATTTTTGCAGCAGGAAGTGAAAGTAGGGCAACAAGTTGCTGATCTTTTAGCGATCGCGATCGCCCAAAGTCAACTAATCAGTAAAGTCCGGGCCCAGCAACAACGTGAAGCTACAATTAACCAAGTAGCTACCCTGTTGCATAAACTGCCCACAATTCAATTACAGCAGGCCCTAGAAGTAACTGTAGATGCTTTAAGTGGAGTAGGTGGCAGACTTTACATTGAGCAGAGTGGAGAACTATATACCTGGGGTAACCAACCGAGACTGTCTGATCAATTAGAAACTCACATCCTTGAGCAGCACCCTGTGTGGAAACACTGGATGGCTGAGTGCAAATCAAAGAATATTCGGGCAATTACAGATATTGACAAAGAACCGAATTTACAATTTTTGTCTGTTGCCTTTCAGTCTGCGCGGATTCGCGGAATTTTAGTAATTCCTTTATATTACCGCCAGAATATTATCGGTGTTTTAAGCATTTTTAGCCCAGAATATGATGTAGAAATTGGGTCGGCTGGACGCTGCGATCAAAATCAGAGACACCGATTAACAGAGCTTTTCTATGAGGTTGGGCAAGAGGAAAAAAAAGAGCAAGCACTTGAGTGGAAACCTGAAGACATCTCGCTTGGTCAAGGCTTAAGCTATCACTTTGCAATGGCGATTCAGCAACAAACAGATCAACAAGTACAGACGCTAAATGCCAACTTACAACGTCTGGTACAAGAACAAACCGCTGAACTAGAAAAATCATTACTGTTTGCTAACGTACTCAAACAAGTCACAGAGCAAATTCGCAGTACATTAGATTTAAAGACAACCCTGCAAACCATTGTGCGGGAAGTTCGTCTGCTGCTAAATTCTGATCGCGTGTTGATTTACCAGATATCTAAATCTGGTGGTCAAGTAATTGTAGAAGAAATCAATGGCAACTATCCATCAGCTTTAGGAATAAAAGCGCCACCAGAATGCTTTCCTGATGAGTATACTCGTCTTTACTTTCAAGGAAGAATAAGAACAATTAACAATGTATCAACAGCTTGTTTGAGTGCTTGTCATCGAGAGTTTTTGCAGAATCTGCAAGTGCAAGCCAACTTAATTATTCCCATAAACATGGGTACGCACCTATGGGGATTACTCATTGCTCATCAATGTCATGCTCCCCGTAATTGGCAAGATGCAGAAATTGATTTACTGCAACAGCTAGCAGATCAAGCGGCGATCGCTATCCAACAAGCACAACTCTACGAACAAACCTATGCTGCTGAAGCTAAAGCCACAGCTAAAGCTACACAATTAGAGCGTACTCTGCACGAACTGAAAGAAACACAAGCACAATTGATTCAAACCGAAAAAATGTCCAGTCTAGGACAGTTAGTTGCAGGAGTGGCACACGAAATCAACAACCCTGTTAACTTTATCTACGGTAACCTGTCATACGCCAGTGATTATGCTCAACAGCTATTACAACTTTTACGCCTTTACCAGTTGCACTATCCTAACCCTAATAGTGAAATTCTTACATTAGAAAAAGCGATTGATGTAGACTTTGTAGCAGCGGATCTACCTAAAATTATCTCCTCAATGCAAGTGGGAGCAGATCGCATCTACTCAATAGTCCTGTCTTTACGCAATTTCTCTCGCCTGGATGAGGCTGAATACAAGCCAGTTAACCTGCACGAAGGTATTGATAACACTTTATTGATTTTGCGACATCGATTAAAATCACATGCTGACTTTCCTGGCATTCAGGTGATTAAGGACTATGGTGAGTTACCGCTAATCAAATGTTATGCCGGACAAATGAATCAAGTATTTATGAATATTATCAATAACGCCATTGATGCGTTGGAACTGAAGGCTGAAAATACCAATTTTCTAATGCCTACTATCTGGATTTCGACTGAGATCTCAGCAGACAACTCCTTTTTACTAATTCGTATTGCTGACAATGGCCCAGGAATGACCGAAGATGTCAAAAAGCGAATTTTTGATCCCTTTTTTACAACTAAGCCTGTGGGCAAAGGTACAGGGCTGGGATTGGCAATCAGCTACCAGATTATTGTAGAAAAGCATGGTGGTGTGATGGATTGCGTCTCTGAGCCTGGTAAAGGTACAGAATTCTGGATAGAGATTCCTCTCAATCCGCAATGCAAAGTCAATAGTCAATATTTATCTAGACACCTAGACTTTGAGAGATTGCAACTCAACATGAATTATCAAAACTTAAACAATCAATGAGCTATAAATCAATAACAAACAATGTTTATGATAGGTTTTTGTATTTTTACTACAACTTACTTCATATCCCATCAATGTTTATCAGCCTCAAAAGTAAACTTTAGTTGCCAATAAATTTACCATGCTCCAAGGGTGCTAATCTAATAATTGAAGCTAATAAGCTTCCCTGGCAGATATAACAGCAGCGTTTGAAAAATAATAAAAGATAAAATACGCTGTTTGATTTACGTTTGTCTCGCTCACAAAACAGCAACACCCAATGCGAACACTGATATTTCCTCAAATATAGAACATCAGGGGGCGCTGTAACTACTTTTGTTACTTTTTTACTAAGTGATGGAAGCTAGTGCATCCCTGGCTAGAATAAGGAATGAAGAGGAAAGTATTCAGCTAGTAGATGCTTGGGTGTTGTTTTGTTTAAGGGTACAGCTGGGTGTAAGCTTATACAAAGTTGAATAGTAAAAGACAATTCAGATAGCGCCTTATGTCAATTATTGCGCTCAGAGCATGGTATATTCAAGATTATGAGCCAATTCCAGAATTGGAAAAACGTCCACCAGATATTCGCCTCAGTAAAAAGAGTCTGCTGAGATCAGGATTGCGAGCAGACTTTTTAGAAGACAGCGACGAGGTGAAGCAATCAACTTGGTTTGGACGCTATTTAGAAGGTGAAAATATTGAATTTTATATTGAGGGTAGTGGTGGCTATTGTGTAGCTAATATCGACTTAATTAGTCATGAGATTTATTTTACCAAGCAGGCATTGTTAGCGCAGTTAGAACCCACCATCTTTTTATGCCATCAAACTGAGTATGCAGCAGCGAGTAATGCCTTGCGAGAAGAATTGCAAAAAAGTTTAGAGGCTTTGAATTTGCGATCGCGTCTTCCTCTAGCATTAGTACAATCATACCGTCCTGGAAATGGCCCTCTACGGTTGAACGTTGGCATGATGCGAAAAATCCGTAAGAGTTTACTATTCATTGCAGACACCACACCCATTGCTAGCATTGATGGCAAAGAAACCACTCAATTGATTCCTAGCCCAAATGTCTGTATTGAAATGGGCTATGCCATCCAAAGTAAGCGTTCAGAACAAATTTTACTAGCACAAATGCAACGCCCAGATTTAGAAGGAGAATTTCCCTTTGACTTACCAAAGCAGCAAATTCTGCAATTCCAAGACAGCGCAGAACTAAATCAAATCCTTACAGGAGCAATTACAGCCCAATTAGCTAGATTTAAGTTGTTTTTTTGAAAAAATTACCTGTCACTTAGGCAAAATCATCATCGGGTAAGAACTGAAAAGTTATTCATAATAAAGGCAGGCGTTATCTTTACTGTGCTATGCATTTAACTTGGTTAGACAGCAATAGTTGGCTGATTGAAATCGGAAGCAAACGGATACTACTTGATCCTTGGCTAGTTGGTTCGTTAACCTTCGGTAATTTAGATTGGTTATTCAAAGGCTCCCGGCCTCAAGAACGCCCTATACCTGAGAAAATTGATCTAATTCTGCTGTCTCAGGGTTTGGAAGACCATGCTCACCCACCTACACTCCAGAAACTTGACCACCAAATTTCAGTTGTAGCTTCTCCCAATGCGGCAAAAGTAGTGCAAGGGTTGGGTTACACAAGTGTAACAGTCATGGCTCATGGTGAAACTTTCACATTGGATCATCAAGTAGAAATCAAGGCAATTCCCGGTTCCCTTGTTGGCCCCAATGCAGTGGAAAATGGTTATCTCCTCAAAGAGTTGCAGAGTGGTCTAACCATATACTACGAGCCGCATGGAACTCATTCCTCCCAATTGAAGCAGTTTGCACCAGTCGATGTAGTAATTACGCCGTTGATTGATGTAGTAATACCTTTAGTGGGGCCGATTATTAAAGGAACAAATAGTGCCTTAGAAGTAGCAAAGTGGTTGCAACCCCAGATAATGCTTTCTACAGCGGCGGGAGGGGATGTAATATTTGAAGGATTGCTCAACAAATTTCTCAAGGCAGTGGGCAGTATTGAGGAATTTCGTTCGTTACTAACAAAGAACAATCTGACAACAAAAGTGATTGAACCATTGCCAGGCGATCGCTTGGAATTGCAATTAGAAAAGCGAGCAGTAACAATCTAAGTTATTTGTCAGCCCACTTGGAAGTCTTTTGGCTTCCATTGTGGCAGTTAATTAAGAAGTTTGTAGTCATCTAAAATTTAATATTGCTATGATTCGCAACATCCTTAATCAGTTGAATATGTTGAGGTAGTAAATCTGCTAAAGCATAACGCTCTAGCACTGTTTGCCGTGCATTTACTCGAATTTGCTCCATCCGCGTTGGATGATCTAACACTTCATCAATTCTGTCAGCAATTTTTTGAGATGAGAAGAAATCAACTAATAAACCGTTTTCTCCATCCCGAATGATTTCAGTAACAGGTGCAGTATCAGAACCTAAAACTAAACATCCTGTAGACATCGCCTCAATCATCGACCAAGAAAGCACAAATGGTCTTGTTAAATAGACGTGTACAGATGATGCTTGAATTACTCGCAGATACTGCCCATAAGGTAAAGTCCCAGTGAAGTGAACTCGTGATAAATCGAGGGGAACTTTTTTCAACATCAGGTCTTTGTAGCTGCTACCATCTGGTAAAGATTTACCGTAGCAAACTCTATCTGCACCAACAATTACTACATGGCAATTTGGTCTTCGCTCCTGTACATAAGCAATAGTTTCAATGAACTGCGGAAAACCGCGATACGGTTCCATACCCCGTGCGACATAAGTGACAATTTCATCGACACCAGATAAATCGAGATTAGGCAGTACAAGTTTAGCTTTTGGGTTGGGTTGAAAGAATTCTGTATCAACTCCATCATGGAGTACGGAAATCTTGCCCTGAAATTCTGGAGGAAATTGGGATTTTTGCCAATTTGTCGGTGATAGACCGCGATCGCAGGTATACAAGTCAATTAATATTGGTGCATTTTTGACCCGGATACGTGCTACATCATCAACGCTTAAAGGTTCTGCGGGATCAAAATCTGCGTCTGAGCCATGAGCATGATAGAACCATTCAAAGTAACAGATGAGTGGGGTGTCTGGGAATGCATCTTTGACAAATAAAGTTGGGCCCCAGCCAGAATGTCCGCAAATTACATCAGGTATAAAGCCTCGTGCTTTAAGTTGCTCACTCAGTTTATATACTGCTTGCCCATGCAAAACAGCACCCTCTAATGAGCGAACATAATGATGGGTTGTAGGGTGGGGATCGCGGCTAGGTTCAAAAATAGCTTTATGGATACCTGATAGGCTAACATCTCGATTTTTAGTGCCAAAGACAACTCGGTTTTTGGGATCTTGCGCCAGAGTTAGGGCTATATGGCGGTACTGAGCCGGAAAGTTGTTATGCAGGAAAAGAACTCGCATATGGTTATTATTGAAGGCTGAAGAACAGAAACAAGGAGAAAAAATTCAAAATCAATCAATTTCGTTGAGGTAAATATTCCTGTGTTGCATAACAACAAATGACAACCCTTTCCTGATCGCAGAGACTGTACGAACGCGAGTTAACTTTATTTGTACCGACCGATCAATCAATTCGGAATCAGCCGCACAGGTTTATTTTGAAGCTTAGGAGTAATCAATCGCACTCGCTCAACTACAGAAATCATGTATTGGTAATCGGGTATTTTTCCATTAGGTACATACCCTACTTCTTGAGCTAAAACGGAAGGAAACTCACTCATGACTTTGCGGATGTACTCTTGACGGTTTCGTTCGACATTAGGGCCAATTAAAACAACACCAGAAGGTACATAATGGGGATCTGTGTAGAGAATACGGAACTGGGTCTGTTGTAATTGTGAGCTGTAGAGATTAAATTCTGCGATCGAGACTGCACCAGCAGCAGCTTTACCTTCAGCTACCCATTCCAGAGCTGTTTTCGGTGTGGGCGCAAACATGATATCAGACAGCGTAAGTCCAAAAAGATTGTAGAGGGGGAAATAATATCCTGTTGCTGAACCTGGTTGACCTAAAGCAACGGTTTGATTTTGTAGCTGTTTTAACTCGACAATTGGGCTATCCTTACGTACTACAAAAATTGAGCGCAAATTACTAACACCAACTAAAGGAAAAAGCGGAACATATTGGTGGCGAGAGATGGCGATCGCTGCTAAACCAGGTGGCGCAAATACTAAAGACCAAGCACGAGATTCAAGGCGCTCAATAGCTTTATTTTCATTAAAAGCAGGCTCTAGCTTAATGTGTGATTTTGTTTTTTCAGCTAAGTAGCGATTGAACTTAGCATACTGATTAATTAGTTCTTCCCCTCCACCGTAGCTGATACTACCAATAGTTAACTCACCCTCATAAGACGGTGTTGATTGGCAGGCTTTAACTGTCAAAAACAGCATTTGTAAAATAAAGAAACGACGTGATAATTTCCAAGACATTACTAATTTTGGTTATGAAAATTCTTAGGTTTACCTCTAGTAAAGCTAGCGATACCAAACAGTGAAATTAATATTTGTTTACTTTTGAAGTATCTGCTATAAACCAGCTATAAGTAGTATTAGTTAGGTTAAGCTTCCATATTGGTCTGTAAACTTTTGTATAAAAGTTCCAAATTATGTATAAAAACTTAAAGATTGGTACTAAGTTTAACTTGCTTTTGATTTTAGTTTTCATCATTAGCATTGTAGTCAGTGGTACTGCCTTATCAAGTTTACTTCAGCAGAGAGCGCAAAATGAAGTAGCTGCTAAAGCACTGATTTTGATTAAAACTATGAATTCAGTCAGAAAATATACGCAAGAGCGGGTAAATCCTCTAGTAGCACCTAGATTAGAAACAGAACCAGTGTTCATACCAGAAACAGTACCAGCTTTCTCTGCCACAGAAGTATTTGAAAATTTGCGTAGGAACGAGGAATATAAAAATTTCCTTTATAAAGAAGCAACACTTAATCCGACTAACTTACGAGATAAAGCTGATAGTTTTGAAACTCAAATTGTGGAGCGATTTCGCAATAACCCCAAGCTTCAAGAAATTGCTGATTTTCGTAATGTCCCCGAAGGAAAAGTTTTTTATATTGCGCGACCACTAGCTGTTACACAACAGAGTTGTCTAAGATGCCACTCTACCCCAGATGTAGCTCCAAAAAGCCAGTTGACAACTTATGGGCCGAATAATGGCTTTAACTGGAAACTCAATGAAATTGTTGCTGCCCAAATTATATCTGTGCCTTCTCAAGAGGTTTTTAATAATGCCCAACAAACTTGGGTGTGGATCATGGGGCTATTAATTGGTATCTTTGCGATCATAGTTGTGTTAATTAATTTTTTAATTAAGAAAACTGTAATCCAACGAATTAGAAGAATAGAAAAGATAGCACAAAAAGTTAGTACTGGTGACATGAATGCTGAATTTAATGATGATTATAAAGATGAAATAGGTGGTCTAGCAGCAGCCTTTAACAGGATGAAATATAGTTTAAAAATAGCTATGGAAATGCTGAATCAGCATAGCCAGTAGCAATCAATATAATCTCAACTTTAAGAAAGTAGGCGTTGCTGGAATTGCAACGCTTTTTGTGAATCGGGAATTTGTGCTGCCAAAATTCTTACAAGTTCTACGGGTGAAATTTGTGGAGAAGTTTTAATAGCTTTCTGGACTAGAAAAGTAGCTATTGGGCCAATTAAATCAATCAACTCTTGCTCGCATTGACGCACAAAGCTATCGTTGACTACGGGAGGTTGTTTAGTTGGTAGATTATTTGACTGAGTTTCAGGGTTAGCAGGAGCTTTTTCAGTAGTTTTCTGGAGTATTAACATTGACTTCTCCTTAAACGCATTTTTTTGATGTCCTGCAAGATGAAGCGTTAAATTATCAATTATTTCTTGGTAACTAGGCGCTGACGCCGCAATTTGCCGCAATAAAGTCGGGGCTAAAGGGCCGACATATTCCAAGAGTATATTTTCTAAGTGCTTGTACTGTTCCGGGGACAGGATAGAAGCTGTTGGTTGCCCAGTTGTGTTCTTTAGCGGTAATGAAGCTTGGGGCAGCTGTATAACAGATAACGGAGGCTGAGTTTGATATTCTATTTCAGTATCAAGATTAATCTGCTGTAGTATTTGTAGAACTTCTGTTGCAGACTGATAACGCTCTTTAAAATGGTACAGTACCATCTTAGACAGGATATGTGCCAGCCAAGGGCTAACTTGAGCCTGATGTTGCCAGAGAATTTCTCCTGTAGTTGGGTCTTCCTGGAGTTGTTTGGGATGTAGACCTGTCAGTGCCTGAATAGCAATAATACCTAACGAATAAATATCACTGTTGGGGCGGGGTTTGCCTTGCCCTTGTTCTGTAGCCATATATCCAGGCGTACCTATGGCAATGGTAGTTTCTCCATGTCCTGAAGCTGTTAGCAGTTGAGTTTGAATTTGTTTGACTGCTCCAAAGTCAATCAGTACTAACTTACAGTCTTGCTGCCGCCTGATTATATTGTCTGGCTTGATATCTCGATGAATAACTTTGTGGCTGTGGACAAATTCCAGGACACCCAAGACTTGTTGTAGAAGTTGAATCACTTGGTCTTCTGCCCAACGTTGACCTGGTAGTAATTCCGCTTTCAGAGAATGTCCTTTAACGAACTCTTGCACCAAGAAAAACTCTTGTTCTTGTTCAAAGTAAGCTAAAAGCCGAGGAATCTGGTCGTGGTTACCCAGTTTTTCTAAGGTTTCTGCCTCACTGGTAAATAAACGTCTGGCGGTTGTGAGAAATTCTGGGTTGTGAGTAAAGGGCTTAAGATGCTTGACAACACATTTGGGAGAACCTGGTCGGTGGGTATCTTGGGCAATATATGTTTGACCAAATCCTCCTCCACCGAGGACTTGCAGGACTTGATAACGCCCGTCTAGTAAATTTCCTAACATAATTGACTTGCCTAAGCCCTCACCTTAATCTTGACACAAGTACCAGCATTGGCAGATACCATTTACTCAGAAGTTCCAGACTGCATTAATGATGTTTGATTTTTGCAGACGAATCTTTTAATACTTTTTAATTTAATCAGCACAGCTTGCTAAATAAGAGTTTCTCATTGAGAAGCGATCGCACTTTGTTCGTTGGCTAACTCGCTAGCCTTTTGCTTTCTACTCCATAACGCACATCATTACAACGAACCTAGATGAAAAGAGACTGCTAGCTGCAATGCCGATCTCAATCATGTTAACCTCAAGAATTTTGGAGTGCTATCGCGGATTTTCTAGTAAGCGCATCAATCTTTGATTTAACGCGTGGTTTGGGCGTGAGGAA
Source organism: Mojavia pulchra JT2-VF2 (assembly GCA_019359325.1). Lineage (GTDB taxonomy): Bacteria > Cyanobacteriota > Cyanobacteriia > Cyanobacteriales > Nostocaceae > Mojavia > Mojavia pulchra. Next base: position 120,572 of record JAHHHN010000010.1, on the reverse strand, counting down.
CTGTAAGCTTAGTAGTGCTTCTCGTTCGGTGGAAAGCTTTAAACACATTACTAATTTAATGAATCTTATTTTATAGGATAAAATACAAAAATCTCTGACTTAGCAATTAAAATAAATATTGCTATTAGTAGCACAAGTAAACTTGGAAACTACAAGCGGTTTCCACTCATGATAATTCTGTTTTAAAATAAAATTATTTACCTTGTATGCCCATTCCGCAATTAGATAAGATGAGTAATTCTCTGAAACTGTATTGTTTATTAAATGGAATATCATTTTATTAGCTTGCTATTTTTTAATGTTTTCAATCATCAAATTCAGCAAAGAGTTACTCAAACTTTTATAGCGTAGCATCCTCATTCTTAGGTTTATGCATTGCCTCTAGCTTTGCGACTGGCTACAATGGAAAAGAGCAACCACTCTGCGTCTGTTGAATACTGTTAAAGGTAATATTTGTAGTTATAAACAACTCAAGACGACAGCGGGTGCTGATAATTTAAGGCATTAACTCAACTTAAATTAAATACTGTTAGTAGCTATTAGTTGGGAGGCTCAATTTGGTACATAAAGCTAAACGTTATACTCCAAACCTGTGATTTAGCAATAGTTGAGATTAGTATCAACTGTAAAAATTCTAAAAAACAGCGTTCTAGTATTATTCACTTATATATTTCACGATGATTATTACTGTTTTCAAATAGCAGTTAGTTTAAACAGAATTTTTGGAATGCTTTATGTATTAATAACTAATTTCATAGATTGATTGTAATTAGTTTTCTTAGACTATAACTAGTTATCTATGAAAAGAGTATCTTATTGTACAAAAAGCAATTATTTTCTCCGTGAAACTAGCGATCAAGCGAGTGTGGGAGAAAATTTATTGCTGAATTAGCATTCCAGAAATGAGATTGCTATATTGTACTAAATAACTATTCTGGCAAGGTGGGGAAAACTGTGCGGGATGATTTAAAAGGATTGGAGATTAGTCATAAAGAACTGCAACACCTTACTAATCTGCCTGTAAAAGATGAACTTATAAACATTATTAATCCACTAGGAAGATTTGTAAAGCAAATTATAGAAAAAATCAAGGGTACTGAGGGTGCAACTGTAGTTTTTATCGGGTTTTCTATATTTGTTTTCGGTTATCTGATATTTGATTTAGTACTGAAGATATTTGCTATCTGGCTCACAATTCCGTCTTGGATATTACTCATAGTATTAAGCTTGTGGGGTGGTGGGGTTACACAAATAATTTTATATTTACTTTGGATAAAACGAAGTAAGTTACTCAAAGTAAATATGACAAAATCTTTGCAAATTTTATTAAACGATGTTGATAGGTATAATGCGGTTATTAAAGCAATAGATATTAATGATCAAATAGAAGAGGCTGGTAATCCAGGTGTAATCATCAATGAACGAGAAAGAGTCATTGAAGCACTAAAACTTACAAGGACTGATTTAGTTCGTGCTGTGAAAACGGAAAAAATTTTAAGAGAAAATAGGAATTTTATTCTCAGTAATAGCGAACTATTTGCGAATAATTTAGCAACTTTAACAGCAATGCAAGTTACTGAACAGGCTACTGAGCATGGTAGGTTACTAAATGAAGCTTTGCAAATTGCCTTAGATGTGCAGCACGAAATGAAAAGGTTACAGAGTCAGCGTTAAAACTAACATACTTACATATTCTTACATACTTCACACCGAGAAAGCTTTTTCTATCAACCACACCATCACTGCAATCTCCGTTCTAACATAAAGAGGTGTTAAGTTAAGCGATCGCCTATCGGCATGGACTGGAAAGAAATTCAAGGTAACTGGGTACTAATTCCCCGAAATCCCATCGGTATCATCCATTTTCTAGGGGGTGCATTTGTCGCCACTGCACCCCATCTAACTTACCGCTGGTTACTAGAACAAATAGCGGCTAAAGGATATGTTGTCATTGCTACTCCCTTTGTCAATACACTAGATCATAAAGCGATCGCTAAATCTGTATTGCTAAACTTTGAGCGTACCCTAGAACGCTTGCACGATTCTTTGGCATTACGTAAGCTATATCTTCCGACTTATGGCATAGGGCATAGCATGGGTTGTAAACTCCACTTATTAATTGGTAGTCTGTTTGAAGTAGAACGTGCAGGTAATATTTTAATATCCTTTAACAACTACGCGGCTAGAGATGCTATCCCCTTAGTAGAACAGTTCAATTCTGCTTTGACGATTGAGTTTACCCCTACGCCATTGGAAACTAACCAACTTGTCCAAGAACGCTACAATGTCCGTCGTAACTTATTGCTAAAATTTAGCAATGATAACCTTGACCAATCAGCGGCTTTAAGCAAAATATTACAAGAACGCTTTCCTGAAATGGTGACGGTACAAACCTTACCAGGAACTCATACCACTCCCTTAGGTCAAGATATCAAATGGCAAACAGGAGCATCTTTTACGCCTTTGGACGCCTTAGGGCAATGGTTTAAGCAAGAAGCATACCGGGACTTGAACCAGCTAAAACATGCCCTGCTCTTGTGGCTGAATCCGCTTTCGCCACCATAATATCTTAGGGCGATCGCAAAGTAATGAAGTCTTTGATCAGGGAATGGGTTAGTAGGTTTACTTTAGCAAACTTACTAACCCATTATTCCTTAGCATATCTTAATTACTTATTTATATTAAAAATTAGCTAGTTTTACTTGCTATTTCCTATGTTTAAAATACTAATAATTGATGACGATTATTCGATACTAATACTTCTGAAAAGGATGTTGGAAAAACAGGGTTATCAGGTAGTCACTGCTAGTAATGGCGAAGAAGGAATTGCCCAAGTAGTTGCTTACCATCCAGCACTAATTATTTGTGATTGGATTATGCCGGGATTGAATGGTTTAGAAGTCTGTCATCGTATTAAGACAGATCCTCAATTATCTACCACGTTCTTTATTTTATTAACTTCTTTGGATTCGGTTGCGGATCGTGTCAAGGGTTTGGATGCTGGTGCTGATGATTTTATCTCCAAACCCATCGAACAGAATGAATTACAAGCGCGGGTAAGGGCTGGATTGCGTCTACATCAATTGAGTCGGGATTTACAAACTCAAAAGCTGCTGTTAGAAACAGAATTGGCTGAAGCGGCCGAATATGTGCGATCGCTTCTACCTCCTCCGATAACCGAACCTTTATGCATCAATTTCCGATTCATTCCCTCACGGCAACTTGGTGGCGATTGTTTTGATTACTACTGGCTTGATGATGATTCTCTAGCAATTTATCTACTAGATACTGCAGGGCATGGACTCAAAGCGACTCTTCCTTCTATTTCAGTGCTAAATTTGCTTCGTTCCCGCGCTCTTAAAAGCTTAAATTACTATCAACCAAGCCAGGTACTGAGGGCTTTAAATGATACTTTCCAGATAAATTATCAAAATGATAAATATTTTACTATCTGGTATGGAGTATACAACAAAATTAAGCGCCAGTTAATTTATGCTAGCGCTGGACATCCGCCTGCAATACTAGTATCCGGTGAATCTCCAAAAAATACTGAGGTTAAACTGTTGCGAACCCCTGGTATGCCAGTTGGAATGTTTCCAGAGGCAGAATATATGGATGAGTTGTGCCAGATCGAGAAATGCAGTAATCTTTACATTTTTAGTGATGGCGCTTACGAAATCACTAAATTAGACGGCAAACTTTGGAGTTTAGATGCGTTTATTCAGTTACTTGTCAGCCTACAACATAACGTTGATTACCAGCTTGACCATATATTAAACTACTTAATTGCATTGCACTCAAAAGACTGTTTTGAGGATGATTTATCTATCCTACAAATCAAATTTTAGTAATTAGGTTTTGGAAAATAAAGTTTGATGAAATTCTTCTTTGCTGGGAAATATTTCAAATACTTTATCCATACTAGTCAATTCAAACAATATCTTAACTTGTTCATTAATAGAGCAAAGAACAAGCTTAATATCCGCAGCGCGCAAACTTTTGAAAGCTAATACCAAAGCTCCTAGGCCAGAACTATCCATAAAAGTTACATCTTGAAAATCAACCAGCACAACCTTTGCGCCCTTCTCGATGAAACTAATTAAGTTTTGCCTCAAATCTTGAGATGTTGCTGCATTGATACTTCCACCAAGTTTAATAACCTGTACTTCTTGTTGAATCATAATTTGTTATGTCTAAAATTCGTAAATGAAGTCATGATTATGATCATATTATATAACAAACTTAATTTATTTTAGTAATTATCGAAAGATATAAATTCATGAAATATATGTACTGTGTGGTTAATAATAAATTATGAATTGACTAAATCAATAAAATCTGAATCCATAGCTACTATTTGATAAATAATAAATCAACATATGGTTATATAAAATATCACTCATGAGGTAGATGAAATTTAATAAAAGATGAGATAAGTGAAACAGATTTATCACCTATAGCAGCCTGCAAATTTAATTTAAAAGTACTCGCTGTCTAAAACAAACTATCGATGCTGTGAGAAGCGACTCGGCAATATATATAACTTGGGAGACATCTAAGGTTGATGCTTTTTTACAGGTTATGTGTTGATTTGCGTATATTTCTTCTTACGAGTCGTTCTCAATAGGATTAACTTTAGCTCGATAAAGTAGCTTGTCTCCTTGGCGGTAGCCAGTGTAACGCACTTTAACTAGTTCCCCTGGCTTTGCCGAGCCTTCCAGCAATTGGTGCAATTGGGGATCATACGGTAATTCTGCTCCTACAGATGCGATCGCTTCCACTCCCCAGCTTTGTAATAATTTTTCTAAAGATTTTTGTACTAATGGCACTATTTTAATTGCTGCTAGCTGCGGGTTCTCCTGGGCTTTATGCGCTGCTGTCGGCCATTGCAATAATAACGACTCCAAAAGTTGCAAACTTGACTGCTGAAACTCTTGTTGCAATGCTTCTCGCTGCTGTTCTAGTGCTAGATGCGATCGCTGATACTCTCTTTTTAAATCTGCAATTTCTTGTAATAATTCTTGCTCAGTCTTTTTGAGTCCTGAGTTCTGAGTCCTGAATTCTGAGCGAATATTGCGTCCTCCTTTCGTACTCAGCACTGAAAAATTTGCTACTAATTCACTTAATGTTATTTGTAACACTTGCGACAGCTTGAGCAGCACATCCACCCGCATCTGCTCTACTTTTCCCTGCCGCAAGCGCAAAATTTGACGCTCTGAGACACCAGTAGCGCGGCTCAAAGCTTTAAAACTAGAAACACCCACTTGTTGCATTAAATGCTGCAACAAGTGGGTGAAATCAGTATTAACTATTGGAGATTGGGGATTGGGCATTTGGGATTAGGGATTGGGGATTGGGAATTGGGGATTGGGGATTGTAATCAGAACTTACGCACTCAGATCCCCCAACCCCCTCCCGGGGGCTTTAGACGTTCCCCCCTTTTTAAGGGGGGCTAGGGGGGATCGGGGTTTCAGGCTTGGGTGCGTAAGTCCTAGTAATTATTCCTATGCCCCATTCGCCATGCCCCATGCCCCATGCCCCGACTACCTTTATTCTTCCAGCAAACTTCTCAGCATCCAAGCTGTCTTTTCGTGTACTTGCATCCTTTGAGTTAATAGATCGGCAGTGGGTTCATCGTTTACCTCATCTACCACAGGAAAAATAGATCGCGCAGTTCGCACTACAGCTTCTTGCCCTTCCACGAGTAAGCGGATCATTTCGGTAGCTTTAGGTACTCCAGGAGTTTCAGGAATCGAACTAAGTTTGACATATTCGCTATAGGTTCCGGGTGCGGGATAGCCAAGCGCTCTAATCCGTTCGGCAATCAAATCAACTGCTAGAGCTAGTTCTGTATACTGGGTCTCAAACATCAAGTGCAAAGTTTGAAACATTGGGCCAGTAACGTTCCAATGAAAATTATGTGTCTTAAGATACAGTGTATAGGTATCAGCTAACAAGCGAGACAAGCCTTCAGCGATTTTAGCTCTGTTGGTATCATCAATGCCAATATTTAAAGGTAGAACTTCTGGTTTAGATGGCATAATTTTCTCCTAATTGGTTATTTATTTAGTTGTGTGTTGTTACTCTTTCACTGACTATTAACTCATGCTAAGTGCATCTTTAAGACACTGCGAGGAGCTTTGCGGACTCTGGCCAAGATTGTTTCTTTGCCTAAACGTTGACAAGCTTCATATCGATGGCAACCAGAAAAGCCATAATATAGTCCATCTACTTCGAGGACATCTATAGGTTCTTGCTGCCCGATCACTGCAATCGATTCCATTAAGGCTTGCACTTTATTCGGATCATTGGCACGGGGTAAGGGCCGCTTAATCTGATTTAAGGGAATTTCTTGGACTCTAACCATAAGGAGTTTTCCTAACTAAATTCCTTTTTGTAGCTCTAAATAAATCATAATCATTATGACTTCGTTTTGCAACCTGCTGGGACAAAATTGGTAATGCTATCATTGGAGCGCTCATGCGACAAAACCAATACGCTACAAAGCAATTAGACAATCCACCCCAACGCCGCGCCAAAGGGCAGAATCAAGTTTCGAGAAAAATCTCGTACTGGCATTTTTCCCGGATTCTATTGACGACATTTTGCTTGTTAGGGCTAACTGCTGCATCAGGCCCTGAGAGTAAAAGCGACGATGTAGTATTAAAAATTGGGATTGTACAACGATTTGGAGAGCAACCTACAGCCAAGCTGCAACTAGAACCCACCAAAGGCGATCGCTTACAGCTAAGATTTAAAGCAGGCCAGAGGGAACAAACTTTAGTTACCAATAACCCAGTAAAGCTAGAAACAGTAATGCAAGCTTTACCCCAGCCAGTAGTTGATGAGGTGGTAGTTTTAGGTAACTACCGTACCTTTGAAACTGCCGAAGATAGCGCCGAAAGCTTACGTTCTCAGGGAATAGAGGTAGAAATAGCCCAGCCAGAACGTTGGCAAGTTTGGGCGAAACGAGATGTTTACAATACTCCCTTACTACGCAGGCTGCTATTACAGAGCTTGCAAGCTTCTGGCAAGAAAACGGCATATTTAGATACAAAAATTTTGCAAAAATTGCCGCGCGTGAGTTGGGTAGTTGACGGCAAACGTTACAATCCCAATTATTTAAAAATTAGCAGTAGCAAAAATTTAATTCGGGTAAATAAAGGCACAAAACCGGAAAGCGCTCGTCTTTACGCAGGTAAATTAAAATTACAACCAAATGCTTACGGCACGTACAGTTTAGTTAACGAAGTGCCATTAGAAACTTATTTGCGCGGGGTTGTACCTCACGAAATTGGCACGAATGCGCCAGTAGCAGCGGTTGAAGCCCAAGCAATCCTGGCGCGAACCTATGTGCTACGGAATTTGCGTAGGTTTGCTGTAGATGACTACCAGCTATGTGCTGATACTCACTGTCAGGTTTATTATGGGCTGAATGGAGTCGCCCCCAACACAGATCGGGCGATCGCGGCGACAAGAGGGATGGTATTAACTTATCAAAACCAGCTAGTAGATGCCCTGTACTCCTCTACCACCGGCGGCGTTACTGCTTCTTTTAGCGATGTCTGGAATGGTGCGGATCGTCCTTATCTGCAACCAGTAGTTGATGCTGCTCTCAATATTTGGGATTTGTCGAGACAAAATTTAGCAGATGAAAGCAACTTCCGGCAATTTATCAATCGCCAACAAGGATTTAATGAAAGCAACTGGGATTCGTTCCGTTGGCGCAAAGAAACCAGCGTAGAAGATATTACCAAGGGTTTGCAGAAATTTTTGCGAGCTAAAAAAAGTCCGTACAGTAAATTTAAAAAGCTTGAGGCAATGGCGATCGTTAAGCGCTCAACAAGCGGACGCATTCTCGAACTCGCTGTAAAAACTGATATAGGTGTCTTTACTTTACATAAAGATGAAGTTCGTAGTGCCTTTTTAGCTCCTACAAGTACGCTGTTTTACTTGCAGCCCTTGAATAAAGGTAAACCAAGCCTATGGGGTTATGCTTTTATAGGTGGGGGACTAGGACATGGAGTTGGCTTGAGTCAAACAGGCGCTCAAAATTTAGCTAAACTTGGCTGGTCGAATCCCAAAATTCTCCAGTTCTACTATCCTGGAACTCAAATTAAAATTTTCAGTGAGGAGATTCAGCCCTAGAAATATTTGTTTCGACTGCAAGTTTTCTAAAGAGCTTTTGTAAAAAAATGCCGGGTGTTGCTCAGTTTTTCATAGATATTGGCAACCTTTTTTTGGGCTGCTCGGTGCTTATCTCTATTGTTGTTAACTAACTTGGTTTTTTTCTTGCTGTTCTAGTGCTAAAACTATTGCGCTTGGACTATATTTGGCTTCTTAGCAAAAATTCATATAATCATCATAGTTTAAGACTATGGTGATTATATGAACTTGCTAGCTAGGTAATTCTGGCAATAGATTGAGAATTGCAGCGCCTAACTATTAGTACAGGTCTTCTTCTTTGTGAGTTTCGATTGTTACGTCAGATGTAGGATAAGCGACGCAGGTTAGTACATATTGAGCTTCTATCTGATCGTCGTCTAAGAATGACTGATCGGACTGGTCAACTGTACCCGATACAATCTTACCGGCACAGGTCGAACAAGCACCAGCGCGGCAAGAGTAGGGCAAGTCCAGACCAGCTTCTTCAGCAGCGTCTAGAATATAAGTATCATCTTCGACGTCAATTGTTTGGTTTAGTCCTTCAGCTTCGTTGATGAGTGTGACTTTGTAAGTTGCCATTTCAGTAATCCTCTCTTTTGCAAACGGCAGTATAAGTTATCCTAAAGCACAGGCAGGAAAAGACGACGGCTGATCTCATGATTAGCCGCTTTTTTAAATTTGCTTCAATTCTGATACTACGAGAAAAACTAGAGGATGTAACTGGAAATCGTCCGCGATTAGTAATGAAATTTAGTTATTTAATACTAATAAGTTTTATTTATACATTTATCGCCTAAATCACTCACTCATTAGCAAAGCTTATAAGTTAGGTAATAAAAGATGAATGAGTGAATAAATCACATAAAATGCGGATGGATTTGATGGCGTTTGTACCTAATTGATCTGCTAGATGAAAGGGTACATCAAGCCACCCTTGTTCGGACACTGCGTTGCCAAGACAAATCTGTAGAAGCTTCTGTGGAGAGCCGCAGGGTGAATTACTTTGTTTATTCAGACGAGGAGCTACAAGTGTCCGTTGTGGTATCTACAGCTTTACCAGCAGGCTGTATAGTTAAAGCATTGCTTTGCCCACACAGAAAACTTATAAACAGAACTGGTGACTATCATGGATGATTCTGAAGCACCTTTGGCACAAGCAAAAATACGGGTGGGTGTGGTTGGTACTGGGTATGCGGCAAAGTTTCGGAGTGAGGCGTTCCTGCAAGATGAGCGATCGCACTTAATTGCAATTGTCGGACATACTCCAGAAAATGCGGCAGCTTTTGCCAATAACTACCAAACTGAGGCGATGAGTTCTTGGCAGCAATTAGTAGAGCGAGAAGATGTAGATCTAGTAGTAATATGCACTATTAATCGAGATCATGGTGCGATCGCTCGTGCTGCGCTCACTCATGGTAAACACGTTATTGTAGAGTATCCCCTTTCTTTGGATGTCATCGAAGCTGAAGAACTCATTGCTTTCGCCAAAGCTCAAAATAAACTGCTCCACGTGGAACACATTGAACTCTTAGGGGGATTGCATCAAGCTTTAAAGCAACACTTAGAAAAAATTGGCGATGTTTTTTATGTACGCTACAGCACTATCAATCCCCAGCACCCTGCTCCTCGTAAATGGTCTTATAACCATGAGCTTTTTGGTTTTCCTTTAATTGGTGCGCTTTCGCGTTTACATCGTCTTACGGATTTGTTTGGCAAAGTCTTAACAGTTAACTGTCATCAGCGATTTTGGGAAACAGAAGCGCAATATTACCAAACGTGTTTTTGTACTACTCAACTGTGCTTCAGTAATGGGCTGTTAGCACAAGTAGTTTATGGTAAAGGCGAAACCATTTGGCAGCCAGAACGTAAATTTGAAGTGCATGGCGAAAAAGGTGGGTTAATTTTTGACGGTGACACAGGAGTTTTTATCCAAGCGCAGGAAACAATACCTATAGAAGTTGGTACTCGTCGCGGATTATTTGCTAAAGACACAAATATGGTGTTAGATCATATTTTTCATGGGACTCCTTTATACGTCACCCCAGAAGAAAGCTTGTATACCTTGAAGGTTGCTGATGCTGCTAAAAGAGCAGCTGAGACAGGCTTAACTATATTTATGAATGAGAAGTAATTAAAAGTTCATGAGAAGCGAAACAATTGTTATTTTATCCCAGCGAGAACTAGAGAAGATGCGTAAGGCAGGACGCTTGGCAGCCACACTGCTACAGCATCTAGAATCAATGGTGAAGCCTGGGGTAAGCACTCTCGAAATCAATGATGAAGCCGAACGTTGGACGCAGGCTCATGGAGCAAAAAGCGCTCCTCTTAACTACAAAGGCTTTCCCAAATCAATCTGCACGAGTGTGAATGAGGTAGTCTGTCACGGGATTCCTAATGCCAAGCAGATTTTGAAGGAAGGTGACATCATCAATATTGATGTGACGCTGATTGTTGATGGCTACCACGGTGATACATCCAAGACATTCTTTGTCGGTACTCCTTCACCAGCGGCAAAAAAACTAGTAGAGGTAACAGATGAGTGTCGTTACCGTGGGATTGCTGAAGTTAAACCAGGGGCCCGTATTGGAGATATTGGTGCAGCCATCCAAGAGTATGCCGAGGCACAAGGCTTTTCTGTAGTGCGAGATTTTGTAGGACATGGTATTAGCAACATTTTTCATACTCCACCGGATATTCCTCACTACGGAACTCGCGGTAAGGGTAAGCGCCTCAGACCAGGGATGGTATTTACAATTGAGCCAATGATTAATGAAGGGACTTGGGAAGTAGAAGTTCTCAGTGATGGTTGGACTGCTATAACCCGCGATCGCAAGCTTTCTGCCCAATTTGAGCATACCTTAGCTGTGACTGAAGATGGAGTAGAAATTCTCACCTTACCTGAAGGTGGTTAAGCTTCCATGAACAATAATCATTAAATGTAGGTAACTGACAACTGCTAACTATCTTTCCAACTTATTGGGAATGCCTTCGCAACCGCCAGGAATAGTGCCTCTGGTTTTTTCCCCACCCCAAGCACAGCAGTAATAACGTGCCGACTCAGGCAGACGTTGCACATTGGTAAAGTCGGCATTTTCTATGACAGCACCAGTGTGTTCGCCAGTTTCGTAGTTAGGTGGTATGGTGCGGCTGCGGGGTGATGCTGTTTTTACTGAACCGTAAAATAGCCGAATTCCGTTCAGGTCAGCATCGCGGAGTTTGGCATCGTATAAAATCGTGCGGGAAAGGTTGGCTTTTACTAAATCACAACCGCTGAGATTAGCGCGCACAAGATTAGCTTCGCTGAGATCAGTCCAACGCAAATCTGTAGCGGAAAGGTCTGCTCCGGCTAGCATCACGCCCAAATCGATGACGCGCACACCATCAAGGCGGTCTTCGGCGTAACCGCCAACACCGTTGAGAATGGCTCTACCTAAGCGGCGATCGCGTTTTAGAGGTGTTAGTAATTTTGAACGGGAGAGAAAGCGCAAAATCTTCGCTTTACCACTACCATCAACACTACTAAAAATTGCGGCGGTGCGTCCTTCGGCGATCGCTCTTTCTTGAGGCCAATCCTCTAATAATCCTTCTTCATCTAAAACTAAGTCTGAGATACCTTGAAAATAGGAATCTATCGTTTGCTGCTGGGTAATAATATTTTGCTGAACTGTCAACAAATTTTGCTGAATTGTTAGGTCTTTAGAAATCACATATTGTCGCCACGCTACGTAAACAGCGATGATGGCAATCAGGATTTGCCCTAAAGCGCCAAACCATTCTGCCAGAGTACCAGCAATGTCCCAGTTAATTTGACGTGCCCAAAAAATCACGCGATCGCCTAAACCGAAAAATTTCAACAAGCCAATGATGGCTGCTATTAATCCCAAAAATGCAACTAACAGTGTTCTACCTTGGGGTGAAAACCATTTTTCAATTACATTTTGCAACCAAGGTAATAGCATCGCCACAGATAGCAGCAAACTCAGCAGCGTTCCCAAAACGCCAATTATCCAATTATTTAAGGCAAGTCCGAGAAAAACGATCGCGATTCCTATTAAGGTAATCAGCAATGCTCTTGGCTTAACTGTGAATTGCTTGGTAGAGGGTGGCTGGATACTCGAACGGGCCTGTTGCAAAATCGCTGTATTTTGCGGAGATTGCAAAGACGAAATGGCAGCCAGGGCTTGCTGTGTAGCCAGGGCTTCTGGTGTCAGGTTATTTGCACCAGCGCCACCTTCAAAGTCATCTGGTTGCAAATCATTTTCCAGCGTTGATTCTGGGGTTGGTAGATCGGCGGAGTTGGATTCAATCGTCATTCTTTATATTGTGCCCCAGCAGACTCAGTTCCACATCTGTTTTATCTGAATTTCTACAGGGTAGGGTAGAACAAGATATGCAGTTTACAAGCAATTGCTATTCTGTACACCAGTTTGTGTAGATGAGAAATGCTTGGGCTATTTTACTTTTTTATTGGACAACTTGCATATTAACCAAATCTCTGAAGTTAAACATCTATCGTTATGTTCAGGAATTATTTGTGGTTCAAATACAGTTATCTTAATTCTTCAGCACCAACTTTATTTAAACTTATTAGTCAAACATTGATAAGTCTTATTTGTGGAACTTTGCGATATATTACATATGTTTTTAATTGATTTTATTAATTACTTTAACAGCATAGTTGATGATAAAACAATCGACAAATATTCTATATTAATAAGCAAATATCTTGCATTATATATGCCAAATGTGTTATATATTATAAATACTTGTGCTTGAATTCAATTAATGAGCATCAAATATTTTTTTACAAGAACAGTGTTGTTTGATACTATATTTTAAGAGAAACAAGTTTTAGCATCATAATTATGAGTTCTATAGGTACAGCATGGACTTTAGGCGCTGTTTAGTTGCCTCTGGTTTTATTACTTTCTCCACATTAGGTTGTGGTGATTGGACAAACTCAACGGCAAAAAATACCAAGCAAGTTGTACAAGAAAATAACGTTTCCCAATTGCTAATAAAAGCGAAGTCCACGCCAAAGGTAGAGGATTTATTGATTCAAGGTAATAATTTGCTAGATGCACATCGTTACCAAGATGCGATCGCAGCATACGATAAAGCGATCGCCCTCAAACCTCAGAGTGCAGAAGCGTGGATTAATCGAGGCAATGCTTTAACATCTTTACAACGCTACAAAGATGCAATAGTCTCCTATGATCAAGCAATTGCGATCAGACCTAACAAAGATATAGCTTGGTATAACCGAGGTAATGCTTTAACTGCTTTGCAAAGCTATAAAGATGCGATAGTAGCATACGACAAAGCGATCGCGATTAAACCCGACAAATACGAAGCCTGGATCAATCGAGGTATTGCCCTCACAAAGCTGCAACGTTATACCGAAGCGCTAAAATCTTACGACAAAGCGATCGCGATTAAACCTAATAAGCATGAAGCATACTATAACAAAGCTTGCTCTTATGCTTTACAGCGCAATGTGGACTTGGCGATCGTAAACTTAGATAAGGCAATTAAACTATTTCCTAGTAAGTATCAGAAATTAGCAAAAACTGATCCAGATTTTGTCAAAGTGCGTAGTGATAAACGTTTTCAGGAATTGCTCTAATAAGCTTTTGCCATTGCTACTGATTATTTGATTGGGATTTAAAATAGTAAAATAGAATTTTCTGCCCTTATCGGTTGTGGGCACGTCAATTTATTAGTATTGCTTTAATATTTATTGATAAATTAGGCTGTCAGCGCAGTATAATACTAATTTGTAATTCGTAATTTGTCATTAAAAACCAAATTTCATCTAAGTTTTCGGGTTTGAATCTGGTACTAGATTTTAGAAAATTGGTATAACCTTCAATTTATCTACATCTAGTAGGGTGGGCATTGCCCACCATATCCGGGTTTTGGTGGGCTAGATTTTAGATAATTGATATAAACTTAAATTTATCTATATATAAAACCTGTTTAAATATATATGAAAAAACTGTTAGTTACCGGAGCTAGTGGCTTTTTAGGATGGCATATTTGTCAAATAGCAAAGCAAGAATGGGAAGTTTATGGAACTTATTTTTCCCATGAAATAAATATTCCTGGCATCAAAATGCTGAAAGCGAATTTGACAGATTTTCAAGAACTCAAGAGTATATTTAGTGATGTTAGTCCAGCAGCAGTTATTCACACGGCTGCTCAATCTCAACCTAACTTTTGCCAAAATCATCCGCAACAATCATACGCAATTAATGTTACAACATCATCGAATATAGCTGGACTGTGTGCAGATTATTCGATTCCTTGCGCGTTTACATCAACCGACTTGGTTTTTGATGGCTTAAATGCTCCATATCAGGAAACAGATCCTGTATGTCCTGTGAATATTTATGGTGAGCAAAAAGTGATGGCTGAAGCAGGGATGTTAGAGCGATATCCTAATACTGCAATATGCCGTATGCCGTTAATGTTTGGTATGGCAACACCAACTGCTCAAAGTTTTATTCAACCATTTATTCAAACTTTACAAGCAGGCAAAGAGCTAAATTTGTTTATAGATGAATTCCGCACACCAGTGAGTGGAAAAACTGCTGCACAAGGCTTGTTATTAGCATTAGAAAAAGTTCACGGGTGCATTCACTTAGGCGGTAAAGAAAGAATTTCTCGTTATGATTTTGGTCAACTATTAGTAGAAGTATTTCAAATTCCTAATGCTAAAATTCAAGGCTGCCGACAACAAGATATAAAAATGGCAGCGCCCAGACCGGCAGATGTCTCTTTAGATAGTTCTAAAGCTTTTGCATTAGGATATCAGCCTTTATCTTTACGAAAAGAATTGCAGGAATTAATCAATAGTCAATAATGAAATTGTATTTGTTGTGTACCTAACCAGTGACGGAAATATGTTGATTTTCCCTTTTTCTGATCTCCAGTTTCGTCAATACACAAAATTATTTCTCTTGTGCTTACTGCTTGTCTGCACGGCGTAACCATCCCTGTTATATCATGTCCGCCTAATTAGTTATATTCTCGCATCTGTGCAAAAACCGCGAAATGCTCTTTCCCCGTAGTAACAAAACAGGGATCAGCCCTAATGATCAGCCTTCAACCGGACATAATATTAAAGATAATTAGCGGGGTCTACAGGTGAACCATTGTGTCGCACTTCAAAATGGAGATGGGGCCCGGTAGACAAACCGGTGGAACCCACAGCAGCGATCGCTTGTCCGCGTTGAACTCCTTGCCCTTCGGAAACATATAATTCGCTGGTATGTCCGTAAAGTGTAGTAACGCCTTTGCCGTGGTCAATTATTACAGCTTTGCCATAACCACCATACCATCCAGCAAAAATTACTGTTCCCGAATCAGCTGCCCGAATTGTACTACCATAGCTAGCGGCAAAATCCATACCTGCATGAAAGCGACGATAACCAAGAACTGGATGCATCCGCCAACCGAAGGGACTGCTAGTAGGTGCATCGCTAGGATATGCCAGCATCCCAGTTCCCCGAATGATAATGTTTTTACTGCTGCTGTTAGTCTTCGCCTGCGCCTCAACTCTTGCTTTGGCTTCTGCTACCTTTTGTTGAATCAAAACTTCTAGGTTTTGCGAATCTTGCTCTAGCTGATTTTGCGCCGCTTCTAAGGCCAAGCGATCGCTGTTTAGGCGTTGAATTAAATCTGTTTGTGACTGCGCTTGCGCTTGATAATCGGCTTTTTGCGCTAATAATTGCTCTCTAATTAAAGCAATTTCGTTTTTTTGGTGTTCTACTCCTGTTTGTTGTTTGATAATCTCGTTTGCTTGTGCATTGAGTTTTGCTAAAATCTGCTGATCTGCTTGGTAGACTAACTTCAGCTGATGACGACGACTGATAAAATCACTAATACTTTCGCTTTGTAGCAAAACTCCCCATCCTTGACTTGCAGGCGATCGCTGAAGAAACCGTAATCTTGCTACTGTGGCGACTTGGCGTTCTTCATAGGAACGTTGCGCCACAGCTAAATCAGCCTCCAACTGCTGGAGGCGTTGCGTAGCCAACTTTAATCGCAACTCGCTGTCTTGAATATGACTATTGGTAGTTTGTAAGTTTTGCTTTAATCCACTCAGGCGATTTTGAGCTTCTTTTTGCAGATTAGTTAAGCGATCGCGCTCTTTAACTACATTTTGACGCTGCTGCTTAACTTGTCGCTGCTGTTGTTTTAAAGTATTAATTGATGCTGTAGACGCCGCACGCACTGGCAATATTGGGATAAACACCAAACAAATGCATAAAATTATGCACCAAATTTTATTGTTTTTTCTCAATGGCACTACTATGCCGTAAAGCTTACCACAGCAATACTTCCAATCACTATGAGCATTTTTTCCAAAATTCGATTCACCCACTGCAACGCGCTGTCAAATTTATCTGCCAAGTTGTAACATAAACATTCCAACTATGTCAGCCTTAAGCAAGGGTATTAATTAATACTAATATTAACTACAGATAAATATCTGTGTACCCTGCGGAAGCCGCTTTGCGTCTACATCGATGTGCATCTGTGCTTTGATAATTACGAATTACGATAATTTACTTTCCAGTTTGTTAAATCAGCCAAAGAGCGATCGCGGTAACGTCCGTAACGCTCTTGTTTATTTTTGATTTTCACACCCAGTTCTGGGAAAATGCCAAAGTTGGGCGGCATTGGTTGGAAGTGCTTGGGCGAAGCGGAACTGATAAACTCAAACAGCGCACCCATCATCGTTGTGGGTGGTAGGGTTAGAGCTTCTTTCCCTAAAGCTAGTCGTGCAGCATTAATTCCTGCCAAGCAGCCACCAGCAGCCGCGGCGGTGTAGCCTTCAGTACCAATCAATTGTCCAGCCGCCAGTAAGTTAGGACGCTGTTTAAATTGCAGACTCGGATGCATTAGTTGGGGAGCATTAATAAAAGTGTTGCGATGCATCACTCCCAACCGCACAAATTCTGCATTTTCCAAACCTGGAATTAACCGGAATACCCGCTTTTGCTCACCCCAACGCAGATTAGTTTGGAATCCTACCATGTTCCAAAGCTGACCGGCTTTGTCTTCTTGTCGCAACTGCACAACCGCGTAAGGACGTTCCCCTGTACGGCTATCAGACAACCCTACTGGCTTGAGAGGGCCATAACGCATCGTGTCTTCACCGCGCAGTGCTTGTTCTTCAATGGGTAGACAGGCTTCAAAAAATTTCGCTGTTTCCCGCTCAAAATCCTTCAATTCTGTTTGTTCGGCTTTCTTGAGTTCTTCCCAAAAGTGCAGGTATTGCTCCTTATTCATTGGACAGTTGAGATAAGCAGCTTCGCCTTTGTCATAGCGGGAAGCCATAAAAGCAATATCGCGGTTAATCGATTCTCCTACAACGATTGGGCTAGCCGCATCGAAAAAGCTCAGGTATTCCATCCCTGTTAAGCGGCGTATATCTTCAGCTAAATCAGGACTAGTTAAAGGCCCAGTCGCCAACACTACAATTCCTTCAGGAATAGCAGGTATTTCACCTCGGCAAAATTCAATTAAAGGATGGCTAGCCAGAGTTTCTGTTAAGTCCTGGCCAAATTGCCCTCTATCTACTGCTAGCGCCCCACCAGCCGGAACAGCGTGTTCATCAGCTTTGGCAATGACAATAGAATTAAGTTGCCGCAGTTCTTCGTGCAATAATCCAGTGGCGCGATCGCTTGCCATTGCCCCAAAGGAATTACTACATACTAATTCCGCTAAATGTTCTGTATGATGGGCAGGACTAAAGCGATTTGGACGCATTTCATGCAAAATTACAGGCACTCCAGCCTGGGCTATTTGCCATGCTGCTTCTGTCCCAGCTAGTCCACCTCCAATTACTTGTATCGGTTGTTGAGCCATAGTTAAATTTTTAATTCCTGTTTTGATTAAAAATAATTTGCTAGGAGTGTATGTATATCAATCCTAACTGATTTGTGAAAATTAAAATTTCCAGATTTCCGACTTTTATTAGAAGTCGGTAATTTAGATTTAAATAGGTAATTCATCACAAATTAAGATAATTTCTCAGATTTGTGAAGGTAGTATTTTTCTTTAATTGCTTCCACCTCTTGTCTCAGCCCATTGGCATGAAGCAAACCAACATAACCTTCTAATAGTCACTATCTGCCAATTCAACAGGAAAAGCCGCGCGAGTGTAAACACTTAAAGCAGCTTGGAATGCAGCGATGGAAACTTCGATGTTGTTGGCTTTGTCTTTGGGTATTCTCTTACTGTAAGCAAGTCTCAAGTTATTTTGTGTCGAAGCCCAATCAACAGGAAAAGCTTCACGAGTGTAAACATTTAAAGCCGCTTGGAATGCAGCGATCGCAACTTCAATGTTGTTGGCTTTGTCTCCAAGTATTCTCTGGCTATAAGCAAGCCCTAAGTTATTTTGTGTCGAAGCCCAATCAACAGGAAAAGCTTCACGAGTGTAAACATTTAAAGCCGCTTGGAATGCAGCGATAGAAACTTCAATGTTGTTGGCTTTGTCTCCAAGCATTCTCTGGCTATAAGCAAGCCCTAAGTTACTTTGTGTCGAAGCCCAATCAACAGAAAAAGCTTCACGAGTGTAAACACTTAAAGCCGCTTGAAATGCAGCGATCGCAACTTCGATATTGTTTGCTTTGTCTTTGAGTATTCTGTCACTGTAAGCAATTCCCAAGTTATTTTGTATCGAAGCCCATTCAACAGGAAAAGCTTCACGAGTGTAAACACTTAAAGCCGCTTGAAATGCAGCGATGGAAACTGCAATATTGTTGGCTTTGTCTCCAAGTACTCTCTGGTAATAAGCAATTCCCAAGTTATGTTGCGTAGAAGCCCAATCAACAGGAAAAACTTCGCAAGTGTAAACACTCAAAGCAGCTTGAAATGCAGCGATGGAAACTTCAATATTGCTGGCTTTGTCTCCAAGTATTCTCTGGTAATAAGCAGTTCCCAAGGTATTTTGCGCGGAAGCCCATTCAACAGGAAAAGCTTCACGAGTGTAAACCCTCAAAGCTGCTTGAGATGCAGCAATGGAAACTTCGATGTTGTTGGCTTTGTCTCCAAGTATTCTCTGGTAATAAGCATATCCCAAGTTATTTTGCGTCGCAGCCCATTCAACAGGAAAAGCTTCACGAGTAAATACTGTTAATACTATTTCATAGCCAGTAATGGCAATTTCTATGTTGCTGGCTTTGTTACCCAAAGAGAATTGTTCAATTAAAGTACTAAAATTAAATACATCTACAGCCCTTGATTGTGCTATCTCTGCTTCTACTTGTGTCAAGGCTTTACTTGCCCAATGCCGCAATTCTTTTACTAGATTCAAATTGAGTTTATCTGTATTTGCAGCCAGCAAGGGATAAACAACCTGTGCATCGCATCTGCTATCTGCTGTTAGTTCCAGCGCCTGCATCAAGAAATACAAGTATTCTTGTCCTTTAGCAGTTGATGATAAATTACTATACACTCCAAGCAACCGTCCTGCCATATTCATTAAACGATTAGCTTGGTTTTGTTCACCTTGCTTTAGTAGATTACTTGCCTTTTCCAGCATCTTTTGTGTTAAGTCAGCATCAAGTATCTCTCGGTTCGCCTCCAAAATCTCCAATTCTTCGCCGCTAGGACAATTCAACAGGCTTTGAATGAGTTCAAAATAGACTTGCTGACGCTGTTCGTTCATGGGCATATACATTCAATAGATGTTATTTTCCCATAGAAGTTCTTCAACAGTTTGGTTTTAATTCAGGCACTTGGCGGATAACATCGATAAACTTCGCTGCTTTAAAATTTTACAGTATTTGTGGCACAATTTGATTTAAAATTGGTAAAAAAATAATTTAATAACAAAATAGCTAAAATTATTGAACCGTAAATATTTCAGATAACAGCAGTATTGTTTATAAAAATTATAGCGCTTTTTTAAAGTGGATAGTAAATATTTAATGGGCATCATCTTCTTTATTTTCTTTGATGCTTTGTTGATGAATTAAATGAGCCGTTAGAGTTATCATTCTGGGATTGCTTTTGTAACCAATTAGTTAACATAGCAGAAAGTTGAGACAAAGAATCTTCTAACTTAGGTGAAATTTTTAATGGCAAACTTCCTGATCGGACATGAAGTGAACGTTGTGGAAAGGGAATTTGAATATTATGTAGTCGTAAACTTTCATCTATTTGAAAGTAAAGGTCACTTTTAATTTGAAATTGCCTTCTAGGTTTTGAAATCCAAACTAGCAACTGAAAATCTAAAGAATCTTCACCGAATCCTTTAAACCAAACTTTTGGTGCTGGCTTATTTAAAACATCAGGATGATTATTTGCTGCTTCCAGCAGTGCAGAACGCACGTGATTCAAATCTGATTTATAAGCCAAACGCACGGGTAATACTAAACGAGACACACGGTTGTGATGGCTCCAATTCACTACTTCTTTATCTAATAAACGAGAATTGGGTACAATCACCAATATGTCATCTAAAGTATGGATGTGAATACTGCGGGCAGTGAACCGTTCTACTGTTCCCATATATTCACCAATTTCTACAAAATCTCCAATTTGAATCGAGCGTTCAAAAGTAATAACTAAGCCACTGATTAATTCTTTTGCTACTCCTTGCAAACCAAATCCGATTGCTACACCCAAGATACTAGCTAAAATTGCCAGAGAACTGATATCTAAACCCCAAATTTGGAGTAAAATAACAGTGCCGATAAATATTAAGCTATAGTTAATAATAACTGCGATAGACTGTTGAACGCCGCGACTAACACTTGTGATTTGAAGTACACGCGATCGCAACAAATTTGTCACTGCTCCTGCAACAGCTAGCAATCCAAAAAATAAACTTATTAAAATCAATATATTAATAACTGAATACGAACTTTCACCAAGAGAAATAACAGGTGATGTCAGACTCATCCGAAGAATATTAGTAATGCGCTGGCTCCACTCTCGCGTTAATGGAAATAAGTCTGTAATGTAAATAATAGCTCCTAACCACACTCCAGCACGCACTAAGGAAAGTGTCAATTGCAAAAATAATTCAATTCCTTTGGGTTGCGCTCCCGTTTCTGGATCATTTGCTGCCCTTGGCACTAGCCTTCGTAACCAGTAGCACCAAATCCAACCTAAAATTTGATGTAGAATAAATGCACTGACTACTGACAAGAATACAAATAATATTGCCCTCCAGATATAACTTAACCTTCGTTCTTGTTGACCTTCTCTAATTCCCTCAGTAATTCTTTGCGCCCAAATTTCAGCCTGTTCTTGTTGTGTTCTACCAGTCGGAGTGTCTTGTGAAGTCACTGTCACCAAGTGGCGACCATTCACCCTGACAACGGGCAATTGATTATCTTCGATAATCTCAACTTTCACAGGTTCAGTGGAGCGCACTGCTTGTTTTAAAATCAAATTGGCATCAGCAGCACGATTCTCGGCACTAAATTGACCTGCTTCACTGACTTTAAATAATTGGCGGCCATCGAGTGTAATGGCAGCAGTTGGTCTTTGTTGCGCTTGTACTGGTACTACAGTTAGTAAGCAACCTAGAATTACTATCCAAGAAATGGCTTTGATAGTGATAGGAATACGAAAGCGATAGAAGAATCTCTGGATCTTGTCGGAAATTTTTTGCCAAACAGAAGATATCTCTGCATTCATTTGATTTAACTTACTCATCAGCACCGTTGATAATAGTAAAAATCAGCGCAAATTAACTCCATCTGAAGTGGGTTAATCATCATGCGCTATGCAGATACTGTTGAAGCTGCAAATTTACATGAAAAAACCCCCAAGAGCATGGGGGTTAATTTTGCACCAAAAGACGTTTAGTAGTTATGCACCCTGAGAGTAATTCAAATGTACTAGTTTATTCTCTCATAACTGGGCAACATTATTTTGGGAATTTTTTCAAGAATTGTTTTTTCTTGTTCTTTTGCTACATCCCCCCAATGGGAGGTTTTACCCAAGAGGAGTTTAACAATTTGAGGAATTATACCAGTTATCCGAGATATTGCAACAAATTGGTTACCCTTCAAAACCGCAGCTACAGAAGCAATTATAAGTTGCACACTTGCGTAAAAAACGGTATTAGGCGGTAGTAATTCAGTAGAGAACAGGTTGTAAATATTTCTGTAAATTTATTAAATATACTAAGAAAATACCCAGCAGTCTCTGCTGCGGAGGTGGTTTATAAGTCTTACACAAGAAACGTGGTTACTTTACCAACAAGCGCGACATTTTAAGAGCATTAATAGCACAATGTTAAATTGATCAAGCTAGAAGCATGGCAATGTATGCTTAATAAGTAGCTAATCGCAGACCCATGTGCCCAAATTTACATAAAAGCTGCAATTTTGTAGTTACTGAGCGTGAAATGGGTACTTTGAAGATCATAACTCTTCAGGTACGAGCAAATTTATGCATCATGTTTTCGAGGCAGATCAACTCACTTGGTTAATAGTTGGCGAAAACTTCGTCATTTCTTGCTGTTATTGGATAATTGGTAGTGTAATCGCCTACGGGGTTTGGCGTAATCGGGTGGCTGGAGTTGACTCACTTGTGGTTACAGTGGCTATTATTTTCTTCAGTTGCGCCTTTGGTCACGGCTTGCATGGGCTGAAAATGCTGGGGTTAATTCATTCACTCCTCTGGCAAACAGTAGCAGACTTTCTCACAGTTGTTATTGCATTACGATTTCTCAGCTTTTACAAAAGTTTTGATTTACTCGCTTGTTTCAGTCAGATCTTCGCATCAAAGATGGAACTGGAGAACAAAAACCAACTCTTGGAAAAAGCTATGACAGAACTTAAGCAGACGCACACTCAGTTAGTTCAACAAGAAAAAATGTCGAGCTTGGGACAATTAGTTGCAGGCGTTGCACATGAAATCAATAACCCAGTTAACTTTATTTACGGCAACTTGGCTCATGTCCAAGAATATGCAGAGAGTCTGTTGAGCATTGTGAAAGCTTACCAAGCTAAATTTCCTCCACCATCGCAAATTCAAAGGCTAACCGAAGAAGTTGATTTAGAGTTTCTCCAAGAAGATTTGCCAAAAATCTTAGCCTCCATGAAAGTGGGAAGCGATCGCATCCGACAAATTGTACTGTCACTGCGAAATTTCTCGCGCCTAGATGAGGCTGAACTGAAAACTGTGAACATTCATGAAGGAATTGATAATACACTCATGATTTTGCAACACCGTCTCAAAGCAAAACCAGAGTGTCCAGAAATTACGGTTGTCAAAGATTATAGTAATTTGCCCGATGTCGAGTGTTATCCTGGCTCACTCAATCAGGTAGTTATGAACATTCTCACAAATGCAATAGATGCACTGGAAGAAAGCACTACCCAAAAATCCTATCAAGAGATTAAAGATCATCCTGCTCAAATTACAATTCGGACTTCTCTGACAGCAGAACAATGGGTAGAAATTACAATACAAGATAATGGAATTGGGATTCCTGAACATCTTCAGCAGCAAATTTTTGAGCCATTTTTTACCACAAAACCCATAGGCAAAGGAACAGGAATTGGTATGTCGATTAGCCATCAGATTATTGCCGAAAGGCATCATGGAAAGTTGGCTTGTTTTTCAACTTTGGGTAAAGGAACAGAATTTGTCATTCAAATCCCATTGACACAGGGCAAATATGGAACGGCCAAACAATCAAACTATGTATGTTTGACTCATAAGTAAGCTTTAGAAAAACCTGCTGTGTGACTAAGAGTCGTACAAAGCAGGTTGAAATAAGGCACAGGTTAAGCACTAACCTGTAATTCATGTATTTTATACTACGAAGTTGATAAAAGAGTTCAATCGATAGACTGTTGTTTGCTTGATAGATATAGATTATACTAACTATTTACCTATATTTTTTAGTGGTGAGATATCTAAAAATTAGAAAGACAACCCAGACTACAGGTTTACCATACAAGCTAGAAAAGAAGCACTCCAGTCCATAAGTCTGTTTACCAGCTTTTGTGACTACCATATTCCCTGCTAACAAATACACTTTATTCTTACGGAATAAATGCTAGCGAAAGAATACCCACAATATGGTTAGCCAGGAGATAACAGTCAACTCATCCTAAGTTACATTCATACAGCTATTTTCCCTGCATCTTTGCATCTTTGCGTTCCTGTTCCCCAAAGACTTTGCCGCAGGCTACCACGGAAAACACCAAAACCAACGCCAATCCAACACCAGGGAAGTATCATCTCAGTAGTTACGGGTCTAGTTGAGCTTGCATAAGTAAAAATAGCCTCCTAAAGGTAGAAATTACAACTTGACTTTTGATTGATGAGTCTTTTACTGCTATTCGCCAAAATTTGACTGTACCTAGCATAGTCAAAATCGAGGATAAATCGTGGCACTATTAAAAATTGAGGATTTCAATCCCGATTACTCGAAAATTTTTGGTGCTCAAAACATTATTGATTACAGCGTATATTCTGATACTGCAAATCAGAAAATTGGCTCTGTCAAAAATATTTTAGTTGATGAAAATGATGGTAGCTTTCGATATTTCATTGTTGATTTAGGATTCTGGATTTTCGGTAAACAGGTATTACTCCCTATTGGGCGTTCTCGGATTGACTATGATCAACAACGAGTTTACGCCAAAGGTTTGACTAAGGAGCAAGCAGAAAATTTACCTGAGTTTGCTGAAGCGTTACGGATTGATGATGAATATGAAGAATGGGTAAGAGCAGGTTATCTTTTTGGCGCTACTAACGTTGGTATCGATTCACTACATGGTGTTGACTCATTAGGAAATCTGCTCGCTCCGAACATACCCTATGATCCAGTAGCTTTGGGTGAAGTTGCATCTTTATCAGTTCCTCATGCAGATCACAAAACAATTCATCTGCCAGCATCGATAAATCCATTTATTGACTGCGAAACTTATATGTCTGAAAATATATCCTCTTTGTACGGTATTAATGAAGAGGATCATCCATTGCTGAAATCTTATTCAGAAAGATTGGCAAACAGTAGAAATCGTATCAGTAGAAATTAATTTTCTTGTGTTGCATAAATGCGGGATGAATTCAGAGTTTTGACCAAAGCTAAAGATTGATTCTTCGCGCTTTTGCGCGAAACAAAATTCGTCCCGTCAATCAGTAATGCCAATTTTCTGATTCGTATTTTGGCTCATGTTTACAAAGATTGTTGCCATGCTTGAAAAAATTCTGAATCATGTTTGCAATGAGAACATAATTTTTAATCACGACATAAATAAACAAGAGAGTTAACACATACAGGAGGCAACTTACTAATGAGTAAATCGATAGGACAAACACGTTGGGCGATCGCTGAAGGGTACATCCCCGCTTACAGTCATGGGCCGGAACCACAGTTTACCAGCCATGAAACCGCCTGCTTATTGAATGCTTCTGACCAAGATGCCCATGTAGAAATTACAATTTACTTCAGCGATCGCGAACCAGTTGGCCCTTATCGGATAGTTGTACCAGCAAGGCGCACTAAACACCTACGCTTCAACGACCTCACTGACCCCGAACCCATTCCTCACGATACCGATTATGCCAGCGTCATTGAGTCAGATGTGCCAATAGTTGTCCAACATACCCGTCTTGATTCCCGTCAGTCGGAGAATGCTTTGCTCACTACTATTGCTTACGCTAGCAGTAATTAAACGCACAATTTTATGCTAGCTGGGATTACCAAGATTCACTTCATAATTTAAGCAGCACTTCAATCTGATGTTAGTCCAGTTAAGGCGCTAGGTGAGGTGCTGGAAAGGCTGCAACCTAGCTCTTTGACTCTTGGATTTTAGCAACTTAACTATATATAAGCTTTGAGTTAATTTCGTAAAACTGGGAAAAACTTTTATGGTCAAGATTGGATATCACGCTTCCCATGAACAATTCAAACCCAGCGAACTGCTGAAATATACCCAAATTGCAGAACAAGGAGGTTTTACTCTTGCTCTTTCTTCCGACCACTTCTTTCCTTGGAGTGAAGAACAAGGCCAAAGTGGTTTCGCCTGGTCTTGGCTTGGTGCAGCTATGCAAGCAACCCCTACACTTTCCTATCGAGTTGTTTGTGCCCCAGGACAGCGCTATCATCCGGCTATTATTGCCCAAGCAGCTGCTACTTTGGCAGAGATGTTTCCTAACCGCTTTTGGCTCACCGTAGGCAGTGGTCAAGCACTCAATGAACATATTACTGGAGACAAATGGCCTTGTAAAAGCGATCGCAATGCTCGTCTCAAAGAATGTGTAGATATAATCCGTGCCCTTTGGCAGGGAGAAACTGTCACCCATCGCGGTCTAATCTGCGTTGAAGAAGCAAAGCTTTATACTCGCCCAGAAAAACTACCCCTGATCATCGGTGCTGCTGTCACTGCTGAAACCGCAGAGTGGTTGGGTAGTTGGGCAGATGGATTAATTACCATTTCTCGCCCCCCAGAGAAGTTAAAAAAAGTTGTCGATGCCTTTCGTAGAGGAGGAGGGGAAGGCAAACCAATGATTTTAAAAGTGCAGCTTTCCTACGATCGCAACGAAGATACAGCGCTACAAAAAGCGCATCAGCAATGGCGTAACAACATTTTTAAGAACATTTTAATGACAGAATTACGCACCCCGCAACAGTTTGATGCTGCGGGTGAGTGTGTACAGCCAAAAGAACTATATGAACATGTCCGCATTTCGGCAAATCCTCAACAGCACATCGAATGGTTGCAAAAAGATGTTGAGCTGGGGTTTGACGAACTAATTCTGCACAATGTCAACCGGGAGCAGCAGCAATTTATCGAAGTCTTTAGCGAGAAAGTGATTCCTGCTCTAACATAAGGCAAAAGTATGAGTGCTGCTTCGTGTGCCATCAGTTTAGCTATTATCTGGAATATTATTTGGAAAACTGCGATTTCTTAAAGCGACTGCGCGCAGCCGCGCTTTTTTAGTCGGTAATGTTGTCCTCAATGTTCTTAAAGAAGAACTACCAGAAGAAAGAAAAAGCTGCTTCTGGGCTTTTGCTCTTGGTGCAGGAGCTTATGCAATTGTTTTGTTAGCCCTTTAATACTTTAGTTGCAAGCGATCGCTAACTGCTGATTTCGCTGTTATTTACAATATATTCAAATCCTTTGGCGAAAACAACCGATGATAAATTCATCCAGTTAGATATCATTTATCTTTATTAAATTTAATTACTATGATTGACGCATTCGATAGTTAGCCACATTTTGATAATATTTCTATCTTAGAATTTGCTAAATTTGGCAGATGATATTTTTTTATGATTTATTTAATAATTTTGTGTTAACTAACTTAAATTATTTTGATTAATCATTCAATAGTAAGAGGAATTAATTGTATGGAAAAACTAGCATGATAATAACACACACAACATAGAACAAAGGAAAATAAGATGGCACTTGTAAAACTTGAAGATTTTTACCCCGATTATCGTGATCACTCCTCGGAATTAGATGATATCAAGAATTTAGATGTCTATGCTCAAGGCGATGATAAAGTTGGCTCTGTATCTGATGTTTTGGTAGATGAACAGACTGGTAAATTCCGCTATTTTATTGTAGATACAGGATTTTGGATTTTTGGCAAAAAAGTGTTGCTACCTGTAGGACGCGCCAACGTTGATTACAATAGCAAACGAATTTATGTCTATGGGCTAACCAGAGAGCAAGTAGAAAGTCTGCCAAACTTGGATGATTTGGAAAAAATTGACTACGACTATGAAGAGCAAGTACGCGGTGTTTATCGTGGCTCTGTTGCTACTTCTGGAGTAATGCAACCTGCTATCTATGATCGTGACACTTACAGTTATGACCAAGAACCATCTTTATATAACGTTAACGAACAGGATGGTCAAACTTTAAAACTGTATGAAGAACGGTTGATAGCTAATAAACAACGCCGCAAGGCTGGAGAAGTTACAATTGGTAAACACGTGGAAACAGACACTGCTCGTGTTGCAATACCTGTAGAAAAAGAGCGCGTAGTGATTGAGCGCACAAGTCCTACAGATACTACGCCAATTAATCCTCAAAATGCATTTCATGATGGTGAAGTTGCTCGTGTGGAAATTTATGAAGAAACGCCTGATATAAGTAAAGAAGCTGTTGTACGCGAAGAAGTTCGAGTCCAGAAGGTTGTAGATACAGACACAGTTGAAACTACTGATACAGTAAGACGCGAAGAGTTAGATATAGATACTCAAGGTCGCCCAATTGTAGACAAACAATAGCACTTCTAAAATTTGTGGATAGATGTTTGAGGATGGAGTTGAGAGCTATCAGGCTTCTCAACTCCTAGTTATTGATTAATAATAAGCTTTCACGTATTTAATGTGTCTGCACTTAATAGCTAAAATGCTTCCAGTAATTATTTTATTTAATTTTAAATTTTGAATCGCTTATTAGCTGTTACAATACTGACAAATATCAAACCTTTGAACGCTAAAAATAGTCCAGTACAGGCTTGTTGAGGAATTTCTACTTGACTTGAGATTTCAAAGAGGTAATTGTAACCTCTGCATTTTATATAAATAAATATTACTGCTTTATTAGTTGATAGGGAAAAGGTAGTTAATTACTGTGTAATCATTGTTGGCAATTGCCCGCAAGGGCAGTGCGCGTAGCGAAACCGCACTTCATTACATTTTACTTAAAAGCTAGCTCATAACTGTGTCATCAAGAATTAAGCAATACTTGTAAATACCTTGTTATGGTTGGTAATGAGATAAAGTGACATGAGCATTTATTTAAGAATTGGCTACGAGGTCATATTAATATGCCCAAATGGAAACTAGTAACAGAATTTACATTTGATAGCGCTCACTACATCAAAGATTACGATGGGCCTTGTGGTCGGATGCACGGGCATACTTATAAAGTTAGAATTGAGGCAAAATCATCACAACTGCACTCTTCAGAATACTGTCCACACCCAGTCATGGTAGCTGACTTTAGGACTTTACGTTGGGCTAAACAAGATGTATCTAAAGGAGGACTTGACCACTGTATTCTTAACGAAGTCTTACCTCCTGAATACGAAACAACTGCTGAGATGATTGCCAAGTACATTTACGAGCAAACTCAGAAGCGCTTACCATCAGATGTGCAACTCAAAGTCCGAGTTTCAGAAACGGCTAATAGCTGGGTAGATTATGAAGAGTGACATTCTCCAGTTAGCGGTTTCAAAACCAACAATTTAATCTATAGGACTCATATTTGATTTTTGAACAAAATTCAGTACACCTTTATTCCTTCTTCCCAGTCCCCAGTCCCCAATCCCCAGTCCCTTACCTCTACGAGTGATTCAGAAATCAAATCGGATTGCTATAACTTCTTGCTGTAAATATAATAAGTATATCTACAGTACGATCTTAGAATGTATTGCATATAACAGTAAATCCTACTGTTATATGTTCTAAAACTACTATTCCATATACAAATAAGGCGCTCAGTGCGTTTTTCAAATTATCAATTTGATTTACTAATTCTTAAACTTTATAAAGTTATAAATCGCTATATTAAGCTTTTGATAATACTTGTCTCAGCTTCTATACTCATGGCATGATTTGCTATCGGAATTGTGTAATCTGAAAGAAGCTAAGCTAATTATTAAATTGAGGTCTAATGACTCCCACCATTATGCGTCAGCTTTGGTCTGTGGTTGAAACTTCCCACGCCAAGACCCTCTTGCAGCTAGACGATGCTAGCTTGGTGCAGTGGTTGGTAAAACAAACCAACACCCAAGCGTTTTTAGAACCCAAGGAAACCGATTTCCTCAGTGATTACATTCAATCTCGTCTCGCTCTCATTCGCGATCTTGTTTATGAGCGGCAGTGTTAATAATAACAGAATCGCAATGAATTAGTCCGTAGTTCCAAGTAATAAATCTTGGTTATTAACTATTGACTTTTTTGATGAAAATAAGCCTCTACTAAGCAGTCGGAACCAATCACGCGCCAACGAACATTTTCTAAAGGCAAAGCCTCGTCCATGGTGGTAAAACCTAAATCACCCACAGGTGTGGGGGCATGGTTACCACCAATAATTTTAGGAGCAATAAAGGCAAGAATTTTTTGTACCGCTCTTTGAGCGATCGCACTAGCAGCTAAAGTACCACCACACTCCCACAACACGCTACAAAAACCCCGCTCATACAAGTGTGCCATTGCCCCGTCAGGTGTCAGTGATGTGAATTTTACTACCTCCACTCCTTGTTTGAGCAAAAATTCTTGAAAATGAGGGTTAGCTCCTACCTCCGTCATCACCAACGTGGGAGCGTCTGTAGTTTGCCACAAACGGGCAGTTTCTGGCAAATTGAGACGGCGACTCATCACCACCCGCAAGGGATTATGCGCCCCCACCTGACGGCTTGTTAAGTAAGGATTGTCTTGCCGCACAGTATTACCACCAACAATTACTGCATCACAAGCCGCCCGTAGTTGATGGACTTCACTGCGGGCGGCTTGGTTTGTTACCCAGGCGCTATGACCAGAAGTAGTAGCAATTTTGCCATCTAAAGTCATGGCATATTTCAAAATACCTAAAGGGCGCTTATAGAGAATGCGATGAACAAAGGCTTCATTGAGTTGGCGGCAAGCTGCTTCTTCCACTCCTACTAAAACTTCTATTCCCGCGGCTTGTAAACGCGCAATACCGCCTCCAGCCACGAGTGGATTGGGATCTACCATACCCACTACCACCTTTGCTACTCCAGCCTTTACCAAAGCTTCCGAACAGGGAGGAGTGCGTCCATAGTGATTGCAGGGTTCGAGATTGACATAAGCTGTAGCACCGCTAGCCCTATCTCCTGCTGCTTTCAAGGCAAAAACTTCTGCATGAGGCTCACCTGCGCGGGGATGAAACCCTTCCCCAACAATCTCTCCATCTTTGACAATCACTGCTCCCACTAGCGGATTGGGTGAAGTGCGTCCCAAAGCACGACGAGCAAGTTCCAAACACCGCTGCATCATGGCCCGATCAAAGTCACTTCCTAGCTGTTCTTTCGCTGGAGAATTTGATTTAACTGCCGACTCCACTAAAATTGCCTTTTCTTGAGGGTAATTAGGTAAGGATGCATCCGCTTGAGCAACCATTGGGGAGTTATCCATAAATTTCGGGAAATAACTTAAATATTTTGTGCGCTAGCTACTTTTGCCTATCTGGACTGAAATCAGCCTCTAAAATTTACATTTAACTTAACTTTACCTTGAATCAATATTGCCAGAGGTTGCTGAAATTCCAGAAAAATTTAGGAGTGAGAAGTACAAGAACGCGTTAGCGGCTCCTCACTCCTCACTCCTAAAATGCTTCTTGGTATTTACCTAGACTAAATTTCTTAAGATTGCTCTAAAAATTTTATCTGCTGCCACCAGCGATTCAGCGGATAATAAACCACAGGTGCCCAGAGGCTGCTGAGAATAGCAGAAGCAAGGGCAACACGCTGATAATATGCCCAAATGTATTCTGTTTTGCGATCGCCCATCAAAGTCAATTCCAACCCAAAGATTGTTTCTGCCACAAATGCCATTACAAAGACAATTAAGGCAATAGAAATAAAGTCTTCCTGGATAAAACGCTGCTTCTGAATCAAACCAGTCAACATTCCCACTATCCCCAAAGTCACGGCATGAGTAGGATTAGGCGATGTCAGTGCATCTTGAAGTAGCCCCAAAACTATACCTGCTAAGGCCCCAGCAAATACTGAACGTTTTACGCTCCAAGCTACCACCCAAATCAACAGCCAGTTAGGCCCAATTCCTAACAATTCCATACCTGGTAAGCGGGATGGCAACATCAGCAAACATAACAACACAGACCCAACTGTAACTGTCCAATCCACAAGTTGACGTGTACGCGGATGCCAACGATTAAGAGGTTGAATTTTAATTTGGGATTTTCTCCCTGACGATTTTGACTTTTTTTGTTTGCTGCCACCAAATACAGGAATCTTCATCGTATTGAAGGATTAATTGAAAATTGAATTAATTAGACTTTTGTGGCTCTTGGGTTATTGATTGCGGTTGTTCTAACTCTGGGGTAGCTGGTTTCGGGTATACAGCTACCCAATCTAGTGACCGGATTGGCGGGAACAGCTCAACTTTTGCAATTGATGCCGGCAATTTCTTTAAATCCAAAGACTTGATTCTGCCTACTGCTAAACCAGAAGGAAACTTCTGGCTATAAGTAGATGTGGATACCAAATCCCCGATTTTCACATTGGGCACTTTTTCATAAAACTCCAGCACCGCTTCAGCTGAAGAATCTCCCCGCAAAACGCCTTTGGCTGAGGTACGACTAATTGTTACACCCACTTGGCTTTTAAGGTCACTAATAAGTAATACACGACTAGTATTAGGCGTTACACTTTCTACCAAACCCACCAATCCGCCTTCTGCCTTGACAACAAACCCTTCTTGGATTCCTGAATTCGCGCCGCGATCAAGGGTAATTTGCTGCCACCAGTGGTCAGCACTGCGTCCCACCACCCGTGATGGAACTGGGCGCGATGAAATTGGCTCCTTCTCTACGTAGCCCAAGAGATTTTGTAAATTTTTATTTTGACTTTGCAAATCTACTATGCGTGTTTGCAACTCCAATATCCGGGCATCCCTGAGCCGTTCTTCAGGAGTTGGCCCTGCTTGTAACATCTGCAACGGACGGGTAATCCCCTGATATACCTCTAGCAGAAGTGTTCCTTGAGTCTGCCGCAATATCCAAGCGCTACCTACAACTAAAGTTATTAAACCAATTTGTAAAGCTTTCCGATCCCACCAGCGACGTAATATAACCATATATCCATACCTTGTTTATATCTTTAAATTGTTTTAGGAAATATTAGGCTATATATATAAAACCCAATATCAGATAGTGAATTCTCAGTAATACGGAATCCAATATCTGATACTTTTACTACATATTGCGAGAACGCCCGCTGAATACTCGTTCCAGTTGTTTAAAGTTTTCTAACACACGCCCTGTTCCCAGGACAACACAGCATAAAGGATCGGCAGCAATGTGCGTTACAATGCCTGTCTCATGACTAATTAAGGTGTCTATACCTTTGAGTAAGGCCCCGCCACCAGCGAGCATAATTCCTCTGTCAATAATATCTGCTGCCAGTTCGGGAGGTGTACGCTCTAGCGTCCGCTTCACAGCTTCTATAATTACTGACAGCGGTTCTAACATACTTTCACGGATTTCTGGGCCTTTAATGGTGACAGTTCGCGGTAGCCCAGAAAGCAAATGTAAGCCTCGGACTTCCATCATTGCATCATTATCATCATTAGTGGGATAGGCAGAGCCAATCCGAATTTTGATGTCCTCAGCAGTACGTTCTCCAATCACCAAGTTATGAACTTTCTTCATATACTGGAGGATTGCTTCTGTGAGTTCATCGCCAGCAATGCGTACTGATTCACTCAGCACTGTACCTTGGAGACTTAGCACTGCAACTTCTGTTGTGCCACCACCAATATCGATGATCATATTGCCAGTCGGTTCAGCAACTGGTAACCCTGCACCAATTGCCGCAGCTACTGGTTCATCAATTAAATAAACTTCTCTAGCTCCGGCTTGAGTAGCTGCATCCATTACAGCTCGTCTTTCTACACCTGTGACGCCGCTAGGAATGCCAATAACAATTCGCGGTAGAATGAGAGACCTGCCCCCACTTACACGTTGGATAAAGCTTTTCAACATTAGCTCGGCTGTATCAAAGTCAGCGATTACGCCATCACGCAAAGGGCGGAGCGCAACCACATTTCCAGGTGTTCGACCGAGCATTTTTTTTGCTTCTTCTCCTACTGCCAATGCAATCTTTTCGTTTTGATCAATGGCAACTACCGAAGGTTCTTGGAGTACAATACCTTTACCAGATACATATACAAGGGTATTGGCAGTACCGAGGTCGATACCCATATCCCACGATGAGCGAAAGTTCCTGAAAAAACCCACGCGTGTCTAAGCCCCCTATTTGTGATAATTGTGACTATAACGGGAATGGTTATTTGTGCTGGATTTTATTACGTTTTTGATCCTGAGTCCAGTAAAACAGCTTATTCTGTTGGATAATTTTTGGCAATTTTTACTACATCTCAGCCCTCTAATTTTTGATATTCTCTGATCTAGTTAGTATATCCGTATACTTTTCTAGAATGTCACGAGTAATTTGTATCATTTTTAAGCCTAGCCATATTGCTAAATCTTTAACATATTTTCATCACTTTCACAATTCGCTATGATCAAGTTCGGGATAAATAAGTACGTATGTACTGAAAGGTAACGCACATGAGCATCAATGTTGTCACTCTCGTCGGTCGTGTAGGCACCGACCCAGATATTAAGTATTTTGAATCAGGAAGTGTCAAGTGTAAATTGACGCTAGCTGTCAATCGCCGTTCACGTAATAAGGATCAACCTGATTGGTTCGCTTTGGAACTATGGGACAAGACAGCAGAGGTAGCGGGCAATTATGTACGCAAGGGAAGCTTAATAGGAATCAAAGGTTCCTTGAAGTTTGATACATGGAACGATCGCCAAACAGGAGCAAGCCGCTCCACACCGGTGATCCGAGTAGAGCAGCTAGAGTTATTGGGTTCCAAACGCGATGGAGATGGGGATATGGCAGATATGTCCCCAGATCATTTCTAATTGCTCATTAGCCATTAGTATTGCTAATGACTAATAACTAATTTGCAGTGTCACTGATGCTTCTACCTCCTGTTCACCACCAACTACAGGGGTGGAAGCATCAGCGTTTGCTACCTTGGCAGCTTCAGCACGCATTAATATAGGCGGTGGTGGTGTACTAGCATTATTAACTTCAATACTCACTACTTCTTTAGACTTGAAACCCAAAGCACTGAAAACCGCATCTGCTTGCTGTTGAGCCTCTTGGGTAGCTTCTTTCAGGGCTTGTTGTCGGGCAGCAGTGATCGCCTCATCGCTAGCCACAAAACTAATGCCCTGAATTTGCGTTGCACCCGCCTTCACAGCTTCATCCAGCAATGTACCGGATTTGTCTGTAGGAATGCGAAAACTCACAATGTTGCTGGCAGCATACCCAGTAATTCGCTGAACGTTATTGGTATAGCTATAAACTGGATTAAGGCTAATACCAGTAGTACGTAATTTCTCCACATTACGACTTTTGAGTAGGGCAACCACAGCAGATGACCTACGAGCTGCCTCTTGCTGCACTTCCTGTGCTGTTTTACCTTGGATTTCAACTCCTAAATTGACTTGAGTTAAGGTAGTGGGGATTGTTTCTACACCACGACCACTCACAGTCAGGGTTCGTGCTAATTTTTCTCTCGCTTGTGCCCAGCCTGGCTGAACAAAAGTTACACAGATTAGCAAAGCTAACGGTAGGGTTGTGCAAAATTTCCCAACATGAAACTGAGAACCGAAGAAAGCGGCTCGATACATAAGATTTACACTCCTCTGAAAATTATTTACAGATGTTTCTCATAGAGCATATCTAAACAATCCACAATTTCAAGGTCAACCGCCACCACGTGGTTTCCACAATGCTCACGGGATTGAATAGATACGATTTATATGTTCCTACTTTGACACTGCTACCGTCAAAAGCCAGAATGGTTACATTTTTTGAAACTTAAAAAATTACACCAGGATTTGTGGAGAATCTGGATGACATATTGGCTACTGAAAACTGAACCCGATAATTATTCTTACTTTGATTTAGAACGGGATGGCAGTACAGTTTGGGATGGAGTCAACAATCCTCTGGCTTTGAAATATCTACGCACAATGCTCATTGGTGAGTTGGCATTGATTTATCACACGGGTAAACAACGGCAAATCATGGGTGTGGCAGAGATAGTCAGTCAACCTTATGCCGATCCAGCCTTGCATGATGCCAAACGCGTAGTCGTAGATGTGCAGGCGGTGCGAAGAGTAAAACAGCCAGTAACCCTAACCCAAATCAAGCAAGATAGCTTCTTAAGAGACTTTGACTTGCTACGGCTTCCAAGAATCTCTGTCGTCCCGGTTTCCGAGTTTTATTGGCAGCGCCTGCTTGAGTTAATCAATGGTACAAAAGAGTGATGCTAGAAGAGTAAAATCTTGCACCTTGAAGTTAAATGCATTCGATAGCCAAAAGGCTCACCAAGATTGCGTTTCCTAATTTTGAATTTGGAATTGCTTAGTTGCTTTCGCCGTTGCTTTCCCCAAACGGGTAAAAATAAAGAGAAGGATTTTTGCAGAACCAATGCAGTTTTTAAATGCAATCAACTCCTCTGTTTCCTTGCTGGCAAGCGCAACAGAGACAGCGGACAGTTCAATGGTAATGGCAGCGGTGCTGCTGAGTTTAGTAGTCATTTACTTTGCTAGCAAAGTCGGTGGCGAGTTATCAAACCGAATAGGTTTGCCGCCTGTTTTAGGCGAACTTGTAGGTGGCGTCATAGTAGGTATCTCTGTCTTACATCTGTTGGTGTTTCCAGAAGGTGGTACAGACAGTTCTAATTCCTTAATCATTTCGTTCCTCCAATCTACTGCTGGGTTAACTCCTGAAACCGCCGATGGCGTCTTTGTGGCTCAATCAGAGGTCATTTCCGTTTTGGCAGAACTGGGTGTGATCGTTCTGCTATTTGAAATTGGCTTGGAGTCGAACTTAAAAGACTTAATGGCAGTTGGTATCCAAGCCACCATTGTGGCAATAGTGGGGGTAGTAGCACCTTTTGCTGCGGGCACTGTTGGGTTGATGGTTTTATTTGGTATTGATGCTGTGCCAGCAATTTTTGCTGGGGCAGCTTTGACTGCCACTAGTATTGGTATTACTTCCAAGGTGCTATCAGAACTAGGACGGCTCAATTCTAAAGAAGGGCAGATTATTCTAGGTGCTGCCGTCATTGACGACGTATTAGGAATTATTGTCCTGGCAGTAGTTGCTAGCTTGGCTAAAGATGGCGAGGTAGATGTAACTAAAGTCATTTATCTGATTATCAGCGCTAGTGCATTTTTGTTGGGTGCGATTTTACTAGGCAATGTTTTCAACAAGTCTTTTGTGGCGATCGTTAATAAACTCAAGACACGTGGCGAGTTAGTGATACCAGCGTTCATCTTTGCCTTTGCGATGGCATACCTAGCCGCTGTTATTCAGTTAGAAGCAATTCTGGGAGCTTTTGCAGCTGGTTTAGTTCTGGAAGAAACAGAAAAGCGCAAAGAACTGCAAAAGCAAGTTATTCCCATTGCTGATATACTAGTGCCGATTTTCTTTGTCGCTGTTGGCGCAAAAACAGATTTGGGAGTATTGAACCCAACAATTCCCAGCAATCAGGAAGGTCTAATTATGGCTACTTTCCTGATCATAGTAGCGATCCTTGGTAAAGTTATCACAGGTTTGACGGTGTTTGGTCAACCCGAAATTAACCGTTTGGCGATTGGTGTGGGGATGATTCCGCGAGGCGAAGTTGGGTTAGTGTTTGCTGGTGTTGGCGCTGCCAGCGGTGCTCTGTCAAAACCATTGGGGGCAGCAATTATCATGATGGTTATCTTAACTACCTTTTTAGCTCCTCCTTTATTACGGTTTGTATTTCCAGAACCAAAAACTGTGGCAACCAGTTCAGATCAATTAGTTTTAGACGGTGGTTCTGCTACACCTTTGGCAATAGAATCACCTCAGTTGATTGTGTCTACATCAAATGATGCTGGTAGCCTGGAGTCGCCTTCAGATTCTCAGGAAAGTTGATCAAATGTTTTGGGTAGAATGGATTGTTGCTAGCCTTTTGAGGTAAAGCATAGCTGAGTTCTGATTTGGAATTATTCAGAACTCAGTCATGCCAAAGCGATCGCTACAAGTGCTGGCTTTTTAGCGCTCACTAGGCTGTATTATCAAGAGTACTTTGAAGATTTTACTCTGGTTACAGGAAACTTCTATCTTCAAATCTCCGTCCCCTAAGATTGTCAATTTAAGTTTTTTCCTTATTACTACCAAAATTGGAAATGTTATCAGTTTCTAGTTTTTCCCTGTTTTCTCTATCCAACTCTGGTTATTTTTTCAGCAATGAGAGAATAGCACCCGCTAAACTGACCACATTAGTTGACAGGAATTAAAAACTTTTGACTTTGAACATTGATTGTCGGCAATCAGATAACTTGAAAAATGATTGCGATAGATGGATGCATAAAACCTAGATGCACCAAGGCGGTTTCAATTCGAAATCTAAAATCTAAAATGATCTAACTCAAGCAAGTTTTACTAGTTGGGATTTACCTAGGTAAGGTTAATTCTAGTTATCTTTATGTTTATTGTCTAATGTTTTTCAAGGTCGCAGTCTTAGGCAGTAAAGGCATGGCAAAATCAGAGGAGCGATACTTCCAGTTTATTAACTAAGCCTTGATACCAGCACCAAGAGCAAAGAAGGCATCAAAGCTAAGTTTAGGTAGTGAAGGGATGAGGGATTGCCGATATATTGAGATATTAATTACTCCCATAAATGTGAATTAGGCATAAATGTGAATCAGGAGAAATGACTTTGAAACTACACTGGTTACTACCCGGTACTATTGGAACTATCTGCTTGCTTTCATCGCCAGCTTTAGCAGCGAGACTGGAATCTTGGCGTTTTGATGCTGGTCAAAACCGTTTAGAAATCAACACGGCGGGAGCTGTTCAACCGAAGGCTCAACTGATTTTCAACCCAACTCGTCTGGTAATTGATTTGCCAGAAACTGTATTTGGGCGACCGCAGGTAACACAACCAGTAGGTGGTGCAATTAGCTCAATTCGTGTTGGACAGTTTGATAAAGAAACAACCCGTATAGTTGTCGAACTCACTCCAGGTTATACTTTAGACCCAGAACAGGTAAAATTTATCGGCATCACTGGCAGTCGCTGGACAGTAAATTTACCAAAACCAGAAGTCGATAAAGCACCATCTTCTGCCAGTAATATTTATAGTGTAGTAACTATAGACCCTAATACCAGACCTAATCTCTCACTGGTTGCCAGCACCACAGAAAGTGCAACTCAAATTGAAAATTTACAAGTAACAGGGGATGGATTTTTCCTTCGCACTAATGGTGTTAATCCTAAGATTCAAGTAATTCGGAGTCGCGATCGCTCTACCATTTTCATGGATATCTCAGGCGCAACTTTATCATCGCGTCTGGCACAGCAGCGTGATATAACCGTAAACCAGCATGGAGTTAGTCGCGTCCAATTTACCCAACTCCAAACAAGGCCCGCTGCTGTCCGCATGACTTTGCGCGTAAACAGCAATAGCCCCGACTGGCGCGCAACTACAAGCAGTGCTGGCGGTTTAGTAGTTCTACCCAATGCTGGTGTGGTTCGATTACCTGGAGATAACAACTCACCTTCTTTACCATCTGCTACTAATTCCACAGCTACCATTGAGTCTGTGGAACTCACTGGAAATGGTACACAACTCTTAATTAGAGGCGACAAAGCTTTATCGGCTACTAGTGGTTGGGATAGGTCGTCTGGTCTGTTCCGCATCACTATTGCTAATGCGAAATTAGCGCCACAAGTCACAGGCCCAGCTCTTAATGCCAATAGCCCAATTCTGCGAGTCCGCTTACAACCACAAGAAGCTAATAATAGTGTGGTTGTTTTGGTTCAACCAGCCGCAGGCGTCCAAATTGGTCAACTCAACCAAAGGGGCGCGGAATTCTTGTCTCTACAATTAACACGTGCCTCTCGCGTGATTCCTCGTGGTATACCTCCCATAGCTTTGCCGCCGCTACCACCAGTAGACCGAGAATTGCCCAACCCTAATAATCCTCAGCCGATACCGCAGCCCAGACCACGTACAATTCCCAATGGTCGATTAGTAGTTCTTATTGACCCTGGACACGGCGGAAAAGATCCAGGAGCGATTGGCATTGGTGGAGTACGCGAAAAGGACATCATTCTACCCATAAGTAGGAGGATAGCAGAGGTTTTACAGCAAAATGGCGTGCAAGTAATGTTGACACGGAATAGTGATTATTTCGTCAGCCTTCAAGGGCGAGTAGATATGGCAGAAAGAGCTAATGCTGATGTATTTGTCAGTATCCACGCTAATTCAGCCGGTGCAGGGCGTCCAGATGTCAGTGGTTTGGAAACTTATTATTACGATAGTGGTCTAGGTCTAGCTCGCGCTGTCCATAACAATATTCTCCAAGGCGTAAATGTCAGAGATCGAGGAGTCCGCAGAGCTAGATTTTATGT
Source organism: Mojavia pulchra JT2-VF2 (assembly GCA_019359325.1). Taxonomy (GTDB): domain Bacteria; phylum Cyanobacteriota; class Cyanobacteriia; order Cyanobacteriales; family Nostocaceae; genus Mojavia; species Mojavia pulchra. The sequence continues at coordinate 80,204 of JAHHHN010000010.1, read as the reverse complement.
TCTCAGAAAAAGTTCTATGCCTTCGATTCTGGTGGAAGCAGGCTATTTGACTGGTCGGGAAGATGTTGCTAAGTTAAGATCCTCAAATTACCAAAATCAAATGGCAGATGCGATCGCTCGCGGTATCCTCCAATACCTAAAGAAAAGATAAATAATAGAGTTTCAAAAGTTAGGTAACAACACTTCAATGATCCTAATTCTTATGCAATTAAAGGCGATGAATTACATCTGTACTGCTTGATACACTATTCATAATATTTTTCTAAATATTAAAGAGTAGCTGTCACAAAAGAGAACAAGGGGCAGGGAGTTCTTAGCAGAGGAGAGAACCCCATACATAAATGCAGGGGCTTGAACCCATGAGCGCAGGGGAGTTATAAATCTTTCTCCCCTGCCCCCTGCTCCCTGCCTCTTCTGGTCACCAGCGTTGACATCTCAGTTGACAGCATTTGGATGCAAAATCTAAAATCCTCAAGTCCCATCCGTTTATCGGCGGGGTTCTAAAATTCACAATCCAATGACTAAATCGGCGGGTATCCCTCCCACCCTTTGAAGGGATAGGATACCCACCGATTTTTTTGAATTTTGCAGCGCTCACAACGTGGCAAAATTACACAGATATGCTATAATGCTACGCCATTAGCTGTGTCTTTATACCAGCGCAAAATTCTTTTGCTGCATCAAGCTAAAGTTTGGGCGGTAACGGTGTGAGGATTTGCGAATATTTTCAAAGCTTAACGGCTTCAATGACTGCGAATCAGGAGAAATGATTGTGAAACTACACTGGTTACTACCCGGTACTATTGGAACTATCTACTTGCTTTCATCGCCAGCTTTAGCAGCGAGACTGGAATCTTGGCGTTTTGATGCTGGTCAAAACCGTTTAGAAATCAACACGGCGGGCGCTGTTCAACCGAAAGCCCAACTGATTTTCAACCCCACTCGTCTGGTAATTGATTTGCCAGAAGTTACATTGGGAAGGCCACAGGTAACGCAACCAGTAGGTGGTGCAATTCGCTCAATTCGTGTTGGTCAGTTTGACAAAGAAACGACCCGTATAGTTGTCGAACTCACTCCAGGTTATACATTAAACCCGCAACAGGTAGAATTTACAGGTATTACAGCCAGTCGCTGGATAGTAAAATTGCCTCAACCACAAGTTGAAGAAGTAACCTCTTCACTCGATATTGGGAAGCAGCAAACAGAAGTTGAAAGAGTGGTAGATCCTTCAAAGACATCTCCACCAATGTTTTCTCCAAGAAGTGTTTACAATGTGGTGAAAACGAGTTCTATTACTCCAGCTAACAACAGTACAGCTGTCAACACCACAGAAGAAGCAACTCAAATTGAGAACTTACGAGTCACAGGCGATGGGTTTTTCATCCGCACCAGTGGTGGTAGCCCTCAGATTCAAATAAATCGTACTGATGACAATCGGATAATTAATGTAGATATTTCCGGCGCATCTTTATCCCCAAAATTGGAGCAACGGGATTTATTGATGAATCGCTATGGAGTCAATCGCATTCAGTTTACTCAACTACAAGCCAGTCCACCTGTTGTTCGCATGACGTTGCGCGTAGATAGCAATAGCCCCGACTGGCGGGCAACTACAAGCAGCGCTGGCGGATTCGTGGTTCTGCCTAATACTGGTCTAGCCCGATTACCTGGAGATAATAACTCACCTTCTTTACCATCTGCTACTAATTCCACAGCTACTATTGAGTCTGTGGAACTCACTGGAAATGGTACACAACTATTAATTAGAGGTGACCAAGCTTTATCGGCTACGGGTAGTTGGGATAGGTCGTCTGGTCTGTTCCGTATCACTGTTGCTAATGCTAAATTAGCCCCCAGAGTCACAGGCCCGGCTCTTGACGCTAATAGCCCAATACTTCGAGTCCGCCTGCAACCGCAAGAATCTAATAATAGCGTGGTTGTTTTGGTTCAACCAGCCGCAGGCGTGCAAATTGGTGAACTTAACCAAGTTGGTAGTCAGCTTATAGCTCTACAATTACAAAGTTCTCGCCGGACGACTATACCGCCTGTTGCTTTACCTCCTCTACCACTACCAGACCGAGGACAATTACCAGAAACCACAATCGATCATCCCCAGATAATAGCGCAGCCACAGCCGCACCCCCCGGTTCCTAATGGAAAATTACTAGTAGTTATTGATCCTGGACATGGTGGCAAAGACTCTGGAGCGCCAGGTATTGGCGGATTATTAGAAAAGGATGTTGTCTTGCCTATTGGTACAAGAATTGCATCAATTTTGCAGCAAAACGGTGTACAAGCAGTACTTACACGTGATGCTGACTTTTTTGTAGAACTTCAAGGGCGAGTAGACATTGCTGAAAGAGTTAATGCGACTTTGTTTGTCAGCGTTCATGCTAATGCCATTGATAACCGCTCTGATGTGAATGGGTTAGAAGTGTATTATTACGACAGTGGCTATGCTCTAGCTGAGGTAGTTCGCAATACCATTCTCCAGGATGTTAGTACTCTCAAAGACCGAGGTACTCGCAAAGCCCGATTCTACGTACTTAGGAAAAGTTCCATGCCCTCAATTTTAGTAGAAGTCGGCTACATGACTGGTCGGGAAGATAATCCCAGATTGGGAAACCCAGACTACCAGAATCGCATGGCAGAAGCGATCGCCCATGGTATTCTCAAATACTTAAAACAAAGATAAGAATTTAGTATAAATTCTTAATATAAAGAGGCGATATGTAGTCTTAATTTTATAAGCGGGATTTAGTAAGTAAGAAACTCCAACCCTAAATCCTGTATCTTAAATCAAAAAACTTCAACCAAAATCTGCCTGTGTATTCATATTCTAATTTTGAAGGCAATCTCGACAATTTTTCTGATCAAGAACCTCAACGTGCGCCCATTGGTATCTTTGATAGTGGTGTAGGTGGACTGACGGTACTGCGACAGTTGTATCGGCAGCTCCCCAATGAATCAGTTATTTACTTTGGTGATACAGCTCGACTTCCTTATGGAATTCGCTCACAAGCAGAAATTTTACAGTATGTGCGCGAAATCTTGACCTGGATGCAACAGCAGCAGGTAAAAATGGTCATTATGGCTTGTAATACCAGTTCTGCCCTGGCACTAGAAATTGTCCGCAAGGAATTTAGCCTGCCTATTCTGGGTGTAATCTTACCAGGAGCCAGAGCAGCAGTGCAGCAAGGAAAGCGTATAGGTGTGATTGCTACCCCAGCAACAGCTAAGAGCAACGCCTATAAGCAAGCCATACTTGAAATAAATCCTAATGTCCAAGTCTGGCAAGTTGGTTGTCCAGAATTTGTGCCGCTCATTGAGCAGAACCGTATTCACGACCCTTATACTACTGAGGTGGCACGCTCTTATCTAGAGCCTTTAATACAGCAAGAAATTGACACTTTAGTCTATGGCTGTACCCATTATCCCCACCTCGCACCTGTACTGCGATCGCTCCTTCCCTCTCAAGTCAAGCTAGTTGATCCAGCTATTAGTGTCGTGGTAGCTTGTGCCCAAGATTTAGACTTACTAAATTTAAGAAATACCCACCCCCCATTACCAACTCGCTTTGCCGTCAGCGGCTGTGCACAACAGTTTGCCCAAGCCGGATTGCAGTGGTTAGGCTATACCCCAATGGTTGAGGAGGTGTCCTTTACTAGTACAGTAGTATCCCATCTCCAACAAGACTTCGTTGGGTAATTTGACCACTAGTAAATAGTTAACAGTCTTAATAGTGACCATTAACTATTTACTATGATTATTGACTATTAACTGCTTCAGTCACCTTTGGTGCTACAGATAACTCCTGTTTGTGATTTCCTTTAGCTGCGGAAGGAACGTTTGTAGGAGTAGTACTTTTGCCTGTTCGCTTTGCTAATGCTAATAATAGATAGACCGTAAACAAATATCCAGCAGCTAAAATAAAAATCATCATAGGCACATTTCCGTAAATCATAGTTCTACCGCTACTTTTTTCCAGCAAAAAAGAATATCAAATTCCATAACATTAAGAGACTCTTAGCCAAGCAAGCTGATTGTTGATGGCTGTAATTTATTATGCTAGACTACTCCGTAGAGATCTAATTCTCTACAGTCAATGGATGGATTATTTAACTTAGATTTTTCGCAGACCATACATTCCACAGTAGTTAAATTGCCAAACAGCAACTTAACTACTGCACTCCTCAGTAGTCTACCCAGTCTGCGTTATTTAGCATACCAATATTGCTAGAGCAAAACTTGCGCTCAACAGACGCTAAATACTTGTAGCGGCTTTCGTTGAGGGTAGTGTTTTGCCCCAATCCAATAGGTTTGCAGGTTGAACAAAGGAGCAAAGGAGTACTCCCTTGATTCAACCACGACGGTTTATTTTAGACTCACAACTCCAGATAGGTTAAATCACCTACAGGCGGTTTAACTTTGGGTGGTGAATATCTGAAAAATTTAAAATCCCTAGATTTTAGCGTAACACAACGCTCCTGACTTTTTAGCCAACTTTGTGGCTAAATTTGAAATTTTCTAGACAGCTTTGCTAAGTCTGGCAAAAACTAGATTGACGTTAAAAATACTGATTGTGTAATTAAGTAATAGGCAATGAGGTAAGAAAATTTTATCTATTGTAATTAATACTACTGACAAAAAATTTTAATAAATATTTATTTAGTTATAAAGTTCTCTAAATATAGCTTCTCAAAGCAATAACACGTAAATATTAATATTTTTACATATAATTTTGTGTGTATAAATTTAAATTAATTTTTATTATTCACTTAGATAACACGTATAACACTTACCAGATAATTGTCAAGAAGAGGATGGGTGGGCAAGGAGGTAAGGGAGATTCAGTGGGGGCTTGAAACCCTTGAGCTTTACCGCCCGCGACTTGTGGGAGGAGCAGACAATTCCCCTTGTCCTCTTCTCTCAGGAGACAATAACTCAGAGAATTATTTCAGGTTGTTAATTATTTCACAGGTTTCAGCCCAGGAAAGGATTTTGCTTAATGCTAGCAAAGTGACCAGCCACAAGCACTTTTGGAGTACAGCCGTTGCCTAAGTTTAAGGTATCTTGCTGCTTTTAAATTTCCGTGACGGCTGGTAACTGTAGGATTCCCTGATCAAAACTTTGCGCTGGCCCATGCTTATCTTAAAATGAGTATAGGATATGTAAACTTTCGTAACCTAAGCCAGAGTCCGCCCATCCATGACCCCAGCCACCTCCCTGTTTACCCCTGTGGAAGCAGACCTGCGAATACTAGCAGATAATCTCAAACAGCTAGTTGGAAATCGCCACCCCATTCTTTATGCAGCAGCCGAACATCTATTTGGAGCTGGGGGAAAGCGTATTAGACCAGCTATCGTTCTGCTGATAGCGCGGGCAACAATGCTTGAACAAGATATTACCTCCCGTCACCGACGCCTAGCAGAGATTACAGAAATGATTCACACAGCAAGCTTGGTGCATGACGATGTGGTGGACGAATCACAAATGCGACGCGGTGTCCCTACTGTCCATAGTTTGTTTGGTAATCGCATTGCCGTGCTAGCAGGAGATTTTCTCTTTGCCCAATCGTCCTGGTATTTGGCAAACTTAGACAATTTAGAAGTAGTGAAACTGCTCTCGGAAGTGATTATGGATTTGGCCGCAGGAGAGATCCAGCAGGGGCTGAATCGCTTTGATAGTAACATTTCTATTGATACTTACCTCAACAAGAGCTACTACAAAACTGCCTCGTTAATTGCCAATAGTTCTAAAGCTGCTGGGTTACTCAGCGATGTATCCCAAGAAACTGCTGAACATTTGTATAGCTACGGGCGTCATCTTGGTCTAGCTTTCCAGATCGTGGATGATATTTTAGATTTCACTAGTTCCCAAGATACCTTGGGTAAGCCAGTGGGTTCGGATCTTAAAAGTGGCAATTTAACTGCACCAGTTTTATTTGCCTTACCAGAAAAACCATACTTAGAAGTACTGATTGAACGAGAGTTTGCTCAAGAAGCGGATTTAGAACAAGCGCTAGCGTTGATTCAAGATAGCCAAGGAATACAACGGGCGCGAGAACTAGCGGCTCACCATGCTAAGTTAGCAAGTGAGCATCTTGCTATTCTTCCACCCTCAGAATCTCATCAAGCCTTGGTTAACATGGCTGACTATGTATTAAGTCGGCTTTATTAGCAACTGAGGAGCAACTAGGGACTGGGTACTGGTTCAAAATTTCCAGTCCCCCAAACATTACCGAGCAATGAGTGCTCCTGAACATCTCCAATTCCCTCAAGCGATGTTAGGTGGTACTCGCTTTGATGGTCGCTTGTGCTGAAGTTTTTGTTGAATTAAGTTTTGCAGTTCAGCTCGCTGCACTTCGACTGCGTTGGTAGTCAGTCCGGGAGTTTCAAAAAAAACTATACTATCCACGGGTTCTAGCGCCGTAAGTTGAAACAAAATATGAGTGACAGGAATAGCTTTAGCTGTGATTTGAGGGTCAAGCCCAGCAGATGAGGTAAGTGTGACATCCTGTAATGTAGGAAAAGCGTAAATTACACGCTTTTCTAGTTTGGGATTGGCTCGGTTGCTCAATGTAGTTAAAACCCAGTTTGACTCCAAGTTTTGGAGAATGTAGTACTGGGGATGGCTTAATTTACGAGCGATCGCCTTGAGGACAGGCGCAATTGCTGCCACAAGTTGTGGTGTTATACCATCGTGGGGTGCATTATCAATCAGCAATTGAATTTGTGCTTCTAAATCCATAATTACTTGTAAACGGCTCCTGGGTAATGGCTATAACATAAGAACAAAGTGTGAATAATCCCACCAGAGTTGGGAATAATAAATTTAAGCTAAATCTTCTATGCAGGATTGCCATGCGTTTAGCTTATACGCAAAATCTATCAAGCCAAAACCCACGGTCGTACAGGTTGTTTTTAAGTATGTTAGGGTCTTTTCAAATCTGAGACTATGAATTCAGCCGCAAGCGCAACTATTCAGGGAGAAAATTCTATCGACGTGGAGGTGATATTTCAACTTCTGTTCAAGGAGTTTCAGCAGTTCACTAAAGCTTCAAAGCAAAATTGCCATGATGTGGCAACACGAATTGCTGCCGAAGTTTACCGGATTTGCAATGAAAGTAAACGTATCCAAGCTTCCGGTGCTGTAGAAAACTCGGCAATAACCTTGGCTCGACATCGCCTGCAACAGTGTCTCAGGTACTATCAATTGGGCTCAAATCGGGGCAGGGTAGAATTACATAGTACTCTGAGCGCAATTATTTATCGTTATATTAATCCCCCCCAGAAGCAATTAAGCTATCAAGGGCGGTTGACTATCATTGAAGATTTTCTTCAGAGCTTTTATCTGGAGGCCTTGAATGCTTTTCGCAGGGAAAATCAAATGGATGCGACCTATCGCCCCCAAACCCTTCTGGAATTGGCAGAGTATATGGCATTTACTGAACGCTATGGTAAGCGACGGATTCCCTTACCAGGACGTCAGCAGCAGCTAATTATCCTGCGGGCACAAACCTTCTCTAAACAGCAACCTCTAGAAACCAGCGTAGACATAGAACAAGCAGCAGAAGGTAGTGCCAACGAAGCCGACGGTTCATGGGAAGAACCTGCAGTGCAACAATTGCGTTCGGCAATGGCGACGCAAGCAGAACCAGAACCAGAAGAAGACACGTTGCGCTCTGTTGTGATTACGGAATTATTAAATTATCTAGAACAACGACAACAAAATGACTGTGCTGATTACCTGTCTCTGCGTCTCCAAGATTTATCAGCACAAGAAATTGAGTCAATTTTAGGTTTAACCCCTCGCCAGAGAGATTACTTACAGCAACGCTTCAAGTATCACCTAATTCGCTTTGCCTTGTTGCATCGCTGGGAACTAGTTCATGAGTGGTTGGAAGCTTCTTTGCATACTAATTTGGGATTAACTCCCCAGCAATGGCAAACATACACAGCCCAACTGGATCATAAACAGCGGTCTTTACTAGATCTAAAGCAACAAGGGCAACCCGATGAAAAAATTGCCAAAACTTTAGGTTTGTCTATGGCACAAATTCAAAAACGATGGTTTAAGATTCTTGAGCAAGCTTGGGAAATTCGTAACTCTTTAGTGTCCGGATCAGGTGCATCTACTCATGAATAGTGACTCAGAATCCTTTCATCACCAGTTTCTCGGTTGGATTTTGACAGATCATGTCATGACATCCGGGCCTGCCTCGGTAGATTGTGAGGAAATTGACGGGGTAGAAAACCCTCTCAAGGAAGCTGCCGCATCAAAAAGCGGTGAGCAAGAGTTGGGAGGGACACCCCAAACCTTTCAACTAGGAGAAATTCCTACTGTGCAAGAACGTTTCCAAGCCGTCCTCAAGCGTCGGTTACAAGTCCAAATCGAAAACCACCCGCCCTTATTCCCTTGGGAAACACAACTAATAGATTATTCCGATTATGTCGACGAGCAATCGATAGCATTGGTTCCCTTTTGGGGGTGGATGGCACAACAGTCGAAGCTGAATTTGCCAGCTCCTCTGCCAGAAAATATTTTTCGTCAATTGCTAGAAAAGTGTCAAGCACTGCTGACATCTTCTGTGCCACTAGGTGCAAAGTTGGTTCAGGTGGTGGAAGACTTTTTTCCTGACGAGGCTCAAGCACTAAATGATATAGCTGGATTGGTGCTAAGAAGCACTTATCGATCTGTAGATGCTCTGGAGACAATGCCCAATCTTCAAAGCGATTACTCAGATTTACAAGAACGCCAACAAATGGCGTTGTCACTACTAGCAGCTAAACAACTGTTAGATAATCTGACTTTACCACTTTCATCAACCAATCCAGTGGTAGAGAGACAGTGGCTCACTAGTGCAGGTGTTCTTAACCTGAAAGTAGAATATCAATCTCAAGGACAGACGGGAAAGCTGCGTGTTCAAGGTGAGTTACCCACTCAAGGGATGTTGAAGCTTCAAGGGAAAGGTACCCAAGCAACAGCACAGTCTTCGAGTCCGGGAAACCTGAGTGTAGAATTACACTGTAGGCAACTTAACCAGACTTATACCCTGGAAGTCGAATTTCCAGAAATAGACCAACAGCCGCTCTTGTTTGTCATTACTCCCACAATCTAGGCAAAATTGTGATGCTAGCACTTCACTTTGCTCAACGCCGATAAATAAAATGATTATCCTGGTTTCAAAGCTTGTTTTAAACAAGTGGTCATTAGGGAGTCTGCGCTAACCCACATGGGTAGGACACTTATATAAGTTGCGTAGACTCCCTTAGATGTCCTTTCAGCATGTTACAACTTTACTTAGGGGTGTTCCCATTCGCCAAAGGCGTTTCTGTAGAGTAGGGTAGGGTAGCAGCTGGAGGCAAAGTAGTTGGTTTTTATCCCCAGTACTTTGTCGGTGGCGTCTAGATCATCACTTTGCTCACGCTTGAAATGTTTAACTTATCCAGGATAAATCGGTTTTGGCGTCTACCTGTAGGTCATTATTATGGGCGACAAAATATACAGGGTTCGCCTTTAATGGAAGTGGAAGATTCAATTTCCTTACGGGTGCTAGTGCTAGCGTTGGTCATCGTGGGAATTGTGGCGACAGATATTGCCGCCGAGACTCAATTTAGTCTTTGGGCTGTTCCTGTGAGTGTCATGGGTGCGGTTTGGAGTTACTACAGCCGTCGCGATCCCAATATTACAGTTAAGTTTTGCATCGCCATAGGAATGTTAGTAGCACTGGGTGCTTTCTTTGGGCGGTTATTAGGGGAACTGAATGACACGCGACTAGGTTTAGCAGAGTTATTAATTCAACTTCAGATACTTCACGGTTTTGATACGCCCCGCCGCAAGGACTTGGGCTATTCAATTATTATTGGGCTAATCTTACTAGGTGTGGCTGGAACGCTGAGTCAAACTTTAGCATTTGCGCCTGTGCTGCTGTTATTTTTAGCGATCGCCTTGCCAACTTTAGTTTTAGATTACCGCTCACGGCTCGGCTTAAAGAAGTTACAAATCAAAAAACAAAAGGTAAAAGAGAAAAAATGGTCTTCTCTTCTACCTTTTTATTGTTTACTTTTTATATTAATTGTGGGATTAGGGCTGGCAATTTTTGCAGTTTTGCCCAGGTTCCCTGGCTATCAACTGCGGAATTTTCCTGTAAGTTCTGCGATCGCGATCAAAGGCAATTTTACCGGGCGTAGGATTATCAATCCTGGTTATGTCCGCCAAGGTAATGGTAAAAACCAAGGTAGCGGTGACAGTAATGATGGACAAAGCCAAACAGGTAAACCAGGCAGCTTAGATAATAACTTTTATTACGGTTTTAATAGCCAAATTAACCAAAACCTGCGGGGCGAGATGAAACCCAAAGTAGTAATGCGGGTGCGATCGCAGGCGGAAGGTTTTTGGCGAGTACTGGCTTTTGACCGCTACACGGGTAAGGGATGGGAAGTGTCTCGCAATGAGGATGTTACTACCATCAAGCGATCGCCTTGGTCTTACCAAATTTTTTTACCACGAGCTTGGGCTGTGGGAAAAACCCAGGAGGTAGTACAAACTTATACAGTAGTATCAGATTTGCCCAACCTGATCCCAGCGCTGAGTTATCCCAAGGAAATTTACTTTCCCACACCAATGATTGCTGTCGATCAAGAAAATGGCTTGCGATCGCCTGTGGAATTATCGGAAGGAATGACCTACACAGTTATTTCCGAAGTACCATACCGCGATCGCACTCTGTTAGGACAACAAACTTCTACTAAAAATCCACAGCATATTAAAAATTATTATCTGCAAATCCCCCCTGAAATTGCCGATAAAGTCAAGCAACGTACCGAAGAAATTCTGGCTAACTACAATCAAGAACGGGTAGCAAAGTCTCAAAAATCTCTTAATTCACCCTATGAGAAGGCTCTCTACCTGGCTCAGTACCTGAAGCAAAACTACTCGATCCCCGATAATCCCTTTGGTTTACCTTATTTGGGTGACAAAGAAGATTTAGTAGAAACTTTTTTATTCAAGTATAAAGGAGGCTATCCAGACCACTTCTCTACAGTGCTTACGGTAATGCTGCGTTCTATTGGGATTCCAGCACGATTGGTGGCAGGGTTCAGCCCTGGTGAGTTTAATCCATTTACGGGTATGTATGTTGTCCGTAATACTGATGCCTATGCCATGACGGAAGTGTATTTTCCTAAATATGGCTGGTTTACCTTTGATCCAATTCCTAATCATCCCCTAATTCCCCCCTCAATCGAGGATGTTGAGACTTTTGGTGTTCTGCGCCAATTTTGGAAATGGATTGCTGGATGGTTACCTTCACCTGTTACAGGTTTACTCGATAATGTCTTAGGTACATTATTTAGATGGATTACAAGGGTGATCGCTTGGTTTTTCGCTTTATTCACTCAAGGTTGGCTAGGTATATTCACTGGCTTAATATTAGCAACAACAACAGCTTTCTTTAGTTGGCTAGGTTGGTTGCAGTGGCGCGACTGGCTCAACCGTCGTTGGTTGGGTAAATTATCACCAATGGAAAGCCTTTATCAACAAATGCTTCAATGGGCGGCCCGAAAAGGGCTAGGTAAGCATCCGGCACAAACACCTTTAGAATATGCTCAAGTCGCGCATCAGCATCATTCTCCAGAAAATGCTCAGGTCATAGATGAAATTTGCCAAGCTTATGTTAGCTGGCGTTATGGTGGTTATGCTCCTAACTTGCAGCACCTACGACAAAGATGGCAAGAACTGAAGACGGCTAAAAGCGATCGCTTGAACTAGATTTAGCCAATTGTCAATATTTTTTAATAGCAACTCAGTATTAATCCTGAGTTGTTTTTTAATAGAAAAAATACCAATTTTATAACTTCAAACTATAGCAGTTGCCATTTAGCTTAAGACATAAACTACTCATAAAATTCAGACACCAAGAAGCTTTCAAGCCTGTTCCCTGCTATACAAATCATTGTCTCATAGTAGCCTGCTACCTATGTATAGCGATATTAAAGCGAAACTGTATAAATTATTCTTTTCCGCTCCCCCCTTATCTATTAATCACAGCCTAAAAGTGAAATGCTATAAGTTGCAGATATAACATATCGTCCAGTTCATACATATAACCAAGTTCACTAGGCACAACTTGTGTTGGGATGATTTTACATATGTCTTTAGAAAGATATTTTGAGCAGAATAGGTTGATAATTAGCTAAAAAAAAGCAATTGTGATTTCAAAACTAAAGCTAGCGTGAATTTATGCGTTGTAACTCCCATTTTTTGGGGATAACATGGAAATTAATTCTTGACTAGCTTCTCACACCGCGTTTGGTATCCGTTTTTTTATGGAAATTCAATTAATTAACATCGGTTTTGGCAACATCGTATCTGCCAACCGAGTAGTTGCTATTGTCAGTCCAGAGTCTGCCCCAATTAAGCGGATAATTACCGATGCACGGGACAGAGGTCAACTAATTGATGCAACTTACGGTCGTCGGACTAGAGCTGTTATTATCACTGATTCTAGTCACGTAATTCTGTCGGCGATTCAGCCGGAAACGGTAGCGAATCGCTTCGTGATTTCCCGTGAGCATCAGGTCGTAGATAATTAACTACAGGTGGGTTATCAACCCTACCCTATTTACACCATAACAGCAGTACCATGTGAATTAGACAACTTTTATGTCACCAGTGCTACAAATTCTTTAGTCAATAGTTACCTAACCAGGAATACTAGATAAATGGCTAACGAATAATGTCTATCGATAAATTCACAGGTTTAGCGGATGATGCAAGTTCTACCCATCCAGAATGGTGCTACTACTAAAGAATGCCCGCCTCTTGGCAGGCTGATTGTTTTAACGGGGCCTAGTGGAGTCGGCAAAGGCACTTTAATGCGTGCGTTGTTGCAGCGTCATCCGGAACTGTATTATTCCGTATCGATGACGACTCGTTCTCCCCGTCCTGGGGAAATCGACGGCAAGAATTATTACTTTGTTAGCCGTAGTAAGTTTGAACAATTGGCCGCTCAGGGTGAATTCTTGGAGTGGGCGGAATTTGCTGGCAATGCTTACGGTACTCCCCGTGAAGCTGTGCTTAACCAAGTTAGCTCTGGTAAGCTGGTGATATTGGAAATTGAGCTAGAAGGAGCAAGACAAATCCGCGCTTCCTTTCCTAGCGCCCTGAGCATTTTTATTTTGCCGCCTTCCTTTGATGAATTGGAAAGACGGATACGCGGGCGAGCACAAGATTCGGAAGAAGCGATCGCTCGTCGCCTGCGCCGCGCCCAAGAAGAAATTCAAGCCGCAGATGAATTTGATATTCAAATCGTTAATGACGATTTTGAAACTGCTGTCAATGCGATCGAAGCGGCTTTGTTTGAATAATTTTTATAGGTTTAACCAACAAAGGACACATAGAAAAGCTTATGCCTTTTCTGCGTGTCCGTTTTAGCTTTATGCCAAGCATAAAATTAGTAGTTGCTACTAGTTCAGTTGTCAGTGAACAGCGATCGTTTTGTGTACTGTTCACTGATAACTGATTAGCTATTCAGAAATAAATTAACCCACCAGAGCTTGAAATACTCCCAGATTGCTAGTCAAAAGGTAAGCAACGAATGCGCCACCAATACCACCAATTAAGAAAGCAGGAGCAAAGTTATTCCAGCCTTCACTGGAGTTAAAACCCTCTGGAGGGTTGGGTACTGTAACGCTGGCAAGTGGTTTGGGAGGATTGCTGTTGGCATAAAGGGATAGACCCGCGGTAAGAATCACAATCAAACCGATAGCTGCTAGTAAACCAGCTAAGTTAGCAATAGGTTCATTCCGCAGGGGGCCTAATTTAGCGAAGGGCCCAAATATCCAGTAACCATGAGCCGCTCCAATTTCTATCCCCCGTCTAGCAGGAGCAAGACCTTGACGATAGGCAGGTAAGTTATTAATAAACCATCTGCTCAAAGGAGAAGCATTGATTGGAGTTTCAAAATTCCCTATTTGAGGATCGCGCCTTGCTGGAAAAACAACCTCACGATTTCTAGGATCGCTGGGGGAATTTTTGGATGCATCTACTGCTTGCGCCATATTTATGTTCGCCTCTAAATTAGAATTGTGGCATTTTCTATTAATAATAATTGTATTTAAGGGGGCTTTTAGTCAGATAAGTTTAGAAAAATTAATTTAGCTATTTTAAAACCTTGAAACTCGCAAGCCGTAAACAGCATTACGAGTTTCAAAAATTATTGAAAATGCCTATCTGAGTTATAGTTCCACCTAATTAGGCGCAAAAACTTAACTACCCAAATTTAGGCAAAATACAACACATTCAATTTTTTAAAATGCGATATTCCACTTATGGTAGGGGGTGGAAAAGCAGGTCAGGAAAAAAGCGGTTAAATTCAATCAAAATACCTGCTGTGATTGTCAGCCAAAGGGTAGCCGCTACTGGTGCTGTGGAAATAAACTTAATCAAATAAGATGATTGATCGCTTTTGTCCGCCATGAATTTAGTCTCCAAAACAAGGTAATAATTTCAGATGAATTAGCGTGGGGAAACAGGGATTTCTGTATCTTTGGCTGTTAATTCGCCTGAGAGAAATTCTTTGAGAGCAGCCACAGGCCAAGCAAAACCTGATGCAATGATTGGTAGAGCTATACCAAGATCGATTTGGAATTCTTTTTGCTCAGGGTTAGGACTCTTTCTGACTGTTTGTAGATAGGAACGACCTACCCAACCAATCCAACCAGCAATATACAGGAAGAGAATGCTGGGAATCATGAAGTCACCTGCACGATCCAGACGACCATCAACAATCAAATGGGGGTAACCCTCAGGGCCGCAATACTCTTGAGCATAACGTTCAAACCGCTTTCTTCCCGATTCGGGGTCTGCGGTAGTATTACGGGCATTCTGTGCTAGCTGTTGAAAAGCAGGATTGTCGGCGCAGCGTGTCAGATTAGCTCCTAGCGCTTTCGCGGGTGGGGCAAAATTAAACGCAAGACAAATCGCTAAAATCAAAGCAAACAATCGTCGCATGGAGTTGTTTCCTTTTATTACAAAACGAAAAGTTTTTTGTACAAAACGAAGCGGCTTGTACAGTCTTTATTTACATAACTAGGAAGTCATCATACTCTTGCCTGGGAACCGAGTAAAGTTTAAGTAAATAAAAGTTAAAGCTTCTCAACTAAGCCCCTATCGAGTTCTCTGTTCCGGGTTCCAAAGGGTGAGTAAAATTTCGTAATATTTGAGAAAATTCACTCAAAATTCCCACCTCAGCACTTAAGACTCAGCGCTCAAAACTCAGCACTCATCACTTTCCTGTAACAATGGCAACCGTTTTAGCAATCGAAACTAGCTGCGATGAAACTGCCGTCGCAATTGTTAACAATCGTCAAGTGTGCAGCAGTATCATCGCTTCACAAATCCCAGTCCATCAGCAGTATGGTGGAGTAGTACCAGAGGTAGCATCTCGCCAGCACTTAGAAACAATTAATTGGGCGATCGCCCAAGCTTTAGAGCAAAGTCAGTTAAACTGGGAGCAAATTGATGGCATTGCCGCAACCTGCGCCCCTGGACTCGTAGGAGCGCTGTTAGTAGGGTTAACTGCGGCCAAAACTCTGGCAATGATCCAAAAAAAGCCATTTTTGGGAGTTCATCATCTCGAAGGTCACATTTACGCAACTTACTTGAGTGAGCCATCTTTAGATCCCCCTTTTCTTAGCTTACTCGTTTCAGGCGGACATACAAGCTTGATTTATGTCAAAGAGTGTGGTATATACGAAACTTTAGGTGAAACCCGTGATGACGCAGCAGGAGAAGCTTTTGATAAAATAGCGCGGCTGTTAAAGCTGGGTTATCCTGGGGGGCCAATCATTGATAAGCTGGCACAACAAGGCGACCCCCAAGCCTTTGCTCTACCAGAAGGGAAAGTTTCCCTACCAGGTGGGGGATATCATCGCTATGACGGCAGTTTTAGCGGGTTAAAGACAGCTGTACTGCGTTTAGTGCAACAGTTAGAGAAAAATCAGGCTGAAATCCCAATAGCAGATGTGGCAGCTAGCTTCCAGGAAACTGTAGCGCGATCGCTGACCAAAAGGGCGATCGCCTGTGCCCTCGACTATGGACTCAATACAATCGCTGTCGGTGGAGGTGTAGCGGCTAACAGCGGTCTGAGAAAACACTTACAAGCAGCAGCAGCCGAGCATAACTTACGCGTCCTCTTCCCTCCTTTGAAATTTTGCACCGATAACGCTGCTATGATTGCCTGCGCTGCTGCTGACCATCTGTCACGAGGTCATACCTCAACTCTCAGTCTAGGCGTTGAATCAAGGCTATCGCTTACCCAAGTCATGAAGTTATATCAATCTGTTTCCTAAACAAAGCAGGGCAAATAACGCATAACTCATAACTAACACTCAACAATTGACCGAATATGATTAGCCACTGCATCCGGCTGTTCCAACATTGCTAGGTGTCCACAATCAGGAATTTCAATTACATTGTCTCCACAGTATTGAAACAGTCGGTGAAAGCTAGCTAAATGCCGAACATATTTAGGTTCCATAACCTTGTCTTGGGTTCCAGTCAAAAAATAAACTGGCTGCTTCAGTTGAGATACCAGCTGGGGTAAGCGATTAATTTCTTCCTCAGTTGTAGAGTCTAGAAGTGTTCCTAGAGCAGCTTCTGGGTCAGCCACAACAAAATCAATCACTCGCTGACGTGCCCAATAGCGCTCTAAAGGACGCGCCACACTAGCTCTAGTAAACAGCAAATCAATCCAAGGTATCTGAGACAACCAGCGAGGACGAACTTGCAAAAATCGTTGACCAGCTGAACGAAATTGCTCAAAAGCTTCTTTGAGATAAATGCCACCGCCTGCGTTGATACAAATAACACCCTTAACACAATCAGGCATCTGAGCCGCTGCCCAAAGAGCGATCGTGCCTCCCAAGGAGTGTCCAATCAGCCAAGCGCTGGTAATATTCAACTGCTGCAATAAAATTGCTAAATCTTGAGCATAGGCAGCTGGAGTATAAAAAGAATCGAACGATGAGCCAATAACATTGCTAGAACTAGGAGCTATGCTGACAGAAGTTTGTACCTGGCTAAAATCTGTTTCTGGCTGGGACTGGGACTCGCCAAAACCGCGCATATCATAAGACAAGCACTGCAAATCTATTGATAGTCGTGAAATCACAGGCTGCCAGTATCCACGGCTATTCAGCCAGCCGTGGATAAAAACTAAAGCATGGGGGCAGGACGTGGGAGCTGTGAGCTCGTATGCGTGTGTAACGCCCAAGATTTCGATGGTTGCCATACTTAATATCGTACCTTTAAGAACGGGTGCGACTAAATATGGAGTGCAAAAGGATGAAGGATGAAAGCTGTTCGCGTAGCGCCTTTGTCAGGAGTAGGTTGAAAAATTTCCTTCTTCATAATTAATAATTCATGCTTTACGTCATTTACCCAATAACCTATGTCGCACTCCTTCAGCAATTTTGTGCCCTAAATATTCAGGAATCAAACTTTCGTTTGGCCCCAGCAAGTAGAGAATTAGCCGTGTACGTCCGCGCCAAACCAGCAAGTTGGCATTGACTACCAGTAGGTCTTCCTGCCAAATGGCGTACATGACTTTGTAGAATAATCCCGGCTGATTATCGGCTTCAATTACTAAGGCAGGAAGATGAAAAACAGGATCAACGTAAAATTCTGTCTGAACCTGTTCCAAACCAGTATCGAGGTTAAATTCTACAGCCAGCATTTCTTCTACCTCAAACCGCCCTCCTAAAGCCTCACGAATCGCCCGACAAACATTGTCTGCGGTTTTTTCTGTCAAGGCTTTGCTGCCACGAGACACCAACAGTTTAATAAAAACCAACATCGGCGGTCGGATTTGACCATATAAGCTTAAACCATGAATAGTCAGCCCATAAGCCGCCAGCACACCAAAAATATCGCTGAGGAGAAAAGACTGGTTGCGGTAGGCAAAATGCAAAGCGCTTTTGCTACCTTCCGGTTTCAACTCTATAACGGCGCGTTTGGTTTTATAGAGACGGTAGGCTAGTCGTAAATTTTGTAATTGAATTTCACTGCTAACAAATTGCTCATAAAACTGGGGAAACGCTCGGTTAAAGCGTTTTAGAAGTTCGAGCGTCGAAGATTTTAAACCAGAAGCCATCGTTGGGTAAGACTCGCAAGATTCGTCACCAGGAGGTTGGTGACTGGGAATTGGGTACTGGAACTGAGGGCTAGAAAATCTAAAAATAAATTCGCTTGCCAGGAATAATCACATTTTGTGTATTGTGCTACATGGCTTCACACAATTTTTTGCTTTTCCATATCTATAAAGATAGGGTCTTGTAACAAATTATTCCCCAATCCTCATTCCCTTATATATAATTCACTCTCATATACTTTGTTTTGGTGAATTTCTCCTAGCTTTACAACAAAATGCTAAAGTTGAAAATGATTGGTGTGAAACACGCCCTAAGAGGCTGTTGCCATTGAGAATCCTGAAAACGCCGGAAAAGCCTGAAGTGTAAAGGATGATAAATGGTATTAGCTTTGTTAAACGTGAATCACCACTTTCGATAGTGGAAACCAATTCAGTTATATTACCCGAACCACGTTGGCATGGGTTTTTGGAAAACTTGGTTTAGTACTTCTGATTCTACAGCGACAACCAAAACAACTTCCTTTGAAGAGATGAGCGCGGAAGCTGCGGGCACTTCTAGTCCCAGCGGCGATCGCATTGTCTTTAGCACGGAGCGAGATATCGACCTGTATGAACTCGAAGAACTCTGTGATGCAGTTGGTTGGTCGCGTCGTCCCCTGAGAAAAGTCAAAAAAGCCATTGAGCATAGTTTTCTCGTAGCCACAATGTGGCAAGTGCGAGGAAACCAAAGACGGCTGATTGGTTTTGCTCGTGCTACTTCAGATCATGCCTTTAATGCCACAATCTGGGATGTAGTAGTTCACCCTGACTTTCAAAGTAAAGGTCTGGGTAAGGCGCTGATGAAATACGTCCTCAAAAAACTTAGGAGTGAAGAGATTAGCAATGTTACCCTCTTCGCTGATCCCCATGTTGTAGATTTCTATCGGACTATGGGTTTTGTAGCCGATCCAGAAGGTATTAAAGGTATGTTCTGGTATCCTCACTAAATTTTCTATACAAATAAAACAGCTTGCCGCCCATAATCCAGTTATAATGGCGAAGTCTACTAAATATTAAGTGGTTTTTATAATTTCTGCCGACATACAAGCAAGTAGCGGGACTGTAAACCTAAGTCAGCCATCAAAAGCTTTATTCGGGACACGTAATTACCCTTGTGTTGGCAAAAGCGACATAAAAATTTAGTAAATAGCTGCTAACTATGATATAATCAGAAAAGTGTCTTAGTGAACTAACTAAAGTTTGACTAAATGCTGTGTAGGTGTTAAATTGTAAAGTCGTGGTGTTAAGAATGAATTTAAGACACCTAAAGTAGGCTAATTAGCCGGGATGTAGCGCAGCTTGGTAGCGCGCCTGCTTTGGGAGCAGGATGCCGCAGGTTCAAATCCTGTCATCCCGATTTAAAATCATAAAATCAAAACCGTAGATTTACTAGTCAATCTGCGGTTTTTTGATTAATTTAATTATGTAATAAAAAAAATCAATATTTGGCTAGGGTTTTTCTTGGTAAATTGATAAGCTTCCAGATTACATATTTTTTCGGAGAAGTCTAATTTGGCGGTTCTGCTCTTATGGTAACTTGTGAGGGCTAACAGGCAAATTCGCTCTCCAGGACATAGTACCCTTAAAATTGCATTCTGTATAAATTTGCTTCAAATTGAGCAAATCTTAAACTAAAGGCAATTGGAACGATTCACTATATAATGACGTCATTTATAGCTGGGTAAAGACAATCAAATGACATTTATCCCTTCAATAAATGAAACAATTGGTCGCTCCTGGATAGCGACATCTAACAAGCATCTATTGCCTTTAGCCGTGATTAGGAACAATAACAAGGTCAACATTGAGAAAAGCACAAATTGATCGCTGTCAATGGGTGAACACGTTACAATAGCAATCCTAAATGGTTGGGAAATATCATTATTGAGCATTGATTAGTAACATTCAATAGCCGCCACAAATTTTTCACATCTCGAAGGGATTGCTATATAACTAAAACAAGTTGGTGGTGTGCAAATCCAACAATTTGTCTGACTAATTAAATTATTGACATTAGGAGCAGTCATGAAATCATTGGTTCGCTGGAGCGCAACATTGGGTTTAGTCGGAAGTACATTACTAGGAACAGTCTTTGCGGGAAATCTTCCAGTACTGGCACTGTCAGAACAGCAAATAAAAGATAAATTGGACTCAGTGCCTGTATATTTAGTTACTAATGACAAAGGCTTGCCACTTAGCCGTCCTCTACCCGAAAATCAAAATGGGCAAAAAGGTGCTGGTTCGGTAACAGGAGTCTATATGAGTCGGCAAGAGGCCCAAAAATTTATCACCGAACTGCGGAGTGCACAAGCCAAAGACCCGAAAATACAAGAAATGGTCAAAAGTCTACAGGTGACGGCAGTACCTTTGGGAGTAATTTATCAGCAATTACAACAAAGTAAAAACCAGCCAAACCGTCTTGTATTTGCTTTTAAACCTGTTGATCAGGAAATTAAAGGGGCAATGGACTTGCTGCGCCAAAGCGGTCAAAAGGTAGAGCAGTTCAAAAGTGTGCCTATTTTTGCTGTCAGATTTGCACCAGATCAAGGATATGTACCAATTAAAGTCAACTCTGACAACCAGCAAATGATTCCTTTGTTTTTAAGTAAGCAAGACGCGCAAGGTTTGTTGAACCAGGTGAAGCCCAAGTTTCCGAAAGCGGATATTCAGGTGATTGACGTAGATGGAGTAATTAAAACCTTGCAGGATAAAAATGATGCCTGGTTAAACCAAGTTGTTCTAGTGCCATCTCCAGAGTCTAGAGAATATATTAAGACATTGCCTAGAGATAACGCGCCTAAGGCTCCTGCTTCCAATCGCAACAATTCACAGCCTCAGAAACCCAAACGTTAAGGCATGGCAAATACACAGCCAAAAGTAGTTTCTGGGTTACAACTTTGGCAGTGGCGTCATCAGGCAATTCAAGCTGCGATCGCCACAGATGTTCCACCAGCAGAAGTCGATTGGCTTCTACAAGAAGTGGCTGGTTTAGACCGCTTGGCACTGCGATTAGAATCGTTCAAAAATTGGTCTCAAATTCACCTGAAATTGCCTTTAGAAGTTTTAGACCAATTGTGGCACAGGCGGTTAAACGACCACTTACCAGTGCAATACATTGCAGGAGTTACACCGTGGCGGAACTTTAAAATCGCCGTGTCGAGTGCAGTTTTGATTCCTAGACCAGAAACAGAATGCTTGATTGATTTAGCTGTAGCAGCAGCTATTAGTAGTCAGACCATCCCACCCTTACAGCAAGGACACTGGGCGGACTTGGGTACTGGTAGTGGCGCGATCGCTCTGGGACTAGCAGATGTCTTTCCAGAGTCTATAATTCACGCCGTTGATTACAGTTCAGAAGCTTTGGCGATCGCAGCGGCAAATGCCCAGAATTTGGGATTTGCCAAGCAGATTCGATTTTATCAAGGTTCGTGGTGGGAGCCATTGGCATCTCTCAAAGGACAGTTTAGTGGCATGATATCAAACCCGCCTTATATTCCCACCAGCACCTTACCTACCCTGCAACCAGAAGTAATGCTCTATGAACCACATCTCGCTTTGGATGGTGGTACTGATGGCTTAGATTGCATCCGCTATTTGATTGAAATCTCCCCCAGCTATTTGCGGCCAGGAGGGGTGTGGCTCATCGAGATGATGGCAGGGCAAGCGGATAGTGTGCAAGAAATGTTACACAGTCAAGGTAGCTATTACAACATTCAAATTCATTCTGATTTGGCTGGAATTGAACGTTTTGCCCTTGCTTATCTCAGTGTTGAGTGCTGAGTGCCCAGTTGTGAGGTATGAGTGGAGAAAGAAAGATAAATATTAATTCTTCACTCTGTAATCATGACACAAGTTTCCTTGGAAGTGCTGATAGCGGGGGCACGTGCTGGCTTATTAGTGAGCTTTCCTACAGATACTGTTCCCGCACTAGCAGTTATACCAGAAAAAGCAGCATTGATTTTTGCAGCCAAGCAGCGCAGTCAAGATAAACCTTTGATTTTGATGGCGGCTAGTGGGTCGGACTTATGGTCTTATGTCCAAGGAAGCGATCGCGAATATAGAATTTGGCAAGAATTAACAGATAAATATTGGCCGGGAGGGCTGACATTAGTTTTACCAGCGTCAGCCTCAGTACCAAAAGTAATGAATCCTAACGACCCAACAACAATTGGTATTAGAGTACCTGCAAGTGCGATTGCTCAAAATATTTTGCGGCAAACAGGCCCTCTTGCCACCACTAGTGCCAATTTTTCAGGTCAACCAGCTTTGCAGACAATGGCAGAAATTGAGGCTCAGTTTCCTGATATCCTGACTCTGGCAACCACAGAAACCCAGAAAGAAGTATCAAAAATCGGTGTACCTTCCACAGTCGCTAAATGGACGGGTACAAATTGGCAAATTTTGCGACAAGGTGCTGTAAAGTTAGGATTTTAGACTGAAATAAAAAATCGCTAGCTATAATGTTGTACTCCTAGTTTGAGTCTTTCAGTTTTGCAGCTCATATAGAGTTGCTTTGCCAAGATAGCTAAATTCCAGGCTTTTCTGTTCTACTTAAAACTACGTAAGAATTAGAAAAACTTTTAATTGCATCTAGAGACTGGAGCTAAACAGATAATGCGGATAATCGCGAACTAGATTTGACGCTGTTGTTGTCAAAGAATGAAGTTGATAACTGCCAAACTATGAATTGGAGCAACTGGGTATACTTAGGAGCAGGATTAGCACTGGGGATGAGTTTTCGCGGATTATTCGCACGCTCTTCAAATGCTGCACCAAACTCATCCCTAATAAAGTCAACAGAGCAACAAAATTGGTCAGAGATCGGGAAACGGATGCAGCAAATCCAGCTGGCATACCAAATGGCGCAGGAGATGGGCCAATTTAAGGCGGGTTTTTTAGCGCGGACTACCCATGAGTTGCGATCGCCTCTTAATAGTTTGATTGGCTTGCATCAGTTAATTTTGTCGGATTTGTGTGAAGATCCGGCTGAAGAGCGAGAATTTATTGCCCAAGCTCACGAAAAAGCATTGAAGTTACTCAAGCTAATCGATGAAATTCTCAGCATTGCTAGGGTAGAACATGGAACCAGCAAATTAGAGATTCAACCCCAATCGTTAGCTGAAGTTTTACAGGATGTTTATAAATTAACTTATCTGCTGGCGGCCAATCGGAATTATCCCTTGCAACTACTACCCCCAGATCCAGAGGTTTATGTTTTGGCAGACTCCCGTTGGCTACGCCAAGTATTGATCAATTTAGTAGACACTGCCATTGCTGAGATGGAAGAAGGTAGTATCTGTATTTCCACTAGCCTTTCGCCTACTAGTAATTTTGCACTTATTTGGCTGGATGTACCAGTTCATGCTCTACCCTGGAGTGAGTCTATAGATTTCATCAAATCGATAGATTTTATCAAGTCTGAAGACAAACCTCTTGTGACCGACAAGGAGAATCAGTCTCTCTCGCCAGGAATGAAATTATTGCTCAGTCAAACCCTATTGGAAGTGATGGGAGGAAAGCTGGAAATCGTGCCATTTTCCAGTGCTAAGGCTGTAACTGAATTTACTAGGCTGCAAGTGTCTATCCCCCTAGTGATTCCTGAAGCTGAATTTCCTCAGATGGAATATAACCAAGGTTAGATTGGTTATGTAGCACCATAGTGGTAGTCGTATTAGACTGGAAACCAATCTTTTCGTAGAATCCTTGTTGGTGAGTAGTCATCAGGTACACACGCTCAACCCGCCTCATGCGAGGATGGCTCAAAACGGTTTCTACTAATTTGGTTCCCAACCCAATACCACGATAGTCTGGGTGAATCACAACATCCCAAATCGTGGCACGATAGATGCCATCAGAAGTTGCTCTAGCAAAGCCAATAAGTTGCTCTCCATCGCATACAGAAATCACTGGATCGCTATTGGCAATAGCTATGCCCAAATCCTCAACACTACGTCCTTTTGCCCAGAAAGCTGAAATATTAAATAGCTCTTGCAGTTGGTAAAGGTCAATTTCAGATTTGCGTTCGCCTTTGGCGCAGCGGAGCTGTTCGCTAAATTGAATTTGAGGATAGTTCATGTACAACACCCAATTTTGGCAGTATCGTTCCTACCGTTAAGTCATATTTTGCTAGAGAGTGCCTGAGCTTGTATCTAAAGTTAGATATTAAAAAATTTAATCATTCATCTTTCTTTATCGCAAACCCACTTCCACAGAGGATGAGTAGGCCCCTGTTGGCGTATCCGACACACTTGTTTTTCTAAGCGTTGCTTGTCCTGTTGTGGTAGTCCGATAAGGATATTCCGACTTTGCCAAATTAAAGTAGCAACAGTCATACCAATACAAAAAGCCAAACCAAGGGTAGACAATGGATGATAGAAGAGTCCGTATCGCACCGCCACCCAAGTAAAGTATTGTTGCCATAAAGCAATTTCTGCCTGTAGATCCCACAAGCAAAGAGGCGCAATAGTGAGCCACAAACAACCTACAAATAACCACCTGCCATATACGGTAATATTGTGTAGCCTTTGTACTTGTTGGGCAAAATATGGGTCAGTCTTTGCAGTATTGTTACCATTGATTGACTGTTGTTCCGGTTGATCCATATGGGTTATACCAATTTTAGGCATTGCTGATCAAGAGTATAAATTTAGTCTCACCCAAAGGCGAGGCAGCACTGGTTTACCACTTCACCCGATCTGCGTGTCCTCTTCGTCAATTCAGCAACGCCTAATTTTAAATTTTGGATTTTAGATTTTGGATTGCTCATGCTTAGGCTGTTTTACAAATTTAAAACTATACAACCAATCGCAATTTTCGCAATTTGATGTTAGCAATTCAAAATTCACAATTTAAATTGCTTTAACCCCATGATGAAATAGAGGCAAGCTTAGGTATCGTGGGAACCAGCAGAGGTATCCATTGCCTCGGCATTCACTAGCACGGTAGATTTACCAGCACGTTCTCTCCACAGAGATAACAGAGTACTAGCTATAAAAATACTCGAATAAGCCCCCGCCGTGAAGCCAATAATTAAAGCTAAAGCAAAGTTTTTCAGTGTTTCTCCCCCAAAAAACAAGATAGCAAATAAGGGCAACATGGTTGTTAAGGTCGTATTGATCGACCGTCCCAAGGTTTGGTTCACCGCATCATCCACAATATCAGCTATCGGACGGTTGGGATTGGTTTTCAGGGTTTCTCGAATGCGATCGTAAATAACCACAGTATCGTTGACTGAAAACCCCGTAATCGTCAGTAGGGCTACGATAAAGAGGCTGTCTACTTCAGTACCTAGTACTAAACCCAAAATCGAAAAAATCCCTGCTGTGATCAAGACATCATGAAATAAAGCGACGATGGCAAATACTGCATAGTCCCACTGGAAGCGAAAAGCTAAGTAAATAATGATGCCTGCAAATGAAACAATCAGGGCAATCACACCAGAGGTAAACAACTCTCGTCCCAAGGTCGGCCCAACGGTGTCAATCTGGTTTTTTTCTTCGTCAAAAGCACCAATTTTTTCGCTTAAGGCACTTTGCAATTGAGTACGCTGTTCGCGATCTAAGGTTTTTGTGCGGATTAATATGCCATTTTCTGCGCCTGTGTCTTTGTCAGCGACAATTTGGATACTGCTATCGCCAAGTCCCTGTGTTCTTGCTACTTCCCGGACTACATTAATATCAATTGGCTTGTCGCAGTTACCAGGTTTGGTACAGTCCCGTTCTAGCTGTAATCTTGTACCACCGACAAAATCCAAACTAGGACGTAGGGGGGCTTTAATGTTGGGATTTTGCCAAGATATCACCATTGAGATGATACCAGCAAGGACTATAGCAGCAGAAATAGCCCACCAAAGCGATCGCGACTTGTTAATACTTAGTTTCATCGAGCCACCTCTGCCTTATTTGATGCTGGCAGGTTCGGACAGAAAAGTTCTGGTTTCCGTAGTGAAGAAATTGTAATTGCC
Source organism: Mojavia pulchra JT2-VF2 (assembly GCA_019359325.1). Taxonomy (GTDB): domain Bacteria; phylum Cyanobacteriota; class Cyanobacteriia; order Cyanobacteriales; family Nostocaceae; genus Mojavia; species Mojavia pulchra. The sequence continues at coordinate 54,048 of JAHHHN010000010.1, read as the reverse complement.
AAAAACATGAAGGTGCGGCTACAGGTAAGGGCAGTAAACATACTCATAGCTACCCCCAAACCCAAAGTAAGGGCAAAGCCTTTCACCAAACCAGATCCCAGCCAAAATAATGCGATACAGGCAATCACTGTGGTGACGTTGCCATCTAGAATACTGGAAAAGGCGCGGTAAAAGCCAGATTCTACAGAACGATACAGGGTTTTGCCCGCTTGCAATTCCTCCCGTGTGCGTTCAAAAATCAGCACATTTGCATCCACTGCCATGCCAATACTGAGGATAAACCCGGCAATTCCTGGTAGGGTAAGCGTTACACCTAACAAAGCAAAGCTAGCCCAGGTCAGCAAAGCGTAGATTATTAACGCTAGATCGGCAATTAAGCCTGGTAGTCGATAATAAGCCACCATAAAGATTAATACTAAAATTAGACCACCAAGCCCAGCGTAGATACTGCTTTGAATGCTGTCTTTACCCAAAGTTGCCCCAACGGTGCGAATTTCGGCGATTTCTACTGGTACGGGTAATGCCCCACCACGTAGCTGCACACCTAAGTCATTAGCTTGTTGGGCTGTAAACCTACCTGTAATCACCGCAGCACCGCCAGTAATCCCAGTTGCAGCAAATTCTGGGGGTACGCTGGGAGCGCTAATGAGTTCATTGTCTAGAAAAACACCAATGCTGCGCCCGGTACCGGCAAGGTTTTTAGTGAGATTAGCAAAAAGTTCGCCACCCTTTTGATTAAAGCGAATGGCAACGTTCCAATTATTGCCGCTTTGAGTGGGTTCGCCGTAGGCATCTTGGAGAAATTGACCTGTCAGTGGCGGGTTTGTGCTTTCAAATAATTCCGCGATCGCTTCGTTATTCTTTTGCAACTCTTCTCGATTTTTCGCAATTGCCGCAGTATCCTTAGTCTTTCTTAACTCTTGTTGCTTGGCTTTCAGTTCGGCTCTTGAAGCTTGGAAAGCAAACAGCTGAGTTTCTGTACCAGGTTTTTGTGAACGGAATTCTAATTGCGCCGTACCCCCTAACACACGTTCTGCTTGCTCTGGATCGTTGACACCAGGTAGCTGCACTAAAATTTTGTCTGTGTTAGGCACTATTTGAATCACTGGCTCAGAAACGCCAAGACCGTTAATCCGGCCTTCAACGACTCTTTGCACAGCTACCAATTCGCGTTCGGTGATTTGCTTAATTTCCGGTGTTGTTTTCACCTGAATTGTAAGCTGTGAACCTCCTCGTAAGTCTAGCCCAAGGGGTATAGGAATTGTAAAAATCACCGTAATGGCGGCGATGATCAATACTAAAATCAACGCTAATAGCGATCGCTGTTTCTGCATACCATAACCATAACTCGCAACCGACAAAGGCTATAATAGCGCTCTTTTATAGAGTTATGAGTATCAGTTCTCAGTGAGGAGTGTTACTAGTAATGTGGCATGGGGCATTGGGCATGGGGGATGGGGGGACAACAAGCAAGAGTTAATCATGGTTCTTTCCCCTTGTCCCCTTGTCTCCCCTGCACAAGCTGCTCTCCTGCTTTTTCCCAGTCCCCAATCCCTTAACTTAAACTCGCAAAGCCACCATTTTTTCCACAGCTTCTACTATTTGCTCTGGTTGAACAATTGTTAGTCGCTCTAGATTACCGTTGTAAGGTGTCGGAATATCTTGGGACGAAAGCCGCAGTACTGGTGCATCCAATTCATCAAACAAGCGATCGTTAATTGAGGCGATAACTTCTGCTCCAATACCAGCAGTTCGCATAGCTTCTTCCACCACAATCACGCGATGGGTCTTGCGGATGGAGGCCCCAATAGTATCAAAGTCTAATGGCTTGAGCGATATCAGGTCAATTACTTCTGGATCGTAACCTTGTTTTTCTAAAGTTTTCACAGCTTGTAGCACATGATGGCGCATCCGTGAGTAAGTAAGGATTGTCACATCTTTACCACGACGTACTACTTCTGCTTTATCCAAAGGCAGTAAATACTCTTCTTCTGGTAGGTCTTCTTTCAAGTTGTAAAGCAGTACGTGTTCAAAAAACAGCACTGGGTTATCATCGCGGATAGCAGACTTTAGCAGTCCTTTAGCATTTCTGGGTGTGGAGCAGGCAACAATTTTTAAACCAGGAACAGCTTGGAAGTATGTTTCTAGCCGCTGAGAATGTTCTGCCCCTAGCTGTCTGCCTACACCACCAGGGCCCCGAATTACCATAGGAATTTTAAAATTACCGCCGGAAGTATAGCGTAGCATCCCCGCGTTGTTCGATATTTGGTTAAAGGCAAGCAGCAAAAAGCCCATGTTCATGCCTTCAATAATCGGACGTAAACCCGTCATCGCTGCTCCCACTGCTAGACCAGTAAAGCTATTTTCAGCGATGGGGGTGTCGAGAACTCGGAGATCGCCATACTTTTTGTAAAGGTCTTTGGTCACTTTGTAGGAACCACCATAGTGTCCTACGTCTTCACCAAGAACGAATACACTGGGATCACGCGCCATTTCTTCATCAATGGCTTCACGGAGGGCGTTGAAGAAAAGAGTTTCTGCCATTTAGACCTTTAGTACAATTTATTGTTTTAGAATCTTATCGCGCCGCCGCAGCAAATACCGTGAGCGATCGCACTAGTTGGAGATTGAGTTGCTTTTAAAATCCTGCTTTCCACATCTGTTGTTAATATTTCATTGATTGCCATCCACGCAAAGGCTGAGTACTAAATCGGCAAAGACTGAAAATTACAGACCGATTATGGAAAAGCCATTTAAGTAAATAAGGTAACCTGATTGCTTCTTTATGCATCAAATCGCAAAAAGTAATTACAGAGATTGACATTCCTCGGAGTCAAGCGCTGCTACTGCGGTAACTTTCAAGGGCAATCTATCATTTTATCGATTTTACAAGTCTTGATGCATCAGACGCACAATAAAAGGCAACCCCAACCTGATCTAACATTTCATCAGCTACAAACTGGCGAATCAGCTACCTGAGTTACTGGATTGTCTGGAAAGCGTTTGGGTCTTCCTGGCTTGCGTTTATGCCGCTGATTAATTGACTTTTCGCTTGCTGCTGCCAATTCTTCAGGTGTACATTTGAACAGACGCAAAGCATCTAAATATTTTTTTGGTGTCATTGTGGGTTCAGTACGCCCCGCTTCCCAGTTGCGAACACTGGTTTCACTGATTGCAAGCCTGAAGGCAACCTCTGCACGGCTAAGTCCCGCACGCTCTCTCAGGACTTGCATATCCATATTCCATGCTCCCCTAGAAAAGTTTAGAATTCGTTTATTAAATCAATTGACATAAACAGCCAATTGAAAAAATTTATTATCTATCTTCTTTTATAAGCGATCGCCGCCACCTCTGGCAAACGAGGGAACTTTTTATTTCTGTATTATTTCGTAAACAATCTACTATTAAAATTCGATATTTATGTGTCTACTTATGCTGAATTATTACTTATTTCAGCCTTTACCTATGTAAATACTCTAGCACATTAGCTTATTCAAGAAAAATTTTTTGTGACATTTTTACTATAAGAAATCATTGTAATTTTTTTCGGTGTTTTCTGGAATAAATTGTTTAAGTTAAGTAGTTACTTATTAACCAGAATTGTACGAAAAATTATTAATTTTTCATAGAAGCAGATATATAGATTAATTAATCTTATTAAGTTGATTAATCTGTGTATCATTATGTCTCAATTAAGCTTCTATTAGTTCGTATGTCTAATTTACCACTGTTTACCTTTAATTATTCAGGGAATTATTTTGATGAATAAATTTATATTTATCCTGGGAACTTTGGTTATAGGAACAATGATGTCTGCTACCAAAGCTGATGCCCAAAATTGGTCAAATACTGGACAATTAACATCACTTTTAGTACAAGTTAACCCCAATGATGCTAACACTTACAGCAGTAGAGGTAATGACCGTCTAATGTTTGGAGACCTCAAAGGAGCAATTGAAGATTACACTCAATCTTTGCGTATTAATCCTAACAATGCTAATGTTTACAATAACCGTGGTGGTGTGCGTACACAGTTAGGGGATTTTAAAGGAGCAATTGAAGATTTCAACCAATCTATACGTATTGCTCCTAACTCTAGCCCAGCCTACTACAATCGAGGTCATGCCCGTATCAGATTGGGAGATTTTAAAGGAGCAATTGAAGATTTCAACCAATCTATACGTAATGATCCTAACGATTTTATGAGCTACTACAGTCGCGGATCAGCTCATCTCAAGGCAGGAGACGTAAAAGGGGCAATTGAGGATTACAGCCAGATTATACGTCTGAAGCCTCATGATATTACGGCTTATCAAAACCGCGGTGCTGCCCGTACCAAGTTGGGAGATTTGAAAGGCGCAGTTGAGGATTATAGTCAAATCTTACGCCTTAATCCTAATGATGTTATTGCTTATTACAATCGAGGTGCTACCCGTACCAAGTTGGGAGATTTGAAAGGGGCGATCGAGGATTATAGTCAAATCATGCGAATTAATCCTCAAGATACCAAAGCCTATTACTACCGAGGGATAACCCGTGCAGATTTGGGAGATAAGCGAGGCGCAATTGCCGATTTACAGCAGGCAGCTAAACTCTATCGAAAACAAGGAAAAATCAGCGATTCTCAACGTGTTCTCGACAAGATTAAGCTGATAAGTAGTAAGTGAAAATTGATATTTACTCAAACAATAATCTCACGCTCAGACACCAAGACACTAAAATTAAGTTTGCGCCTTTGCACCTGTGCGTGAGATTTTTTGGTAAATAATCACTCGTTAATTTTGTAGCTTATCGTAACCAACGTGCCGCGTCTTTGGCATGGTAGGTCAAAATCAAGTCCGCACCCGCACGCTTAAAGCCAGTTAGAGTTTCCATGACTACACGCTCTTCATCAATCCAGCCGTTGAGGGCAGCAGCTTTCACCATAGAATACTCACCAGAAACATTGTAAGCAGCCACGGGGAGGTTACTAGCTTCTTTGACACGCCAGATAATGTCCATGTATGCCAAGGCTGGCTTCACCATGAGCATATCAGCACCTTCAGCGATATCGAGTTCTATTTCTTTAATCGCTTCACGAGCGTTACCTGGATCCATTTGGTAAGTTCGGCGATCGCCAAATTGCGGTGTTGAGTCTGCTGCATCTCGAAATGGGCCATAATAGGCTGAAGCATACTTAGCAGCATAAGACAAAATCGGTGTATCTTGGAATCCCGCTTCATCCAACCCTGCACGAATTGCCTGCACAAAGCCATCCATCATCCCCGAAGGTGCAATGATATCAGCACCAGCTTTGGCTTGTGATACTGCCGTTTTTTTGAGTAATTCTAGAGTTGGGTCATTTAAAACCCGTCCTGTTAAATCCCCGACTTGTAAATAACCGCAGTGTCCATGACTTGTGTACTCACACAAACAAGTATCAGCGATTACAATCAAATCTGGTAATGCTTCCTTCACCGCAGTTGCTGCTTTTTGCACAATACCGCAATCATGCCAAGCACCAGTGGCATCTACATCTTTATCTGCGGGGATACCAAACAGAATGATCGCGGGAATTCCTAAATCGTAAACTTCTTTTGCCTCTTCAACAATTTTGTCTACCGAAAGTTGGTAAACTCCGGGCATAGATTTTACTTCATTAGCAATTCCCTCGCCTGGTACCGCAAACAGAGGGTAAATCAAATCATTCGTTGATAAAACAGTTTCACGCACCATCCGGCGCAGTTGGGGATGGGTTCGCAGACGGCGGGGGCGATGAGTTGGAAACATAAACTTTTATAAAGAATTACAACACAATGGACACAACACAAAGCGTCACAACAGTAAGGTAAAACCTTGCTCTGGTAGGACAGACTACCAACAGTGCTTAACTGTCCTTTGCCCTACTGTTGATGAAGCTGTAGGGCAATTTTGTATTTTACAGCTTGCCTGACATCTCTTTAACAAACGGCAAAAAAACTATATTAAAAAATTTTATAACTTATTCAGTAAGTTAGCTAATAAGTAAAGGGTAGAGGATGTTTCTTAACTAATCACTTCTTAAGTTTTCCTAACTCATTTTGACTTATCAATTACTATCATTTGTACTAAAAGATTTGGTAAATTAAGAGATAACACAATAATTTATTTAGGTTGCTAACTAACTGAGCTATTGGTCAAATAATTAGTCTCCACAGGGGTAAATCTCTATCTTAGCTAGTTGTAAATAGCAAACCCACAGCTAGCCTAAGCAATGCTTTAACAATTAATTTATCAAGCCATAGATTAAAGTAGTAATTAATATTTTTGGCTTTTTTTGTGCTAAAAATTCATTAATTACAAAATATAGGGTAATAGGTAAGTCTAGAGACACAAGCTTAAAGTTAATAAAAATGGCTTGATGCGATAAAGCAGATAAAAGTATTGGCTTGTCTGTGCCCTGCATTCCTGCTTGCCATTACTTTGACGTAGCTTAGTGATATTACGACTCTATCATGTCCATCGTTGTCTTAAGATTAAAAGACTCGCTAAAGTAGGAAAAAATTAAGTTAACTTAATTAACAAGCAAACAAATACACTTATGTCAATTGAACTTGAGTCAGATCTTCATAAAGCAGTTGAACTTCGCCGCAATTTTGCAATTATTTCTCACCCCGATGCTGGTAAAACGACACTAACAGAAAAGCTACTTTTATACGGAGGGGCAATTCACGAAGCTGGGGCAGTAAAGGCACGACGGGCGCAGCGTAAGGCGACCTCCGACTGGATGGCAATGGAACAACAAAGAGGTATTTCTATTACATCTACAGTCTTGCAATTTGAATACCGTGGCTGTCAAATAAATTTGTTAGATACGCCAGGACACCAAGATTTTAGTGAAGATACTTATCGTACTCTCGCCGCAGCAGATAACGCTGTGATGCTAATTGATGCGGCAAAAGGCTTGGAGCCTCAAACAAGGAAGTTATTTGAAGTTTGTAAGCTACGGGGAATTCCAATTTTCACATTTGTTAACAAACTCGACCGTCCGGGAAGGGAACCTTTAGAGTTGTTGGACGAAATTGAGCAAGAATTGGGATTGCAGACCTATGCCGTAAATTGGCCGATTGGGATGGGCGATCGCTTTAAAGGTGTATTTGACCGCGACAAACAACAAATTCACCTGTTTGAACGTAGCGCCCACGGTAGCAAGGAAGCCAGAGACACGATAGTCAATTTAGGTGATGCCAGAATTGAGGAACTGCTAGAACAGGATCTCTACTACCAACTAAAAACCGATTTAGAACTATTAGAAGGTGTAGGCCCGGAACTAGATTTGCAGTTAGTACATCAAGGAAAAATGACGCCAGTGTTCTTCGGTAGCGCTATGACCAACTTTGGCGTTGAGCTATTCCTGAAGTACTTCCTCGATTATGCTCTCAAACCAGGTAATCATAACAGCAGTGTTGGTGAAGTTCCCCCGACTTACCCGGAGTTTTCTGGGTTTGTTTTCAAACTCCAGGCAAACATGGACCCAAAACATCGCGATCGCGTGGCTTTTATCCGGGTCTGCACTGGTAAGTTTGAAAAAGATATGACAGTCAATCATGCTCGTACCGGAAAAATTGTCCGCCTGTCTCGTCCGCAAAAGCTCTTTGCTCAAGAGCGAGAATCGATTGATGTCGCTTATCCTGGCGATGTGATCGGTTTGAACAATCCTGGAGTTTTTGCTATAGGCGATACAATTTACACTGGGCAAAAACTGGAATATGAAGGAATTCCTTATTTTTCGCCAGAATTGTTTGCTACTCTTCGGAATCCCAACCCCTCAAAGTTTAAGCAATTCCAAAAGGGCATTTCAGAACTGCGGGAAGAAGGTGCAGTACAAATTATGTACTCCACTGATGAAGCCAAACGCGATCCAATTCTGGCGGCGGTGGGTCAGTTGCAGTTCGAGGTGGTGCAGTTTCGCCTACAAAATGAGTATGGCGTGGAAACCATACTTGAACTCTTGCCTTATAGCGTCGCCCGTTGGGTTGATGGCGGTTGGGAAGCTTTGAATCAGGTGGGACGTTTATTTAACACCACCACAGTCAAAGATAATATGGGACGCCCAGTATTGCTTTTCCGCAATGAATGGAATTGCCAACAGTTAGAGGGAGATCATCCAGAATTGAAATTAAGCGCGATCGCCCCAGTATATTCCCTGCAACAACCAGTGGAAGGATAATTTAGGACGCGGTTGATTTTCAGGGTATCTCAATCAAGCGCTTGCGCGCAAACGTGAATCAGTTAAGAGATTGGAGTGCTAGATTTATATGCCTTCACACGCCGAATCGTCTTTGGAGGCTGGTTTAGTCGCCCTCAAACAGGGAAATTACCAAGCAGCGATCGCTCAACTAGAGCCTATTGCTAGCAGTCAGAAAAGTGGAACTGCTAGCTTACAAGCTCAGGTTGGTTTAGTGATGGCTTATGCACGCATTGGCCGACTTTCAAAAGCGATCGCCCTGTGTCAAAATCTCCTTGAGAGTTCTAATCCACAAGTGAAAGAGTGGGCAGAACGCGCTCTTGAACACTTGAAAAAACGCCACAAACCTAAAAACACATCATCAAAAAATTCTGCAACTGGATTTGTTGCTTTTGATAATTCCAGCTCAAATGGTGTACAATCTACTGCTTCATCAAAACAGCAATCAAAAGATGTAATGGTCGAAGGTACAAGCTCTGGTACTTCGTCCATACCAGCAGGTGAGTTTAAAAATAGATATGTAGAAACGGCATCTACTTTTTCAGCCAATAGTTTCATTAGCTCTACAGAAGACCGCCCACAAGCTAAACCAGTCAGTATTTATTGGCGGCACGCAGGACGGGCTAAGGTATGGCAACCCCTGCATAAGTTTAATTTAATACCTTTACGGCTATTGTCAGCGGGAACATTCATCGCCTTATTTTGGGTGATGCGGGAAATGCTCAAATTAGCAATGGGCTTAATTAACTATATTTTAGTCAAGCTTCCATACTTAGAACCATTGCAATTTTTATATCGTGATCCTAGCCCGGTTTTGCTCGTGGTAATGATTATTGCAATGGCATTGTCACCGTGGTTGCTGGATTGGTTACTGACAAAATTTTATGGTCAACGAGAGTTTTCCAAAGATGTGTTAAATGGCTACAGCCGTGAAGCAATCAGGGTAATACAACGTTCTTGCCAACAGCGAGGTTGGCAGTTACCTAAACTGCGGATTTTGCCAATAGCTGCACCAATTGCTCTGACCTACGGGAATCTAGCCCGTAATGCGCGAATTGTGGTAAGTCAGGGCTTATTAGAACATCTGGCAGATGATGAAATTGCCATTATATATGCCACGCAATTAGGACATATTGTTCATCGGGATTTTGTAGTCATGTCTCTGGTAATCCTGGTGACAATGATTTTTCACAGGCTATATCAGCAAATTTCAGAGTGGGGAGACAGGATCTCAAAAGGATTTTGGCGTTGGCCAGCTACAATTTTGGCTAGTTTCGCTTATGGAATTTGGTGTTTGCTGACTGGAACAGCTTTGTGTTTATCGAAGTTACGGCTTTATTATAGCGATCGCCTAGCAGCTGAAATTACTGGTAACCCCAATGCTCTAACTCGTGCCTTGCTCAAAATTGCCATTGGTGTTGCCCATGATATTCAAAAACAAGAACACATCAGTTGGCAATTAGAAAGCTTAAATCTGCTTGCGCCTGTCAGCTATCAGCAAAGCATTTCTTTAGGTAGTATTGCTGGTCATGTTTCTTTTGAATCTCTATTGCTGTGGGACAATTTCAATCCCTACCGCCGTTGGTTCACAATCAATAATACTCATCCTTTAATTGGCGATCGCATCCAACGCCTATGTAAAATAGCCCGTCACTGGCATTTGCAACCTGAACTACATCTTGTCAATGAACAATCTTCAACAGGTAAGCATCAGACATTTCTCTTACAAATAGCTCCTTGGTTGGGCATTCCCTTAGGTTTGTTGTTTGCGAGTTTAATCTGGCTAATTTGGCAAATTGCATTCGCAAGCAGACTTTTAAACCTGAAGTGGATATATGAAGATTTGTCCTTCGTTACGGGTTGCCTACTGATTGGTTTTAGTATCGGTATCGTGATCCGGATGAATTCTTTCTTTCCCGATATTCAACCTGCAACTGTGCAAACTAATGAGCGATTACCCAACCTCTTAGCCAACCCATCTGCTATCCCCATCGATAGCATTAATGTCTGTCTTGCAGGTAAGCTATTAGGTCGTCAGGGTATCAGCAACAGCCTCTCACAAGACTTAATTCTACAATCTAATATCGGCTTAGTAAAATTGCACCATATTCCCTGGCTGGGACAATCAGTTAATCCTCAAGATTTAATTGGTCGGCATGTTACTGTCACAGGTTGGTTCCGGCGGGGGGCAACTCCCTGGATCGACATCCAAACTTTACAAACTCAGAATGGTAAAACCATTACTAGCTCTCATCCAATTTGGTCTACTATTTTGGCAGTTGTAGCGCAAGCTTGGGGAGCATACATTTTCCTCAGAGGTTAGTTAGTAGTTAAAAGTTGGACTTGTAGACCATTAATTTTTGACTATGCCAAACTTAATGTAAAGAAAAGTTGCAGATTTTCTCTGCTAATGTTACATTTATTTACAAAAGACATCTTAATCAACATAACTCAGCATATAGCTTGGTTATAAATCGCTGGCACTTGCGCCAATCTATCCTTTTATTTTCCCAACACAGCAGTAAATCGACCAGCCACTGGCTGGTTTTTGTTTCCAAATATCCCCTGTTGAGAAAAAAATGTATTTTATGCTACTATTCAATCACACTACATGTCAGAAATGTATGCGCTGAACTAGCTACGTAGAAAATACCATGATAATGTAAGGAATGGTGTTTTATTCTGCGAACGGGGTTATAGAAAAAGACGTTTGCTGTGGCAGACAGTAAGCCATTAAATTTACAACTCTTAAAATTAAGGTGGTATTTAATTGAGCGTCGTGTGCGCTTTTGTATTAAACAAGCTTGATCCCAACGAAAAACTGTATTGTATAGGTTGACAGTTTGGATTAAAAAAATTGGTTTATGGCATATTTGGTCAATAGCATCTATTTAAAAGCCAAAGCCAAGTGATTGTTTTCCCGCCTTGCCATGTTCATTCAACTCTGGAGGTATAGTTCATGTCCGTTCGCCTATATATAGGCAATTTGCCAAAAGAAGAAGTAGATCGTCAAGAACTGCAAGCAATTTTTGCAGCCGAAGGTGATGCTGTCACGACTAAACTAATTAAAGACCGGAAAACTGGCAAATGCCGCGGCTTCGGTTTTCTCACGGTCAATAATGATGAACAAGCAGATCAAATTATTGAAAAGTATAATGGTCACTTGTTCAAAGACACTGCCATTAAGCTAGAAAAGGCATTGCCTCGCACTAAAGGTGAGGAAAGTGAAGACCAAGCACCCAAAGCTGCCCAAAATCCCAGCAGCAACCCTGCTCCTAACACAAATAAAGAAAGTAATCGCCGCGAAAAAGGCTCTAAGAAACCTCGGCGCGGTGGTAGCGGTAGTAGTGGACGCGAAAGCACCACAACATCTGACTCAGACGCTATTCGTCCAGATCCCCGTTGGGCTTCTGAATTAGAAAAGCTAAAGCAGATGCTAGCCGCACAAGCGACCAATTAATCTCCCAGAGAGAGCGATTAAAAATTAAAAATCAAAATTTTTTCGATTTTTAATTTTTAATTGTCCAGTGCATTTAAGGTACTTAGTTTAAGGATACTTACAGAAATGAGTATAAATGTGACCGCAACTTTGAGGTAGAATATAGTTGCTGCTAAATTTGTCTGTGCAAATTAGATTGCATTTTGGCTGTAGCTATACACGCTACTCAGACGAAGTTTCTGCATCAGTCTGAAATATAGATGCCATTAGCTTCTGTACAGAAAAATTATATGTGATACGCGCGTAGAATGTGCGATTAAGCTGAATTCTACAGCTAAAACTATATTAGACGGTTGACTATATTTTGCCGATAGTTGCGTTCACACTTGTTCAACTACACGGGGCTTTTCTAAACCTTCCAGAGTTAGAACCGCGATGGTAAGCGCAAATTAGAATTTTTTAGCTGGAAAATGGTCTGTTGTTTAGTTTCGCTTTAATAGAACTTACGCACTCGCAACAAGAATCAAGACTTTGCGTTCGCGCAGCGTGCCCGAAGGGCTTAGGACTTATGCTTCCCTACGGTCGCAATGACGAAATTACGTTATTAGTGCGTAAGTCCTGTTTAACTAAAGACTGTTTTATCTAAGCCTTGTTGTAAATTGCATTAAGGTTTGATAAAAATAACCCCCTAGAGTCAAAACATCACACAACAAAGTGAGATTCAGGGGGTTTTAAGTTTGAGATTTTTAACTTAATACGGTCCAATTCGTAATTCGTAATTGAAAAAGCCAGAATTAATTTGAAACCAAGTTGCAATCAAAAGTAGCAACTGTCATTGCGAGCGAAACAAAGTGGAGCGAAGCAATCTCCGCTAACGAAAGATTACTAGAACAGAACGCAACTTGGTATGAGTTTCCACACTTTAGATCTGTAGCCTGTTTTGGAGAATCGGTATCAGTTAACAATAGCGTCACTCTATCAGGGTGCTTCTAATATCTAGATCGAGTTAGCTGGATTTTAATTAAAATAAATTTATGCTCAAACAGGGTATTTTAAAATAGTGATTATTCTAAATTAGAAATAAATAGTACGATGCTGTAGTTACACAATAACAGCAAAAAAGAGGCTTTGAATCTATATATCTATCAGGTTATATATGTAGTAAGGTGTAATTAATTAAGGTTTTATCTATCAAAAGCATTAGATATAAATATAGCAAAATATATAAAAAAACGAAATAAAAATAATAAATACAGAGCCAATAAGGTTATTTCTGGTAGTAGATGCGGAAATATATTTGAGATATTAAATTGAAAGAAAGTTTAATTTAATCTTCTTAAATCTTTTCGGTAAAAGTATTAGGCGCAAACTTGGTTCTGCCTGAGACTTTTTAATAATCAACAACACATAAACTATGAACGCTACCAGTGAAAAACGCATCGCTTTGGTTTCGGTTCACGGAGATCCGGCGATTGAAATAGGACAAGAAGAAGCTGGAGGACAAAACGTTTACGTCCGCCAAGTTGGTGAAGCACTAGCCAAGCTAGGATGGCAAGTTGATATGTTTAGCCGCAAGGTAAGTGCTGACCAAGAAACGATTGTTCAACATAGTAGTCACTGCCGAACAATTCGTTTAACAGCGGGCCCTGTGGAGTTTGTACCACGAGATAATGGTTTTAAATATTTGCCAGAATTTGTGGAGGAATTGCTCAAGTTCCAAGTAGAAAATAAAATTACCTATCCGATAGTTCATACCAACTATTGGCTCTCTAGCTGGGTAGGAATGCAGTTAAAGACAATCCAAAGAAGTAAATTAGTTCATACATATCATTCTTTAGGAGCAGTCAAGTACCGGGCAATAGATACAATTCCTCCAATTGCAACCAAGCGCTTAGAAGTGGAAAAACAGGTACTGGAGATAGCAGAACGGATTGTAGCGACGAGTCCGCAAGAAAAGCAGCACATGCGATCGCTCGTTTCCAAAAAAGGCAATATTGATATTATTCCTTGCGGTACAGATATTCAAAACTTTGGTTCGGTTGATCGACAGGCAGCGCGGGCTAAGTTAGGAATTGATCCTGAAGCCAAAGTTATATTATACGTAGGACGTTTTGACCCACGCAAAGGTATAGAGACTTTAGTACGTGCAGTGCAACAGTCAAAATTGCGTGAGTCTCAAAAGCTTCACTTAATTATTGGTGGTGGTAGCACCCCAGGTAATAGCGATGGTATCGAGCGCGATCGCATCGAAGCAATTGTCAACGAATTGGGCATGAGTGATTTTACTACCTTACCCGGTCGTCTCAGCCAGACAATCCTGCCCAATTACTATGCTGCTGCTGATGTTTGCGTTGTTCCCAGTCACTACGAACCCTTTGGGCTTGTAGCGATCGAGGCAATGGCGAGTGGTACGCCAGTGGTAGCAAGTGATGTTGGCGGGCTTCAGTTTACCGTGGTTTCCGAACAAACTGGTTTATTAGTACCACCACAAAATGTACCTGCCTTTACAAATGCCATCGACCGCATTCTGATGAACCCAGAGTGGCGGGATGAATTGGGTAAAGCAGGTAGAAAGCGCGTCACCGAGAAATTTAGTTGGGAGGGCGTAGCATCTCAGCTGAATAAACTCTACACCCAACTGTTGGCGAAACCTGTAGCACAGCCATTGGTCAAACCCTTAGTAAAACCTTTAGTAAAATCAGTGGAGCAACCTCTGGCACAACCTACCAAAAAACCAGCGTTACTTAGCTAACCAGGCTCTACGCTTTTTGGTAATTAGTTAACTCATCCCACGGCTTTATATGTACGCGTAGTGTTCTCTAAGGGTAAAGGAGATAACGTTATATTCTAGCTGTGGGATGAGCTAATTAGTATTTCCAAATCAAATACAGAATTTTTAGGATAAAAAACCGCAACAGAGATATGTCTATCCTTTTTGGCACTATACTTAGCATCGACGTTTGAATGCCAACGGCTAAGTATAGTGCAACCAGTTGACTTTACCACTCTTACAGCTGCTTGTAGCGAATTACGCGCTAACTGGCTACCATCACGAACAGAACAAGTTTATCAGCGCGATCGCCATACTATTTCTGTGGCATTACGTACCCTCAAACAGCGGGGTTGGCTAGAGATATCTTGGCATCCCCAAGCTGCCCACATTTGTATTGGCGAGCCGCCACCACGAACACCAGATACTTTCACTTTCAGCCAGCAACTAATACACCAATTAGGTGGTTTAGCACTGATCGCAATTGAGGCGATCGCTCCTTGGGAGCGTGTCGTTGATTTGCAATTTGCCCGTCGTCCCGGAGAAAGCGCTCTCTATCACCTCTACGGGGAAATTATGGGCAAATACAGCAACGTTATCCTCACCGATGCTAATAACTTGATTATCACTGCTGCCCATCAAGTCAGCCAGCAACAATCTAGTGTCCGTCCCATCCAAACCGGACAATTTTATGAAACACCACCCAAACTGACTGGCCCGGTTCCTAGTTTGAGTGAATCTCAAGAACGTTGGCAAGAACGGGTAAGCTTAGTGCCAGGAGCAATCAAGCGTCAGTTGCTCAAAAGTTATAGCGGCTTGAGTGCAGCACTGGTAGAGTCAATGGTGCAATCAGCAAACATAGCGCCAGAAACCAACACCGATTCTCTTACCCCTGAAGATTGGCAAAGACTGTTCGCGCATTGGCAAGAATGGTTACAAGCTTTGAAAGATGAAGAATTTCAGCCAGCTTGGACTAAACAAGGATACACCGTACTTGGTTGGGGTGCAGTTACGCCAGCAAAAGACATCCAAGAGTTACTCAACCGCTACTACACCGATCAGCTCAATGAACAGTTATTTTCACAACTCCGGCATCAACTAAGTCAAAAGCTAAATAATATTTTGGCAAAATTACGGCTTAAGGCTAATACTTTTAAAGAACGCTTGCAGCAATCAGATCGCGCTGATGAGTATCGCCAAAAAGCTGATTTATTGATGGCTCACCTGCAAAATTGGGAACCGGGGATGAAGGAAATTACCCTTCCTGATTTTGAAACTGGCTTACCATTAGCGATCGCCCTTCAGCCAGATAAAAATGCGGTGCAAAATGCCCAAAACCTTTACAAGCAACACCAAAAGCTCAAACGCGCTCGTGCAGCTGTAGAACCGCTACTGTTGGAAGTGAATGCTGAAGTTGAATATTTGGAGCAAGTAGAAGCTGCAATTACTCAGATAGACAAATACCAAACAGCAGAAGATTTGCAAGCTTTAGAAGAAATCCGTGATGAACTAATTGGGCAACGGTATTTAGAAGATCCAGAATACCGCAGCCGTAGTACCAATGAACCTACTGGCAGTAACTTTCACCGTTACCGCACCCCTAGTGGTTTTGAAGTATTAATTGGTCGCAATAATCGCCAGAATGACCAATTGACCTTTCGTGTAGCTGGGGATTATGACCTATGGTTCCACGCTCAAGAAATACCAGGGAGCCATGTGTTACTACGTTTAGAGCCGGGTGCTGTTCCCGAAGAAAATGATTTGCAATTTGTTGCAAATCTTGCCTCTTACTACAGCCGTGCGCGTCAGAGTGACCAAGTTCCAGTAGTTTATACTCAGCCTAAGCACGTCTACAAACCCAAGGGAGCCAAACCAGGAATTGCTATTTACAAGCAAGAGCGCATTCTCTGGGGACAACCGCAATCGATAGCCAACGTGTCTTAAGCAAGTTTACCCACCAAATCAAAGATTATGGTCGTGGGGCGGGGAAATATGGCAGAATTTGGGAAGGCTTTTTTGCTCCTAATACCGTTTCACCTTAAGGTTGATACATTTGGCAAGCTATGGAAGCGGCGGAGGCTAGGGGAGTGAATTGTATCAAGATTTTCGTGAAATGGTATTACATGGTCTTTTTATTGTAAACTCAATACTCAATCTGCTTCACTAGCCAATAGTTACTATCCATCTCCCAAGCTGCTTATCCTCCTCACAATACGTGAATTATGCTGGAAGATAGAAGTTTATAACCTTTATTAGTATATTTTTTTGGTAAATCTTTACAAAAAAACTGTGTTGGCTGTTACAATCTTGTTAAGAAAAGTTGCCCGTTGCATTTTGGGAACGAGCAATTTGGTTTTTACTCTATTGAGAAGACAACGCGAAAAACATTTTTCAGACCAGCTGTGGGAGGCTGGTCGTTTTTTTTTATAGCTATACCAGCTCGCTCTGATAAAGCATATTTTCCTTCAGTCAATTATCACAAAGAAATTATGGTGAGCGTATGAGTTAGCATCTTTAAACTCAACTTAGTATCAGCACAGTTTTTATTGCCTAGTGAGAGGAAGCTTTCTAGCGCGTTTTATAAATATTTGTTGTAAAGCTGGCGCATTGCAAGGGATAAGCAAAATTATTGACTTGCTAGAAATACTAATTAGTAAAACTTTTTCAGTATTTTCTACGTATCCTAAGTTATATTTCTGTTACATTTGCTATAAACGTTATTTCTATTTCTTCTAATTGGTTCTGTGAATAGTGGATTTCACTTAATTATTATCTAATACACTAAGTTATTAATACATAGTTTATAGTTAAACTACATATAAACACTTAAGCAATATCGCGGTAAATAATAGGTTTTAATCCTATGTTAAACAAAATACGTCAAGCACTTGTTATAATTACTCGCTAAGATAAAAATAGACACAAAGTTCATTCGGCATAAGACAATCAACTTAGCAAAAACGCTGGGTTTTGATTTTAATATCAACCGAAAAAAGATGCAAAGCATGGCCTTGCATCTTTTATTGCAACTCTAAAAATTAGAAACTGAATGTAGTTCTGAGAGTACCAATCACAACGTCATCGTTTTGATCGTTGTGATCTGGTGCTGTCAACCAGATAACTCCTGGGGTAATCGTGATATTGTCACTTAGTTTGTGCTGATAGAAAGCTTCGATGTGATACGAAGTGCTTTGGTCTCTATCAAGTCCATTGATGCTGGAACTTGTAACCTTAGGTTCCATTCCTACGATGATGCCACCTAAGTTACCTGTTTGGCCCAAGTCAGGAAATCCTAAAGTGACAGCCCAGTTCCAAATATCCACACTTCCGCGGTTAATTATGTCTCCTGCTGTAGATAGGTTACGAGTGTTGGTATAACCTACCCAACCACCAAGAACTATTTTCTCACTAAGGCCGAAGGATGCTTGTATACCGTAGGAATTACTCGAAGTAGGTACAAGAACAGCTTCTTCACTTCCTGTCAAATCTTGCACAACTCCTCCCAGAAATGAGCCAACGTTTGCTCCATTGCTACCAGTAGCCAATTCCTGATTGTAGGCGTTGATGTAGGTGAAACCAACAGTAAAGCGATCGCTTGGTTTAAAGGTTAACTGTGCTAGTGCGCCATATCCACCATTGAATAAACCATTGCTAGCAGAAGGATCATTAGCTGAATTTGCCAAATATCCTAAACTCAATGCCAATTGATCACTAAAATTGTAGTTCACTCCCAACCCTGCACCATCCATCTGATAATAAATTGGGTTGCGAGTACCAAAAGTGGACAAAGCACCAAAACTACCATCCCCGTCAAAGAGATTTACCGTATCAGTAATGTCATCTGCTGCACCAGCATTGGCAATAGCGATCACTTCTATTTTTTCACCAACAGGAAATTGGTAATATAGTGCATCGATAAAAGCCTCAGTTGTACCATCTTCCCCAGCAAAGAAAAGATTGCCCTCCGGTGTACCAATATTGGGGGAAAGAATATTATTAACTTGGATTCTGGTAAAGAGCGTATCTTCGCCCGTAAAGCTGGTAACTAATTCAACACGCGCCCGCGCTCCAAGAGTTGTATTCTGATCTGTAATTTCTCCACCGTTGACTTGGTTACCTGATAAAACATCGCTGACTACGGCGACAACTTCTCCTTGTAGTTTGGTAGTGGTAGAAAATTGATTCGCCTCCAACTCAGCAGTCTTGGATTCCAATGCATCTGTACGACCTCGTAACGTCGCCAGTTCTGCTGCAAAATTTTCTTGCAGCTTTTGCAGCCCTGCTAAATCTTCTTTTGTGACTAAATCAGCCGTACCCGTAGCGATGATTTCGTTGATTCGATCAAGACAAGCATTCAAACCAGCAGCAAACTCATACCGTGTGAGCGCCCGATTACCCCGAAAAGTACTATTGGGATATCCTGCAATACAACCGTAACGTTCTACTAACGCTTGCAATGCTTGGAATGCCCAATCTGTAGACTGCACGTCCGACAGTTGAGATACTGAGGTAACTTGAGACATTACCTGTTCTTGGCTAGTATTCTCAATGCCTTTTTCTATATCTGCTATAATTTGCGGTTGGCTGATTTCTAAATTGCTTTGTATTTCCCCTGCAACTGCAACAGTACTCAAAAATAGCATGGCGCTACCAACTGCTGGCATAGCAAGCAGAAATTTCCATACTTTGTGCATTTTTTTCCTCACACCTATTGACTGTGAATAGCTGTACTGAGCTGCTCTGAGAACAGTCATTATTAAAAACTATTCTCAAAATATTATCAGGAGCCGATATTCTTTTCTCACAAGATTAAGTCAGGAATTTATGATGAATTAAGTAAGGTATAAATTGCAGCGCATGGTACTTTATTGAAAAATTTTGATGTAATTCGTTACACACTAATTGCGTGAGAATGAGAATTATTATAATATAAAATTAGAATCAGTCTCATTGTCAAGAGAGTATTTGACAATGAGACTTTGTACAAAAAGTACTTATACAAAAGGTGAGGAAACGAGAAAAGTAAATTCTCTTTTTTCAACATCCTCATTACCTTTTGCCTGACTTCTTACTGAAGTCTAAGGCAGAGGTAGCAATTTTTGTGGAGGGGGAAACACTGTGCTTGGAACTCATATAGAAGCTAAAACAGGCAGACGAGGAAGTGGTATTCTGCCTCTAATTGCTCTGGTCATATTATCAATTGCTGGTTGTAACCAATCGAATACTAATCAGAAAGCAGCTTCCGAAGTGTTGCCGAGTTCAGGAAAAACCAAAATAGTAACTACATTTTTACCTGTATATTGGTTTACGAAAGCGGTAGCTGGAGATCAGGCAGATGTAGAAATTTTAGTGCCACCAGGTACGGAGGTACACGAGTATCAAGCAAAGCCAGAAAACGTCAGGGCGATCGCTACCGCCAATGTATTAGTCAAAAACGGTTTGGGTTTAGAGAAATTTCTTGAAGAAACCATCAAAAATGCCCAAAATTCCAAATTGACTCAAATTGATGCCAGTGCAGGTATTAAACCTTTGGGAGAAATTTCACCCGTTGTAAATACTGCGACAGAGGAAAAAAACCACAATCACGAACATACTGAGGGTAATCCTCACGTTTGGCTAGATCCAGTTTTGGCAAAACAGCAAGTAATAAATATTCGGGATGGTTTAATTGCTGCCGATCCTAAAAATAAAGCTACCTATGAAGCCAATGCTGCAACTTATATCAAAGAATTGGAAAACTTACATAATGAATTTCAGCAGAACTTACAAAATAATCCTAACTGCACATTTATTACCTTTCATGATGCCTACCCATACCTAGCCCAACGCTATAAGCTCAAGCAAGTAGCAGTAGTAGAAATTCCCGAAGATCAACTATCGCCATCAGATGTGCGAAATGTAGTCAATACAGTCAAAAAATATAAAGTTAAAGCCTTATTTAGTGAACCAGGAGTAGATAACAAATTACTTAAAAGTCTCTCCCAAGATTTGAATTTAAATTTACAAACATTAGATTCTTTAGAAACAGGCGATAAGAATCCGCAACATTATTTCAAAGCTATGAAAGACAATTTGCAAACTCTGACAACAGCTTGCCAGTAGATTATGATGCCAAAAGCAATGATTGATTTCTTAGCATTTGTTCAAAGGCAATTTCTAATTATTAATTAGTTAATGAATAAGCACCCATGACCAGTGACCAACCACAATTGACATCTCCCATTTTAAAAGTAGAAGGTTTAACCGTATATCAAGGCAGTTATTTAGCTCTTCGAGATGTCTCTTTTGAATTAATGCCAGGGACAGATACAGCCATAGTTGGCCCTAATGGTGCGGGTAAAAGTACCCTGGTAAAAGCTGTCTTAGATTTGATTCCGCAATCTACAGGTAAAATTGAAATATTTGGTCGTCGAGTGACAAATTTGGGATATTTACGTCATTTATTAGGCTATATGCCGCAAAATTTCATCTTTGACCGTAGCTTTCCTATTTCTGTCAGCGATTTGGTAGGGCTAGGATGGGCAAGAATTCCCAAGCAACGCCAGCACAGGAGTTTCTTTCCCAAAAGTTTGTGGAGGAAAGATCGGGACAAATCAGCAGCAATAGCCCAAGCTTTACAGCGAACTGATGCTTATCATTTGCGCCATCAAGCTGTTGGGACTCTCAGTGGTGGTCAACTCAAACGCGTGTTGCTGGCTTACTGTTTAGTAACACCTCGAAAACTTTTGGTATTAGATGAAGCCTTTGCTGGGGTAGATGTGCAAGGTGCGGCAGATTTTTATGTCTTGCTTAACGAATTAAAACTACAGGAAGGTTGGACAATATTGCAGGTTTCCCATGATATTGATATGGTCAGCCGTCATTGCGATCGCGTCCTTTGTCTTAACCAAACTGTCGTTTGTACTGGTAAGCCAGAAATTGCCCTTTCACCACAAAATCTTTTAGCAACCTATGGGCCAGGATTTAGCCGCTACCAGCACCATCATTAATTCAAAATTCAAAATTTAAAATTCAAAATTAAAGATAGTTGGATTAGGGGACTGTTACCCCAACTCAACTGATGCTATGTGTTGTAGATGTAGGGGTCTTAAACCGTTTAATTTACGCTAATCAACAGTAAAGAATAATTGCTCTTATTGCTCATACTTCATCCTTTTCATCAAGGTGTTCCACAACAGCCTGATAAAGATGAAAAATATGGCTATCGTGGAGGTGATAAAACACGTGACGTCCTTGTTTACGATACCTTACCAAGCGCATTGCCCGTAGGTTTCGCAACTGATGCGAGACCGCAGATTCACTCATATCTAATAATGCTGCCAAATCACTAACACACAATTCTTTTTTAGCTAAAAATGAGAGAATTCGGAGACGGTTAGCATCTCCTAAAAAGCTAAAAAAATCTGCCATGCGCTGGGCTTTATCAATACTCAGAACTTCATTTGGGAGGGGTTCAATATCACTATCTATAGCCCAGTTAGGATTGTACTGAATCATTTTTGATCATAATTAAATTATTTACAAAAAAACTGACAAGTTTTGGTTGATATTTGGGTTAGGATTGCCAGACATTCTATGATAAATAAACATTATCTACTTTTAGCTTAAAAGCTAATAAGTTAAAAATATTACAGAATGATTTTTTTTACTGATTGCCAGATAAATTGGCTAGCTGTCACTGCTATTAATGACTTGGTGACATTGTTACAATTTCCCTTTATGCAGCGTGCGATCGCAGGTGCTGTATTGATGGGAATACTTGGCGGTTTGCTAGGTAGTTTCGTCACCTTGCGTCAGTTGTCTTTTTTTAGCCATGCTGTTGGTCATGCAGCATTAGTAGGAGTGGCTTTAGGTGTGCTGCTACAGTTAAATCCTACAGCGATGCTACTGCCATTTACCTTAGTTTTTGGTGTGATTGTCCTCTACTTTATCGATAAAACCGATTTAGCTAGCGATAGCGTACTCAGTATAGTTCTATCAGGAGCATTAGCGATCGGCGTCATTCTCACTAGCCTGATTAAGGGATATCGCGGCAACTTTATGGGAGTGCTATTTGGGGATATTCTGGCTATTGATGCCACAGATTTAATTTTGACGCTGCTTGTGCTTGTAGGCAGCAGTATATTCTTGTTGTCAACTCTACGGCAACAAATTTTGTTAACACTAAACGTAGATGTGGCACAGGTGCAAGGGATTCCAGTCCAATTGTATCGTTATGGGTTTGTAATATTGCTTTCATTAGCTGTTGCCGTGGCAATTAAGGCGGTTGGTGTTTTATTGGTAAACGCCTTTTTGGTCATTCCCGCTTCCACCGCAAAATTAATGAGTCACCATTTTACCCGCTTCCTGGTGTTATCCGTGATTTTTGGTTCTACCTGTAGCGTTGTTGGCATGATTATTTCGGGCCTTTTCAACATAGCCTCTGGCCCTAGTATCGTTCTTGTTCAGTTTCTAGTATTTATAGCTGTTTTCATCTGGATCAAGTTGATGATCAAAGTTGCGTAAAATTTTTTGCTTCAGGTACTTGCAATTTCATTCTAAGTTTGCTAAATTTATTAATCGTGGCAAAGAAATGCGCCCGCCGGGATAGCTCAGTTGGTAGAGCAGAGGACTGAAAATCCTCGTGTCACCAGTTCAAGTCTGGTTCCTGGCATTTAATTAAATATCTTGAAATCCAACGATTTCAAGATGTCTGTGCTTTGTAAGTACTGGCTTATAGAAAACGAATGTCTCAACTTTGAGATGATTTTTGGACATTTTTGCATACCTTTAGACACAAAATGGGTGTAAAACGGGTGTAAAAGAGCTAGAGCAGAGGAGTAATTACACCTTCTAAACCTATTTTCCCTAAAACTCGTACAGGGCGGACAGTTAAGAGTTCTATATCTATTCCCTAACTCTAATGACATCAGCTATTCGAGATTATCTTTTGAGACTCTGTGCATAGGCGTAGCAGTTAACAACTTTATTGACTGAAGTTTGATCGCCTGACCACTAGCGATAAAGGTGAGGGTCTACCGCTATCATTGAGTCAGAGTTAAGTCAGCAGTCTATTAGGACAATTCCTAAAAGCTGGCACTATGAAGGTAAACAATGGTAACGGTAGTTGTTGTTCTTAATACTTTGATTTCGCTAATGCTACTCTACGCGGCTTGGCGAATGCGGCAATTAAAACAGCAACTGAGGATAATAGCAGATACGTTGACTGCTTATGAACGCAGTAGCCATGCATTATTGTATCAAGCACCTGAAACAATTTATTTTGCCCAGCAGAATATTCATAATTTGCGGCAAGGAAACCAAAGCCTAGAGTTGCAAATCCAACAAGTGCAGCAAATTGTTAGCCTGCTGTTTTTAGGGCGGCAAGTCTGGCGGCGTTCTTTTCGGAGGCTAGGCTTCACATTTGGGAAAAAGGCAACAATAAAATAACATGAGAAATTAAGGCAACATTTCTGGCTAATAATTTGTCACTATAGGTTTAAGCAAATAAAATCGCTTGGATCTTGCAAGGGGAGAAAACCCACCTAAAATGGGTGTAAGGAGAGAAACAATATAAAAATGTCTAACAACCGTTCTGGAGTATTTATTGGCGGTTTAATGCTAGGGGCAACTATCGGTGCCTTGACCGGTTTGCTAGTCGCTCCACGCGCAGGGCGCGACACGCGTAAACTATTAAAAAAATCTGCCGATGCCCTACCAGAATTGGCGGAAGATTTATCAACAAGTGTACAGATCCAAGCAGACCGTCTCTCAGCCAACGCATTGCGAAACTGGGATGAAACTTTAGACCGACTGCGGGATGCGATCGCCGCTGGTATAGATGCCAGTCAGAGGGAAAGCCAAGTTTTGAAGCGACAAAACGCTGTTGAGACTCAAAGCGCAGCCTCTCAAAGCGTAGAGAACTCCGATTCTGTTTCCCAACGTTTAGAACGTTCATAGATAGCATAACCGTGATTGATCCCCTATTTTGGTTGGGACTATCCATACTCTTAGTTGCCATTAGTCTGACAGCTGTTTTAGTGGCAGCCATACCAGCTTTGCAGGAGTTGGCACGTGCTGCTCGGAGTGCAGAGAAGCTATTTGATACCCTCTCACGAGAGTTGCCACCTACTCTCAATGCCATTCGCACCACTGGCTTAGAAATCACTGACTTAACTGATGATGTCAGTGAAGGTGTCAAAAGCGCTGGTCAAGTTGTTAAACAAGTTGATCAAAGCTTAGATAATGCCAGAAAACAAGCCCAAAATATTCAAGTAGGCACACGCAGCGTCTTTGTGGGTGTAAAAGCTGCTTGGAAAACCTTTACTCGCCAAAAATCACCTAAGCGGGCACTTGAACGCCTACCAACAACTGAAAAATCACCGCTAACTTTGCGAGAAAGAGAAGCACTCAGACAGGAAAATCGCCGCACAAAATCAGAAGCCTATCGTACTAATGACGGTTACAGCGAAGCTGCTAACTGGGAGAAGAGTTTTGATGAACAAGACTTGCTATCCAAATCGACAGTTTCTGAAGATTGGACTGAGCAATAATAATCATTGCCCAGTAAGCAGTTATCAGTTTTTATGCTGTTTGCTGATTAGGGCAATTGAGTATGACAGATAAGAAAATTCACCGATATAAGGGACTGGGGATTAGCAGAAGCTGCTTTATTCCTGAGACTGTTAAACTAATAACCCTTAAACGCGCATCTCCTTGTCTCCTCATTTTTGCGTCCCTGTCTTACTTGGAACTGGGTAGTGGCTCTGCTCATGCATAAGGCTTAATTCCGCAGCTTGACTTAGATCCTTATAGATTTAATCCTTTAGATTAGAGTAAAGTAAACAAGTGTAAAGAAGTATCTTGTTTCTCATACTGTTTTAAAACAACTTGTTCACTTCTACCGTTAATACTTGTATAAGAACGTCCATGCAGTCTTGTTTTTGGCGACGAATCCTGGTATCTATTGCAGTATTTTTCTTGGCTGGATCAATTTGGGCGATGCACTCTCCCCCAGCACTTGCTTATGACAATCCTGAGCTATTACCCAAAATCTTTACCCCAGTTGTAGACTTAGCTAAGTCTCTCACTGACGTTCAAGAAGAAAGGCTAGTCGAAGAATTAGAGCAATTTGAAGCTGATACTGGCTGGAAACTCCGTGTATTGACTCAGTACGACCGTACACCAGGCCGGGCAGTTATAAATTACTGGAGTTTGGATGACAAAAGCATTCTGTTGGTTGCTGATTCTCGTGGTGGGAACATCCTCAGCTTTAGTGTTGGTGACGCAGTTTACCAACTTCTACCTCGGACTTTCTGGATAGAACTGCAAACTCGATTTGGGAATTTGTATTTTGTGCGAGAACAAGGTGAAGACCAAGCGATTCTCCAAGCTTTAAATTCAGTAAAAGGCTGCTTGTTGAAGGGTGGTTGCACTGTTGTTCCTGGATTGCCAAGAGAACAGTGGATTCTGACTTTAATTACCTCAATAGTTGGTGGAATTGTTTGTGGATTTGCTGCTCAACCCCGTAGCGAAGGACAAGTAATTGCTTGGCA
Organism: Mojavia pulchra JT2-VF2; assembly: GCA_019359325.1. Lineage (GTDB taxonomy): Bacteria > Cyanobacteriota > Cyanobacteriia > Cyanobacteriales > Nostocaceae > Mojavia > Mojavia pulchra. The sequence goes on along the minus strand of JAHHHN010000010.1, from coordinate 28,099 downwards.
ATGGGCTTTAATTTTCTCCCCTTTGTGGGGGATTTTATTTCTTGCCTTTGGCATTGGCCCAGTAGTGACACGCACAAGTGACTGGTTACCGCTAGTTCGCAATATTTCCGGTTTTCTCATTGGTGCTTTAGTTGCCTACCTGTCTCCTGTGTTTAGTCGGCCTTCTTCTAGTGCTAAGTCCTGATTTTTAAATGTTGAGTTATGAGTTACGAGTTTTTACTTAACTTCTAACTCTTAACTCCTCACTCTCTGAAGCTGATAAGCTGAAAGCTGATATCTGAGAAGCTCAAGAATAATGGAATGGCACGTAACTGATGCCCAAAGTTTGGCAATTATTGATAGTGAAATTGGTGAGCATGTATTTTCACCTGCGGAATATGAGATCGTCCGGCGGGTGATCTACGCCACAGCCGACTTTGAGTATAAGTCTTTGATTCGCTTTTCTGAGCAGGCCTTGCAATCTGGAGCAGCAGCATTAGCGGCTCGTACTACTATTGTGGTGGATGTCCCGTTAGTACAAGTAGGTATTAGCTACGCTATTCAAAACACTTTTGCCAATCCGGTATATTGCAGCACTGAAACCTTAACCCGTCCCCAAAATGAAAAAACCGTGGCAGCATGGGGAATAGAAACTCTAGCCAAGCGTTATCCAGAAGGCATTTTTGTAGTCGGTCAAGCGCAAACAGCATTAACGGCACTAGTTAATTTGATTGAGGCTGAAGAAATTCGACCTGCTTTGATAATTGCCACCCCAGTGGGATTTATCAATGCGGATGCTGCAAAAGAACGCTTACAAGATTCTTTAGTTCCCCATATTACAATTGACAGCCGTAAAGGTAATGCGGTTGTAGCAGCTGCCATATTTGATGGACTAGTAGACTTGGCTTGGCAAGCTTACGGGAGAGAAGGGAATAAACAGACTTGAAAACAATAGAAAAGTAAGAATTAATATCTATCATCTTCCTCCTCTGCTCTTCTGCTCCTCTGCTCTTCTGAACGGCGACGCCGCCTTGGTCTGTCTTGTTGGCCTTCACGCAAGCGGCGACTGACTTCATTAAAGAAATCCTGTCTCACAAAGGGGTAATCGCTCACCCATAGATCACGACTGGGAATGTAGATATCACTGAATTCTTCAATGCTGCTTAAATCTGCGCGATCTGACATGACGATCATTTCGGCAATTTGACCACGAGCAATAACTTTATAAGCAGACCGTAATGGTGCTTCAAACTCAATGGTAAATCCTGTGTCGTCACCTATCTCTAAGTTAAGCCGTTTTTCTCGATTTTCTACAATTACTAAATCCCCTTTGTTGTTGACAGTTTCTTGTTTGCCAATTAACTGGTCTGTGATCCACCAATCCAATATTCGACCTCGGAAAAAGCCGCTGTACTTGTAACGGCGGCATTTTGAATTTCGTACACTGGCTTTAAACACTGGATACCACAGCCAGTAAAAAGCACCGACTATCCCCAGCACAAAGACTATCAGATCAAACTCAAACTTGAAAAAGACTTTGACAAGCAGAATCACAACTATGCTAACTACAGAAATTAATAGCCGTTGCAAAAAATTTGAAAACTTTCCCCAGTAGTACTTGTACTGGGGGCCAGTGGCAATCAAGGGGATGACTTGTTCAAATTTCTGGCGAGTCAATGGAACTAACATGAGTGCTGAGTAGTGAGTTTGCAGTTTAGAGGAGCTTTTCTAATCCATATACTAATGACTTTAACTGTAAGACTTTGCGAATTGCTAGTAGTACTCCTGGCATATAACAAGCGCGATCGCTCGTATCATGCCGTAAAGTATAAATTTGTCCTGCTGCGCCAAAAATTACTTCTTGATGGGCAATCAGCCCTGGTAACCGCACACTGTGAATTCTAATTCCTTCTTCTGCTAGGCTACCTCTTGCTCCTGCTAATTTCTCCGTCTCTTCTACAAGTGCAGGGTTAAAAGATTTACCTATTTCTGCTAGCATCTGTGCAGTTTGAATGGCTGTACCACTAGGAGCATCAGCTTTTTGATTATGATGCAGCTCAATAATTTCTACATGGTCAAAATATTGCGATGCTGCGATCGCTGCTTGTTGTAACAGTACCATGCCAATAGAGAAGTTAGGAATAATCAAACAGCCAGTGCTAGCTTTGTCGGCAAAGTCTGCCAAGTCTTGAATTTGTTCTAAGCTTAACCCTGTAGTGCCAACAACCGGACGAATTCCATAGGCGATCGCACTACGAATATTGTCATAAACTGAATCAGGATGGGTAAAGTCTACCATCACCCCTGGTGGCCCCTGTCTTTCGCCAGCCACATACCCTAGCATCGGTTCTAATTGATTGGTAATTGGTACTTCTAAAGGTTCGCTTAAACCTGCCAACTCTCCGGCATCTTTATCTTGATGTTCGGGACTGCTATCAATTGCACCCACTAGGTTTAAATCAGGTGCTTGTGCTACAGCTTTTACTACCTCGCGGCCCATTTTGCCAGCAGCACCGTTGATAATAACTGGGATAGGAGCTTGATTTGTCATAGATCGAGCAAAACTTTTTTAACTAACAAAGGAATTGTAAAGACTTTAGTGATCTGGTAGCTAGCTTCTCAAATCTCTTGTCAGCAATTTCCAGACTTTCGTTGCTTGCTAGATAGATTTTTCAACCTTGGCGCTGAGTTCAACAAAATTACTCAAACACTGGTGACCAAATATCTGCAACTACCACTTCCCAGCCAGGAAGTAAGTCTGGGAGAGTCAGCACATCACCATCTCGCAATATGATTTTTTCAGCAACACGGTAAACTTCCAGAGTTCGAGTTTTAGGGTCGATTAAAATGCCAATTTGACTACCCAGGCTGATAAATTCCTGAATTTTCTGGCGGAGTTTATCGAGCGAATCAGTTTTAGACTTAACCTCAACTACTAAGTCTGGAACTAATTCTGCATACTCCTCTGTGGAACGTTTGAGTCTCTCTGCTCTCACAAAAGATACATCTGGCGCACGTAAATCTGTGTTGGGTAATTTGAAACCAGCGCTAGAACCAGCTACGCGTCCCAACTGACGAGGCCTTACCCAATTCCTTAATAGTGCTGCAAACTCAGTTCCTACTTCTTCAGATTCATAACCGGAAGGACTCATGATCACTATATTCCCATCAACCAATTCCATGCGATAGTCAGGATAAGCTGCCTGCATTTTTTCTAGGTCTTTGACAGTAAGAGACATAATGCCTCCTGAAACATCTGAATTTATCTTGGCATTTCTCAGAACCTGTTTATACCCCTGTTAGCAGCCTCATCTTTCTGAAAAAGAAGGTGAGTACAGTTTCCTTGCGGGTGATGATATCTGCGCTGCCATCCATTCCGGCTTGCAAATTGCACTGACTGGCATCTGTCTTAAGGAACAAGGTCTGCGGTTGAATGGTTACTTCATAATGGGCGCGTGAAATAACTTGAGTTGTGGCTATTGCCTGATCAGACTGAGGTGCGATCGCATCGGGAGAAATCGTGATAACTCTGCCTGCAAGAGTGCCGTAATCAGGATAGGGGCAGCCTGATACTTTGATATTTACAGTTTGCCCAACTTCCACTCGCCCGATTTCCTGAACAGCTACAAATGCTTTCACAACTAGGGGTACGTCCTTTGGTGCTAGCTGGGCAACCACATCACCGAGTTGAACGAGTTGGTCGACGTTACGCAAGTTCAGTTGTTGAATTGTGCCATTTACCGAGGAGCGAATTACAGTATTGCCTAACTCTGTTTCGACTTGCTGGAGTTCTTGGCGATCGCGGGTTAGCTCATTCTGAAGCCTAGCTGTTTGTTGAATCAGTGCTTGCCGTTCTTTATTTAAAGTTGCCAAAGTCGATGCTCCGCGGGCACGTTCTTGGGCTATTCGCTCACCAGCGATATCTACTGATGCAGCACTGGGATTAAGTGCTGCCTGGGTACGTTGCAGGCGGGCAAGGGCAGCTTCCAACACTGCTGCTTTTTCACTAATCTGCAACTTGGTAATGGCTCCTGTATTAGCTAATTCTTGATAGCGGGCTAATTCCTCCTGTGCCAGTTGCGCTGCTGCTTTGGCTTCTCGCATCTCTGCTTGGGTTGTTAGCTGTCGCTGTTGATGTTGCCGTTGGTTGAGTTTGAGTTCTGCTGTTGCTGCGGCGATCGCACGCCCAATTACCTGTTTTTCGGCTGTCATTTGAGCTTGTAGTGCCTGTTTTTGCGCTTCGATTTGCTTCAATTGCCGTTGAGTTTCCCGGATACTGCTCAATAATTGAAGTTTCTGGCTTTGTAAACGAGAGTCATCCAAGGAGGCGATCGCCTCTCCTTGCTGCACTACTTGGTTTGCTTTCACGTGGAGCCGATTCACTTTTCCGGTTGCCGCTGCTTGGATAATTCGCAGTTCTCCCATTGGGCGGATGTTTACTGGAGCTTTGACTGTCGCCGGATACTTAAGCACTGCCGCTAAAGCAACAGCTGCACCGAAAATGGCAAGCATAGCCACACCACCGAGAGTTGCCCAATGTCCTACAGGCGGCAGAAACTCATTCGGCTGTACCGGACGCAACGCTTCCAGATTAACGGGAGAATAGTTCTGAGTGTTCAATGGCTTGCTAGAACTCATGTTTCAAAGCGCTAAAGTGCCGACTAGGTGAGATGAACAGTTATGAGTGCTGAACGATAGATTTATTACTCTATTGGCTCATAACTTAGAACTCAACACTGTCTTAGCACTAAGTTTATTTAAAGTCTCTTTGGTAGAGTAATATTGCTACGTAGCAAAAATAACCATCTTGTTCAAAATCAAGCAAAGGCTTTTGTCTCCTTGCACTAGTACTCGACCAACCCAAAATTATTAGGTGAGGCCAAGCTCTTTGAGCGGGGGTAGCAGGGGTAGCAGGGGGAGAAAGAGTGTTTAAATGTAACTTCTTGGCTTCCCCAGCCTCAAGAGCTTGCCAGACCACATTATTCTTTTGATCTTTTAAAGTTTAACCAGTTGTGCGTAAGCGGTGAGCAAGACACAGGAAACCGACCATCAGCTTTCAACATTTCCATGAAATATTCAGTCGTTCCCCAGCATAGTGAAGAAGACTGCGGTGCAGCTTGTCTCGCCACCGTTGCCAAATTCTATGGACGTACATTTGCAATCTCGCGGGTTCGAGAAGCAGTGGGAACTGGGCAGTTAGGGACAACACTGCTGGGGTTACGTCGAGGGGCTGAAACTTTAGGATTTAACGCCCGTCCTGTGAAGGCGACACCCTTGCTTATTGAGCGCCTCAACGAAATTCCCCTGCCTGCGATTATTCACTGGAAGGGCTACCACTGGGTCGTCCTGCACGGTCGCAAAGGCAAAAAGTACGTGATTGCAGATCCGGCAGTAGGAGTGCGCTATCTCAACCGTGAGGCGCTTACAGAGTCCTGGTCGAATGGGGTTATCCTGCTTTTGGTGCCAGATGAAAGTCGCTTTTACGAGCAAGCTAATGACCAAATTACTGGCTTTGGGCGCTTCTTACGGCGTATTTGGCACTATCGCCACTTGGTTGCAGAAGTTCTACCCCTGAATCTTGTGATTGGATTGCTTTCTCTGGCATTTCCCCTATTGATTCAGGTGTTAACCGATGATGTATTGGTAAGAAGGGATACAGAACTGTTAGTGACAGTGGCGATCGCAGTCTCTGTGATGATTGTCTTTAGTAGCCTACTTCGCCTGATCCAAGCGCACCTAGTAGTCCATTTTGCTCAACGCCTAGAGTTAGGATTGGCATTGGATTTTGGCCGTCAAATTTTGCAACTACCCCTAAGTTACTACGAAGCTCACCGCAGTGGCGAGATTGTGAGCCGCCTGCGGGACATTCGAGAAATTAATTTGCTGATTTCTCAAGTAGTCACCACTCTGCCTAGTGAGTTATTCATCGCTTTCGTATCTCTAGGGCTAATGCTGGTTTATAGTTGGCAGCTAACTGCCTGTGCGATCGCGGTATCTTTCCTCATGAGTATATCAACCCTACTCTTCCTGCCTACTTTACGACAAAAGACCCGCGATGTTTTAGTCATTGATACAGAAAACCAAGGACTTTTAGTTGAGACTTTCAAAGGAGCCTTAACCCTTAAAACCACTAATGCCTCACCTCAAGCTTGGGAAGAACTGCAAAGCCGCTTCGGTTCACTGGCAAATGTCACCTTCCAACTTTTACAGATCAGTATTGTCAATGGCGTGTTTTCTAACTTTGTTTCTGGGCTAGGTTCTTTAGCTGTCCTTTGTTTTGGCAGCCTTTTAGTAATTCGCCAAGAACTTTCTATCGGTCAACTACTGGCATTCAACGGCATGAACCGCAACTTTACAGCACTGATTAGTACCGTAATCAGCTTTGTTGACGAGTTCGCCCGTGCCCAAACTGCCATTCAACGCCTGAGCGATATCATCGACGCTACACCAGAGATTCCGAATAACGCTCCTCAAGATTGGGCAGAAATTCCTGCTGATGCTGACATCACCTGCAAGGAGATCAACTTTCATCACACTGGTCGAGTGGACTTGCTGCAAAACTTTTCTCTGACTATCCCTGGTGGCAAAGTGATAGCGCTGATTGGTAAGTCTGGTTGTGGCAAAAGTACCTTGGCAAAACTGATTGCCGGTCTTTACACACTACAATCTGGCAATATCCGCTTTGGCCATTACAATCAATCTGACCTGTCTTTAGGTTGCTTGCGTCAGCAGGTTGTCCTCATCCCTCAAGAACCGCACTTCTGGAGCCGTTCAATTATCGAAAACTTTCGTTTTAGCTACCCTCAGGTAACTTTAGAGCAAGTGGTAAATGCTTGTAAGATTGCTGGTGCTGACGATTTCATCAGCGAACTACCAGACAAATATCAGACTGTACTCGGAGAATTTGGTGCTAATCTCTCTGGAGGACAAAGGCAACGGTTAGCGATCGCACGAGCAATTGTCACTGATCCACCCGTGCTAATTTTGGATGAATCCACTGGCGCACTTGACCCAGTGACGGAAGCCGAGGTACTCGATAAATTACTGGCACATCGTCAAGATAAAACAACAATCATGATCAGTCATCGTCCTAGAGTCACTCAAAGAGCAAATTGGATTGTACTGTTAGATAAAGGCGAACTTAAACTAACAGGAACCCTAGAAGAGTTAAGTCAACTTCCGGGACAACATCTGGATTTTCTAAACCCTTAAATTACAGTTTTTTTGCGGTTGTTTGAGAATTTCCCTTCGTGTTCGGAACTCGCAATGTCGAGCTTTTTACTCAAAACTTCGTGTTCGGAACTCGCAATGTCGAGCTTTTTACTCAAAACTTCGTGTTCGGAACTTGGAATGTCGAGCTTTTTACTCAAAACTTCGTGTTCGGAACTCGCAATGTCGAGCTTTTTACTCAAAACTTCGTGTTCGGAACTTGGAATGTCGAGCTTTTTACTCAAAACTTCGTGTTCGGAACTCGCAATGTCGAGCTTTTTACTCAAAACTTCGTGTTCGGAACTCGGAACTTCGAGCTTTTTACTCGAAACTTCGAGCTTGGTACTCAGCACTTAGCACTGAGCACTCGAAACTTCGTGTTTGGAACTCAGCGAGAAGTTGCAAGGAGGGTTTCCCTCTGGGCAAACTTCGGTGACTCAGCACTCACAACTCACCACTCAGCCTCCCCTGCCGTCCAAATGAAGACTAGAATGAGAATTAACGTAACGTTTACTAGTAGCTAAAGTGTCAGACTCTCTGCCATTGCGCGATCGCTACCTTGCTTTAATTGACGAAATTGTAGACACCACCCTCAAGGGTAAGATTAGCTCTGTCGAGCAGGTGTATCAACTATTACTAAAAGGTGTAAATCCTGGTACAGGGGAAGTATTTGAGTTGGTTTTAAGCGATCGCCTCAGTACTATCCAAGCTCAAGTGGACAGTGAAAAGGATGAACTCAAAAAAGCCAAGGCTAGCCGGAGTTTAAGAGCAATTAAGACAATTCAAAGTCAATGGCAACGGTGGCAAGAAAACAACAAAACCACAGAGGTAATTGTCTCGGCTGTTAAAGAAATTACCACAGCATCTGCTGATGAGCGTCTTGCTACATTCCTCCGGTTTACCGATCCCAATCAGAAATACGCGCTCAATTCGCAACAGCTACAGCAGTTGTCAAAATCTTTACAGCAATTTGCCCAGGCCGATTCTGATTTACAGCAAATATCCACAGGAATCAATCGTGGTTTAGCTTCTTGGCAACGATTACAAGATCATTTGGTTAGCTGGATGTACGAAAGTCAGCAATCTTTAGGATTTGGCGGTGTCCCTGGAGAAAGTGGCCCTTGGGCAACTTGGGCAAAGCAGGTTAATAGCGAGTTACCCCAAGCACTACTACGCACCTTGGCGATCGAGCAATCTGCAATTCAATTTGCCGAACAGCAACGCAGTATCACCCTTGCTGACTGGGTAGAAATCGCCTTAATTTTACAGTATTTGCAACGGGGGTTAGTCAACTGGTTTGACCAACAAGCTTACAATATCCAAGCAGGCTCAAAGTTATCGATTTCCACTTTCTTGACCTTTGCAGTGATTTGGAGTCAGTTGGCAAGTGGTTTTAGTAGCATTGCCGCAGTGTACAGCAATGCTGCTTCTCAAATCATGCTCCAGATTCTACGCAACTTTGCTTTGCGTTCCTATTTTCCGCTTTACGGTGGAATTTTTGCTTCTTTTTCTGGTAATTATTTGCGAGATGCCTTAGATTATTTAGATGAACCGCTACGGCGAGTCGAGGGAACTCAAGAGAAGGCGCGGATTTTGACACTTTTGGGTTATTCGCAACGTGCTTTGGGACAATATCAACGCTCAATTCAGTTCCATCAGCAAGCGTTAGAAATATCACGTCATGCAGGCGATCGCCCCTGTGAAATTGCTAATTTCAACCACCTCAGCCGTACCTACGTCCAAGAGCGAAATTATGCTGAAGCCATTAATAACAGCCAACGAGCATTAATACTCAGCCGACAAGCAGGCGATCGTACAGGTGAAGCCAATGCGCTAATTAATTTAGGCTACAGCGAAGTCATGCACGCCCAAGAGTTAGAACAGGTAGAACCGGAAACCTATGAAATGGCAATTACCTATTTGCAACAAGGTTTAAAGTTATCAGAGCAATTAGGCGATATTCAAAGTAAAGCCTTGTGTTTCAGTAGCTTAGGAATTGCCCATCTAGTTATTGGCCAAGCGCAAGAGGCAATTAAATATCTAGAAGAAGGGTTTAAAACCGCACAAATTTCTGGTGATTTGTATCTTCAAGGACGAAATTTAGCTTACTTAGCCGAAGCTTATTATCATCTGCAAAATTCCGAAAAAGCTGTTTACACTGGCAGTTTGGGAATGTATTTGTTGGATCAAATTGCTTCCCGTGAATGGCGTCAACCAGCAGGACTACTTACAATTTTGCAAGGACAAATAGGAACGGCAGCTTTTCAAAATTACTTGCAGCAACATCGCCCTAAAATCATTGCGGTTATTGGTGTAGATGGGTATGATTACATTCCACAATTGTTAGCAAGATATACACAAGATACGTAATTCGTAACTCTTAATTCGTAATTCGTAATCATAGCAAAGTGCTGAGTCCTGAGTAGTGAGTTAGGAGTTATTCTCCTTGTCCCCTTACCTCCCCAGCTCCTCTGCTTTTTCTAGCGGAGGGCGAGGATTGTTAATTAATTCCTTTTCTCACCAATTCTGGAATTTGAGAAGGACGTTCAGCTACGGGAACTTGTGCTTCTTGGAAAGCAGCTAATTTATTTTGTGCAGTGCCAAAGTTCGGATCGCGTCCGATAATTGTGGCTAAAGTTCCAGTTTGACGCCAATGTTTTGCCGGTGGTGCTTGTCTACCTGCAATGTAAGCAATTACTGGTTTATCAATTGTTTCAGCAATATAGCGCGCCGCCGCTTCTTCACTACCGCCACCAGGTTGCCCCACTAATACGATCGCCTCTGTGTGGTCATCTTCATCCAAGATTTGCAGCCATTGGAGAAACGATGAACCAACGATCGCATCACTACCGATACTGACACTAATTGACTGCCCTAAACCAGCTTTTGTTAATTCCCAGGCAACTTCGTAGGTTAAGGTGCTACTGCGACTCACAATGCCCACAGATCCAGGAGTATAAAATTCGCTAGGATGAGTACCTAAGAGAATTTTGCCAGGCACAATGATTCCAGGACTATTTGGCCCTACAACTAAGGTTTCACAGGCCTCGGCTTTGCGTAGTAATTGCACCATATCCAAAGGTGGCACACCGCCGGAGATGATCATGATTTGGCGGATATTAGATGCGATCGCTTCCAATGCTGCATCTAGCACTTGGTATGGATGTACACAAATGATTGCCGTGTCGATTGCTCCAAATTGCCCCACCACCTCCTCAACCAAATCGAATACTGGCAAATCATACATTTGCTGTCCACCAAATCCGGGATTGACACCAGCAATCAAATTTGTGCCATAAGCTTTCATTTGAGTAATATGGCTTGCTGATATAAATTCATCGAAGCCTTGGATTAACACTTTGCTTTCTGGCGTTAAGTTCATAAAAAAGTACGGTTAAGTTGGGCAACGCAGCGCCTTGAGCGACTGGGAAGAAAAACGACACATGCACGGTGTTGTTTAATTCACTATTCTACTTAAATTTACAAAATTTCTTTGAATATTTAGTGCCACACACAATTGCCCAAGCAGTGGTGAGTGCTGAGTGCTGAGTGCTGAGGAGCCAGTGCGTTGCGGGGGTTTCCCCCGTTGTAGCAACTGGCGTTGCTGAGTGCTGATTGCTGAGTAATAATTTGCCCCCAATGCCCAATGCCCAGTCCCCCTTCGGGTTCGCAGTCGCTCATGTGGGAAACCCCCAAGACCGCGCTGTCTCACCAGTCCCCAGCCCCCAATTCCCAACCACTTTGTTGCTACTACCTTTTATAAGCGGTTGGCTTGGCAAGACGTACTGCTTCTGCTACTGCTTCATCTAAATTCTCTACTAATATCAGGGTATCTCCCTGAGTTTTGAGTGCTGCTAAATATTTTCTAGCTGCATTGAACTCAGAACCAGCAAGACGCACAACTAAGCGAGGACAGCCGTTGTCACGACGACCTTTGCTGCCATTTGAGCGTACAGCGTGGGATTTGCCTTCACTTTTATCTTGTTGTAGAAATTGCCCAATAACTTCAGCAAATTCCGCAGACTGATGAATACTACCTAAAAGGTTAATCAGGATCACTTGAATGCTTTTGTCGGCAGTGAGAATTTGCAAACCTGTGTGTAAGCGATCGCAAAAGGTAGTCGGAGAGGTATCACTCAGCAAAGCATGACGCAAATTCAAGCAAACACCAGGCTTACCGCCAGCATTGGCAACTAAATCTAAAGTTGCTAACACTGAACCAGTACCATTCCCAAGAATGCCGATTTTACCGTGCATTTCTATCCCATCCCAGTTGCTCAAATGGGCGTTAATTTCAGCATGATTATTAGTCTTGACAATTCTTTCCGCCATCTGAGCGATTTCTGGATGACGCCCAATTGCCCGTTCGTTGACCCTAACTTTACCATTGAGAGCCATGACTTCGCCGGAGGCATTGATTGCTAGAGGATTAATTTCTACTAAGTCTAGGTCTTGTTGTATGAACAAATGGTACATCTTCTCCACAACCGAACTGATCGATTGCATCAGTGTACCTTCCAAGCCCATTTTCAAAGCCAGCCGTCGGGCATAAAAAGGAGAAAATTCTTGTTCAACGACCACATATTCCATTTTCTCCCCTGCGGTTTCCCAATCAATGTCTGCTTCCTTGCAACCTAAAAGTACTGGACGGCAGACAGCGGTATCTAAAACTACTGCTAAATAAAATTCTTGCTTGGCATCATATTTAGATTCTGCCAGCAAAACTTCCGGCAACTCGCCCCAAATCCGCAAATTGAAGATATTTTGTGCAGCTGCGATCGCATCGATTGTTGTTTCTACAATTCTGACTCCACCAGCTTTTGCTCTTTCAGCTGCATGTACTTGAGATTTCAAAACAATCGGATAGCGAATTTTTAACCGTTTCAGGTCTGTGGGATGGTCAATTCGTTGCGAGGGCAATACGGGAATGCCTATATTCCCAAACCATTCTTTAACTTGGTACTCCAATAAATCCATGGACACGCACCTGATATATAACTATTTCACAGTAGATTTTTCAGTATTATCCTCAACACTTTTGCAGCACCCTAATTGCAGAATCAAGCTTTAGTCATCTATAAAAACTTATTTTTTATGGATTAATTTTATCGAATTCAGCAAAGGAGGCAAATTAACTTGCCAACCAAACAACGGGTTATATTTTAACAAGTCTGATTTAATATTCTCAGTAATTTTTCTAGCATATTTCAAAACCAGCAACATAAATAAAAATCGATAATATCATCTTCTGGGTTTTAGTATTGGATAATTTTGTAACTACTGTACTGCAAATTCTGGACTAAAGGAAAGTAGCCGTTACTTATTTCACTGTTACATCTAAAGCAGTGAAAATGCCTAAAAACTTTATTATTCCCATTTTTTATTGATAATTCCTACTTTAAGCAAAATTGTCAAATGCAGCGTCTAGCAGTAGGAATACTTGGAAACGTGGACTTAGATGCTCTTTGAATTTTTTGGTGAAAAATCAGAATTTGTGTTAGAAAGTTGGTCAATCTAATTATCAGGCTATGGTTGGCTAAACTGTGCATCTGTATTCAACAGACGAAAGTTCTCCATTTCGTACCCTCGAAAATAAGAAAAACTATATAGAAGAACCGCGGAAACGCTCTATGAAAGTAGCAGTCCAACAACAAGACTTACAACTGCTAGCCAAAACTTTGCAAGAACAATTGCTTGCGGAAGTTCCATCTGGTGAAGTCTTCCAAGTCAAGTGTGCCATCAATAATGGCGAACTGATGGTTTTAACTCAACATCCAGCAGGTCTGAAAGTTGACACTCAATTAGTCTTTCAATTGCTGGAGGAAGCAATCCAGTCGCTACCAACACAATGGGAGTACCAGGTGCGATGTTTCCTGAGAGTATCTGGTGAAAAACTCCCTTATGCTAAACATTCGGTAACTTTAAATCAGATGGCAGGAGTAGGTAGCAGCGATGCCTATGCTTCTGTACGAGAACCCGATCTGCGGACTTATACCGAAACAACATTGCCCAACGAAAACCTCGCCGGTGTCCGCCTCATCTTTCCATCACTTGATGATTCGATCTCAGAACCTTCATCATCTTTATTAATCAGTGAAACTGAGGATCAAGAACCGTTTTACCCCTTAGCAAGCTCACTCGGAGAAACTGAGGATGAAGAACCGTTCGATCCCATGGCAGGCTCGCAGGATTTGAGGTCTTCTAAGCGATCGCTACCAATCAAACAAATCCTGTTGGGTTTAGCCTCTGTAGGAATTGTGGTGTTATGTGGCGGAGCTTACTTAATGTCTCTTCCTTGTGCTATATCCGAGTGTAAACAAATACAAACTGCCGAGAAATTAAAAACAGAATCCCGACAAATGATGCGCCGTGCTAAATCTGAAAAGGAATTAGTAGTAGTGCAACAGCAACTAGAGGCAGCAAGTTCAGGCTTAGCAATAATTCCCTTTTGGTCTTCTCATTACGACCAAGGAGAGGAACTAAAAGCAAGTTTATCTGGGCAATCAGAAAAAATTGATCAGGTAGTAAAAGCTTTGCAAGCCGCATCCTTGGCGGGGAAAAAAACTCAAACTAACGTTAATAGCCTTGAGGAATTGCAAGCTCTACAAAAACTCTGGCGACGGGCGATTACACCGCTAGAAGCGATCCGTCCCAATAGCGAATTGTATGCTTTGGCACAAGTTAAATTACTCAGTTATCGTCGCAATTTGCAAACGGTTAACCAGCAATTGCTAGTTGCAGAAAAATGGCTGAAAAAGCTGAGTGCCGCCCAAGCTGTAGCAAGTGCAGCTGCCCAACAGGAAACCACTGTTAAATCTTTGAAGGATTTACAAAAAGTGCAGTCTACTTGGCAGGTGGCAGTTAATGCTTTAAATACCATTCCTAAGACTAGCTCAGAATACCAAGAAGCACAAAAGCTGCTGGTAGACTACAAACCAAAACTAGCAGCAGCACGCGATCGCGCCACTAAAGAACAATTAGCTGCCAAAACTTACCAACAAGCTGTTACTACAGCCAATCAAGCTAAGGTATATGAAGCAAAGCAGCAATGGCAACCAGCAGTAGGGCAATGGGAACAGGCTTTGCAAGCTGCTAAACAGGTTTCCAATAATAGCTTTTACTATCTTCAGGCTCAGTCTCTCGTTGAACCTTACTCTGCTGCTCTCAAACAAGCACAAGAAAAACTCCAAGTTGCTAATAGTTTACAACAAACCCGCACTGACCTTACTAAAACTTGTATTAATGGAATTCGGATTTGCACTTTTACTATAGCCAGCAAAGGAATTATTGTGCAGTTAACTCCTGAATACGATCAAGCACGGCAAAGTACCTTGCCTAAGAGTAATCCTCCAGAATCAAGCATTATGGCAGGCGTAAATCAACACTTGCAAATCTTACAGCAAGCGCTAGCAGTTATTAGTGATAATGCCCAAATGCCTTTGTTCGTTTATGATGCCCAAGGGAGACCAGTTTATACGCGATCGCTGGAAGGGTAACAACATAAGAGACTGGGTGTGGAATACTAAGTTGTGAGTTCATGGGCAATTTCTTTTCCCCTTGTCCCCTTTGTCCCCTTGTCCCCTTGTCTCCAACCCCTTTCTCATTGGGACTGCTTTCTACTTAATTTGTAATTGCTTATGGCTTCTGGGATTTATGCGATCGCTAATATTGGTTGTTTCAAACTCTTTGTTGGCGATGTCAGCAATATTAAAATAAATTGGCCGCCACTAATGGACATGCTTAACAGTGGTAATTATCCTCACATGGCTTTGCAAGAGGAATGGAACCGCGTAGGAGAACAGCGCAGCTTTACATTTCATACTCAAGATGAGATTGCAAGCAATCGAGAAATTATCGGGATTGAGCAGATTGAACACTAATCCTAGATAATTACTTAGACAGAATTAATTACACATATTGTTTTCTTGTTCCCCGCCTTTCCGAATGAATTTATTTTTGTCCAACTACTGAACACGGCGTTACACAAATACGGGATGAACTAAGATTTTAGACCAAGGCTAAAGACTTATTCTACCCTTCGGGAACGCTTTCAGCGAACGCGGCTACCCTGCGGATTACGCTTGCGGTATACGCGAAACAAAATTCATCCCATCAATCACCAACTAATCTTTGCGATCGCTGAAAGGCAGCTACTTTAGCGGTTCTAGATCCATAGATACCATCAATAGCTCCGTTATAGAATCCTAATACCAATTTGAAAAATGATTGCGACACATATAGATTGGGTTGAGGAACGAAACCCAACTTCAGCCCCTTCTCTGCGAGACGCTACGCGTAGCTTGCTTAAGCGAAGGGGTACGGATAATTTAAAATTCGTTCATTCAAAATTTAAGACCTTACAGATAAATCTTGTAGCGTGAATCATGTTGCTTTGCATTTTTTATTCTCTCTTTTAGGAAATTGGTATTAGTTCGGAACAGGTTTTGTCACAAAAAGTAAAAGAGATTCTTTACCAATATCGAGCCGACGGGTCACTTAATTTCGATTATGAGTTACAAGTAATTATTTAATGAGGTAATCATGGCACTAACAGTTGGCTTCATCCTACTTACTCATAACAAGCCCCATCAGATTATTAGGCTAATTACCATACTCAATCGCATGTTTGATCACCCTCCGATTGTTTGTCATCATGATTTTTCAAAAAGTGACCTTCCTATAGACACCCTAGCGAGGAATGTTTCGCTTGTGCATCCTCATTTACAGACAGGTTGGAGTAAGTTTTCTGTAGTAGAAGCTATGTTACTTGCACTTCAGTTAATGTATGAAACCCCGACTTCGCCAGATTGGTTTATATTACTTAGTGGAGCAGATTACCCAATAAAGCCTGCGACGCAAATATTGCAAGATCTAGCTTCCAGTTCATATGATGTTCATATTCACCATGAGCAAATTAATTACAATGCTTATGAGAGAGATTGGCAGAAGTCGTGCTATGAACGTTACTGCATTGTAAAATTTCAGGTTCCGTTCCTAAATAGAAAACTACACTTAACTAAGCGACAAGTAAACTTAAGGCATCCATTATTAACAGCTCCTTTCCTTCCCTTTTCAAAAAACCTTCGTTGCTTTGCTGGAGAACATTGGTTTTGTGCTAATCGCAAAGCAGCGAAATATCTGATTGAATTTCACCGCGAAAGGCCTGCTTTAGCTTCTCACTACCGCAGATTAGACTCTTACACTATTGTTCCAGAGGAATCGTATTACCATACGATATTTTGTAATGCTCCTCACCTTAAAGTCTCTGAAAATAACTGGCGCTATATAGATTGGTCAACAAAAAATGCCCACCCCAAAACGCTACTGTTTGAAGATCTGCCAAAAATTCATGCATCGTCGGCGCACTTCGCTAGAAAATTTGATATCGATAAAGATGTCAGAATTCTAAATCAACTTGATGCTATCGTCGGATAGTTAGTTAACCTATAGGACTCATATTTGATTTTTGAACAAAATTCAGTACACCTTTATTCCTTCTTCCCAGTCCCCAGTCCCCAATCCCCAGTCCCTTACCTCTACGAGTGATTCAGAAATCAAATCGGATTGCTATATCTATCAAAAATAATACGGTCGGACTTCATACCCTGCCTTTCTAACCAGGAGGTAAAATCCGCATTTATCGGATGATATTATGTCCGGTTGATTAGTTATGATTTCCAGATCTGTGCAAAAAGGTGAAACCTCTTTTTTACCCAACTGAATAGGTTGTAGTTTCAAGAGATTCCTTAGAATATATTTACTTCAAATTGGTACGGTAGTTCTATTAAAAACAGTAATTTTTTTTAAGTGAAACGATTATAAAGTTAATTTGAAATGAGTTGCGATCGCCATTCAACTGCCCACACACAGTAGCTATTGGGATGCTGCTGTGTGCTGTAGCCGAATCCCGAAGGCATGAAAGATTTTGGAAAGAGGTGATGTCAGAGTGGGGGGAAATGTATACGCACAGTAGTCAAGGTCTTTAAATAACAGTTAGTTGCTACTTGTAAGTACATTAGTGAGTGGGCTGCCGTTACGCACACACTTTTTTGATGCTTTCAAGCTGGTTGACCTCATCCCACCAAGTCCGCAGTTTCGGAGTTTGAGCAGTAATTGCCTCAAACTCTGGTGTCTGCGAAAGGTAGATGAAGATGGGAATCAAGTAGAAATCCGCAATACTCACTTGGCTACCGAGCAGATAGGGGTTACCAACAGCTAGGGTCTCGATTGCCTTGAGTGCCGTTTGTGCAGGCGCAACAGCATTTTTTATTTTCTCCTCATCTGGCTTGCCGCCTTGGGTTGGTACAATAAAGCGCTCAATCACAATTGTCTTAATCGCAGGAGGATAAAAATAGCTATCAATAATTGCCATAATTTGGCGCATCCGAGCTTGGAGCATCGGCTCAGATGGGCTGAACTTGTGAGCGGCAAAGACCGTGTTGAGGTATTCGGTAATTGCAGCCGTTTCGTAAAGTAGTTCTCCATCCACTTCCAGTGTCGGCACTTTGCCAAAAGGATTCTTAGCAAGGTACTCTGGCGACTGGTTTTCTCCCTTGAACATATCAACTACCTTGAGGGTATAATCTACGCCTGCCTCCTCAAGTAGCAACCGGACGGTACGAACATAAGTACTGGCGGGAGTTCCATGAACGGTGAGCTTTGGCATTAGTTTCTCAATCAAAAATTCAACATTAATAAGGATACTGTGTCAGGGTTATCTACTTACAGAGTATTTAGAGGAGTTTCATATCATGTCCGCCTAATTAGTTATAATTCTCGCATCTGTGCAAAAACCGCGAAATGCTCTTTCTCCCTGCTCCCTGCGGTCTTAATGATAAGGCTTTCACCGGACACGATATCACTCTGTGGAGGAGGATTTTTAAATAACGATCTGCCACATTTTGATTGTTTGATCAGAACTACCACTAGCTAAAAACTTACCATCTGCACTTAAGGCAACAGAATTGACTGTTCCTGAATGTCCAGTGAGGGTATGCAGCAATTCGCCTGTAGAAAGACGCCACATTTTAATTGTTTTATCAGCACTGCCACTCCAAATAATTTCTCCATCAGGACTTACTACTAAAGATTTCACCTCATCTGAGTGCCCAGTTAGGGTATGCAGTAGTTTTCCGGTGGCCAGATGCCAAATTTTGATTGTTGTGTCAGCACTACCGCTAAAGAGAATTTCACCATCTGGGCTTATAGCGATGGATTTGATTTCGCCCGTATGTCCAGTGAGTGTACGTAAAGGATCGCCGGTGCGTGGATTCCACAGCCTAATTTTGGTGTCAGAGCTACCACTAGCGAGGATTGTACCATCGGGGCTGATGGCGGCAGCGTGAACTGCGGATGCATGCCAAAGGGTACAAATGCGATCGCCTTTATGTAAATTCCAAATTTTAATTTTATTACTACCACTAGCAAGAATCTGCCCATCAGGGCTAATTACTACTATGTTGACTGGTTTTTGATGCCCTAAAAGTGTGTGAAGTAGTTTACCAGTTTTTAGATGCCATACTTTAATATTACTTTTGGGGTGTTCACAGCTACCAACGGCGAGGTAATTGCCATCAGGACTCACAGCAATCGATGAAATCTCTCCTAAATTTTCTGTAAGAGTACGAATTAGCTTGCCCGTATTAAGATTCCATACTTTGATAGTTTTGTCTGCACACCCACTTACTAAAATGTCTCCATCTGGACTAATGGCAACAGATGAAACATTACCTAAATGTCCAGTTAGAGTGTAAATAAGAGTGGTAGATTTTGGGTTAGGTTTGTCGTTGAGATGAGCGATCACCTGCAACAATCTCTCAACTTCAAGAATACTTTGATGATCGCCAACGACTGCAAAATATTCTCTTAATTTTTTGAGATAATCTTCATCTTCTATCCTGAGCGCGAATTGCATCGCTTCAAACGGATTACTTACTGGTTGTAATAATACTTGACGGAGTTGCAACCATGCATTAATTGAATAATCAACCTGTTCCTTTGCCCAAGAGCGATCGCTTAAATGGCATAAACTCAAAGCTAATTGCAAAGCCAACTCTGGAATCCAGTAAAGTCGCTCCTTTTCTAGAGCTTGGTAAACTTGTTTATAACCTGTGGCTATTGCTTGCAGCGATTGGAAATCAATAGCATCTTTGAGCAAACTCATGAGTAACTCTGGTAGTAGAGGCGGTACATCATGATGAACTAGGTGATAAATATCCGCTACCCAGCCAGCAATTAAACAATGACAATTGATCAAAACCTGGCAAAGGTTTTCCAAATCCTGCTGATTAATTTGATATTGTAGAGATAATTTATTAATATCAATACCTTGTTTTCTCCAGGTTTCTGATTTTTCTAAAATTGCCAAATTAATAACATTATCTTTACCCAAGCTGTTTATTTCATCTAAATTCTCTCCTATAGATAACAATTCATCTCTAATTTTTTTCCACTCTAAAGCTCGACTTTTCGCAGACTCTTCCAAAATTTTCTTGTAAGGCAATCGTGAAATTGTTTTATAATAATAATTTACTTGCCCTAACCCCCAGTAGGCAATACGAAAATTTAAATAATCTCCATCATGCTCTGACTCTAAAATTAAAATAGGCTCTGTTTTTAACATACTAAACAGAGCCTTAATACTGGATTCGCTATGAAAACGTTTACTATCCCATGCTCCTGCTAAAAATTCTGTAGGTCTAACTGGGTTGTGTAGAGAGTAATTCTTATTAAGAAACTCTCTGATACCTTCAGCTAACATTAGCTCGATTTCTGGAATTCCTTCATTGTTGTAAAATTGGTCAAACTTTAATTGTGGAGGAGCAAGAAAAATTTTTAGTGGAGTGCGGTCATAACTTGTGTAAGTTTCTAAAATTTGAGAAGGATATAACCTTAAAGGCCAGCTATCCAGAATTTTGTGAACTTCTGGTAACTTAAGTGCTGTTTCTCTCTCTTGTTTAGCTATTTCTAATAAAGTTTCATGCTGAGAAACTGTTAATTGATGCTGCAAGCGCTTTTCTTGCGCCAATCCAACCCCAGAATTGTGCTGCAAGGTTAGAATATTGACCGATTGGTTGAATTTTGCAATTGCTTCGGGGATTTCGTATTCATTCGTATTTAAGTTTGCTTCCATCCGCTTTTGGATGAGAGATGCAATCACAGGTGCAAATTCTATTACTAACTGGATGAGTAATCTTATTCCTTGCTCCATAAGGAAATTCCTATCTTTAACTTCCTTAACATATACTATTATCTAATGATATTGAGGTGACTTGAACTATAAACTATGATTAATTAAGACGACAGTTCAGTCCCTTGTCTGCGAGACGATACGCGTAGCTTTCTTAAGCAAAGGGGTACGGGGAATTCAAAATTGAAGACTTCACAGATAAATCTGGGGGATTCAATAATGTTGCTCCACATTTTTTATTCTCCATAAATAAATGTAGGCGGTTCAATTCTTTTCTTTTTCGGTCAGGAAACTAATTACATTAGTTAGCGAAAGACCTCAGCCAAAATGAAATAGTTAGCTGAGGCATTCCTTGCAGTTTCACTAAATTACACCAAGTTAAGAGATTAGTGAAGAAATTAACTCAGTAATCCTAACCAGTGGGTATATTCAAGTGGAAGTAACGGAATATCAGCTTCTAGGTAAACAGAAAGACATCGGAATTAGCTTTTATTTTTAATACCGAATCCGGGTGTGAGAACAAAAATTAGAATCTTATTCCAAGTTGGCCATTAAATCCGCGAACAGAATTGTAACCAGCACCCACGAAAATGTTATCGGTAGCTCCTACCTGAACACCGCCCGAAACCGCTATACCTTTATCTTCTGAATAATATCCAACTCCTACATAAGGCGAAATCACTGGCAAATTCAGAAATTTCAGAACATCCACTCCAGTAGCACCATCAGGGCCGCTTCCCACTTCAACCCCTAAATTCAAAGCTCTAGCTCCCACAGCATAGGTGACATCGCCATCTTTCCCACCAACTGAAACCCACGGTTGTGGTATGAGTTGAGCTGATGCTGGGCTTGGGGCTAAAAAAGCAAACAAACCTAGTGATGTGATTAGTGTTTTGGCAATCACCGCTGTTTTCACATTATCCTCCGACATTACTTGCCACATTGTAATTGCTTTGTTAGAAATATTCCCGGTTTTAACAGTTCTGTGAACCAGGATTTACCCATCATGGCTAATGGTGACGAATTGAACCTTGCCTAAGTGCCCCATGAAGCCGAATATACAGCAGATTGCCCATATAAAGCCCAAACCTGAACTTACTTCAGATTTGTAGGCAAGCGATCGCCAAATTATAAATAAACTAAGACTTAGCGCAAAGTATAGACAATTATCCGGTAAATATTGTTTAATCTCAGTAACTTTTGGGCTATACAAATATAGCAGCACCTGAAATTGCGCAACCGTTGTTAGATCACTTTTTATCAACCGTATTTAATTACGAATTAGTAATTACCAATTACAATAACTTATTTATTATTTTTTTAATTGATTTTACTCAAGTACTAAGTGGGTAATGCCCGCCCTACGTATATTTCTACATATATTTTAAAAATCAGATATGAATCCTATATCATTCATTCTGTTAGCAGATGTACCGTTAAAGACCTTAAGAGCAACTAGCAACATGCTTGACACAGACAAGCCAAAAGAAGAATTAATTAAAGAACTGGCATTCCTACGCCAACGAGTTGTTGAGTTAGAGCAGTTAGAACAACATCGGCAATTATGTCAAAACACGTCTGGATTGCTAGAGAATCTACAAACTTCTCTAGGAAAACAGCAGGTTCCTCAAATCCAAGTATCTGGGTGCGAAATAGAGTGGCAATTAGAGCAGGGAGTTTTTACCATTGAGAAATTTCCTGCGATTCTAATGTGGCTTGATAACACTGTTGCTAGTTTGATGTCAGCGTTCCAGGCGATGGTGGGAACACAAAGGTTTGCCTTGGCACTCCAGAGTGAGGGGCGCAAAAGCGTTGAGATAGACTGGCAAATTATTTCCCAATATGACAGTTTTGCAGCAGGATTTGCAGCCTTGGCAAAAATGGCGATCGCAGCCGGATGGGGAGAAATGCAACTGCTGTCAGTGGATACAGTACAGCAAAAGTGTCACTTTCGGATAAAAAACAGTTGGGAAGGACGCTACCAGCGAGCATTGGGTGTCTGTTGGGGTAGTAACATTATGGCAGGAAAGTTTGCCGGCTTTTGTTCCAAGTTGTTTGGTCAAAATTGCTGGAGTGAGCAAACTGCATTCATCGCTACAGGTGATGAATTTGACGAGTTTTTAGTGCAGCCCTCAACTCGCTCTATTGAAGATGAGATTGAAAAACTGTTAGCAACTGACAACGCTACCCGTGCAGATATGGCAGTTGCCCTGCAACGATTGTCTCAGGAAATATTGGAACGCACACAGGCAGAGATAGCCTACAACAAATCTGAGCAGGCGCTACGAGAAACCGAAGAACGATTGCAAGTTGCTCTTACTTCTGCTCAAGCAATTGCCTGGGACATTAACTTAAAAACCGACCAAGTGGTTTGTTCTGAGAATGCAGAAAGCCTTTGGGGAATAAAATCTGGCACCTCAGAAAATTTTCTTTTGGCTGTGCATCCAGATGATTTGCCTATTTTTCAACAGGCATTCACTAGGGCGATCGCCGGTGAAGAGGCTTTTTTTCAAGAATATCGAGTAATAACTCCAGATGGAGAGGCACGGTGGCTTAACAGCCAAGGTAAAGTATACTTTGACTCAGATGGACAGGCACAACGAGTCATCGGAGTTTCGCTAGACATCACACAACGCAAACAAGTTGAAGCAGGATTAAGACATTATCAGCTACTATCGCAACACAGCCGTGATATTGTTTTATCACTAGGGAGTGATGGTCAAATTCTGGAAGCGAATGAAGCAGCCGTGAAAGCCTATGGTTATGACCGCACGGAGTTGCTGGCGCTGAAAATTGCAGATTTAAGAGCTCCAGAAACTCAGACAATCTTGACTCAGCAATTTGAGCAAGCAAGTCAGTACGGTATTTTATTTGAGACTGTGCATCTTCGCAAAGATGGCAGCTTTTTTCCTGTAGAGGTCAGTTCTCAAAGCGCTATTATTGAGCAAAAAAAAGTTGTCTTAAGTATTATTCGAGACATTACCGAGCGCAAGCAAGCGGAAGCAGACCGAAACGAACTATTGATGCGTGAACAACTAGCACGGGCAGAAGCTGAGGCGGCTGAACAGCGGGCAAGGTTTTTGGCTGAAGCCAGTCGTGTACTAGCCAATTCACTCGATTACAAAACCACCTTGACCAGTTTAAGCCATCTAGCTGTGCCTCAGGTAGCAGATTGGTGTGCCGTTGATTTACTAAATGACGATGGTAAGTTGCAGTGCCTAGCAATTCATCATCAAGATCCAGAAAAAGTCAAGTTGTCCCAAGAATTGAGACGGCGTTATGCAACTCATCAATCATTAGGTGCAGTTCGCGTTATCCAAACTGGAAAACCAGAACTGATTACCAACGAAATTCTAGACTCAATATTAGTTGCGGCTGCTGAAGATACTGAACATTTACAAGCTCTTCGTAGCTTTGAATACAAATTTTATATTTGTGTGCCACTGATAGCACGAGGACGGTTACTAGGAACGATAACTCTGATTACTGCAGAGTCAGGGCGACACTATAGTTTAGTTGATTTGTCTTTGGCTAAGGATCTCGCTCGTCGTACAGCTTTAGCAGTGGATAATGCTCGGCTTTATTCTCAGGCCCAAGAAGCTAACCGCATCAAGGATGAATTTTTGGCTGTTCTGTCCCATGAATTGCGTTCTCCCTTAAATCCTATTTTGGGGTGGGCTAGATTACTACAAAGCCATAAGTTTGATGAAACGATGACTTTGCGTGCCTTGGAAACAATTGAACGCAACGCCAAACTGCAAGCTCAGTTGATTGAAGATTTACTGGATCTCTCACGAATTTTACAAGGAAAACTTAACTTAAATATCTCCACCATTGACATAGCAGCTACTATTCAGGCGGCGCTGGAAACAGTGCGTTTATCAGCAGAAGCTAAATCAATTCAAATCCAAATTTTACTGGAGCCTAATGTGGGGCAAATAGCAGGTGATCCCAACCGCTTGCAGCAAATAGTGTGGAACTTGCTTTCTAATGCGGTCAAGTTCAGCCCCATTGGAGGACTGGTAGAAATTAAATTGAAGCAGGTTGACTCCTATGCTCAAATTCAGGTGACTGACACAGGCCAGGGAATAAAACCTAGTTTTTTACCTTATGTATTTGATTCCTTCCGCCAAGCCGATAGTGCTACAACGCGAAAATTTGGCGGTTTAGGTTTAGGTTTAGCAATTGTACGCCATTTAGTCGATCTTCATGGTGGCACTGTGCAGGCTGATAGCCCAGGAGAAGGTATGGGCGCAACATTCACGGTTCAATTGCCTCTTTTGGCAAATTTCCCAGTTATAACTAGAGACAGTGGAAGACCGAGTACTAGTATCAATTTGCAAGGAATTAAAATTCTGGCAGTGGATGACGAAGCTGATATGCGCGAATTGCTCGCCTGCGTACTCAATGAGTACGCAGCAGAAGTAACTGTAGTGGCTTCCGCGGTGGAATTTTTGGAAAAACTAAAAACGGCAAAGCCAAACTTATTACTTAGTGATATTGGTATGCCTGGTATGGATGGCTATATGTTAATGCAGAGAGTCCGAACTTTACCAGCAAGTGCAGGAGGACAGATTCCAGCGATCGCTTTGACTGCTTATGCAGGTGAAATAAATCAGCAGCTGGCTTTATTAGCAGGTTTTCAGATGCATTTAGCTAAACCCATTGATCCCGTTGAATTGGTATCTGCAATTTCCAAGCTTCTGTGCTTATAAGTTGTAGGAGCTGGGGGTTGGAGATTGGGGACAAGAGGACACGGGGAGAAATTATTACTCAGAACTCCCGATTCCTGAGCGCCAGACCAGAATGAGTGCATCAAATGCCAAAAATCGGAACTTGAAATTAAAAGAAACAAAAAATATTATTTAAAATAGCAATTCTAGGTTATTAAATCAGTAGAGTACGAATTTTAAAATAATTCGATCCGATGGCAGATTTGGATTTCAATTCACTAGTGCCACGACCTGACCCACCACAGCCAAATACTTGGAAACGTTCTTTAACTTATTTCGGATTAATTCTGGTAGGTACAGGAATCACAGCTTTAAATCTGCGTTTGCAACCGCAGCATTCCCTGTCGTCTCAACCAAATCAACCATCTGCAAACTTAGCTGCTGCTAATTATCCTAAGTTTATTACTACAGTATTTAATCTAGTAAGCTTTAGGGCAGTGCGTATTAAACCCACACGCACAGTGAAAAATTTTGTATCAAATATTAATAACTGTTTTAGTAATTATACTCAAACTAAAGTCTGGGCGATCGCAATTAAGAATTTCCTGGGATTGGATCATACTGGTACTTACACCATAATTAGCGCTACAGGTGGCTCTGATTTTGAGGCAGGGATGGCTGATGGACGCACTAACTACATTGTCGTGCCGAATCTGGGCATTCAAATGGTAACACTCACACCAGAGGTGAAACAAAGAATTAACGCTGACTTCTACTATCCCGTTAGTATCAGTGAATCTCTGGGTATACTTCTACTTAAAGTTATACGGCAATCTGCTGCCGCAACAGTTGGTATCTATACAGGTGATGTAATTGTGAAAGCGAACAACCAACCAATTAGTAACCCGCACAAACTGCAAGAAAGCGTAGAAAATTATGCTGTTGGCAGCAGGCTAAAACTTCAAATCTGCCGCGATGGACAAAGCCTCAAATTTAACCTGCAATCTACTGTATTATCTGCAAATGCTAGTCAAAACTCAAGCTAATCACAGCAATAGCTTCATTTTTCAGCCTAGCAGGAGAGATATTAATGAAAATTACACGCTTTAATAGTTATGAACTTTCATCTCAAGAACTCCAAGAATTGGAAAAACTCAAAACTCTGATTCAAAACGCTGTTGCTGACGGCAAAATATCTCAGCAGGAAGTTAATGATGTCCAAGCTTATATGTTTGCAGACCAAAAGGTTTCTGTTGAAGAACTTGAACTTTACAGAACATTGGTTCAAGAAAAATTTGCAACTGGAGAAATTGAAATGGACTACGATTGAGCGCCAAAGTTAAATAAATCTGCAATGACTGACCCTGAAGACTAAAGCTAATGTGACGGAGTTGCAAATAATTATGACTAATACCAATTCTCCAAATACAGCAGTTCACAACACAGATAGTACATCAATAACTACAGATGATATCGTGCGTGCTTATTTGCAAGAGATTGGGCGGATACCTTTGTTAACTGATGAGGAAGAAATTATTCTTGCCCATCAAGTACAGCAGATGATGCATTTATTGGCAGCCAAGGATGAAATGGCTGTGAACTTGAAACAAGAACCCACACTGCAAGAATGGGCTGCTCAAATAAATTTAAGTGTTGAAGTATTGCAACAACAAATAAATCGAGGGCAGCAAGCCAAGCGCAGAATGATTCAAGCTAATCTCCGATTAGTGGTTGCAATAGCTAAGAAATATCAGAAACGAAATCTAGAATTTTTAGATGTAATTCAAGAAGGTACTTTAGGTTTAGAGCGGGGTGTGGAAAAATTTGATCCTGCTCTTGGCTATAAGTTTTCTACCTACGCTTACTGGTGGATTCGGCAAGGAATTACACGAGCGATATCTCAAAAAGGACGTGCTATCCGGTTACCCATTCACGTCTTTGATAAACTGAATAAAATCAAGCGAGCGCAACGAGAATTATCCCAACAGTTGGGACGTATTCCTACCTCTAGTGAAATTGCAATAGCCTTATCTTTAACAACTAGTGAAATTCGAGAGTGTTTACGCTTGGCACGTCAACCCATCTCCCTAGAGATCCGAGTTGGAGAACAGCAAGATGCAGTATTGCAGGATACGCTGGAGGATCATGGACTCTCTCCAGAAGCCTACGCTGTTGAGCAATCCCTGCACCAGGATATACAAAATTTGTTAGCAAAACTCTCTCCTCAACAGCGAGAAATATTAACTTTACGTTTTGGTCTAATCGATGGTAATGAATTTTCTTTAGCACAGATTGGTCAGCGTATGGGCATCAGTCGAGAACGGGTGCGACAGATAGAATCAAAAGCGCTAAAACTCCTACGACAGCACGAGGAGCAGGTACGCAGTTATCTCGCTAGCTGATGTAAATTTATACAGTTTAAGCAATTAAAAATGCTGCTGATCATCACCAATATTTTGTAATGCTGTAAAATTCGGCATTGCTGAATTTGGATTTTGTTCTGCAACGCCTGTAATTTATAATTGGGTAATTTTTTCAATCTGCCAACTATAAGCAACGATTGCTGGTGGTTGATTAAGTTGGCTGATGGGGGCGGGTTTCATGTCCCGGTAGTCCAGCAACTGTACGATAATTAAGTAGGCGATCGCTAAGAGAATAGAAATCGCACCTGTAATAATAGCAACTATTTTCGAGCGGTTCATTCGTATTTCCTAGAATGCAAATTCTTGTGCTGTACCTACAGCATATTGCCACAGACTATAAATTTTTGAGATTTAATCTTATTGCTGCTCTCTACAATAATGATAAGTCTTTAGCCGGACACGATATGACAAAAATTGCTTCCGTTCTGTAGTAAGACTTAGCTCGCTACTTTTAGCCCTAATTGCTATTATCCACAATAAGTAAAACACCCAGACTATGACAGTGGCATAGTCTGGGTATTTGAAATAACAAACCTGGCATCGAGCTATTTTTGCGTAGGGCTACCCCTAAACTATCGTGGCCGCAGCAGCGTTTCACCTCTGAGTTCGGGATGGGTTCAGTGTGG